>CAYZGU010000028.1:0-63236 GCA_964478165.1 uncultured bacterium | reverse complement strand
ATGGTGCTTCCATTCCCCAAAGACTAAAGAGGCATGCATTCGATTATCCGGGTTGCGAACTTTCATACGTATATGCTAGGCCGGCTCAATCTCCTGATGCGTGCAATGTGTCCCTTGACATCTTTACGCAAAAGTTAGACTTCACACAAGGAGCTCGCAAATTAAAGGTCTCTTACTTATGACAAGAAGCTTTGCATAGCTGAGGTTTGCAATTACGCGGTGCAAATTTTCTTCGCAATGGCGAAAATAGAGCGTTTATTCGACTTCAAAATATTGAGCAACGCAAAAAGGATTCAGAGTACTTAAACAACTTTGCAACGTTGCTACACCGTGAAGCCTAAAATCGCTCCACTGAATTCCGTGCCATAATACATTACTCAACGCCCTTCGCGGCTCCGAACGCGTGATTCACCCTTGTAATCCCCAGTTTGTTGGCTGCGATAGCATTGCGAACGTCGGATGCGTTTCGCACACATATAGGCATACATTACTGTTTCTAACCGCCGCGTCCTTGTGGGTCCATATTCTCGATGTTGAACCTTGTTTCAATCAGGAAAGCGTGTACGGGCAGCAGAAAGATGAAGTATAGCACACGTACTATGATTGTCGTGTTGGCTCCTCGTTACCGGTTTGCTTATCGGCCCGGTGATTTTAATCGATGCCTTGTTTAATGTGGGTTGGCTCAAGATTCGACCCGGATGTGCATAGGCTTGCTTCAGAACAATCGAATTGTCTCGGTTCTTGTGAGTAATGTGGTGGCTTTTTAATGTATGTTCTCCACTCGGGAATCACGAATGCCGGATTGTCACGAGGACAGTTAACTCTTTTTGCATCCACTCCATTGACATTGACTGTTCCATGTATGATTACTTCCAAGTACGGATTGTGATGCTAACAGTTGTAGACGGATGGAGCTCCGTCGAATTTGTGATGTTCCACTTGGAAGGGACAAAATAATCATGGACAATATCCTCCTTTTTTGGTACACTCTTTCTACAACACAAAGCGAACTCGAAAGATTTGCCAACAGTCCCTACCTGAAAGGAAGTAGCGAATGGCAGAAAAAAATGTAAAACAGCGCATGCGTGATGGGGAGGTTATTATTTGCGAGCGTTGTCACCTGACATCGGATCCTGATGAAGTCCGATCCACCCTGGCAACAGGAGGGTTTGATCTTCTTCAGTGTGATAGCCAACATTCCCCATTCAAAGAGAATCGCCTCGTTCCTTTTTGTAATCTTGCGGAAGAACACAACACGCCGGTTCTATTTCGAATCAAAAACACGCAGCTAGCTTACCAGATTGGTAACTGGGCGGATTTAGGCGCTACCGCTTTTGAAGTCCCGCAAGTGGAAAGCGAGTCTACTGTTGATGAGGCCGTAAACGCCTTGTACTATCCGCCAATCGGGAGGCGGAGTTGGGGACCTGCCTTCGGTTTTGGCTTTAGACCAAATCAAGACCGTGTTGAATACGCCAAGTGGTGGAATGAGACGGCTATACTTATGATTCAGGTGGAGTCGCTTAACGCGGTAACAAACGCGAAAAAGCTTGCAAAACCGGGTGTTGATTGCATTTCTTTTGGACCTCAGGACTTGGACAAGAACCTTAGTACTTATCCCCATCATCCACTCACTTTACCCTCTTCTGATACACATCTCTTGTCAGACGACATCATACGCCATGTGGGCAATCAACTCAGTGGGACCGGAGTTTCAATCTTTCTACGGGGCGTTGCGCCAGAACATCGTGACCGATATATTGATATGGGCGTTAACGTGTTTGTTTAACTCCAGTTGTTTTCGCAATTAGAACAACCGCGCGAAAACAGGCTCACCTCTAGAAAGGTCAGTGGTTCAGAATGATGGGGCCAGGTGCAATCTCGCTGAGCATTCAATATAGGTTCATTTCAGTATAGATGTGCACTGGCGGGTTGACCCGGCTGGATATGGACCTGTGGCCTACCTATATACCAACAGTGAGGAGGCCTTGGGGCTCGACTACTTCGCTGGCACAAATGAGGGCTGAGGGAACGAACACTTTCACATCTATCTCGGACAAACAAAAGCGCTCGCTAGTAGCAGTTCAAGGAAGGGAGCCTCAGCGAGCAGCTCGAACAGACGGTTCGTGACCGGACGGAAACGCTGTTCGAATACCTTGAGACAAACACTCATTCGCGGATTCGGCGGACCCAGTTCGGCTGGGAAACACTGCCGCAAATTACTCTACGAGTCAAGGTCTAATGTTGGGATTTATGACACAACTGAGCCTAACATAACATGAGGGAATCAATACTAAAGAAACACCAGATATGCGCGTAGAAAGCAGCTAATCATGCTAAATAGCCGCAACCTGCAGCTCCTGTAACTCGCCACCATTAAGCCGAACCATCGTCAAATTAAGCCCACCATTCTGCCCACTCATTATTCAGAATCTCAATTGTCATATGGTAGTTTTTCTACGCGGCACCTGCTTGTTTTCTTGAACCCAAACGAATCATTCTCTTCGACGAGAGCCACTCCCTCTAACACAGTGCACACAATCTAGGATTAACCAACGGAAGGCACTAAAAGCATTGACTCCCCATACCTACACACGAAACATTTCACGACATCTAGAAATCTACGAGTTTGAATATCTAGGAACGGCTCTGCCAACCTGAGCTCAAAGCAGGCGAGCAGCGACTTACAGTTTCAGCCCTAAAAGACAGACCACTTCCTGCGGATGCCAACCTACATGCACACTGGATGCCAACCTACATGCGCACTCCTTTTTCGATTCGAGCCCGAATTCATTACACGAGTAACTCAGTTGTCCTACCTATCACGTTCCGGTTGTGCGCTTTCTTGTGGGTTGGCTTGATAGCCCGCACTGTACTTGGTCCGGATTCTTGTCAAGCTCTAGATGCCAAATGCCTGCCGCGATGCTGTCGACATCTGTGAACGCCACCATAATTTCGTTCATAGATGTATTCATACACACCCTCGGAAACACTGCGAAGAATCTCAGACCTCCGGTTGACCCACGTCGTAAAAGGAAGAGAGCGATTTCGTTGGTTTATCTTAGTTCTGTCCTCGATAATTCCGGTCACTATGTAGGCCCGTCGTTTTCCATTCGGATCAGTAATGACAACTACTCCGCTGTCGGCAACCATACCATAAACCGTTCCAGTCTTGTTGTAGACGTGTACACCGTGAGGAATACAGGTATTGTCAAAGAGACGATCCGCCTTGGGCAGACCTAAATAGTATTTCATCTTGATCGAAAGCGGAAGATTCCCCAACCACAGCTGATTGTAGAAACGGTTCATGTCATGCGAGGAAGTGGTGTTTCGGTAGGTACGACCCCCGTTGGGGATATATTCAACGATTCGCGTATGCTCAAAATAAGGATAATTCGCGGTCAGAATCCGATTCACACGTCGCGGGCCACCCAGCAATCTGATAAAGTAATTAGTTGAGGAATTAAAGCTCTTTTGAATCATGTTGCGTAAATGTCGACGATTCTGATTCGTATGGCTTAAACGGTCCTGTCGGACCTCATGAAAATAAGCTAACATAACAAAGTTCTTAATTAGAGAGGCGGCCATCATTGGCCGGTCTTCGTTGATTGAGACCAGTTTGTGCGCTCTCGCAATATCGTAGATAACAAAGCTAGTACGGTCCGTTTTAGATAAGTGTTCTCTCCTTCGCAGTCCCTTGATGTATCGATCTATGTCCTCTTCGAGGCGTGAATCAATAGAAGACGCTGACGAACTCGACGTTTTCAGGGTGGCTTCAAAAGGCTTCTGCAGCGTGACATAACCCCGATCCCGGACCGGACAAGCAGCGTCAAGGCCCCTCAACTTAGTCACACCCGCTTGATATAAAAGGGCTGCATGTTCCTGCGCCAAACGTACGCTTCTTTCCCGACTCCCATCAAGATCATATATTACACCGTAACAACCTGCTCTGCTGTGTACGATTCCAATCCTTTCGCGCCCCTTTGCTCTGAGGGCTTTTTCGACCTCGAGGGCGTAGGCTCTTGCTGCGCCGACATTCTTTGCCCAGAAATAGCTAATATCGTAATGTGCTGTGACGAGTTTCGATGGAACAATTAACGCGCATAGCAATGACAGAAACACAACCAACCTGCAAACAATTTTCTTTTTGTCTTTCATGTCGCGATTCACTTCCAAGTAGGATCCACAGAAACCCAAGTCGAATTCCATCTCGAGACTACCAAATCAGCACAGAATTAGCGTGGCATAGGTGACTCGATAATTATACTAGACATAACCATACTAGAAACAAACGCTGGAATTCGGACCAAGGTTTCCTGATGACTCGCTTTTTGGAGAATCCCTGTTAAGTCTCTGGGATCGAATCCAGTTGGGTCGTCGGTCCCGAGCATTGTGTTAATCTTATTCAAGACACAACACATCAGACCACCCACACGCCTAGCAGAGTTCAAATTTGAGGGGTGTCCGACTTGTGCGCTCCCACTGCCAAATTGGTGATCATTATTTTTCAAAAGACGATGATTCATAAGATACAACGTAACTTCATTGAGCGCCACAATACATGTCTGCGCACAGACCATATATTGTGGCGTGTTGGTCCCTGCAGAAGCGGGTTCAACCTCAGAACGCGCGACCAATTAAATCTAACGCTATCGGAAGAATAACATTTCGGCTTGTCTGGAGCACTGATACACATACCGGGAGTATCCTGCCTAGTTCAAGATGTATAGCAGCGCAATAATCCGTCCGGAATTCGGAAGAAGGCAGTGGTCCGGTTCAACACGGAACAACCATTGGAGCTGTCTACGCTGAGAACTACGTGGCTCCGGCTGCAGGATTGCTATCCCATACAAACGAGTACAAGGGACAATTCTAACACTTGAAGCGCGAAAAGTGCTTTTCCATTGTTTAACCGACAGCAGGCCGATTCTTCAGTTCACATTGTTGGAGGATTGCCGAATCTTTGCCTGCAATTTATCGTCTCAAACATTAAGAATTCTGCCGGCGCCGAATCACAGATTTCATCTTCGTGTAGAATCTGTAATTCGGTCCAGATTGTATCAAACCAACTTAGACTCCTCACTCACGTTCCAGCCTACTACACTCTTGGATGCTCATTCCATTTTGAAATTGATTACTTCGCCGCTGGCCCCAGAACCAAACCAGGACCGCGCCCAGCAACAAAAGCGCTCCCATGAACCACAAGGTCCCACCAAAACCCAATGTCTGAATCAGTAGACCTCCGAGGATAGGCCCTCCGACTTTGCCAGAATTCTTCAGCATTCCGATGAGTCCCATTCCTGAACCAATGTGAGACGAATCTATCTCAGTGGACACCAAAGCCACCGTAGAGGGAAAAACTAGGCCTTGTCCGATACCAATAAACGCAGCTAGGAGAAGAAGACTTCGTGAACCATGAGGCACCGAAAGAAGGGGCACAGAGATTGCCACAACGATCATACCCGCGCATATCGGGCCAACATAACCGACACGATCGCCAAGCCGTCCCCCCAAAGGTTTCACTAGCATGTGCGCTGCCTCCTGAATTGCAAAAAACACGCCTATAAGTGCAACGCTAATCCCCAGATCAAGAGCATACACAGGAAGAAAGGCTTTAGTGGCATACAGTACGACAAACATCGCTGACTCCAGGGAACCCGACAGCCACACAGACGGTGTTCTAACCCCTGCTCTTAACGCGTGGAACACCTGTCCACGTATTGTGTTTCGGAAACTTCTACTACGGCCGGCCTGCTCATCTATAAAAAGAAGTGGGACAAAAGCGCAAGAGCTTACCAATCCTATCATCGTAAAGACAGAAATCGGATTCATCTTCAAAAGCAGCCAACCGCCAACCGCCGGGCCGAGCATGTAGCCAGCATGGCGCGCCATACTGAACAATCCCAATTTCTCAGCTCGTTTTGCTACCGTCTGTTCAACGACAAATGCAAGTGAGACTGGTCCGTAGATGGCCGTAGCAAAGCCATGGAGAACGCGAAGTGCAAACAGTTCTCCGGGCGTGTGAACAAATACATAGAGAAACGGTATTCCTGTAAATACCGCTGTTCCGACAATCAGCCACACACGTCGTCCCGACCTATCGGACAGAACACCAAATAGGGGTTTAAGCAGCATTCCCGTCAGCGTAGACACAGATACAATAAATCCCAAAAACGCGCCGCTCGCCCCTAGGGCCGCTGCGAAGATGGGTAGGACCGGTATTTTCCCAATCTGGTACGCTGAGCGAACGATAAAATCAGCAGCGGTGATACTAATAAAATTACGGCGTTGCTTCATATTCCAGATATAGACCCGATGTTCGGAAACTACCCTCCGACATCATGCTACTCCCCGACTGCAGGCACGTTTGCCTGCTTAATCAATCCGTTAAAATCGGGAAGATCTTGTTCAATCAGCGACTGAAGTGCCCCAAGCTGTTCTTCTATCAAACTCGAGAGATATTCAAAAACATCGTAAGCCTGTCTCGGAGGTGCAGCATCGACGCAGGACACGACGTTCGCCAAGTCCAATAACTTTGCGTTTAGCCTGACAGGTCTCCGGAGTGGGCCTGTCTCCGCGTCTGGGTCTGTCTCAACGAGCTCCATCTCAATCGCGTTAAGTCTTGCCACGAGCGTATCGGCCAGTTCGGAACATTGTTTCCCATTGCCATCATCCCTATCGGAAAGGCGCCGTTTCCATTCATCAATCTGCCGGCGGATTCGATGCAAACGATCAAGACATTCATTCGTTCGGGAAAGCTTGTCTCGAATCTGGCACCAAAGCCTAAACTGTGATTCAAGGTCCTCCTGTGTGGCCTCAATCCGTGGGTCCTTCAAGAGTTCAAAAGATTGGGTGTATTCTTTATCACCAGCCGTAAGCTGAACGTGATATACACCTGGTGGAGCAAATGGTCCTTCATTGAATCTATCGAGAGGATCGTTGGAGTTCTCATTGGCGCGCTCAGATGCACGATTCTCCGAGACATCGTGTGCATCTGGATAACGCATATCCCACACAAATCGGTTGATTCCCTGGTCAGTGGATATATGACGCCGCGCGCTCAGCTCATGTCGAGACATTTCACAATCCTCTATCCCACCAGTATCCTCGATCGTATCTGTCCTTCCAGAAAATGTGGCAATTGCCTCGTCTTGTGCATTAAAAATCCTTAAGGTGACCTCATCCACAGAAACCTGACTCAGCAAGTAATGAATGACCACGCCGTGAGGCGGTCCTTCGCCTGCATCCAGATATCTTCGTTTGCGACCCCCATCAGCTAATTTGTCTTCGTAGAAGGTTGCCTCAACGCCAAGACCAACCATGTAATTCTTAGCGGTATCGCTCCGAAATCCGCGAGCGCTCCACTGTATGTACCGTCGATAAGTAGGAGGCGGTTCAAACAGATGGGCTTCAGCGTTAGAAATCACTTCAGTTATCTGACGTAACGGTGCTAAATCGTCCAAAACCCAGAATGCTCTTCCATGGGTCGCGACAACAAGTTGATTTTGCTTAATGACCATGTCGTATACGGGAACGACTGGAAAATTCGATTGCAAGCGTTCCCAAGTTGCACCATCGTCAAGCGAAACGAACAGTCCGGTTTCCGTTCCAACGTAGATTAAGGCGGAACGAACTGGGTCTTCACGCACAACGCGCGTAATTTCCTCTTGCGGAAAGCTCGCACTAATCAACGCCCAAGTCTGTCCATAATCCACTGTTTTGTAAAGATAGGGGTGGTAGTCATTCAATTTGTAACGTGTAGCAGACACATAGACAGTCGCCTTATCGTGCGATGACGCCTCGATATTCTGAATTAGAGACCATTTTGGCAAACAGGGTGGTGTAACATCAACCCAACAAGCGCCACCATCCCTTGAGATGTGAATCAAACCATCATCGCTACCAGCCCAAAAAACACCCGGCTCGTGCTCCGATTCAGTAAAGGCATAAATGGTCCCATAGTGTTCGGCACCACTCGCATCAATCGTGATCGGACCACCTGAAGCGCCGAGCTTACCGGGATCATTACGTGTAAGATCCGGACTAATTGCTTGCCAACTACTGCCCTCGTCAGTCGAGCGAAAGACCAGATTCCCCGCCGCATAGAGGACACTCGGATCATGAGGCGAAAGGACAACCGGAAACGTCCAAGAAAAACGATATTTAAGATCTTTTGCCCCCCAGCCAAAATAGGCTTCCGGCCAGACTGTAATCAAGCGCACGTGTCCCGTGCGATGGTCATATCGCTGTAGAGCTCCACCCCCGCCCGGCGAACTTCCAACCGCTCCAACATATACAATATTCGCGTCGTCGGCCCGCACAACGATATCTCCACTTTCACCAGTACCAGCAGCGTAACAGTCGTGCCATCTAATCGCACCATATTCAGTGGCGCTTGGAACACTGATACTCGAATTATCCTGCTGCGTTCCATAAACACGAAACGGAAACTGATTGTCCACCGCAAGGCGATAAAACTGTGAAGTCAACTGGTTGTATATCGTCGACCAGGTTTCACCCCCATTGAATGAAACGCACGCACCACCATCGCTTCCAAGAATCAGCCGCTGCGGGTCCTTATGGTCAATCCATAAATCATGGTGGTCACCATGAGGAGTACCTATCTCGGCAAACCCTTTTCCGCCATCCGTAGATCTCCACATCTTAAGGTTGTTAATATAGACTGTCTCAGAATCTTGCGGGTCAGCAAAAATGTGGGAATAGTACCAAGGGCGTTCCCACAATGCGTGATCCGAGGTCAACAGTTCCCAGGTCTCACCACCGTCATCCGAACGATAAAGCCCTCCTGCGTGCGCTTCGACAATTGCCCAAATTCGACCAGGTTTCGCCGGCGAAATAGAGATTCCGATTTTACCCTTGATTCCCCTGGGCATGCCGGCATTATCCGTAATGTCCTCCCAGGTGCTGCCTCCATCATCCGAACGATAGAGACTACTATCTGGTCCCCCACTTGATAGCTCCCAGAAATTTCGGTAGGTTTCCCAAATAGATGCAAAGAGGATTCGAGGATTATTTGGATCCATGTCTAGATCAACAGAACCGGCTTTTTCGCTACGAAACAACACTTGTTCCCAATTTAGCCCACCATCCTGAGAACGAAACACCCCACGCTCTCGATTGCGGCCAAATGCATTTCCTAAAGCAGCCACATACACTAGATCAGGGTTTTGAGGATGGATACGAATTTCACCAATATGACGTGTTTGCTCTAAACCAAGGTGCGTCCATGTTTTGCCACTATCAACCGATTTGTAGACACCGTCTCCGTATGAAACATCCAGCCGGATAGTCGTTTCCCCTGTGCCGGCATAAATAACATTCGGATCGGACTCCGAGACAGTAAGCGCTCCAATCGCGGCGGAGTTGAAGAACCCATCCGAGACATTCTCCCAGTATGTGCCGCCGTCAAGAGTCTTCCAGACTCCCCCGGCACATGCCCCAAAGTAAAAGGTCATGAACTCTGAGGGATGTCCAGCTACAGCAACGACTCGCCCACCACGAGGTGGGCCGATGCATCGCCATTTGAGCGCGTTGTCAGCGCGTGGTCCTCGTTCACTGAAGGCGTGCAATAGGCCTACATCTTGATGCGGACTGTTCATCGTCGATTATGCTCCCGTATTCATAGATTAATGATACTCAATGATTGTAGGCCAACAAAACACCATTCCAAATCTAAAGCGATGCGAACAGGGTGCACCGAAAGTCCCAAGGATGATATCCTATATGTCAGACCTAGCACTGAACTTGATTAGCCAACGACAATTCTAATGCCTTTTGGCTTGTCCGTCAACGGCAAAACCCAGATGGGACTCGGCATATCCTCCGTTAGACGGAGAATTCCGAGGCAATACGGAAAATACTCGTTACAATTCTAGTCCCCTACTATGGAGAAAAGGAATCTAGATAGCTATGGAATGCAATGGCAAAGAAGTTGAGCGCCGGCATTTTATTCACCGCCGGCTCAGTGCTGTCCAACTAGAGTTTTTTCACACGATGGGATATCTCTGTTATGGGCGCATCCTGACCGACCTTGGACTGACCTTGATGAGGACACAAGGAATGGACGCTTGGAACCAAGACCGGCGTGAATTCGACGAGAGGCAGAGCTGGTTGAGAAATTCCTTGTTGGCTAACGTTCATCATCATTCTGACCTAATTCGACGTTATTATTTCCACGGTCCTTTCGTGGACTGCGCTGAGCAACTCGTGGGCCCCAACCTGAAAGGCGTGACCTCACAACTCAGCTTTAAGCTACGAGGAAATACTAAGATCGCGTCCTGGCACCAGGACAATGGATACGGCGAACTTTATCCCTATACTGCTATTACGTGCATCACTGCCCTCGATGATACCAACAGAGACAGTGGGTGTCTCTGGATAATTCCTGGTGGGCACCGAATAGGGCAGATTGACGTCAGTAACCAAATGACTGCTGAATCGAAAAAGGCGATGAAAGAGATTTCGATTGCTGTCGACGAAAAAAACGCAATCCCAATCCCTATGAAGGCGGGAGAAGCGCTGATGTTCCACGCATGGATGCCCCACAAATCAGACGGAAATCAGTCCCAACACGATCGGAGGCTTATTTTCTTGCGCTACGCCGATGCTGATGCCGTGGAAGTCTATAATAAGCGGCAACCACGCTTGGGCAAGCTAATCCGCGGAAGAACCCGTTTCCCTGAAGTCAGAACCTTTGAGGCAGAACTAGAGTGAAGAACATCGTGCCCGCAGCACTTTTTAGAACGAACGTCATCGAGAACAACGGTGGCATTCATCAGAATGCGCTCGAATACCAGGCCCTAACCGACGTAAATGTCTACGATTCTAGCAAATGTCTACGTTTGGCAACTCAAGCGAAAACTGGCCGTCATCTTCGGATCCCGTCAGCCAACGTCGCAGCTGTTCCACAGGCCACTGAGATTCGCCTGTGTGAAGACGGTTATTATGGTTGGGTATCCGCTGAGAACCTCAACAATCTCAAAACCACGGAAGAACACTATCAGGCGGCGAAGATTCCAGAATCAGAAATTCGAGCCCGAATCTCGGGCGTACTTGAGTATGCACATCTTGCGATTGCGCAGCCCAATCGATACCTTTGGGGCGGCACGCTTGGACCGCATTACGACTGTTCCGGATTTATGCAAGCTGCGTTTGCATCGGTAGGCATTTGGATTCCGCGTGATGCGTATCAGCAGGA
Organism: uncultured bacterium; assembly: GCA_964478165.1. Lineage (GTDB taxonomy): Bacteria > Poribacteria > WGA-4E > WGA-4E > JAJDTR01 > CAYZGU01. The sequence goes on along the minus strand of CAYZGU010000028.1, from coordinate 52,021 downwards.
AGCTTTCAGTCACCCGATTCGAATTAGCGAGCTAGAGCCTGGCGACCTTTTATTCTTCGGATCTGAACGTCGAGCCACTCATGTCGGACTTTGCATTCGAAGCTCCGAATACATGCATAGTTCGGGCAGAGACCATGGCCGCGACGGAATCGGAATCGATCAACTTTCACTTCCCCGCGATAAAACTAGTCAATGGCTGTTCGACAAACTGCGCTGTGCAGGACGAATAACTGAGAACTTTCGTCCCAAGGAAGCGTAGGAATTTTCAGCAGCCGCATAAAGCCATGTTTTTCATTCGGAATGGGACAGCATCAAATCGGCCGTGCGAACAGAAACTCCCACATCATCAAACGCCCTTACCAGCTCACAGGCATGGCATTCGCAAATCCGCAGAATACAAAAACCCTTTGTCACACCAGATGCCGATCCGCCTTCCCGAACAGCCCAGCAAGAGGACGAAGCAGAGATCGTTCTCAATCACCTGGCACTCCAATGGCCAGTAAATATTTCAGAGCCGAGTAGTGCTAACGGGCATCGCAATCCGAGAGTATCGTTTACTGGTGACACCTCATACATGGGCTTATGCCGCCGGAGAATGGGGATGTGCCGACGCAGGGGGTACGCCAGGCCAACGTTTCACCCACCACTTCAATATCGAACTGGACGTAGAAGCAGATACGAAGGCACGGATCTTTCCCTAGACTGTCGAATCCTAGCTCATTCAGGAATCATTTGCGGCGCAGTCGTAGACATGTGACCATTGGGCCAACCGATACCCGCTGATGAAGGCACCGCTTACTCGAATAAACACCTCTTCGTTCCCATTCACACTCGGCCTAGGTCACACAGCGCGGTCAAATCCACACTATTAATTTGCGCAAGCCTAAAACCAGAGGCCTCCCAACAGCGGTGTAATGTGTACATTTATCTATTCTAGAAGCATTGATTGCTTGCCGCACAAGCAATCGATTAATTGTCCATACGACCCGGCACTTCAAAGCGAACAACCGTTCGCCACAGAAAACTCACTAGAATCCGTAGCCCATCTCCACCTTTTCGCCACGTGCAGGTGCTGAACATAATTTAGAATATTGATCTTAAACGAAAAACTATCCGAAACAACTAAATCACAAAGGAAGTGTAACCGCGGTTCCGGTTTCCATACTGAGATTTACAGCCTCGGTAAATTCCATGTATTTAACACCATCCTCGAAGTTGGTGTGGGTAATGGTTTCGTGACCCCGAATTGCGCCTACAAATTCGTCTTCCACTCTCCATCCGCCGACTTCGCCAGGATCTATTTCCAGTTGATTAAGGGCTGCATCCTTCTGTTGACCACCATAGATTGTGTCGTCAGCAATACGCAGCGTACCATTGTTGCCAAATAAGAAGACCTCGTTTGGCCCAGCTAAACCACTGACATTTGAAACTTGAAGGTGCAACTGAGCACCGCACGCCATGTCCGCGGTCACGTCAATGTGCTCTGGAATTCGAACCGGGTGCATCAGCCCATCGGCATCCTTCCGCATTCTAACAAATGTTTTTCCCATAGCAACAACACGTGTAGCTTCACCTACCCAACGCAGCAAAGCCTCGTACCAAATTCCCATCGACATAATGTTCAGTCCACTCAAATCGAAGTTCTCACGCCAACGCAGTGGCGAATCCGCATCGAGAAACAGTCCACCACTCCGCACCTCAATCGCTAACACATCCCCAAGATATCCTTCTGCAATGAGTCGTTTCACCGCATTATCTTGTCCCAAAGTCATGGGTGACGGAACGATCTGCGTTATCAAATGTGGTTTTTCACGAGCGGCATCACGCATAGTATGTGCCTCCTGAGCATTCATCGCCATTCGGGCCTCACACATCACATGCTTCTCCGCGTCCAACGCCGCAAGTGTTGTACGACAATGCATGTATGGCCATGTCCCGATTACAATGGCATTCGTCTCGGAGTCGGCGATAGCTTCCTGCCAGTGTTCATAGGTTTTCGATATGTTGAACTCGCTAGCGACTCGCTGAGATGACTCACGACTCCGATTGCACACGCCAGTAACCTCGACCCCTTCAATTGCTTGTAAACCGGGAATATGGCGAGATGTCGTATTCGCACCCGCGCCGATAATTCCGATCCGAACTGATTTGTCACTCATAATGTAAGCTCTCCCTTAACTTGATTTTGACACAGCGATTCATAGCCACGAGCAGCGCCTATAAAAACACTCGAGTATCGGGCCAATCGCACGCAGGTGCATGTTATATCAGTCCAGGTGCTTTGTCAACTTTTTTCTACTCAGATTCACCTGCTGTTTTCGAACGACACAAAAGCGTCAATTTCACCAAAAATGACACAGATTGTAGACCACTACCAGCCTGGACTGTATCAAACATTCCCATTTCTACCGTTAAGCCATGAACCGTGGGTGTCAGACACCAAGACCGATAGACTTCCTGCGACAACTACGCCTACCAGGCTGGCCAACCAGAACCCCATATTCAAATTGAGAACCACAATGAATGCCAGTGCTTTCCAGCGCCACGGCATGTGCATCAGCAACGGGATTGGCCCATTCGCCACCAGCAATATTAGTTTCGGCCTAGTCTCGACATCAGATTTATGCAAGCAAGATCAAATTCCCCGGGCGAAACGCGACGCAGAATCACAATGGAGTACGTCGGTCCGGCCCGTAATTTGGAAAGCGTGCAACTGTCCTTAGCTCTGTTGCCAACGAGATGAATATCGCGAGCACTCATTGCCCACACGCTAATCAGACCATGTTCACGCCGGCAGTAGGCCATCCCGAGGATTCCTTCGGAAACATTGGCTCTTATTAGTCCCACGCCCGAGTAGCATTCATTGTCTTGAGTGTCGATTCACCCTCCAACTATGGAAACTTGTTTCGATGTAGAATGACTCTTGTATTCTATATCTTAACATCCGCGACCACTATGCATGCCCCGCGTTCACACCTTAAATTATCTTTTACATATTTAAGACCTGTGTACTGCCTACGTCGCAATCCGATGCCGAATTATTTATTGCTATCAATGAGTTACACATTTGCTACCACGCAAAGCCACCCCCGTTGGCAATCTAATCTACGAAACGCGTTTTGGACCTTTTGAATCTGGCCTCCATCCCAGCGCGCACTAGAGCTATTCCGTGTTGTTCATGCTCTCTATGCGACAAAGACGCGGATTCTGCGCCATGACATTTGATAGTACTTAGGTCATTAGTATGCGGGTTCTTGAAATTAAGTCTTTGCACCCGCCAAATCGAAACAGGCTTATTAGCCAATCCTGGAAACACTTTAGACCTCCACAACAGGTCAGCCTTACCGACGCAGATAGAATCAGACAACCCCAATTCCATTAAAATCTTACCTGTTACACGAACGCGTTACTCGTCTCGAACAGAAAGGTGACAGGATTGCGCTTCATGCTTCCAAGAACCTATAAATCCAGTTTGAGGACAAGGTAAAGCACCTGCGCGATAAGGTTTTGCCTTGACCCTTCTGCGGCGGTTAAGTATAATCAAGGTGCAACTTAATGAGTGAGCTGAAAACCACTTCATTTTATTCTATTACTCAACACTATGCTCGACAAGAATGTGACGTGCGAACAACAGGCCGCATTGCGCTGCATCCCCTCAATAGAGAAATTACTGATTCAAGACGAGTTCATCAGGATTCAGGAAGAGTATTCCCGCGATCTAGTGACAGACATACTGCGCTCCGTCATTGAAGAAAAAAGAACCCAGATTCTTGAATCTGGGGCAGATATCAGTGTTCTTGACGACGTCAATTATTCGCAGATCGCACTCGCGCGACTGCAACAAATAGGAACCTCGAGTCTGCGCCCTGTTATCAATGCAACAGGAACTATCACGCACACGAATCTCGGTCGAGCTCTTCTTAGCACGTCGGCGTGTGAAAGTCTAGTACAGGCGGCCAGCAACTTTATTAACCTCGAATACGATCTCGCTACGGGCCAGCGAGGCAATCGCGATCTTATCACCGAACCCATACTTCAACGACTAACCGGATGTGAAGGTTCAACTGTCGTAAATAACAATGCCGCAGCGGTGTTGTTGGCACTGAATACACTGGCACAGGACAAAGAGGTTATTATCTCACGGGGGGAATTGATTGAGATCGGTAATGCCTTTCGAATTCCCGACGTTATGAAATCGAGCGGAGCAATCTTGCGCGAAGTTGGAACTACAAACCGAACCCACCTCGCCGACTATGAAAATGCGATAACCGAAAACACGGGGCTAATACTCAAAGTACACCCCAGCAATTATAAAATTGTTGGTTTTTCCTCAACACCCTCCATCGACGAGCTTTCGCAACTTGGACGGAGCCACCAGATTCCCACGGTCGAGGACCTTGGAAGCGGTTCATTGATTGACCTAACGCGTTGCGGTCTGCCTCGCGAACCGGTAGTCCGCGAACGCATCAACGCTGGTGTCGACATCGTGACGTTCAGCGGCGACAAATTACTCGGTGGTCCACAGGCCGGAATAATAGTGGGAAAGTCGCACTACATAGACAGAATTCGCAGGAATCCCCTAATGCGCGCGCTCCGCGTCGGAAAATTAACAATCGCAGCCCTCGAAGCCAGTCTGAGACTTTATCTAAACCAGGCAACTCTCCATAGTGAGTTGCCGATGTTACGCTGCTATATCCGAACACTACAAGAGCTAAAAATTGTCGCAGATGAGCTTGCAGGCAAGCTCGCCGAGATTTTTAAAGAGACTATCGATATTTCGATTAAGGAAAGCTTTGCACAAATAGGCAGCGGGTCGTTACCCGTTGACAGGTTACCAAGTTTCGGAGTAGTCTTGGCGCCACGTCAAATATCCGCCAAAGCATTATCTGCGCAGTTTCGGAGTCAGCCGACACCGGTCATTGGTCGGACACAGGACGAGTCCTTTTGGATAGATGTACGAACCATCGGGGAACGAGAATTATCTTCCATTGTTAAAGCAGCCAAAGGAATTACATTCACAGAGTAATATTTCCAATGCTTGCAGTGTTTTGCGTTAATGTCGGAACAGGCAGACAATTTGCTCAAAGAACTAGCAAGTTCAAATCGTTCACAATGGTGTTCACGAGATAATCAGCATTATGCGACACGTCATTGTAGGCACGGCGGGCCACGTCGATCACGGAAAGTCTGCATTAATTCAAGCTCTAACTGGCATAGAGACGGACCGCCTGAAAGAGGAGAAAGAGCGCGGGTTGTCAATTGAACTCGGGTTTGCCTATTTCGATCTGCCCAACGGCTCTCGAGCCGGCATCATTGATGTGCCCGGTCATGAAAGATTTGTTCGAAATATGCTTTCTGGGGCTTATGGCATGGACTGCGTACTCTTGGTCGTTGATGGAAAGGAAGGGGTGCAAGAACAGACACTGGAACATCTGGAAATTCTCAATCTCCTCGGAATCTCAAGCGGTGTCCTTGTCATGACAAAAATCGACTTAGTGACACCACAACAGTTGGCGGAATCAACCGAGATGTCCCAAGAGATGTTAGTTGGTACAACACTAGAAGGCGTTCCGACTGCGCACGTTTCGTCGATAACGCGCCAAGGACTAGACACTCTCAAAGAACTCATCGTACACCAGGTCAACACCATCGACAAAGAGCATCAATCTCATGGCATTCCGCGACTCTATGTAGATCGAACGTTTTCGATGGATGGTTTCGGTGCAGTCGCAACCGGAACACTAATTGGCGGAGAAATCCAACGCGACCAACGGCTGATGGTGCTTCCACAAGGGCGCGAGGTACGCGTTCGAGGTATACAAGTACATAACGCATCAGCTGAACGAGCGGAGGCAGGACAGCGCACAGCCCTGAATCTATCTGGCATTAACGTTGACGAAATCGAGCATGGCAATGTTATTTGCCCGATTGAATTCTCGAGCGTTACTCAGAACATTGATGTATCAATCCGGATTTTGTCATCTTTTCCACGAGAACTTCCGCACTGGACACGCCTCAGATTTTACCTAGGTACCAGCGAGACATTCTGCCGTGCGATTCTTCTAGTCAGTCAGTTTGTTTCACGCGGCGATACCGCCGAAATCCAACTTCGCCTAGAAAAACCCATCCTGACCTTCAGGGGTGATCGCTTTATCGTACGGGACTTCTCGGCCCAGCACACGATTGGCGGGGGGAAGATCATGAACCCATTTGCTCCAAAACACAAGCGTTTCACTGAAGAAACGCTTGAACTCTTGGACAACTGGCAGGATGGAAATGATGCCAAAATCGTGGACTTAGTTCTAACGGAGAATGCCCATCTCTGTGTCACCGAGAATCGACTGCGCTATTATCTTCCCTACACTCATGCCGCATTGCAGCAATGCTTAAAATCACTCGAAATCAGCAATAAGATTGTTCGCTGGGATGGGAGTACAGAAATGATTTCGGCCACAGCCCGAACGAAACAGGCGTGCTCATCGGTTCTTTCCGCCCTGAAACACTTCCATGAGAAAAACCCACTCGCAGCTGGCCAAAATGTTGCCCAGCTGCGTCTCCTAACCGGTTTGGAAAACAACGGCTTCGAAAAAGTCATGGCCCTCATGGTTCGGGAGAGACAGGTTGTCAAGGACGGCAACGTCCTCCGCCTCACATCGCACCAGATACGGTTTTCAGAGGAAGGAGAGGTCGTTAAAGAAAAAATCGAGCAAGCGTTCTTGGAAGTGGCCTTGAATACTCCCAATTTGCGAGAATTGACATTGAGATTCAGCGAATACCCTTCGCAACTCATCGAGGAAACCTTCTACGCGTTACTTAATCTCGGTCGTGTCATAACAGTTGCTGATGGTTACTTTGTCCACGCTGATACGTCTGAAAACACTATCAAGTTTCTTACCGATTATTTGCAAAAACACGACATTATTACTGTTGCACAATTCCGTGAACTGGCCAAAACGTCGCGAAAATACGCCGTACCCTTCTTGGAGTACTGCGATGCCCAAGGCATCACCATACGTGAGCAAAACCAGCGTCGGTTGAGGACAGTCACTCAAACGAAGTAATACAGCGTCATTGCATCTCTCTGATGGGAGGGGATAGGGTCCGGTGGCTCTACTGGTCTTCAAAACCAGATTGTCCATGCAAATGGATAGGTGGGTTCGACTCCCACCCTCTCCCGCCATTTTGCGTTTCCCATGCTTCGCGCACGCCAAATAGAATGGCTAATCATCGAAATTTTCGATTGCCATTGGCGCCACGGAATCGCCAGGATTAAAATCGAAGATACGCGAGTAGAAATACAGTTCTGCATCGAGACAGCGCTTAATGTTCTCCGCACGGCGAAAACCGTGCTGTTCTCCTTCGAATGGCACGTATGCCACCGGTAATCCTTTCTCGCGCAATGCCCCAACCATCATTTCAGCCTGATTCGGAAGCACAATCTTGTCTTCAAGCCCCTGAAAAAGGATAACGGGACAGGAAATTTGATTCGTAAAATGGATAGGGGATCGTTTTCGATATATGTCACGGCATTCTGGATAAGAGCCAATTAATCGATCCAGATAGCGCGACTCAAACTTGTGGGTGTCATGCGTCATGGCCTCCAGATCGCTGATGCCAAAATAACTTGCCCCCGCCTTGAACATATCCCGGAATGTCAACGCGCACAACGTCGTGTACCCACCAGCACTGCGCCCATCAATCGCCACCCGATCTGAATCAACCCTTGCGTGTTTAATGAGGTATCGAACACCGTTCACACAGTCATCAACGTCAACCATTCCCCATTTTCCATCAAGTCTTGTGCGATAAGCTCGCCCATAGCCAGTGCTCCCACCGTAATTCACATCAAGAACGGCAATCCCACGACTAGTCCAATATTGTATAATTAGGCTCAATGCAGGCGAAGCTGCTCCGGTAGGTCCTCCGTGACACTTGACTAGAAGTGGCGGACGGACATCAGACGGTCCACGATAATCCTTATTTTTTGGCGGATAAAAGAAAGCATGTGCGGTTTGATTTCCCTCCGTCGGAAATTCTATCGCCTGAGGCAGCGATAGATAACTATCATCAATTTGGCACTCGCTTGAGCAGCGCAGCACCTTATGCTTGTAGGTGACAAGGTCAAGCTCCACAATCGAATCTGGTGTTGTGGGCGAACCAGCGCCGAATACGACTTTTTCTGACGCAACCCGGACCCCCGCTCTTGTGATCTCGGTGTAGGGAATTTCAATAGGACGAAGTTGACATTCTTCAGTGTCTAGGCGTCCCAAACCCCAAATACCACGTCGATTGAAACCGCAAACAATGGTTCTAGGCGACTCAAATCCATACGTGGATAAGCCAAATGACCAGTGCGCCATTCCAAATTCAGCGTGCGTTTCGAAAAGCAACTCAATTCTTTCGTTGCGCCAGCGGTAAAGGTTCCACCAACCGCTCTGGTCAGATACAAAGTGTAAAGTCCCGTCAGGTGACCATTCTGGTTGCAAAACTGAAACACCAACCGACGCAACAACACAGCGTGCGTTCTCCAAGGAACCATCTGCCTTAAAATCAGCGGTCCATAATTCGCTTTCATCCCACGGCATGTTGGGATGGTTCCAACATATCCAAGCCAATTGCGAACCGTTGGGACTTAGTCGTGGAAAAGAGTAGAAGTCATTGCCACCAACCAACACCTCCCCGTTATCGCCACCTTCAAGATCTATTCTGACAAGAGAATTGTTTGGTTCGGAGTCAGGAGAGGTATGATCTTCACGCACACATATAAGCATTCGACGACTCGAATCAACGACAGCGTCTGCGTAACGCATATCACACGTTGGTGTCAGCGGTTCGGGCGGCATATTCCGGTCTTGTCGATAGATCCGCTGGTCTTCGAAGTTTGAAAAATAAATAGTCCGATTATGGACAGCATACGCGGCCCCACCATATTCATGCACCCGAGTTCGCACATTAAACGGCATGGGCGTCATGACGGTTTTTTCACCCGCGGATGTGCGGCGTACGATTACATACCGCCCAGCTTCCCCCGGACGCGTTTCCATCCAATAGACATCATCACCGTCAATCGTAACTTGGCCCAGCCCAATCTCCTCTGACACGATAAAATCGGATGAAATCGGGGACTTCCATGAACCATACGGTGCAACTTCTAGCTTAGCCATCAGATCCTAATCTCCCTCTCGGCCTATGCTTCTATCCTGATCAAATCAATTCCTCATCCTCGAAGCTTGCTTCTTCAATGCGAAACGGTATCCGAAACAGCCGATCCAGTCGAGGCTTCTGGCGCCGAGCAGCCCGAATTTCTAGGCCACTCTCCGATCACATATATTCACCAGCAAAAAAGATAAGTGGACTACCGTCACGTGCCTCACCGGCCACCGGTTCCCCTATAAACAAATCGTGATCGCCACCTGGAAACGTTTCGATTAGACGACAATCGACAAATGCCAGTGCATCAACAAGTATAGGCGATCCAGTCTCAGCCGACGTCAAATGCAAACCAGTAAATCCTTTCGGACCAGAACCCGCAAATCGACGTGAAATCTCCTCTTGGTCCCCCCGCAGAACATTAACCGCGAAGCACTTGGCTTTATTGAGGTGCTTATGTGTATTGTTACGTTTGTCGATGGCAACAACAATACGCGGTGGGTCAAGCGATAGGGACATGACCGCATTCGCCGTCATACCCATAATGTCCTCACCACACCTCGTGGTTAAAAGCGTTACGCCCGTGGCGAACCGACCCATGATTTGTCTCTGCAATTTTGAATCAAATGCCATAATCAACCCCCTAAACTGAACTGAATGCGTTGCGAGACCGCCCATCAAACTACAAATCACATGAGTTGCCGTACCATTTTCTTTGTGTGGTTTGAATCGCATACAGGTGAAAGCACAACTCTCTGCCTCGTGATTCAAACAAGTACAAGCCGTTCAATCTTAAAGTTCTACTAATAGCGGTGTAAAACTGCGCTCCCGATCTAACAACAGCAATTGAAAACAAGCGTTGCGAGAAGACCGAACAACAGTATATCATATTAAATTAGACCGAGCGAAGCTTTCTTTACCGCGCACATCCTCAGTTGGTCCTCAAGGATAGATAACAACATCCAATATTCAACGCGTCAGACAGGAGGTTAATAACGGAATGGTCCAAACACAAGATTCAAGTCGCCTCACCATGGCACAGGCACTGGTAAAATATCTTCAAGTTCAATTTAGCGAGCGAGATGGACATGTGCGTCGGCTAATACCCTCTATTTTTGGCATCTTCGGACATGGCAATGTCGCGGGACTTGGACAAGCACTTTACGAATACGGGCAAGCCCTCCCCTATCGACAACCTCGTAACGAGCAGTCGATGGTTCACACAGCTTTGGGGTTCGCCAAGGCAAATTACCGACTCGCCACACTCGCGTGTACGTCCTCCATTGGTCCTGGGGCAACCAATATGATTAGCGGTGCTGCAACAGCTGCGGCGAACCGGCTTCCCGTGCTGCTGTTGCCGTCCGACTATTACGCAACACGGTACCAGGGGACGGTGTTGCAGGACCTCGAACACCCCATTTCTGCCGATCTCAGCGTCAATGACTGTTTCCGTCCTGTCAGTCGATTTTTCGATCGTATCTCCCGTCCAGAACAGCTCCTGACCGCGCTACCTGAAGCGATGCGTGTGCTCATGGATCCAGCTGACACAGGGCCAGTGACCATAGCCTTGCCTCAAGACGTGCAAACACAGGCCTACAATTATCCCAGTCATTTCTTTGAAAGGCATGAATGGCGAGTGGAGCGCCGTGCACCCGATCAGAAACGGATCCGCGAGGCCATCCGTCTACTCCAATCGGCACGACGCCCGATGATCATTGCTGGGGGCGGAATCCATTACGCGGAAGCGTGGCACGAACTTAAGAGCTTCTCCGAAAAATTCGGCATTCCCGTCAGTGAGACATCCGCAGGCAAGGGCTCAATTCGCACACCATCGCCGTTTCTTCTGGGCGGACAAGGGGTCAGTGGCACATCAGCAGCCGCCAAGATATCGAGCACCACGGACCTTGTCCTCACGATCGGCGGCAGATCCTCCGATTTTACCACTGGATCCCAATCCGCATTCAACAACCCATCAGTGAAGTTCATAAATATCAATGTCCAAGGCCGCGACGCATATAAGCAAAATGGGTTGCCAATTGTCGCCGACGCGCGCGCCACTCTGGAAGCACTCCTCAATGCCGCTACTGCTGCTCGGATTAAGCCCGATGATGGGTATCGACAAGAAATCGTGGAATTGAACGCAGCGTGGGAAACCCGACTAAACAAAGATGTGTCGAAAAGCAACACCATGCACCAGGGTCAGCTCATTCGTGTATTAAACGACCAGGCACAGGAGGGAGACGTGGTCATTGCGGCCGCGGGAACGCCACCTTCCGATCTGCTGAAAGCGTGGGATGCCACAGGTGGCCGCGGGTGTCATCTCGAATTTGGAAACTCATGTATGGGCTACGAAATTCCGGCTGGACTGGGTGTGCGGATGACACAATCAAAAGGCGAGGTCTACGTGCTCATCGGCGATGGGACCTACCTAATGAACCCGTCCGAGCTTGTGACGGCAATGCAGGAGGACCTGAAACTCACGGTGGTCTTGTCGCAGAACCACGGTTTCCAATCTATAAGTGCACTGCAAATGTCCCGGGCAGGCCGAAGATTTGGTAACGAGTTCCGCTCACGTGATGCTGAAAAGAACCGTCTCGAAGGAGAATACATGAAGATAGACTTCGCACAAAACGCCGCGAGTTTGGGAGCACGAACGTGGCAGGTTCACACACCTGAAGAGCTCACACAGGCACTAAGTGAAGCGCGGAACGACCATCGAACTTGCATGATTGTTGTCGACGTTGAACCACATCACTACCTTCCCGATGCGGGTGTCTGGTGGGATGTGGCTGCGGCCGAAACAAGCAGAGACCCAGAAACGCAAAAACGGCGCCGAGAATATGAAGAAGGACGACGCTTTCAGCGCTTTCTCTATTAGGCTGACTCTTCTATATTATCAATTCGAATAGAATTAGGACATCATAAACACCGCGGCGGCACCATCAATTGCACCGCCCGTCGAGAGAAAGATGAAGTCCCCATCCGGAATCGGTATGCCACTACGTATTGCTTAATCACAACATTTGTAGAGTGTTTCCCCACGTGTGCATGATCTCAATGGCGCCAGCTAGTCCGGTTATCTTTGATCGGGGCTCTATCATCGGACGCATTGGAATTGCCCAGTTGGATCGTAATCACAGGCGAGTACGTTCCAGTGGTCATCCATCCCGCCAAAAACAATATCCGCCCCGGCATTGAAGCTGCGTGAATATACACGCGAACCGTTATGTACACTTTCCGCTGCCGAAGGTAGTTACCCTGCAGCCTGTAGGGCCTCACCCATCATCGTGTGTGCATCCGGAATTGATTGTCCCTACGCCTCGGGATGATAGAGTGTCCAGCCGGGATGAAGCATAGCACCGCTAGCCCTACACACCGCTGCGCACGATTCGCGAATCATGCATGCATTGGAAGAAGTGGTGTGCGTTGCGCTGAGCCGATTCAGATTGCGTGTAGATATTTCTTGATTGTTGACAGTTCCAATCGTGTCAAAGCTTTAGTCATAGGTGCAGAGACGCAGGCTGCTCGGGTTATGTGTTTCTGGCATTCCTATCTTTCCTGACATCACCTAATTCTACTGTAATCCCACGGTTGAATCCATGTCGCATCAATCTCCATACCAAATCCGGGCGCATCCGAAGGAATTATATCACCATCCTGCGGAACGGGCATTCCCGGAATTGGGCAAACGTCCTCCAGAGGAACACCAGGGGCGGACCCCATCCAAAACTCAGCCATCGGTGACTCCGGCATAGCAACTGCGAAATGCTGTCCCCATGGTGTCCCCGCACCCGTATGCGGAATTGTGGGAACGCCTGAAGCTTCCGCGATGGTGTAAATCTTGACCGCTTCGCTGAGACCTCCGCACCAAATTATATCTGGCTGCACAATGTCTATCGCACGGTTTTCGACCAACTGTCGAAATGCCTTCCGTCCATGATGGTGTTCACCCGTCGCCAATGGAATCCACGTAATCGCACGTTTCAATTCAATCTGGCCCTCTAAATCACTAGGAATCAAAGGTTCCTCAAGCCACCGCAAGCCATACGGCCTAAGACGCTCAGCGAGTCGCAGGGTGAATTCAACATTGAATGACATTACCGGATTATACATCAATTCGACGTTTGATCCCACTTCTTCACGCGCCCTACTAATCTTTTCCTCCACAACATTTAGACCCTCAATCCCCATTTCATAATGAATGGGATTGCTCACCTTAAACGCCCTAAAACCCAATTCTTTCGACCAGTCCAAATCATCGGAAGTACAATACGTCGCGATCTTTTCTCTAGATGGTCCACCAAGGAGTCGGTACACCGGTTGCTTAAGCAGCTTCCCCTTCAGATCCCACAACGCCAAATCAATCCCCGATTGCGCGATGGAGGCAAGGCCAGTTGCGCCGAACAACTGCGTCGAACGCCACATGAGATCGTTGAGACATTCAAGTGCCATGGAATCTCTTCCCTCAAGCAGCGGGGCGAAGTGTGAATCGATCAACGCGGCAACGGGCGCGCCGAAGCCACACTGACCCAATCCCCACGTTCCATCATCAGCTGTTGCTTGGACCCATACTGCCACGTTCAAGCTAGCGCCGGGCATGGCACCGTGCAGCCTAGGGAATTCGGCATATTTATTAATCGGAAACGCGCGTGGCGCGCTCTCATTCCAACTGGGTCGTCGTGGCTGCGACTTAGCTGGGTGCTTGGGAATGTTTACGGATACAGCTCGTATGTGCTTTATTTTCATTTAATCTTCTATTAGGGCGTTTCGCGCTGTCGATTGTGACAATCCATGGTTTTCATTGATTGTTTTTTGGACTTAACAAGCTATCTAACCTTCGTCTAGGTGACACGTTATCGCATCTCGAGCGATTCGCAAGTTGCTCGGTGAAGGTCAACAAGAACCTCGTTCGTTACAAATTATCTGTAGCGCTTCTGCGAGGCCGAAGAACCAAACATTTGGCGACACGAGCACATGACGAAAAACTCTTAATTCATCACTTGCATCTTCCACTAGAACGAAAGACCGGATATGAATCGTCAAACGGTAATGGAACTCGAAATGTTGAGTGAGGTGGGGCACTTCTTGGCCTCAGGCCCATTGCCCCGGAGAAGGTGTACCACTCTCGGCAAATAGATTGCGCAAAACTGATTAACGTCTATTTTTGAAAACATCTACAATCACTCCTTGTCAAGTCAAAACCACCTACAACTCTTAATCGCAAACTACTCGACATTAGGGTAAAGAAACAAGACGTATATCGTTTCGCGTCTCGATTACGCGGATTTCTAACTCAAGATATTCGTGATTTTCAACCGGTCTGGGCGTAGTGACTTCTCTCTCTCCGATGCGCGTTCTCACTCCACTAATCCCCTCGTTGGACCGACTCTCACCGCGCCGGTAGGAAACCCAGCATTGCTCGCGCTAATCAGGATTCGTTGCCCACTGTGAGCTAGGCAAACACGTGGCACACGTACCCAAGAGTAACCTAATCGAATCACGGCTTACGACCAGCCTATCTGTTCTTTCGTCGCGCAGAAGGGATAGGCATAAAGCAATCAACAGTCAAAGACGTTCGAGACGCGTCTCATTATACAGACTCATCCATCTTTGTCAACGACAATCCGTGTTTCCTTTAGAGATTGACTATTTACGATTTTTCGACACTTCCTCTCTAGACTGGAAAGAATTGCATGCGGAATTCGATAGTACGTCCATTCATGGAATTTCGGACCGAGGAGCAATCGACACTGTCTCCTATTCAATGCTACCCAATCTTCTGCTTGTCCGGTTTCCGCTGGACCAACTCCCAAGCCTAGCTCCCCTTTCTATTTTCTAATCATGACTCATTGTGCCGCCATCTTGGCTAATATAAATCATTTTATCCATCAGCAACATTCAGGATTCGGTTACCTAGAGCAAGCAATGATTTGAGTCATCGAGATTTGAGAACCCATAACTCTGACCTAGATTGCCAATCGAATCAAGGCAATATGAGCGCCTCGCTTATGCCTGTAGGTTTATTAAGTACCAAGTTCTCCGCAGCACTCTCATAATTACTGCCGGTTTAAATTTGACTTTCAAAAGGACACGACTCTTTGTTCAAAACCCCACGTGAGTGACTTATTCTGCTCTATCGCTCTCAAATGACCGTCATAGAGCAGAATAACACATTCAATTCGTCTGTCGCGAACTTAGCGACGCCTCCTCATGGTGTTCACACACTAAGAAGAAAGGCAATTACCGTCGAGCCTAATCAATCCACACGCGAAAGACTCTCACCGTAGCCACGCACCGAAATTTCTTTAGTACCGGACCTCCGAAAGTGGGGCCTCTTAATCGGCGTACAGAATTGGAACATTCTTCGAAGTTAGTTAATCACGAGAATCATCGATTCCACTCTAGGCCATTAGATATTGAATCGCACATTCTGACAAAAAAGAGTTGCTATAGACTAGCGACTTCGTTTATAATGCTTGGGAGTCCGCATAATGACAAATCTCAGCCGATACTAGGGTTTTCTTATGAAAGTTGAAATGAAATATGGCCGTGGCATCCTGGAAGTTGAAGTACCAGACAAAAACCTCGTAGCGTTGCTGACCAGTCAACAGACTCCACCTCTCGAGCAACCAGATACAGCAATCTCTGACGCAATCCAATCCCCCATCAGCTCGCTCCCGTTGTCAGTATTGGCAAATGGACGGACTTCGGCTTGTGTGGTGATCTCTGATATTACACGGCCCGTTCCCAATCAAATTCTCCTACCGCCGCTACTTAATACACTAGAACAAGCGGGAATCCCTCGAGAACAAATCGTGATTCTTGTTGCAACGGGAATCCACCGCCCCACCACATTGGCTGAGCTGCCGGAAATGGTGGGGGCTGACATCATAAACAACTACCGCATCGTTAACCACCATTCAGAGCGGCCAGAAACTCACAATTTTCTGGGCTTGACGCGTAACGGTACCCCAGTGCACATTGACACAACGTATTTGGATGCGGACCTGAAAATCGTCACTGGTTTAATCGAACCCCATTTGATGGCGGGGTATTCCGGCGGACGCAAGGCAGTTTGTCCAGGTATCGCCTCTATTGAGACTGTTAAAGTTATGCATGGACCGGGAATTCTTGAGCACCCGAACGCGCGTGCTGGCATCCTCGACGACAACCCCTTTCACCAAGAGGCCACGGAGATCGCGCTGATGGCTGGTGTAGATTTTAATCTGAACGTTGCGATTGACCATGACCGTCGCATCACGGGTGTGTTTGCGGGTGGATTGATTGAATCACACCAGGACGGCTGTCACTTCGTGGCAAATCAGGTGACCGCGACGGTAATGAAGCCCGCTGACACCGTGTTAGTCTCAAGTGCCGGATATCCGCTTGATACGACATTTTACCAGGCGGTAAAGGGGCTCCTAGCAGCTGTCGAAATTGTCAAGGAGCGCGGTACTATAATTTTAGTTGCTGAATGTTCTCAGGGCATCGGTAGTAAGGCATTTACTGAGCTAATCCTAAAAACACAAGACCTTGGCCAGTTCGTACGTGATTTGTACGACTCCGAAAAATTCGTGGTTGATCAATGGCAACTTGAAGAATTGGTGAAGGTCGCAAAAAAGGCGGACATCTACTTATACTCAGACGGTATTCCTAGCCAACAACAAGAACAGCTCTTTGTACAACCTCTGCAGACGCCCAAAGAGGGTGTCCAGCGTGCACTAGCCAAACATGGGACTGACGCTCAGATTGCGGCAATACCCGACGGTCCATATGTACTGGCGCAAATCCAGAATGTGTAAATCGAGAACCTCAGCTCGCCTCGGGAAGGACGAAACCACAGGCTATGCCAGATTCAGTTGTCGAACTAAAAGGATATCGCGATGGTCTACACCTTGTTATCGATGCAGGCGCTAAGATAGAGGACATCATATCGCAGATAGAGGAACGCATGGCGAAATTGGGCAATTCTCTCGCGGGCACAGGGGTGAGAATTGATTTGGGCAGTGGCGCACTGCAAACCCATGAGTTAAACCAATTAGAGCGCATGCTTCAAGAAATATACGGCCTCGAAATCAAGCCGCGCATAGATAAATCGAGCCACCTGGCCGAATCGCTTCAAGATTCACCTGTTCTTGGGGCGAGACCACCACACAAACCGCAGGATTCTGGCAGCGACTATTCCCTGACAACAGAAGATGAGAAGACTCAATTTGTTCGACAGACTATGCGCTCAGGGCAAGTTGAACGATTCCTCGAGGGCAACGTCGTGATTCTAGGCGATGTCAATCCGGGCGCAGAGGTAATAGCCGCTGGAGACGTGGTCGTTCTGGGAACTCTCCGTGGCATTGCACATGCTGGAGCACTAGGCAACACGTCTGCGGTAATCATTGCAATCAATCTCGTACCTACGCAATTGAGAATCGGATGCTTCATTACTCGCCCTCCTTCTCGAAAACAGCGTCCACGAGATACAGTCGAAATTGCTCGAACTCAGACTGACGGCACAATCGTGGTTGAGGCATTTGAGGGACTTTAATCACCTAACACAGGTAGGTAACGGATGTCTGTGGCCATCTTAAATTCGAACCCAGATGAGCACATAACCTGCCATACACGTTCGCAAAAAGAAAGGATTCTGAAAGTATGGGACGAGCCATTGTAGTAACCTCCGGGAAAGGAGGAGTCGGCAAAAGCACTTCTACCGCTAATCTGGGAACAGCACTTGCAATGAGGGGAAAATCGGTTGCTGTAATTGACGCGGATGTAGGGCTAAGAAATCTCGATGTTATAATGGGGCTCGAGAGCCGCGTGGTGTATACTTCAATGGACGTCATCGAGGGCACCTGTGCCATTGACAAGGCCTTAGTTAAAGACCGCCGCGTCAAAGAGTTAAATTTGCTTGCAGCCTCTCAGAAGAACAACAAGACAGATATCCAACCTGAGCAGATGAGAAAAATCTCGGTCGACCTCAAAGACGATTTCGATTATGTTCTGATTGATTCTCCTGCCGGAATCGAACAAGGGTTTCAGAATGCCGCAGCCGGTGCAGACGAAGCACTTATTGTGACGACTCCTGAAGTTGCAGCGGTCCGAGATGCGGATCGCATCATTGGTCTGCTACAGAACATGGAAATAAGCAAGATGCATCTCATAATAAACAGACTTGCCCCGCGAATGGTCAAAGCTGGAGACATGATGGGCCAACAAGACGTCATCGACATTCTCTCAATCGAGCTCATCGGCATCGTGCCTGAGGATCCCGAAATCGTAGTTTCAACCAATCGCGGAATGCCTCTCGCCTACAATCACGGTTCCCTCGCGGGTGAGGCGTACAATCGGATTGCACAGCGGCTTGAAGGGGAGGATGTGCCCATACCGGAATTCAAAGCCGAAAACTGGCTGAGTCAACTAATGGGCAAGTTGACCGGCGGAAGCTAAAAGGAGAATAAGACATGCTTCGACAATTGATGCGGATGCTACATCGGAATCCAGCAGAGCCTGCAAGCAAAAACATTGCAAAGAACCGTCTGCAATTGATCCTCGTTCAGGACCGCGTTGGCACAAACGAAGAGATTATGAAGGATTTACAACTCAAACTTACAGAGCTTCTAGCACAATACTTTGAGTTTCCAACAGACGGTATTGAGATGGAACTTCAACGGGAGCGTGGTTCAATGGCTCTTACGGCTAATATCCCCGTCAACGCCCTGAAGCGCCGTGCTACCGACAAGTAATAGCCGTTCAATGGCGCGTGCTACCCCATCTTCGTCATTCGTGTAGGTTACGTAGTCGGCACAAATTTTAATCTCTTCAACTGCATTGCCCATAGCAACACTGAAACCAACAGCTTTCATCATACTTTCATCATTATAACTGTCGCCGAAGGCAACAACCGAATCCATCTCGATACCCAGTCGATCGACCAAGGCTCTCAGGGCCGGTCCTTTTGAAACGCCCTGATTCATGAATTCAATGTATTCGATCTGTGTCTGCGTGATGTACAAACGTCCTCCGAAATGTCGACGAAACTCAATCAGTAATTCTTGTATCTTCTCAGGGGCCTCCAGCACCTGCATCTTTGTGGGCTCAGAACCTGCAAGTTCCCGCAAATCGCCCAAAGCTTGTGCACCGACACCCGTGCGACTTTCGTACAGTTCGCTCCACGAATTTCTCGTTCTGATGTAAAGTTCGTCGTCCAAACAAAAATTCAGATGTAGACCTCTGCGATCGCAGTGTTCCACTAGTTCCATCGCGATCTCAGCCGGGATTGGAGAATGGTGGTAGAGATTGCCTGTCTTCGCATCCTTAACCATCCCACCATTGTATGAGATAATTGGGTTTTCAAGTCCAATCCGGTTACTGATTGGTAGTATTGATTGGTGCATCCTTCCCGAAGCTAACACGACCACAACTCCTTCTTGAGAGAGCTTCTGAAGTGTAACACGTGTTCGATCTGTTACGGCATGATTGCTATCAAGCAGTGTGCCATCAAGATCCAAAGCCACAAGTCGGCACGGAATTTTCCGCAAGTGTCTTCCTCCCTTCCCTTAATTCAACTTTAGTTCGACGTCCGCTCATGCTCCCCTAAGAAATCAGCATTGGACCGGCTATGTTCGGGTTTCAAAAAAGCGAATCTGATTCTCATCCGAATACAGCCAAATAGGCGGCTGGTCTACTCTAAACTCAGATGCTCGCTGAGTGCGAACTCTGAGCACCGCAAGAGTGGCTCAGGCGAATGCCTGTTAAGAATTAGTTGACAGTGTTTAGGGAACCAAGGCGTTGCAGTAAATGCATGGTTCCTTAGTAATAGTAATGTGTTCTGACCGGATTCCAATAATCAACTCATGTGCCTGCGCTTCATCTGGAAGTCGTGCACTGAAAACGTGCGAGAAGGCACCCGAAACATTGTTATCTGTAAAAGGTAATACATGCGTCCATCATACAAACGAAGCGTCACCTCAATCAGATTCATGGACGTGTCACACCCATAACTCCGGTAACAAACCAAGGGCTATGGATGGGGTGTTATAGACCCGGTGATGAGTTCGGACCTGTTGGAGCCCGTCTTCATGTAATACGGCAGTTTTGTCGGGCGTTGACATGGTTTCCAGCTAATCTTGTGTCACGAACACTACCGTCGTCCCAAGTTGATGCTGCAGCTTCCTTAGGTCCAATCTCATCTCGATCCGAAGTTTGGCAACGAGATTCGCCATGGGTTCGTCCATTAAG
The DNA here is from genome assembly GCA_964478165.1 of uncultured bacterium. Taxonomy (GTDB): domain Bacteria; phylum Poribacteria; class WGA-4E; order WGA-4E; family JAJDTR01; genus CAYZGU01. Next base: position 31,639 of record CAYZGU010000028.1, on the reverse strand, counting down.
AATACTTTCGCCTGCCGCACCACCGTCCGTCCAAGTGCAACACGCTGCATCTCCCCTCACTTAGATGCGTCGGCTTCCAATTCAGTTGTAACTGAATATGCAAAATGTCGGCGACCTCTCCGACCCGTACATGAATCTCGGATTTAGGGCGCTTGACTGCCTTGAGGGCAAGCGGGATATTTTCGTACGCACTTACGTGCGGATACAACATGGAACTGAAACAAAAACACGCTATCACCATCGGCTAGGGACAAATGACAGATTCTTGACACATGTTCCTCCGATTAAGATATTGCCTCTGCACGATGTCCTACCCCGTCAATCAATCAGAGTATAGTTGTCTCCCCTCATTCCGACTCACCTAACAGTGCTACAAATTGGCGATTGTGTATTTTCGGATTGAGAACGTCAACGGCAACCAGATTAGCAAAACGTTTAGTAATTGATTTTAATGGAATCTCGGGCATATTCCCCCGTCTTGACAACTGAGAAACACAAATGCAAGAGCTGTCACCGCAGTATTAACTCGACAAACCAGCGCAATTGCGTATTAATGTGCGTTCAGAGCTGAGACGGGGCCGCTCAAAGTTGGGAAAGAGACTTACTCGTGCTATGAGTTCCCCACCGGACAGCCAATACTGGCGTTTTGCATCGCAGTTAGATGTTGAGGGTGAACTCCATGACTACACCAGAAAGCAACGGCATCGTCAGATTATCATCAAGCCCTGTTGGAAGAAGTTCAACCAACGTGGCTGCGAGAGCGCCCACAATCGCGACAACAGGATTGAATTTCACAAGCGCTATGAAAACACAAACCATAAAACAGGCAACACTCCCTTCTAGAGTCTTTCGGGTAAATAACCTCGTACGGCCCCACTGCTTACCTATCAACGCAGCAGACATGTCTCCAAAAATCATAAACAAGATGCAGATGATTGCCAAAAATTTGGGAAAGAGTACTATGGAAAGGAACGATCCTATCAAGTAGTACGTGGCTCCGGTTATAGCACCGTCTCTTTCATGCGAGCGCAGAAGCGGTGTAAGCACCCGTAAAAATATGATGCTGAATGATGGCAAGACAGCCTTCACCAGTTCGATGAGAAGCGCGACTACCACGAGTACGCCAACCGCAACTACAGCGGCACGGGTCTCAACGAATATGTAGACTATCGGAACGAGGAGACCAAATAGATGAATACCTTTGCGCCTTAATTCCTGTACCATAACCTCATTACCTCCTGAGTATAATGTAGAGCAAGAATGATGCCAGACATGGACATCACCAAATAATTCACGAAGCGCTCAGTGGCAACGAGTAGAAGAAGGCTCCCAAACTGCTAGGCGTGCAAATTCTACACAACCACGCAGATTTTTCACAGAAGGCACAATTGCTCTCCGTACGTCGGTGTCAGATGAATCCTCATATTCACTAGGGCTCTGATTTGACGAACTACACCGATTGAGGCAATGAAATCGCCACGTACACTGCGCGAATGCATTAGGACAGCATGAAATGCTAAAACAATCTGGCACAAAGGGTCCTAACTTCAGTAACCCCAGACTCCATGCGATCGTGCTCTAGCAACCATTTTAACGGCCGCAGTCGCTAACTGTCTACCAGATATCGATTCTGGAAACACCCTTGTCCAGCATCTGAACACAACGTAGTTTTCGCCCTCTATCACACCACGGGAACCTGCCAATTAATACCAAAATCCGCGGCTCTCCCTACAAGTAGAAACAGGAAACCGCTTAATCCGTGCAGGCAGGCTCGCCTTGTGCTTTCGCGACTTCATAAGTGACACGTTATGTGATTTGACTCACGTGTAATCCGCACCCTTCGGATAAGTGCATGCACCGGACTAGACATCAAAGCACTTTGAATATTTTGCAGATCCTCCCACAATGAAAACCACAGATCATTATTTTCACCATGCGTCTCAGAATCCGACGCATGGTGAACAGCGTTTATCGGCTGAATCTGTGAACGCTCCGACTAATTACAAATTCGGCGCAGCAGTTCATAGTGGTTTTCCTAAATTCCCAATCGAATTCTTTGAAGAATGCCTGCCAATCGACTCAGCGGTAGAACCGCAACCGTGCTCGTTTTTCAATCAACTCCGAATGGGAACGCCTACCGCTCTGCGCAAAGCGCCTGCATGCACACACTCAACAACACCCGCGTGTCAGTCTCGCTCAGGCAATTCGTTTTATCCGCCACGCAACTTATGTTCGCAGAGAAAACCATCTCATACGTTCACTGGCTGATATCATTCTCGATTGGGTCGTACCTGATTATCATTCACGCCCCAGTTCTATCACAATCGCCAAAAATCGGGACTTGCAAAATGTCTTGACTTATCCGATAGACTTGATGTACGATTTACGGCGTGTTACCATGCGCAGAAGTCCGAGACTCGCATTGAGAAATCGGGCGCATGTGAACTGACAATTACTACAATCCCACTATAAGGAATGACCGAATTGAAACGGAACGTTCGTTGGGGCATTATAGGTACGGCAAACATCGCAAGTAAGGTGGCTCGAGCGGTAAATCTTGCACGCAACGCAGATTTGTACGCGATTGGCAGCCGGAACCAGACACGTGCTCAGCATTGGGCATCTCAGCACGACGTTCATGGAGTATATGGAAGTTACGAGGCCCTTCTACAGGATCGATCGATTGACGCAATCTACCTTCCTACTCCACCATCAGTGCATGCTGAATGGGCCATTAAAGCGGCGTCGCACGGAAAACACATCTTGTGCGAAAAACCTCTGGCGCTAAATACTGTCGAAGCATTAGCTATGGCAGAGGCCTGTCGAAAAAACAACGTACAACTGATGGATGGGGTCATGTGGACACATAACGAACGCACTCCCCAAATGAAATGCCTAATCGACAACGGCGATCTCGGAACAATCCGTCGCGTTACCACGGCGTTCACATTCAATTGGGATACGATTCCGGAGGACGACATCCGACTGAATAAAGAACTTGGCGGAGGCAGCCTTGGAGATCTGGGATACTACTGTGTGGGCGCCATCATCTGGGCGTTTGACGCACTTCCAGAGAAAGTCTTTGCTACTGCACGATACCATGCGGGTGTCGATCTCAACCTCTCAGGACTGCTCTGGTTTAACGACGCACGAATGGCATCGTTTGACTGCGGATTCGACACCGGATCAAGAAGGTGGTTGGAGGTTGCTGGAACGAAGGCTTCCTTGGTCTGTGACGATATCTTCATGCCCTGCACAGAGAAATCGGCGAGATTTTGGATACATGTCAAGGATGGACAATCCACTCAACACAGAGTCGAGACAAGTATTCAAGAAGTAAACATGATTGAACGATTCTCCAGTATCGTTCAAAGCGGAAAACTCGAGACTCGGTTCGTTGACAATGCAATAAACACAATGCACATCTGTGATGCGCTCTGTAAATCAGCACAACGTGGGGAGATTGTGAAACCTTCTCGGAGCACCTCCTAACGTCCATCGGTTCGTCCAATTCAAAGAGAGAATACACTACAGCCTCACACCAACTTTATTAACAACACGCGGCTGGCTCAAACGCATACATATGCGACATATGCCAGCAGAATTGAACAATGAGAACCACACTCCAATTCGTTTCCCTCGGATGTGGGACACAATACGAAGTTCTGGTGGTATCGGTGGGGGCATTCCATTGTGCAAGTTTGACACAGGCTCCAAGGCACCTCGTTCCTTCGCTCTCACGACCTCATCCGTCGGCTAAAGGAACAATCTCGGTGTGTAAAAACAGACTCGGTCACTGCCCTCTAGAATCATCCGACAGATTGAGCGCGTCCCACTCCTAAGTCTCTTCCAAGGTCTTTATACGTTTGGAAATCGCGAGAAGGGGCAACGAAATATGCATAAAGCATGCGCATTTCGATTCGAGATGCACTACGCGAACACGCCATGTGTGCACTCTCCCCTGACAAGGGAGAAATAAGATACAAATTTATCACGACATTTCCTTGGAGGAGTAGCTGATGGGAGTAATCACAATCTCCAGACAATACGGAAGTCGCGGAGAACAAATCGGCAGACAGATTGCTCGAACACTCGGATATACTTATTGTGACAAAGCGATTCTGGCCAATGTGGCACGTATGGCCGACGTAAACCAGGACGAAATTCGTGAATATGATGAGACACATCAGCCTGCCATTTCTAATGTACTGAGAAAGCTGTTTCTCACACAACCTATCATAGCATCTGAGCTTCCCTACTTATACCCGCCTACAATTCCATCAGCCTACCCAATAGATCAACTTACAAACAGAACGTCACTGGATCCTGACACTGTGTCTGCGTTCTTTTCCCAGGTCCTTCACACATTGTGGCATCGTAGTGCCGTCGTGATTATAGGACGTGCAAGTCAGATCGTTCTGGCAGGGAAATCCCGCACGCTTCACATTCGGTTTGTTGCACGGATTGAAGATCGCGTCGAAACGGTCATGGTCAATGACGTTCTAACCAAAACTGAAGCTCAGCACAGAATCGCATCAATTGACAAAGCTCGTGCAAACTATTTGAAAACTCACCACAAAATAGACTGGGACGATCCAACACTCTACCATCTGCTCATAAATACGAGTTTTCTGGACATTGAGCATGTGACGAGCACTGTTGTCGAGGCCGTTGACCGGCTCCCAAAATCAGACTGAGCACCAGCACCAGCAACAATCGCCGCGCACAAGACGTATTTCGTCGAGGAGCGTTCCAAGATACATCCTCTTCCACGGATCATCTAAGTTTAATCTCTTGGTTGTTTGACACACATGCTTATGCAAAAGTACAGCGCATATCTTCCCGCGTTTCTCATGGATGTATGTATCAGCAGCATCCTCACAAACACCGCATTCTACGTCAGTTATCTTCATTTCTCATCAACGTTTCTAGGAACGCTGAACGCACTTAACGCCGGTTTCTTCTGCGCATTGGCAATCCCATTTGGTAGGCTATCTGATCGAATCGGACGACCGCGTATTCTTACCATTGCTTGCCTACTCTTTGCCACGGTGAGCATACTTCTTCCACTTTGCACGCAGAAACTACACCTACTAATTGCTTTTCCATGTACGGGAATTGGAATGGCCCTTTTTTGGCCTACCTACGAGGCATGGGTCGCGGAACGAGAAGGCGAAGGCGGTTTAATCAGGCGAATCACGACTTTTAATCTCTTTTGGACTGCTGGAATCACGGCAGGACCAATGGTCTCGAGCTATCTGTATCGAGGCGTTAGTCCGCTACTCCCATTCTATTTCGCAGCCATGTGCAGCCTACTTAACTGGTTGGCCATTAAGTTCCAAGGTACAGTATTTCGCCAAACGCAATCTAAGTGGGCGATTGAGAAGATGTCATCCGTCCCTCCAACGACACATCACGCTTATTTAAAGATTGCGCGCCTCGCAAACTTTTCATCAGGGTTCTCAGCTGGAATAGTGCGAGCTCTTATGCCGAAACTGACGGTCGAAATGGGCATTCCGGCAACGGGCTTTGGAAATCTAATTTTGATTTCTGGTGCGACGCAGTGGCTGGCATTCCTCGCCCTTGGAAGAAATTTCTCAAGAGGATTGTACTACCGCTTCTCTCCTTTACTCGGCATCCAAATATCTACAATATTCGCGTTTCTGGTCCTAGCACGCACTCCGTACGGACCCTGGTGGATTCTTTCCTTCGCTGTCATCGGGGTGTCTGCCGCTGTCAGCTATTTTAGCAGTATGTACTACAGCTTACATGACCAGCATGACAAAGGTAACAAAAGCGGTTGGCATGAAGCCATTATCGGAGCGGGCCTGCTAATTTCCCCACCGCTTGGAGGGATTGCTGCGGATTCGAGCTTAGGTGTCCATAGCCCCTATCTCCTGTCTGCCGTTGTCGCCCTATGCTGTATTGGCGTTCAAACGCTCATCTGGCTTGCCGACCGATCGAACTATCGTAAGCGAACGCCACACAAATCGCTACCGATGCGTGACAATGACAAAGCCATTGAAGCCGACAAGGAAAATGTATAGATCTCCCTAGCAAAGACTCAGGAGAATCGGTTTACACACGAACACAACTCCGCATATGATCTGGCCGATAGAGATTCGCGCAATGAACCGCTTCTGTGGCGATAGACTTGCGTTCAACGTCGCGCCCGACACCATGACAGCCGACGCACTGCGTCATAAGGGATGATGGACTGAAATATCCGGGACGGAACAAGACCAGCGATTACCAAAATCTGACCTAGAGCTGTCAGCGACCTTATCAAGCTAGTCAGCGCGCCAACGGCAATTGCACCGTCAAACGCCAAGTGGAAGGAAAGGCTTCGTAATGTCTGCGGAACTTGTAGAGAGAGGCATCAGACCTGCTCAAAAGCGTAGAGCTGCAATAAGTACCACCAATTACTTGTTGCAGAACCAAATCGCCAATACGATTAATGCAACAAGTAAGAGCGGTAAACCAATGGCTTCTCAAATCTCGAAGATGTCTGAGAACAAAGAAAACCAAGCCAGCAACAAGTCGCATGCAGGTTCTCTTTGTCATTTTTTATTAATCTTGAAAAAACATTCCTTTAACGATTTCGGTATGACTAAATTCGATCCTCAACTGAGCAGAACAGGTATCCTCCCTCCGGAATTATCAGCATGGGCCCCTGATGGCTAGAACTTTGGAGAAGAGCAATGAAACCTAAAATCTCAATAATTGGAACCGGAAGGTGGGGAAAGGTTCTCCTGCCGAAGTTCCATCACCTTGTCGGGCTTCACCTTGTTTACGGACATCAGAATCGGGACGTCCTCGAACCGCTAAACTTGCAATTTACTGAGGACATTGATCGACTAATCGAAGAGAGTGACGCGGTCGTAGTAGCGACGCCATCTGAGATGCATGCTGAATTCGGAGAGCGAGTTTTGACCGCAAAAAAGGACCTGTTTCTAGAGAAACCCATGGCGCTTTCATCTCACGAAGCACGCCATCTCGCCGACTTGTCAGTAGATTCCAATCGAATACTACTAGTAGGCCATGTGCTCTGCTATTCCACCGGCTTCACAAAGCTCAATCGGCTCCCCGGGGAGACGATTTTCGCTCACGGAAAATTCCTCAAAACTTGCACACCAGAAAAAACTCTTAATGCCCACTGGGACATGGGCGTGCACGTAGTCGCATTGGCAATCGCACTCAAGGTGCCTTTAGACCGATTCACGCTCGAAGCATCAGCCAACGCTGCGCACAACGAAAGGTCTTTCAAGTTACAGACGCGCACAACTACCGATAGAACCCATATGCTAGTTTGGGATTTTCTCGATCCTCACAATCAAGAGGACATTCTGATGGTTGAATGCCAACACTTTGTCGATTGTGTAAACAATCGACAAACGCCCAGAACAGACGCAAAGCACGGCGTACACACAATTGAAGCACTGGAGGCAATCCATCCCGAGCAGCGAAGATGATAAAACACCTCTAAACTGCATCTCTTGAAGTTTCGCTCCATTCGTCCCAAAGAGCTAGAATCAATCCGAATCCTGACGGCCGAAAAGATTCCGAAGCCAACCTCGAGACTGGAAGTCCGTCAGCGCGGACACCTTCGTCTGCAATAATTCAACCTCCGTGCGGGCCTTTTTCTCGCTTTCCTGAAGCTCCTTGTTCTCGCGCTCAAGGGCGTGCATTTCGCGCTCTAATGCAGCATTGTCTTCTTGCAAAACGGTAAGGTGTAGGACTTGACAGGCAAGATTCTCAATCAGATCCGAAGTGGGAATATTGAACGCAAGCTTCGTGAGAAGGATTGGTAAGCCATCCACACTCAACATCACCGCCGACAGGGGTTCTTCCACTTGATCTTCCCCAGTGTCTGGCTCTGCATCAAGCATTTCATCAGCCTGAGACCTAATAATTGGCTCACGATATAAATACGGCACAAGCTCTTCATCACCACGTGCCAGTGTGCGATGAACTACCTTTTCGTCAACGCCTATTATGTTCGCAATGTCTGAGACACTAAGCCGGTCTGGCATCGGACACTTTCCTATAACAAGAATTGGATTAATGGGATGGAGTGCTAAACCACGTGCGATTATTCGACAGAACGCACTCTTCGTGGCTCGTACTATTGTTTTTGCTGAGAAGCGTCCGTTTGGAGAAGGCGCATCAGCCGCTGGAAATAGCTCCAACTTGATATTACAATGAACGAGATTCCGACGCAGAGAACATAGAACGATATGACTTTGGAAAGATTCAGAACGTAGAGAATCAACGCAACTGAAAGGAATACGGTAGCACACTTTCCCCATCGATTGGAGCGCGTGACAACGCGGATGTGGTAAGCGAGAAAAATACTACCGAGAACAATCAGAACATCTCGAATCACAACTACCCCATAAGCCCACATGGGAAACTCATAGTGCTTTGAGCGGACAAGTGCAAAGAGGGCCGAACCTATTACAATTTTGTCTGCAATAGGATCCACGATTTTGCCCAAATCGGAAGGCAACTTCAACCGACGCGCCGCGTACCCGTCTAGCACATCCGACAGAACCGCTAAAGCTCCTAACGCTAGGGTAGTGCCTCGTTCATAACTGATGATGCTATAAAAAATGAACGGAGCAAGAAGGAGCCGGGCCAGAGACAGCATGTTGTTGACGTAGAGGAAGTGTCCCCTCGCAATCTGAAGTCCCCCGGTTTGGGTCAAACGATGTGGAGATGATTGAAGTCGCATGAGTCCCGCATTTGGGTCAGAAACAAAAAACCGAAGTTTCTTCTCTCCGTTATCCCCTCAAGTTTCGTTTCGTATATTCCGCCTATGCTTCAATTGTTTCGCGCCGCAATCTGCAACCTCAGTTTCTGATTCTCTCGTTTGAGCACTGCCGCTTCACGGGTGAGCAACTGGTCGACCGGAAGCGTCTCCAACAGAAGCTGCTTTTCGCTCAGTGAGATATGCAGTCTGCGTCCAATCTGAAAAGCCAGATCGCGAGAATCATCAGGTATCGCCTCGGGCGGTTCCCAGTCAAGAAACAAATGACACAGCAGCGCTTCGTAATCCTGGTACAACTCGCGTGCTTCTTCGCCGGTCGACTCAAATGAGTTACATTCTGCTACATCTGGGACGACTGGCATGCGTACACGTCCCACCTGGTAAGGCAATCTCTGTTGAATGTCTAAAATCTCAAATCGATACTGACCAGCAGTGACCACGTTTAGTCGACCGCCCTCTAACTGATTCACTTCGATAATCTCAACAGCTGTGCCCACATGATGGGGTTCAGCAGGCTCGCCCGCTTCTTCACCGTCTTTAATCAATACCACCCCAAAAAGTGATTGATGCTCCAGGCACAGCTCAATCATCATTTGATACCGTTCCTCAAAAATGTGAAGCGGCACGATACCACCTGGAAACAGTACAAAATCCAATGGAAAAATGGGCAATTGGTGCTCCGACGGAAAGTCACTTAAATGAGTATGCAAGCCTAGCTCCTAGATGCTTTGGAAAATACGAACCAAAAGCAGATGGTTCAGTGTAGCACACGATCAAGCGGCTGTCAACAGAAACTTTACGATACGATTTGATAAGTCAATTGCGGCAAGGCCCAAGGAGGTGCCTATTCTTAATACGGCTATAGATTGAACTACGATTTCGGATTAAGTTTCTGAACGGAAGCAGGATGAAAGGCCGGGCACATCAACATCCCCTGACAACTAATCGAGATGGCGTGCTTGTTGCCCCGCGAAGAACAAAGCAGGGAGACCAGCGTCGAGAGCAGGTGTATCACTGCAGGAGAAGCACTCAACGATGTGGTTTTCACACGACTCAACTGCTCCATATTCTTAAGTCCGAAGCTCTTGCGGTAATGGAGACTTGAACCGCGCGAGAACCGAGCTGACTCTTGACAGGATGCAGAAGGAGGAACTGCTTGCTGATGGGAGGATACGTTCCGCGCTTCAGAGTTCGAATTAATGTCCCGGCACAGTGCAATGCGAGCGCCATCGTAACAGTTCTACGAGTATTCTGGCCTCGCAACGTCTAGCGTGAACACAGGCATTTGGAGCGAATGACCGTCGCCTTCTGCATCATTTGCGTTGGTCGTCTTCGGTCAATGTGTTCGCACTCAATGGCACCTTAGGACTTCTGTCACATACGAATCGCGAGAATACCTGGTACTTGTTTTTTCAGATCTGTGATTTCAAATCGACCTGACAGGTGAGATGTTCACTTTGAAACCATGTTTTATTGGACCAATATCGACGAATAGTCGAGGAGCAAACCACGGTTAGCAAATGAGAGAGCTATTTGTCCGTCGCCAACATGTCTAAGCAAACAAGGGAAGTTATTTCGCAATGGCAACCCTAATTTACTATCCTAAAACAATAGACTCACGACGAAGAGCCTCCTCTAGAGACACCATCTTCCGAAGATCGATTCATAAAAAACATGCGGATGGTGTTTGCACATCAAGAATTGCAAAGCAGGCTAGAATCGGCAGACTTGTCGTCAGAGGCGTGCCAAACACATTGCGCGAAGGGACACACAACTAATCTACGACTCGGGTGATCCGGACAGGTGGTTAACCAATGCTGCGCTGTATCCCGCTCCAAATCCGTTGTCTATATTGACAACTGTCACACCGGATGCACATGTGTTCAGCATGCTAAGTAGGGCCGCGATTCCACCAAAACTCGCGCCATATCCAACACTCGTTGGTACGGCAATCACCGGACTATCAACCAATCCCCCAATAACGCTCGGCAGCGCCCCTTCCATACCTGCAACAACAATAATGACACGGGCTTTGACCAGCGTTTGCTGGTTATCAAGAAGTCGGTGTAGCCCCGCGACACCGACATCGTAAAGACGCTCAACGCGATTGCCCATAATCTGTGCAGTCTCAGCGGCCTCCTCGGCGACAGGCATATCCGCTGTACCTGCCGATACGACGAGAACTCCTTCACGCAACTCGCGCCGCGACTGTTCAACGGAGATTGTGCTCGCAAGCTCATTGAATCGAGCGGACCCATGACAAGATTTCACCGCATCATACATCTCACTAGTCGCACGCGTCGCGAACAACGGCTGACCTACAGCTAAAATTCTCTCACCTATCTTCTTCACCTGATCGGTTGTTTTCCCTTGACAGAAAATGACTTCGGGAAAACCTTGTCTGAGTTGACGATGATGGTCAATTTTCGAAAACCCTAAATCCTCGAATGGTAAGTGACGTAGCGATTGGAGGGCATCATCAACATTAATCTTAGCCTGTTTTACGTCTTCCAACAGCTTCTTGAGTTTGTCCAAATTCATAGCAATACACGGGAGTAGGATTCAACATTGAGTACGTATTACGTTTCGTGAATCAACAATTGGGGACACAGCTCAGGCATCAAATCCAATAGTTCTACTTTCATCCTGTTGAAAACCTGCACGGGATTATAGCCTTTGCAGGATGGCTCATGGATTCTAAGCTTGGTGGCCCATTCACTTGCCTTCACGTTCAAGGACACACTCAACTGCTAAGCTGTTCGTTTGGCGTTCCCGCCACATCCTCGTCGGCATCGTCGTCGCTGTCCGAATTAATAGTAGCTTCAGATACTTCGTCCGCAACTTGTGCCCTCTTTTCAGCGAAGGCGCGCCTTCCCGCATCGACCGCCGCTTGCACCGTCCGAGTTGTATCATGTAGTCGTTCTTTGCCTTGGTCGAACAATTCCTGAACGCTTTCTTTCGCGGTCTCAGTCGCCTTGTGCGCCACCTCTACGGTCATCTCCTTCGCTTCCGTAGACACGTCACGAATGCGCTTGCGTGTTACGCGTCCTGGATTTGGCGCCAGAATCAAGCTTAAACACACGCCTCCCAGAGCGCCGACGAGGAAAGCGACTAGAGTCCCGAAACCATTACCACGTTCTTCGTTTTTCATACTATCCCCCTTGTAGAATATGGAGTCATTACTTTTACAGAACAATTTATTCACTCAATCGGTGTATTCTTTAGACACTTACCATATCTGCACGTTTTAAGTTTCAACGAGTTCTTTCACAATCAGGAACGGTTCCAACCTATTTCTTATTATTCAAGCAGTTATCACCCATTGAGGATAATCCGTTCACAAGTTCACTGAACAAAGCGTCGGGAACGCGATCGCTAGAGAAGACGCAATTGAATCGATTAAGCCTATTCATTCTGGGTTTCCTGATGGTGAGACCCTTCAGAATTATTGCTGGATTGTGCCATATTTGGCCTTAGTAATCGGGTGCATACTTGCAATCCCGATTTAAGAGCGCTCCACACACTGATGAAATCTGTGATGGGTCTAGTAAACTGGTCTCGATAAGACCCAGCACGTTTCACTGTCTGCTCGGAGAAATCTCCAAGCATGTTAAATAGTTCATCAAGCCTTCCCACATTGCGGTTGATGGTCGCCGTGATCTCCTGAACGGAGCGCACCGTTGGTTGAATCTCGGATTCGCTGACTTGGTACACATGCGCTGTCAATCGGTTCACATTTTCAAGCATTTCCGGCAATCCGTCATTAATTGTCTTGATCGTCTGAGATGCATCCCCCAAGAGAGGTGTTAGTTGCTTATCGATTAAACCCTCAGTAGATTTGAGAGTATTACGTATGCTATCGACCGAATTTCGTATGCTTGCCAAAGTACCACAGATGTACCCAGCCAATACACTCACGACAAGTAACAATATACCAAGACACACTTTCCAGAACACTGAAGCTATAACCAACCAGTCCATAATATTTTTTCCTCTATAGAGACAGTTTATGGAGATTAACTAACTTTCTACAATTGCTCGGCAACGATCTTACCGACTTGTTCAATAGCGAGTTTTGCCTTAATAGGACTTTTGCTCCCCCCTTGTGCCAAATCTGGTCGTCCACCACCCCGGCCATCAGCAAGTTTCACGACTGACTGAAGAATGTTTCCCGCATGTAAACCCGGATCCTTGACGAGCCCTGGCGTGACCCCGGCGATAAAGCTCACTTCGTCGGCCTCTACGCTCGCTAAAACAATCACGCCCGACTCAATGCGCACCTTGAGTTCATCAACGAGATGGCGAAGTCGGTCCTTACTAGTATTTTCAACAATTGTCGCGACAACCTGAATATCATCGACAACTATCGCCTGTTGAACGAATTCATCCAGATTCGACGCGGCCAATTTATCCTGTAGTTTCTGAATCTCCCCCTGTAGCGTGCGATTTTCCCGAACCAGAACCTGAATACGGTTCTCCACAAGGTGCGTAGGTATCCGGAACATCTCGCCGAGCTTGGACAACGTTTCATCTTGGACTCGCACGATCTTGTGTGCTTTTAACCCAGTTAACGCTTCGATACGACGCACCCCGGCAGCGACACCGCTTTCACTGATTAGCTTCACGAGGCCAATCTCACCCGTCGCTTTAACATGGGTCCCACCGCAGAGTTCTTTGCTGTAATCACCCATTTCAACTAGGCGAACAATCTCGCCATACTTGTCACCAAAAAAAGCAAGTGCGCCTCGATCCTTTGCTTGCTGAAGCGGCATGACAGCGAGTTCGATCTTATCATTCAGCCGAATCTTGTCGTTGATGAGCTCCTCAATATCATACAATACGCTCTGTGCAACCGCCCCGTAATGAGTGAAATCAAAGCGAAGCCGCCCCTGTTGAACGAGCGAACCTGCTTGGCCAACGTGAGTGCCGAGAACAGTCCGCAGAACTGCGTGAAGGATATGTGTCGCTGTATGACTCGCGGAAACATGCCTCCGTCGATCTCCATCAATTTCGGCGCCAACTGTTGCCTGAACGCTAATCTCACCGATCAGGACTTTGCACTTGTGGAGAACAAGATTGGTGGCAGGTTTGAGAGTATCGATGACTTCAAGTTTGCTGCGGTGGCCCTCAATGTGCCCAGCATCGCCAATCTGGCCACCTGATTCGCCATAGAAAGGCGTCCGGTTTAGGAAAACAGAGACTTCATCACCTTCATGAGCGCTTGATACGAGCTCGCCCTCTTGGATGAGCGCAACAATCTCCGATTCCGTCTCGAACCTTTCATACCCCACAAATTCCGACTTTCCTGATTCATCCAAAATCTCAGCATAGATGCTCTCCCCGCTGCTACTCCCGCCAGCTGCATTCCAATCCGCACGACTCCGGTCACGCTGCTGGTTCATACGCTTCTCAAACCCTGTTTCATCAACGGATACGCCCCGTTCACGAGCAAGAATCTGGGTTAAGTCCAAGGGAAAGCCAAATGTGTCGTATAATTCAAAAGCGCGCTCACCAGGAAGAACGGCTTTCTCTTGTTGAGTCTGCATGGTCGCAAGCGATACCTCAAAGCGTTCCAATCCGCGGTCTAATGTCTCCTGAAAACGGCCTTCCTCGGATTGGATTATCTTCTTGATAAAGCCTTGACGAGGGCGCACCTCAGGAAAAGTGTCTCCCAACAGATCGATAACCTTGTCTACGATTTTATACAAGAACGGTGTACTCATTCCTAGCCGTTTTCCGTAAACAACCGCGCGACGGAGAATTCGGCGAACGACATATCCTCGCCCTTCATTAGAGGGCATAACGCCGTCTCCGATTGCAAACGTCAAACAACGCGCATGATCCGCGATGACGCGGTGCGGAACACCCTCGACATCGTCAGAGTACGCACTATTAGTGATACTCGCGATAGTGTCAATTAGCGGCGCGAAAACATCGGTTTTATAGTTCGAATCCTCGCCTTGCAGAATCGCAACTACCCGCTCGAAGCCCATTCCGGTATCAACGTGAGTTTCCGGAAGAGGATGCAAGTTGCGCTTATCATCCCGATTATACTGAATAAACACCAAATTCCAAAATTCGCGGTAACGGTCACACGTATTCACCCCGCACTCGTGATCCACATCGGGATTCGGACACGCCTCTTCACCGAGGTCTATATGGAGTTCCGAACATGGACCACACGGCCCAGTGGCCCCCATCTGCCAGAAGTTGTCTTTGTCAAATCGACACACACGTCCGGCGGGCAAATCCGTTGCCTCGTACCAGAGGTCCTCAGCCTCATCGTCTTCAAGATGTACACTCGCCCACAAGCGGTCCTTGGGCATTTTCCAGACATCTGTCACCAATTCCCATGCAAAGGTGATAGCCTCGCGTTTGTAGTAGTCTCCGAATGACCAGTTGCCCAGCATCTCAAAAAAGGTGTGGTGCGATTTCGAGTAGCCGACTTCCTCCAGATCATTATGCTTGCCACTGACCCGCATACACTTCTGAGTATCAACGGCCCGTTTGTAATCCCGTTTCCCCATACCGAGAAAAACATCCTTGAACTGATTCATCCCGGCATTCGTGAACAAAAGAGTTGGGTCGTCCGCAGGAATAAGCGGCGCGCTAGAAACAAGCGTGTGCTGATGTTTGCGGAAAAAGTCTAAGAAGGTTAATCGAATTTCATCAGATGTCATTACCGATTCACCATGAACGATTTATTCAGATTCTAGGACTTGTTTTACCGTCCTTTGAATGGCAGAACGATCAAAACCACGCCTCATCAGAAATCCGCGCAAGCGTCGTTCGGCCACATGCTGCGGAAGGGAATTGTAACGACGGACTTGCTTCTGCGCAATTAGAAGCGCAAGTCGCTGTTCGTCCTCATCGCCGATTTTTCGAAGGACTCGGTCTGCCGTAGCTCCGTCGACACCCTTGTTGAGGAGTTCATGCAACAACAAATTCTTACTTCTAGGATTCGACCGCTGACGACTATCCACCCAATTCTGAGCGTATTTCAGATCCTTGAGATACCCAAGTCTCTCAAAATAGTCTCGCGTTGCCCGAATTGAGCGCTCACTAAATCCCTGTTTCTCAAGCTCTTCCACCAATCGTTCCTTGCTAAACACCTTCGATTCAAGAAGAACTTTCGCATGATTCTTTGCGCGCATCAATTCATCGGCAGCAATCAGTTTCTTCAGTACTGTCTGTTCGATTTGCAAACCGATCCGAAATCCGAATTTTGTTATTACGCTGGTATGCACTACATCAAAGGGCTCACCATCCAGAAACATTTCACACAGAGACGGCCGTGCCTCTCGAGTACGGAGATCTGAAATCGTCTTTTTCATCAGCTTAATTAGAATCAAACCTGAGTTGATTCCTCACTCAGCAGAGGCTGAGGCCCACAGTGCTCCACGTTCAAGGAGCGTACCAAACGCGGAATGTCGGCATGCGACCGGATCATGACCAAGCGCAAGATAGAAGACACGTCCTTTTCCCCAATTCTTGGTCCATACAACCGGCATTGCTGAGCCCTTCCATAGCGCCGACGCCAGAACATTTACCCCTGAATCGTATTCTAGAATGTACTGCTCATCAGAGACCATGAATTCCACTAGCCCCTCCGTAATCGAATGCTCCGTATCGATCACACTTACCTGGTAATCCCGATAGTGAGGATGCATGACAAAATGCCCACCAACCATTGCGCGATACTCTGGGCATTCCCTAAACGAATCCGCCGCCGAGTGGACACCAACAAAGCCTTTTCCAGAAGAAATATGGTTAAGCAAACCATTCTTTTGGGAATCTGAAATGTCACCCATTGTATAGTAGAACACGATCAAATCATACGAATCGAGATTCGGCGCACTTAACACATCAAGATCATCTTCCACCTTGGTGATTTCAAACTCATTTCGTCGTGAAAGGGTTTCAATTATCTGTTGACTGCACCCCTGCCAATCATGAATCGCGCCACCCGCAAAAACAAGCGTCTGTATCTTTTCCATATCCACCTTCCTCCTCCGCCATCAAGGGTTTTGGGATTATATCATAAATGGGCAAAAAACACAAGAGATCATTATTGCTATTATACCAACCGATGCTGCAAACACTAACACTTGACGCCATTAGATTGGATAATCTATCGGAAGAATTCTGAGCGATAAGCTAACGACAGTTACAACGGAGACAAAAACTCCCATCTTCTCTTCTAACAGTAAAATGTTTTGTCCTTGCAACACTGATATCTGGGCCTCAAAGTCCAACCAACTCGAAAATCTAGGGTAATCCTGTTTAAGAAAGGAACGACGGGTAAATCTATCTTCTATGTGCTGCTTATTAATCGCACAAAGACACAACGGATTACTGCGGATTACGAGAATTCGACAGGCTCCACAATTCGTGCTAATCATCACAAATCCGTTTTGCCACAAGAGAGTCAGAAACCGCATACACTGAAACTAGCCGGATTAACCCTAATACTAGTATGGGTCAAGAAGTGTACCCAGTTCGCTTGCGTTAGACAACAATTCGCCAGAGCTATGGAACGATGGCGAAATCGTCTTTTATCGCAGTTGGAGCAGGAAGCACGAAATTCACACGTTCGAACTAATACGGAAAAGCTTGGCAGCACCCTATCAACGACGATATTGGGAAATGTGGAGAAGAATACGATAGCGCAAGGATTCTAGTAAAACCAAAATAAGATCGGTAGGATAACACCTTGCAGATTGCTGTTGTACAAAAGGACGGAAATCAGATGAGTCCCAAGACAGAATCATCGAAGCCGCGTTCCAGCAGGAAGTTCCTTTTCAAGAGTCGCTAACGCGAGCTCGTTCTCACTACTCGCCGCTAACACCATTCCCTGGGATTCAATACCACGTATCTTTGCCGGCCGAAGATTTACCAGCACGATGACCTGTTTTCCAACCAGGCCATCTTGTTCATAGTGGTCGGCGATACCCGCAACGATTCTGCGTTTCGCCCCTCCGATATCGACCTCTAACTGCAACAGTCGCTCGGAACCAGCCACCTTCACAGCGCTAAGAATCTTTCCGACACGTAGATCTAGTTTCTCGAAGTCATCAATTGACACCAACCCATCCACCTCAATTTCCGGCGCTTCAACGTCGGGAATTGAGATAGATGTAGGCTTCTTCATCTCAATTCGAGGAAAAATCGGTTCGGCTTTGCCCAGTGGCTGGCCAGGAGGCAATCCGCCCCAGTTGAGAAGGGTATGCAGACGCTCCGCGTCCGAGGGGTCACCGAGACCCAGTTGGTAACGCATGCGAACTGACGTACTTGGCATAAACGGCGAAAGAAGCACCGCAATGATCCTTAATGCTTCCATGCTGTTATACAAGATGGTTCCCATACGAGGCCTGGAGTCAGCTGCTTTGGCAAGCGTCCAGACCTCTGTTTGTTGAATGTATCGGTTGATTCGTCGCACGAATTCCCAAAGTTCCTCCAACGCCATATCAAATGAACATTCGCCCATCAACGTGTCGACCTTCGAGATCGTCTCCTGCCCCATCTGTTTCACTTCCTCGTCAAATTCACCTGGCATTGTCGGCTGAGGAATCGATTCGAAATTCTTTACCACAAGTCCAAGTGTCCGATTGAGTAGGTTTCCGAGATCGTTTGCGAGATCGGCATTATATCGTAGAATGAAACGATCCTTCCTGTAGTCTCCGTCATTGCCAAAGCTGAATTCTCGCATAAAGAAATACCGAAAAGCATCCAATCCAAACTCATCAATCAAACCAGGCATGTCGATGACATTTCCCTTTGTCTTGCTAATCTTTTCGCCCTCGTTTGTCAAAAAACCGTGGACCACAATCTGCCTCGGAAGAGGCAACTCTAGCGCCATAAGCATGGCAGGCCACATAATCGCGTGGAAACGCGCGATATCCTTTGCCATCAAATGGACATCGGCAGGCCAGTATTTGCAATAATTCTCTCGGTCTCCGCTATAATCGAGGGCAGTAATATAGTTAGTTAAAGCCTCAATCCAAACATATGAGATATGTTCAGAATCGAACGGGAGTGGAATTCCCCAGGATACAGAGGCTCGCGAAATGCTTACATTTTCCAATCCTGATTGTAACACACTCATCATTTCGTTACGACGACTGTCCGGCTGAATAAATTGGGGGTTGTCCCGGATATGTTCGATTAGCCGATCCTGATATCTCGACAGAGCGAAGAAATAGTTTTCCTCCTCGACCCACTCCAAGGGTAATTTATGGATTGGACAAACCTTTTCTTGGCTCTGTTCTTTCTCAGTGAAGAAACGCTCGCATGGACGACAGTAATATCCTCTATATTTGTCCTTGTAGATATCACCTGTTTCGTAGAGCGCGCTAAGCAACTTCCTTACACCAGTTTGGTGAAGCACGCTTGTAGTACGCAGAAAAACATCATGTGAGATATCAAGCTTTGTCCACAACTCACTGAACGTGGGCGCCATCATATCGCAGTAGGCTTGTGGTGGGACTCCATTCTGAGCAGCGATTTTCTCAATGTTCTCACCGTGCTCGTCGATGCCAGTCAGAAACATAACGTCGTCACCTTTCAACCGATGATATCTTGCAAGAACATCGGCGGCGATTGTCGTATACGCATGTCCGGTGTGTGGTTCGGCGTTCACGTAGTAGATAGGCGTGGTAATGTAGAATTTGCTCATGATTTTGCAGTGTGCTCCTTGGATTTAATTCTTCAACAAGTTCAAGGTCATTACTTCCAGCGCCAACATCGAATTCACATTCCGAGAGAGTGCTTCTTTCGTTTCGAAGATTGTCTTGATTGCAGATTCCAGCCGCAGCCTCGAATAGTCCCGAACAATGTGCTTAAGCGTATCAGCATGCGAAGCATGAGTGAGTAATTCGATTGAGGCGCCTTGGTGCAATAACAAGAGATCCCGGTACCATGTCAAAAGGCCGTCCAATTCATCCGGATTATTATTCAAGCATTCGGCAATTCGAAATACAGAGAGCAAATCCTTCGTCACAAGAATTTCAGGGATATTCAAAGCATACCCCTCTCCATGCTCACTCCCTTCTCCGATCGGCAATTCAAGAAGATTCAAGGCTTTCCCAACTGCGCCGCCCGCCATCAGAGCCATAGAATCTGCCTGTGACTTATCAAGAGAGTGCCGCTCCGACAAGTAACGAGACAATTCATGCACTGGTAACGGATGGAACTGGACAATCTGACAACGCGATGTAATAGTAGGCAGCAGCACATCACGATTAGCGGTCAGAAGTATCAAGACAGCTTGGGATGGAGGTTCTTCAAGTGTTTTTAGCAGACAATTGGCGGCTTCCAAATTCATCCGTTCCGCTTCTTGTACAATGACGATTTTTCTTGAGCTCTCAACCGGACGATAGATGATTCTTTTTTGAAATTCGCGAATCTGGTCGATTTTTATCCACGTTCCCAACGGTCGGACGATGAGAACATCTGGGTGATTATCCGCATCGACCTTATGACAAGACACACAGTTCTCACAAGGCTCTTCATCTGGTTCAGGGCAACAAACGATTTTTGCAAAAAACCGCGCAACTGTACCCTTACCGATCTGCGATGGACCGGAAAATAGATATGAACCACCAATCCGATCTGATCGGATTGCTTGGTGGAATTGAGCAATTATCTGTTCGTGACCTACGATTGAGAGTTGCATAAATTCCTGCAATGTGAGAGACCAAAAATCAGGACTCATAAAATGAACTACATATGTAAATTTTTGTCCTATTTCATTCTGACTTAAATTTGAGTTTTGGCATCTCTGAGCCTTTTATATACCTCTGTCTTGATTTCTTCGTGCGCGTACCTGGCACTTCGATGCGTGTTAATGACTACCATCCTCTGCGGTTCTCTGTTCGCAATGGTCAGATACCCATCTCGAACGCGCTGATGAAACGAAATGTCTTCTAGCTCCACACGATCCAATGTGCTTTGCCTTCGCCGTACACGTGCCAGCCCGATTTGCACTGGCAAATCGAGCACAAAAGTCAAATCGGGAACTAGTCCAGCGGTCGCAATCCGATTCAGGCGTTGGATTAGAGCGAGGTCCAATCCACGACCATGACCCTGATACGCAACCGTTGCGTCGCCGAAACGATCTGAAATCACGGTGCGACCTTGTGCAAGCGCAGGCGAAATCAGTTCCTCAACATGCTGTGCCCTTGCAGCTGCATACAGCAGCAGTTCAGCCTCGGCCGTCATGCATCCATGAGATGAATCAAGGAGAATCTTGCGAATCTCTTCCGAAATTAAAGTCCCACCTGGTTCGCGCGTGAGAATCACTGCATGCCCCCTATTCTTGAGATCGGAGACTAAACGCGTGATTTGCGTAGTTTTGCCCGCGCCCTCCACTCCTTCAAATGTAATGAAGATTCCCTTCTTTACCACAATCTTCCTTTCACTTCCTTCGTTCTTCCCCCGTTTCATGGCTCGGGATGGTCAACAGAGATACGCATTCAAGGCAGCGCAGCCTAGCTGCGGAACCGCATCGAGACAAGCTATTCAACCTACAAATGTGATCCAGAACAGGCGATTCAATTCCCCACAGACCGCGTAATGTGAATTCAGGATTCCTTCTGACTAAAATGGGCTTACCAGTCCAATCTGAGAACATCGCATCCTCTTTTTAGCACATGTCATCACTGGTACAGCCGCCACCTAGTAGATGAAAAAGGCATGCTGCGATAAAATTCTGTCACCTATGCTGAACGCTAGTTTTAAGGGAGGTCCGTACACATTACAAAAGAATCTGGAGCCGAAATACTGAGAGTGCCGAATCCGTCTCAACGTCACTAACATCGGATGGCAAAGCATACATAGTGAGAGTCTATCAACTAAGGACTAGTCACCACTCAATAATCAATTGGTATGCCCACCGGTTATACTAAGCCACCACTTTCGAGGCCTTCGTAGTAGACGCCTAGACACTCGACTTGTCGTTACTCGCGTCAGATGCCGATGAGTCATTCGTATCACTCGGTTCGTCCCGGATTTCAGACCTAAATGATGTTACACTCGTTCTGATCCCGCGCACGAGCCCAGGAAGACGTTTGGCGCCAAAAAAAAGCACCAGCGTTAAGCATACAACTAATATCTCCGTCAATCCCATCCCCATCAATTCTAACCCCCACATCTTTCTATAAGAAGCGTAAGCAATCAAGCAATGCGTGTTCGGCGCATAAATAGTCTAATAGTCTTCTGTCACGCTCATACATCAGTAATAGCCGTATATTCTACCATCCCACGCGGCTTTCACGCATGCATAATCTGTGGTACGCACTTGCTTGTTGACGAAAGCAAGGCAATCAGCTCTTCTCCCATTCCAGATTCATGTTGACAACCTTTTTTACGAGGTGTTATAGTCTTCGAGACAGCCGCCGTTTTTTCATAAATCACACCTCATGGACGCAGCGTGTAGCGGAAGTGGGATTCACGACGTTTTACTACTATACCCTTCGCCGAAGTGAAGTCCGTTCGCCAAGTGAAGCGTGTACGTCAATTCTGTACAGGAGTCCTGGTTTGAACAACCGAGAAAAATGTCTGTTTATCAATAGTCAAATCCCTGACAGTGGTCTGTACGCTGGCGAAAAAGAGGAAATTCACCCCGATAGCAATCTTCCGTGGCGCATCTCGCCGGAACCCTTCTGGATATCTGCAGACGATTTGATTTGGTTTGACACACTTGGCACGCATCTATTCCGCTTCTATCAAGTTTGCAACCTGCTTTACTCTCAGAGTGTCCGCGGAATTCAGCCACACTGGGTCGCAGCCTATCTCGATCAAGGAAAGCCGGAACTGGTAATCCAACAGGGTCGGATGAATCGCTTCAAAAGCCACCTTCCGGGCGTAATCCGGCCTGATGTTATCCCCACAGAAGATGGAATGGTTCTCTCCGAACTAGACTCTGTACCCGGTGGAATCGGTTTCACCGCAAATCTCGCAACTCAATATTCCAAGCTCGGCTACCAGATCGTCGGCGGAAGCGATGGGATGATGCTTGGCTTTACAAATCTGGTACGCTCCTTGACACAAAAAGATTGTGCGACCCTTGCAATTGTCGTCTCCGAGGAAGCCGCCGACTATCGGACCGAAATGGAGTGGTTTGCTTCGGCACTCCATAAAACTGGTCTCGAAGCCCATACTGTTAAACCGTACCAGATTGATTTTACTGAAGAGGGGTTGTACATACAATCGTCAAACACCAAACTGAGAATTGATTTATTATACCGCTTCTTCGAGCTGTTCGATCTCCCCAACATACCCAAGGTAGAACTGATGTTATACGGTGCAAGAAAGCGGAAAGTTGTCATGACACCTCCACCGAAGGCATATCTTGAGGAAAAGTCGCTATTTGCACTCTTTTGTCATCCCACGCTCCAATCTTTCTGGAAACGGGAACTCGGCAAAACCAGTTTCCCTTTCTTGCAAAAGGTCATTCCTCAAACGTGGTTGTTTGATAACCGCGGATTACCTCCACATGCCGTCATTCCAGGCATTGAGATTGCGAACCTTCCTGTTACGGACTGGCGACAGCTTTCTTCTGGCACACAACGCGAACGTGAGTTAGTCCTCAAACCATCTGGTTTTTCACCGCTCGCCTGGGGAAGTCGCGGAGTAGCAATTGGCCATGACCTCTCCACTGAGGATTGGAGATCTGCTGTAGAGAATGCGCTCTCAAGTTTCGAAAAAACGCCCTATGTTCTTCAGAAGTTCCATAAGGCCACACGCATCCAAATGAACCATTACGATTTCGAATCTGGAGACGTTCGTAGCATGGCAGGACGAGCGCTAATTCGACCATACTATTTCACTTCCGAAGATAGCGTGCAACTTGCAGGCATTCAAGCAACAGTGTGCCCAGCAAATAAGAAAATACTTCATGGAATGGTTGACTCAATCATTGTGCCGGCGGCCGTTAAGCTCTAATAAGACCTGGCTTCCGGGAAATAGCGTTTAGCACATCCAAGGATGCAGTTATCTGAACATCAGCTCAAACAATACAAAACTGCCGGATTTATCTCGTTTCAACATTTCTTTTCGCCACGAGAAACAAGGGCGTTGCGCCTAGAATTGAAGAGAATCTACGACGCCGAATTAGGCGCCGGCAATGGGATTAACTGCGCAGTTCAGACAGATGGAACAAAACGCGAGAACTACGGTGAAAAACAGAACCTCCAAGTTATTCCCCTTAGCAACCGCAGTGACTATTACAGATCACTGCCATTTCATCCCAAGGTCCTATCTGTGGTAAAACAGCTAATCGGTGATAGTTTTATATTGAAGTTAGACCAGGTCTTCTGGAAACCCGCGAAGAATGGCATAGGAACGAGTTGGCATCAGGATAATGCCTATTTTAAAATTTCCGATCCGATGCGCGGTAAGGCCATGTGGATTGCTATTCACAACGCAAACCTCGACAATGGTTGCCTACACGTGATTCCCGGCAGCCATCGTCAGTCGTACGATCACTACCGTGATGAACACAGCGATCGCCATATTCACTGCAATCCCCAAGAGGAACACGCTGTACCCATCCAATTGCCGGCTGGCGGAGTCGTCTTCTTTTCTTATGGTGTCGTGCACTGCACCACGGCAAACCACTCCAATAAAGGTCGAGCGGCTGTTGCGCTTCATTTTCTTCACAACGATTATGGTGGTTTTGAATGCTGGAAAAAAGATAACACACGGTTTCGCGTGCTGCTTGGACCACGGACCATCGGAGCAAAATCCAAATTCGACCAGAAGTTTCCCGACCAATGGTACGAATTGACTAATAGAATCTTAAGTTGACAAAAGGAAACATTGGACTCACACCCCACATACTCAAAATGAAAGAGCATCGAGATATCGACACCTCATCGATGCGCCGCCTACTTCGCAGGAGTGACAAAATTGGTACGAATTGGAATTGTTGGCATTGGCTTCATGGGAATGACTCACTACTACGCAATACAAGATGTGTACGGTGCTGAGGTGCGTGCCATCTGTACCCGCGATCAAAACAAACTGGACGGCGACTGGACCGGTATTCAGGGTAATTTTGGACCGGCCGGCGACATCGAAGATGTTTCTCACCTTCACAGATACGATCGTATTGACGCCCTCATCAACGATCCTGAAATTGATCTAGTGGACATTTGCCTACCGGCACATCTACACAAGGAAACCAGCATTGCGGCCCTCAAAGCCGGCAAGCACGTTCTCGTTGAAAAACCTATTTCAGTTAGCCTTGAAGATGCCGACGAGATGGTTCAGACTGCTAAGGAAAGCGGACGACATTTCATGGTGGCGCATGTACTGCCCTTCTTCGCTGAATTTGCATATTTGAAAAGGTCTGTTGAAAGTGGAGTACACGGCCAATTGCTCGGTGGACATTTCAAACGCGTTACTTCCAAGACAAAAACAAGGTACGATTTGACCGCCTTAGACATGCACGGCGGTCCAGGCATTGATCTACACATACATGACACCCACTTCATTCAGCTTTTGTGTGGAATGCCCAGGGCCGTGTTCTCTCAAGGCATATCCCTGGATGACGACTTTGTTGAGTCAGTGACCACACAATACATTTTTGATCTCGACGATTTCTCAATTAGTTGTTCCTCTGGCGCAATGTCACAACACGGCCGCCCCTTTTCACATGGTTTTGAAGTTTACCTCGAACAGGCTACCTTGATACATGACTTTTCCACCCTCGGTGGAAAGGCATTCACATCGATGCCATTGACCTTGCTAAACAAGAAAGGAGAAGTTCATCAAGTCGACCTTGGTGCCACGAATCCTACGGATGCCTTTACAAACGAGATTCAATATGCCGTTGACGCCATCATTCATACTCATGAACCAGTTGCGCTCTCAGGCATTGGGGCGAGGAATGCCCTATTGCTCTGCTATAAAGAGGCCGAATCAATCAAGCAGGGAAACATCGTAACAGTCGCTTGAGTTTAGATAACAAACTCCCGAGCGGCAATCACTACTAGTACCTTCACATCGCTATTCGATGTAGGTCAAGAGAAAAACCGTTTAGATACATTCGTTTGGCACCAACA
The DNA here is from genome assembly GCA_964478165.1 of uncultured bacterium. GTDB lineage: Bacteria > Poribacteria > WGA-4E > WGA-4E > JAJDTR01 > CAYZGU01. The sequence continues at coordinate 5,803 of CAYZGU010000028.1, read as the reverse complement.
CTGTGCTTCAGCCCAATCCCACACACCAGAATATTCGGTACAAATGCACCCGGCCCCTTCACTTAAGAATATTGGTCAGCTATACATCCCGTTCAGATTCAGGAACATTGCCGCTGAGGCAGTCTCCCTAAAGCACTTCACGGGTACAGATCTACACAAATTGGATCGGATTTTCACCCACCTCCGCCGTGGTGGGATTGCTGTCCTATCGGGCGAATGGAGCCAAATCGAGAAAGCAGCACACTACGTCCATCGCAAGAAAAAGGAGCTTGCACGGTCTTCCTCTAGCCTAAAACTTCACAAATCTGGTAGATTGCGAAAGAAAAACCCGCGAAGTCAGAACGAAACTGACATCACACTATCGCGTCTGATGTGTTACGCCGACGCAAGTGGTCTGCTACAGATTAATCCCCCTCCCGATCTTCCATTTCTTCTTGAATTACTTGGAGAGAATCCCGGCGCAAATAATGAATGTCCATTCTTGCTTCCAATCACTACCGTCCAAAATCTAAGAGTCTCGCTTTCCAGAACCTATCCGGTTCCCGCTCTTGAAACAGCGTTAATTGCGTCTGAGAATGTACTGCCTCCAAGATCTTTGGAAACAATAGATTGCTTCCAAAAAGGCCTTCAAGACGTTAAGACGTTGCTTCCGAACAAGGCAGACATACTCGAAATTGGTTGTGGCAGCGGCTGCCTCACGCTACTGGCAGCGCAAGAATTGGTAGATTTACAAGTGCACATCTACGCCTCCGACCTTCTACCCGAAGCAATTGCGACAACACGCGTGAATATCCAGCGCTCTTCTGAGGCTCCAAACCCTGAGTGTGCTCCAATACAGCTAATTCCTGCGGGCGACCTATTTGACATAGATTTGCCACTTCCTAGTTTCGACCTCATTATTTTCAACCCGCCCTGGGTACTTGCCCGCGTTCGAGGGCGCACGGAGATTGCGATCCATGACGAAGGTCAGAAAGTCCTTTCTAGATTCCTTCATAAAGCGCCTGAACATCTCAAAGAGAACGGAAGGATTCTCCTTGGATACGCTGACGCTTCCGGTTCGAAAGCAGTTTCTAATCTGGAAGAGATTGCCACAAGAGTGGGATTCGTGGTAGAAAATCGATTTACGCAACGTGTTGCCACACACCGAACGAAACGCAAATGGGAACATATCATGGTCTATGAATTGACAAGGGGTTGAGAATCACGTGTTTAAAACTCTGATCCCATTACGATTTTTGCGACAATCTCTGCTAACGACTTCCAAAAAAATTCTTGTTATTTAATCTCCCATCCAACTCAAGAACGCACAAACTGTCTTTGAAAACATGTCAAACCGAACCACGGAAATGAAGAATTAGACGTCCACATCAATCTTGACAACCTAATTGACATTCGCACTGAATGATGCTACACTCCGTCAAAGAACTAGTGACTAGATAGGAACTTTGTTTACTATTCCCCCTAAGGACTGGGAAACCCCATGGAAGTCGTTACAGCCGACGAAATGCATCTGATTGACCGGCAAACCATCGATGATATTGGTATTCCCGGTATCGTGTTAATGGAACACGCAGGACGCGCCGTTGCTTTGGCCATTCAGCGGCACTACGCAGACTCGCAACAGATCGGAATTTTTGTCGGTAAGGGAAACAATGGGGGGGATGGCTTGGTGCTCGCCAGGCACCTTGCGCACGCGGGATATTCTGTTGAGATTTTTCTCGTTTCACCACCTATCCATTTTTGTGGCGATGCATTGAAAAACCTCAAAATCGCACAAAATCTGGAACTCCCGATAGTGCGAATTCTGTCCAAGCGCGACCTGCATCGCGAAAAAAAGCGCATTATAGCATTGGACCTTATCGTCGATTCGATCTTTGGAACAGGTTTCCGTGGCATCGTACGCGGATATATCGAGAATATCATTCAACGTATCAATGACGCCAAATGCCCGGTGATGGCCATCGACCTACCCTCTGGCCTAAATCCGAACACCGGCTCAATACAAGGCGCCTGTGTTCATGCGAATCTTACGATAACTATTGGCCTTCCCAAGCGCGGATTAATCCTCTATCCTGGCGCAGAGGCGGTTGGCGAACTTCAGGTGGCCGACATCGGTTTACCTCGACGTGCTGTTCATTCACAAGGAATCCAGGTGAACTGGACACAGCAGAGTCAAATAAGTGAATGGGTTCCCACCCGTCGTGCTAATTCCCACAAAGGGACATATGGACGCGTGTTTGTACTCGCTGGCTCTACGGGCATGTCTGGGGCCGCAACATTGGCTAGTAAGGGCGCGCTCCGCGCCGGAGCAGGTCTTGTAACGCTTGGTCTCCCGGAAAGCCTCAATCGAATTTTGGAAACTAAGGTGAGTGAAGTAATGACTCTACCGCTGCCTGAAACTACTGAGGGTTCACTTGCACTGAGCGCCAAATCACAGATTCTTGATTTTATTGAGCAAACATCTTCCGTCTTGGCTATTGGACCAGGCCTTTCACGACACCCCGAAACCGTTCAACTAGTCCACGCCCTTGTCTACGAAATGTCCAACTCGATGGTCATCGACGCCGATGCTTTAAATGCATTATCGGATTGCGAAACTGACCAATCTTTAAAATGCACGACGCTGGAAAATCTGCTTTCGTCAATACCTCCGCACACGGTACTCACACCCCACCCTGGTGAAATGTCACGACTCACAGGAAGAAGCGTTCCCGAAATAGAAGACAATCGGATTGAAATTGCGCAGATTTTTGCACGGACACACGAACTTGTGCTTGTACTAAAGGGCGTACCTACGGTCGTTGTTAGCGACAGCGGCGAGGTCTCATTGAACTCAAACGGGAATCCGGGCATGGCAACGGCTGGCATGGGCGATGTTCTTACAGGAGTCATTGCGGGGCTAATAGCACAAGGAGTCCCAAGTTATAGGGCAGCAGTAGTTGGGGTATACCTGCACGGACTTGCCGGCGATATTTCTGCTGAATTGACGGGACTTCACGGACTGATGGCGGAAGACGTACTAGACTCTATTCCCAAAGCAATCACCCTATGCATGGCGGAAGGACAGACCTTAAACGAAACTACCGATATAATTGAGAAATCGGCACACTTGAGTCTTTGAACTCCTTGAGAATCGAAAGTTGTGGTACCACCGTGAGTGTGTCTAGGAAAACAGCATTGACTCGTCGCGGGGCACGGTGCTTCCCCTTGACAGACAGGTAACATGTCGTCGCCATGTTACCTGTCTGTCAGAAACCACGCTAGCCAAAACCAACGGCGAAATCATTCTAGTACATCATAGTACTCACAAGAAGCAGGTGAGACAAGATGCTGCAAAGCTAGACAAAAACAGTATTCGTATCTTGAAATTCAAGATAGTATAGGTTGTCCCACCGTCGAATGGACGCAGCCGGGTTGCTCACTTGTGTCTAACATAATTCAAAAGTTACTCATCTCTTCAAACCAAAGAGACAAGAAATGATTGCTACCGTGTTTTCCAGAATACAATCGAGTTCCGGATTTCAACATACAACGCAGCTAGTTACCACTAGAACCTTCGGTCTTCAACGTAACGTAACTTCCTCCACCGTTCGCATGCCTAATATAGAATGTAATCTTGCCCCGATCTCGGTTCGACTTGATGAGTTCATCATAGTGCTTCACATCCTTGATTTCAACGAAATCGACCTCTTGAATCAGGTCACCGACTCTTATTCGACGCTGCCTTGCGGCAATGCTTCCGCGTTTAATCTCAACGATTACGACGCCTGCTCCGACTTTGTGACCATACTCTTCGCCAAGTTCATCAGTTAGATTCTGTACATGGAGCCCAGCAAAGACTTCCGCCTCCTCCCGTTCAGATCTTATGCGTGGTGCATCACCTTTGCGCATGGCAAGAAGATCCTCATCCGACGGTCGTTTTCCAAGTGTAACCCGCATAACCTCCAAATCACCCCGACGACTAATCTTCACGTCAACCGTCTTACCGACCTCAGTTGTAGCCACAACATGCAAGAGATGGGATCGGTCTCGAATTGCAATCTGATTGAACTCGAGAATTACATCGCCGTGCCTGATTCCGGCTTCATCTGCAGGCATACCATTGATAACACCCGTAATCAACGCTCCTCGTGGTTCCTCGAGGTCGAAGTCTTGAGCCAGTTCATAGGTGAGTTCCTGATCGATATTGACCCCCAGCCAACCGCGCTCAACTTCACCCGTCTCAACCAATTGACTCATTATCTGCTGGACAAGGTTGCTTGGAATAGCGAATCCGACACCAACATTACCCTGAAGAAAATTTCCCCCTGTGACAATGGCGGTGTTTATCCCAATCAATTCGCCGCGGATATTTATGAGCGCGCCCCCGCTGTTCCCCCGGTTGATTGGAGCATCCGTCTGGATAAAATCGGCATATCTCACGGTGCCCAGTTGATTAGAACGGTCCTTTGCGCTCACGATACCTCGAGTAACCGTTTGAGAAAGACCAAACGGACTACCTATCGCCACCACCCATTCCCCTACTTCGAGAACAGCCGAGTTTCCAAAAGGCAATGCAGGTAGATTTTCTCCATCGATTTTCAACACCGCAACGTCGGTGCCGGCGTCTGTTCCAATTAGTTCTGCTTCGTATTTGCGACCACCTGGAAGAATAACCGAAATATCATCTGCACCATCGATCACATGATTGTTGGTAAGAACATAACCATCTTTACTCACGATCACACCAGAGCCAAGCCCGTCTTGTTCTCTTTGATGCTCAGGCGGTTCCTGATTTTCTCCGCGTCCCCTGCGGCCGTCAGGCGGCGCAAAAAAATACTCAAACCACTCATCCCAATCACCCGAATTGTGTGAGGATTGCGCCTGAACAAACTTCGTAGTTGCAACCTGTACGACGGCAGGTTTTGCGCGATTTACCAATTCGATGAATGCGCGGTTAGCACGTTGTAAATGCTCAAAATCATCATCAACGGTTTGGGCGACTGCGTTTGTCCCGCCAAGGATTTCTCCATCTTCGGTAAGAGCAATCCGGAGCGAAATCAAGCTGATGCTTATGGTTAAGAGGAGCCAGAACGTTGAATTTAATCGAGACGCTGAATTTAATCGAGACATGGTAGAACCTCCAGAGTTTTTTGAACACACACCTGTATTGAAATGAAAGTTCCACGAAAGTGAAAGACAAATCATGAGCCACATTGCAGGCGTAATTTTTTGTTACTACCTTTCCTAAATGCCAAAGTTGAACCACACACCAATCCATCCAAGCACATGGTCACCACATTGAACCAAGCACTGAGTTCTTCATTTTCTGAACGCACCCATAGATTCACATCAATCTCGCGTACATTCTATGGTCCGCGAATTCACGCCAGAGCGCACAGCACTTTGTCGCACCGATTATCGAACAGGATGGGACAACGAATAGCACATTGATGCGATTTTGTGTCAACATCTCGAAGCAATACGCCATTGACTAAGCCTCGCATCTTTGCTAATCACATCAGCCCCGTGGCTCAGTCGCACCAAAACTTTCAGCGAGCCCTCTTGTTGAGACTGGGAATCTACCGCGTAAATTAATCCGTCATGACAATAACCTCGCGTGACGTTCTTCAGACATATTATCCTTTTCCCTTCGCGGTCACCTCTCGCGATTTTGAATTAATATTTCTATTCAGTGCTAATCATAATCTCCTTTGGCTGCGCTTCCTGGACCTTCGGCACTGAAATAGTGAGAATCCCGTTCTTGAATATCGCGCTAACATCAATTGTACGGAGGTTCCTGGGCAGGTTAAATGAACGATTG
>CAYZGU010000027.1:0-126524 GCA_964478165.1 uncultured bacterium | reverse complement strand
TCATCAGATTCCAGTGCACCTGTATTTCAATCAATACCTAGCATCCAACGCTGACTACAGAAAGTTAGGTTTTAGACCCACACATCTAGCGATTTTTCTAAACAATGGGTGTCCGTAGCAAATTTTGGTTGACCTCAGCTTTGGTCTTGTGTGTTACCCTACTTGGCATATCTCACGCTTTTTCAGATTATTACCGTTTCTGGGAAAACAGCTGATGTAGACTGGCTCACCAATGATATTATTCCCAATCATTAGATCGGTAATTGACATACCGATTACGACCCAATTAAGTGTCTGATTAGCACGTTGTGCGTGCCCTATTGAACATATTGGTGCTATGAAGGTTTTGGAGAACCGCCTACCCCTTATTTGCGATTCATAGAATCGGATTACACGAGATTTCACGGTGTGGAGGGATAAAATGAAAATGCTTTCAAGTCAAACACGTCATCAACCTAGGAAAATATTAGAACATATCGCCTGGTGTGCAACAATACTCTTCGCAGTTCAAGGCATGGTTTGCAGAACCCAAGCTTCCCACAATTGGACCGAACAGATTGCTAAATTCAAATCGATGGTGGTCAACGTGGAGACTTCGTCAGAAGTTGTTTTCGAAACCGAATCCAAGGGAACTAGATTTGCAACGGGCTTCATCGTGGATGCTAAGCGCGGAACTATTGCCACCAATCGCCATGTTACCGGCAGTAGCCCTTCCTATGTGAAAATTAACTTCTATGATGGTAGTTTTACAGAGGCAAAGGTCCTTTACTATGATCCAACACACGACTTTGGATTCTACCAAATCAATCCCCAAGAAGTAGGATTCTTGATTGAAGCGGTACGATTAGGAAGGTGGAAAAGCCTCGATTTAGGCGATGAGCTTTTGCTCATCGGTAATAATGAAAAAGAAGAGTATTCAATAAAAGAGGGGAAAGTTTCGAACCTCAATGTCAACAAGGGCAATCGTCATTCAAGCTACATCCATACTACGTTTGACCGCACTGGAGGATCCAGCGGGAGCCCCGTTTGGAACACTGCTGGAGAAGTCGTAGCAATCCACGCTCGCGGAACCGACACCTCTAGCTTTGAACTCCCGATTGAGTACCTCATTGATGCATTGACACAAATTCAAAATGGTGTACTGATTCAGCGTGGAGAAATTGGTGTTGACCTGAAGCTAGTTTCAATTGGGGAAGCGATCAAACATTTCAGATTACCGCAATCATCTCGCAGAGAGCTAGGTCCGTCAAAGGCTGGCACACCAAAACTTATCCAGATTGAGTCCGTCATTCCCCGTACAACGGGTAGCAACTATCTTCGTGCTTCAGACATAATCTATCGAATCAATGGTAAGCTCATTCGTGATGAGCTCTACACTTTCGATTTAGTATTGAACCAAAACGTCGACGAAACTGTAGGGTTAGAGATATACCGCAATGGCGAACAAACGACCATTGAAGTCCCAGTCGAAGACCTTGAGCTCAAGAAGGTCCGCCGATTTGTGCGATTTGCGGGTGCTATGTTTCATGACATTACTCTAGATCTGCGTAGGCTACTATACTTCGAAGCAGAGGGAGTGTTCCTACCTCACACCGATAAGGGTAGTAGCTTTTCGCGAGTTGGCATGCGCGAACAGAATGGGAATTCAAAGGTCGTAATCCAGGAACTCAACGGGAAAGCAATCCGGAATCTCGATGACTTCATTCGCTCTTGCAACGGAATCTCGGACGGCCAACACACCTATGTTGTCATTCGTGATTTCAATCGGTTTGACAGTTCTCCGACACCTAAAAGCCTTACAGCAAACCTCAAATTTGGTCCTTTGCAAGTGTTTGAGTGGGATGAAGCTAAATTGGATTGGAAAAAGTCTGGGGCAGGAGAAGGCAGGTGAGGTAAGACATGTCACATCGTTTTTTACACGAGGCCAACCACTCCCCAAATAAAGGGATGCATAATTTGAGAATGGCAGCGCTCCTAGAGTTCGGAATTTCCAATCGTAGACTTTATGCGAAGCCTGTCATGGGACAATTTCCATTCCGCCTCCAACCCTCTCCCGTACAACTGTCGTATTAGTTTTTCGGCTCCTATCAATAACCTTCCTACAATGGACAGAAATCTACGCAAATCCCCGTTATTTGCGGTATTGGAGGAAGAAACTTAGAAATCAATGGTAATTATTGTTGTTAGCCTAATGAGCCCGCCGAAGATTTTCAAATCACGGCCACGAAAATCTCGGTTTCACATCGATGGACCAGCCTGAAAATCGGATTCTAGATGGGGACCAAAATGGACGAGTGCCCTATCTCATAATCAGCTCGAGCCCAGGGAAGTAGGCAAGCAGACCAGTTAGTTTTGTTTAGACTCGCCACTGAAGCTCTCTGGAATTCGCAATCTGTAGTCGTGGAAAATGGTCTCCCCACACTCGAGAGATCATTGATTCCTCCAAGAATGCCCCAGCGCTTCTTGGACCTTGTGCTTGTCACTCGTCACTCCCAGCATTCATCGACAAGTCTCTGACTTTCCCACGCACACCCAGCCGTCACAATTGAAGCGCCGATGCACAGCTAGTCTCATCGGGAGAATTTCCAGACCAACCAGTTTCGAATACTTCACCGAATGAGACCTCTCTATACTGTTTTCCCCTCTCTTCTTTCACTTTGGACGTGCTCATAGACACCTAATCCTTTCGGAAGGAACACGCCACTAATCACATTGGGAAACGATTGGGGGAATTTTTATATTTTGTTTCTTACGCCACACATAGTAAGCTGTCCCATGCTCAGAAATTAGAGTAAACGAATCCGTTGAACAACGAAATCAAATCAACGTTCGACCTTAAACTCTTAATATTTGCCATCGCTCTGTGACCGCCGGAACCATTTTGACGGCTATGCCGGCGAATTGGTTCTTAAAAGTACCTTCTGGAAGTTCACATCTGATATTTTTCGATATCGAAGCTCTGTAGCAGCACGTTGCCCCGAGACCAATGCCCTGAAATTTGACAAAAAGTGTACGCAAACCAATCAACACTCACGATCTCTCACTTTTCTGACGGGAAAGATGAACAATGGCAGTATTTTCAGTTGAGGTTTTTAAGATATTATGATAAAATAGGTGGGTCTCCCAAGGACAGTCCCCTTTTCTCTATCCTAATCTGCCGCAGGTCACAATGAGTTGGTATATTCAGGAGATCTCTCCATCAGTTACATCGACGCAATCTAGGCATTCACTGAAAGCTACTCTCCGCTACATGATTCAATCTCGAGGTCTAATTATCTTTCTGGGTGCAAGGAGGAATTCAATGCGTGATGACAGAAATCGGAATCGATTTGAGAGACGACTTGATGACCGGCTCGAGTTATACGACGAACTGAATGAGAATCCCGAAGAAATTGAAGAAGATGGCGTCGGAACTCCCCGCGCCTTGATGTTAGCAGATCAGGTCATCTATGCAACGCATGAAAACGACCGCCGGCGTCCGCTCCTGTACCAGCTGAGACGCACCATTATTGAGGACGAGGTAACGTTCCAAGAAGCAAGGCAGGCCATTGTCGACATGCAAGAAACAATTGACAAACTGACGGCTCCAGCGAATCGAATCGGAACGCTTCTCGGACTTCCAAAAAAAGACGTTGCACGCGTGATTCTTGGTGGCTCAGAATATTATGCTAACATCGATTCACAGCTGGATTCAGCAGTGTTTAAAATCGGGTATAGTGTCCTGCTCAACGAGGCTTATGTTGTGGTAGGCGAGCTCGGATACAGCGATGCCGGGCCAATAGGAAAAATTGGCGATGTTCTTCCTGATGGTCGAATCCGCGTCGGACAGGAACCAGCCGCCCAATCTGTAATTCTCGCACGATCTACGGATCTCGTCGACGCAAAATTGAAAATGGGAGATGAAATTCGAATAGATCCAAATTTTAAGGTTGCGCTTGAGCGGCTAGATTCTCAGGAAGTGAAAGACTACGATTTGGAGGAAGTACCGGAAATACCGTGGGAGCAAGTTGGTGGCCTAGACGAGACTATCCGATTGATTAAAGACACAATCGAACTCCCCATTCTTCACGCCGAAGTCTTCGAAAGATTCCAGTATAGTGCGCCGAAGGGCTTCCTTCTGCACGGTCCTCCGGGATGTGGGAAGACACTGATTGGAAAAGCTACAGCACACAATCTGACAGAGAGACTGAAAGAAGAGACTGGAGCCGATGTGGAAGGCTGTTTCCTGCACATCAAGGGCCCCGAGATTCTCAATATGTGGCTCGGCGAATCTGAACGAAAAGTTCGCGAGATTTTCCAGATTGCGCGTGAAAAGCGAAAAGATGGTTACCTATCATTTGTTTTTATCGATGAAGCGGAGTCTATCCTAGGCACGCGACGTTCTTTCCGGTCGCACAATATTGCCAACACAGTTGTTCCGATGTTCTGTGCCGAAATGGATGGCATAGAGTCACTACAAGACATCGTAATAATACTCGCGACAAACCGACCAGATCTCATTGATCCAGCAATTTTGCGCCCAGGGCGCATCGATCGAAAAATTAAAGTCACCCGCCCGGGCAAGGAAGCAGCAAGAGATATCTACCGCATCTATCTCACTCCCGAGTTGCCGATTGATCCCCAGCTCATTAAGGCACACGGCGGTGATGTAGAGTTAGCCATCGGCGAGCTTATAGATCAAGTCTGCGATGAGATGTTTCGCCCTGAAGAAGATAATAAGTTTCTAGAGGTTGCGCTCCGAAGTGGACGACGTGACACCCTCTATCGAGGCCAGCTCTGCAGTGGTGCGATAATCCAATCCGTTGTGCAACGCGCAAAAGAGTCTGCAATCAGGCGAACTATTGAAAACCAAGGAAAAGAAGATGGAATTAGCACCTCCGATCTATTGGACGGACTAGTCGCAGAATACAACGAGAGCGACATTTTCCCATCAACGGATAGTGTGGAGGATTGGCTCAAACTGTTAGATTACGATGCCGATAATGTTGTCAAAGTTTCACCTGTTCGACCGGAAAGAAGGCCAGAAAGACAAACTACCGGTCGGGTAATCTAACAGTCTAGTGCCGAACGTTGTGACACTAGTAACAAAAATGACTCACGACTGAGATGCACTCTCTGACAATGCGAAGACTCTTTGGAATTGAAACGGAATACGGCATCACAATTGAAGACACGGACGACATTGACCATGTTCTCCAGTCGATTGACCTCATTAAGAGCTATCGACCCGGGGATTTTCGACCCATGTGGGATTACGACAGTGAAGACCCGTTTCGCGACGAGCGCGGTTTTCGGGCCGACACACTGCAAGAACATCCTGACGAACAACAGTTTCACGAACAAGATCGAGAGCGAAACATAAACATTAACGAGCTCAAAAGCGATCTCATCCTCGTAAATGGGGCGCGGTTGTACAACGATCACGCACACCCAGAATATTCCACGCCCGAATGCCAAAACCTGTTTGAACTTATTGCCCACGATAAGGCTGGAGAACGAATTCTCCAGCAATGCGCCGTCCGTCGTAGCAAAGAAATAAAGCAGCGGGTGTCATTATACAAGAATAATACAGATTTTCATGGACACAGTTACGGCTGTCACGACAACTACTTGATGAACCGCGAGGTTTCGTTCGACTATCTAAAAGAGAGTATTCTCCCGTTCTTCGTCACGCGCCAGATCTTTGCTGGTGCCGGGAAGATCGGTATCGAAACGGAGTCCGGAATCAGTTCGCCGGGTTTTTTTCAATTGGCCCAACGCTCTGACTTTTTCCATGTCGAGGTAAGTGTTGACACTATGCACAATCGACCAATTGTTAACACCCGAGACGAACCACATGCCGATTCAACTAAGTATCGCCGACTTCATGGCATTGTTGGCGATGCGAACATGTCGGAATATACCATGGCCCTTAAGTTGGGAACGACAGCATTGGTCATCACGCTGATTGAACAGAGGCAGATTCCGGACGATCTTGCAATCCATGATCCCATCCAAACAATTAAAGAGATTTCCCGAGATCAAAACTATCAGTGGCACTGTCGGTTGAAAAATGGCACTAAAATCTCAGCAGTTGACCTCCAGCGCAGATATCTGACATTGGCTCAGAAACACCTCTCTGGTCAGGATTCCGAAACCGATTGGGTACTAACTGAATGGGAAGTTGTGCTCAATAGTTTAGAACGCGATCCGATGTGCCTGAGGGATCGCTTGGATTGGGTCGCAAAAAAATGGCTCCTCGAAACGTTTATCGACGCAGAAGGCATTGGTTGGGACGATCCGTGGCTTCAGAGTCTCGATTTGGAATATCATAATATCAATCGGCAGGAGGGGTTATATTATGGGCTTGAAGCACAAAATTTGATGCATCGCGTTGTAACCAACGAACAGATTGAAGATGCAACCCACCATCCTCCTCGAGACACACGTGCATATTTTCGGGGAACATCACTCAACAAGTTCCGTGCTGACATTAAATCTGTCCAATGGGACAATGTCACATTTAGAGTAGGTGGACGACCCGTTTCAGTTAGCATGAATCAGTTAGTAACTCCAGAACGTGCAGCGAAATATAACTGTGCACTGGATGAATCTCAAACCGTTGAAGCCCTGATAAACATTTTAGGACTTGAGAGCTGAATTGTAGCAGTTGTTCGACACATCGATAGTATGATTCAATGCCGCACATCTCCGAAGCAGCAATTGCGTTTTTTCAACCGGATTACAACATGAAACATGCAAACAGCGTTAAACGAACTGACAAATGAATCTATCTATAGGAGGCTATAACCTTGCCAGCGAATGAGTTCATATTTCTAAGGGATCGAAAACAACAACCAGTGAAACCTTTTGGCCCCGGCAATGGGAACGATGATGATGGACCAAAGCGTCCTGACACGAACAGTCCAGACAGGAGGGAGCTACTCAACCGAATGCGACGTGTAAAAAGAGATCAATCAAGGAATTATCATCAGAGAACAGGGGAATAGTCAATGAATCACAAAGGTGACTTTCTCGATTTGTTAAAGTCTCAGAGTTGTCGCGTTCAACTTGATTCCGCTCACGGGGAGGCCCACCGGACCCCAGTGATACGCGAAAATTCACCGACACATCATCTGGAGATGGCAGAGGGAACGACCGTCATTGCCGTGCGTTATAATGATGGCATTCTCATTGCCGGAGACAGACGCGCGACAGCCGGCACCTCCGTCATGTATGATCGTGCTGAAAAAGTATTGGCAATTGACGAATACTCTGTTTTAGCAATCTCGGGTTCTCCTGCCATTGCCTATGAGATGGCACGAATTCTTGAACATTCATTTCAATATTTTCGCCGCAGTCAACTTCAGGAATTAAGCATAGAAGGTAAACTGCGGATGCTCTCCCGCCTCCTCCGCGACAACTTGCCAATGGCATTACAGGGCATAGGAGGGGTGATTCCGATCTTTGCCCTCTACGATTTGAACAGCGATGAGGGTAAAGATAGCGGAAAAATTTTCTTCTTTGATGCGCTCGGGGCACAGTTCGAAAACACGGCATTCGCTGTATCCGGATCTGGATCAGTCTGGATTCGGGGAGTTTTTCGTTACCTAGACCGCTGGGGCGACAGTCCGCTTGCTGCCATGGATGAACAACAGGCCACACTCACGGTTTTGAGACTCCTTGACACTGCGTCGGAATATGATGTTGCAACTAGTGGATACAATCCAAAATCCCGTATCTTTCCCACAATCAAAACAATTACAAAAAAGGGAATTCAAGATCTCTCCGAGGAACGATTACAAGAGATCTATAGTGAATTTGTCGAAATAGATTATGCTAGATGAACCATATCGCTGGATTGAAGCGATTAACGATCGACGGGACTATATCGAGGACCAACTTCGACCAGGAAGCCCCGTCGTTGGGTTGAGCTATGACAATGGCATGTTACTGCTCACAGTGGGACGTGGTCAGCGTAAGATTTTTGAAGTCCACAACCGAACTGTCTTGGCGGCCATTGGACATACAGCCTACATCGAAGAATTGCGCATGCTAGCAACCGACACTGCTTCTGTACAAGGCTTTCAAAATTCTGTTGATGATGTAACCCTACACAGACTGGCGAACTTTGTTCTTAGTCCTACGATTAAGCAAGCGTTCGAGACAATTTTTGGATCAGCGCCTATTATCAAAGTGTTATTGGCCGAACTGGGCACACACGGAAGGGACAACCAACTTATCTCAATTAACTATGATGGTACAGTGGCAGCAAATCGATATGCTCAGATGATTGCCGGAACCGAGGCAATTGAGGCCATAATGCACAGATATTTATCCCACGCTCAAGCAGATGACAACACGTTGATGTCTTCTATTCGACTGGCCCTGGAAACGTGGGCCGTTGGACGGCACCTGAGCTTGCACAAAGACGACCAAGCTGATTCGGGTGAGGATGTTGAGGTGGATATGAGTCGCGAGCACGCTCATGAGCTCTTGCATAAAGAACTAGAAGATGGTGAGATTGAAGCTGCCGTTTTGGACCTGAAGCGTCGAAGCAAGACCAAGTTTCGTACACTTTCACCAGAGGAAATCGCAACCGTAACTTCTGGTTGGGTGCAATGACGTGAAACAGATAATAGCCCAAGATTCGACGACTTGAGGTACAACGTGAGCAAACGCATTTTTGGCATTGAAACGGAATTCGGTTGTATGACGGAGACAAATCAGTCAGATGCTTCCCCTGAAGCAATCGCAGCCTGGATAAGGGACTATGTCTTCAACGAACGGCAGCTTGGAATTTCCGATGTGCACTATCGAGATTGGGGTGAACCACCAGGGAATGGAGGCTTCCTTTTTAATGGCGGGAGGCTCTACATTGACATGGGACATCTAGAGTATGCTACCCCTGAGTGCCTTAATCTTTTTTCAGTCGTGGCATATGATAAAGCCATCGAATGGTTGATAACAGGAGTTATGGATGAGATTGGCTTAAACAAGGATGTCTCTTTCTTCAAAAATAACATTGATCATTTCACAGGTGCAACGTTCGGTTGTCATGAAAACTATCAACTCCGACGTGATATTCCATTCTATAAGGTCGTAATTCCAACACTAATGCCCTTCTTTGTTACAAGACAGATCTATGCAGGCGCAGGACGTGTTGGTGGGTATGAAGAAATGCTTGAATTTGGGGAAGCCCAAACAGGTCCCGAGAATTTTGTTGGCTACCAAATTTCTCAACGGTCGGACTACATCGTCACCGAGATTTATGAATGGATACAGTTTAGCCGCGCTATCATCAACACGCGTGATGAACCGCTCTCAGACTACACCAAGTATCGCCGCCTTCATTTGCTTGTTGGTGACACCAATATGTCAGAATTCGCTACGGCCTTAAAAATTGGGACTACATCTTTAGTATTGGATCTAATTGAAAGAGGGCATTGTCCGCGAAATCTTGCCCTGGCAGACTCTGTACAAGCAATCAAGAATATATCGCGTGATAAAAGTCTTCAGTGGATCGTTGAGCTTGATTCAGGCGATACTATCTCAGCGATTGATCTTCAACGCGAATACCTACAACTCGCACAGAAAATTTTGAAAGGGCAAGATGACGACACGGACTGGATCTTAATCGAATGGGAGTCTGTGTTGAACGATCTCGAACAGGATTGGTTGAGTGTGAGGGATCGAGTTGATTGGGCGGCCAAGAAATGGCTACTCGAGACCTTCGTCGAAGACGAAGGCGTAGATTGGAACGATCCATGGCTTGAAAGTCTTGACCTAGAATATCACAACATTCATCCAACGAGGGGCCTATATTCTGAGCTAGAAAGGCAAGGTCAGATGCGCCAAGTGGTAACCCGAGAACAGATTGACGCAGCGATTCGAAATTCTCCCGATAGCACTAGGGCAAGAGCGCGAACGAATGTCATGCGCTATCTATTTCAAAACCAGATGCCGTGTATTGTGGATTGGCACCAGATCTTCTTTACACACGAAGAGCCTTTCGAAATGAAGGATCCGTTTTATACCTACGAAGAGGAAGTTGAAGGATTGCTAAAACGACTGAGTCGTCAACCGAGATCAAGTTCAAGGGAAAAGAAAGAACTGGAAAATTCATAGTAGAAAGTGTTCTGTCCGCGGAACCCCTTGCTTCGAGACATAGTCAACGGTTATGGAGAGCGATGCCAATGCATCGCTCTTTTCTGTTACATTCTTAGTAGCCGCAAATAGTTAGCAACATCACTTGCCACAATTGAAGGAATCCACAAAATGCGGATACTGTGTGCCAATGTTGGTAGTACCTCATTTAAGTACCAGATTATTGACGTGGAAGCATCTCGCCCCCTTGTCACCGGCGTAGTTGAGCGGATTGGGAATCCACCATCGTTATTTACGCACATAGTCCCTGGAAGGCCAAAGATTCACGGAAAGATCGATGCACAGACCCATAAGGCTGCGATTTCTCATGCGATTGATCTAATAACCAATCGTGAGACCGGGATCACGACGAACTTCCAGGACATTGCGGGGGTGGGCTTCAAAACTATAATTGCTAGAGACATCTGGCGTTCAGCGCTAATTACAGATGATGTCATTGAGTCACTCGAGGCCTGCATTCCCTTCGCCACTACTCACAATCCTGCTTACCTCGCATCAATTCGTACCTTCCAAGAACTTCTCCCAAACACGCCGCTGGTCGCCGTCTTTGAAACGTGGTTCCATGAGACCATTCCAGATTACGCCTACGAATTTGGCGTGCCTCGCTCATGGGTCACAAAGCATAAAATAAGGCGTTATGGATTTCATGGTGCTTCACACCGTTACATCTCAGAACGCGTGCCCCAACTGCTGGGACAGACAGGAGATCCTGATTTGCGCATTATCTCTTGCCATCTCGGTGGTAGTTCTTCGTTGTGCGCAATCCGAGGTGGAAAGTCAATTGACACAACATTAGGAAATTCAACCCAGTACGGAGTAATTCAATCAACGCGGAGTGGAGATCTGGACCCATTCGCTGTACTTTACGTGATGGATCAAGAAGGATGGAGTACTGACGAAATTCGCCGTCAACTTAATGAAGAAGCCGGCATGTTTGGAATCTCTGGTGTAAGCGGCGATCTACGTGACATTGAAGCCGCAGCAATGCTTGGAAATAAACATGCCCAACTGGCCATGAAAACCTATTTTTACGGTGTGAAGAAATACATTGGTGCCTATATTGCTGCACTCAACGGTGTTGACGTTGTTGCGTTCGCGGGTGGAATCGGTGAGAAGAGTTCCATGGCTCGATCGGCTATCTGTAACGGTCTAGAATGGTGTGGTCTGCGACTGAGCACGGAGAGAAATGAAAATCAGAAGGGCGAAGGGGAGATCTCCGCTCCCAACAGTCGTGCAAAAATTCTCGTCGTTGCAACAAACGAGGAAATGATCGTCGCTAGAGAAACCGAACGCGTTCTCTCTGAACGGTAACGCGTCCGATGATCGTGCCTTTGGAAGTTAAGAAGATTTACTAGTTCGGAGCAGGAATGCTTCTCATGTCATTTTCGTCAACCCCATCTGTTTTCCATTCGCACACAGACAGAATTGAATAAGTGCTTCTCCCTCAAAAGTAAAACGATTTGATACCAACGGACGCCCCGATTGACTTTTGCGGTACGAAATGCAAATACGTTAGCGACAGAACAGTTTTCACTGGGGACGTTACATTTCAGGCCGAATGGGCACACAAAGACTGAGGAGGGAAACATCCAGAAAGCTAAAACTTTCCACACCTGGTCAGTCAAATAATTCCTCGACGACACTTCCATTGTCAACGACTCGAATCGGACGGCCAGCGCGTGAGTAGTTCTGATCGTTGTAATCAATCCCAAGAGCAAAGCAGAGAGAGGCAAAAAGATCTGCCACAGATACCGGCCGATTCAGAACACGCGTACCGTCTCCGTTGGTTTCACCGATGCTGGTTCCGCCACGCACTCCACCACCTGCGAGAACAGCAGACCATCCATTTGGAAAGTGATCACGACCATCGTTTGCGTTAATCTTAGGAGTTCTGCCAAATTCGCCGAGCCAAATCACAAGTGTTTCATCAAGGAGTTCACGATCGCAAAGGTCTCTGACTAGCGCAGAGAACGCAGAATCCACAACCTTGAGAAGTCTTTCGGTGCGCTCAAAGTTGTTTCGGTGTGTATCCCAACCATCGAGGGAAACCTCAACGAACTTCACACCTGTCTCAACGAGTCGTCTCGCCATCAAGCACCCCTGACCAAACTGGTTGTTACCATAAGTCTCTTTTACTGAATTCGCTTCATCTGAGAGATCGAACGCCTTTGCGCCGGGTGAATTGATAAGCTTCTCAGCCTTCTTGTATATGGCTTGATGCGCCTCTGTGCTCCGATGACCACGATTCCTAAGGAAATCCCTCTCTACATCATTAAGCAATTCAAGACGCTGGCGCAAGCGCCGTCGGTCCATCTGTGAAGGGTACTTCAAATCTTCGATTGGCTTCAATGGATTATTCACCACAAACGGATCGTGAGTTGCTCCAAGAAGCCCGGCTGAGAATGCGGGTGAGTTGATATTAACGCAATTGGGCAATTCAAAATCCCCGTCGTCCAGATAGTGTGATGCCATCGATCCGAATGTCGGATGTCTGACGGATCCCGATGGCGTGTAGCCTGTGTGGAGAAGGTATCTTGCACGATCATGATTGCCCTCACGGGATACCATTGAACGAATGATCGAGAGATGGTGTGCTTGCTCTGCGAGCAGCGGTAGGTGCTGGGAAAACTGGATTCCGTCAGCACTTGTCTGAATTGCCTTGAAGGGACCACCATTTAACGTTCCCGGTTTTGGATCAAAGGTATCCAATTGGCTTGGACCACCGTTCATAAACAGGACGACACAGTGTTTTGCACAGGGAATTTGTTTTTCAATCTGAGCAAACACCGAAGATTGTAGGTGCTGCATGGCAATCAATCCAAGAAAACTATGCACCCCTAGACCCAGGAAATCACGGCGTGATAATGCATTACTTTGCACATCAAGGTGTTGACGTTCCAACGGAGATAGTTGTGTGTTCATCTAGTTTTGTTTTCCTTCCGGTGCGAACTCAGTGGAACAAACCCTCACAGTCTGTCAACCTCGACATTTTTAGACAGGAGATTCCGCTAATCCAATCAATGATTTAGAGCAAACTCGGCGGAATTCAGAAGCGCCCAATAGAGATCGCTATACGCGAGTTCCTTTTTGCGATAGAGACTCCGCTCCAGATACCGCTGGAAATACACCTTCTCCTTGGCCGTTGGACGACGGGAGAGCGCCGTCAGATAAATTCGCTCAAGTCGATCTTCCATCGTACGCCACCTGTCAAGAATCGAGACGAGTAGACTGCCACGTTGTCCCAGATTCGCGGCATCGTTTACTACTTGACCATTAATCATCATCAATGCCTGTGGAACTGTACCATTAAACGCCTCAATTTCTGTATTTTCTCCGTTTTCGAGTAAGAAGATAAAGCGTTCAAGATAGAAGCGTTTCATCTCATCGAGCTGACCACGGTCTCGCAACTTTTGTTGCCGTTCAAAACCTGTAGCCTCAATCATGGAATAAAAAAACTGCTCCGCGTCCAACGGCTTGATGTAAGCATGCGAATAGTACATGTCATCACTCTTGTTACTCTGATTGGTTTCCGACGTGCGCTGATAAGCATCAGAGTTTAGAATCGTTCGCATCAAATTCTGCAAATCATATCCGTGGATCGCAAAATCCTGCGCCAGTACATCTAAGAGCTCTGGATCTGAGGGCGGATACTCTTCTCCAAATCCATCGAGCGGTTCAACAAATGCTTTCCCAAGAAAGTGTGCCCAGATGCGGTTCACGATCGCTTTACTGAAATAGGGATTATCTTTGTCGGTAATCCAATACGCCAGCGCGTGGCGTCGTTTTGAAAATGGTCCCTGAAAAGACTTCCCATCGAGAAATCGTGGAACAACATGTATGTCTGTGCCTGGAATGCAGATGGATTCTGCGTTCGTATTTTCAATCAACTCGCTGACTAATTCATTCTCGTCAACTTCGCTGTAAATTGCTTGCCGTCGTGTTCCAGCGAAAAAAGCCGCAAATCCGTAAAAATCTTCCTGGTACCATGTCTCCGTTTTGTGATCATGACACTGAGCACACTGCATCGGAAGACCAAGAAACAAACGAGATACATGTGAGGTTAATTCTGCCGGATCTAAATCGTAGCTCAACAGATAGTTGCCTGCACCGTTTACGCGCACATCCCCTTCTGACGAAACAAGATCTCGCACAAATCGATCGTAAGGGGTATTGAGCGCGAGAGCATGGCGAACCCAGTTTTCCAATTTCGTACGACGATTTGCATTTGACCTCTCCCGACCTACCAACCAATTCATCCAGTGGCGAGTCCAATGTCTGAGATACAGTTCACTACCAATCAATGAATCAATCACTTTCTCACGCTTGTTTTTCGAACCATCTCTGAGGAAATCTAGCACTTGATCGACGGTGGGGATTTGACCGGTGAGATCCAGACGCACTCGCCGAAAGAATTCGGCGTCGCTCGACCGTTTGGAAGGCTTGATATTTTGCTCTTTCAACCTGGTTTTGATATGGAGATTCAACCGTTTCGTACTGGTTGAAGTTTGAGATGCAGTTTCTCCATTGCTCATGAATAGAAACAAGCAGATGATGAGCCCACAGGTGGCAGCCGCACGATGAGATTGAGATAAGAGCTTCACGTTTCTAACCTCCGGCTCGTATGGGGAAGGACTTTCCCTGTTCTTCATCAGACATCTAGAAAAGAGAGATGGCAGAACTAAATATGACAGAAGCAATAATTCGTGTTCACAGGGTTTCGGGTAATTTCGAATGAAAAACCGAGTTGTGACGCTGCATCGCTAATAACGTGGGTAACCCACCACAAATGACATTGAGCTTGTCATTTTTTCCAAGACTCTAATTGTGCTCCATATGCCAATTCAGACTGTTCACGGGTGTGCCTGAGAGAAATGGATCGCACGTAAAATACGTGTCGCCACATTTTAATTATACCACTCTTATCATTCATGCACATGACAGGCATCTCACATGAGTAGACTGTCATGTGCATTTTGACACAAATTGGGCTCAATTCTCAATTAAACAAACGGGCGAGATAGCTCACCGACTAGAACCTGGCCGGCATGTTCAGATCGATTTACTCAGTGAAAAACTATGGCGAATATGGCTTTTAAGCACTCGAACCTTCCGTCATCAGACACATCAGTTGACAAACTTGGAACGGCCAATAGATTGCCAGCTTCGGGAAAATTTGTTGCACCCTATTCGTTCACTGAGACGACCACCTGAATCTGGAAGTTTAGACCCCCATTCTTAAAATCAGTACCCGCCGACACTAGTCCCAAGGTCTCTAATGGCAGAATATTATCAATAGTATGTTGCATCAAATCAAGATTGGGCATATTCTCTGACGCTTGTGCCACGAAACTAATTATTGGTACGAGGCGCTTGAGCTCTGGAATAATGAGGCCCGGCTGAATCAGAGTATGTTGACTTCTCAGTTCATCGGAGGGTGGGGGAAAATTCAGATCGGCCAGGGTTTTCCCTGAGCCAGTTGAAGCCTCAATGACGGATTTTAGACCATTTCTTGTTGTGCTGATAATCCAATGGTCATTGACAATAGCATAAGCGCCTTCGAGGAAAAAAATGAGACCGAACCGGTATCGGACCGGCTGAAACTTTACACCTCGATAGTTCTCGGGACGCGAGAATTGCAGCTGCTTGTGATTAACAACCAGTTTTTCTTGACGAAGGCTTATAAGATCAGATTGTAGGCCCATCCGATTCGTAATCGGAATAGCTATAATAATCGACGGAATAGTTATGGCTGATTCAGAGGTTGAGCTCAGTAGAGCCAGCGTCATTGCAGTGCCCAAATGGCGTGAGAGATCAATTCTATTTTGTCCACGTTGAATCGCTACGTTGCCGGTCACCCATTCCCAGAAGCCCGAAAGATTTAGATTATGATTAATGTGCGAAAAAGCAGTTCTGGCGGGTAGAGCTGAAAGGAGGTTTGCATCAATTCTCCTCGGATTCAGCGAATCCGATTTCCAACTTGTTTGCCATTTAATTTCGTGCTGAGATCTAAACAAACCATTCCTATAGCGATTACTACACGACCAGAACTCTACCTTTTCTGATAAGGCATTCAGTTCTCGAACGGATTCCAACGCAGTAACAAGTCGGGGCAGGTTGACAAAGGCTGTACTCCCATTTGAGTCGTAATTCATTCTCAGAGATGTACCCATCGTGTGGGCATTTCCAAACCCATTCTTCTTCTTGGTATAAACGTCAATAGTATCTTTGATAAGAGATGGGTTGAGGCTCAGCAGTCCAATTTTTCCAATGAACGCGTAGCTAAAATCACGAGGATAGCCAGTTATTGTATTGATAGTGAATTCATTGTAATCTTCGCGACGCCATTCGAATGATGGCTTAGCCGCTACTACCGCAGCCAATGCCGCAATCTCTATTTTCTCTTTCACACCAATCTCACTCACTAAGAGAAATGACATCTCAGCTTCACGTTGGTATAGTGCGAGAATTGCCTCTTGTCCAAGATAGCCAGTGAGCGCTTTTAGGTCGAATGCACTCCCCATAGCGAGCTCCCACAATCGCTTCTGATGGGCAATCAGGGACCACCATTGGTGGTGTTGGATTTGAGCAAAGATGGGCATCTGCGCAGCAAGAACTGAAAATTCACTCCGCTGTAATGCCTGTGCTGCCTTCCCGAGATTCTTGGCGCTCGCGTAGCAAACTGGATCCTGTGGTAGTAGTGTAAAGATGCTTTCCTCTGGCTTCCACAACCGCATTTCCAGATAGACTAAACAGACGATTCCAAGGAAAACCAGCACGCCAGATACAATTAGACCACGAACCAACAGATGTTTTCTTGAACGTAGCACGTGTGAATGTTCCTAAAGTAAGTTAGAAATAAGACTGAGAATGATGCGTTCTTGGTAACACGGTCTCCTCGCAGCAAATGCCGCCATAGCTTTACTCGTACCTCGACTGGATTGCAACGGGCATAGTAACCCAAGGTAGAACTCGACCAGCGCATCTGTTGACACTCCAACACTCAAACACTCTGAGCTCTCGATTTCATCGCCATCACGCGGCAGACAGCGCGACGCACAGCGGCGTAATACCGTATAAGATGATTTCGATGCTGTTGCAAGTGACACGGCCATTTGAAAACACCCAAGCCTCGCCGTACTCCGGTATAAGGGGTAGTATAATACGACACGATAACATGAAAGGCGTACAGATATTGTGTAAATATCCCTCCTTGATGCTAGTACAATATATTATGTGCCCTATCGCTTTGTAATCTATTGCGTAATCAAAACTCTTGCCCAATAATCAGATCCCTATGGTGGGGAAGGACAGATACTCATCTGCAGATCAGTTCACGAAACTCTAGTTCAGGAAAAAAGCCTGGAATTAAGAAGCTCAAACGAAATTGCTTAACTTCAAAGCGCCATATGGTCCTGATAACTATTGTTCTCGGCAGTGCATTAGAGTTACAGCTGGGATTATCGATGGCCAGTCAGGCCGTTCTTCTTCGCATATCTGCATTGTGAGAAGATGGAATCCTTCAGAAACCTCATCGCTAGATCTTGCTACCTACACTTGAACTACTCCTCCTACACCAGTCTGAAAAATGGGGAAATAGTTTCTTCACAAGCTCCATCCTGCGACTATTATGAGTTGCACGCAAACACAATTGCACTTCATCGCGCTAATTGCTGAATAGATTAAGAGACACTGTCCTCTAGGACGATTCTAGACAATCCTCGAAGCCTGATCTGAGTTCATCTGGCTTAGTTGTGACACCTTGGACGACAATGTGCTTGGCCAATTGTTACACCTGTTCTCTAGGCGTTCTGGTTTTGCCTATTTGCACAATCAGATCTCCGACAGTTCCTGTTTCCTACAGTCGTAACGGACAACGAGCAAGTTGAATTTGCATTCGTGAAACCGTGTGCGTAAGATGGAGGATACAAGTAAAGTGTTCCCGTACGCCACATGGAAAGCGTGCTAGATCTTGCGGTCACAAGGAAAGAATATGGTTGACATTCTTCTAAACCAATCTGGGAAACCGTAAAGCACTTCACACGTGACTAATCGAACCGAAATGCGGGGGCGTAAAGGAACAGTTATCGGACTTTTCCTGTACGGTCCCGCATTTTGTTCAATCGTACGGACGTCAACATTGGTGGGAGTTTTTTCACGATGGGAAATGACAGCAAACCACCTACAACATCGCCCCTATCAAATCACTGTCGTTGGCCTGGGCATGTTGAACGTTGTAATTCCTGCCGACCAAGAATTTCGCACAAAACCTTTCATCCGAAACACTCCTCTTAATCTCCCTTGTCTTCCATTTCGCAAAGAGCTTTGCCCCGGTAATCCGTACAGCTACTATAGAAAATCAAAGTCACAACCTAGATGTGCCTGCTCAACGCGATCTGTGAAGAGCTTACCGTATCCCCTTTGAAAGACCGGTTCGGGAAGCACCAACCTAGTCCGACGTTCAGCGAGCGTTTGCTCATCCACTAGTAATTGCAGCCTGTTGTTTAGAACATCAAGCTCAATTAAATCGTTGTCTTCCACCAGTGCAAGTGGACCACCGATCGCCGCCTCAGGAGCAATGTGCAGCACAATCGTTCCAAACGCTGTACCACTCATTCGCGCGTCCGAGATGCGCACCATGTCCTTGACTCCAGCTCGCAGCAGTTTCTTAGGAATTGGTAAGTACCCTGCTTCAGGCATACCCGGTCCTCCAATCGGTCCGGCATTCTGAAGCACGATTATGCTATCCTCGGTGACCGAAAGATCCGGTGCATCAATACGATTGTGTAGGTCTTCAAGAGATTTAAAAACCACGGCTTTCCCACGATGTGTCAGAAGATGTGGTGAGGCAGCAGAGCGCTTTATTACCGCACCATTTGGAGCAAGATTTCCAAACAGGCATGCGATCCCACCCTTTTCTAGTATTGGCTCCTCGCGAGTCCTAACCACATCTTGCCATCGAGGAGGAGATGCAACCTCCTTGAGGTTTTCACGGATGGTTGTTCCGAGCACCGTCAGTGCATCACAATGCAAACAGTCCTCTAACTCCTTCATAACGGTCGGAATTCCACCAGCCTTCCAGAGGTCTTCCATGTAGTATTGACCATTCGGCTTGACATTCACCAACAGCGGAGTTTCGTCGCTTATCTTATCAAAATCTTGCAACTTCAGAGTGATACCAAGTCTCTTGGCAATTGCCGTCAGGTGGATTACGGCGTTCGTCGAGCCTCCAATTGCCATCAGCACACGCATCGCATTCTCGAATGCGTGAGGCGTTAAGATTTGCGATGGACGCAGGTCGCTTCTAATCATTGACACAATTACTCTTCCCGTAGCTTCTGCCTGCCGACGGCGATCACCCATCACTGCTGGGGGCGTCGCTCCACCAGGAATCATGATTCCTAATGCCTCAGCCAGCGACGCCATAGTGCTAGCAGTTCCCATGACCATACAGGTTCCTATGGTCGCGCACAACCGATCTTCAACCTGATTAATCTCCTGATTGTCTAGATTTCCTGCACGATATTCACGCCAAAAATGACGACAGTCGGTGCATGCTCCAAGACGTTTACCCTGATAATCACCGGCAACCATCGGTCCAGCAACCAGGCAGATTGCAGGTCGATTCACGCTTGCTGCACCCATTAATTGCGCAGGAACAGTCTTATCGCATCCACACAGAAGTACCACGGCATCCATTGGCTGGGCACGGATCATTTCCTCTGTATCAATAGCCATCAGATTGCGGAACATCATACTTGTTGGAGCGGTAAACATTTCTCCAAGCGAAATTGTTGGGAATGTAATCGGAAGCCCACCCTCCGACAAAACACCCCTTTTTACAGCTTCGATTAAATCAGGAAAATTCTGGTGGCAACTGTTGAAACCACTGGAGGTGTCAATAATTCCGACGATAGGACGCTCAAGCTCATGATCGGCATATCCCATGGCCTTCGCAAATGCTTTGCGGATATAGATACTAAACTCCGGATCGCCATAGTCCGTCAAGCCTCTGTTGATGCCTCTTAACTCGTCTGCTTTCATAATGGGCCCGTGTTCAAATCGAGATGAGAATGAGATAGTGGAGAGAGAACAGGATTTCTCTCAGTTCTTACAGAGCTAACATTATAACTGAAAAGCAAATGTTCCTCCACAAAAATCTCTCCTGAACAAACTGCTCTTGTCTCGATGTGAGTTGTTTTCAATCCTCAATAATCGTTAGTTAAACTTGACGATCAACTTGTAGCACAAAGTTATACGCCTTCCATAAATATAAGCTCACAAATTAGAATTATGATGGTTCAATGCATTAACTGATGTCCTGTACGTAACAGAAAGAATTACAACCAACTCAAATTTGTTGTTTCGTCCGGCACCAGTGAGCAGTGACTACTAGAATCAATTGCATACACAAAACATCGACAGGATGCCGGTAGTCAACTAGTTGGGCTAATCCGTTAACCCGGCCTCCTACTGAAACCTCATTTCCAACTCCCATATCCAATCAAGTATCAGAAGGACCTCAATCCAAGCGAAGATGTCATCGCGATAGAATTAAAGAGATTCAATCTACACCTGATGAAGAACTCTGAACAAAACCTCTAGCCTAGCACGCTATCCGTGCTAGGCATAGCAAAAACCCTTTACTGTGTGTCTAAACCTGGAAGTTGTATGTTACATTTGTTCTCATGACGCTGTACTCGTATGCCCAACCATAATCTTCATGACTATTTGAGAATGAGTCTGCGCATCTCAACGCAACCTTGATCGATTTTCAGGAGTATGGTAAAATGCATCATCTGCGCACACATACGATGCAATTTCTAACGACATCTCGAAACGATTTGGGCTAAATTGGCGTTTATGAGCATGTGAACTCCAACCTTATCTGGCTGTAAGGAGGATACCTTGCACCTCAATCAAATCAAGATTCAGGGTTTCAAGAGTTTTGCAGAACACATAGATCTGACACTGGAACCCGGAGTCACCGCGATAGTCGGACCCAATGGTTGCGGAAAAAGCAACGTGTCTGACGCGATCCGTTGGGTACTTGGGGAACAAAGTGCTCGCGCATTACGATGCGCCAATATGCAAGACATCCTTTTCAATGGCGGCGCAGATTTCAAGCCTGCGCAAAAAACAAAAGTCTCTCTCCAATTCACCAATACTGAAGGAAAGCTTTCGCTTGAATCACCTGAGATTGAAATTAGTCGCCAACTGACGCGCGATGGTGATAGTCGCTACTTAATCAATGAAAATCCTTGCCTGTTGCGTGATATCACGGAGCTCTTTATGGATACAGGCATTGGGGTCTCCGCCTATTCTGTTATGGAACAGAGCAAGATTGACCTCATTCTCAACACCCGCGCTGAAGAACGTCGATTCCTTTTCGACGAAGTTGCTGGCATCACCAAATACAAACATCGCAAGAAAACTGCGCTCAAGAAGCTACAAGACACAGAGCAGAACCTCCTTCGCATTAACGATGTAATCCTCGAATTACAGCGGGAAACTGAATCTCTCAAACGCCAAGCAGAGCAGGCCCAACACCACCAACACTTGCAAGAACAATTAAAAACTTTTGAGCTGAATCAGAGTCGACGAGAGTACGAGCGATTTGTCAAGGATTTATCCGAAACACAGGGTAATCTGGACGAGCTTCTGAATCTGGTCAATGAAACTAATAACTCTATGCAATCAGCTGAACAGGAAAGCGAAGAGCTGACTGAACGCAGAAACTCACTAGACGCGGACATCGTCGAAGGGCAGAAAGTTGCATCACAATTCACGAGCCAAATCGAGCGTACTGAACGCCAGATCGCGCTCTACCAGGAACGACAGTTAAATCTTCAAGAGCAGCGTCATCGGGCCATGCAGGCCATTGAATCATTCGAGAAACAATCCGCGGACCTAGAAAAGCAAAAGCGTGAGCTTGCACAAGAGCGCACCCAACTTCAAGCCACACTTAAGCTAGAGGAGAGTCGCCTTACCGCGCGACAGCGAGTGTTAACAGAATTCGCAACACGGATCAATGAGAGCAAAGAATCGATACGCGGTACGGAGGCTGAACAGCTTGAAGTAACAAGTCAAGCGGCGGACCTAGAATCAGAATTAGCCTCACTAGAAAGCAGATTGGAGTATGCCACGGGTAACCTTCATCGAATAACCGAGAACTCAAAACTGCTAGAAGCTCAACTCAATGAAGTGAGAACATCTCACGCCGAAGCAAGGCAGTGTGAGCAACGTCTGAAAGCGGATTTAGTTCGACTTGACACTGAAAATCAGAAGGTTGAAGAGGAACTTCACCAGCGACAAGACAGCCTGCGGAAACTCGAATCGGAGATGCGAGGAACACAGGATTCGCTGGGCATGAGTGTTTCTCGGCTGAAGTCCCTAAAGGAATTGCAATCGGCTTATGAAGGCTTCTATGCTGGTGTCCGCGCCATCATGACGATTAGAGAAACGGAGCCCTATCAGTTTGGAGGCGTTTGCGGCGTAATCGCTGAACTAATTCGCACGGATTCCCAATACGAGTTGGCCATCGAAGTGGCATTGGGAAGCGCAATCCAAAATGTTGTCACAGAAACAGCCGAAGATGCTCAAAAAGGCATTGCATTTCTCAAGAAATCCCGCGCCGGTCGGGTTACTTTCTTGCCCCTGGATATGTTACGCGCTCGGTCATTCCGTGACGCAGATCTACTAAAGCAGCAAGGTGTTGTCGGATTAGCATCAGATTTGGTCAATTACGAACCCAAATATGACATTGCGGTTCAACAGCTTCTCGGGAACGCACTGGTCATTGAAAATCTTGATACGGCAATCCAACTCGCACGCCGGTTCCGTCCGAACGCGCGACTTGTCACTTTAGAAGGGGAGGTAATTAATACCTCTGGTGCCGTTACAGGTGGCTCAAGCAATTCCCAAACGAGCGGGTTCTTGAGCCGTCCGAGGGAATTAGAGCAACTGCAAGAAAAAATCGACAAATTGACGGCCATTGTGAATCGAAAAGAATCGCAACGCACAGAACACGTTGGTAGGTTGGCCGAGCTTCAGCAAACACGCGAAACACTCTCGAGTCAACGACAGAAGAGTCAAATTGAATATGCGGGTCATGTGAAAGACTCTGAACAACATGGACAGCGAATCGCTCAACTCCAGCGCGAATTAACAGAGGTACAAACGGAAAGTGGGGCTGTCCGAGAAGAAGCAGAAAAGGTAGGACTGACACGCGAGAGCAACCAAGCTAAGGTAGAAGACCTCCAAAAGCAGCGCACTAAATTACAGAATCGTATTAAACGCCTGACAGAGCAGGTGCAAAGTGAGAGCAATAAACACGATGAGGTGGTCATCTCTTGCCAAGAACTCGAGATCTCACTCGCCACAAAACGTGAGCAGTTATCTGGACTTGCGTCGACCTTTGCGTCACTTGAAAAAAATCAACACCAGGTAACTGAGAGTATGAAGGAACATCAAGAAACAATCGACTCTGATGATGAGATGCGACAGAGTCTCTCAAAACACATCGATGAAGCGCAGCGTAGTTTTCTCCAAGTCGAACAAGAGAAGTCAGAGGCGGAGGAGCAGGTAAGGTTGCTAGAAACGGAACGTGAAGGGCTCATGCTACGAGCTACTGAACTACAAAAGTTGATGCGGACTGCTAGAAGGGAGTACGAAAAACATAACCGATTGCGACACCAGATGGAAGTCACTGTGACACAACTGGAGATGCAAATCAAGGCGATTTCTGCAAAAATCATGGAGAAGTACGGGATGTCACTCGACGGGGTGGATGCAATCGATGAGGCAATCAACGATATTGAACTGATTGACCAAGTCGAAACGCTAAAATCGAAAATTGCCGACATTGGTACGGTGAACATGAAAGCGATTGAAGCCTATGAAGAACACAAAAAGCGCGAAGAGTTTCTGGTCCTTCAGCGTGAGGATCTCGAGAAATCAATTGAATCCACGTATGAAGCAATTCGGAAGATTAATCAAACATCGCGAGAAGCATTTCAGCAGGCTTTTGAGCAAATTCGCATGAGTTTCCAGGAAGTGTTCAGTGAACTTTTCGAAGGTGGCGAAGCCGAACTCCTCCTAACGGATGAATCCGATATCTTGGAATCAGGAATTGAGATTATCGCACGCCCACCAGGCAAGCGTCCTCAGAGTATTACCCAGCTGTCAGGCGGCGAACGATCATTGGTCGCAATTGCACTCTTGTTTGGCATCTTTAAGCTTAAACCGAGCCCTTTCTGTGTGCTTGACGAAGTCGATGCGGCACTTGACGAAGCAAATGTACTCCGATTCACTAGGCTTATTCGTAACTATGGAGAACATACGCAGTTCGTTGTCATTACGCACAATAAGCGGACCATGGAAATCGCCGATGTCATGTACGGGGTCACTATGGAGCAGGCTGGGGTGTCAAAGGTCGTTTCAGCACGATTCAATGGATGAGTAGCGATGATGTTCATAGTTCCATCGCTTGCTTTTTTCATCAGTCGCAATCCGGTGATGTCTCCACTCTGCGTAACGCTGAAATACGCTGAAGAATTGGCGGGTGGCTGTAGTTTAAGAATACGGTTAACGCATGTGGCGTAAGATTTCCTAGATTCGAAACTGACAGGGTTTTTAGGCTCTTCACTAGCGCTTTTGATGAATCGAGTGAGCCAACGGCAAACGCATCCGCTTCGTATTCGTGCTTGCGCGAGACCGCGTTCATTGCGATTGAAAGCAGCAATTCGATCGGTGAGTATAGAATGGTGAAGAAGACCAGTCCGGCGTAGACAGATGTTTCCGCCATTTTAAACGCGTCGAAAAGTCCCCTATTCTCAACAAAATGCGAGAGAAAGAAGAGGAGCGCGCCAACATGGAGGATAGAAACACATAATCCCTTGAGTATGTGTTTCTTCTTGTAGTGCCCGACTTCGTGTGCTAAGATTGCAACGAGTTCGTCGATAGAGTGCTTTTCAATCAGAGTATCGAAGAGAACAATCCGCTTATTCCTGCCAAGCCCACCAAAATAGGCATTAGAACGCCCGGATCGCTTCGAACCATCCATTACCGAGATTTCCGCCAATGGAAATCCAACTCTTTCAGTGTACTGTTCAATGGCACTTTGCAGTGCACCTTCCCCCAATGGAGTGAATTTATTGAAAAGTGGTGCAATAATCGCTGTGAAAACCAATGGAGAAAGAATGATAAAAAGAGAGACAACCGCCCATGCATAAATCCAAGAATGGCTTCCACTCCCCTCTAACAAGGCAAAAATGATGCCTAGTAAAATCGACCCCAGGATGGCAACCAGTATGAAAGTCTTTACCTTGTCAACAACAAAAGTCTTCACCGTGGTTCTATTGAACTTAAATTTTTCTTCAAGTATAAAAGTCTCGTACAATGAAAACGGGACTGAGAGAATATCTTTAACCACATAGAGCATTCCGAAGAAAACTATTCCCCTGAGAATGGGCATTGAGACCCATTCACGGGCCAATCCATCCATATAATCGAATCCGCCCATCAGTATAAACCCGACGATAACAACTAGATCAAACGCCGATGAAAAGTGGGCAACCTTTGTGTTGGCTCTCGTATATTCCTGTGATTTGCGGTATTTCGCTTCGTCATAAACCCCAACGAACTCAGCCGGCAAATCCGGGGAGAGTGCCTTTAAATTCAGATGTCGGGCGACAGTCCGAAGAATAAATTCACCAATCAGAGCCGATAATATAATCGTCAAATACACGTTCATTGTATATGCTCAATGACCTAGCTTACATAGGCCCATTTAGCCTCAAAGCTTAAAAACTCCCGTTCAACAGTTCAGAGACTTGCAGAATCAAGATGACAAAACATCGAAAAAGAGAGAGGTGAAAGATCGTTGTGAAAAAGTCATCTCTATCAGACAGATTCGTCCCATAGGACGTTGTTGCTGTCACTTGCCATCAGAAGAGCACCAAGAGCTTCATCTACGGCCGAAAACCCAGTAGCATTGTGTTAGGGCCTCGCGATGGCAATCTATTCGGAGACTACCATCGTAATGCGACAGGGGCTTTACGCAGGAGGCAGTTAGGAAAGGAAACAATCGTAGCAAGTACTCTATCGATTTAACCTGAAATCGCTAAAGTTGTCCAGATAGCGAACTGAGGGGCCAACCGATTGTGACATAACGTTTAGGCTAGGCGACCCAATTGCGTTGCGCTTAAGAATCGTGAAAGACGCCGACACGAAACCACACAGATTCTCATCAGCGCTGAAGATTGACATTGAAACGTACGTGGCGTCCAGCAGCCGGATAAAAGTAGACTTGTCCACTGCCTGAAGCATCAAGAGAAGCAGTCGTGCTATAGGCTTTGCCAAAGATGTTGAATATGTCACATGTGGCAGCGATAGATCCCAATTGATATCGAATTCGCGCATCAACGGTAGTATAGTTGGGAAGGACGGTCTTATTGGCATCATCAACGAACATGCGATTTGTAGATTTAACCATCACGCCAGCGTCAATACCGGATGGGTGCGCGGCTGTTGCACCTGTAACGATAACATCGCGTGGAATCGCCTTTAGGAATTTCCCTGAATTTTCACCAGCTTGGGACGTCGCGGATTGATGCGTATAATTGAGAAATAGCTGCACACCTGATTTGATAGAAAACTTCAGTCCCGTTTCAATTCCTTGATGCCGGCTTTTAGCAATGTTCACATACTTGAACTGCTGAGGGTCAAAATCCAATTCATCCTTAAGGTTCATTCTATACCCAGCAAACGAGAGTTCGCCAAACAGCAGACCCTGAGCGAGTGCCGCACGATAGTATGTTCCTATCTCTAAAGATGTCGCAGATTGCGGAATTAGTTCGCCATTTGAAAGCGAGATTTTATATGGCGGGAATTGAACTGGAATGGAACGTTGATCGTACAGCTGATCTAGTGTCGGCGCTTTGAATGACCGAGAAACGTTGGCATACAGATTGCCGGTGTGATCCTCCATGCTAATGTAGCGGTAATTCGCTCCGACTTTGGGACTGAACACCGAATGGATTGTCGATACATCTTCGCCACGGTTGGACGACCTTGGTACGAATGCATCTCGAAGCACATCGACACGTCCACCCAACACAAAACGCAGTTCCCGAATCGGCATCAGGTCATATTGAACCAATCCAGAAATCGAACGCCGTGTGCTATCCCCTTGTTCATCTCTTTGTCCCTTTATCGGTTCGGTGGCGACTAGTCCGTAATCGATCAAGTCACCTTTAAAAATCTGATAATACTCTGAAGAAAGTGAGCACAGATCAGCATCAATCCCAAGAACCAGACGATTTTCGAAGGGAAACCCATTCTGATTAACTGTTAGTTGCACAGAACTTGTGAACCGCATGCTTTCAAGCATGCGGTTCTTTGTATCACTGAAGTCGAGAGTCAGCGGAAGAGTTCGAACGACATCGGAATCGCGAATTTCTCCCGAAATCGTACCCGAGAAATGAACTCGTTCATCAAATTTATACGAACCGGTTAATGCTCCACGATGATTTCTGTCCCTATCTCTGTCAAATCTATAATATGACGAAGATCGAGCTGGCGAAATCTTTAGCTCACTGGCAGATATCGGTCCGGGCTGGTCAGATTGCCGGTAATGATGAGCCATAGACATATAAAGCGAAGCATTTGGTGTCTCCATCAGCGAAAAGGCACCACCAAATTTTTCCGTCTCATGGTCAGCGTGCTTCCTGAAACCGCTGTCTCTCTCCTGTGACCCATATACTCTGAACCATTGCCCCTGCCATTCACCATTTGCTCGTGTCTCAAAACCTAGTGTGCCAAACGTTCCGCCAGTCACACCAAGCTGAACTGAACGGGCGTCGTTGTTTGATGTAACGACGTTAACAATACCACCAATCGCTGAATCACCATAGAGCGAAGATGCACCACCGCGCAAGAATTCAATAGACTCTATAGTCGACAATGGAATGGTGTCCCAATTCATCAATCCTGTCTCTATGTCGTTGAGCGGCCTGCCATCTACAAGAACAAGTAGGTATTCTGCTTCCCCACCACCGTAAAAACCACGCAGACTCGCAATGGGATCGCGCCCGAGTCCATCGCGGTTAA
This sequence comes from uncultured bacterium, assembly GCA_964478165.1. Taxonomy (GTDB): domain Bacteria; phylum Poribacteria; class WGA-4E; order WGA-4E; family JAJDTR01; genus CAYZGU01. The sequence goes on along the minus strand of CAYZGU010000027.1, from coordinate 98,270 downwards.
AAAAAGCAATACCAGGCAAAATTCCCAGTGCATCCGCCAGATTCTTAAGTGGCAACGATTCAATTTGAGAAGAGGTAAGTACCGATACAGCAGTAGTAGAATCAAAAAGTGAATTTTTCGTGAGCTCGCTGCTTACAACGACTTCATTTAGCCGATAGAACCAGTCAGAATCGTCGTCAGCTGCAACGCGCCTGAACGAAAGAAACGAAAAGGCACCGATGAGGAAAACTGCGAATAGGACAGCGCGATTAAGACGTGGATTAATAAAGAACATTTCCCCAGCATCCGAGTTTTAAAACCGCTAACAGTATATAAATTTTAATTACAAAAGACACGCACAAGGCCCGAAAACTTGCTACTCCGAACACAACATTACTCAGAAAAATCAGACGGCGCCTACTTCTTGCGATAAGTAATACGACCCCTCGTCAAATCATACGGTGAAAGTTCAACCGTCACCGTGTCCCCAGGCAATATCTTAATGAAGAACTTTCTCATTCTGCCGGAGATATGGGCAAGAATCTGATGTTCAGTATCTGCTTCGTCTAACAAGACGCGAAACATCGCATTAGGCAGCGTTTCAGTGACTGTCCCTTCTACAACAATTTTATCGCTTTTCGCTTCTGGTGTGGTCTGATTCGGGTTACTAGAATCAACGTTCTCTCCGGTGTCAACGGTGTCTAGTTTCTTTTTCTCTTTCGCCCTTTTCTTCTTGCTTTTGGATCCCGCTCTGACTGGACTTTTGCCGGTGCCGTATTGCGGCCCACGTCCACGTCCACCACCGGGCCCACGTCCACCAGCAGGCCCACGTCCACCACCACTAGGTCTTCTACGATTCACGCTTACGTCTCCCCTTTACAATTGACAGCTAGTTAAAGTGCTAGAATTGACTCCCAATGGGTATCCGAAATTAATCAGTTTTGAGATCTAATCGCCGGCTTGAGAAGTTGGAAAAGCTCTCCGGCGAAACTGTTGGTCTCCATTCTTCAATTCCACTGAGACCGGGGTTGACCGAACCGGCCCTTCTCCGACAGATATGTACATTGCGTGACTCACTACGACGCCAATTTAACGATTTCATTTTTCTCGATTCTGTCTATAACACACGCGACTCCATACGCACAACTCATACGATTGAATCAGACACATCAGTGAATGAAGAGCAAAGTTTGGGCAATCGGAGCACCACCTCACCACCAAGCGAGATTCTGGGTATTTTTGACAAGAAAACGGCTGTTCGACAAGTGCGCACTTCATCATCAAACCAGCCAATCTCTTGAGAGATATAAACAGGCTTCAACACCAAATCCACCAGCGCCAATATGTGAAGCAAAAGAAGGCACAGTAGGTCATATGTATCCACATCATATCTCAAGGTCGCGGCAACGGACATTAATCATGTCAAGCAGTACCTCTTGCATATTCTAGTTGATATGCCCATAATCAGGCCAAATGGTTCCGCATTGCTAAAGAGTCGGCGCTTAATTGCCAACCGTTTTTTACTGCGCGACTTGAAAATTATTCCATCGAACCTTGACGCATTGCTACGCTGGAGTCGACACTGCCAAATGGCAAACTCGACCCAAGATTTATCCGCGCTAACAAGTTACTCAGCCTGCTAACTTCAAGGAAAACGGCACATCTTCCAAGTTTTTCGACTCATTCGAACTAAATCGATCCGGATTTTCACTCCACAAAAGAATACTCAGTCTGTAGAAATCTATCAGAGTATCACGATTTCCAACTAGCCTGGAGCCCGAGAAAACCCGGTACGATATCCAACTCGGCAACAGGTCGTTGGACGACGCACCGGAATCAGACGGACTCTATCAGCAATATCAAATGACTTTTCACGGAGAGTTTGCTGACTCCTCAGGTTCCTCTCAAAAGTCAGCCCCCCCGAATGGTCCCATCACTGTGAATGCCGTTCTTAGACCGAAACCAGCAGCACCCCTGGATTGCGATCGAATTTTCCGTACTAGAACCTTGTTGCCTATTGTTGAAAGTGGTGTCCTTACAAACTCATCGTTTTCTCGCAGGCCGATTGGTCACCCGAATTCTGTTTTTCACTAGGCTCAATGTCCCTAACCTCTGGGAAAAACACAGCGCTGAGATGTTCTTTCCCTAGCGGTTCTTCATTCACATATGTAGTCGACTACGATACGACTCACGGTCGTATTGTTATGCCATGCACACGAGTGCACGAAAACTTTCAAATCCTTGTCAAGGCCTAAATCACACATACGCTCACGGACGACAGTATATCACACCGTGTATGTACAATTCAAGCAACAAAAGAGGGACAACTGCTTCCTAACACTCAAAACTCAGCAGGCATGTCATGTTGATCACACCATTGACATCTTTTCCATACACAGCCAGCCGCCTAAGACTAACAGCACCCGTAACATTGACACTGGCGGCCTTAGAGATCCTATGCGCAATACTCGAGACAGTGCATAAATGGCTTCACAAACTAAATTATGACATGCGTAGTTAATGGCGCAATTGCCACGCCACTGAACGCGAAAAGCCACTGAATCTTCTGAAGGGTTTCAGCGTTTTTTCTCTCAGGTGAAAAAGACCAATCCTCCATCTTTTCCCAGCACGGTCGTCACAACGACCGATTCAGAAAACGAGATGTCAGGCACAAACTGCTAGTGCCAACAGGTTCAAACAGAATGCGAATGACCTTTAGAATCGCTGCCTTCCCGAATTCTGACCGTCTAAATTGAATCTACGGCTATGCAATCTTTGACATGCTGCAATGCTCCGAGAGAGAATCAAATCACGAAATCTAGAACGCGGAATTATGGCAGTCCGAATTATCTGCAGCAATTAGTCCACTTCCACCGAATCTGAGAGACTTCGATTAGTATGGCAAGCAAAAGACTGTACCGGCGTATGAAATTGTCACAAGTCGAAGAAGTTGCAATAATCGTCGATTCTATGTCATAATGATGTTGCGAGGCTTCGTTGAACAGCAACACTTTCAGGAAGACCACATCTGGTTTCAACGCAAAACAACCCGGTTCAACGACTCATACATTTAATAAACCTCTCACAAAAAAGCGGGTTTTTCTACTGAGGGGTTTTCTACTTCCTGATAAGATGACTGTCTCCATTTGAGTTCGATGTTGTACAAATTCAATGAAAGTCTAACCCTATTGACAAAACACACTATCCGACAATTCTTAGGAACCTAGGCAAATGGAACCATTTGAACCGACATTTTCCAATCAGGTGGCCATTGTGACCGGAGCGGGTCAAGGCATGGGAATGGCGATAGCCAGACAATTTGCAAAAAAGGGGGCCGCCGTTGTCATTAATGATATCAATGACGTCAAAGCACGACGCGTGGCTGAGAAACTGAGCGAGAAGGGCTATAGGGCACTGGGACTGAGAGCCGACGTGACAGAAGAACATCAGATTGCTTCGATGGTTGAGGAGACAATCGATTACTACGGCACGGTCAGTATCCTAGTCAATAGTGCCGGGATTTTGTATCCTACCCGGGTTGACCATGTGACGAAATCGGAGTGGGATCATGTGCTTGATGTGAACCTGAATGGCCCCTTTGTCTGCTCAAAAGCTGTACTACCAATCATGAAGAAACGAAAATATGGTCGTATCATCAATCTGTCGTCGTCGGCCGGGAGAAGTGTAAGTACGCTTGGTGGCATACACTATACCGCTTCCAAAGCAGGAGTGCTCGGCTTGACCCGTGCGATGGCAAAAGAGGTTGCACCATTCGGCATCACCGTGAATGCGGTCTGTCCGGGATTGATTGACACAGAAATGGTCCGATTAGAGTGTACAGCGGAACAAATAGCTGCATATGAAACTAACTTCCCAATCTCGAGACTCGGAACACCTGATGAAGTGGCACAATTGGTATTCTTTCTTGTAGCCAATTCTCCATATATCACGGGTGCCGCAATCGATATCAACGGCGGAGATCTGATGATGTAATAAATGTGGCAACACAATCGAAAGAAAAATCTGACCCACAAGTGGTCACGCAAGGTTTCCCTCCCAGAAATCAGAACACAAGAACTCTGCGAATCAGCAAAATGCGACTATCAGTAACGAGCTAACTGCGCGAGCATCACCAAAGACATAAGAGACAGTGAAACCAAACGACTGCGTTTCGAGAATAACGGTGTGGTCAATCTGGATGCGAAAATAACAAGTAACCTAAAGATGTTCGTTCACGTTCGATCGAAACGAACGTAGTTCTTCTCTCTTAGCGAGATCACCCTCCACATTTGGTCTCATGTACAACTTGGATGACAAATGTAGGGCAAACATAGGGCGTTGTCCTGGAGAGGATTCTCGCGCAACACGGGCTTTAGGCAATATTATCGAGAAGCCTAAGACTACCTTAGAAATCGTGAACAAATCCAAAACGATCAGCAATGCATATGGAACAGCGGTCGTTGAGAGTAAGCGAGGAGTACATCAAGCAACCCGGTCAAAATCCAGGAGCTGGTCTAATATCTACTACTGCTGCCCCGAACGCCATCTGCGATTGCATTAAATGGTTTGATATTCGTTCTGAATCCCATCTCATTTTTTCGTACCGTTGCCAAGAGAGACTTCGAGGATCCGAACCCAGATCGTCCCTATCCATTCCATGGAAACCCCGGCTATTACCGTCGAAATGGTTACTCAAATCGAGAAGGAAATCTCACTAAATAATCTTTCACCACCTATCCCGCAAGGAGCTTCGAATGTACAATGCTTTACTTGAGAAATCCGCAAAGGATGGGCACCCCATACGTGTTGGGATTGTAGGATCAGGGAAGTTTGGGTCGGGACTGGTCGCTCAGCTTTCGCAAATGGAAGGAGTCGAAGCCTCTGCCATCGCCGACACTAATCTCAATCATGCCAGACACGCGTACACTGCTACTGACATTGCCGAAGAATCGATCCGGGTTGGAAAAAACACCGTTGAAATTGACGATGCCATTCAAAGCGGAAAACCGGTCATCACCGAAGATGGGCTAGGCATCACTAAGTCCAACTTAATCGACGTTGTTGTAGAAGCGACCGGAATTCCAGATGCTGGAGCACGGGTGGGGTTCCACGCTGTTACTCACGGAAAACATCTGGTCATGGTGAATGTGGAAACGGATGTGACCATAGGCCCTTTGCTGAAACATCTAGCGGACAGCGCGAACGTTGTTTATACATTAGTGGACGGAGACCAACCCGGTGTGACCATGAACATGGTTGATTGGGCCAAGACTCTCGGTTTTGAAATTGTAGCGGCTGGCCGCGGTACGGAATTCCTAGATGAAGATCGTGCAGCCACGCCAGATACGGTCGCGGAGCGTTTTGGATTCAGCGAGGAGATGATTCAACGTCGCACCATAAATTTAAGAATGTTTAATTCTTTTCGAGACGGGTCGAAGGCACAGATTGAAATGACTGCACTTGCAAACATGACGGGATTGCTACCGGATGTGCGAGGCATGCACGAACCGTCTCTTAATATCGCAGACATCCCAAATGCATTTAGTTTAAAGGATCGGGGAGGGATTCTCAGCCAGCATGGTGTGGTCGAACTTGCCAACAGCATTGCCGGAGACGGCAAGACGATGCTAGACCGGCCACTCAATATGGGTGTTTTTGTGGTCATTCGTACCGAACATCCTTATATCCAAGAGGACCTAGCCGGCTACCACCTCCACGCAAGTGCAGACGGACAAAATTTCCTGCTTTACCGCCCTTATCATTTAGTGGCCGTAGAAGCACCGATTTCTATTGTTAAGGCTGCTCTCTACGGTCAGCCCACAGGCGCTCCACTCACCAGTCCGGTCGCAGATGTCATTGCGCTAACCAAACGTGATTTGAAGCAAGGGGAAACCCTGGATGGGAGCGGCGGATATACTCTCAACGGTCTAATCGAAAGAGCAGAAATAGCTCGCGCAAAGAACCTCGTGCCGTTGGGGCTTACATACGGCGCAAGGTTGAAGGCTGACGTAGAAAAAGGAACTGCCATTACATACGATATGGTGGAACTCGAAGCGAATTCTTTTGTGGTCGAGCTACGTCGTATTCAGGACTCGACGCTGTGGCATTCACCTTGTCAAATTACATAAGGCAGTGGAAACCACATCTTGTTCCATCTCACTTTCCATGTTGGCTATTTCGAAAAACACTTTACAAAGTGCCACAATAGATGTATCCTAGTAGGACAATAACACATCTCGAGTTCTAGAATCCAAATGATAATGAAAATTCTACTGATTCATGGGCCGAATCTCCAGCTCCTGGGAACACGACAACCTAAGATTTATGGAAGCCAGACCCTAGAGGATATCAATGCGCATCTGTCTGATATTGCTACTGAGCAGGGCGCTGAGCTTAAAATCTTCCAGTCTAACCACGAGGGAGAAATTGTGTCGAAAATTGGGGAGAATGTTGATTGGGCAGATGGTATTTTAATAAACGCTGCAGCTTACACACATACCAGTATTGCTATTCACGATGCCCTATCGGCGGTTAGTCTTCCAATTATTGAAATCCACCTGTCTAATATCTACGCACGTGAGTCCTACCGCCATCACTCTTACATTGCCCCCATCTCTCTCGGCGTGATCGGTGGGTTTGGTGCCCATAGCTACGATCTCGCACTTGAAGCCATGATTGAGACGTTGCAAAAGAGATAGAACCGCATCTGAATGCATCACCAGGCCTTTTCCACATTCAAATCCATGTACAACCGTACTTGTCAAATCTCAAACGCAAAATCCACATATCTGAACAGAGGATTTTTTCATGTCACAGAACCGTTTCATACCATTTGCACGGCCGTGGATTGATGATGTCGAAATTAAAGCTGTTGGGGAAGTAATTGCTTCTAAGTGGATTAGCACAGGGCCAAAAACGGAGGAGTTTGAACGGCGTTTTGCTGAGTACATCGGCGTCAAACATGCTTTGGCAGTAAGTTCTTGCACAGCTGCTTTACATCTTGCTCTAATCGCTGCAGGTATTGGAGAAGGTGATGAAGTCATCACCACACCATATACCTTCACGGCAACCGCCGAAGCTATTAACTATACGCGAGCAAAGCCTATTTTTGTTGATATCAATTCTCGTACGTTAAATATTGATTTGACTAAGATTCCGGAAAAACTCTCACCGCGAACGAGGGCGATTCTCCCTGTGCACATAGCGGGTGTTCCCTGTGACATGGACGCCCTGTCAGAACTTTGTCAAAAGCACGATCTGGTGCTCGTTGATGACGCAGCACACGCGATTCCAACCGACTACAAAGGCCAACGGGTGGGATCTATCGGTGACATGTCGGCTTTTAGCTTTTATGCCAACAAGAATCTGACAACTGGTGAAGGTGGCATGATCACTACAAATGATGATACGCTTGCCAAGTTAATCAAACCTATGCGTTTGCACGGATTGAATAAAGATGCGTGGACGCGTCAGTCCAATCGAAGTGCATGGCACTATCAAGTCGACAGCCAGGGATACAAATATAACATGACCGATATCCAGGCAGCCATGGGCCTATGCCAGCTCACTAAGTTGGACGAGCAGACTGAAATTCGTCGACGACATGTTCAAACCTACAATGAAGCACTTGAGACTCTTCCCGAAGTTGTCACACCGCTCCAAGAAACGATAAACCGACATTCATGTCATCTTTATATTATCCAACTTCAGACCGAACGACTGAGAACCAATCGCGACGAATTCATTGAAGCAATGCGTCAAGCCAACATCGAATGTAGCGTGCACTACACTCCATTACACCTTTTCCAATTTTATCAACAACAGTACGGCTATCGGGCAGGAGATTTTCCGTGTGCTGAATCTACCTTTGAGCGCGTTGTGAGCTTGCCATTACACCCCAATCTAGAAACGGAAGACATTCACATCGTTGTTGACACAATCAAAAGCATTTTGTGCTAACCAAATTTCAGCCCGAGTCACTTAATCTGAGCAACATCCTGCCCAGCTTTGAATCCTCTTGCGCGTTCTACGCATGACATTTTGGTTGCCGGATTTCTTGTGTTCTCCATCATGTGTTGGACGTTGTTCATCGCCGGAACTAGCCTGTTTGAAGCTTTTTTTCTAGTGCAGATTCGTAAGCAGCATAGCATACCTCCATTGCAACCAATCTGGCGGTGGAACCACCATCATACGATTTGCCAAGCAGCGGTCCAATCGTATGATGGTGGTTCGCAGGGAGATCGATCCCGGTAATTGGCTCTCCTTAGGGCTTCACGAACGACCAAGAAAATAATCGCGATTCCATAGTAAAAACAATTCTGCGATGTTGGAGTTGTGTACACTCAACGCCAACATCAAATCTAAGCAATGTGAGAACATCCCGCAGCCGCACAATTCGCCTGAGAGACCAGGCAATCTCCAATCCGGAACTATGTTTCGTAGACCGTGCGGATACAGAAAAGCACGTGGACTCTAGAACGGAAGTGCCCATGACATGCGCCCTCGTTCAGGGCTACAAACCTTTTAATCACCTTTATAGTATCGAACAATTTCCTCGGTAAGAGCTTCTACTGATGCCATCTTGGGCATCACGTCTACCGATAGTGCGTGCTCTCTCGCAGTTTCCGCCGTCGATGGGCCAATGACCGCAATGCGAAGTTTTTCTGTCAAACCCCGGAGAGTCGATGGCGTAAACATTTCGACGAAATTCTTGACTGTTGAAGAACTCGTAAACGTAACCATGTCAATGTCTCCGCCTAGCATTTCTCGCTCGATGTCATAACGGCGATCACAAACTGTTTTGAGTGTGTCATAAATTGCAATCGCGTCAACGAGCGCACCATTTTTACGCAACGCTTCAGGTAGTTCATCGGTCGCAATCTTAGCATGGGGTATCAGAATTCGTTTCCTCGACAGCTCCGCGATTTCCGTAGCGATTATCGATGCGAGTGATTGGGACGGCACAAAATCCGCGCGGATTCCGATTCCGGATAGTGCCTCAACGGTCTTTGGGCCGATCGCGCAGATTTGAGCCGCTGCAAAAGATCGGACGTCTTTGCCACTTTCTTGCAACTTCGAGAAGAAAATTTGGACAGAATTTGCGCTTGTGAAGATAACCCAGTTGTAGTCTCCCAAATCATTAATAGCTTGCCACAGCAAAGGATTATCTTGAATCGGTTCAATGGCAATGGTGGGGAATTCTACAACATTAGCACCATACGACTCCAGACACGTCGAGAACTCACTCGCTTGTTCCCTCGCACGAGTCACCATGATTCGACGACCGAATAGTGGTCTCTTATCGTACCATTGGATTCGTTCACGGAGGAGGGTCACGTTCCCAATTACGATCACGGCGGGATTTTTCAATTTGGTTGCATGTGCCCTCTCCGCAATGTCGGCGAGTGTTCCCTGGAGCACAATCTGTTGAGGCAACGTTCCCCAATGCACCAAAGCAACAGGCGTTTCGGGTTTACGTCCGCATGCAATCAATCGTTTGCCAATTTCGCGCAGATGCCCTACACCCATGTAGATAACAAGCGTATCGACAGCTGTCGCCAATTGCTCCCAGCGAATCTCTGAGTCAGCTTCTAACGCGCCCGTATGTCCCGTGACAAAGGCAACTGAAGAAGCGTACCCGCGATGGGTTACAGGAATTCCCGCATACGCAGGAGCTGCGATAGCCGAAGTTATACCGGGCACGACTTCAAAGTCCACGCCCGCGTCCACGAGCGTCAAAGCCTCCTCCCCCCCACGCCCAAATACAAAGGGATCTCCACCCTTAAGCCGCACAACCGTCTTTCCTGCTTTCGCATGTTGAACAAGCAGACGATCTATTTCAATCTGTCGCTTCGTTTGCTCGCCAGCTTTTTTTCCACCGAATATTTTTTCCGCATGCGGAGGACAATGATCGAGTAGCTCAGTATTAGCGAGTAGATCATAGATAACGACGTCTGCACTCTCAAGGCACTCGCGTCCTCTCAATGTAATCAATTTTCTATCTCCCGGCCCTGCTCCCACGAGAAAGACTTTACCGTTTTTGCGTTGGTCGCTAATGCTTATCATCCACACCCCACATCCAGAATATCACCAGCACCTTGCATTCTCAGCGACTGAACTAATGATTCTCCCAAACCAATTATATTCGCACACTTGTCCGATTGCTTTGCGCAAACACGACGCCTCCCATCAGGACTGCAAACCACTGCAATCATTGAGAGTCGATTATCCGATAATTTTGCATTCACCCCAATGGGAACTTGGCAGCCCCCTCCCAATCTCCGAAGAACCGATCTTTCCGCCACGACCTCGAGTTCGCTATCGTGGTCGTTGACAGCATGCAACAACTGTTTAATCTCATCATCGTCCTCACGCGTCTCAATGCCCAACGCACCTTGTCCGGCCGCGGGAACCATCCGATCTACATCAAAATACGCGCTGATGATGTCTTCCCCAATCAAACGCTTAATGCCGGCGGCAGCGAGTAGAACACCATCGAGGCCTTCCTGGTGAAGTTTACGGAGACGTGTGTCCAAATTTCCACGCACCTCGACAACTTGCAGATCTGGGCGAAGATATAGGAGTTGCGAGCGACGACGGGGACTGGCCGTCCCAATTCTTGCACCCACGGGTAACATTTCAAGCGTTTGGTCCAACTCTGAGACTAGAACATCGCGCGGGTCTTCGCGGGTAGGAATAGCGGCAATGCAAAGCCCATCCGGCAGGTCCGTTGGGAGGTCCTTGATACTGTGAACCGCAAGATCTATCGCTCCCTCTAGTAGCGCAAGTTCGATCTCTCTGGTGAAAACGCCCTTACCAAGCGCAATACGGGGTACATTTCGAATTCCATCGCCCGCTGTTCTAATAATCTCCAGCTGGATTTTGAGATTAGGAGAATGCGCGTTGAGGCGAGCTTTTACATCTTCTGCCTGCCAGAGGGCAAGCTGACTACCGCGTGTTCCGATTGTAACGGTTCGTTTCATCGCATGTGCTAGTGGCTTCAGAGACACGTTTTACAACATTATTCTAGTCCTTGTCATCGGCACTACATAATGCGAACAACTTCTGCAATGCGTGAACATATTGGACATGATTTCCATCAAGATCGTTGATTGATTGACGTAAGTTCTTTGTTGGCTGATAGAGCAGCTTCTTGATAATGGCGTGTGCCATAGATTGCACACAGGTTTGCTGTTCGAACGACAATCCTGCTTTGTTAAAACAAGCCTGTAGTTCTCTTTCTGCAACATCCTGAAACTGCTTGTTCAGCGCCTTGATAGTCGGCGATACTTCGAACTGCTGCAGTCCCGAATGAAACCGAATCGCCTGTTCATCGACTATACTCCCCGCGACTTCCGCCTCCCGATCCCGTTCCTTAAGATTCGAAGCTACCACTGACTCAAGATCGTCAATATTATAGAGGAAAGCATTTTCCACATTTCCCACGTTGGGATCGATGTCGCGCGGAACAGCGATATCAATAAGAAACATGTAGCGATGCTTCCGCTTCTTCATAATCTCGGTGACCGGTCGATGCTTAATGAGGTACTCCGACGCATTCGTCGAACTAATTACGATATCTGCATCAACGAGGAAGTGCAAATTTGCATCATAGGCCACTGGAACAGCATTGAATTTTTCAGCGACTCGCACAGCACGTTCATAGGTCCTATTCGAAACGATGACTCTGGAAGCACCGTTTTCTACCAAACACTGTGCTGTCAACTCGCTCATTTCCCCGGCACCAATGATAGCAACCGTTTTGTTCTCAAGTGTCTGGAAGATCTTTTTCGCCAATTCAACCGCAGCATAACTGATTGACACCGCGCCAGAGGCAATATTGGTTTCGGTGCGAACGCGCTTTCCCACGCTAATTGCCTTCGGAAAGAGGCGATTTAGAACCGGTCCGCTACCTCCAGCGGCTAGGGATGTGTCGTACGCCTCTTTCACCTGCCCTAGAATCTGGGACTCGCCAACAACCATTGAGTCAAGACTTGCGGAAACACGAAAAAGATGACGAACGGCATCCAAGTCATAGAAAGCGTACGTAAATTTTTCAAGTGCCTCTGAATCGATCTGACAGTATTCTGTAAGGAAATCACAAAGTGTTACACGGCCATCATTAGCGTCTGTTGCTCCGTAAATTTCAACGCGATTACATGTCGAAAGAATTACAGTTTCACGCAATCCATGATGTTCTCTCAAAACCGGGAGCGATTGCAAAATCTGCTTCTCGGAGAATGCGAGCTTCTCCCTGAAATCAAGGGGAGCACTGTGGTGACTAGTTCCGATAGCAACAATGTCATTCATTTGAGTTAACGTTCTAAGATTGGTTAGAACGCGTGCATGCTTGGGAGAAAGAGATTCACACCGACATAAGTGCTCAGAATTCCGCCAAATCCGATAATGGAAGAATAGGCAGCTTTGCGACCACGCCAACCGAACATGTGACGAATGGAAATCTGTATGACATATATCATCCATGTTGCGAGTGTGAATACAATTTTGGGGTCAAACCAACTCCACGTAACCTCTTGAATATATTGCGTCCAAACTGCGCCGACAACTATGCCTAGTGTTAATAGGACAACCCCAACAAGAACACATCGATGCCCAATCTCGTCGGACGATCCGAGCGATGGAAGAAGGTTATGAATAAGTGTATACGTTTTCCGACGAATTTTTTTCTCCTCAATAAGATACATCAAACCAAACCCAAAGGCGGCTATAAACGATGCATAGGAAAGAAAGATAAGCGTTGTGTGCGCTAGTAGCCAGGGGTTTTGCAGATAAGACGGAAGGCTGACGTCGTCTCTTGGCAGCGCATATGCAAGCAGAATAGCCATTAACGCAGCTGGAACCACGAAAATTCCCAAGGTCCGAAGGCGCGTCAATTGGGCAATACCGAGATAAATCAGAATTATTGCCCATGCGAAAAAGGAAGCTGAATCAGGCCAAATTGCCATTGGAAAGTGCCCTTGGCCAATCCAGCGTGTGACAATTATGATTGAGTGAAGACCAAATCCGGCAGTGGTCGTCCAAAAAGCGCCCTGCGCAATCCTACGATTTCCCGTACTGAGAAACAGGCCATGGAGAACACTAGCAGCTAAATATATCAAAAATGTTAACAGAAATAGAGAGCCCATCGCTTAATAATATCGAACAAGTGGTGCGTGTGACGATTTCTGCAATATGTCCGCAGATTGTCCGCCTCACGTGGCCAAGGCAGAGCATGCTTTTTTCTTTATCTTTGCCAGTGCATATTGACGAACCGATTCAATCTCTCCCTGGCGAACTAAGTTGAATACACAGGAATTAGAGCAATCGGGTTTTCCCAATCCCAAACAACACTTTGCTTCTTCATCAAGTCTCGTGTCCGCGTGAAGACAGGGAACTTGGTCTATAAAGGTTTCAAAGAAATTTTGTCGCTCGCGCTGTGTAGAAATCGCCTCAAGCACATGTGGTCGCAGGGATCCGAGAAAATCAACAAATCTTCCATATCCCCTGTTTTCGAATTGCTGTGCAATTTCTCCTTGCATCTGTTCGAACCCACCGGTATCGGTCACTTCATTATTCTGGCTCGATACGCTGATTATCAGATCGCCATCCATTACGACTTGTGGCGTTACAAATGCTCCTGACTTTAATGCGCCGAGGTCTTCGACAAGCTGAAGATACTGTTCTATATAAATGTCGTCAAAAGAATCGAAATCGATAAAGACTAGGAACGCATTCGATAGCATCTGTAAATCCAGATGGGTTGAAGCCATATAAAGAACAGAAGCACCACACTCCTCCAGAAGTATGACTCGGCGTTTCATCTGCGAACTCATCTTCTGAACCGGGAGAATCACGACACATGTACGTTTCTCTAATGGTAGACTAACCGGATACGGAAGTTGGCGACTTTCCACGGGGACGGGTTGTCCATCGTGATGTCCCACTGAATAAAGGGATATAGCTCCCAACTTCCTTTCGAGATATTCTCTAATCCGCCGCGTCATTGCAGGACTTTTACCGCTTGTTGAGATGCTCACACTCATGCCCTCAGGAGCGATTACAGAAGCCGATGCAAATGTACATTCGGGTATTACATCAACAATATTAACAAGGGAAATTCCGTTCGTTTCATAAGCATCTTTGAATACAACCGAATTAATCTCGGAGAAATCTGTTGCCCCAAACACGAGGAACATCCCAATGGTATCACCTGCCCTAAACTGGCGCTTGTACCAAGAAATCTGACCTGTCTCGGCTAGATAGGCAAGCAATTCTGTCACCTCAGGACTTATCGTTGTAACAATCCCACCACTAAGTAGCAGAGATACAGCTTTGCGTTCGGCAACCACACCGCCCCCAACCACGAGGCAATTTCGATCTTGAAGGTTTAAATGGGCGGGATAAAACATGGCGTAAAACGTGAGATGTCAAGTAGATTGTAATTCACACTTTAGTAGTTCACCAATCCCTTGAGACTCCATAGTCTGCAAGTTGTTCTAGAGCGCGCCTTGCGGAAGTATCAGGTAATATCCGCAAAGCCAATTTCGCGCGATTGGCATATTCTTGTGCAACGGTACGGCAGAACTCAGGAATCTGATAGCGTCGAATTAGGACCTCAATCCATTCAATTGATACGGGATCCTCGTGCTCGGAGTTAAATGCCTTCTTTAATCGAGCACTTTCTTCATTTGTACACACTTCTCGAATGTGGATCGTTGGAAACGTCAATTTTCCCTCGCGAAGGTCAGAGAAGGGCTCTTTGCCCAACTTGTCCCCATCGGCTATAAAGTCGAGTAGGTCATCGATAATCTGGAACGCGACGCCGACGGCTTGACCATAGACCGTCAAAGCTTGAATAATGTTTTTATCCTTACTTCCAAGTATTGCCCCCATCATACATGACGCCGTAATCAACTTTCCGGTCTTCAGATCTATAATTTTCAAATAGTCGTCCACCGAAATGTCGAAATCTCCGGTCTTGTATGCGTGAACAACTTCTCCTTCGCACATCGCTTGTGTTGCATCAGATAAGATGTCCATGGCGGGATCGTCAGCGTGTCGATCGATAAGCATAGAAAGCACGAGAGCATGAAGGTAATCGCCAACTAGAACCGCAACCTTGTTACCCCATTTCGAATGGAGCGTTTCTCGTCCCCGACGAACCGGGGCCTCATCAAGCACATCATCATGTACTAGGGAGGCCACATGAATCAATTCAACAACCGTACCGAGCGTACGCGCATCTTCGCCTTCATAACCACATGCTTTGGCAGAGAGAAGAAGTAGAATTGGGCGCAAACGCTTGCCCCCGCCTTCTACAACATGCCGAACAGCCCCATCAACAAAATCATACTCGCTTGTTGTTCGTTCACATAAGTTTTTCTCGACAGCAGCGAGATCGTCGGCAATGAATTCGCGAATCTGTTTAAAGCTCATGGCGGATATTGATTACCATCCTGTTGTAACTGAGGTGATAAATCTTCCTTGCGTGACACAAAAACCAGGTGTCTCTAGATTGCTAATTTTCGTTATCATAATTCAGACAACACCGCATTGGTAGCACGAACTGTTGCCTCGACATCAGCATCAGAATGGGCAGTTGACACAAAACCCGCTTCAAATTGGGATGGGGCCACGTATACGTGCCTTTCGAGCAATCCACCAAAATACTGACTATAGCGTTTGGCATCCGAAGCCTTGGCGCTCGTAGCGTCCACGACTTCTGCATCCGTGAAGAATAACATCAACATCGAGCCGACGCGACTGTGGTACGCATGGATTCCGTTCCGTTCTGTTGCATCTTTAAGCCCTCTGGCAAGCGCATCAGCTCGGGTTTCTAACCGTTCGTATAATCCAGGTTCCGCGAGAGCTTTCAGAGTAGTAATGCCAGCGGACACTGCCAATGGATTTCCAGATAGCGTGCCAGCTTGGTAGACCTCACCTTCTGGCGCGATGTGTTGCATAATCTCTGTTCTACCACCATATGCACCAACGGGCATTCCACCGCCGATAATCTTGCCCAGACAGGTCATATCAGGGGTAACATTATATAGTGATTGCGCGCCACCATAGCCTACCCGGAATCCAGTTATGACTTCGTCGAAGATGAGAATGATGCCATGTTCTAACGTAATTTCGCGGAGTTCGTTCAAATATCCATCTCGCGGCGGAATGATACCCATGTTGCCCATTATCGGTTCCAGAATCAAGCAGGCAATCTGCTCTCTATTCGCCCCAATTGCCCGACGTACAGCACCGGCATCATTAAACGGAACCACAAGCGTATGACGTGTGAAGTCAGTTGGAATTCCTTTGCACTCTGGAAGCCCAAAGGTCGCAACGCCAGACCCGGCTTCCGCAAGCAGTGAATCAACATGTCCGTGATAACATCCCTCAATCTTAATCACTTTATCCCGTCCTGTGTACCCTCGCGCCAAGCGAATTGCGCTCATAGTAGCCTCTGTACCAGAGCTGACGACTCGTACCTTCTCAATAGAAGGGACGGCATTAATGAGAATCTCTGCTAACTCAGTCTCTTGGGCTGTTGGCGCGCCAAAACTAGTGCCATCTAGCATCGTCGAGCCCACGGCTTCTAAAACGAGTGGATGGGCATGTCCCAAAATCAGCGGCCCCCATGACGCAACATAGTCGATGTACTCATTTCCGTCTATGTCGTATATTTTCGACCCTTGCCCCCGTTGAATGAACCGGGGGCTTCCACCAACTTTGCTAAAATTTCGGACCGGACTATTAACACCACCAGGAATGGACCGCTGGGCTCTACTCCACGCTTCTAGAGATTTGGCGTTATTCAAAGTATCCTTCCCTTCAAACCATGCAAATTGGAGATTTATCTACTAAACAATTGGCTAATCTTCGAGCCACTCGGCAACTTCTTTCGCGAAATAAGTCAAAATAATGTCCGCCCCGGCGCGCTTGATGCTTGTAAGGATTTCAAGTACAATTCGTTTTTCATCAATCCAACCTTCGCGAGCAGCGGCCTTAATCATCGAATATTCGCCACTGACGTTATATGCTGCAACCGGCACCTCGAAAGACTTCTTTGCACGATGTATAACGTCTAGATAGGAGAGCGCTGGCTTGACCATAAGAATGTCTGCGCCCTCCGCAATATCGGCTGCAATCTCCCGCATCGATTCCTCCACATTCGGTGGATCCATCTGGTAGGAGCGCCGATCGCCGAATTGCGGAGCAGAGTCCGCCGCTTCCCGGAAGGGACCGTAAAAAGCAGAAGCATATTTTGCAGCATACGACATGATAGGAATGTGCTCGTATGCGTTTTCGTCTAACGCACTCCTGATTGCGCTGACACGCCCGTCCATCATGTCAGACGGCGCAATGACATCTGCACCTGCATGTACATGAGATAGACTTTCTTTGGCCAGCAATTCCAGGGTTGGATCGTTCAGCACCACGCCATCCTGAACGACGCCACAATGACCATGATCCGTATACTCACAAAGGCACACGTCGGTACATACAAGCAAGTTGGGCACAGCATCCTTGATTGCCCGGACGGCTTGTTGAATGATTCCATCCTCAGAATAGGATTCTGACGCAAGCGAGTCCTTAGTTTGCGGTATACCAAACAAGATGACGCCTGGAATACCGACCGTTTGCAATTCTTTGGCCGCCGAAACAAGCAAATCAACCGAATACTGGTAGCACCCAGGCATTGATGGGATCTCATTCGCAATGCCGCGCCCGTGCAGAACGAACATGGGACAGATTAAGTCACCAACGGAGAGTGTCGTTTCTCGAACAAGCCGGCGCAGACTCTCTTTTGCACGCAGGCGTCTCGGTCGAGAGATGGGAAAATAACTCATGAAGACCTCTAGTCAAAAAGGGCTAGAAAATCAATTAAAGTCTATGCGTCAGCAACTCTTACGACTAGCGTTTAGATTTCCGAGCTTCATGTTGTAGAAAATAAGAAAGTCCTTCAAGCTCTATGGACAAATCGACACTCCGTAGTTGAACACTTTGTGGCATGGCCAAACGCGCTGGGGCAAAGTTGAAGATGGCCCGTATCCGCGCCGCAACTAGGCGATCTAATGCTTCTTAAGCCGCTTCAAGAGACACGGCGATAACACCAATCTCTATCTGTTGTGCCTGAACAGCGTCATAAAACTGCGCCGGG
Source organism: uncultured bacterium (assembly GCA_964478165.1). Taxonomy (GTDB): domain Bacteria; phylum Poribacteria; class WGA-4E; order WGA-4E; family JAJDTR01; genus CAYZGU01. The sequence continues at coordinate 80,134 of CAYZGU010000027.1, read as the reverse complement.
TTTTGAACTAGAACGTCTTTGATTCTCTGAGACCACTTCTGAGAATGGGCATCAAAAGCTGCCACTATCTCGAAATTATGCTCGCGCAACACCCGATAACCCAGCAATGCACTTCCTAGAATGCCAACGGCAACGAGGCCAATCTTTTGTCAAACATCGAATCCCAGAATCTCATTTATGGCGATTCTAAGATTGTAAATTTCATAGCCGATTCCGCGCTTGCCAGACTGACCGAAGCACGCGAGACCCCCTCCGAATCTCCGTTGCAGTGAAATACATACGATTTGATAACTATTTTGAAGAGATAACGGCCCTCTCCCTCCAAATCGGCAAGGAGCCGTGAGTACTAAGGAAAGGCGATTAATTGTAGCTTCAGAAACCACTTCAGGATTGTTGGTTAACCGGGGTGCTGTCATTTCATCCTACCACACACATCTGAGGAACGAAATACATTATAACTGATTGCCACACAAAGCGCAAGAAAAAGAGGTGGTCAATCAGAGATAGGTGCACGTGTGAGAAGCCAATCGACAAAAGGGTTTCCCGCCAACTGACAAGACGGTGAAATCACTATTTGTGTCAGCGATTTCCAAAGATTACGCGACTATCGTGATGGCGGACGAAAGCAGATATTTACTCACTCCAAAGTCTTTGCCAATTAAATTTCCTCTTACAACATTCCGCCATCAGAAAAGAATTAGGGCCAACCTAAATACCTGAGGAATCGATACTTCTAGCGGAAACTACGCATTCCCTATAAGTGTTCGACGTTTCTACGCGAAAGCATCACGGCCTGAATCGATTGTAATGGAGCGAGCAGTACCGATTGATGCACAATTTGTCCCAACCATGCCAAGCTACAACAACACTTGTCGGAAACGAATCGGACACATCGTACCATCGTTAACCGAAAAAGACTACATACCCTCTCCTTGAGAGCGTGCACTGTACAACACAATCGTGCCGTTTTCACCCAGAGCAATTTTTGCAATCAGATTGGCAAAACCTTGGCGCAACTCTTCCTGCATATACATGGGATGCCCTCAAGTTACAGGGCAAATTTCATGTTCAACCGGCCGGAACAGACCGACAGGTTGCATTGTATCATTCGTAATCAACAACTAATACAATTATTGTTAACTAATTTTCTATCCGTAAAAGATAATCTGAGATCGAATCTCGCGACGATTATACAGCATGTACGGGATTGTCTGGACGCGCTAACCTACAGCTTCCGTATTTCTCGCGATTGAATTTTACCAATCTGCCTCCCGTGTATAATCACTAGCGTATAGCTTGGAGAAGGCTTCGCTTTACATCGCCAGATTCGATTAGGATGACTTGCACACTTCCATCGTCCATTAACTACTTGGAATCGTCTCACAAAAACGATGAGGAAACATGCAATCAGGACTTTGCTTGACCGCGCATATCCTTCTTCTACCCGCATTTTGGTTTTTCATCCGCGCAAACATTCAATCTAATAGGCAAATTGGAGGATTGAAAGGTCATGCCCATGAAAAACGGTCTGTGATTCAGAGAAAGAGAGTTTTTGCGATAATCAAAAGAACAACACAAAAGATGGCTGTGAGTGTTCGCTTCTCATTAATTAGGGCGCGAAATAGCAAAAAATCATGATCGGAGGAATTGGTATATGGACGAACATTTGGCAAGAAGCGGGGAACTGAATCATAGTACCTTCGATAGACATCACCACACATTTCTGACAAGTACCTTTCTTCGTAAAGGACAATCGGGACGTATTGAAGAAGATAGCCAACACCGAGAATTACAACCATCCAGTAAACATTCGCTGTGAGACAAACACCAAGGCTAAGAACCAGATTTCCCAGATAGATTGGATTCCGAACGTGGGAATACGGGCCAGCGGTTACGAGACAGCGTGCTGTTCCTATCGTGCGCGTTCTTGTTGAGCCACCAGCATATCCGACGGCCCAAATACGAAGACACTCGCCCAGAACAATCAAAATCCCCCCGAAAATAGCGGAAAACACCGTCAAGTCGGAAAAGAAGATTAGAACGAAAATGAACGGCACGGGGGTCAGACTACGAAGACGGAAGAGAAGGCGACCGAATATTGAAACGTCTGAGGAATCTGGCATTGTTTGTCCAACGAAAGATGAGCTGAGCAAGCACGGCTACGCACTTGACAATGTAACCTGTGCTCCACTTTCTCTTAAGCACCGTAACATAAAGTAGTCACTTGGGGGTTTTCCAAAGTAGTATGCCGCCAACACAAGCATAAAGAATATTTGCACCCCAGCATGCCACAAATGGAGGAATCAGTCCATTCTCGCTAAGTCCTTCAAGGGTTGCAAATGAGATTCCCCAATATAGAAAGCTGAGAAAAAACGCGACGACCAGTCCGGCGAAGAATCCTGCTTTCCCAAAACGGATAGAAATCGGTGCACCAATTAAGACAACAACAAGCGTGGCAAACGGATATGCCATTTTGTGGTGCATCTTCACTTGTTCGACCCGTGTAGTCTGTCCTGCCATTTGCTTATAGGTAATCTGTTGCCGCAATTCCCGAATGGTCATTGCGCGCAAATCTTTATTGTTTTCTGCGAATAGTCTTGGATCCTCTAATCGTTCAATTTTCATCTGAAGAAACGACTCGAAATCGCTTTCCCCCTGTCGGTTAAAGCGGCGCACAAAACCTTGAGCCAAATGCCAATGTTTAGAAGACCACGTGGCAGACTCTGAAAAAATCATCCGAGAGAGATTGTTCTCGGAATCAAGATCGTAAATTGTCATTCGATTAATACTTTGATGTTTGAGGTCGAGCTTCTGCACATAGAACAATCGGTTCTGTTGTCCTTTGAAGAGGACATTTCGGGTACCACGAAGGCGTGGAATCTTTCTCAGCTCAGTGGCCCGGTGGTAGGCAGGAGACGCAATTAGATTATAAAATATCCCGAAGAACCCGCAGATAAACAATGTCGAAACAAGGATTGGCGCAACAATCCGATAAGCACTAACACCGGCTGATTTCATTGAGGCAAGTTCGTTACTGCGAACCATTCGGCCTAAAACAAAGAATGCAGCTAAAAACCCGGCAAGCGGAACAACCTCCATTATTCGCCGTGGCGCCTGGTATAGTACAATCTGAATAGCTGTTAGGTAGTCAATGTCGTCCTCAAATTTTTTGATGTCCTTGTCGAGCAAGCGAACGACAATAACCAGCGCGATGAAAAACCCCAGCGCCCAGGCGAATGCTTTCAAATATTCAGTTAGGATATAGCGATCCAACGTTCTCAATCCAATTCTCCTGCTCACTTTGTTGCTGGTTCAACGGGGGACGGTGTCACCTTACTTTTCGCCGATGCAACTGCGCTTGAAACCTATCCTCAAATACGGCGTGTGCACTTAAGGCAAGGCCTAGTAGGCCAATGGCGATGTTCGGAAGCCACATGGCAAGGGCGGGACTGATTCCCCCATTTCGTCCAAGATCTTGGCCAAATTGGAGGAGCAGGTAATATACAAGAATCACGCCCAAACCTATGCCGAAGCCAACCATTTTACCACTTCGCTTCACAATCAATCCTAAGGGAACACCAATTAAGGCAAACGCGAGGCACGCAAACGGGATTGAAAATCTCTTCTGGTATTCAACCTGCGCATGCCGTAACTGCGCAATATCAAAAGCTTCTACTTCTGCGTTTCTCGCATCATGCTGTTGCTTCCTAATGTAGCTCTTAAGTGCAGAGATTGGCATGCTTCTGGGATTCTGGGAACTGTATTCACTTCGTTCGAGGGCCTGCGTGAAATCTAAGGCAATTCGATGTTTCTCGAATGCGGTAACTCTGAACTCACGCGGATCTTCCGGAACCATTTCATAAGTCATCCCGTCAAAAAGTGCCAACCATGCCTGTCCGTCGTCTTCAAACCCTATAGTTGCCGCCTTTGCATGGATGAAGCGCGGTTTCCCACCCCATATTGAATCCCATAATCGGACGTGCTGCAATCGGTTCGTGTCCTCGTCCATTGACTCATACATCCAGAGTTTTTGCTCTTTCTCGAGCTCCCTCATTACCACTCCCTCCTCCAGAACTACGGTGGGGTTTCTGATGCTGATATCTCGTTTCCGCGCAGCATAAGCAATATTGCCACGCGGCAGCGCATAGTCCATAAACACAAAGTCGAAGACGCTTAGAAATGCGGCGGCCAAAAGAAGTGGGAACAAGATTTGATGAAAACCCACACCGTGCGCCTTCATCGCGGCAACCTCGCTATCGGTAGAAAGACGCCCGAGGGCAAGCAGAATACCAACAAGTGTCGCCATGGGTATTGTCAGAACGACCACCGCAGGCAAAACATAGATCAACAACTCGACAAGATAATATGGACTAATCCCCTTCCGTACAAAGTGCTTGGTCAGTCGGAAAACTTCGTCGAATAGGAGGATTGAGGTGAAACAAAGCAGCGCTAGAACGAATGGGGGGACAAACTCTGTAATCGTATACTTGGTTAATATCTTCAAACCAGTCAGAACTCCGAAAAATGGCTAATGCAATTAATCTCTAATCTGTATTTTACCCCAGGCAACTTCTCGTTAGCAAGACATTAGTAACAAATACCATGGTGATTTTTTCAACCGAAAACTCCTCCAGGGCTATTTGCCAGTGATTCGATGGCCGACAATGATGAAGCACAGACACCTACCATTGGACATCCATCTATTGGCATTTATTGAGACACTAAAAGGGTTAACAGTCCAATAAAATTGCTTTTCTGTGTTCAATTACATTGGACATTGTGGTATAATAAGACTTCTGCTTTTTAACCTGTCACCCTTGACTGGAAGGCTTTCATGTTTGAAAAACTCGGTATCGTCACAAACATCTGGGCTCAGCGCATGGAATGCGGCGATTCATTTGAAGACCTTGCCACCGAGTTTAGCAAAAACGGCTTTCGCGAGATGGAGATTCGAGATCACAACTATCTTCGCAACTCAGCCTTCGGGGATATGATGCGCGACATCGAAAAAGCAATGAAAAGCTATACAGACGAGAAATGGAAGGAAATCTGCGAATCGCTCTGGCGAAACAAGAGTTGGGTGGGACTTATCAGGGCAAAGCATCAATCCCTATTTGACAAAGTAAGCGACTTTGTCGCAACAATGTCGGATCTTACTTTTAGTTATGCGGCGTCTCATGACTGGCTTGCACAACCCGAAGATGTGAACCTTGACAATGCACGGATCATGGAAGCAAAGAAATTCGCTTATCTCATTTGCCCACGTTCCGCGCGTTTTCGAATTGTCGATCTGGAAACGGACGGGAAAATTGACACAGAGATTGCGCTGGCCAATGTGAAGCGCTATAAGTCATTACTGCCGACCTATCCAATGGTCTTCGCTATTGAGCACGGACGACAGTCAGCCACCTGGACATTAGATTTGGCAAGACAGGGTAATTGCCCGTTAATCTACGATGAGGCAAACACATTTCGCTCCGACGGCACCGCACACAATGCAGCGGAAGATTTCTGGAGAACCGTCAAAAACGAAAATCTCGCCTCCATCCACATTAAGCAGAGAAGAGCAGAGGGGATTTCAACACAGATAGGCAACGGGTACGTCGACTTCAAAGCTGTCTTCAATCACTTAACTCGGCTCCGCTACAAAGGCGACCTGATGCTTGAAAACAGTCCAACTAGTCAGCCATTGGAGGATGCGTTGGAAAGTCGTGAGTACCTATTGGCATGTGAGCGTGACGCGTAGAATTCACATGAACATGATTCACCGACAATGGTCACACGATTCAAGGGTTCGGATTTGTTGACCACGCCTTACTTACGCTGGTTTTCAAGTTACCATCATTCTTCGGGAATTATCACATGCGATTGACATTTTCTAAACATGTGGCTGCTTCCCGCCGTTGGGTCGTTAATCCGCTGTGCTGCTATTAGACGCCCTTATCTTCTGCTCCTTCCATCAGTTCGACGATGCCTATTTGACGTGCTATCCGCGTCGAGGCCTCTCCGTGCCCATACTACCGTTGGCGTATCTACTGACCGCCATTACCTGATGGAAAACCTGAGCTCGTTGAGCGGGAAAACACAAGAGCGTCGCACAAGCTGTAATCTCAGCAGCATGAGATGTGCAGCGCTCAGCCCCCAGTACTAACACCTGATAAATGCTAAGGAAATATAACGTGTTCTTTTTTGCAGAGCAAATCGATGTCTCTGCGCCAAACAGACCATTCAGTTCTGTGACCTGTTCTGATGCAATGTCAAAAGCCAAACGGGACCGGTGCAACACCACACACAGGGCTCTGATTAACGAAACCGCCGGTTGAATTAATTCGTAGATTTCTGCCTAGGCACAAAGGCAATTCTGAACACATAGGTGTCGACTTCGCCATAATCACGTGACTAATCTCTCTTGGCCGAAATCATATGGGCTGAATAACATAAGACCGCTGTTTTAGTAGAACAATGTCCACAGAACAATCATGACCCAGACGACATCGAAGTCAATTCTGCAAACGGGGTTTTGATGGAATTTGGAGAATTTTTATTCATGCCACCTAGACAACCACTCTGTTCACGGGCGACCACATCTCTAAAGCAGTACAGGATCTATGAAAAACAGGCCGCGCGTGGTTTGCGAACTTCCAACGCGGACGGACAACAAGTAGAAGTTCACGACGGACACAATCCAATAGACGGGTTTAATATCCCCAGCTTTGATTTGGACGCAGACTTAAAATCTTCGAACCTTGTTAGTTTGTTGTACCGTTCAAGCAAATGGGACAAAAATGATGTCTAGAGAGGTATCATGATACAGAAGATATATAGCTTGATTGACCGCAATCAAAAGTCACTCTGCGAATCACTACAGGATTTGGTGAGGATTCCCACAGTAAATCCACCAGGAGACAATTACGCTGAGATTGTGAATCTCCTTGATGAATGGTGTCGAGAGCTCGGTATGCAAACCCACATTGTACCCGTCTCAGAGGCGGAGGCGATCGAAATTGTACCCCACGCCAACGTCTATCCTCGCATGAACCTAATTGCCCGATGGATGGTCGGTGCAGAGAAAACCATCCATTTCAACGCGCATTTTGACGTCGTTCCTGCCTCTGGAAATTGGGACAGCCATCCGTTTGACCCACAGATTAAAGGGGATTGGCTTTACGGTCGGGGATCGGACGACATGAAGGATTCGATTGCCTCATTCTTGTTTGCGATAGCCGCACTTAAAGATACAGGTGTGAAACCAGCTTTCAACATAGAGTGTTCTTTTACCTGTGATGAGGAGATTGGTGGAGATCTTGGTGCGGGAGAGGTCGTACGAAAAGGACTCGTTCAGGCAGACTACGCGGTCAATCTCGAGGGCAGTACGGGACTGACCGTCTGCAATGGCCATCATGGTGTTCTCTGGCTCGAAGTTACCGTTCATGGTAAAGCTGCGCACGCCGCAAACCCTGCCGATGGGCTTAACGCCTTTGAAAAGACGGCGGAACTGGTGAACGCCTTGCAACCACTCAAGGAAGAATTTGACAAATCCACGCGAATTTTCAAAATGGCCCCGGATATTGAAAGACGCCCAACTATTAACATTGGTGGCGTTTTTAATGGAACCGCTGGAGACAAGGTTAACACTGTTCCTGCACAATTGACATTCTCGATCGACCGGCGCATACCGCCCAATGAGCAATTGAATCGAGCAGAATCAGAACTACGCGGCGCAATACAACATGCATGTAAGAAGAATCCAAATCTTGAAGTTGACGTGAAATCCACCCTGCGTATTGAACCATGTCTCGTTGATTCGAGACTCCCATTTCTTCAAGCATTTGCCAAATCCGTGCGCGCTGTACGCCGCAATCCGATTAAATGGGCACCGGCTGGCGGGTTTACCGATCTACATTTCTTTGTTGAAGAGGGAAAAAGGATACCAGGTGTTGGTTACGGACCACGTGGCGAGGGTGCCCATGGGATAAATGAACGAGTCAGTATCTCAGATATGGTCAAGACTGCGAAAATTTACGCGACATTCATGGCCCACGCCAAGTTGTGAATGGAACGGTTCTGGCCCTCCTCCTGTCATTCGAGGTCCTCATTTCAGATCGCAAAGGTTAAGCACATGAACAGAAATCGGTTAATTATGTTTTCCACCGCCGCTGGACTAACCTTGGTGCTAATGGTAGCGTTGATTACCTATTACCGTGTAATTTCAAGGAATACCAGGGCAAAACTTGAGCAAGAACATGCTAGCCGGGTTAAATATCAAGACAAATCAGTGCAGCTCGTTCGCGAACTAAGTCAAAGCCAAGACGAGCTAACGGCCAAAGTTAACAAAATCGAAATCTTGGAAGACACAATCGGTGAGATTCAAAAGCGGGCAGTGAACCTCAGTAAAGCCAAAGCCGAGATTGAATTAGAGAAGCAGACGCTCGAAGAAGAAAATAGAAAGCGCGAGGCGGAATATACGGATCTCGTCGGCAGTCTAGAGCAAGAAATTGAGAACAAGGAAGTTCAGATTACCGAACTCCGCGGAATGCTAACCGTTAACCTAATGGATAAGATACTTTTTGACTCCGGAAAATCGGTGCTTAAAACAGCGGGAAAGCGCGTTTTAGATAAGATTGCTGATACATTTCTAAATCGCTATCCAGAACGCGAAATTCGCGTGGAGGGACATACCGACAACGTACCATTCAGGGGCTCAGCCCTGAACAACTGGAATCTGTCAACCGAGCGCGCAATCTCGGCGGTGCGCTATCTACAAGAGTATGCGGAAGTAAAGGCAGGCCGTTTAGTCGCAGTTGGATATGCTTATCATCGTCCAATCGATACAAATGGCACTCCCATAGGCCGTGCACGAAATCGACGCATTGAGATTGTCGTAATGCCACCAAAAGGATTTTCCGACGAATGAACCTTGCGAGCCATAATTCGGAGACGTGAAGCCGCTCGCAATTCGATTATGGCACACGTTTCTTGAACTGCGATGCCGTCACAGGCTAAGATGCTCCCAATCGGCATCTCACTAATCTATTTACTTGTCAGAGAGCGTGTATTTTGAGAGTTGGAACTGTCATTAGAACCAGCGTTTTTTGTTATGGAGGTTAAGCCGTGAAGTTTAAACGTGAAGCTGTTTTACATCGACTGCGAACAAACATCGAGGCTGGCAAACCGATTATTGGAGCCGGAGCCGGGACTGGCATCTCTGCCAAGTGCGAGGAATCGGGAGGCGTCGACCTGATTGTGATCTATAATTCAGGTCGATTTCGTATGGCAGGCCGCGGATCCTTGGCAGGCACGATGCCGTACGGCGACGCAAATCAGATCGTTGTTGATATGGCCAGCGAGGTACTTCCAGTTGTTAAAACTACACCAGTACTTGCTGGTGTTTGTGGAACAGATCCATTCCGTCTAATGGATGTTTTTCTGAGTCAGATTAATGCGCTTGGATTTTCCGGCGTTCAGAATTTTCCAACGGTCGGGCTAATCGATGGCATATACCGACAGAATCTGGAGGAAACGGACATGGGTTATGGTCCGGAAGTGGAGATGATTCGTGTTGCTCATGAAATGAATCTGCTCACAACGCCATATGCCTTTAATGAATCAGAAGCTGAACAGATGACTGGTGCAGGCGCTGACATCCTCGTAGCTCACATGGGGCTGACCACGAAGGGATCCATTGGAGCTAAGACTGCATTAACGCTCGAAGATGCTGCCAAACGCGTACAGGCAATTCACGATGCCGCAAAAGGCGTCAATCGAGACGTCCTCGTTATTTGCCACGGTGGTCCGATTGCCGAACCAGAAGACGCGCAACTTATTCTAGACAACACCACGGGCATTGTCGGATTTTACGGCGCTTCCAGCGCCGAGCGCTTGCCCACAGAACGCGCGATTACACTACAAATCGAAACCTTTAAGTCGATTCGATTGTCCTAAACCGATTACGAAACCTATTGATAGTCAGGCTGCTTGTAAATCCATGTTTTTTGACTCGCGCTTGAGCCACGATATACATGGCAACTTATCAAATCGCTAGTTTTCGGGAATCCTCTGCTTTAAATGTCTAAACTAGCGAAAAACAAATCGAATAAGATGGCAACATGACTAGTGAATTGACGATCGGGGGGCGCCAATTCCCGTACAATTAGACAGGAATTGGTCAGAAGTAGCACGAAAATAGCAACGGAACAGTTCTCTTGGCAGGTGAAGAAGCTCGCGTATTCTGAATAGACTTTCTAAACGGATTTTGTACAATCAAGCCACACGGCAGAGTATTAAACGAGAAAGCAATTGATGGAATTGAGTTGTCAAAACAGAGTTCTTCCATCAGTTGTGGAAATTGGCTGTCCGTTCAACTCAATCAGACACTTGCGGTTTCAACTGGCGAATTGGCAGTGGCAATTGGATTAGAACCCGAAACACAGTCATCGGATTTCAGCGCACGTTCTAGCACCTGATTTATATGATCCGAGAACACAAACTCTAGATCGTCCTTTGCTTCATCGGGGATTTCGACCATATCTTTTTCATTTCGGCTAGGAACAATTACCGTTCTGATTCCCGCTTGCCTGGCAGCTAGGACCTTCTCTTTCAACCCACCAATTGGCAACACACGACCCCGCAATGTGATTTCGCCCGTCATCGCTACTTCAGGTGCGACAGGCCGACCTGTTGCAATCGAAGCTAAGGCGGTAGCAATCGTAATACCGGCAGAAGGCCCATCTTTGGGAATCGCCCCGGCCGGCACATGAATATGGATGTCACTTTTCCAAAAATCAGGGGCAAAGTGTAGTTCTTCCGCCTGAGACTTAATGTAGCTTAAGGCTGCCTTGGCTGATTCCTGCATCACATCACCAATTTGCCCGGTCAAAGTCAATTTTCCTTCGCCAGCCATTCGCGTGGCTTCAACGAACAAAATCTCCCCGCCAGCCGGTGTCACAGATAGTCCTGTTACAGTTCCGACCTCTTCCTTTCGGTCTGCGACCTCAGAGTAAAATTTAGGAGGACCTAAGTAGTCGGATAAATCGTCTACGGTCATGCCAATTGGATGGTTCTCCCCCTCAGCAATCCTTCGGGCAGACTTTCGACACAGGGTTCCCAGTTCCCTCTCAAGATTCCGCACGCCTGCTTCACGGGTATATTCACTCACCACAAGATCAATCGCGCGATCCTCAATGGAGAACTGTTCTGACGTAATTCCATGGGCCTCAAGCTGGCGTGGAATGAGATACTGCCTCGCAATCATCGACTTCTCGTTGGACGTGTATCCGGGCAACTCAAGCGTCTCCATGCGGTCACGCAGTGCTGGTGGAATGGTATCGAGTTGATTCGCCGTAGTGATGAACATAATCCTCGAGAGATCGAATGGCACATCAAGATAGTTGTCAGTAAACACATCATTCTGTTCCGGGTCTAGAACTTCGAGCATGGCGGCTGCAGGATCACCCCGAAAATCCGAGCCAAGCTTATCTATCTCATCCAACATGAAAACAGGATTATTAGACTCTGCTTGCCGGATGCCTTTTATAATACGCCCTGGCATAGAACCAATATATGTCCTCCGATGCCCACGAATCTCGGCTTCATCATGTGTTCCCCCTAGAGAAATTCGTACAAATTTGCGGCCCATTGCCCTCGCGACGGACTTTCCCAAGGACGTTTTTCCGACCCCTGGAGGTCCAACGAAACAGAGTATCGGTCCTTTCATGTCTTGTTTGAGCACACGCACTGCAAGGTATTCCAGGATACGATCCTTCATCTTCGTCAGATTGTAGTGATCTTCGTCAAGAATCTCTTTTGCATGTGCGATATCTAGAACGTCTTCCGTGCTCACGCTCCAAGGAAGGTTCAGCAACCAATCCAAGTAATTTCGGGAAACCGTGGATTCCGGAGATGAGGAATGCATCTTCGATAAACGGTTAAGTTCTTTTTCCGCAGCCTCGCTTGCCTTTTCCGGCAGATTGGCTTTTCCAAGCTGTTCGCGCATCTCATCCACTTCCAGCAGCATGTCATCCGATTCACCCAGCTCTTTCTGAATAGCTTTTAGCTGCTCCCGCAGAAAATACTCCCTTTGTCCCTTGCTAATCACTGCCTGCGCATCAGATTGGATTTTGCTTTCCAGCTCAAGCAAGTCATGTTCCTTGGTTAGAATCACAATCAAATGGTTCAATCTATCTTTAATCGAAAGAGATTCTAGAATGGTTTGCTTATCCTCAACGCTGAAGTCGAGTATTGAGGCAATGTAATCAGCGAGCCGGCCAGCGTCATCAATATTCTCAGCAATGATTCCTAATTCTTCCTGATATCTAGATGAGAGTTTGACAATCTTCTGGGTAATTTCGAGCGCGCTCCGCACAAGCGCTTGCATTTCGTTGTCGTCCTCAACTTCATCTTTAGCATCTTCTTCTATGATTTCCACACGCGCTTTGATAAAAGGTTCGGTTTGGAGAATCTCGTCGATACGAACTCTGGCACGCCCATGAGCTAGAAACAGGACGTTGTCATCATCTTTTTTGTACCTCAGGATGTGAATTAACGTGCCCACAGGACTCATTTCTTCAATTTTTGTTTCCTCTGCACCCTTGCCTTCCAGTTGCTTAAAGACACAGAGTACACGCTCCCCATTAATCATTGCGTCATCAACAGCCTTAGTTACCCACTCCCCTGAAAGTGCAATATGATGTGGCGAAAAAGGTGGTACGGGAGGCATGTAGGGAAATACAACCAAATCGTCGACAGGAAGAATAGGAATTTCTTCAGTAACTTCGGGATCTAACAGATCTTCATTCTCATTCTTTTCCATGAGTTAACTCCTTCTGTTCTTCGTTGATAGGTCGTATTGTTTTAGTCTCTTCCTTCACTTTCACGATAATCTCTTTGGACGGATCTTGTTTAATTTTAGGAATCTGAATTTCTAGAAAACCATTCTCATAACTTGCTGCCGGTTCTACATCCTCAGCCAATACATTGGGCAGAATAATGGAACGCTCAAACGGCCCATAGTTCAATTCCGCCTGATGATAGTGTTGTTTCTTGAGTTGTGTTCTATCCCTTCGATAGCCTGAAATTTTGAGAACATTACGATCTAGTCGGATTCTGACGTCTTCCTCCGGCCGAATGCCAGCCACTTCAATTTTCACGATAAAGTTATCGACTGTCTCGTAAATGTCTGTAGGAGGTCGCCAATGTGTGCTCTCCGCAGCTACGTTCTGATGCGGTTCAACGAACGAATCAAACACGCGATCAAGCTCTTTTTGAATCTCAAAAAAATCGTCAATGAGCCGATGTGATTTGGTTTTCAACTTTTTACCTCCTTGTCCCAGGTGATTCCTGAAGTCTCATCTGTAGCAAGGAAAGGCTTTTCAGGAATTGACTAGTATGTGTCAGCGACTGCATTCGGTTTAGATTATCGTGTGCCATTATTAGTGATTGGCATGCCACGAAGGTCGACATCATGCAAATGATATACCAAAATCCGCATATGGAACGTCCTGGTATTCGATGTGACAACATCAAATCGGCACCTAATTCACAAAATTCAGCATGGCGAGCGCTGAATCTATGATCAGGCGCACCTAAGTGTGATATGTAACAGAGTTGAGATGGACGACAGCAAAAGGAGAACCTCGAGCCATGTGTGACAACGCCTTAATATGCGGAGTACGATCCAACTAGATTAGCATCGTCACAATTGTTTTGGCATCGACAAATGTCGTGTCAATGTCGGAGGATGTCTTTTCATCTAGTGTATCTTGTGATCCGGTTGAACCTGTAGATTTCTTCAAGTGACATCTCATTCAATTAGCACCCCTATTCCCAAGCAGTGCATGATTTCTGACAGCTAAACGATGTATTCCGTACCACTCTGGCACTAGGCACGAACTGCACTCGGTATACTTACTAACCACCTCAGGGGGCAGTTCGATAGAACCCACCAACCCAAAAAGGTGGAATTTAATCTTTGAGACGACAGATGCGGAGTTTTACTCGTAACAAAGCTCGCAAATGCAGAGAGAGAGAGGCAGCCGAAAATGGGAACACTAGGATAGATTCCAGTGCCTTAGAACCGTACGGTTCCTGACAACACACAACTTTTACGCTCGAATCTATTTATAATCTCATCCAAAAAGCATAGGTGTCCGAAACTCCATGTATAGGGCTTTCCTTCTCTAGTGGGGCCACATTCCAGCTCACAAAGCTCTGACCACGCACCAACTTGCTGAAACATTGAGAAGTCTTTCGATGGCCACAACATAAGCAACTGGCGCATGCGATCGCCGAACTTGATTCCGCTTAGTAAGATGCCAAAACTGCAACCTGTGCCGATTTGGCACGAACCCGGCTCGATAACGGGACTATCCTGAATGCTGACGCAGCGTCACCAGTTTGACATGAGACGATTCGAATAGATGGATGCCACACTAAAGGCATTCTTTGCGTAAGTTCGTCAAATGTAATGATGTAGGAAAACACAAATTAGAACCTTTTTTAGTCAGTGCTTATAACGAACTTTGAATCATCAGAAATACGTATCTGACTCCATACGGCATTTCTACTGAACATGGAGCGCTCATATACAGCGAAGGCATAGAAACATCAGCGAACGTTATCAGATCTTTTGGTCAGGAAAACCGAGACGGAAACCCATTTGCTCAACGATGGACTTCAGCCATCTCCCCAGTCCCGAGAAGACAATGGACGAACACCTGAACTTTGTCCGAAGAGATTGATCCACATGCAATCCGTAGCAGCCGTGACAGGCACAGTGCATTGTAGTCCACCTGCACGCGTCCTAGCCTGAAACGTCTAATCATCCGCCTGTACATTGAGTCGTTTTAGAAGGTCTTCATCTTTAAGTTTCATACCCAAGGCGATTATGCTCTCCGCCAGATTAATACGATCCATCTTACTCTCATCTAGCGTGTCCGCTTCCGCAATGAGTTCGTTCCTCAGTGTATCACAATTCCGTCTCATCTGGTCCCGAAGTTCACCAATTTGCACAGGATAATCGGTCCTAATCTTATCAATCTGTTCTTGGAACCCTGGGACGATGGCGTCGATTGATGCCGAGATGGTGCGAAGTTCGACCTCTCCTTTTTCGACGCGCTCACTCAGTTGCCGCTCAATTTCCTTCAATTCCCTTTCCCTATCGGCATTTAATTCGTCGATTTTCTGGCTTAGTTTGCTACCAAGATCATCAAGTCGTTCCTCAATTTGTCGGTGAAGCCGTTCCATTTCCCTATCCAGCGCGCGAAATCGCTTGTTGTAATCGCGAATTTGGCTACCGAAAACACTGTCCCGAATATATGACTCCAAGTCCTGAGGTATTTCCTGGGGCCCTTGCAATTGGGATGTGTCTCTGGAACCTTCAATAATAGTTTCCATGTCCTCAGAATCATGTGACACATCAGGTTCTTTTTCGACAAAATCGATCTGGTTCATCGGATTCTCCTTTTTCGCAAAGTTGGTTAAGATTTGCGTCTAGCATCTGTGACCATTCTAGCAAACCTTGTCAAGAATTGTCAATCATCAAACAAGCACGTCCCAACTGAGGTTTTACATTCTTTGATTTTCAATCCATCTGAATTCTACGATCACTAGATCATAGTTGCAAGTGATAATTTATCTTTACACTCTTGAAGAACATGGTTATAATCGCGCGAGTTTAAACGCAAGATCTGCCAAACTGAAGTCATGAAGAAGTTTGACTGGGTTACTTGGAGAACTCAAACAATCTGGGACCAATGCTTCCAAATAGGAGGTTGACATGGCTACACCTACTAAAAAGACAATCTTTGAAGACAATTTCAATGGGGTACCGGATGCGAGCTGGTCATGGCTACATGAGCATTCTGGCTATTGGCGAATCCTGAACAAGGGGCTAGAAATCCGTGTTGAACCGGGCAAGGCGGACACGGTGAAGAACGCGTTGGTGCGTTCGGCTCCGGACCGTAACCACGGCACGTTCGCTATTGAAGTAACCGTAACCAATGACATATGCCCTACAGAGTTGTATGAGCAAGGGGGCATCACTTGGTACAACGGTGGCGAACCCGTTCTCAAGCTGGTGAAAGAGCTGGTTGATGGTGAGCTCTACATTATCCCTGGTCGAGTGGCAATGCCAGCAAAGAGCGTCCGATTGCGTCTCTTAGTTTCGGTGGATTCGTGGCAAGCCCAGTATTGCCCGGAGGGCGAGACTGAATTCCAAACTGCGGCAACGGGCAAACTTCCCACACCCGCCGACGATTTTGTCAGCATACAGTGCTATCATGGCCCGCCGCATGAAGAACACTGGATGCGATTCGAAAACTTTTGTATTCAGTCGGTATCAAAAGCATAGGCCAGCATATAACAATGCTCCCTGATTACGATTCTGAATTACAATCAATCATCTATTAAACTTTGAAACCTAGGGTACCGAATTAATCGTCAGCCTGCAACAAATAAATCACGCTTTTAGTCTTCACAACTCACACGCCTAGGACTGATTCTCGTAATGCCTTGGGTTCGCTTTGAATTGATAGACACGCGGTGACGAGCATTCCGCAATTAACTCAACTGATGTAGAGACCGTGATACAGCGACAATGGAAGAAATTTTGCTCCGGACACATGAAACATGGGCATGTGATTCACCCTTGTAATCACCAGCTTCTGAATTCCGAATGTTTTACGGTGTCAGAGTCGCAGATTATTCTGTCGATTCTTGAATCCATATATAAAACCACTGATCTCGTCTGCTCGGATAGGGCCACAAATTATTCACGCGCTGATGCACCCATGGCAACCGTAATTACATCGGCATTCAGATTTATTCCAGCACCCGTGGGGGAATAATCGAGTCGAAAGAGCTCTCAGCACCTATCACCATAGCAGCCTCACAATGACGATTTCGACGAAGAAAATGAACCTCATGGGACCTCTCCGCCAACAAAATATCTACTGTAGGATATGCACACGATGTTTCCCACGCGCAGTTTCGTCCGGCATAACCAGCGGCGATTCAATTACCGCTATCAGTTCGCCGTTGGCGCTGATATCGATGGTGTCATAAGGAATCTTGCCCCGAGTCCGATAGGTATAGAGATACTTGGAAAGGCTCCCGCCCTGTGCTTCCAAATCAAAAACAGAAACGCCGTGGAGCTGTTCGTTAATGTTGCGACTAGATTTCGACTGGCTAACAGCAGCGTATCGCCCAACATTATCTATGCACAAACCTTGTGGCATGTTTTCTAACTCCCACCTCCAAACTTTCTCTCCGGTCCACGAGTAGGCAAAAAGCGTTAACCCATTTGGATGGGCAGACGGGGGTTGTTGTGCACCCTTCTGCAGGTGGTGCGGAACAAAAGTATCACCCGTAACAAAGATCGCAAAGTTGTTGCTCGAATCAATGGTGCCAGCGGTGGCGGTTATCGGAATGCCACTAATTTTTATCGGAGTCGTGAGGTCCGTTCTCCATAGATTCTCTGATTTTGCCGCATTGAAGATGAACGCACGACCATCATCGGTTGAGATACTGATAAATTTTCCATTTGGTGAGATACTTACCCCACGCCAGAACGTTACCTCCTGGTAATACGGCCGAAGGGGATCAAAAGTGTAGTCCCAACGTACGTCACCTGTTCCACCGTCGATGACATATAGCGTTCCTGACTCATGTCGTGGGGTCATTGTATGTGTTCCGTTGTCACAAACGATGGCAATAGTCTTACCATCATGGCTGTGATCAAACCATTTGATAGTCATTAATAGTGGCTGATTCTGTGGCCATTTCCATTTCAGTTCGCCAGTCTTACCATCAAAACGATAGAGTTGCGATTTCCGCAAGCTCACTCCGTCTCTGTTCCAAGAATGATTCGCCGCCACAACGACATCACCATCACCTATAATGGAGATGCGATAGGGACCAGGATACTGAACCCATGCGTACACGTCGTTCGGATTTTCAGGACGAGAGGTGTCAATGTCGTCTGCCGTTCGATACATCCACAAGCGACTGGGTTTTGGAGCCGATAGATCGTACGCATAGACAAATCCATCGCCTGATTGCTCTCCAATGTAAAGACGCTCTCCGTTAAGACCGAAGGTTGCGTGCTTGATATAGCCTTCCGATATCCGCGTGGTCCAGATTTTCTCACCACTCATTGGCTTGAAGACTGCCAGATGACCGGCATCACTCGCAATCGCCAGTCGATCTCCTCCAGGAGAAAACGCCACGGTTGTGGGCTTCGCAGGCTGTTTTAAGTTCGCAAGCAGAGGTAGTATGTTGCTCAACTCGATTGTCCGAATCTGATAGGCACTGGGTTTGAAAGGAGAAATACTATGCGCGCAAACCCCGATCACATCCGCGCAGATATGATAGAGCGTATTGGGCTTCCATCTAACCTTTAGGAACAGGCGGTTATTGTCAATTGATTCAGCGAGTACAAGATTTGAATCCGTTTCAGATTTTACTAGAACCTCGGTGGATTTAGAACCGTCATTTCTAGCCTCAATCACGATTCCCAACCGTGTAAAAGTGACCAGATGCTGAGATTCGTTCGCTCCCTGCGACGAGCAAACCAAGTAAAGATAACAGAACAGAAGACCTAGAGAGATAGTCAATAGTCCGTTTTTAATTTTCATAGCTTAGTCCATGCGTAGTCCATCGAGAATGCCTAGGCTTCTACTCTGCCACCCGCCACAACCCTTTTCCTAGACGCCTACCCAAAAACACACCGATGAATGTATACGTAAATCCATCCACTACCAGGCGGGTTAAGATGAACCACTCGGCGTAAAATAATCGGTAGAGAGCCATGCTCAGTTGAAATTCAACGTATACAGCAAGAACATCACAGACACCAAATGCCAGTGCTAGAAGTAATACGTTTCTACCGTTCCGCGTAATTTGAAAACCTATTTCCAGGAGCAAAACACTCACAACAGTGTAGACCAAAACCATCGGATTGAACAATCCCAGTGTAACACCGCCGAGCAGCAATCGAACTGATGAAACAAGAGCAATTACACCTGGTTTGGGAAGAAGCGTCAGCAGCGACGTCAGTAAGCAGTAGTATAACATCTCACTCATCAACCCGGTGACCAGAAATGCAATTGGGCCAAGTAATGCAGAAATCAGATTCGAAAACAGTGTTGCTGGAACGCTTACGGCAACGAAGATCGTCGTGCCGAAAAGAGCAATAAGGATGAGCTGTTTGGTAGAGAACCTACTGAAAATCAATTGATGAAAACGGGCAAATAAGAAGATACCCAGAATCATTACAGCAAATGCGCAGATGGTCACAAGAAAGGCATGAAAGTTCGGTGTTACAATGCGTAATGGTCGTTTAACCCGGAGGACAGTTACATCACTGCCCCAAACTTTCACCTCGATCTCTCGTTCATACTGACCTGTTCCCAGAAAGTCAGCTGATTGCGATTTTTCTGCCTCTGACGGATTGAAATAGATTGGCAATGAAACATCGGTCGTACTTTTACCGGACAAACTCACGAAACTAAGGCTTCGATTACTACCGCCATTGATAGCCTCGGGGGGAGCCAGAAAAGGAAGAGCCTCACCACTTCTGAGATCGCGGTTAATAGCGGAAACGACAACGTGAATCGCGTCTTCACTCTTGTTTCGCAGACGCACTGACTGATGCGATATCGGTTGAAAATGGTTCATTGGTGAAGCTTCCATCCCCAACCATTTTCCGAAACGACCGAATAGGGGACGCGGATAGGAGATGGCATCTACCCGTTGACGCGAATCGAACACACCCGATGCGTTTGTTGGCATTAAGACGTCTTCAATTGAAAGTTGCAGGGCAATTTCACGCATTGTTGCCGAGCGCAATGAGACCGTGGTGTACCGATTCCATACCGCGCCCGACGAATTTTCGAAGCGGATACCGGCGTGGATTGGTCCCAGGACAGAAAGGCCCTCATCAGGAATGCTCAAGGCCAATTGACTATACCGGAGATCTGATTCAATCGTAAATCTACCAGCCGAAGTGAGAGTAGTCACGGGAATCTCCTCTCCAACCTCTCCCTTGGCAGAAAAGGTAAGTTGTTCTTCGTCGAAAATGGACAACGGGTCCGGGCTACAATCAGTACGAATCTGCCAGACAGAGGGCATCTGCTCCACCTCAATCTCTGAGGGAATTCTGAGCTGCACATCGTATGTGAGTGGGGCTTCCAATTCATTCCGAATGAGCACGGTCATGATGATGTTGCTGCCTCGTAACACCAATGATTCAACGCTTCTATCATGAGTAGAATCTTCAGATTTCATTCTCTTCGCATCATTTGTAGCGTAGGGAATTGAAATTTCGATTGAACCTTGTAAATCAGATTGACTAGAGCGCACAGTTCTGGAAGTTAGCTCGTTCCCCTCATATGCGACCTCAAATCGGTATGCGGTTCCTTTCTTCCATCGAAAGTAGACAGTCTCTGTCAAACGCGGATAACCGTTTAGATCCATTCGAACAACCGGAACCTCTCCGGTTCCCGCCTCCTCGAAAACTTGAACCCGCTGCACCTCTGCTCGATCGGGAGAACGGAAGTGGATTCTAGCACCCAGAGAAAAGAATGTGACTTCCCATGAAGAAGGAACTTTGACGTCTCCTTGTGAGCAACTGAAAGAAAAAACCACAAGAGCAACTAAGATGAGTAGATGAGAGCTAAAACCTGTAACCTGATATGAATTCTCGATTGCTTTCATGGGTGAGGTACAAAAAGGTCAGTTCTTCAGATCTGAATTCCCCTTCATCTAATCCCTAGATATTGCACGGGATAGATTCTGTAGCTCCAATTTATCTCGCTCAATAATGGGACTTAATATCTCCCAACCTAGTTAACATCTTATCCCTTGGACCCACAGAGGTTTGGGTTGGTTGAATCTGCGCAATCGCGACAAATGAGGCCCCACTACCAACTCTATAGACTTTCGTAAGAATATCATTGGCTGCCTTAACGCGCAGTTCATCGAATTTCCCACCGCTCCAATCTGGTACCGTGATGTACACATTATCATGTGCATCCAGGGCCATACCGAATCCACTCCCAAATGCGTTAAGCACCTCGTCTCGGTCGTGAAGGAATGTTCCACTAAGCAAATCATATACAAGCATTCCAGCGGAACTCCCGATATATGCGCGACCTCTAGAATCTACGACAGGCGTATGCGAAGGGGTAACTTGGAGCCTAACTGTCTTTTCGATTTCATCGCGATCTCCATTAATAATGACAAGGCTTCCTAGAGTGACTCCAAAGTCGCCGGTTGATAACGCCAGTACACGAAAATGACCATCGGATGTAACATCAGTGGTATTCAACGGCATAGGAATTGTCTTCAAAACTGTGTCACTAATGGTATCAATTACTGTCACAGAACTGTCACCATAGTTCATTTTCTGAGCAACTGCGTTCCAAACCGCTGCGGAATTTGCAACATAAGCTTTGCCATGGAGTATAGCTATGCCCCATGGAGCAGGTCCAACGGAGATGGCCTTGAGGACACGGCGTTCCACCACATTAAGGACTCTTACTTCATCTGTTCCATTGCAAACCACATACGCCTGATATTCATTCAAAAACGCAATCTTCTCTGGAAGCGTACCAGGGCCTATTGGAATCTCGCCAAGGCTAATTCTGTTAAGCAAATCAATAATCTGTACATTATCGCTGAACGTATTGACAACATATGCCAGATTGCCTTGCACCTGTATATCGTTGGGAGCAGAACCAAGCGAAATAATTTCGTTCTCAACCGCTTTTTCAAAATCAGGATCGTCCAGATCAACAATCGAAAGTGAGGGAGATATATCAAGATCGCGATTCGCTAGGCCGTTGACAACCACTGCCAGGTTTTGGACCTCAGTTTGTGCCGATACGATACAGGAAACAAGTGCAAGTAGTATGGGGAGAAGAATTAATGTAAGTTGGCGTATATCGAAACGTGCCTGCAGAGTGCCGCGAAACGAACCGACCGCATGTGACAACATTGTCTTACCCTTCCGTCTATTTCGACCAACGTATAATGGAAACAAAAAACCCCAGCTTCCGAGTAGGGAACTGGGGTGGAGTTCGGTTTTCGCCCACTGCATGATATGCGCGAATGTATTTTTACGATATTAATACATGGCGAACCCGTTCTCTGTCCCACAGCATTCCCGCGAAAGCTCATACGTGAAACCAATTCGGGTAGGTCTCCTGACTTACAACAACTCGTGCCTGCCTTCCCATCCTGACAACTTGGGACAGTGGCGTATTCGGCACGATTTTCCGTCATATACACAGTGGCGGGGCCGTGGCGGATTCTAACCGCACTTCCCTATTCTCCGGCAACAATCAATAGCTGCCGGCCCCCGAATCATCTATATTCAATTTTTGAATGATAGTTTTAGTCTTGCATTACCTAATGCATTCTACCAAGTTGTTGGCTTATTGTCAACAGCAAATTACTAGTCTTTTTAAGAACTCCAGTGCTCCTCTCGTCTGCTCCTGTTCCCACTAGTAGCTACTCCATCAGATAAAACAGACGGCCGTCTCCACCGACAAGATCCAGTTCAAATTCACCAGTAGTTGCCACATAGTCCGTGATCGCTCCTTTCCCTCCTGTCTGCTTGGACACCTCTAGCAAGTTTTCAGGTGGGTCTCGGAATCTTATCTTGAAGCGTGCCGTATCGATAAAGTCTCGATTCACCACCAGAACATACCTTTTGTTATCTCCCTCAGTCTTGAACTCTCCAACCAATCCCATCCCGCCACTGATAGATGCTACAAGTGTTGATTCCTTAATCGGTTGGGTCAGCGGTGGGAGCGGATTAGTGTGATAAACGCCTGTTGACCTCAGACGGAGAAGCGTCGGGGCCAACGCAAGCACTTCACCATTCAGGTACTTCAACATTGCGTAGTGGCGCGTACGCGTTCCATCCCGGTTAATCACCATGTCCTCCCAATTCGTCCAATTCCCGTAAGGAATCTCGGTCAGATAGCAGAACCAACCTAGCGATCTCGCTCCGTATGCGAGCGTCGTAAAGACCTGAAATCGAGCCTCCGCCTCGCTGACTCCCCGAACTGGTCCGAACGTTCCAACGGAAACAATTACCCCGAATTCGACAGATGATTCTATGGTGCGTTGCCGCACAATCTCCAAATTGGGAAAATAATCTCCTTTCCGATTCGGGCTATACCAACTATCCGCATGAACACGGGGATCCTTGCCAACCATACAGTAATGGTCATAGGTCAACACGGACGGTTTGACGATGTCTATGTACGACTTGATGTAATGGTCGTAGTTATCCCAGCTTGCCTTGAAATCGTCAGCGTATGTGGGAAACAAATTTGACCAAAAACCCTTGGAGGGGGCAAATCGCCGGATTCTTTTATTTATCTCCGCTAGATGTGGAAATTCCTTCTCGCCTGGTTCATCCGCCCCGCCAAACCACCAAACTTGCGGATCCTCGGCAAACTCCAACAACTTTGTGTCATCCAGTTCGCCAAGAGGACGGTGCTTCACCCCAAACCCAGCATATTCATCAAGCTCGAGATTAATGTTGAAATTCGCTAGCGCGTACTCCGCGTGGTAGTAATCGTCAGCTGTATTCGGACCATTGTGGCCTCGAAAGTGTGGTACCGGGTTACCAGGAGTTAACCAACCGAAGATTGGGAAAAATTGGTCCTCAGGTACTACTGCTATAGAAAATTCCTCCGCATAATCCCGAATTTTCCCTTCGCGAAGCGAAAAGTCATCGAAGCGCAACCGCCCACCGACCCATCGGCGGCTAATGACAATTTGCAGTGCTTGAGCAGTTTCCGGTGACCGCACTTCCTGGAAGCACTCAACCCAGCGGTCTTGGGTATCCGGCAGAACAATATTGAATACACCGACCTTTTCCTTCTGAGCGTCCAGCCAACTACCCGACAGCGAGACGCCTTCGGCATTCAGCCACTTTTTGTTCGTCGTTGTCCCTTGACAAGTTGACGAGTAGTAACCCTTGAAAAGGTAATCCTGATTGGCTGATACGGAAAACGATCGCGCAGATAATAAAACAACCGCCATGGGCGTACCTGGTTCTATCTCCAAACAGTAGCCTGTACCGTTCCGCCCGGGTTCTAACTTGTCGATTGTGACCCGTGTCATGGAGCGATTCCAAATAGTATCGCTCCAACCTACTGGCAAGTTCCCTACAAACTCGTTGAAGGCTGGATTTGGAAACAGATTTTGGGCCTGGTCTGCGCTATCGTTTCCATGGGCCAGGACCGAGACCCCAAAAGCGAGTGCAAACATTAGATTTCGCAGCTTCATTACGATTTTCCTCACATAACCTGAATGACGATGTTGTTCCCTCGAACACGCCAAGCTCTAATGTGCACTGTGTTCTTGATTGCGCCGTGGAAAAGAGAAGGCAGCGACAGTAACATATCACAGTCCCGAAATTCGATGAAGATGACTCTTGGACAAAGGAACATTGCAGCAAAACCTGACTGTCACTCGTGCCTTGCTCTCCGTAAAGAACCGAGCTTGAGCTTCCACGACATCGCCGCAATTTTCCTTAGGGACTTTAGTCGTTATACTTCTCTTTAGGTGTCCGGTGCTCTGAAGTGAACGACATGTTAGCCGGTAAGGGTGAAAAAGCACCGACCATTTCACTCAATCGCGCCATCCCGACCTCAGGATGCTGGTCGATGTGATCCAACTCCGCATCGGTAATCGGTAGGGTATGGCGCACCAATGGATAGAATCGCTGAAACTGTTCGGCATATGCCACACGCGCTTTGTTTCCGTGCGCACCGTCATCAGTTTCTGAGCGCTTTCGTGCGTAGGGGCCCCCATAAAACTGACTCGAGATGTAATCCAGTGCCTGCACCTTTTTGTCGATGACGTCTGTAATATCAACATACAAATCGGCACGTGCCGTAGACGCATATTGTAGACTATTGTTGCCCATGTAGGCCATCGGATTCATGAAATAGATACAGGGCACCGAATGGCGAAGTTGCCTGCCACGACCAGTTCCGGACGCAACCTGCCAGGCGTACATTGTTGCCTGCCCGATGGTCCCGTGCATCTTCAAACCACCACTTTCAAAAGGATGGTGAGAGATAAGAATGTCTGGCCTCACATCACGTATAGCATCGGCAATTGCCTCAATTTTGTCCTGTGTTACCAGAATATCATCATCTTCAAAACCCAGATCGCGCACATCGTCATAGCCCATAATTCGACACGCATTACGTACCTCTTCAAGTTTTTCCGCAGCTGCCTTTTC
This sequence comes from uncultured bacterium, assembly GCA_964478165.1. Taxonomy (GTDB): domain Bacteria; phylum Poribacteria; class WGA-4E; order WGA-4E; family JAJDTR01; genus CAYZGU01. The sequence goes on along the minus strand of CAYZGU010000027.1, from coordinate 54,870 downwards.
GACAAACTTCTCGACATCGAGATTGGCACCTTCCAGACGTTTTTTCTCCGCCAGTTCCCAGTGGTGGGAGCGCACGCCCGTAGTAGCGATAACAGCTGTTATCTTATCGCCTTGATCTGCATGATGCGCGAGCGTGCCGCCCGCCATGTCAAATGTATCGGCGGGGTGGGTAGCTACGATTAGAATCTGGATTGACCTACTTGCCATTATAAGTTCCTTTCTAATGAAGTAATGAGTCATTTATTCTTAAACTCGAAGTGCTATGCCCGCCCGAGCATAACTGCACACTCAAGATACAATGGTCCCAGGCGCTATGCACCCATATCAAACTGACGAAGAAATTAATGAGATATGTGAATGGCCCCTTCTCCAACCTAGCGAATATTCTTGTTAGCGTTGCCAATCATCGGACTCATTGGCAACGCTGAGAAACTAGCGACTAATGAAAAAGCACGAGTAAAGCAAAACACATCCAGGGTGAATCTGGAGTAGATATTTTTGCAAAGAGAAACAAACCGTAAGACGGACCAGCAGATTTGCACCATCGACCAACTGATGAGAGAATGACGCGGATGCTTTACTTGATACGCATGGCATTCCATCAGCAGCGCCGAGTCTTTTGCCGGAAACTCCGCTCGAGCAGATGGAATTGTGCTTTCCATGGAGAACAGGAACAGTCCCTACCATGCATCCTTCAGCTGACATAGAATGTTTAACATTCAGACATGCATCAGGATTAACTAAGTCCTTTTCCATGGGAGAAAGTTAATGTTTCTCGGACGTCAATCCGCTCGCCCCATAATCTTTACATGCCACATGACGACTTCGGGCGGGTCTAGTGTCAGAGAATAAAATCTAGTGCCCGGCGAAATGTAGAAACGTAATTTGATGTAGAATTCGTCCTTCTGGAGATTAGGACAACTCGCATGGCGTTTTTCACTCACTCCTGGCCAAGTAGGAACACCGCCCCATGACAGCACACCATCAAGCGTGTCGGTGCGAATTGGGTCGCATTCAGCAACCGAGAAACCTGGTATCGGCTCGCCCGTGTCCTCTAGAACTTCATATTTCAATTCACCTGCTGATGCGTCCACATTCACCTTGACAGTGCCGCCCGATTCCTGACGAAATCGATGTGTCGTAAGAATTCCAGGCGCATATGATTCTGCCTCTACACTAACATATCCATCAGGACGAAGCACAGCAAGTCCTTTTGCCGACTCAGATTTGTCTGCATAGAGTAACTGCGCCGTCCGTCTGTTATGTGTAACATTCACACCGTTGTAGTAGAAAAAGAGCTTCTTCTTATGCAATATAGGACCAGAGCTGTAGATGCTTCCCCAGTCCCACGCACCTGGCTTACCACGATAGATAAAGGGCTCGCGGTAACGCTTCCACGACACTGTATCCCGGCTCACTGCCAGCTGTGAATCAACAATCCCATCAATGCGTGCAGGAACTGCACTAGGTCCACCCTGAGTACCCCAGTACTGTTCAGCACCTGCAATGGCATATGGTTCAGTCAAATCGGTCGCATAAGCATCCAGTACGATGATGTGAATCCCGCCGTCGGTTCGGTTTGCTAGGTCATGTCCCGCTGCGTAAAACTCCGTCCCTGCCGGATCGTCAAGATCTTGATCTATGACGGTTCGCATTCCGGACCAATTTAGGAAGTCCTGGCTCTCACGTCGTCCGAGAACTCGAGTTCTACGAGTTGAACCACGCTGACAATAAGTAACGTAAGGCGCATCTGGATCCATCGGACCACCAAATGTCTCGGCGGGTGAACCGAAGCCGAAGAATTGTTTCTGATCATTGTGTGAACCTGATCGCTGGTGATGCCAGATATAGCCATCCGCAGAGTAGAGGGCTTGCCATACCCCCTTGTATGGATGGTGGTGCATGCGTTTCCACCGATACGTTTGATTGGTTTCATGCGGATCCCAGAGGAGACTCCCGATGGTGGGACAATCTCCCGGCCAATCAACGATGTTGTTGTCTCTCGAACCGTCAAATTGCACAACGCCCAGGCTAGGACGTTCCCAATGCAAACCATCGACCGACTCCAACACACACACCAAGGATCCCTGACCCGGGTAGTACATCCGAAACGTTTCCTCGTGTTCATCATACACCACTGCGCCGCTTGCGGGACCTCTCTCCCATGGCTGATCAGGGGTCACTGTTTGCATCGGTCGGTCAACAGTGACTTTTTCAGGGTGGTTAAGCACTCGTCGTGCGCCCACCATTGCTTCGATGAAGAAGTCATCGATAAACATCTGCTTCCCCGGATGTAGTTCCATATATTTCTGCTCCTTTTGAAGATGTGTCAGGTCGAGTTTAATTCGTTGAGCGATAGTGTCTTATTTCGGTTGCTTCAGCCTCTGCATCTGGCAAGGACACATCCAACCGATCCGCCCAATCTCTAATCTGGTCACTCACCGTTCTTGGCACTTCAATTCCATGGGCCAAGCGTTGACGGCGTGAGCGACGCTCAAAATCACCGGGAACCATCACTGCGTCGAAATCAGGTGCTGGTGCCGTGGATCTCATACCGTCCAAAAACGCCCGTACACCCTCTTGGTAATCCAACAAGGGCGTCAAAGCGTCGATGTTAATTACCTGCATGAAGGTCCCACTCATCGCTGCCCGTTCGGTGTTGAAAGTGCCTGAAAGCCCGCCTAGGAGACAAAACAGGAGTGAAAGTGCGTAACCCTTGTGTCCACCAAAAGGCAACAAGTATCCACCGTCTTCAAAATCTTCTGGATTCACACTGGGTTGACCATGCTTGTCCACAATCCATCCTGGTGGCAAATCAACATTCTTGTTTGCAGCCACAGCGACTTTTGCGCCTGCCACGATACTGGTTGCAAAATCTAGTATAAAGGGTGATTCATCCCCTGTTGGAACACCGACCGCAATAGGATTCGTACCGAGCGTTGCTTTTGCCCCTCCAAACGGAACCACGTTACCACCATCTTTGGATCCTCCTCCCAAGGTAATTATGCCAATACATCCGGCTCGCGCTGCCATCTCGGCATACTCTCCCATTCGTCCCATGTGCGTGAGCCCGACAAAGTTCACAATGCACACAGTGCCCTCCTTAGCTTTCTCGATTCCCCAGGTTAGGGCCTGACATGCTGTGTAATGACCAAATCCACCTTGTCCATCAACTAACAAAGTGGTTGCCGTCTTTTTAGACACGATGGGTTCGGCTCCTGGTACAATTGTGCCTGCATGGACGCGATCCAAATACTTCGGAAGGAACTGAACTCCATGCGAATCGTGTCCAGCAAGATTGGCGTTGACCAGAATTTCTGAAACAAGATCGGCAATGTGGCGCGGTGTGCCGGCAGCCATGAACAATCGTCGCGCAACAGCGTGCAAATGTTCCGCTTGAAAGTGAGTTGGGGTAGACATAAACTATTCTCTCCTCATTGAGTTCCTGCCGTGCTAATGCTGTCGGACAACAACCACGCCTCTCCAACATACACTGTAGACAGGGGCAAATACTAAGCGATTCAAGTAATTGGTGAATTATTCCGATCCGTCAGTTTCGTTTTGAGAATCCAAAATCCTCACTTATGGGTCAGGAAACAACAAAGAGTTCCTCCGTGTCCATGACAGTCGTTAGGATCTTCGGACCATTTTGTGTGACAACAAATAGATCCTCCAGATGATAAAGGAAGCCCTCTGAATCTCTGACAGCGGGCTCGATATTCAACACCATTCCGGATTCAATTTCAGCAGTTTCATTGGCATTGAGTATCGGAAATTCATGCAATGCTACGCCTAGGCCATGACCAATTGCCTGGAGGGTGAATGGCAAATTTCTCCGTTCCATCTCCTTCTTGCATTTTGCGTACAGATCGCAGGCACGCATTCCGGGAAAAACGCTATAAATTGTCTCTCGCTGAGCTTCCCGCAATCGCCCATAGATGGACACTTGTTCCACACTAGGACCACCAATTACGGCAGTACGCGCCACATCGGACTGGTAACCCCCAAAAACGCCGCCAAAATCCACACGCATGATTTCGCCATGGACAAGTGGCTTGGAGCTGGGATAGGGATGGTTGATAGCTGTATTTTCGCCTGCGGCAAGAACAATCCATCGGGAGGTTGCTCCTGCACTGAAGGCGCGAAATGATATATCGTCTGCAATCTGCTTTTCGGTATCACCCGGTTTCGCTGCCATCCATACAGCTTGAATCGCTTCTTCAGTTCGTGTGGCTGCGCCGGTCAAGATAGAGATTTCGCTAGGCGTTTTAATCGCCCGAGCTCCATCGAAGACAAAGTCAGCGGGTTCAAGTGTAGCCTTCGGAAGCAACACTTTAAGTTCTTCTAGGTTCAAGGCAGCCAAGAAACGTCCTTCGATACCGATGCGACTTTCAGCCAACCCACGTTCCTTCAATAGATCGGAAAGAGCGCGCATCGGAGTTTTGCAAAACTCCAAATAGGTGTGAATGTCTATCAGCTTAGAATCCAGACGCGTCTGTGGCGCCTCTGAGTGACAGACAACCGCTGAAAGCTCGCCGCTTCTGGTTAGGAGCGCTATGCACAGTCGATCAGGAATAATCTTCTGGGATAGATTCAAGCTACCGGTGAGATAGAAAAAATTCTCCTGAGACACCGCTAACAAAATATCCAGATTTTGAATTTCCATCCCGCGCTTCAGATCGGTGAGATTCATTCGAACATCACCTCTCATTCAGTTTAGCCAATCTTGCGTTTGGTAAATTTTCGACCAACCGCCGCCGATTCCTCGTTGCCCGCAGGGAAAGTCACACCTTCTTTAATCTTCTCAACGACATCATCCGGGTAGACAGCGTCCAGGAAACCGATATTCGCCGCTTTACAGGCTGCAAACACCCGATTTCGAGCCGCTTTCAACTCTCCCTCTTCGGTATTCTCCCGCGTTCGTACATCGTCATAGCCAAATGTGAATCGCATGTCTGACGGGCCCCATTCTGCAAAGCCGATGCCCGGTACCTTGAGGCTATCTTCAACATTGGCGAGTGCCCGCTTATTCTCGATCTTCACACCTAGGAGAAGCTCTCCTTCCGGATTCAGCGGCCAAACATCAGCTTTCCGTAAATATTCCTGTTTCGATACGCCCCAAATCGGCGCGGCCATGGGCTCCCCTCCGGATCCGCGGCGTCCTTGATCAAGGCCATCGCCAACACCAGCTGTTTGAAATGGATAGCGAGACCATTCGACAAACGCTTTCACTGCCTCCGGATTTTCTCCATGGCAGAGTAGGATACCGTGAACACCAACCGCCAGCACCTGTTTAATCATCCAGGCATTGCTCCGCACGACAACCTCATCTGAGCCATCAAAAGGTAGGGTGACAATAACTGGTGGCGTCCGATGTCCGGTGGGAGTTGGCCCACCGTCCACCAAGCCTCGCATGTAAGCTGCCAGACCAGCGATGTCATAAGGACCGTGTTCTATGCCTACTACCAGCCAATCTGCAAATGTTTGGGAGGCCTTGACACCACTTTCATAGCTCAGTTCCTGACCACCTTCCCAATAAACAGGTTGACCTTCTTCGAGTAGTTCAATTATTCGGTTAATGCGCTTCATAATCTTGAATTCTCCCTTTGTTTATAGTGCGTTTCCGGGATTGGTTTTGGTCTGGAAAAACCAAAAACATAGAGTAATCACTTTAGCCTCATAGAAAGCTAATTTTCACGTGTTACGCTCCATTCTTACGCCAGGTACGGATACGGGTTCAATCTGCCGTTCCTTATTCAATTGCAAACCATCCAACACAAAATTAGGACCGGGACGTACTTCCCTGAATCCTAGAGCTTCGAAGAGAGTCCGTTTCTCGCCATCTTCTCGAGACACATTAGCATGAACTATACCGGCACCCCGTTCCTTGCCAAACGCAGCGGCCTGCTCAATCAAGACATTCCACAAATCACGATAACGGTAGTGAACAAATCCATCGACGGCGAAGGAGCCATCTCTATCTAGCCGGCCGGTTGACATACCTACGACGCGTCCATCCTCCGTCCTTGCTGAGAACCTTGTTCCATCTTGTGCGTTGCCCACATCTGCGCATTTTATATACAATCCGGCAAAAGTGTGATGCAGACTGTATCGGGAAGACATTAGACCGGCGTTGGCATCCAAAACCTGCCACTCGTGTGGTGACACAACAAGGGGGTATGAGGGTAGCTTATCGTCTAGATCGCCAGGAGAGACCGTTGCCGGTCCAACATCTCTAAACCAGTCTACCAAGAATTCTTCGGGAGATCGTCCGTCAAGTACCCGTAGAAATGTAAGCGCGCCCGGGAGTTTAGAAAATCCCAAACGGCGATAGAGACGAAAGGCAACACGATCATTGGTGCCAAGGAATATGGCTTCTATCCCCAATGCTTCTATATCCTTGATAGCCGCCGTCCAGAGTTCAGTAGCGATTCCTTCACCACGAAATGATGGGTGAGTGCCGGGATAAGTAAACTCGCTTATAATGGGCAGTCGATGGGACACATAGAATTGGCACATCGCGACAATCTGGTTTTCCCGGCGTACGATATACACACGTGTGTCATTAGGAGATTGGTCAAGACCGAGCAATTCACGCCTCCACGCTTCGCTGGTTGGAAGTTCCGGAATCGTTTCCCACAACTCACCCAGCTCCCGAACGAGTGGTTCTGGAAGAGGCGCTTCAACTCTCTCCATGTGTTCTCCTTTCGGATTCGACGAATTGGAAGGCGAACAAAGTAGCCTGATGGTGATTGGAAACCAATCACCGTGCCTTGTTACACAACGAACGCACTTCTGCGTTCTGTCTGCAAGTTGCCGTACGCAAGATCTACTTGAGTTTTCTTGGATGCGGAACCACACTCTTCAGCGGAGGAAGCCCCGTAGAATCCCAAGTGGGAACCAAAGGTTCCTACTTGGGAGGTGAGCTCCATACCGGTCGGCACTGACTTTGTCGCATTACCCTTGAAGACGAACTGGCGGACGACGAGTCTGTCCTGCTCAAGGTTTCGTCGCTAAGTGAACTAGCCATCTACAAATTGGGACACTTATTGTGCAATAACACCACCCGAAGTCTCCCCTCGCTTTAGCGCATCCCGGTGCACCTGTTCCCTCGGAGCAAATCCCGATCGGTCATTCAATGGGGATACAATCTGCCAATATCAGTTAACGTACCACAGCTATGTCTTAGAAGTTGAAGGTAGATGATTTGCCGGTTTGCAATCTTCGAACCCCCGCGACATTAAACCACTGCCTCCCATCTACATGTTCCCATCTTAACCGCCCCTTTTTCGTTCAAGATGACCACAATGAAGCATCCCCTTGTAGTAATTTTCCGCCTATGATTCTCGATTCATTCATCAACATGCTGATAAACTCACGAGCCTTGGGAAAGTCCAGAAAGGTCATCGAACAACAATCCCTCACCCTCTGTCGATGCATGGAAGCTTCACCATTCGCTTACCACTTTGGTGGCCCCGATGGAAAGCCGTAAGACCTGCCGATTTGACTCCCGGGCGGAAAGCTACACGGCCAAGATTGACCACCCCAAGTACGGAACTCACTTATCTTTCCACACAACCAGTAGAATTTTTGCGCGATGTGCTTACACGCTCCATGTCCACCGTAGTTGGCCGTGTGAAAGTCAAAGTCGGAATCAAGAATCCAATCTCGCTGTGGCGGTTCCGTTCGCCAATAACTCCATTTTAACAGGTTGCGTATCCCCGTCGCGGTCGACTTGCTTCTACGGTGCAAGAGCGGATAAATGGTTATAAAAACCGAACCTGCGCACGCAGTTGTTGCGATTTCACCCTGTTTCTCATCGCTCTTTGTTACTTCGCTTAAGTGAGATCCTGGTAACACCTCGGTTGGCCCCAGCTCTTCAGGCACATCCTGTGGATAATAGAATACCTGCAGATAGTTGACCTCGGGGCCGAATAGTGAGTCAGCATCATGATGCCAATCTCCAAACGGAGCAGGACACTGCACACGATGGTTACTCATTAGCACCGGTAGGCCGACATTGCGACCTAGTATTGATCGAACTGCACCAGCCACCTGGGGTTGAAGAAGGACGCGGTCACGGAACCAATCCTCAAGAATAATACTACTTGGCCCCTTAGAAGGGTGCGCTTCGAGATACGCGAATGTCTGTCGATTAATGTTCCCAGGGACGACCCCTTGCAACATCAGGTATCCCTCCCTACAGAACTGGAGGACTTGTACATCGGTGAGAGTGGGTTCACAGTCAAATCTTCTATTCTCTTTGTCGAGATTCACCATAGATAACCTTATTAGTAAGGAAGCGCGATTAAGGAAATGGTTTGTGCGCTTAAGCTTTCTCAAACGGCCGAATACCGAGGTTCACTGACCAACACCGATCCCCATTAACTTGCTAATCGCTTGCTACCATTGGACTTCCGCAGAGTAGCGACAACCTCCTACGAAAACGGCGAGAAGTCACTTACAATAACTATTCAGGAAGCATTGGCTCCGTTAAGAGGCCTAAATCCCAAACGAATCTTTTTGGTTGAATTCATCACACTTCATATTGCCATCTGTCTCTCGTCGTAGATTTCGATTTTCGCGCTTAAAAACCGAATAGGGGCCCGCGAACACTAGTGTACTAACCTCCTAGTTGACGCGGTTAGTATAGCAGGTTTTCGAAACTTGTGACAATCTTTTTATTGTGTAAAACGATCGCAAGATTCGCAATCCGAACCCTCCAATATCAGAGACATGGATGCTGCACCGATCCCTGTTCTTTCCTCTCTTGAGAACATTTAAACGACAGAATACTTGCAGAAGAAAGATGGCTTAATTCGCGAATTAAGCCATCGGACACAGTTTAAGCAAAGACTTCATCACGCACAGACGACATCTTAGCTCTTGTCCGGGAATAAGGCCCACCGGCCGTCAAACAATAGAATCAGGATAGCTCAAGATTCCACACCGTTTCCCAAACCGCTAAGTAAGGGTTTTTTCGTAGAAGTAGCATTCGTTCATTGGTAGGCTCAGCGGGTTGGAATTTGTAAGTCTTTCTTGGCTTCGAACGCCTCAGAACCGACGTCCAAGACGAATAAGGACAAGGCTTTAGTCTGTGCCCTGAAGCACGCGTCTCTACCAATCCCTACTAGGATAATAATCGCCAAGTCCAAGACTCTCCCCCATTCAAGCACATACAAGTTTGTTGTGCACAGGGAAATGCAGACGCAAATGGCAATCTACGCCCTGCGATTCAATTGTTCAGAACTACTACTTTAGGGGTACGTTCAAACCCAAGACCGTTGTATTCATCTTCTTGTTGTATTCATCTTCTTATTGCATATTCGATTCACCCTCCCGCAACGAAGGGACTTTAACCCAAAGCCTGATTTTTCAGTTTAGTCGGATGACACTATCAACTCCATGCTAACTTGAAGGCCGCACACCTACGATGACATTAGAGCCGACAAAAACCATTCGATATTCGGAGATGGAATTACTCCGCGAGCGGCGTGACTAGAATATGTGCCCGATTCCATAGGTGAGAACCGGGGCCGAAAGCGATGCACCGGGGGTATCTAACGGACAAGATAAATCCAAGCGATAAATCCGAGAACCACCTAGTTTGGGTATACTAAATCTCAATCCAACCCCAATACTTCGTTTCGATTTTCTCAAGTGAAATGTCTTGCCATTCCAGATATATCCAATATCAACGAACAGGCTAGATCCTACGACTAACACAGACTCCAATTTTCGGAACAGTCCACCCCTAAATATCGTTCGACTCTCAATGTTTAAGACCATCATTTTTTCGCCACTAAACTGCCGGGGGCCGTAACCACGTAGTCCACTCAATCCTCCAAGATGTACTTGGCTCTCACCATCAAGACCAAACTCAAACACCGTGGAAAGTCGCGCAGCCAGCGTCTGAAACAAGAGATTCTTGCGCACCAACTTGATGTTTCCATTAAGTACCGAGTCGTTCGGACCAGGAGTAAATCGCGTCGTTAGGTCTGTGCGTACGTGAAGCAAGAAAAATTCACGATGTGCAAACGACAAGTACAATAGAAGATTAAGTTCCGCCTCGGACTGATCGGATCCGTAGATTGGAGATCCATACCCTACGGACAACCTATATTCTTGTCCGACAGGAAGATCCTCGACCCTCCCCATCTCATTGACATATCGGGTGCGGACAAAATCGACTGTCCTTCGCCCTAACGAGACGCCTAACATCTTTATATTTCGATTTTGCAGGTTGGCATCTGACGGCGTAAGGTTCTCAAGAAGAGTGAATTTGGTTCTTTTAGAATACAGCCATAGGGTGAGTTGCGTCTGTTGCCGGCGATTGCCGAAAAAGCGTGTGACTTTGCCAGAACTCAATTGCACTCTACGGTCGAACGTGTCCGTTTTCCGCCCACCATCGTACCAACGGATGAGATCCACAGGCTCGGCGGCCTTAAATGCTGCGCTCCAACGGGTTTTGAGGGAATATTGCGGACGATTCAATCTGACTTCCCATGAGTCCCCTTCTCGTTTCTGGGTATAGAGACCATGAAATTGCCAATGCGAACCAAAAAGGCGGGATTCAGAATATCGACTACGAATGAGGCTTCGCGTTCTTTCCCCAGATTCGCTAAGCCGCTGATAGCGAAATCGCGCATGGTTACCGGATCCGAAGACGTTTGAATCCTCGATTTTTGCAAGAAAATCAGAACTATTCCTGTTAAATGCCGGCAAGTCTATGGCTGGGATGACTGTCCAAAGATCCGTAACCACAATACGAATTTGGACGGTTGACGTTTCTGCATCCCAAGTGGATTCTATCTCAGCGCTGCCAAGGTACGGCTTTCGACGGAGAATTCGCTCGCTCTCTAACTCGTCTTCCACGGTGTAGACACCCCCGACGTTCAATAGTAACTCTCGAAGTATGACATGGTCTCTAGTACGAGTGTTTCCTTCGACTGTGATTTTGCCAACCCGGCCCTCATCAACGTAGATGTGCAAATATAAGCCATCAGAAAACTCTTTTTTCAACGAGAGGTTTTCATCTATCCGTGCAAAACTGAAACCGTTCTTATGGTAGAATCCGACAATGCGGTCAAAGTCCTCTTTTAGCTGAACATTACTATAGGTTTTTCCCACCTCGATTCGCATACCTCGTCGAAGCTGTTCGTCCGAAAATGACTCATTGTCGCGGAGCACAATCTTGCGGATAAGATAGCTTTTCGCCACCGCCGATTCACCAACTAGGGCGAAAAGGGCTATGAGAAGGAACGAATGCAAGTTCATTGTTGAATCCTAATTGTCTGTCGAGCATGCTATGGTGACGCCGTCTCATCTTCTGTCAATCCATCAAAACACCTGTCCAATAGACATTGATTTATTGGACAAACTAGGGGGCTTCAGAATAGAGGAGGGTCAAGACTCAGTCGTTGTTTTTCGAAATCCAATCGATTTGGAATTTGACATCAGACCCTCGAGAAGCATGAGAATTAGCGCAACCACCAATAGTTCTCCCCAAACCTCTCTGCCAACACGGTTAGCGTTCAGCGCGAGATTCAAAGGTTCAGGTTCACCTGTGAACTCCGGCTGTGCACCAATGCGTTCCATAGCTTCTTGGATCTCAATACGGCGGAGATCGGATTCTGCCGGTTCAACATTGACCGCGAAAAAATCGCGACTGAGTTGGTTTCTTCCGAGCACATCGACCTGATAAATTCCGGGATATTCTGTGCGATTAAACTGCATAGAGCCATCTTCACTTATTGGGACGATTTCTGGAGGAAGAGTAGGCTCTCCTACTCTTCGCACTGATGCTTTCGTTGCCTTCGTGTGACGATAATTAGCGGCAAATGCCTGCCCCACTAGCAAATTTCTATTATGATCGGATTGTATAGCTTTCGTATAGAGCACGGTCTGATGGAGTAATGAAACAAAATGTGGATTAACCATCAACGTCGAAGCGTCTAATTTGGTCGCGGACACGTTAAAGAGGAATGCTACTCCTGACTCAATTGGTCGTTCAACGAGAAAAGGTGTACCGTCAGTCAGTTCTGCAATCACATTCGCGTCTTCAACCGGATGGACGTTTAAACCCCGATAAAACTGTGGAGCATATTGTCCCGAGAATTCTTCTGTCTTAAAAATCTCGAAGATCGGATGCTTGGCGTTGAATTTCGAGATTGTAAACGGTGGACTCCAGAACACGGGCGTACCAAGTTTCGCGGGCAACCAATCGAGAAACTCGTTATATCTCGTTGCACTAACTTTACGACTCACAAAATAGATCACACCCTTACCCTCACGGACGAACTTTTGAATTGATTGCCGCACCCGATTGGAAAATTCGGGCACGTCTGCAAGAATTAGCACGTCAAAATCCTCCAGTGCAAAATCACCGATCTCTTGAAGGGCGCAGTTTGTGGGCAAAATGGCAAAATCGGCCGAAAGCGTCAGTTGATTTCCGGGATCTAGCGCTAGTGATACGTAGAGCGTCTGTTCACCGACACACAGAACTCGTATCTGACCATACACGTGGAAGGCAAAAAAACGTCGATTATCGATTGACAACCGGTCAGGCGTGAGATCAACATGGCCCGTGTACAGACCGGCCGATCCAAATTTATGTATAAGACTGGTGCTAATTGCTTCCCGAGCCTCGAGATGAGCGCCTATCGATCTGCGCTTCCGACCATCAACAAAGAGCGTCAGTATGGTTTCTTGCGGTGACAGATCGGAGTGATTGGTGACATTCATGTTCAATTGCACCGGGAGATGTGCACCAAGCAATTGACTTGAAGGGTAAAATTCGTCAACACTCGTATTGTCACCAACTTCGTCACCGACAGGCAGGAGAAAAATCTTGGCCCCCGATCTATTCGACACGCGATTCAAGTTTTCCCAACCATTGCGCCCGAAGTCGGAGATTAAGTAGATTTCCTTGTTTGGGTCATCAGATGCATGCAGGATGTCATGTGCCAAATCAAGACTAGTAAACACGTGGGTCGATCGGTTGGAAACACTTGCCTGACCTATCTCCTGTGTGGCGGCATTTAGGTTTTTTGTCAATTTTCGCAAGACCGCGTTGCCGATATTAGACATCAAGATGAATGCGACACTATCTCCTGGCCGAAGGGATTCGACTACTGAGCCCGCTATCACTTTAGCCTTCTCAAATCGCTGCCCCTGAATGCCTTGATAACGCATGCTAAAAGAATTATCAAGAATCACGACAACGCTAGTTTTTGCACGTACACCTGCAAAGGAAAATTGATCGTTAATGAGAGGACGCGCAAGGGCCAGCGCTATTATGATAATAATCGCCATGCGAAGCAGCAGTATAAACAGATTTTTGAGTTGAACACGCCGAACACTTTGGCGGTGTGCAACCAATAGAAACATTAGGCTGCTGAAATCTACAGTTTTTGCCTGCCGACGACTCCAGAGATGGATGATTAGGGGTATCGTGGCAGCAAGTATCCCGAAGAGAAAAAACGGGTTGAGAAATCCCAACAGCTTATACTCCTTTCTGTTTTCGAGGAGCAGGACAACGAGGACTAGTTCTTGCTATGCGAGGTGCAAGAAAGCAAGAGTGTGTCACGAAAACGCGCTCCCATGCTGTAGTATATGTGAAAACTGATTAAAGATCAAGCTGAAAATCGGGCCTTGACGTTGGTTAGACGAACCTGAAGATATCTTCAGCATTGCACTTGACTTTCACTTGGGCGTGCTGTAAAATTATCGCAATTCTTGACACAGAGGTTAGCGAACATGCCAGATTGCGAAAACGTTATCTATATGGACCACCACGCGACAACGCCTGTCGATCCGCAAGTCATAGAGGCAATGATGCCCTATATGACAATTCATTTTGGCAACGCGTCTAACACCGCGCACAGTTTTGGCAAGAACGCCCTAGACGCGGTAGAAAAAGGACGTAGGCAGGTTGCAGACCTCATCAATTGTACCCCGGAGGAAATTGTATTTACAAGCGGCGCGACTGAGTCAGATAACCTTGCGATTAAAGGAATTGCGCATGAATACGCACACAAAGGCAATCATATCATCACAAGCACGGTTGAACATCATGCGGTAATGGATACGTGTGTCGCTCTAGAAGAAGAGGGATTTGAGATTACCTATCTACCTGTTGATTGCTATGGGATGGTCCAGACCGATCGGGTCGAGTCGGCAATTACGAATCGGACTATTCTAATCAGCCTTATCTATGCAAATAATGAAGTCGGTTCAATCAACTCTATCTCGGAAATCGGCAAAATTGCAAGAAGACATGGTGTTTTGTTCCATTCTGACGCTGTTCAGGGGCTTGGCAAGATTGATTCCGATGTCGACATGCTTGGGCTTGACCTAATGTCGCTCACGGCTCACAAAATCTACGGCCCAAAGGGAATTGGTGCTCTCTACATTCGCCAGGCAGATCCAAGAATCAAATTGCACCCTATAATGCACGGCGGTGGTCAGGAACACGATCTCAGACCGGGAACTCTCAACGTTCCTGGCATCGTCGGATTCGGTGAGGCCTGCAACCTGTCGCGGGAATTAATGGCCGAGGAATCTAAACGCATCTGTGCGCTACGAAACCGGCTTTATGAGGCACTATTGAACGAGATTGAGGATATCTATCTCAATGGACACCCAGAAAAAAGACTTCCCGGCAACCTCAACATCAGCTTTAAATTCGTGGAGAGCAGATCCCTAATCTCGGGATTGAACAACATTGCACTGTCAACAGGTTCAGCTTGTAACTTTGGAGCAAACCATGCGTCCCACGTGCTACTTGCTATGGGACTTGAGAAACAACTAGCTCATACTGCGGTCCGTCTAGGACTGGGTCGATATACTACAGAGGAAGAAGTTAGCATAGTGATTGACGCAGTGGCGGAAGCAGTGGCACGCTTGCGAAAGTTATCTCCAATCGATGAGTGAACTTCCTAAGAGGAGACCGAACCGGTTTAGTAGAGTGGTGGGAGTTAATCGAGGGTTCGAGCTATTCATAATGTTCTAACGAGGACGAAACATGAATCTTTTCAAGAAGGGCAAAGTGGCTCCAAATTCAAGCAACAACCAATCAACCCAATCGAAAACAAAAGGGCATCCAGACCTCAAGGTCGTTAACGGGGCCCAAATTTCTAGTCCGAAGGCTTCACCCCAAACGGGAGCGCAGCCAGGTGCTGACAATCAGCACATGACACTCCCAAACATCCGCCACAAAATCGCCGTAGCAAGTGGAAAGGGTGGTGTAGGTAAATCTACCGTTGCAACCAATCTGGCAATCACTCTAGCGCAAACCGGCGCAAAGATTGGCTTGATGGATGCGGACGTCTATGGACCGAGTATTCCTACAATGATGGGCATCAATGAAACACCCCAGACTAGCCCGGACAAGAAGCTAATCCCCATTGTCAGACATAGTGTTAGGCTGATGTCGATCGGTTTCATGGTTCCTGAAGAGCAAGCCATGATCTGGCGAGGCCCAATGCTTCACAGTGCTATACGCCAACTTCTAAGCGATGTAGACTGGGGAGAACTTGATTACCTCATCATTGACCTCCCCCCGGGAACAGGAGACGCAGCACTTTCATTGAGTCAAGCCATTCCACTCACTGGTGCCGTAATTGTGACAACGCCACAGGATGTTGCGTTAGCCGACGTCCGACGGGGCACGGCAATGTTCAATCGTCTAGGAGTCCCAATTCTGGGTGTTGTGGAAAACATGAGCTACTTCGCGTGTCCACACTGCGGTGAAAGAACAGATGTTTTCCGGGCGGACGGCGGCAGGAAGACCAGCGAACAACTAGGAGTTTCGTTCCTCGGACATGTGCCTCTTGACGCGGAGGTGTGTGCTGCTGGAGACGTCGGCGTACCGATTGTTGCCGCCCATCCAGAATCACCACAATCCCAAGGGTTTCGTGATATAGCAAGTCAACTCTCGGAAGAGCTTATTGAGCGCGGAACAGACGATGAGTTAAAGATTGTTGAATGATAAACTGCGTAATCCTACCACCATGATTTCTTGTGACCCGCCACTCACACCGAGATCTACAACGAGCTCCATTCAACGAGATTTCGCGTTTTGTTCATACAAAAATCCAGCAGGTAGTATCAGATCTCGGGATATTACTTAATGTAGTTTACACCATCAACGCATCTGTGAAACACAACGCATCAATGGAGGTCGCTCCAATGTCAAATCACGAGTGCCTAAGCCATGAACTTGGAGACTTAGTGGGCACAGAAAATGTGCTCACGGATCAAACGGCATTATCGGTCTATGAATGCGATGGCGCGACGCTGGTCAAAGCCTTGCCTGATGTGGTTGTTTTCCCCGAAACGACACAACAGATCTCGGAAATTGTCAAACTGGCAAATAGACATGAAGTTCCCTTTATTGCTCGGGGCGGTGGAACGGGATTGAGCGGTGGCATGCTTCCGGTGCAGGGCGGGGTAATAATCGCGCTCAACCGACTCGACCGCATCCTCGAAATCGATCTAAACAACCATCGGGCCGTTGTGGAACCGGGAGTGGTAAACCTACTTTTGACCCACGCAGTTGAAAACGATGGTTTCTATTACGCTCCAGATCCATCGAGCCAGAAAGCGTGTACTATTGGGGGAAATATTGCAGAGAATTCAGGCGGACCGCATACGCTAAAATACGGGGTCACCACAGATCATGTTCTCGGGTTAGAGGTCGTCTTACCCGATGGTGAGATTGTCGAATTCGGTGGGGTTGTTGAAGAAGTACCCGGTTACGATTTGCGTGGAATAATGATCGGATCCGAAGGTACATTCGGTATAGTAACAAAGGCGACGGTGCGGCTCCTGCGCGCCCCACAAGCCTATCAGACAACCCTTAGCGTATTCGATACCATGGACGACGCCTCGAATGCTGTCTCAAGTATCATTGCCGCAGGAATTGTTCCGGCGGCACTCGAAATGATGGATCAACTGGTCATCAAAGCACTTGAGGCTGGTTTTCACTATGGATTCCCTCTAGATGCCGCAGCAGTTCTCATAGTTGAATTGGACGGCATAGATGCAGGAATGCAGGACCAGGCGCAACGCGTCATCGCAATTCTGAATGAGTATAATGCCCGCGAAGTCCGATATGCCCAAGATGACACCGACCGCCAGAATCTTTGGAAAGCGCGAAAAAGTGCTTTTGGCGCTTTCGGTCGCCTAGCGCCAAGTTATATTACCCAGGACGGTGTGGTTCCGCGCACGCAGTTGCCCAAAGTTCTTAGACGGATTTCCGAAATCTCCGACAAATACGAGATTCCAATCGCAAATGTATTCCATGCCGGCGACGGGAACATCCACCCAATTGTACTATTCGATGAACGAGATGCAGAGCAATGTAAGCGCGTTGAAATGGTTAACATGGAAATTCTCCGCTCATGTGCTGAAGTCGGAGGAACAATTACAGGTGAACATGGTGTTGGAATTGAAAAAATGGACTACATGCCACTAATTTTCAGCCCTGAAGATCTCGCAGTAATGGCGACCGTCCGGGACATCTTTAATCCAACGGGGCGATGTAATCCCGGCAAAATCTTTCCGACATCGGAATCTTATGCAAAACTTACAATTGACAACTGACTACAAAGTATTAGGCTTTTAGAATTGCGACTGCAAAACGAAAGATATGTAACCAATAGCGATAGCACTGGTCTTCCATAGTCTCATTCCCTAACATACCTGAGAGTTTCCAAGGCCTGGAGGCGTAGAGTCAATCACAATGCCCCATGTGGATTCGTTGCACAATCAATTACGAGAGATCGTTAGTGACCGTGGATTGCTCCCGACGATGCAACTCGACCATTACTGCGTTGATGGTTTCACACCGAAGGCAGTTCTTGTACCTTCGTCGAT
The DNA here is from genome assembly GCA_964478165.1 of uncultured bacterium. Taxonomy (GTDB): domain Bacteria; phylum Poribacteria; class WGA-4E; order WGA-4E; family JAJDTR01; genus CAYZGU01. Next base: position 36,990 of record CAYZGU010000027.1, on the reverse strand, counting down.
ACAGGAAATCCAAGAAATTTTCGCCTTTAGCGCAAATCACGGGCTCTCGATAATTCCTGCGGGAAGTGGTACGAAACTTGGCATTGGCAATCCACCAGAACAGGTCGATTTGGTACTCTCGACAAGGCAAATGAACAGCGTTCTAGAATACGAACCGGCTGATCTAACGGTCACAGTACAGGCTGGTATGAAGTTGAGGGACCTTCAGATGATATTGGGGAAACACGGCCAATATTTACCTCTCAATCCACCGTACGCCGACCGCACCACAGTGGGTGGAATCGCAGCCACAGGCTCAAGTGGTCCGTTGCGTCTGCGGCATGGTACGCCGCGGAGTCGAATACTGGGCATGCGCGTAGTTCAGTCCGGTGGCGACCTCGTACAAAGCGGCGGGAAGGTGGTCAAGAACGTCGCAGGCTACGATCTTAACAAATTATACATTGGTTCGTTCGGCACACTTGGAATCATTACTGACTTGACATTTAAACTGTTTCCCTTGCCCGAATGCGAACGTGTTGTGATACTCAGATTTAAAGAGATACAAGATGCCGTAAGAGTCTCTTCAGAGATTACAAATTCGCAACTTCTTCCTAGCTTTCTCAACTTGTTCATCAACGGCCTGCCCTCCACAAATATTCTTAATCCCACTCTCGTTGTCGGCATAGATGGTGCACCTAAGACTGTCGATTGGCAAGGCAACCAACTACATTCGATTGCGGAGCAAAACAGACCAATCGGGATGGAATGCATCGAAAAATCCCAATCGCAGAATCTCGTTGAGGCAATGCAGGCATTTCCCGAATACAGCCAATTGGGCCCATCCATTGTTTGCAAGGCAAACATCCGCGCTACCGACATCGAAGATTTTATAACCACCGCCTTGGAAGCCGGTCATGATTTAGGTGCTTCGACACGGGCCATGGCGCTTATGGGAAGCGGAATCATGCATCTAACCTTTACAGCCTTTTCCTCTAACATGGAAAATCCGACAATAGTAGATACCTTGATTAAATTGAGAGAACATACGCTACAGATTGGCGGAAACTTGATAGTTGAAACGGCGCCCATCGAGCTTAAGCGCGACATTGACATTTGGGGACCAGTTGGCAAAATCGCCACCATCATGAAGCAAATCAAAGCCCGATTTGACCCAGGTGGCTTGTTGAATCCCGGCCGCTTCGTCGCGGGAATTTAGAGCGTCAAGAGAGAAAAAGTGGAATCTACTTGGGTACCCAATTTAAGCATGGGGTTTCCAGCCTAGCGAGTTGTGCCAAGTTGTCTGGAATCTGTTTTTTTAGTTACGAATCAGCGAAAAGCTTATTTTACTCAGGAAAATGGTAAAGTGTGACGACAGGACAAAGGTTCTTCAAACAGATATGTACGGTCTCTTGTATAGTGTGGTCTTAAATCCCCAAATTGCGGTTGGAATCCTCCTTTCGCAATCTTCGAGGCTTTTTCGTAAAGCTGAACATAATCGGAAAAACCGGATTTCATTTTTCAAGATCTATCCCAACAGACCTCCCGATTTCAACCCATTCGTGGAGACACTTTGGATACCTCGTAAGATACGTGTTCACCGGAGAAACGCTTGACATGAACAGAACACCTATGTTCTTTGTTTTTCGTTTGCTGACCTCCCTCTGCTTAATCTACCTTGGAGCACTGAGCTCTCACGGGCAGTTATCAGAATTCGCTGCACGGGAGAAACAGAGTAGAGCCCTTGAGATTGTCCAGACAGATGCCCTCCTATCTGTAGACACGGTACAATCCGCCAGTACCTTTCAAGTTGCCATTATCATGAACTTCGAAGAAGGATGGCACGCAAATGCGAATCCTGCTGGAGAAAATTTAATCCCAACGGAAGTTATCTTGTCCGAACACACCGACCTAAAATTCGGTGAGGTCATATATCCCGCAGGAGAGGAGCTCGATATTGCTTCAATCGGAAAGGCGCCTGTGTATCATCGTCAAACGATTATTGGCTTCCAGGCAACGGTGGCTGACAGCGCTCACATCCAAAAGACGAATCTCTTACTTAGCTTGATTTATCAAGCGTGTAGCAATGAAAAATGCCTGTTACCCGTGACCATCGACATCGCAATTCCAATAGAGGTCGTTGGAAATGACCAACCAGTTCAGCGGATAAACGATGCAATTTTTGAAAACTTGCAGTTCGGTACGCTCCCTGACCGCAGCGCGCCACCAACAAGCGCAACCTCGGATTTTCTCCAGGCCCTATCAAAAGGATATCTCTGGGCATTTCTATTCGTCTTTGTAGGTGGTATCTTAACGAGCTTGACACCGTGCGTTTATCCACTGATTCCAATTACAGTGAGCGTCTTCGGCGCAAGTGCTTCCGCAGGGCGCACGAAGGCTTTTTTCCTTTCCGTTACATACGTTCTCGGAATTGCCGTGATGTACTCCGTTCTAGGAGTTGTCGTTGCATCAACCGGCGCAGTCTTTGGTCAATTAATGGCGAATCCGTTAGTTGTCGGTATTATCAGTGCTACTCTGATTGCACTCGGGTTGTCTCTGTTGGGTGTGTTTGAGTTTCGCTTATCTTACGTTGTGCAAAACAGGTTGAAAACTGTTGGCGGGACAGGATTCGGTGGAGCTTTCGCAATGGGGACTGTCGCGGGAATCATCGCTGCACCCTGTACCGGCCCCGCATTGGGAGCGGTGCTTTCCTATGTTGCTACTACCGGCAGTAGTTTTATCGGGTTCTGGCTGATGCTGACCTATGCCCTTGGAATGGGATTACTCTTTATCGTGATTGGCACATTCTCAGGGATAATAAGCTCCCTACCGCGTTCAGGCGCATGGATGTATGTATTAGAGAACATCTTGGGGATTGTAGTCATCGCGACGGCGCTCTATTTCCTAAAAGAGGTCGTTGAACCACTGCGCCGGTTTCTAGATAGTTCCTTTCAGTTGTTTTTTATTGGTGCTGTTCTCGTATTAGTTGGCATCTTTCTCGGACACCTCACTCATCGGTTTAGAGATTTACCCCGTCGAGCACAATTTCGAAAGTCATTCGGCATTCTCTCAGCAGTCACCGGTCTTTATGTAATCATCGGCGGATTCACCGCTGTAGAGAATCAGCTGGATTGGATTCATGATGAGACTCAAGGCCTAGCTCTTGCGCACAACAACGAGCAACCCGTCATAATTGATTTCTACGCCACGTGGTGTGGTGCCTGCGTAGAGCTTGACAAATACACTTTCTCTGCACCGAAAGTTGCATCAAGATTGTCACATTTCGTTAAAATCAAACTGGATTTTAGCCGAAGTTCAGAACAAGTGGAGCAGCTAAAAGAAAAATATGGCATCGTTGGTTTACCCGTCGTACTTTTTCTCGATACGACAGGAAAACCATTCAAGCGCCTCGAAAAATTCGTGGGGCCTGAGGAATTCCTAGAGATTCTAGATAAAATGGAACGAAGCTGAGCGCTGAAATCCACAGCATCAGACGAATTCTAATCCAAGCTAAAGAGCAATCAAATGATCGTCAACAAGTTAAAAGTCCGCACATTATTTCAACATCGGTTACTCTGTGTAGAGATAGCGATTGTTATCTTGTTTGTTTTGTTAATCGTCGTGTACACGGATAGTGCACAGACTCAAACGGACATAATTACTAGCCTTCGAGTACAAGAATTTGTCAGTCAGGGCGACCAATTCTTCCTACAACAAGACCTAATCAGGGCAACCCTCGCATATTGGGATGCGATACGCGCGTTTCATTCTCCGTCACTGGACAGCGCCGGCGCCGTAAGCACATTGACCGATAGCCTTCTACATGCGAATCTGCGCGTAGCCGAAATTTATGCTCACAGCAATTGGATAAAAGACGCTCGAGCGCGTCTTGAAGAAGCAGCCAGGCTTCGAGTTAATCATGTTAGTGTGCACCTCCTACGTGGAAAACTCGCGCGTATTGATGGAAACCCCTTGCTAGCAGTCCAAGAGTTCCTTGCCGTGATTGAAAAAGAGCCAACTAATCCCGAAGCACATTATTTGCTAGGAATTATGTATCAAGGAACTCAGCAGTATGAGGAGGCAATTCACCATTACAAAGAAGCAATCGCAAACGATCCTGAACTAACCAGGCTACCATTTGAAAATGCGCCAACCGGTCTTCTAGCACGCCTCCAATTATCCAGAACCTACCGTCGTAGTCTGCAAAACTACCGCTTCATCGATCGACATCTCAGCGATGGAGAAATTACAAACATCACTCAGATGCACGAACAGGCTATGCTCATGCTAGAGGAAGCCATAGAGAAAGACGCAAGCTTCACAGAAGCAAGGGACGAACTGGTTGGCTTACTGTACCGTCGCGCCGCAATGACAGGTCGCGAAGCTGAAACACGACCGTACGACAAAGCCCTGAAAATTTACGAACGCATCGTCGAAATCTCCTCGCACGAAACTGATGCATGGAAACAGATAGGCGAAATTAACCTGGTTTTCATGCAAGAAAAAGAGGTGGCGCTGCAAGCCTATAAGATGGCGTATAAACTGGAACCAAACTCCGACTCTCTTGCAACGATCAAGAACATTGAGCAAGACCTGATGAACAGACAAAATCAGTAAAGTTGTCAAACGGACAGCGCGAACAACATGCCCCTAGGAAATAAGTTTCAAATACTGTTCTTGCGGTCTAAGGAGGGTACTAGTGAACATCGTGGTTACTAGAACGCTGGTGTTCTGGACTACTCACTAAATCCATGCATTGAATGCAAACTAACCCGAAAATCGCCTGAATCCCTCATAGCCTACGAAGAAACTCTCATTATGGACATCTAATATATCTTCGGAATCAAGCGCGAGGACAGAACCTACAACCTAAATACACTTCTAGAACTTCTCCATTGTGTCAGCAAACGCCGAAGATACTCACCGATTGGACGCTTCCAAAGAGAAAGGAATCTAGGCCGTCTTTCATGAACAATGCACTGAGTTCAGACGCACTGGCGGTCCAGAGACTGAGGCAAGATATTAAGGGACAATCCTGAATGAGGGCTAACAACCGACTCGTGATGGGAACTTCTTCTAGACGGACACACAAAACCCGGGAAGGGAGAATGAAGCCGGTGAGAGGATTTGAACCTCCGACCTGCTGATTACGAATCAGCCGCTCTAGCCCCTGAGCTACACCGGCCTATCAAGAACACCGCCTCATCGCATTACGAATTGTTGCGTAGAATGCCGAGGGGCAGAATCGAACTGCCGACACATGGATTTTCAGTCCACTGCTCTACCGACTGAGCTACCTCGGCGCCAGATGGGGCGGCTAGAATGATACCAAAAAGGCAGGTAGATGTCAAGAGTTTTTTGGGATTATTCAAATCTTTCACATTTGGACAACAGCGAGATCGACGAGGCACTACCGGATCAAATGTCCCCAATAAACACAAACACATCTTCCTAGAATGTGTAAGCTACCTTTCGTTTTTCAAACCGATCTTCTGAACATTCTTTCTTAGTCAAAAGTTGGCCCTCGTAGAATTTTCTCTGCATCGACCAGATAGTAGTGGCATTACTCAGGCAAAATTCTGGACTTTGATGTACTCAACGTTTCATCCCATTCACAAACACATACGAACCATGTCCATCACCAATCGCGTGTGCTCAATGTGCTAGAATCGGTTATTACCATACCCTTGTTAGATTGTCTTTTAGACAATAGGAATATGATTCCTTAGGCATCATCACCCTTTCTCAAAATTGAAATCTAAGATACTTATTCGCATTTCAAGGCCTTAACATGACCTCGGTGAATCATGCCAGATTTGCGGTTGACGGCGAGTAAATAATATGGTATAGTAAAGACTTGGATTCCCTTTCCTGTCACTAACCTCAAACCAACCACGGTTAGTCTTTAGCATATGAAAATCTCCAAAGCAGTTCGGAGCTATTACCAGACTTTAGGTGTCAACCAGAATGCAACAGTGCTTGAGATTGAAGCGGCTTGGCAGAAAAAGAAGCGTGACTATAGTACTCGCGATTTGCAAAATTTAGACGAGACGTCAATGAGGTTGGTGCAGTCAGAGACGGAGCGAATTAAGGAAGCTTATAGCGTTCTCATAGACCCGCAAACCCGAGAGGAATACAACCGATGGCTCGCCGGTCGTAAAACTTCGGCGAGAAAACGAACCCGATTTACCACATCGAAAAGATTTATGAGCAAACAAGCTAAGATCGATAATGATAGGGCGATTGAATGTTGGGAACAGAATCGACACGACGAGGCCATCGTTCAATGGGAGGCGGCTGCCAGTAAAGATCCTGACATTGCGGAACTTCACCACAACCTCGGAAACGCATACTCGTGCCAAAATCAGCCAGAGAAAGCAATCGAATCTCTCAAGCTAGCAATCTCAATAGATCCAACTCTGGTTGAAGCGTACAACAAGTTGGGGTGTGTTTTTTATAGACAAGGCAACCGAAATTCGGCATTGACAAGCTGGAAGCAAGCGCTGAAAGTCAATCCTGACTTTAAAGAGGCTGTTCATAATCTGCGCGTGCTTCAAAATGCGACCCAATTTGACATTGACAGTGAAATCCCCATCTACCAGCGTGACAAAGCAACCAAAGACGACGGGGACGCGTCTTGGAAGATTAGAGTGCGCCGCAGACTTGAGCAGCTTCTTGGAAAATCAAGGGAAACGGATTCTCAATAGACCTACTGCAACTACGCGAATCCGTCTTCCTTAATTTTCCCGAACTCTTATGAGGTCGTTGGTGGCATTGTTCTCCCGGTTTCAGTTGCGCTTCTGCTTCTTGTGCAGAATTTCTTGGTAAATGCTCAAATAAGATTGTGCGATTTTTCTCCAATCATACTTCTGTACAAGCTCAATACTGGCGGCACCCATCCGGATACGATCTCCGCCATCGTTAATCAGTTGCACCAAGCATTCAGCTAATCCATCAACATCACCGGGCAAGAAGAGAGAACCATTGACCCCTGATTTTACAAGGTCTTCGACTCCCTGTACTTTGCTAGCAACAATTGGCAAACCAGTGCCCATGGCTTCAAGAACGACGAGTGGCATTCCCTCCGCCAAGGAACAGAGTGCGAAAATATCCGCCTCACAATATTTTTTCGGTAGTTCTGAATACGAAACAGAGCCTGTGAACCGAATCATTTGGCTCACTTTCAAATCCTTCGCTAATTTTCGTAGAATCTTACCGTACGGGCCGTCTCCCACCAACTCAATTTCGAAGTCGACACTTGTCCGCGCTACTACCTGGGACAGCGCCTGAATCAACAACTGGAAGCCTTTCCTTGGAATTAGCCGTCCAATTGTTAACACTCGGACGCGTGCTGGGCAAACGGCTCGGGTCACCGGAGAGAAACGGTCTAAATCTAACCCATCTGGAATGACACTGATGGACGCCTCTGGTGCAGTCTTCAGCGCCAAATTTCTCAATCCGTCACTGCACGCCACCACCATCGCCGCATTCCGCCAGATACCACGAATGGCAGGACGAAGTAGCGCATAAATCCAGCGGTAGTAAGGTGGATCCGGATCGACACTTGGCACATCACGTCCACTGAGAAAGACCACATAGGGCAAGTTAAAAAACTTTTTGAGCAGATAGCCTCCACCTCCTGCCGGAATGCCAGAAAAAATCTGAATAATCTCGGGCTTAAATCGATGCACGATACTTAACCCGTGTAGAGTTGAGCTAATTGCATAGGTAAGCAGTTCGTGGACACCGCACACATCTTTGTTACCGCGAAGTGCGGGTACACGATGAACATGAATCCTCCCAACCACCTCATCCTTCGGGAGATTGTCATACTGGGAAGTAACAAGACACACGTCGTGTCCGGCTTCTGCAAAGTGTTTTCCGAGAAAGTAGCTTACCCAACCACTTCCACCACCAATCGGAGGAAACTCATGGTTAAACATGAGAATGCGCATATTCAGCCATCCAATTATTTATCAAATCACGTGTCAAGAGACCTCGAACCAAGTCATTTTTTCTCTGTCTCAGCAAACTCGACGGAAAATTCAATAATTTCTTCAGCTATTCGAAGTCCCGTCACGGTCTCAATTTCTTCCAGACCAGGCGATGGATTAACCTCTAGTACCAGTGGGCCTTCAGGTGTAAGCAGAAGGTCTACACCGGCCACTTCTAGTTCCATAATTCCAGCGGCCCGAATAGCTATTTCCACGCATTCCGATGGTAGTTCCACGCTAGTACCACGTGCACCGCGGTGGATATTGGATCTAAACTCGCCAGCCTGAGCAATCCTCTTCATAGACGCAACAGCTCTACCCCCCACAACCAACACACGAAAGTCCTTCCCAGCGGATTCCTTGATAAATGGTTGAATGATATAATCCTGATGCAGATCGCACATGGCACCGGTCGCAGACCTAAGTGATGTGCGTGTGTCCATCAAAAGAAGAGCGTCCCCGTGCGTCCCTTCAAATGGCTTCATGATGAAAGGATAATCGCCAATCATGGCAAGTGCCTGATCTAAAGAGTCTGTGGAACCGGTGGCGAGGCTTGGTGGAACCGGCAAACCACATTCCGCCAGAATGCGAAGAGTTCGGAATTTGTTTCGAGCATTGCCAATTGGAATCGCACGGTTAATCACAGGAATTCGAATCCATTCAAAATGAGTCACAATCTCACCTCCGTAGACGGCTGTTGCAGCACTGAGGCGAGGGAGAACGACATCGCAATCTTCAGCAGAAACTCCCTTGTAATAGATTCGTTTCCCTGTGCTTCCAATCTGCAAATTAAACCCGAATGGGTTTAACACCTGAGCCGTGTGCCCTGCTGACAAAGCTGCTTCGGTCAGCCTGCGGGTGGAATAGTTTTGAGATCCGCGTGAGAGAATGGCGATTTTCATTTGGTTGATGGATTCGCTGGAAGGTGTTGCCCCAAACCTCTTTGAAAGCGGGAAGAAGTTACTATTTGTCGCTCTCTCTACTCACCAAGAATTCGTCAAGTTCCTCTATGTTGTCAAAAATATGCTCACACAGATTCTCAAAGAACGGACTACGAGTGTGTGAGTACACAGCATAAACAGGCTTATTGTACCGGGACGCATAATTCATCTCACTTAGAACACCCGGGGAGAGTTTATCCGTTGGGTAAAGAACAACGACGAAATCACTCTGATGGATAAACTGATAATCCCTCGAAATCGTACGCGTCTTTATCTGTTCGCTCAAGTTGTCATCAATGCTGCTAATGGTCGTGATTCCGTCCCCATTCGCAATCTTGCGTTTTTCACTTGGAGACGATTCCGCTGCGCGGATCAATTCCATGTCCTTGATATACAGCGGATCGAACACAATGAATCTCTTTCTCATATTCGATCCAAATGCTCGGATTTGATTAATCTCATCAGGAGTTTCGCGGAGAAGCGTAATGGGATAGCTTAGGTAAAACTTCTGCTTCTCGGAAAACAGGAGATTAAAGAAATTCTCATCATCGTGTTGTCGTGCAACTGTATAGTGAGGTTTATCGTTTAGAATCGCTAACTGTTTAGTCAGAAATTCCTCTTCATCCAGCCAGACATTAATCTCTTCACGGCGCATGCCTGCCCATTGAGGGTTTGACTCCATACGCTGCGCGATACTTTCAAGGTCATCAACGACATTCACAAACACATCAGCGGGTAGATTCTTGATATCGCGAAATGAGAAGCCCTCAATTAACCTGCTTCTCCATCGGAAACAGGAATGAAGTCCGATGAACACGTGGTCGTAGTCGGAAGCAAGATTCATTATTTCGTGAAATGCAGACCGTCGCGCTAAAGAAAGTACAGCAGGGTCAGAATCGAGAACTTTTTCCGTAAAACGCACACCAGACTCGGCCGCCGCTCGACGCATAAAATCTCCAACGTTGAAAAAACCAATCCGCACGTTTTTCTGACGACAAAGCGCTTGAAAATCTCCCATTAGTTCTTTTCTTCCAGAACAGCTAATGCCTGTACAAATTATGTTCATGTGATGTTCCTTTGTCCCTTGGGTAGATTTCTCAATCGACTTTCAACATTTCTCCCTAAATACATGGAAGACACAGAAAACGGTGCCAATTGGCTCGCTGGCCTGTCCCTCTAGACACTCTGTATTAGTTTTTCTGGCAATCCTACCCTAGTTTTTCCAATTAATCAAACCGTCTACCAGAATACAGCCTGCTAACGTTGCCCGGTGATGATGCAAATTTTCCTCGTAACCAGCCATCTCCATCTCGCAAGACTGGCCCATTCGGATATTTGCCTCCTCCCTTAATATTGTCCACTGTGACCCCCGAGATCATCCGAATGCACTCCTTGCCTAGTATGTGAATTTTCTCGCGGGCTTGATTCCCTGGCATTGGCAAGATTTCGCAATCTACCTGTCAAGATTTTTCGGCACTTCCTTGGCGGCATCCCGCAAGGCCTTCGACAGCACTTCGCCGAATTCGTTCCTTACCACAATCCTAACTACTTTGAGGTGATAGCTTCGTTGCACCTTTGGGGTATACCCATGGCTCAATTTCTACTTCTGCATCTTCTCAAACCCAACCACGCGAAAACACGGTAATTTCCTTTTGGGTAAGAAACAAGTCATTGCGGACGGAAATACAAGTGTATCGAGGTGGGGAAAAGCAGAGGTAATGCCACAAATGTTTCTACGTTTGCCCTGCTCAAGTATGTACATCAATGGTAACGTTATAAAGTTGCCTATTTTAGCTAACGCTCCAAATGGGTCCGCAACAGAAACTCCTCTTCTCAAATTATAGCCAACCCAGTCTCCATTGTGCCACGCTCCCCAATTGTTGTCAACTTCAAAATTTTCAGCATCACGAACACATCAAGAAGGTCAGGCACACACACGACATATGCACCTCACGCTGTGTTGGATTACGTTATCCGAAACTTTAACAGAAACAGGGCGACTAGCGCAGCAATCACTGAAATAAGACCCGAAATGATGAATGCCCCATGGAGACCAAAAGCATCTGAAACGATACCAGAAGTTGACGGTCCCAGGAACATACCAACGGCATAGATAGCTTGAAAAATCCCCATCGCCGTTGCGCGCTCTTGGTCAGGGATTCGCCGAATACTTAGTCCCATTAGTAAAGGGTATGTCATACCACGTCCAAATCCACTTATACCTTGACATATTCCAAGAAGCGGCAGGCTTGTGATAAGCGGGACGACAAACGTTGCGACTGCTACGAGAATAATGCCCGCAAAAAGAGCACGATTTTCACCCACACGACGGGCAACAAGGTGGTTTATCAATGAGGCCAATGTGTAGGGCAACAAAGCAACCATACCGATTACGCCCAAAACCAATTTGCTTGCACCCAAACTATCGGCATAGAGCGGAATGAAGCCGAGGGTCGTTGACCAGAGCACATATTGATTAAGAGCTGCAACCAATCCGGTGACAACCAAGGTCCGATGCGAAATGAAAAATCGAATCCGCCGGACTGGTACCAAGTTCCTATTTCCGCGAAATTCCTTGATAGGCACTGTTGTAATGATACCTAGGGCGCCCAGAAAAGATCCGAAAAAGAATGTGGACGTCATACCCCAAACTTCGGCAATCTGACCTCCTAGCCCGATAAACACTGTCAGTGATATTCCATTAATCGCGCTGACAACGCCCATTGCCTTCGGAGCTTCATTCGCTGGCAAATAGCTCGCATACAAAACGGTGAATGCAACCCACGTGGACGCACTAATACCGAGGACTCCACGAAAAAGAACAAGATAGGCCGTGCTAGGTGCAATGGCAAGTCCCAAGCATCCGAGAAGATTAAAACAATGCCCAGCATAAACGAAAGGTAATCGCTGTCGCAAACGATCGGACCACACACCCACTGGAATCCGCAGGAAAATCTGAACAAAACCATAGATCCCCACAACCGTACCCACTGTTGTGAAGGATGCACCTAGAGAATTGGCGTAAACAGCCAGGATTGGTGAGTAGACATAAAGCGCTCCCCAATATAGAAACATGCTAAGGTAAAATGCCCAAATTGTCAGCCGTGTCGGCCGTGATGAGAGTGCTCTCCCAACAGATTGGAATGCGCGAGTCTCTTTTATTTAAACTCACCTCGGCATGTAAAAACTGCAAGTGGCGAATCCCCCGCGCATCACGTTCCTTTGACCAAATCCAGTAGACCTGTCAACATTTCGACGTGTTTCGATGGTAAGCAAGGTGCACAGACGGAAGTAAAACGCCACGTTTGTAGGGAAGGGAATTTCGAGCATCACACATGGGCTCTTAAGTCTTTTTACAGATTACTGCCGTAATCCAGCAGAAGTGCTTGAGAGGTGGGCACAACTTGAGTAGGCCCTTATCAATCATTCTGAGATTTTTCAACTTTAATCGGTAAAGCGCTGGAGGTAACAGGTTCTTCCAGAGAAGTGCTAACACTGATAGGAAGTGAAATTCACGGTGTTCTATCTGATCAAAGTTTGTACCGAATCTTGTGATATCTGCTATCGAAAAATAGTGAAGATTTGTCGAATATCTCAAGAATATTTTTCGATACAGCCACGCTGCTGGATGATTACGCATATTTTCGGCAAACATGGCCTTTCCCCCTGGTTTTAGAACCCGATAGCATTCCTCGGCAGCACGTTGATGGTCGGTGAACACCAACACGGATTTTGATACAATGAAATCAAACGTATTATCCTCAAATGCAAGTTGCATTGCATCCATCAAAACAAATTGGACAGCGTCGGAAACGCCATGTTCCTCCGCTCTCTTTGCGGCATCGCTCAAACGAAATGGAAGCAGGTCAATGCCCGTTACCGAAGCACCATTCTTCGCAAGCATAACCGCTGTGCCCCCTGTACCAGCACCAAGCTCGAGAACGCGCTTACCACGGAGATCTGCCATCTGTGAAAGCATGTACTCAAAAACTGGAAGGTAGAAATCGTGCCACCAGAGCAGTAAATCTCTATCCAGACGAGCCACTATTTTGTCTTTGTTCGCTTGCGTCATAATTCAATTTGACCGGTTGTTTAATCGCCGTTTTAGGCGGTACCGCCGTGCTTTCGTCCTTTAATCACGAACACGACAATGATGCAGCAAACGGCTGCAATGATCAACCAATTACGCTCAAAAAACGTCCAAAACACGTTGAAAGCAATCCAGCCCAGAATCTCGATTCCCAGAACGATACCCGCCTTTTTCCACGGGAATTTCGCCTGACGTTCTCGATACTTTGTGGAGAACCACCATGAAAATCCGGCTGTTCCGAACACCGCAATGAGGAAGAACAAATTTACTAAGAATTGGATTCCTCCCAAAATCGATCCCATCATTCATTTATCTCCTTATGCATCGTCAGTCGACCAGCGTCTCCATAATATAGAATGCTATTGTCAAACATCAGTCAACCAATTCTTTCTGAGCAGCTATACACAGTCATATTCTTTCCGCGTGTGAAACCGATAAGTGTCATTTGACTTTCTTGAGCCAAGTCAAGCGCTAGCGTGGAGCCAGCCGAAACGGCGACAACCACCGGTATCCTTGCGAACAATGCCTTCTGAACAATCTCAAAGCTAGCCCGCCCACTTACCATCAGGATGTGATTATCAATTGGAAACATCTCAGCAAGCAGTGCCTGTCCAATCACCTTGTCAACAGCATTATGCCGTCCGATATCCTCACGAACGATCTGCAATTGTCCCTCGGAATTAAAGAGTCCTGCAGCATGCAATCCTCCGGTGATTTTAAAAACCGATTGTTCCGATTGGAGTTGATCTGCCAACGAATAGATAATGGCAGGATCGATTCGAAGCTGGGATTGAATCCCTGGAATTGCTTGCCGAACAGCTTCAATCGTCATCTTACCGCACAAACCGCAGCTCGCATTTGCGTGAAAATTCCGCTGCCAACCATTCTGCATCTCTACATCCCAGCCGTTGGTCAGATTCACGTTGATAACATTTTGTAAGTGCGCCTGTTCAACATCGTCACAATAAGAGATTGTCCCGATGTCGTTAGCCGACTTTATTAGTCCTTCCGTGTAGAGAAAACCGACGGCAAGATCGAAATCATGTTTTGGCGTCCGCATGACGACGACAAGGCTTCTTCCGTCAGTACGGATTTCAAGCGGTTCTTCGACTACAAGCACATCTTCGACCGCTGCAAATTCGGAATCCCTCCATCGTTCGACCTTTTTCTTGATAGTACGCTGTTGAGGCATAATCAAATTCTCAGGAACCGTAGTGGGTAGTTAAGAAATATCAGAATCAACACTTTTCGCACATTTTGCCAGCCCCCACTAGAATTTCCGCCTGATGAACCGAATCTTCAGCAGGCACTAGAATACTGGCATGAACCACTTGTGACACCACCCGTGAAACGGCTTTTAAAAGTTAGTATTAATATTTTAATCTAGTTTAGATACAATCCAAAAGCAAATGATTTGCGTTTTGAAAGAATTACTGCACTTCAAAACAAACAGAGAAGCTAAGCTTTTCTACTTATTATGTTATCTAAACAAACAGTAAGAATAAAACAAAGTATTAAATAATTGGAAGTTCTTTCGGTGCACGCTCTGATAACCAAACTGGCCCATTATTAGTAATCAACACATTCTCTTCATGAACCATCTCTTTATTAGGAAGATATTCCATACCGGGTTCAAGTGTTATAACAACCCCTTCTTCTAAAATGGTATTGTCATTTATAGTATGTGAAGGCCATTCTGTTAATTGCATACCTAAACCATGTCCTAATCTTCCTACACTATTTCCTAAAGCCCCACCATTCTGAAGCACCTTATTCATAGCATTGAATATATCAGTAGTAGTATTTCCTACTTTACACGCTTCAAAGCCTACATCAGTTGCATTATAAACTATTTCATAAGCTTTTTTTGATTCATCACTTGCGTAAGAGAATGCATAATTTCTGTCAAAATCACAGAAATAGCTATCATAGACACAACCTGTATCAATGATTAAAATACCTCCATCTTTCAAAACACTTTCACTTGGCCCCATAATAATTGAACCATATCCACCTTGACCTGATCCAGAGATTAAATAAGGGAAATCATCTACTCCTAAAGAGAGTAGATGCCCTTTAAATCTTTGGCAATTCCTTCTTTCACTCTCCCCCACTCTTAAAAACTTTGGCAGGTCTCGAAAACCTTGAGATACTATATTGCAAATATACGAAATTTTTTCAATTTCAGCGGATGACTTAATGTACCTTATACTTCTTAAAATATTTGTCGCATTGCTAATTTGTAAAGCATCTAAACTTGATATTAATTTATTATAGTCACCTAGTGGCATTCTAAGACTACTCTCGTGTCCCTGAGGAATCCCCAGACGTTTAAACCTTTTCATTAAGGAATTAATTGTACTTATTAATAGACTGATTCCTTCATCCTCTGGATTGGGCGAAACCCAGGTCTGAATGTCATCAATCCAGGTTTCTTCCATACCACTTTTACCTATGCCAGGAATTATTGCTTTTGGTTTACCCTCTAGAGGAATTAAAACAAACCAGGGTCTAGTTGGACTCTCAAAGAATTGTGTTTTAAATCCAGTATAATACTCTATGTCTACCTGAGTTGTTAATAAGATTGCATCTGTTTTTTCCTCAAGCATTAGTTTCTGAGTTTTTATTAATCTATTCTCATATTCCTTTTCAATAAAACCTCTTTTTGGTGCTATCAACATTTTATTTACCTTTTAACATTCTTACATCTACTGATAGAATCGCTTCATATAAGGCTACACACAAGATAAAAGCTGCTTTTTTAACTCCTCCTTTGAGAGCATGTACATATTGTGGTGCACCTGCCCATAACAATCACTGTGTCTTTATTAAATAAATAATTATATGCCTTAGCCCCACTTTGAGCTAGACCATGGTTTTCTTCCACCTTGCCAAGATCCAAATGACCATTCTTGTACATATTCTCGGCCTGTATCTGATGGTTCATCATAATTACAAAAATAACTTTTGCATTTGCTAATTTAACAGCGGATAATTTTCTTATGTCCTGTTTATAATTCTTTTAAAACGCAAATCATTTGCTTTTGGGGGAGGAATGGTGAATCGGCACGGCAGATAACTTCAACTAAACCGGGACATCAAGACTGCACTCTACACAATGGAACCCAACTATTGAAAAGATCGCAAAGGAAGAGGACCCGTTATCCACTTTCGGCGCATTCGACAGAGCTCAGACGCCAGCTACCAACTAATGCCAGTGGCTGTTGAAAAAAGCTAAACAAACAGACGTACATTCACAGATTTAGGTTTCATTCTTGGCCGTCGGAAAACCGGACTTTCATTGCCGCCGCGTGACCGTCAAGTCCCTCGACCTGCGCCAGTTTTACAACGGCTGGCGTCACTTTCTTTAACGCGCGTTTGTTGTACGAAACAATGCTGGTCTTCTTCAGGAAATCGTCAACACTCAGCGGGGACGCGTATCTTGCCGTGCCCCCGGTCGGTAGGACGTGATTCGGACCAGCAATGTAGTCACCAACCGATTCCGGAGTATAGGGGCCCACCATGATGGCACCAGCATTGCGGATGGCACCCACCCACTCAAACGGATTCTCCACCACTAGCTCTACGTGTTCTGGAGCAATTTCGTTGGCGAGCACGATAGCTTGATCCAATTCGTGAACCACAAACGCAACTCCGTAGTTTCCGAATGCGCCGATTATCTCCTTCTGCCGGGGTAGTTTTTGTATCTGAAGCTTAATCTCCGCACCCACTCGTTCGGCTACATCTCTTGCTGTGGTGACGAGAATCGCCGAGCAGTCTTCACCGTGCTCAGCTTGTGCAACGAGATCCGCGGCAACATAAGCCGGTTCAGCCGTATGATCTGCAATCACCAATATTTCGCTTGGCCCTGATAATTTGTCGATGTCAACTGGGCCGTAAACCGCCTTCTTCGCGAGTTGGACGTAGTGATTTCCAGGTCCAACAATCTTGTCCACTTTGGGAATGATATCAGTCCCGTAGGCCATGGCACCCACTGCTTGTACGCCACCACACTTGTATATTTCCCGAATCCCACACTCTGCTGCTGCAACAATCATGTGGGAACCTACCTCGCCATTATGCGCGGGCGCCGTGAAGACAGCAATTTCCTCGACTCCCGCAACGATCGGAGGTATCGCATTCATTATTAGCGATGAAACCAGGAGCTGGCTCGCCGAAGGAACGCACAAGCCGACTCGCTTCAATGGGCGGATCAGGTGTCCCAAGATGACACCGTCTTGTTCGGCTGTCATCCATGAATTACGCAACTGGCTCTGGTGAAATTTCTCAATATTTGTCCGTGCATGTTTGATTGCATCAACAAAGTCTGTATCCACATGTGAATACGCTTCACGGAATTCTTCTTCTGTTACCTGCAAATCGTTGACCGAGATTCGAGGTGCATCAAATTCTCGAGTATACTTCAGCACAGCTTTATCTCCATCTTTGCGTATATCCTCCAAGATAGATTCAACTGTCTTCAGAATTCCCTTGTCTCCCAGTTGTCCTCGATGCCGTAGTTTCTCCAGAAACGCGCTTGCGTGCTCGGAATCAGGCTCAAGAATCCTTATCATTCTCAACCTCTTTGGAATATGTTCATGCTCAGGATTTTGAAAAAAACCTAGCACGTGCAATAGGATTCGACGACACCTAGTCGTTCATCCGCACGATATCTGCACCCACACCGGCCAATTTCTTTTCAATTCTTTCATATCCTCGATCGATATGATACACACGGGAAACGACTGTTCTACCTTCCGCAGCCATCCCGGCAAGAACTAAAACAGCCCCCGCGCGGAGATCCGACGCCATAATTGGCGCACCACTAAGTTTCCGCACTCCACACACCGTGGCACTATGTCCCTCTATTCGAATGTCCGCTCCCATGCGATTAAGTTCAGCCACGTGCATGAAACGGTCGGTATGAACAGCTTCGGTAATAAGACTAGTTCCTGGCACAATGCTGAGGAGCCCCATAATCTGTGCTTGCATGTCAGTTGGAAAACCTGGATACGGTTCTGTGCGCAGCGAAACCGGTCGCAACTGGCCTGACGTTGTAACGCGCACACCACTTTCCTTCCAGTCAAGATTAACACCGATTTCAGTCAACTTCTTGGACACAGAATGAAGATTCTCAGGTACGGCGTTCTTTATAAAGATATCACCTTGGGTAATGGCTCCTGCTACCATAAATGTCGCAGCTTCAATATCATCTGGAACTATGTGATACTCGGTCCCACATAGCTGCTTGACTCCGTGTATTTCCAGAATTGACGTGCCAATTCCCACAATGTCTGCTCCCATCGCGTTCAGAAAATTAGCCAGCTCGGAGATATGTGGTTCACGTGCAGCATTCCTAATAATCGTCTTTCCCTCGGCCAAGGTTGCTGCCATCATGACATTTGCTGTAGCACCAACACTGGGGCCGTGACTGCCATGGAGATCGATTTCTGCTCCAACGAGTCGTTCTGCTCGAGCAACTATGTAACCAGCCTGAATGTCAATCGTCGCACCAAGGTGGGCCAGTCCCTTTATGTGGAGATCGATCGGCCGTGGACCAATGGCACAACCGCCAGGAAACGAGACCTTAGCACGACCAAGGCGGGCGAGAAGAGGACCTAAAACATAGATCGAGGCTCGCATTTTCCGAACCAAGTCATAGGGAGTTTCATAAGCGATGTCACTCCTTGGCACAACGTGAAGGGTCGAATCTATATAATTTGTCCCCGCCCCTAATCCTTCGAGCACAGCCCGCAATGTTGCCACATCCCTGAGGTCCGGCACGTTGTGAATTTTACTCAATCCGTCGCCTAGAATCGAGGCCGCAACGGCAATGGGCAAGGTCGCATTTTTCGAACCACTAACGGAGATAGTGCCTTCCAGCCGCTTGCCGCCATTGATGACTAACTTGTCCATTTAAGTCTCCTCAAAAAGAAACTCTAGTGGCGTGATGCTGCAATGACCACGATTGCTGCAGGTAGTACATCAACGATGCCGGGTTGATCTCCGCTTAGCTCAAAGTGTAGCAAGGCAACAGCGATTTTGAAGTTGCATCAAATGCACATCAGTTGACTGAGTGTTACCCGCTTACAAGTTGGTTAACCCCTAAAGTTAGGGGAGTCGTATCTGCTCTGAAAGTATAACCGACGTAAGTGTGGAAATCAAGATCAACCGCTGGCAAAGTCATCTAAATCATGCACACAATTAACGATTACTCACGCCGCAATGCCTCAGTTGGTGTCAACCGCGCCGCCTTGTACGCCGGATAGACACCAAAGATTAATCCGGTTGCGGCGGCAACGCAAAAAGCCACCAGCGCTGCCTGAATAGAGACTGTTGCCGGCCACGTTGTCTCTTTGATGACAAAACTGGTCATCGCCCATGCCGCGGCGAGCGCTATACCACCGCCGATGAATATGCCAATGAAACCACCAGAGACGCTCAACACGATGGCTTCAATCAAAAACTGTTGCAGAACGTCGTGGCGTCGTGCGCCAAGAGCCTTACGCAATCCAATCTCGTTCGTACGCTCGGTCACCGAGACCAACATGATATTCATGATACCAATGCCTCCGACAAACAGGGCAATGCTGGCAACCCCACCGAGCAATACTTGAAGAATTCGACTCACGTTTGCAACCTGAGTCAATATCTCCTTCGCCGTGAAAAACTTGAAAAACTCTTCGGAATTATGCAAGCGCCGCAAGGAGATCTTGGCCTCAGCCAATGCCTGTTCGACTTTTTCAAAACTGACTGCTTGGATGGAGAGCTCAACGCTCCGCTTCTGATTGCCCATAAACTGTGCCTGCATTGTTGTAACCGGGATAATCAAGCGTTCGTCCCACCCCTCGGTCGCCATTCTATTTCCTTTTTCCTTCATCACTCCGATAACTGTATAGCGCCCGGTCCCTATCTTCAATTCCTGCCCAACTGAGTCAACATCTCCAAATAAATCTTCTTGAACCTGCGAACCAATTACACATACCTCATTTTTTCGATCCAGATCGGTTTGCTGAAGAAATCTTCCCGATTGCACCTGCCAGTTGTGAATCTCCTGATACAAAGGTGTAACTCCATTTACAGAGAGATGCCTATTCTTCTCTTTGTGTGACACAAGTTTATCCATCAAGTCCATGCGTGCCGATACAGCCTTTACAGAAGGACACATGGCCATAATAACTCGAACGTCTTCGTATTTGAGATGCTCAGGATGCTGATTCGGTTCCCATATGCCATTTTCCTGTTCAACCCATTCTGGGCGAACGCAGACTATTGTGGTTGCACCACCAATTCGTTCAAATTCAGCCAAAACCAGGGATTCTGCACCTCCGCCCACTGAGACCATCCCTACGACTGCAGAGATTCCGATAATGATGCCAAGCATCGTCAATAGGGATCTGTGCTTATTGCGACGGAGAGCTGATAGCCCAACACCTAAACCTTGTACCATTTGCATTCTCTTCGACCTGGCGCTCTTCTTGAGTATTCAAACACTCTTCTTGAGTATTCAAACACATGGAGAAATTAATCGCGATGATAAAAGCACATCACGATTGGCAGCTGCTAAGCTCGAACTATAACTCTCAATATTAGCACTGGATTGGTGATAAGTCAAAGCGTTCGTTGTGTTTCCAGCTTGACAAATCCCAGAAAATGCATGT
Source organism: uncultured bacterium (assembly GCA_964478165.1). Taxonomy (GTDB): domain Bacteria; phylum Poribacteria; class WGA-4E; order WGA-4E; family JAJDTR01; genus CAYZGU01. Next base: position 16,328 of record CAYZGU010000027.1, on the reverse strand, counting down.
ATCCTATTGCTGATAAGACCACGTTAGATTGGGATTACCACATGATGAAAATTCCAGATGTCGAGACTTGGAACAATGCTAATTGACAACACCCCTGATGGTTTTAGGGCGATTGCGGTTAACGTCCCCAAGAATTTAAGTAATATCCGGGTGATTCTAATGGAGCCGCGCGAACCAGGCAACATTGGGTCGGTCGCACGAGCAATGAAAGGGATGGGACTAACCCAGCTTTATCTAGTGAACCCTGTTCAATTTCTTGAGGCAAAGCCGACGTGGTATATGGCCCACGGCGCGGCGGACGTCATCGAAAATTGCCAAGTGGTTGAGAAGCTAGAACACGCATTGGAGGGAATTCAGTTCCTCGTTGGCACTACCCATCGAAAACGAGGAGATAGAGTAGCAACTTGTAGTCCTGCGAGAGAAGTCGCTGAGCGAATAGCCACCATTTCTCAGAACCAAAGGGTTGGTCTACTCTTCGGCCGAGAAGATTTCGGCCTATCCACTCACCACATTAGTTTGTGTCAGCTAACAGGAAGCGTTCCCATGGCAACGAAAAATCCTTCCTTGAATTTGGCACAGGCGGTTCAAGTTTTCGCCTACGAAATTTTCTTGGCAAGCATTGGTAAAATCGCACCCGACGAACTCGAATACGCAGAAATCAATAAAGTCGAGGCATTTTACAATCGAATCACCAACCTGCTAAACCGCATTGGCGTTACACCATATAACCATAATTGGGAAACCTATTTGAGATCGCTTAGGCGTGTGTTCTCGCGAACACGCCTAGAACAGCGGGACATCGCTACACTGGACATGATCTTTTCCACGATCCATCGGTACATCGATCGTATCGAAAAAAAATTGAAGTAGTGCTTCTGAAGCCTAGGCACCCCCTAAAAAACCGCACATTGCAAGTCTCCGGAGCCATTTTAGCCAGATTCCAACGAGTCCAATGAACGACGAAGACACCTCTCTCCAACAACTATCCCCGAATAGGCCTCCAACCGAAAGTACGATTGTCGCAATCATTTCCATCGTCTTCGCTGCTGCTTGGATCGCGTTCGCCTACTCTAAAGGCACCGACACGGAATCTGCAACCGGCGATCGGATATTGCTAATCCACCCCATGGTTGGAATCGTGCTAATTATTTTGCTCATTCGGGTGAGATCTCTCCTTAATTTTCAGGGCATTGTCGATCTTCACATACTAATGATCTCATTTTGGGTTTTCAACAATCTACTAGGCATTCTTATGCCATTCATTCTTGGCTTCGGAATCGCTTATCTTGTGCGGTTCTTTCTTGATGTCCTACAGGATATTCCACTGCCCAAGGGCCATCGATTACGATTCTGTCGAGGACACGCACGCGTGATATTAACGGTATTCATACTCGGCGTGTTTGTACTACTCTTCTTGTATGTCATTCCACAAATTGGAAAACAGTCTAGGGAGATGAGCAAAGGATTGGTTAGATTCTACCATCAGTCAATAGTTCCGTTCGTTATAGGAAATGAATTTAACGCAATTGTGGTGCAATCAAATGTATCCAAAAGAATGCTATTAGACTCGACGCCGAAGTCCAGTAGCAAGTCAGAAGAAATCAAGTTAGCACCTACGCTTGGTCAACTCTCTGAAGAAACTCAAACTATGAGTTCGAACGAAGCTGAAGTACCAATTGGAAAGAGACACACCAATTGGTCATTGTCCGACACCCGAAACGGTGGGAAGAATGCTGTCCGACGAGAGAAAAGTGGGTCCAATCTTTTCAATCAAGCCCTTTATCTCGGAACACAACAGGGTATTTATCGGTTCAATCAAGGGCAGAACTCGCTAGTCGACGTTACGCCTGGAGACCTGGTTGGCCAATCAATTCAAGCGATGACCACGGCAACTTACGGCAGATACCAACTCCTTGTTGGGACTTCGCGTGGTCTATATGGGCTTCTTCGATCTCAGGGTAAAGACAGTAACGCCCCCAAGTGGCACCGGATTGGTGGAAACAGGTTTGCAGACCAATCTGTACAGACAATCGCAACATCGTTCCTGAATTTGCCTCATGTCTTCGTCGGAACGGAAAACGGACTTTTCAGTAGCATAGACAACGGTGAAACGTGGGAACGGCGTGATTTTGTTAAATCCGGCATCCGCAGCATTATCCAAACAACCAGAGACGGGCCAAGAACTTATGCCTTAACAGATAATAGAATCTTCTACACCGATGACGGAGAAAACTGGTTGGAAGCAATCTTGAACTCAGGTCTTGAAAATTTATCGATTCACACCCTAGCTATCTCTACTGAAAAGGGAGAACATATCTACGCCGGCACAGACAAGGGGATGTATCGCTGGCGCAGCCAAAACGAGGAATGGAGTCATGAACGCAACGCGTCGCTCCAATTACCCGACTCGATTAAACTTCTGCTTGCTGATTCACACGGTGGACTCTATGCGGGAAATGAGAATGCAATTTTTCATAGGCCTAATTCTTCTGCTGATTGGAAACTGATCAAGTCAGCAGAAGAGGGGATCCTCAGTCGACTCGAAGAACTACCCATAGTAGGAAGAACCGTGATTGCCGTCGAGGGTGCAGACGGAGTAAGAAGATATCTTAAAGAGAGGCTACCAACAGTAGCTCGGACGGGGAGTGAATTTGTCGGCAAGCTCCTCACGGGCTTCTCGTCGTTTGCAGTCGGCCTAGGCGGATTGTTGGCCACAGTTTCTTTGACTCTCATGGTCTTCATCTATGCAAGCCAGTCTTTTCTGGACTACGTGCGGAGCTTTATCAAGCTATTTCCCGAGCACAGCCGTCCGACCGTTAGGCTTTACCTGGCCGAAATTGACAAGAATTTACGTGCCTTTCTCAAAGGACAGGTGACTGTCATTCTTATCATAAGCATCATATCGATCGTGATTTATTCAATTATTGGCGTACCATTTGCTCTTGTGGTTGGCATCCTTGCAGGGCTATGCAACGCGATTCCCACTTTTGGACCGTATATTGGAGGCGCGTTCGCCCTACTTTCGATGCTGATGGGGTTCGCCGCAGGCAACTTTGAATCCGTCGAGTTTCTGATTCGTGTAGCGATGTTATCAGGCGCCATTTTTGGGATTCAGGCCCTGGATAACTCTTTAATTTCTCCAAAGGTGATGAGCAATGCCGTTGACGTAGACCCGTTGATGATTATGTTCGGTGTGATTCTCGGCGCTGTTCTGCTCGGTTTCTGGGGCGTTCTTCTTGCAATACCGATTATCGTCGTAACAAAATCCGTGTTCACGGTTTCAAAACAGATTCTCGAACAGACAGAATCTTAAAGAGGTTAACAACATTCAACAAGAAATTCCCACACATCTGATGCTTCGAGAGAAAAGGAAAGAGGGTTCCCATGTTACCAATTGTTGCCATTGTCGGAAGGCCAAACGTTGGCAAATCCTCATTATTTAATTGCATCACCAAAAAGCGAATCGCGGTGGTCCACGATCGACCAGGCGTGACGCGTGACCGGAATTATGCGGACGTCGACTGGAACGACAATCATTTCACAATCGTCGACACAGGTGGATTAGATCTTGACCCGAACGATCCGTTAATCGACATGGTGCAAATTCAGGTAGAAGCAGCGCTCGACGAAGCCTCAGTTATCCTGCTGGTCGTCGATTCACAGACTGGAATCATGCCTCAAGACCTTGTCGTTGCCGGGAGACTTAGAGAAACGGACAAGCCCATCTTCGTCGTTGCCAACAAATCTGATAATGAGCGTCTAAGATCTGAAGGTACAGAATTCTATGAACTTGGGCTTGGCGACCCTTCCTTTATTTCGTGTGCCCACAATCAGGGCATTGGCGATTTGCTTGACAAGGTCGTTTTCAACCTGCTCAGCCCCGGAACAGAAGCTTCTGCATCGCCACAGCCCACAAGAATCGCTATTGTCGGACGTCCTAACGTGGGTAAATCATCCATCATTAATAGTATTCTGGGTGAGGACCGGATGATTGTTGACAATCGTCCTGGCACCACACGTGATTCCGTAAACACGCGCTTTGTGTATGACAACATCACATTTGAACTGAGCGATACGGCGGGCATGCGCCGAAAGACGGTAATTGAGGATAAGCTTGAAGAAATAACAGTGCAACGTGCCATCCGCAGTATTCGCCGAAGCGATATCGCGTGGCTGATTATAGATGCCACTCGAGAGGTGGCTCGTCAAGATAAGGTAATTGCGAGTTTCATCGCTCGGCAGGGAGTAGCAAGCATATTGGGTATAAACAAATGGGACTTGATTCAAAAGGACCATCGAACCCACGACGAATTTGTGAAAGAAATCCACCACCATCTCCCACAACTTACCTATGTCCCCAATCTTTTTATTTCGGCCGAAACTGGCCAACGTGTAAAGAAGATGCTGGATCTAAGCCTGGCAGTCCATCGCGAATACTGTACCCGGGTACCGACTCACGCCCTCAATGAACTCCTGTTACAGTTAAAAAGTGCACATCAGCCACCGCGATCTGGGAAAGTACGTCCGGCATTGAAGTATATAACGCAAATTAAGACCGAGCCACCCACCTTCCTCCTCTTTGCCCGATACTCGGATAAAATTTCCCAACCATACGAAGCCTACCTCATTAACGGTATCCGTGAAGCTTTTGGATTTCACGGTACTCCCATACGTATTTACTACCGGTCTTCTGATGGAAGACAGCCAAAGCTATAAATGGTTCACCAACTAAAGCTGTAGAGCTTTTTAGTTGGTTTCATTCACATGCTCGCACGCGGCCTGACTTAAGTATCATTCTCACAAAAAGTGAGTAGGATCGGGAATTTTACAGCTAATTTTCAAGTCACCGAACGCGCGCCAACGTCAATTCAGTTGGTCAGCTAAAAAACCCTTCAGGAAACGAATCAGAACAGAACCAACACAGAGATTCAATTGTCCCTCAATATTCGATTGCCGTTAAGCTCCGACGAAAGAAGGGATGTAAACCAGGACATTCTAGATCCATCATACTATTTTAGGTATAAGATTGGCTCGCATATTCGTACATCTATAATTTTCGTAAACCGGCCTCCCTATTCCCACGTTTACCTCCTCATCAGGACATGTCCTGAGACCTGATTGATTTGTACGAAGGAGATTCGCTTGCATTTGATCATCGGAAAACGCTTTTGGAAAATTATTCCGTTCATGCTCATTCTCATCGCTACCAATGCCTTCGCGAGACCTAGTCCCAGCGATTCGCCAACATTAACCCAATACTACTCAGAGATCCGAGAGAATTCTCTGGAGAAGCCCAGCTCTGAAACAGAAAATCGGGCAGGAACACCAGCTGAACGATGGGCATCCGGACGCACACAACTAATAGAACCACTTGATTCATTTTGGACCAATGCCTGGTGGCTAGATCTCCCCAGACCCGGCACACCAGATTCGTCTCGATTCGACTTCTCTGCAGTTGACACCCAAAAATCTTCCCGTCTTTCAGAGATGTTGAACCCCTATTATGATTCCTTGCGACACTGGAAAACAGTTCCTTTCTCACTTGAACCCCACGCCTTGTACGACTTGAGCAAAAACGGATCAGGAATTGAGAAAGAAAAGGGTCTTGCCTTACCACTTCAATCTAACCTGCAAATTACAGGACACAAATCGGTCACTGTTGAGATAAACAAGACCCACTATTTTGGTCAGAGCGATGTTAATCGGTTTGGTGCCTACAGCCGGTTCACCGGATATGGTTCCGGTCTCGATCTTGGCCTAAGTTCTTCTTATCGATATGACGATTTTGGGACATTTGGTGGTGGCTACGGCACTGACTATGGCGCGGGCAATCGTGGTGGCTATGGCGGTGGATTCGGAAGCAGTTACGGAGGCAGATTTAGTACGTTCGGCACCGGTGGCATAGCACGTGCGTCAGGATTCAACCTGCGTCAGACCCTCCATGTAGGATTGCATGGTCGCGTTGGCGAGCGCACACACGTTGCGGTCGATTATAGTGATTCCGGTGATTCGTTCGGGGGCGGCTATGGGGGTTATGGTGGCGGTGTGGGAGGCGCAAAACAACAGAAGATTAAAGTCTGGTATGAAGGCAAGAAAAACAACATCCTCAAAACCCTTTCCTTTGGCGATATCACGCTCAAACTACCGAATACTCGTTTTCTGAACATCAATCGAAACCTATTCGGTCTTGAGGCCGTCGCAGAGTTGGCCGGCATAAAGATCACTGCCTTTGGCTCTCGAAGTAAGGGAATATCTGATATACGACGTTTCCGCGGAGAATCACGACGAGCTGGATTCGGCCGAGGCACCCAAATTGCTGACGCGAACTATGTGAAAGAACGGTTCTATCTTATCCATCGTGATGTCGACGATCTACTTCATGATTCCTATCTACCCATTAAAAGTGGAAGCGAAGAAATATACATTGATGACAATGTTGCAGGCAACAATCAGGGTGGTCAACGGACAGTCCGTGGGTATTTTAACCTACAGTTTCCCGGACAGGACTATAACATCAATTACGAGACTGGAGAAATCGAATTCTTGACAGCGATTTCTCCGAATTATACAATCGCAGTCGCGTACGAATATCTTGGCAATGGTGGTGGTCGCGTTGGGAACCCAGGAAACGTGTTTGAGGATGAAACTGGTGATGGTTCGATTGATGAACAAGGGGAAGAGATTGGCTACACGATAATCAAGGGCAAGGGTTTCCGCGGTAGTGAAGCACGTCGCGTATACAACCTGGGAAATCGAAACATAAACCCACGAGACTACCAGATTGCAATCTGGCGGCAGGGGGGCGGGGAGACATTTGAAACTCCAACCGGCGCCGTACCGTATATTCAGATTTTTGGTCTGGACAATAACAGCGATGGTATTATTGATCCTGAGTTCATCGACTTTGATCGTGGATTGCTGACCTTTCCGGGTTTGCGTCCCTTTGCTATTGATGACCACAAAAACCAATATTACCAATACCGAAATCAATTGAACAACGAAGCCATCTATCTCGAAAACGTCCGTACGACAGACCAGATGTACACAATCGTCGCTGACTACGCCTATCAATCTGGAACCTACAATGTGGGACTATTTGTAATCCCTGGGAGTGAGACTGTACGCTTAAATGGATTAAAGTTACAGCGCGATGTCGATTACATGATGGTCTACGAAGTCGGAAGCCTGACGTTTTTCACACAACTTGACGAGTTTGACGAAATCGAAGTTGAGTTCGAAAGAACGCCATTCGGTGGTTCCTTGCAGCAGACAGTGGCCGGACTCTGGCTAGAGTATACTTATGTGCCAAAACAGAAGGTAGCTGAGAAGAAAGAGGGGGAAGACCGATTTAGACGGCTGGGAAGGTCGAGAGACTTGTTTGGGAGCCGATCTCGGTCTGGCAATAGGAGTTCTTTCGGTATGACAGGCGGAGGGATTTCTGGCCGTAATTCTCGCTCAAGTCTCGGCGGCCGCTCTAGACACGGACTCACTTCAGGCAGGAGTAGCTACTTTAATCCTGTTTACCGGAAGGGATTCAGCCTTTCGACGGGCTATATCCTGAATACGGGCAGCAAACCGAGTAGTATTCCGGGTGTAAATAATGCGCCCAGTAGGCTACAAGCTTTCAACATAAACACCAGTATCGGTCGGAATTTTAACATGGCCTGGCTCGTGAATGCGTTACCATTTGTTGCAGTAGAGAAGTTACCACTATCAATTGACTTTAGCGCTGAAGCTGCGCACTCCCACAACAATCCGAACAGTGTAGGTGTTGCGCTAATCGACAGCATGGAGGGAGCAAGAGACTCATCCAACATCCCTACGTTCAAACACAATTGGCGCCTGGCAAGCCCGCCCACAATGGATGTATTAACAACTAACAGTCGTGCACACTTCAGTATTCTACCCAAAGATAGAGATGATGACAAAGCAATTGGAAACTATATGCGGAACCGCGAGATATCAGCATCCGTGATTAACCCGCGGGCGCAATCAAACGAGCAACGTTTGGTTATGGAAGTAGGATATGACTTTACGGACGTGATAGAAGAATGGGGGGCATTCGCTTATGGAATCTCTGCGTCTGGCGCAGATTATTCTGAAAAGGAATTCCTAGAAATCTCGCTTCGCGTCCGCGGTGATGACCATGTCACACTGTTCCTGAATCTCGGGATGATTAGCGAGGATTCAGATCTCGACGGTCGCCTTGATAGCGAGGACCTACCACTTGACCTAAAAGATCTGAACGGGGACGACAAGATTGATACCTTAGATCTGGATTTAGAAAATCTGCCGGAATCACAGCGATACTGCGCTAATGGCTCTTTGGACACGGGTGAAGATGAAGGATGGTTGTATGATGGTCCGATTCAAGCCACGAGAGTCGGTCACAACAACCAGGTCATGGACACAGAAGATCTTAATGGCGATGGAGTTTTGGATACTACTGATGCGTATCTGGAAATTCCAATTCCACTGAACGATCTCCCCGAGGAATGGGTAAGAAGCCGCAACGAAAATGGTTGGGTTTTTCTGAGCATTCCACTCAGTCAGGCCACCCCCCACGGTAGCCGCCTACCAAATCTTGGATACATACAACACTTCCGTTTTTGGCTCTTAAAAAATCAACCCGGTAAGGTACAAGGAACACTGGAATGGTCATCCATCGAGATTGTCGGAAATCGGTGGGAACGCGGCGTAGTAACGCAAAATGGTACAATTCTATCCGATACTGGCGAAAGGTTCACAGTCGGCACAAAGAACAATTTCGACTTCGACGACTATCGGAAAGCTTATGAACGAATCAAGGACGACAAGACTTTCAAGAAACTGCAGCCGTTCACAGAGAACACGTTTGGTTTCGGCTCGCGACGACAGCGGGAGCAGGCACTCAACCTGAATTATAATCTGCTGCCAGATTCGTTCGGCGTAACATCACAACGATTTCGTGGCATACAGCAAGGAGAAGGTCAAGATTTCTCGAAACACGGCAAGATGAAATTCTGGGTCCACGGTGATAGAAATCAAGGAACACTTGTATTGCGGTTAGCGCCTAGCGTCCGAACAGGTTTCCGTTCATTTCGCAGTGCGTCCGGCGCATTCACCGATTCACAATCGCAGAAGAAAGACGACGTTAACATCTTTGAGAACTTAACAAATTTTTATGAATTTACACAGGAAATCGATTTTGACGGATGGAAGTTATTAGAGATTGAGCTGACAGATTTTACGCGAAACGCATATCCCGATGTTACACTCCCAACAGATTCTCTCACAAATCCCTTGAACACATCTCATGAAAACTTCGCTGAGCCTGACGGCCATCCAGACGGCTTTGTCGTTCGTGGAACAAACAGCGCGCAACTTTCGATTAAAAACATCGGCGGCATCCTACTCGGACTCCGTAACCACACAGCAGGCGAAATCAGCGGCGAGGTTTGGATCAATGAAATCCATTTGAGCAACCCACAAGTGCGCTCAGGCTGGGCAAGACGTGGAAACCTGTCGATTTCGATTGGAAACTTGCTGAGCATGCGAGGTGGATACGCCAGTCAAGATAAGAATTTTGAGAGTTCAGCTGGCGAAACAGGGCGTCATCGCCGACAACAACGAGGCTTTAGTACGACAAACAACGATTTCAATATCGACACAAATTTGAATCTTTTTCGATGGCTTCCCATCAGCTTCAATCTGCGAGAAAGTGAATCTGAGACCGAAACTCGACGTGGCTCATTTAGTTCATTTCAAAGCGGAAAAAGCAAGACAAAGAACCGCGACCTTTCAGTGCAATTCAATCTGACCCCATTTCCCACAATTGGGTTCGCATACAATTATCAAGATTTTTGGAATGAGCGTCAAGGCACACAGATTAGCGATCTGTATACTGGTACTTTTCAATTCGATGTGGGTCCAAGGCTAGGTCTGAGTCTCCAATATCGGCACGAGAACGTCGCCGCAGGTTCACCAATAACCGCCAATGCTTCTGCATTCCTTGAAACCTCGAACTATGGCTACGGCAGAAATCGAGACGAAAAGGTCGACGACGCATCGATTTCGATCAATGTGTCACCGTTTGCCAGCTTTAGCTTAAACCCCACATATGACGTTCGTCGGACGCTAGAAAAACGAGCTATCTCTCCGACAACTATAGCAATGCAATCTGATTTCGCTATTGCAGGACGTGAACATCGATTTTCAGTTACGCCCCGACTCAACCGCGACCTATTGGGCATGCGACCAACTATAAACAACCGTTTTAGCGTGCGCGAAAACTGGTTTACAAATCAGAAAGACATCTCAATCAATGCAAATATTGGATTTGGCCTTAGCGTAAAACCCCAGCTGTGGTTTGCATGGCTGTTACACCACCCAGAAGACCGATTAGGGAAAGAAGAATCCGATAGCACCCCAGACAGCATATTGCGGACGAAATCAGAAGACGTTACTTCATTGCTTCCCGCTACGATTGATAAGCAAATTGAATTGGAAGAGAAGCGTCAGCAAGAACTGGAAAGGCTGGAGCGAATGGGTGTTGATAGTGAAACAATCCAGAATATGCAAGACAATCGAGGTGATTGGATTGCTCGAGACAAGACAGACCTGAAAAAAACATTGCGCGACCGTCGACAGAACAGCGGAAAGAAGAACATCGGCGTTTTACGAAAAAGTCTTGAAAGCCTCGCACTAAGCACGAACATAAATTTTGATTCCCAAGATTCTTTTCGACGTTTACCATCGGGAATGTCGGTTCTGAATGTCTTGCAACTTCCTGAGCAGGCGGACCAACGCACGCAGTCTCGCCAAGGACAACGCTATACGTTTCGTGGTTCGGTCGATCCATGGCCGTGGGCATCACTTGGAGCAAATGTCTCTATGACAAATCATTTCACCAAGACTTCAAGCACAACCAGTCGAGCCAGATCCAAAAGCTATGAAGGAGACATGAAGGTATTCAACAATAAGAACACCTCAAGTTTCCAATTCCGCTACAGTTTCACACTAAGAAACCGGCGCAATCTTGCGACCTTAATCGGTGAAAGCTCGTCCCACAATCCGTCAATTAGTTGGAGTCAAACATGGGGACAAGCGACCCAAAGTGCGTTTGGAATCCGAATTACCTTGCGTGAGCAGCAACGAAGTGGAATCAATAGCAATTCATTAATTCTGACTCCTAATCTCAGTCTTGATTATCGTTTTCGCGTCGAAGGTGGACTTTGGGCACCCCTTATTGGGAGCATCAAACTCAAACATGACCTTGATGTTACAAATACATTCTCGACCGCGATTCGCCGTGAGAGTTTCGGAGCAAATCGTGAGGAGCGATCGGAGCGCTACGAAACAACACTACGCACCAACTACAATCTGAGTACCCGCTTGACCGCAAATTTGAATCTTGGCTTGAGTTATAATAACGATCGGGTCGAAGAAGGTAGAGATTTCTTCTCACTAGCTAGCTCCCTCACTATCCGCGGCGAGTTCCAGTAGGAAGTTATTGCCTTTTGCCGTCATTCCTTAGTGACGAGGCAAGCGACTCTATTGACTGATCTTAAGGACCCTCTACTATATCTACATAAAGGCGCCGGCGACAAGAAGAAACGACCGGATGTCTTTCAAAACGACGTTCTACCACCAGCCAACACAATGCATCTCAAAAGAGTTACGAATCGTTTTTCATCGCCAAAACGACATTAATCTATCAGTAGACACTCTATTACCCACGCTGGCATTCGATCGGCAGACGCCAGAAATAGAAGACTTCTGCGTGCATTGAAATCTACAGGAAATTGGCTGGGGCTGTGCACCTCATGAGAGCCCTTGAGTCATAAGACGCTAGATTTTTCTAATGGATATCTGCAAGAGACCCAGTATCAGAGTCGAAAACAGACTCAAAACATTCAAACCTTCACAAAATACAAAATCTTATCTTCACACTATCTCTGTTCGCTGCCTGTAACGCGGTTCCGATAAGCCTATGCTTCGTCATAAGAAATCCACTGCGAATCATAATCGATACACCTCTACAATACACCAATGAAGCAGGCCCAGCAGGAATTCAACGATTATAAACCCACTCTCGCATCGCCACGACCGCAGATCGCCATCTTTTCTTATGTCAACAATTTAGCTCTTGTTTCACACTCTCTCTATAGCCTAACATACTGTTATTGTTTCGGAAATCCGCATCTCAATGAGCTTAACACTCCTATTCGACGTATAAAGACACCGCCAGCAGCGCGCAGCCATCAACAATGAGACTCATTCTCATGTATGCTGTGTTCTTGAGTAGACGAAAAGTGATTCAGTTTTTGCTAATTCCGTGCCAGATAGTTGTTTTGTACAAAGGAAGGGTTTTTTCTGGACACGCTCAGAGCACTATGGTAAAATAACCGCCTGCAGAGGGAACACACCCACGAGCCTACAACCACTCCGTAATGGCGTAAATCCGAGATTCTATGCTACCATTCACCACAAAAGTCACCCATCAGGTCGTTGAGCGATTGTGCCGAATCCTCGCACAAGAGGAACCTCAACATCTTGACATAGACGTCAACATCCATACTCATTCGTGCGAACTTCCATCGGTGTTTGCATCTGGATCTAGCACACGCCGAGAACTGGGATTACAAGTGTTGAATGGAGCCCAGGAACATGCCTTTGAAGCATTTGTCACTTTGCTACAGAACACCGCCCGGCGTGAGTTGTTTCTACCAATCCATCTCCTCAATCGATATTCTCAACGGCTATATTACCTCCTGATGTCCCCAGAGAGATCCGACGAAGTTCTTGAAATTTATCGTGCTAACGGCGGAGACCTCCTGACATATGACAACTATGAAATCATTGTCAGTCGAAAACCGCAGATTCGGGATACGGAAGCGTTCTTAATTGCGCCCGGCAAGTATACCCTCTTTATGCGTCAGGTAATTGAATCACGGGCCATCCATGTTTACCGTAGCGACTTTGTCGACCTGATAATGAATACTCCGCCACCGCTTAATCTGCACGCTCAAAATGTCATCGACGCTCTCCAGAACAGGGCTAATCAGGAGTGCGAGCAGCCCAGCGAAGGTCAACAACTCCTAATGTTCCCAACCCAGCAAAAAAAACCAAAAGCGGGGACAATAACGGAATGTCGTGAATGCGGAGGACCTGTAAAGGAAATCGGCGCGCGAAAATACTTCTGCTTGGATTGCGATTGGGACAATCTTCCGCCGTTGAGCTGAAACAAATCTTACCGGTTGCGAAGTAGCGTCCCTTTCCAGACAAATTGCCCCCGTCGTGTTCTCGTCGAGCTTGTGAGTATATTCTCCATCGCATTCTAGAATCTAAGGCCGATTTTTGCCAATTGCACCACAGAAACTGTGATAATCGCAATCAACGCACCAACAACGGTCTGAACGGTAGTATGTCTTTTTCGTTGAACGCGTGCCCATCCGATGAGTGGTAGCCACAGCAAAAGCCACCCAAGTTGTACGTGAACCAGAAACATTAGTAAAGTAATACAACCTGCGGCAACACCACTGTGAAAACTTATCTTCCAGATCTGAGTAATTGCCACAAATATTGCCCCATTGGCAATGTAGGAAATTCCTGCCCAGATTAACTCCATCGGTGCTGAAACCGCATATAAAGCTCCCACACCAGCAAGCGCTGTTCCTATGGCAAAAAATATGGGCACCGTCCGTTGTTCTTGGGAAACGAGGGTGAGGTTGCTCACATACCCCATCCGAAAAAGAACAAAGATAAAGAGAGCAGGTAGGATAGTAAAACAGGTAACAACAATAAGAATCCACAGGAAGCGTTTCTGTCCGACATCTGCAGATTTCTGCGCAATGACTAAGACTGTCGGAATCAGTACTAGAAATGGACTGAAGACAACCGAAGTGACAGCCGCAATTCGATCTTGCATGGACATTTGATTTTCCCCTGACTTTGTCGGTGGTCCAACCACAGCGGATGAACAAGAATAGTGCGTGTCGGAATACGGACAGACTCCCAATGCTCAATTATACAAGCAAAGCATGTAATGACGGGATTCAGCAGAACTAATTCCCAGCACCGAGGAGCGCTTTCAATTTCCCGAGATCGTTTTCCCGTAAGAGCGCATCTCCTTTGTATTCGTAATATCGCTGCAGAACCTTCCCAACATGCCGATCCGCCATTTTCGGAACGGGTGCGTTCCTATGGACATGCCCTGGACCGACGTTATATGCCGCTACAGCGAGCAGATAGCTCCCGCCATACCTTTCTAGCATAGCTTTTAGATACATTACACCCGCGTTCAAATTCTTACGCGCATCAAAGCGTTCATCGATCTCCGGACTGGTCTGTGGCTTAAGGATGCTTCTGTAGTTAGGAACTTCAAGACCGAGTTCTTGTGCCGTTGGTGGCATCAACTGCATCAGTCCAGCTGCTCCTGAGCTTGAGACCGCCATGGGATTAAAATCTGATTCGACTCTAATCACAGCAAGAATCAGTTCTACCTCGATATCATGTCGGTTTGCAAGCCGGTTGGGTAAAGAGATCTTGGTATTTTTATCCGCTTCCAACGGTTTGACATCGGTCGATTGGACATCTCGTAGCGCTAAACTCCGAGGTCGAGGCCCGACTCCAAATTTCCACTCAACAGAGAGACAATGTTTCGCATTGCGATTTGAGCGAGCCAACAACGCATAATGAATGTGGTTGGCCCACCGGCTTAAGGTGAAACCCAGACTCCAATCGGGACTAGCATTAAGTGCATTAAGATTCAAGACTGAGCCAAATCGGAGCGCGGCACCCCGTCCACTAATCTCAAGACCCACTCCGACTTCGTTAGTTGTCAAATTGAACGCATTACTCATCTGAATCTGACCAATGGGTAACCAAGTTGCACCAATCGAAAGCTGTTGTGGAAACTCCTCGAGAGACCGTCCATTAACATCTCTAATTATGACACCAGAAATATCACGAAGGCTTACTCCGACAGTCCAATGTGTGCTCAATTCCGATATGACCCCTAGGTCGAAGCTTGGTTGCCAATGGCTGTCCTCATAGGGAGCCCGAGTGTGATTAATATTACCTCCCATCTTCCAGCTGCCGACATTCCTCGCATACGATAACACGGCCTGATTATTACCAAATTCGAATGTACCGAACGGGTTTTTGGAATCTTTTATAATAAAGCGATCGGCATCATTAAGATCTGCCAGACTGAATCCGACCGTTCCGTAGTGACGAATTGGATAGGCCACAGAGACTGCTCCCTGAGAGAGGTCATAGACTATACTTCCGCACCGCAGGTTGGCTAGCCCGGCTGAATTCCAGAACGCAGCAGTTGCTCCGTCTGAATTACTGATGAACGCGCCACCCAGGCCTACTGCTTGCGTTCCAAATACAGGCCGAGAATCCGGGGCTATAGCTATAGTTTCGCAGAAGTGTCCGGACAAGAGAAGCAAAGAGAATATGGGCAAGAAAATGCTACGATTAGGGAAGACCGATGTATCTGGATGGATCGACACTTTTCCCATTCCGCCTGATTTCAAAATGGAGATGCGGTCCGGTTGCGTGACCGCTTCGTCCAGATAGACCGATTGGCTCGCTTTGCTTGATTTTCTGACCCACTTTGACCCAAACGGAAGACAAGTGTCCATACCATGTAGTATATCCACGATTGTGTTCAATAACGATGACGTTTCCATATCCTCCATACCAGCCGGCACGAGTGATTTTTCCAGTCCTACTCGCATAAACACGCGATTTTGCACGCGCACGCAGATCAATTCCTCGGTGAAATTTCAGATCTTTGCTAATTGGATGACGCCTGTAACCATACTTGGATGTGATTGTCAATGGAATGGAAAGTGGTGACGCAAATTCTGATGACCGATCTCCGGGGACGAAAAGTCGTGTGCCTATTTGGAGTGAGTTAGGGGAGGATAGACGATTCAACCTTACAATCTCAACTAACGGAACTCGATATCTCTTAGAAAGATCCCAGACCGTGTCTCCACGCCGTACCTCATGCCAGCTCCCAACCGTGTGCTGCGAATCCGAATTCAGTGGGATTAAAATTTTGGTCCCAACACGCAAACGGTTTTCTGCTTGGATTCTGTTGGTGAGTACAATCGAGCTTACCGGTATTCCGTGCTTTTTAGCTAGCGCCCAGAGTGTGTCTCCACGCCGAATCTCATGCCAGATTCCATCAGCCGGCTGTAGATTCGATGTCCGTGGAATTAATATTTTCTTCCCAATACCCAACTGGTTTGGCGAAGTTAGTTTGTTTGTATGTGCAATCGATAGTACAGGGACTCAGTGCTAATTAGCAAGCTCCCAGAGAGTGTCTCCTC
>CAYZGU010000026.1:0-125810 GCA_964478165.1 uncultured bacterium | reverse complement strand
CCAATGTTCCGATAATCGGTAAAGGGCATGGTCCGGCGGTCCCCATTGAATTGTCGGCGGCTGACGCAATTCTTCAATTTAGTTGATGTTGGAGTGAAGTCGAAGGAGAAGCTTCGGGTGAAGCGATTAATATAGACGGGCTATTTGCCCGTGTTGTCTAATCCGAACTGGCACTCAGCTTGAAGGGAGCACAATTCACAGCGTGGAATTTTACGGCAAAGCTGTGCGCCATGGCGTACGATTAGGGCGTGGAACTCGCTGAACAAATCCAAGTGCCGAGGGAGCGAGTTCATCAACATCGATTGTAACCCGCTATATTGGTACTTTCCCGTTATCCAACCTAGCCGGGTCAGAAGGCGATGCGTGTACGTGTCGACGACGAGAATCGGTTTTTTCGCTGCATAAAGCAGTATAGAGTCTGCTGTCTCCTCCCCGATTCCAAAGATCGAAAGGAGCTCGTCGCGCAAGGGGAGGAGCTCTGACTGAAAAAGCGAATCCAATCGATTGTCATGTTGTAGGCGTAGATGGGTTAGAAATGATCGGACCTTCTGCGCCTTAGCACGATAGTAGCCTGAGGGTCGAATTAGCATCTCCAACTGTGTTTGAGAGGTGTTGCCCAATCTTGTTGGCGTGAGAAGGTTGGCGGTCTTCAGATTGTGGATTGCTTTTGTAACGTTTGACCATGCAGTTGATTGCACGAGAATCGCCCCAATGATAACTTCAAACGGGCTATCCGCTGGCCACCATTGTTGTGGGCCATAAACTCTGTATAGCTGATTGTACAGTCTAAGAAGTTTAGTACGCATAAAAATCTAGGTTGAAGCTATCTTTAGGTGTCCGTGCATTGCGTCTTACGCCGCGCTTATCTCTTCCTTGCGGTTGCGTAGAGCGTATGCAGTTTTCTTCCAACGTGACGCCAGTCGTAGGAAGCTTCAATAAGTTGCCTTCCGCTTTTGCCAAGCCGTCGCCGCATCGCTTGATTTGCCATGAGTTCGATAGTGGCGTGAGCAATTTGATCCGGCGGGTCCGCGATAACGATTTGCTCTCCACTCTTTAGATTTAGTCCCTCAGCTCCGACTGTTGTTGACACCACCGCTTTCTCCATTGCCAACGCTTCCAGGATTTTTAAGCGGGTTCCACCACCAATTCGTAAGGGCACGACGTAAACAGTCGCACGTGCGATGTATGGCTTCACATCGTCCACCCGACCGGTGACCGTGATTCCCGGCCTATTCCCGATGCGCTGTAGACGTTCTGTTGGGTATTGACCAACAACGTAGAATTTCACCTTCGGATGCTTCTCCTTTATCTTCGGCAGTACTTTGTCAGCAAAATAGATGGCAGCGTCTTCATTTGGAAGCCAGTCCATACTTCCCGTATAGATTAGCGTGGCTGTTTCCTCTAGTGTGTGGGCTGGTCGGTATAATTCGATGTCAACTCCGTTCGGAATGACGTCGGTATTAAGGCCTGGGCCTATTTGTTGAATGAATCTGCGGTCAACCTCGGATGTGCAAGCAACAATGTCAAACTTCCTTACCATGGACTGTTCATAACGATGAAATAGGCGTTCTTGAGTCCAGAAGGAAAATCTTCTCAAGGGGTTGGACGAGTGTGCACGCAGGCGCTGCCAGATCATCGAATCAATGTTCTGTAGAGAAAGCACAGAGGGAATATTTGTTTCTACACGGAATTGTGCGGCATGGAACATTTCATAGTGGATGACATCAAAGTTGCTTCGTTCTAGCAGTGAGTGGAATGTTTCTCGAAACGCTGGAACGTCATATCTTGACAGGGTGATGGGCTTCTGTCTGAGAAAACCGTGGATACCGTTACAAACAGTGATCGGAGGCATCTTGGTGACATGCGAAACTAGGTGCGCGTCAACACCCAACTGGCGAAGATACGCAATCCCGTCTACGTCTGTGGGTTGAGTTTCAAGTGCGAGAAAAGTAACCTGGTGTGTTCTTGCTACTTGTTTGAGTAGGTTGAGGACCCGAAGGCGCCCACCATCAGTAGCCGGAAAAGGAACAGTGACAGATAAGAAGAGGATTTTCATTGGGGCTATCTCAATCTTTAGAATAATTACGCATAGTACTGCTAATGCAACTGATTTGTCTTGGGCGCCGAGAACGGCAATTTCTGTGTAATACCGTTAGCTCGTGGTCAGTAGCTGGCGATAACTCTGTTGCCTTAAGTACACACAAGTTCACACTGGGCGCAGCATTTGAGCATGCCAAAATTCTCCATCTTTCTCGGATTAGCCACGATGGGCTTCCAGAATATCTCTGGTTGCTTGTGTTTTGGCGCACACTATGCGCAAATTAAATCAAGAGGTGATGTTTTGTTGATGATAAAACTCCCGATCCGTATTATCCGACATCTGGTGGGGTTTTTCAAGAGATAAACAAAGATTTCTCAATTTTTCCCAAAAATGGTTCCTAACAAATGATTCATCGGTTGAAGCTCCTACTTGCCCGAATCTTTTCAGTTGACTTTGGTTCTAAGCTCACAGTATACTGCCTAAATGAAAGCTCGTTCTAGCTAATCAACTCTGGCGAAGTCTCAGAGTACTGGCTGTGGACAATGTATCTTCGCTCATAATTAATTGAGCCAAACTGCAAACAAGGATCGATGCATGATGCTCCGTTGTTCTGAAGAAATGCGCAAATGTCTATTACCCTTATTCATTCTGTTAATTGTTTTTTGTCATGGTTGTAAAAAACATAAGGGTCAAGAAGTTAAGGCGGAGAAGGAGCGAATCTGGTTATCCATCTTGGGTGGTGCGGCTGGAGGGAGTTTTTCCCCTTTTGCAGGGGCTATTGCAAACGTCCTTTCGTCAGCGGAACCGAACGTTAAGATTTCTGTGGAAGCTTCAGCCGGATCCATTGAGAACGTCCGCCGTGTCAACGGTACCGAGGGATGCCTAGGGGTTGCCTTTGCGTCCGATGTCTATCTTGGATATCACGGTAGGGAGATATTTGCCAAAGAAGGGCGCCGAGGGAATATTCGTGTGGTGAGCTTGTTATATGTTGCGTACAATCAGTTCTCTACACTCGCCGATAGTAATATCGACCAACTTCACGACATCGTTGGAAAAAAAATCGCTATGGGTGCGGCAGGATCGGGATCTGCACAAACGCTGGAACGTCTTGCGACGCTGGCAGGAATTCAGGGAAAATATACGCCGGTATACAAAGGCGGAACAGCGGCAGGCAATGCCTTGAGAGATGGACAGGTGGTAGGTTTTCAATGGCTCGTTAGTGTACCAAATGCCGCGATTATTGAAGTGTCGACAATTAAACCTATTCGGCTTATTGATCTCGATGTACCGGCTAAGAAGTATGGTTTCTATGCGGAATACCCCTTCTATCTATCAGGAACAATCCCAGCCGGTGCGTATAAAGGAATTGACCAACCTGTCAACACTATCCTGATGCCGACGCTGCTTATCGCCCATAAAGATATTGCTCCGGACATCATCCAAGCTCTGTTGCGGCATGTATACTCACAAAAAGGCCATACAAGGCTGCTCAATACGACAAGAGCTGCCAGGGATATGAAGGTCGAGAACGCGCACAAGGCTTTTGTTATTCCACTGCACACAGGAGCTTACCAATTTTGGGAAGCTCAGGGAGTCGACATACCTGAATCCGTTAAACCCGTGGATTAAGAGATTTATCTGGTTTTCGTAGGCTTATGTTCGATGCGTTAACCCACTTGCCTAGTTTTCCATGCGTCCTTTTGGATGGGGGACTGGATTTGATTAGTGAGGTGTATGTGGTGTTGCATCAGAAGCAGTGAATATTGCGAGTTGTAGTCGCAGCTGTGTCGCAAGTCCGGGTTGCGCGACGAGAGCGCTTTGGCTCAGTTCGATTGGGGATCTTTCGTTAAAGTCTAGTGATGTATGTTCCAATCATTTTGGGCATCTCAACGTCATACTGTTTCTTCCCTTCCTGCAGTATCAAGTATTCGCGCTGTAAAATCCTCTTACCCATCAGTGCTCGATATATATGATGGAGCGGGCTGCAAGAACTCTTTCTGAGGGGCCTGAATGGCATCTGTGCCGTGCTCAAAAATGGCTAACGAATGCTGTCACAGTGGTGATTAATCCCATCAGGTGAGGCCTAGAAGAGTCGCACTTACGTGCTCCTGTGGACCTGTAGAAGTGCTTCCTTTTTTACTCAGCGCTATCGGGACGATTTTATGCATTAAAAACTGGCATGAACACGAAAGTGTTTCCGTCGCTAATTTTCTCGTAGCCACGTGCTTATCTCGAAAGAGGTAAAGAGGTAGTGAAGGGCAGATTATCGCCCATTTCCGTGGAGGCTAGAGAGTCTTATAGCGTATTGAACTCGTCTGGTTCCGGATGCGATCTATGACCGATTCCACACCAGCATCGCCTGGGTCAACCTATTGGTATTGAATCAAAGCTAGCGAGGTCGAAGAGATTGTCGCATTGTCCCTAATCGTGATGTGCTATTGCAGAGACAACCGAATGTGCGTTATGATGTTTCGAATCCAAGGATAGAAGACAAACCCAGATTCCCGGTTGGGTTCGAGGGACAGCGTAGCGGGGCGGTGCGTATGTAGGAGAATATAGTGAAGGCAATGGGTCTTTACCAGTTTAGCGCGACGTTTCTGGTTGTCAATGATTCTCGGGTCTCCACGATGGTTATGTGATGACGACCGCTTTAGGTACGGTCGGACATTCGTATTCGCAGACGCCGCATCCAACACAACCCGGGAACAAAATTTCGATTTGGTTTTGAGAACTGATACCAATTGCCGTTTCGCCAATTGGGCAGCTGTCGACGCAATAAGTGCATTGAATTCCGTTGGCGCGAAGGCAAGTATTATGGTCTACTTCTGCTAGGCCAATCTCGATCTGATTGGACGACAGCTTTTGAAGTGCACCGCTGGGGCAAACTTCCATACAAGCGAGCGAGTCGCAAACAACACAGGGTTGGGATTCGGGCGTGATGTACGGTGTGCCGCTAAGGGCGGCGATATCGATTTTATAAGGTCGAATGGCTTCGGCGGGGCAGCTGTCAATGCAATGTCCACAACGCTGGCAGGTGTCTAGGAACATGTCTTCAGGGAGTGCACCTGGCGGACGTAAAATTCGCTTAACAGGGGGTTGGATTGATGTCAATTCCGGATTGTCGGGTAGGTGGTTGGCGATTCCGTCATCCACGTACGAAGCTACGCGCTGTGCCAACTTGCTAGCAGCTTGTTTGAAAAAATCTCGTCTTCCGTGCGGTGTTGAAGTTTCCGATTTTGCCATGCGAGATTCCACTTTCGCGAGTTGCCCTTTGCTGGCATTCGGTTGCTTGGGCATCCCGAAGTTAGAGATGTTGCGACCATCCTATAGAATGGTCTTCATAGTTTATGTCCTGCGCTGAACGTTTTTAGAAAAGGGCTGACCACTTTTTCCCCACCTGCGGATGCTCCACAGGTGGACTGAAAATTACGTAATTGTGCCACACTTGCGCATTATCTTGGCTGTTTTCGGTGAGGCTTGTCACATGACTCTTCTCATCACGGAGCTAGGGCGCGACCTTCAGCTCCTCATCTAGGTGTGTTTTGAAGATGTGATATGAATGAAGGAGGCCTAGGAATCGACAAGCCCGCGAGTCGCTTTGCCGACAAACACACAGTGAGCATTTTCCCCGTTTCAGTATCGATTGACGGCAAAACTTGCACAGGTTGATGGGACACGGGTAATATCTTTCCAGTGGATTTTTAGGGAGCATAGGATTGTGCGCTGTGTTTTGCTGCGACGGCACTCTATTCATCTCTCTCAAAAATTACATGATTTCGTTTCATTCCCATCGAACAGGTGTTGGGCGCGTCGGATAGCGTGCTTGTCTGTATAGACGAGTAATCTGTAGGTATTTGAATTCTCGTGTTGGATTAATGAAAAGCGTCACCGATGGGCAATTATACCACAGCGAATCCAGGATGAGAAATTAAACCATTCGAAATGTAGGAGCGAACCAGTTCTGATCAGATTCGCTGGTATAGGACTTCTGAATCTTGTTAAGCTATTCTAGAGCCGGTCCGCATGTCTGATGTCTTTCATTCCTAGTTATCGACCATTGGCGAGGCAACCTTTATGAAAAGACGGAGGAGCATCAATTCAACGGATAAAATCCTTGTTCTACAGACGGGGGGTTGGATTGGTGATATGGTTTTGCTCACTCCCACGCTTCGGGCATTAAAATTTACCTTTCCACAATCGAAACTTGCTCTCCTAGTCCGTGCAGGCGTTTCCGGTTTAATGGCAACGCACCCTCACCTCGATGAGATTATAGTTGATACAAAAGGTCGAGAACCCGGCACCTTGAGACCTTTTCGACAGATAATAAGGCGCGTGCGTCAGGGGAATTTTGATATGGCCCTCGTTCTGCATCCCACCTCTTTCCGAAATGCGCTAATTCCATTTCTTGCACGCATTCCGATTCGGATAGGATCTTGCGTTGGTGGACGTGGCATTCTCTTGACGAATTCACATGTTGACTCTCTGAAGCTGCATGAAGTATACCGCTATCTTCAGGTGCTAAAACTCATCGGCATAAGTGAACCATCGGATGCTTTGGAATTTTGGCATTCCGAAAGCGATCATCGCTACGCGCGGGAATTACTAAGCCTGCATAGCGTTGATGCAACTCGATGTGTTATCGGAATTAACCTTGGAACCACCTGGCAGACCAAACTCTGGACAGTAGAGAAATTTGCGGAGGTGATTACAAGGGTACAGAAGCAGATTAAGTGTGCGATTGTACTGACTGGTTCAAGTGCGGAAATTGAACTGGGAAAGGCATTGGAACGTGTTGTCAAAGAGAAGGTAGTAAACCTCGCCGGAAAAACGACGGTCATGCAACTTGGTGGGCTCATCGAGTGCTGTGATCTCCTGCTGACTTGTGATAGTGGTCCAATGCATATTGCAGCAGCTGTTGGCACGCCAGTAGTGGCCCTATTTGGTCCTACTAGCCCTCTACGCCACAGCCCGCATGGAGAAGGCCATTATGTGTTCGAGATGCCCGTATCCTGTCGGCCTTGTTACAAAAAGGTCTGTCGTCGAAGAGATGCTCCGAATTTGTGCATGAATGAAATCGAGGCAGCCGTCGTAGCAGATCGAATTGTTTCACATGTGAACTCAAAGGATTAGTCATGAGAGAGAAAGAAGTTCGTGCGCTTTTGTTTGACTTTGGTGGTACGTTAGACGCTAATGGAATTCACTGGCGTGAGCGGGCGTACCGATTTATTCAAAAGCGTTTTTCTCACTTAAGCCGTGCAGAATTCGAGATGGCAGACCGTGTGTCCGTAAGACGTTTCATCACAAATGGAAACGCGCCGGAATCAAGTCTAAGAGAAACAGCGGATGCAATCTTTACAGGAGTTTACGAGGAGCTTCAACTAGATCTACAGGTCAAAAATCTGTTCATCCAGGAATTCTGCCAGGATGCGCAGGCGGCGTTAAATCGAAACCGTCAGTGGTTGAAGACACTCTCTCGAGATTTTAAGCTTGGTGTGATTAGCAATAACTTCGGGAATACAGCGGGCTGGTGTGATGAGTATGCGATTGCACCCCTGCTTGAGGTAATCGTAGACTCAACGGTCATTGGGATTGACAAACCGAATACCGCTATTTTTCAAGCTGCCCTATCGCAACTAGGTATTGCCGCGGAGGAAGCGATCTTCGTCGGAGATACATACTTAGACGATGTAGTTGGTGCGAAAAATACTGGGATGAGGGCTGGTTGGTTGGTTGGTGATGAATTCAAGTCAGGGCACGAGATTCCAGCCGCCGATTTTTATCTGGCCCGGCTTCAGGACCTGGATTACTTCTTGAAAACATGCCGTCGCCGCGTCCAGAGTTGTTCGAACAGTAAGGTTTAGCACTGTCAACTTGATTGCGTTCAAAGATTGATTCGTTAGTGGTTTTTGGTTCTGTAGAACGATAGAATCACATTGAGTTCGGTCAGAGACCAGATGATGTCTAGGCTTTGTTGTTACCTCATCAAGTACATCGGTTATAATCGATGTACAACTTTTAGAAATGATGCTTGGCAGTGTATCCCATTTACATCTTGGCTTCATGCATTAGCTTCGTATCAGCCGCACTTCAAGTGAAATGTTCGACTGGGAATATGTCAGTCGGACGCGGTGTTGTGGTAAGCGGCCTTTTGGCAACGTTCAACAACTCGATACCGCGTGTTGAAAAGGCCGTCCAATCTGCCAAATTTGGATGTCGATGGTTTATCTGACCCACCGTGAATGTAGTCGATGCGAGCCGATTTTCGATTATAATTGACTACAGAATGACTGCACTGGGAGTGGGAAACCTCTGTTTTCACGCTACGATTTATGATCTGTTTCAGAGGCATGGGACAAATCTTGACTATTGCGGCGCCCAAAATGTTTTGGCGATACGTCGAACTACTTCTGATGACTTATCCTGCCTGCATTGTGTCACTGGGTGAAATGCTGACGCTCCTAATCCGGACTGGACGACTTACGGAGTCGCTGAGGTTGGAAGAAATCAGTTAAGGATTAGTCACGTCTTCCTGGGCCGAGTGTTAAGGCACATGGGTTTTCAATGTCTGTTTCAAAAGAAAAAACTTGGCTTACAAAACTGGCGGTTCATTCTGCTGACAATGCCAGAACAGCGTTAGCAATGTATGCCACACGACGAGAGATTGACACAAGCATCTTTATGCCGGAAAACGACCGGGGTTTAACCGCAATACCTCTCGCTGTGGGAGAGGTATTGCGGTTATTGATGGACTGATAAATGATTCAGGAAAAATGCTTGCGCAGCGTAGCCTTGATGAAAACTGGTTTGACTTTTCGACACTCAAAGCCCAACGGCGTTGAGGCAAGAAGGACGATGGGATTTGAGGAGTTAGAAGAAATTGACTGGATTCATGGCAAAGGTCCACGAATAATCTCTCTCCAAGCTGTGAGTTGCGCCTCGACAGTCGAAACGTGGAACGCTGACAGAACGGGAGTCGAACCTTGCAATGGCGTACAAACAAGCTCGACAGGCTTGCCGTAAGATAATCAATTGGAGATTTTCTTGTTTGTACGCTATTCGTAAGAGTGATGGTGTAGTAGTTCTATTGCTGAATCGGAAATTCTGTAAGGGATGCAAATTCTGGGAGGCGAATGAAGGTATTCTCGGTTCTCTCGAAGGAGCAGCATCTTTAGCAGGCCTCATAAAGCTTGTAGAAGCCGGGAGTGTCAATAAAACGGATACAATTGTGCTGTTGAATTCAAGGGTATATCAAGAAGAATCGACTAATCAAGCACAGGTTTGAAAGACCATTTTCGTATTCGTTCAGTATGATCTTTTAAATTGCTCAAGACTTTAGGTTGGTGATGCGTGTTTAAGCCAAAAAGGACAATTGGGAACCTTTCAAGTGATGTGTCTCGCGATGTTTATGCGGTGTTCGCGGGTTGCCGGAGTACGGGAAGTTGTCCGATTGGATTATGGTTAAGGCACATTTGTGTTAGACAAGTCGACCGAGCAGGTTTTCCTCCTGCTTCGACGCTCAGACAGGGAAGGCAATGCGCGCAATCTGTGCACGGAGGCAACTGAAATCACGGCGATCTTCGCTTGCCAGCTTCGACGGGGCCTGTCCGTGTGACGCTGGGCTTGTCGCGAAACAGCCAGTGTATCATCATTCCAGTTTGAACTGATTCAGTGTCAGATAAGATTCTACGTGCTATATCCGATGACGTGGTCTCTTTTTCTTGCGTCCCGGCACTTTACGCGACCGAATGAGAACCCGATCCAGGTGTAAATGCGTTGCATATCCGATTAAACCTGCCGTATAGAAAGGGAGTCCTATTTTGATGAGCTGCAGATTATCCGTGGACAAAAGATTGTCAAAATCAATCTGAATCTCGTGAAAATAGAAGGGTAGAATGAGATACGCAGCAGGTAGTAGGAGCATGGCAAGCTTTGAGTGTGTCCAGCCCCGATGCTTTCCGATTAGCGGAACCATGGCGAATATTCCTAGACAAGCTGATTCGACATACCTTCCACGGAGAATAAGTACTGCGTTAGAGACAAAAAACAGTCGATAAAAAATCTGCTGGCTTTTGCTTTTGATGTCGACGTCAGGCCAGGTGCCTGACAGCGCGGCAATGATGAAGCAAGGTCCTATTTTCCATAGGTCGACCGGGATAGTGGGATTCCATTCAAGCGGCAATTGGACAATGAGTGACGCGGTTAGCGAAAACCCAACAAAAAGCGCGTAGCCGATTAAACTGCCAATATAATGCTGTCGGAACATCCCCATGGCTAAAGTATGTCCATCGTTGCATTGTCCCCGTTGATCTTGTAGGAATTTCCGACCTCCAACAAGTGAAACGAATAGGAGCAGAAGTGTGTCTGGGCAAGCCGAATTCCTGGTTGTTGAAAGCATTTTCTGAAGCTGTGGCAACGAGAAAAGGTAAAGTTCAAGAGCATTCATCCTAAGCTGAAGTTCAAATTACAGTAGGGGGACAACAGGTTTGCCAGGCATCAGAACTATGCTCCGAGTTTCCACAAGAAAGCATTGAGTGGATGATCTATGAGAGCAGAACCATGAGAAAACTGCTGAAACAAAACGAGATGGTTCTCAGAAGCACTTCCCCGGTTCGTTCGCACTCAACAACTAATCTGCCGTCGTTCTAGTTCTGGAGAGTTTCGGATTTGCTTTGTGTCGAGCACCGTCGCGCTTCGTTATCTTCTCTATGGATCGACGAAATGCTGCTTCCAAATCTACACCTGTTTGATTTGCGAGACAAATTAATACAAACAAGACATCTGCCATTTCCTCCTCTAAGTTGACAGATTTATCGGATTCTTTATAGCTTTGATCTCCATACTGACGTGCCATTACTCGGGCTAACTCTCCGACTTCTTCCATCAGAATAGCTGTGTTCGTTAATTCAGAGAAATATCGAACACCGATGTTGTGAATCCATTCTTCGACCAGCTCCTGACAGTTCTTAAGCGTAAACTCCATTTTTCCTCCGTCTGCGACGAATCTTGGAATGTGTGATGATTATAGGCCTCTGCATCATACCATCTGCCGGTTGAGGTGTCAAAAGTTTTCCGGGTTGACAGATTGTGTCCGCTGTTGTACACTCGGGAGTCTAATCTAGATAAGGTCCCTTGAGGATATTCTGTATGCATGAAGATTTGTTCGATCGTTTAGTGCGAGTGGTTGCGAAGTTGCGGAGTGAAAATGGCTGTCCCTGGGATCGTGCTCAGACACACGAGTCCCTAAAGCCAGATCTGATCGAAGAGGCGTACGAGGTGATTGAAGCGATTGACGCGCAAGACCCAACTAAACTCAGAGAAGAGCTTGGTGATCTGCTAGTCAATGTCATGCTACATGCGCAAATTGCAAACGATCGAGAAGATTTCAGCATTAACGATGTAATACACTTTCTCACGGATAAACTCATTCGCCGTCACCCACACGTCTTTGGAGACGTGAACGCTAGCGATGTCGACGAAGTTCTGAAAAACTGGGAGCAGATTAAACGGAGCGAATCGGGCTATGAAGAACGGAAATCCGTGCTTGATGGAATTCCCGCACATTTGCCAAACTTGCACCGGGCGCAGAAGATTCAGCGGAAAGCTTCCCGCGTGGGATTTGATTGGAAATATGCGTCTGATGTGCTCCCGAAGATTGAGGAAGAACTCAGTGAGTTGAAGGAAAGCGTGCAGAAAAAGGACAGTGAAGGCATTGAGATTGAGGTTGGCGATTTACTCTTTTCAATTGTGAATTTGTGTCGCTTTCTAGAGGTTCAGGCGGAGGAAGCGTTACGCAAAGCGAATCGAAAGTTTGTCAATCGATTTCAGTGGATGGAGAAAGAGTTGGAGCGACGAGGCAAGGGGTTTGTTGATTATGATTTCGAGCAGCTGGATGAAATCTGGAATCGGGCGAAACAGGAGGAGAAATAGCATCATTGAGATATTATTCTTTCCTATCAACCGTTGAGAGGCTCGTGACAGTTCTGCAACACAAGACGGATCATAAGCGATCTCAGGTTCGAACGTTTGACGAACTACATCAGACTTCTCCATCCAACATTGCACTGCAGGCATCGAGCATCATTCCTCAGGTATACGCATCACTATTTTGCTGCTTCTTTTTGTTTTTGCCGAACGCGGCAACAGGCAATTACCTAATCCGATTAGATCGGGGTGTCTTTGATGTGATTTACGAGGATCCAAGTGAACGCGCGACGATTAACTCGATTATGAAAAAGATTACCCTACTTGGAGATTCCAAGGCGATGATGGGGATTTCGATTTGTTTCATGGCTTACGGAGGCGATCGTCAGCTAGAAACGGGCAGACTACTGTCGTCCGCTTTTGTTGGAAGCGGACTGGTTGTTTATGGGTTAAAGGAATTCGTTCGACGCAAGCGGCCACTGGAGGATGAACTTGGCAATCCTTCCTTTCCATCTGGGCATACGGCTTTTGCATTCACTATCGCAAAAATCCTAAGTTCTCAATATCGTAGATGGCGCGTACCTTTCTACGTGGGTGCTGGTTTGGTAGGACTTTCACGCATTTGGCTCGGTCGACACTACCCATCGGATGTGCTAATGGGAGCGGTTTTAGGCACAGTTACAGGGACGGTTGTCTTGACTAATCGGTTTACACTGTTGAGTTGGGAGTTTTAAGCCTCACTTACTGTGTTCAAACAAATGGGTTTTCTAAATACTGCAATGTTTAATGCCTCCTTAGCGGCGAATCTAGTACTCTTTGGTTCTGCCGAACATGTGGGTAACGCTGTTACTTAGGAGTGACCTCGCGTCACGAATACAGTATGTGCTCAATTCGTTTCCGGATGCGGTCAACATGTAGTTCGTGATCCGCGGCCGGGGTGATATGAGATCTCACTCACAGCAGAATAGAGATTCTGTCCTATAATTTGACCATAATTCTGACAAGATTTCACTGTTTTAGACGGCGAGATCCGACCGACGGTGGTAAGCTACTTGGAATGTGGGACGTTCTGACCGGGAGAATCGGGCAGTACGCGCTTGAAGGCCTGTGCATTGTGTGAAGGTCGTATCAGTAGTTGTTTACGATTATGTTAGATGGCAGCCGTGAGGAAATGAGCGATGTACATTCCAGCGTTTTTGCTGATGGGATTGCGCCGTGGCCTATCGATATGGCCCCAGTACTGAAGGCTCGAATTCCTGGGCAGTGGAGGTGCGACAAAGTAATCATCTCTCGGTGTTTTAGGGTGTGTTGTTTGCCGGGACGTCATTTGTACGTTAGTAGCCATTTGCTTCCCACGTGATGGCGAAGATTTTATCTAAGAATTTATTTCCTGCTCCGTTTCACGGTCAGATCGCTGTAGAATATCCCATGAAGTTGCTTTTACAGATGAGGAGGCAGCTTAAGAAGATTTGACCTTTCAATCTCCTGACGACGACATCACTGCCGATGCGTGGATTGATGCAGTACGAGCTGAGATGGAGACTGTTCCGGGCATACAGTTAGCAAAGACTATCTAGATTTGAACAAACGCTCAATTGCCAATGCAATCCAGGTTTGTTTCGAAGGTGAATCGATTACTGGAAATGGCTGTCGTTGAACCTCCATTTGGCAATCGTCGATCCTGGCATAAGGCGATTCTACTGTTGGAAACGAAAATCTTGAAGAATCTGTCGCCGTGCTTTTCACTTAGTCGCACAGAGGCAATTTTTGCGAATTTACTTAATCAGCATGTTTGGAAGCTCTTCCAGTGGATGATTTTACAGAGTTTCATGATCTAACACTGCGGAGGGAGAGGATGGTATGGATACCTTCGAACTGTCGTCGGGCGACAAAATCCCCGGACTCGGACTTGGAACGTGGGAGTTACGAGGCAATCAATGTGAATCCGTAGTCAAGCGAGCAATAGAAATGGGATATGTCCACATCGACACCGCGTGGATGTATGCGAATCAGCGCGACATTGGTCGGGCCATAAGAGAAATCGGGGCCAGTAGGGAACAACTATTCATCACTTCGAAAATCTGGCACACGCACATGCGGTACAATGATGTTCTTCAGCAATGTGATGAAACTCTGGAGCAACTGCAGATGGACTACGTCGACCTTCTCCTCATGCATTCACCCAGTCAGACTGTGCCATTGGGAGAGACGCTCGCAGCGTTTAAGCAGATTTTCGATGTTGGAAAAGCCAGAAGTATTGGTGTCAGTAATTTCGAACTTGAGCAGGTTAATGAAGCATGTCGCGTTTCGCCGGTTCCTATTAGTGTGAACCAGGTGGAGTACAATGTCCACTGCGACAGAGGGGAACTGTTGGCCGGGTGCAATGTTCTTGGGGTACACCTTACGGCGCATCGGCCTTTGGCGAAAGGGGAGATTGGCTCCGAACGTATATTGAAAGAAATCGGTCGAACTTACGGTAAGTCGGTAGCACAAATTGCCATGCGTTGGCTATTACAGAAGGGACTTAGCGCCGTCCCAAAATCGTGTTCTGCAGTACATCTCAAAGAAAATCTCGATCTGTTCGAGTGGGAGATGACTGTCGCAGAGATGACGCAAATCAGTAGTCTGTGCAAGTGATGTATCTGCCCCATACGGAGGAGCGATCTCTGCCCAGTTGGCAAACAGCGGAATGCAGACTTCTTCGCGAATGCGAGGTGGGAAGATGGATTTTTGCTAGTTTTCGAGACCATGCTCGTAGATGTCTCGAGTGCGTATTTTCAGGAATAGGCTGGTATTAACTAGTGTTCGACTTCTTAAATCATTAAGCGAGTGCGGCAGGTTCAGGAGGGGTTCGAGTGATGGAGAGTAGTTGAGTAGCACCGACGTTGGAACCATGGAGGTGATGAAATTACGCATCTGAAATCTTTGAAGTGCCAGGTGACCTTTGACTTCGGCATGACACTCAGAATCGCTATGCTGTGCAGTGTAAGGCCAAAGCGTTCCATGCTTTTACGTGGAAGTACACGATGTGCGTGACAGTGATTTGACAATAAGCTATTTTCGTTGACGATGACGCAAAACGGTTATGGCTGCTCAGGTTTTTGTTGCGCTCCCGCATTTTTCGTCGAAAAGGCACTCCGCCCATATCTCTTATCGATTTCAGCTTGATAATGACGCACATAAGTCCACAAGTGTTCCGCTCAGGATCGTGTTTGCCGGCACATAGGCAAGGATTAAGGCATCAATGTCTTTGCTCTTATTCGAAATCACACCAGTCGATTTTTCAGCGGTGATTCCTTTGGAGAGCAGCAGATAGAAAGCATCCCGCTTGAGTCCTTGGGTTGTGAAATAATTCCCTTGTCCTTTCGAAATTACGAGATCAGTATCGATTAGGGCGTTTGCAAATTCCGATGTCGCTTGATATAGATTTGTTCCGACGGTTCTGGATCCCGACGAGATTATCGAAAAATCCCCAAGGTTGAGTGCCTCGCGCGTTCTTTGGAATTTCGGATGTTCGATGATTTCCACTAAATCCGTTAGGGTTGCATCGTTGCTGGCGGGCGCCATTTTTCCTACAGCGGTTATCTGGTGGCCAGATTCTAGGAGCATCTGAATCAGCCACAAGTCAAAGACCGCTTCGCCATCATTATCAATGAGCCAAATGAGGCGCTTGGGTGAACCTTCAATGACACTCTTCTGAAAGCGCTCAAAACAGTCAATAGCGAGTGGTGTATGAATGGCCGATCGCAGTGCCCGATTAAAATAATCGGGGTGTTCAGCAAGCTTCGCAAGGACTCTTGTGCTACTGTAGTCAATGATGTTGGCTGCAATAACTAGCTTAAGTCGTGCGGGCCAGTCACACGATGAGAATTCATCCAGTAAGTCAATTGCCATGACCCTTGCTCTGAGTTTTTCCTGTCTGTATGGGTCTGGGTTTCCGGTACAAAGCGTGACAATTTCAAACACGCTTCCCCAGATTTCTTCGATAGTTAGACCATCGATGACATGCTTTCCATCAATTCGGCGGAGCTCAAGTAGATCGTGCACGGCCTTTGAGGCGATGTGGCGGAGCCCCATGTTGCGGGTAGCACGACTGATGAGTTCGGTTTCAGAATGTGATTGAATGTGCCGTCGAAGGTTTTGCCAATCCGCAGTGTCACGCTTCTTGTCGAGTGTAAAGACACCGGGTATGTAATCCGGTAATGCGAGTTGATAAAGTGCTTTCGAGCCGTCTCCGGTTGGGCTTGCGTTCTCGTTGAGAGAGAACTGTGGTAGGCCTAAATCCGGTGAGTTGTGTACGCCTAGAACTAAATCGCTTACTGAGAGACCTGACGGAATCACGGTAGCGTTGGCATGGACAGATTGGAGATGTGTTCCCGGTCCGACGCGTGCGCGCGAGAAGTGGCTTTGCTTAATCTTGCTGAGCGCCGTCAAGCCGGTGATTGGTGATGTGACGTCTTTGGGCATGGCATTGGACTCGAAGATGGAGTCGATGGCATTCACATCTTTCAAAGATACGAAATCACCCACGCAGGTATTTCCGCACAGCTCAACGTCTTCCAGTCGACAGTAGTTCCCAATTTTTACTCCTTCACTGAGATGAACGCGACCGGCGAAGTAACAGCCAGTTCCAATTTCGCAATTGTCTGTTGTCAAAGTTATTCGGGCTTCTGGATCAACGCGCACGCCTCTGCTAGCGAGCTGATTCCGCGTTCGTTCGAAGGAAGATGTTTCACCGAGGAGTACATCTGACCATCGATTGACGCCCGAGAGAATCTCGCCCAAATAGATATATGCCTGCGTTTTTAAGCCGTCATCATAGCAGTAGCGAATGAGATCCACATGGTGGAGCTCAGATTTGTTCCCGTGTGGCTGCAATCTCCCAATTCTCTCGATTGCAGCGTCTCGGCGAATGAGTGTGATACCCGTATTTGTATAGCACTCCCCACGTTTGAAGCGTTGCCGCATTTCTGTTTTTTCACCATCTGTCATGTCTTGCCACTCTTTGGTGCCTATGAACTTGGTGTTTGTGTCGAAAAATAGACCGCCCTTGCCAACAATGGTTTTAGGAATCTTTCCACAGAGTGTTACATCCGCATTGTCGATGAAATGGGCAATTAGGGTCTGCAGAAAAATCGCGCGATTTAGGAAAGGTTGGTCTGCATAGCCAATACCAATAAACTCCGCATCAGATGTTTGAACGGCCGGAATAGCGGCCTGGAGAGCCCCTCCCGGACCATTTGATTCGGGTTGGACGCAAATGATTGCATCTGGACCGCACAAATGAGTGACAGCGTGTAGGTTGAGTGAGGTGGAAGGAATAACGCCATCGGACTCCTTAGCGGTTTTTAGCAAACGTTTCGCTGTTTCCGGATTAACTACGATGATATGCGGACGTGAGCCAGGTAAGTAGCTTCGTGATATTTGTAATGCGTTCTGCTCCCCAAACCAGAGATCCAGATTTTTGTTCAGGTGTCCAGATGAATCGAGGCGGGTGCCTCGACCGCCTGCGAGAATCACCCACTGCGGATCGAACCATCGCGCCAAATTGTCTCCGTCACCTCGAAGTGCAACAACCTCGAGAAATTGCTCTATTCGCTTCTCGGCTTCGACTTCATCTGAAAGGCCGATAGTAGTAGCTAGGTTACACCCGAGAATTTTTTCAACCGCATGACGGCGCTCCGCGAGATTGTTGTTCATTCTGCATCCGTTCCCTGTTGGGTTCAAGGTTTCCCAATGTCTAATCTGAAGGACGTTGTGCCCTACTACCTTGCGCTAAAGACAATACGCGTTTGCTCCGCTCCTTACCGGTCTAGGGGTGTTTCTTGTATGCTAATTCATGAGAGGAAGCCGAGGTAGTTCTATTATAGCGAACCGACATCCGTCTGACAACTCAAATGCGCTAAAACCTCTTGAATCCACCATTATACAATGATAGAATTACTCTGTACCATCGATGATGGGTCTACGTATTATCTGATACGCCTCCTGAGGGGTATTCGGTTCATAGAAAGAACGACATCAAGTCTCAATTTCTTCGCATGTATTCTTCCGATGGAGTTCTCCTGGCGCGTATAATGTTTTGTACAATCTTACGGATTAATAGAAGGTTCCAAAAAGCCCAATATGGAGGTGGAATGGGGAAGAAGGCAATCATGTGGGAGGGAGAGAATTACCCGCACCGTGTTCCGCTTCAGTGAACATTGTGGAAGACGGTTGGAAATTTTAAGAGCGAACGCGATGTAAAAAATCACATTAACAGATCGCGCCACAATCTCGCGCCAGATGTGTTCAATGTACTGAGGCGTAACCTAGCCTCGGATTTAGGAAACGAATGCGCCATGGCAGAATGATGTTACATTTCAGGCTCGGTCTTCGGGATGGTTTTTGAATAGAATGAATTGGAAACACCTACCCTCAGATTGCATCAAACAGACAGGGTGTTTTGTGTGCCGAGCATATGGAAGATAACGGGTCACTTGGAACCTAACAAGAAAAACAGAAATCTTTACGGTTTCTTTTTTCCAACCTCCTCTGAAAGAGCTGGAATTCTTAATGAAGGAAGATTATGGCAAATCGATTAAAAGGAAAGATTGCAATTGTTACCGGTGCCGGATCGGTTGCGCCCGGTTGGGGCAATGGAAAAGCCACTGCCGTGCTCTTTGCGCGGGAAGGAGCTAGTGTCTTCGCTGTTGACGTGAATCTTGCTGCAGCCGAGGAATCGAAAGAAATTATTCACGGTGAGGGGGGCGAATGCGCTATCCACCGTGCGGATGTGTCCAAGGCTTCGGAAGTTAGCTCCATGGTCGAGGCTTGCGTGGAAAGATTTGGTCGTATCGACATCCTTCACAATAACGTCGGTATTCTTGAGGTGGGTGGGCCCGTTGATGCGACTGAAGAAAGTTGGGATCGTGTGAACCAAGTCAATCTCAAGAGTGTGTTTTTGACCTGTAAATATACGCTACCATACATGGAATCCCAAGGCGGAGGTGCCATTGTCAATGTTTCTTCTATTGCGGGCATTCGTTGGCTGGGAATCCCATATGTTTCATACAGTGTTACCAAGGCGGGAATTAACCAATTAACTAGAAGCATCGCGATGCAGTACGCGAAGAAGAACATTCGTGCCAATGCGATTTTGCCCGGTTTTATGAAGACACCGATGGTAGTCGAAAGTCTTGCGGCCCAGTACGCCGATGGGGATGTCTCGAAGATGGTTGAGATTCGCGATGAGTCCTGTCCTACCGGAAAGATGGGCGATGCCTGGGATGTTGCTTATGCGGCTTTGTTTCTCGCATCTGATGAGGCGAAATACATTACGGGAACGGAGCTGGTTGTCGATGGCGGGTTGACTTGTAAATGCGCTGAAATTCCTGTGATGTGACCGGCCTGATGCTTCAAAGCACTAGATACCGTGACTTGCCGCGACTCCGACGTACCCAAGACCTTGCTAAAGGGTAGTTATGACGCAGGCGGGTTTCCAGGTGAGTTGTGTGGTTTTAGAACGAATGCTGTTATCATACTTGGAGGGTGCATCAATTGTCACTCGTTGAGCGGTGACTATTCTCGAAAGAGTTGGAAGCCGGCCTTATTCGAATTGTTTACAAGACTAATGTGGAATGGCAGTGAGCGATTCCGCGGATATGTTGCTTTTTGCGGAGATTTGGTTGCCAGTTCTAAATTTCGTTGTAGCAAGAAGGTGGGAACGCGGCGTCCAGCTTTCTCTAGATTTATGGCATTCCTTAGGCGTGCCGATCTAGGTGGATTTCTATCCATCGCTTCTAAGAAATTTTCAGAGCGTACAGTTCATAGCACATTTGGCAGAATGGGTTTTAGAGATTCTACTGGTTTGGGCGAGTACGCGAGTTCGATAATCTCCTTAAGCAGGCGATTCTAGTGAAGGCCGGTGGCACTGCCTAGACCATTGTCGTGCGCACGTGTGCTCCCCTACTCGTTCACGCCGCTGACGGGGATTGTGTATTAGACTGGTCAGTTGTGACAACTACATGCCGTTGTGACGCTGCTGTTGTGTGCGGTACGGATACAACAGGGCAAATCGATGTCAGTGAAGTCAGAAAATCCCCAGGAATACGCTGTCCGTGGCACTATAAGTAACAGTGCCGCTCTTGTTCGAAGATTGGAGAGAAAACGTGTTCCATCGATGGCCGTGCGGCTTCAAGATGTGCCTGTTAGTTTGTTTCGTCACGCTTTTCAGTATAGTATCTGCGTCTGCTGATGACTGGCCCCAGTGGCGGGGTTTAAATCGAGATGGGAAGTGGCATGAAAATGGAGTCATCGAAAATTTCAATGCTTCTCACGTAAAGATCCTGTGGCGAGTGCCAGTCGGCAGTGGTTATAGTGGACCCACCGTGGCTGACGGAAGGGTTTATGTTACAGACCGGATTACCAAACCAAATCAGGTCGAACGTGTCCATTGTTTCGACGCGCAAACCGGACGCGAGATTTGGTCATTTTCCTACGCTTGTGCATATAGAGATGTGGGCTATAGTGCTGGCCCACGTGCTAGCGTGTCTGTACATGACGGTTTGGCCTATGCCCTGGGAACGATGGGACACCTGAACTGTTTGGATGCAGCTAATGGGGAGCTCCGTTGGAAAAGGAACCTTCGTGCAGAATACAACATTGAAATGCCGATCTGGGGGATCGCGAGTTCGCCACTTATCCAAGGGAATCTACTCATCGTGCAAATAGGAGGGCGCCCGGGGGCAAGCATCGTGGCCTTTGACCGAAAAACTGGTGAAGAAAAGTGGAGAGCCCTCGACGACCGGGCTTCGTACTCTTCCCCAATCGTGATTCAGCAAGCAGGCAAAATGGTGCTCGTATGCTGGACGGGTGACAACGTGGTTGGCCTTGATCCGCAAAGCGGTGAAGTGTATTGGGTTTACCCTTTTCCTCCAGTAGAGATGGTACTTGCCGTCGCGACGCCAGTTTGGGACGAAAACCGACTTTTCGTGACTGGCTTTTTTGATGGTGCCTTGATGTTGGATCTTGAGTCACATCTCCCTGCTGTCGATGCGATTTGGCAGTGCAGGGGGACTAACGAACAGAATACCCGCGGACTGCACTCAACCATTTCTACGCCAATCTTTTTAGGAGATTACATTTATGGAGTCGACAGCTATGGCGAATTGCGCTGTCTTGATGCGAATACGGGTGAGCGTATATGGGAGGATTATTCAGCCGTGCCGAAGGCGCGATGGAGTACGATTCATTTTGTCAGAAATCAGGACAAGGTCTGGATGTTTAATGAACGCGGTGAATTACTGATTACTCGCTTATCTCCGGATGGTTTGAAGATTATCAGCCGTGCAAAGTTAATTGAACCTACTCGTGATCAGCTGAATCAGCGGGGTGGAGTATGTTGGGCGCATCCTGCGTTTGCCTATCAGCACGTGTTTGCACGAAGTGACAGCGAACTGGTCTGTGGAAGTCTAGTCGATTAATTCGAATGATGACTTGAAAAGACCAGTTCGCTGGGTTCGATAGTCGTCTAAGAAAAGGGAAAGTGCGCAGAAAAGGGAAAGTGCGGAAACCAGAATCGCCTCCTAACCAAGATTGATTTGGAACTTCAACAGGTGTTTAGATGATAGGCGATGTACGCAAGTGAGATGTTTACGATGAACCAT
This sequence comes from uncultured bacterium, assembly GCA_964478165.1. Taxonomy (GTDB): domain Bacteria; phylum Poribacteria; class WGA-4E; order WGA-4E; family JAJDTR01; genus CAYZGU01. The sequence goes on along the minus strand of CAYZGU010000026.1, from coordinate 104,201 downwards.
TCTTGTTATGCCGCTTGTAGCTGCCAATCCCGTCCTCTTCTTGTCGACACGTACGGCCGTCACTCATCTTATCAATTTGCCCATGAATGCATTTCCATCTAGCTCAGGAACATTGTTCTTGCTGATGTTTGGGTGTGTCACAATCGGAATAGCTTAGGCCATCGATGTACGTGTTTATGAGAACCGTAGCTGACTCAAGTGGAGCTTGTGCCAAGATTCCGCGAATAAACTCCAATCATTTGCATCGAATCACAATTCGGAGACGCAAACAGTGGTCGAAATCTCCTTTCCTGGTTGTTCCTAAAAAAAGGCTCGAACTAAGTCATTGTTTCTTCCTTTTAGCTTGGGAAGTGAGGCTGGATTGCCCCGGAATTACTGCGTTCTTTCGTCGGGGCGATGCAATTCGGAAGGTGTATAACTCAGACCTCTCTAGCAACTGAGAAATGAGCAGGTTTTCAGTCAACTTGCAATCAGAGCGAATGGACCTTGGAGTACAAATGGTTCAATGGTGCGGGGGCTGGCAGATTGAGCGCAGCCCTTTGCGTGCGACTCAGACGACCAAGGTCTTTTGCTATATAATTCGAGCGTTGATATTCTAACGCTTCAGGATTCAAGTGTTGACGTATTTGTTGGAATCTGGTTCGAAACCACATGCTGGGTGTGTCCGTTCTGTGCTACAGTTTTGCGTTTGACTTTGTATGCAAGTAACCGGTATAATCCTCCTGAAAGGCGCGGTGGTGTTATTATGAACTTCATTCAGAAGCTAAGTAAGGTTCGACTCCTTGTTTCCGATGCTGACGGGGTGTTAACAGATGGACAGCTCTACTATACAAAATCGGGTGAAGAGATCAAAGCCTTTAACGTTCGGGATGGCGAAGGGCTTAAGCAGATTAAGCGACATGGTGTGCGAACTGCCATTATATCGGGAAGAAGTAGTGAAGCCCTAAGAAAGCGCGCACTCGATCTGGCTGTAGACGATGTACACATGGGAGTGAGCGACAAAACCGAAATACTGAAAGGGATACTCCAACGAACTGGGATCTCGGCTGAAGAGACGCTCTACATTGGCGACGATGTAGGAGATGTCGATGTGCTCTTATCGGCAGGGCTTTCCGTTGCCGTGGCGGATGCACACAATCAGGCGAAGGATTCTGCTGATTACGTGACGGCGAACTGCGGAGGTGCTGGTGCTGTCCGGGAGATATGTGATTTGATTATCTCAGAAAGAGGTGCAGGTAGTCAAAGCACAGCTGCCAAATCAAGGGTGGTTCAAGTGGGCGCCGTCGAAGTTGGAGGTGGACTTCCACTCACACTTATTGCTGGTCCATGTGTTATCGAAAGTCGCGACCATGCGTTGCGAATGGCGGAAGACATTAAAAAGTTTTGCGAAAAGCTTAGTATTTCATTTATCTTCAAATCTTCATACGACAAGGCAAATCGTACCTCCATCGAATCCTACCGTGGTCCGGGACTCTGCTCAGGTCTTCGTATTCTATCAGAGGTTCAAAGGGAGATTGGTGTGCCGGTCTTGTCAGATGTTCACTGTGTTAGTGAAGTTGAGGCTGCTGCTTCGACTCTCGACCTCATCCAGATTCCTGCCTTCCTGTGTCGCCAGACAGACCTCTTGGTTTCAGTTGGCAAAGCTGGTAGGCCGGTTAACGTTAAGAAAGGCCAGTTCATGGCACCCTGGGACGTCGAAAACGTTATCGAAAAGATTGTATCTACAGGAAATGAAGAGATTCTGTTGACTGAGCGCGGAAGTTCTTTTGGCTACAACAACCTGGTTGCTGACATGACGTCTCTTCCAATTATGAAAGAGATAGGCTATCCTGTAGTTTTTGATGCGACCCACAGTGTTCAGCAACCAGGTGGCTTGGGCAAGCGTTCTGGCGGACGGCGTGAATTTGTGGCATATTTGGCGCGAGCAGCAACTGCTGTTGGAATCGATGGCCTTTTTATGGAAGCGCATGACCGCCCCGATGAAGCGCTTTGCGATGGCCCTAACATGGTTGATCTGGAAACACTTGAATCGGTTCTGAAAAAGGTGGTTCGGATAGATAGGATCATTAAGAAGGATTTTGATTGAACGGATCGCGCGTTACTAATATCGATTTGTGAGAAGACTTTGATTGTTCCAAAGATTGATAATCATCACCGTCAAGTCTTTTACAAGGACTAGATGTTTCTTGGACTCAGCTCAAATGTATCACATCATGTTGCTCATCCTATTCCAGGATTGGTTAAAAACATGGGTTTCACCTTAAGCGATTGCGTTTTTTCTTTGCATGATTCGAGTTGGATTCATGCTCTGCAGTGTATGGACAATTAGTGGTTGTGTTCTCGAGGTTGGACTATACTGTTCCTGTTTCAGAGGCGTGTGAAAATGAATTATCTCCTATTGGGAAGGCCGAGCGATCGGTAGGCGTAAGCTATAGGATCTCCGTCATGCTTCGTGCGATGTCCTCATTTCAGGAATTATTAACCTCATGTAAAATTCCCGGAATTGAGGGTAAAATGGCGCGGAGGAACTTTCTATTGGTCCGGTGTCTGGGTGCATTGTCTCTTGTTCAGTTGTGGCGTTGGAGGACCAATTATCAATTTGCCAGATCGTCGGTCATAGCTTCTTGTCTCCAATTGCTGTTTTTGTAAGATTCGCTGTCGCAGATGTGTTGGGACAGCGAAGTAAGGTTAAATCCCGCAATGTCAGACGGAAGAGAGTTTTCATTTCTCATCCAGTTCGGCGCCATTATTCTGCCCTCGTGCATTACCATCTCCGAATACGAGCAAGGAAGAGCTGTTTTGACTCGCTTTTGGAGAAAGCTCACAGTTGTGGGCGTGATGTTAACATCTCAACAATTGCCGTTGCGCTGGCTATCGTAACCAGTTTTGTAAGTGGTCTTGGTTGAAGGCAGAATATTCCGTGTGATGTCGAGGGTTCCCATGCCTATTTGAATCCCATGAGCATTTTCGAGTCGGTGTGTAGGTTCAGAACTGGTTGGCCTTACCAAGCGTGTGGGGGCACGGTTTGTCCATATGAATCTGATTCGCAGTGCAAATGCCGTTTTTGGGTTATCTCATGAATATGGCCGGTCAGATAAATTCACATCGCCAAGCTCTTAAGATAACCCGACTTCGGCGCGGTCTTGGTTAGGTTACCGATTGTGTCCTTCATCTGTCTCGATAAAAAAGCGACCGAGGAGGCACCGTTGCCATACTACATAGCGTTACACACCCAGGCAGGCTCTTTGTGCTGTGAATTATGTGTTAACTTAGGACCCCCTTTGGTTATGAGAATCCCCGATGTTTAATCCTGAGAAAGCTGAATCGATGAGGGTGAAGCAGCCGCGCTGTGTCTAAAGGTTGAATCGTTAAGTTCCGTGTTTATCTCGAGGTGAAACTCCTTGTGAGACGATAGAATCATTGGACACCACAACAGTTGGGGCTGATTTGATATGCAAAATTGATCAGTAGCTGCGGGAGGTGGACTTGAGGTCTAGCTCTAGGGTTTCCGATGAGAAGTTAGTTCTGCGGAGTCTGTGAGGGACAATCGAAATTCGACGAGAACTGTTAGGTTAGCGCCTGCAAAGTTCTCTGTTTTCATTGTTCTTAAATTGGGTCGTATTAACGGAACTGGTCCTGGCATCACAAAACACCCATGTCTACGTCACCCATTAGGCATTTTATGTGCTAAGGTGTTCTGGGAGCGACGCGTTTGCTTTGTGAATTGGGAGGAGTTTACTCTTCGAATTGGCCGAATTTGCAAGCAATCGCTTCCTCAAAAGTCCTATTGTTCGGAGCGTGTTTATGATGCGAGTGCTTGGCTGAGAGCATGTACGCTGAGTTGCAATGTACGGTCCTCCAAAGCCATCGATTCAACATTTGTAGCGACTGCTTTGGGGACATTTCGACTTCTGTTTACCATCCGATATATTGCAAGAAGTGGATAAAAGCATCCCAAGTACCGTTTGGAAGCGCTTTAGGCTTTCTTATTCGGCGACCATTTTACCACTTATAGGCGTATGAGAACGAAGCGTCAACGTTCGAAAAAGTAGCTCTAGCACATCTCGTTAGTTGGGCCTAAACGGCCGGTGAAAAGTCTTTGTATTTCTGTTCTGGCGTTGACACTAACCTGGTATTAACCCCATTTGTTTTAACATTCCGAGTTCGTCAAAGACTTCCCATTGCTCAACAATTTTTCCGTCCTTGATTCGTTCGATGGAGATTCCTGACACGGTTACTTGTTTTCCAGTTGGCGGAATTCCCTGCAGCTGCGCGGTATTAGTTCCGGTGGCGGTCCAACGTGAGGCAACCTTGTCCCCGTCAGCAATTTGATCCTCGAAGGTTATGGTCATATCGGGAAAGGCATTTCGGTACATGTTGAGGAGCCCTATAATGCCGTCTACACCTGTAATTTCTGGATTGCCATGTCGAATAAAATCAGTGGAAACAAACTTTTCTAATGGTCCGAAATTTCCATTGTTTAGGGCTTCTGTAAAGACGCGATGGACTATTGCTTTATTTCGAAGTTCAGTGTCAGTTTTGAGCGTGGCATCCGTATGGTGGTCTGTCCACGACACTGACAGTCCAATGCTGAGGAGTAGGACTGTTCCAAGAAGTAGGCCGTAGCGAAGGTTACGCATAAGTAGTGTCCTTTGTCGTTTAGTGTTTAGTGTTACAAATTGACTCTAACAATTGCATATTATACTGGTCCCAAAGATTCGTGTCAATTACAAACCAGCTAAAATAACTGGGCTCAGGTTTCTCTACAGCAGCCCTCGATGCTCTTTTCTCCCCATTGTAATCATGGCCGCTCGAGTCGTCTCTGGAATATTTGGGTTTCAGTCTAAGCGTATCCTATCGATTGAGGAGTTGTTTACATCGCGCCATCGCCGATTGAGATTATCTTGGAGATGGCGTACTTGTTGTCGGACATCGCTCTTTTGAGATTGACATCGACGACCACGTCCCATTGGCTTCGACTACAGTGGTAACCGTTCTAGATGAGGAAATTAGCGCCTTATCGATTAAGATAGTACTCCTCCCCGTATTAGATCGGAGCGGTTTCCACCATCACTCGGTAGGCTGCGTCTACTGCTGCCTTACTGACAGAGTTGGACGCCACACCACCTGTTTTTAATTGTCTTGAGTGCCTTTAAGGCTATTGTTTCTAGTCGGTCAACCGATAAGACGTTTGAACCCTCGCGGGCCAAAAGGACTGAAATCCGTTGACCGGTACCAATGGCGCCTGTTCCCCTAACAATAGTAAGTTTCCCGGGCAATTTGATTCCTTTCTTCTGAATTATGTTCACTTCTATTCTGCGTCATTGTATGCTCCTTTCAAGATTCGGCGCATAAGCTCTTTTGTTGCGGTCAGAGGTAGGCCTAATGTTAATAGAAAGTTCAGTGAGGTAAGCAAACTGAACCAAAGAATGGGATGCCAAGCCCTGGAAGTTTGCAAGCGATTCGTACGCTGTGATGTAGTTGGTTTTCGGCTGTGTTGCTGCAACATGCTTTGCAACGTCTAACGCGTATGGACATTGGCGGGCGTGTTAGTTGTTGTTGAGAACTCGAGAATCAGGTTCACCTGTCAGGCTTCCAGGGCGAACGTGTAGATTATGTTACGCAACACCCCTTCAATGTTCGGGATTATGTAACACAGTTGTGCATATGATTGGGTTTGAAATTTGTAGTCCACCGAGGACGTTCGTGTCTGTCGTAGGTTGCGGACATGTTGATTATCTTTGTGGATTTGGCTCTACTGATTATCTAACGGTGACTAAGGAACAGTAGAAAAATGGTCCAATCTAAGTTATAATTTATGAAGTATTAGTGCTTCTATAGAAGCCAAATGAGATTGAAGCGGACGATAAGATTGACTTTACATTGCATGTCCGCAAGTTCCCAATCAATTAATTATTTGGTTGACTTGTGTTCTTTAAATTTTTCATTCTCTTCCGCGAATTTGCACGTAAATAGAAAAGCGTCATTTCCACAGGCAATTAACTGGACTCCAGCGTCAATCCATTGATGACCGCTGTCGTAATCATTGACGTAGCTACCCAGTATGATGTTGTGTTCTTTGGATTTAGTAATGATGGTTTCGATTATCGCGACGAGGTCTGGATGGTCGAGTTGTCCGGCAATTCCCATGGATGCAGATAGGTCGTAGGGGCCAAGGAATATTGCGTCGAGACCATCGGTTGCTAGAATCTGGTCGAAGTTCTCCACGCCGTTTACCGTTTCAATCTGGCCGATTATAAGGATTTCCTCGTTGGCCTGGGCGACGTACTCTACACCGTCTAATTTTCGGAAGTCACCGAAATCGTCGTGCCCAACGCCGAACGCGACGCCACGGTCTCCTTCAGGAGCATACTTCGCGTATTTCATTACGGTTTCCACATCTTCAGCGCATTCGATCCGGGGAATCATTAGACCGGAAGCTCCGACATCTAGTGCTCTAGATATAAAATGACGTTCGATGGTCGGTACACGAACAATACTGGGAAGATTTGAGCCTCGCGCTGCTCTAACGATGTTCTCTACTTTCTCAATGGTGAAGGCGGTGTGTTCCATATCGACAATTATAAAGTCTGCGCCGGCGCTGGCAAGAATCGTCGATATCGATGGGACAGCAAACTGCATCACAAATGTACCGACTAGAACGTCACCACGCTGCAAAGTTTCCTTAATGTTGTTTGCTCTCATATTTTTTTTGACAGATTTGTAAGGGTTATTCCGCATGTGCTTTCTCTGCTTACATAAAAGCATCTCTTGTGCAAGGGAACGAAAATCTTGGCGCTGTACATTAATACTATTCCAGGATTCTACAGATAGAAAGAAGTTTCGGTGTTGCCAATGAGATGCTCTTGCAGCGGACTTTGAGGTTCCTAGGACTAAAGGCCTATTTTTGCGTGATAGGCTCGGACTAGGTTAGGCCTTGTTGTGTAAGCATGGTTTTCAGGGTTATGCGTTGTGTCTCGGTAAGGGGCCTGCCCGGCGGGCGTGGAGCACCGCAATCAACACCGAGCCGTTCGGTGAGGGCGGCCTTGAGAACTGCGTGAAATTCTCCACATTTCAAAAGTGCATCTGTCAGCGCACTTGCCCGATCCTGAGTGGCTTCGGCCTTTTTAAGAGCTCCCGCTTTGTAGTCATTCCAGATTTGTACCCATATCTCAGGGGCAAGACTTGGTGGACCATCTACACAACCCACCGCTCCTATCGTCAGAGCGGGTAGCATTAATCGGGAGCTTCCAATCATTGCCGACAACCCCATCTTGACGAAGGCGCGGATGTTATAGAAATGGATTGATGAATGCTTTAGACCCGTGAGTTGGGGTACTTTGTCCTGGATTCTCTTCATCAGGTCTGGGGTAATTTCAACGCCCGTTGATCCTGGCAAGTTGTATACAAAAAGGGGAAGGTTTGCTGCGGCTGCGACGATGCGATAATGCTCGACAATCTCTTCATGCGAACGTCCATAGAAGAATGGAGGTACGCAGCAGATGGCCTCTACACCTGCCCGTGCCGCATGTTCAGCCATGTCAGCTGCACGTGGGGTGGTTGATGCACCTACGTGCATGATGTTTTGGACACGGCCTTGGTTCTGATCTGAAACTATCTCAGCAATACGATTGTTCTCCTCATCGCTGAGCAATACACTTTCGCCACTACCACCAGCCACCCAGAATCCATTGACTCCGGCCTGAATGTTAAATTCGATCATCTGACGGAAAGCAGGCTCGTGTAACTTTCCTTCGCGTGTCATTGGGGTGGCAACCGCAGGAAAAATGCCTCGAAATTCAGTCATGACAATGTTCTCCTAACTTTTCATGGGGGTGGTTGCGGTTAAATCCAAAAGCAAGGGAGCGCCTAATTCGGGCGGGCACCGAAAAGGTGCAAAATCACATCATACTAGCTTTCTTCCGCTCGTTCATAGGGAAAGCGCAAATACAATGGTAAATGCCTCCACTCATTTAGGGAGTCGTAGGCGCCGTCGATTAGACGCGCGGCAGATTGAAAGTGTCCGTGTATTCTCCGTTCCGGTTTGGGTTCTCAATTTTGAATGAACCGGTTAAAGACGGGGAAGACGAAGTGCTTACGATGATTTCAGTAATTATACTATGATATGTGGATGTTGCACAAGAAAAAACGGGTCGTGTTTCTTAGCGAGAGAATCGGTTCCGGCTCATTTCGACACCCACTACACGCCCAGGATGTATAGTGGCATTCCTACTACGAACTAGAGGGCGATGCGCTCCTAGAGCAAGGCTGATTCCAGGATGGGAGTGATGACTGGCGAAGTCGACATCAGCATGGCTGTCTTGGAGTGACCAATCTCTTCGAGCGTAGTTAAGCATCGCAGAGAGTCAAGCCCAAAGCTCAGCAGGGCGGTACTAGCGATTAATAGAAAAGAGAGGGAATGCATTTGTCCTTGTTTCTGTCTAGAGTAGGTGGAGATGATGTAAAGAAAGAGTGAGACAAATGTTAGTCGCACGTGTCAGCTTGAGCGGGGGTAAGGTGTATCAGGTTTGTCTTGAGTATGACTGCGCTTAATCCACAGAGCGAGGTGGTGGATAATCCCAATGCTGTCTCATCAACTGTATCTGTGGCTGATTTGTCGGACGTTTCCAGAGTTTGTTCTGGTTTGCGAGACAGCAAAATCACGTCCGCCATGATAAAGCAACCTGCTACTACCAAAGCCCAATTCAGTGTTGAGCGTCGCAACAACCATTCGAACAATAGTATGCTCAAGGGTTGAAGGATTCCCACTGCCATGGTATGAGATGAGCGGGCCTTTCTTAATTGCGATCAGAAAGAGCGTAACGTCCAAACGGACATCAACGATTGCCGATTCTAACAACGCAACCCTTCGTATCCGAGAATCTGTTTATGGACTGTAATTAGATCCTCGAATGGGAGAATTAGACAGAAAACCGCTGTTGCAATCGTACATCAAATTGAATTGGTTAGCAGTGACAATATCTTGTGTGCTTGAATTTGAAAAATGAGATTGCTTCCCGCCGGACAGTTGCACAGGCAAGTGCTGCGAGTTCGGCGAAAGAAAAGGAAATGAGGGAATTGGAGAACACGTTTTATTGTTTTCCAGGCGGGCAGACATACTTGGGAACGCAGTTCAGTATAGTATTAGTGTGACTCCAACAATCCAGTGCGGTTAGAAACGGATCGGTGCTCTGTGCGCTGAACTACAAAAAGTATCGTACTGACTGGTTCTAGACCGTGGGAATTATCAATTTTAAACTCGGTCACATCAACACCTTTGCCGAGAAAGGACTCGTTGGCAAGGGCTGAATGTTTAGTTAGGTGGGGGTGTCGAATGGTAGCGGTCTTCGATGATTCTTGGAGCTTTCAATGTCGCACTCCAAATTCTTGCGAAGAGGATCGAATTTGCAATCGTGTCCGTAAGGATTATGGTTTCCCATTGTCGATCTTCGAGCATAATCTGAATCCTCTGTTTCTTTTTCTAACGACCAGGGTGTTCAGCGACATCCAGATTGTATTTTTCGATGTGAAAAGGAATGAATCAGGCAGATGCAGACGGAAACGCACTTGCGGCAATTGCTCAGTGGTTTTTAGTGGGTTTGTAACGGCTGCCTACGAACGGGGTGTTCTGTTGCAGTGGCGAGTCTCGGTTCGACGCGGGATACTTGGTTTGGCTCATGGCCTTCCGATGGGCGTTCTGAGACGTCTTGTTTTGGAAGGAAGTAGGACACAAGATAGTTAAATTGAGATGCAGAGAAAAGCGTAAAAAACCCCTGGAAGAGCTTCCCTAAGGAGAGCAAAATAGAGATATGTTGAAGATAAATCTGGGGGATTGGGCAGCTTGTGCTGGTGACGTAATTTCTTCGGGCAAGCATTATGGAGACATTTTTATTGACCCTGATGCGCAAAAAAGCTAAAATGGTGGGCGGACATGCGAAAACTAATGATTTACGTTGACTCAATGTCGACTGCGCTTGGGACTTGTGAAGAAGAAAGAATCAGTGCCACGAAGCTGCCTTGCTCTAGAGGTTTCGATGTCTGTCGGCACCGCGAGTGAACCTATGCGCATAGGTTCACCCACACTAGGGTTCCGTTCTGATGTGTGCTCTTAACTGGAGCACAATACTGGTCCAGTTGTATAAATTCTGTGTCGTTCTATCAAACAGGATACCACACTCTGCAGCCGCCTTAACAACTCAAAGCATTCACCTATATGGTTGCCGCGAATTCGCGGGTGGCTCACGCATGCTCACTTTGACTGTCTGGCTGGTTCCAATCTGAACCAAATCAGTGCAAACAGATGGCAACGCGGTTCAGCCTTCAGTGGGAGCTATTGCTAGTGCGAGTCCTTTTGCGATTGATTGCAGCCGAGGGGATTACAATCTTGGCGTGCTCCCGGTCAACGCGGTTGAATCAACCATCGGTTCTCCGCTAGAACACTCGATGGAAAGCAAAACTCTGGATAGCAATCAAAGAATTCTACCAACTACTGAGAGCAAATCGACTGTTAGATTTGCAAGGGGTGTGATTTGTCAGGGCAAGAGGCGTACGGTCTATTTCTACTAGCGATACTCCACGGTGGCGCAGGGTTTTGGGTCTACAGTCACGTAAAGAGGCGAGGAGAAGAATCTATGTTCTGGGTTTTAGGAACGCTTCTAATGCCAGAGGCGTGCTTCCCTCTTTATTTCTGGAGGATTAAACCAGAACTAATTTGGACGTGTCCGGCCTGTAGTGGGAAGAACAATGCGGGATCTCGTAAGTGTGCACAATGCGAACGATTCTTTACTTCAGGAGAAACGGCAGAACGGTTGCACGGATATTTTAAACCCTCGGATGCAGCCGTCATTTTTTTCATCGCGTGGATGACTGAGAGGTTCGGTCATCTGGCAATACTCATGACAAGTGGTTCAGATGTGTTAAGTGAGGGTGTTCGTATGGAATCAGTATCACATACGCACCTTTACATAGTTGAACTTGTTGTGGCGAATGTACTCATTTGGCTGTGTATACACTGCATCGCTGTGCGGTACCGAAGGTCGATGCAGTGCGTTGGTCTCCGACGCGACTTTGAACTCCGTTCGATTATTCCCCCTCTTCTGATTGCGCCACTCGTGTATCTCATCTCGGTAGCGACGGTTAACTTCATCTCATCCATTAGTGGATTGACTTCCCTGTCGCTTTTGGATGACCTGCTTAAGGCGGAGCAGCGTCATCAGGCAATCTATATGCCTCATGGATTAGATACAACGATAATCCTCGTTATCTTTGTGTCGTTGTTTCTTTCTCCGTTTGCTGAAGAAATGCTGTTTAGGGGAATCGCGTATCCCGCATTGTGTGAACGGTGGGGGCATCTCACGGGTCTTTTCGGAAGTGCGTTCTTCTTCGCCGTGTTTCATGGCGGTCCCATCCAACTCTTCCCATCCTTTATTCTTGGCGTCATATCGGCGTTGCTGTTTCGACAATATCGTTCATTGATTCCGTCACTATTGACGCATGGCTTGGTTCACTTGATTTCCCTTGTGATGTGGTTGCAAAATACATAGTCGAGGGAATGTGAGAGGGGAAATGTCTGAGGCTTCGATACATCCAAGGTCCGGCCGTTTTGCACTAGGTTCCTCGAGTGTAGGATCCCAATGTCTTGGCATGGACAGACAGCGCTTCAACCTGCGCCAAGGCAGTTCTAATGCTAGAATCCTCGAGGTGTCCTTCGAGATCAATGAAGAAAACATACTCCCACGCTTTCGTTCGTGCCGGCAATGATTCAATTTTGCTCATGTTGATTTTGTGGCTTTGGAAAATACTCAAAACTTGGCACAAGGCTCCGATTCTGTCTTTAATAGCGACAAAGATAGAGGTGCGATCGCGACCGCTTTTTCCTGCGGGATGATGTCCCACAACGAGAAATCGTGTCGTGTTGTTCGTGTCGTCCATGATTGATTCACCAACAATCGACAGCTTGTAGATGTCCGCTGCGAGTCTGCTCGCGATGGCTGATGCACCCCGTTCTCCTGCCGCCAGTGATGCTGCTTCCGACGTACTGGCAACTTCGACCTGCTCCACGCCTCGCAGACTTTTTCCCAACCATTCACGACATTGCGCGAAGGGTTGGGGGTGTGAGTAGACTTTCGTAATATCAGCTAATCGTTCCTTCGAGAGCAGATTTTGGTCAATTGGTAGAAAAACCTCTGCGCAGATTTGCAAGGTCGTATGCTCAAACATTTCTAGCACATCGCGGACTGTCCCATTTGTTGAATTTTCAATCGCGACCACACCGTAATCAGCTCTTCCAGCCTCAACCTCCTTGAAGATGTCAGCTTGATCTACTATTGGAATGAGTTCTGCCGATGAACCAAAGTGTCGTAGACATGCTGCATGTCCAAAACTGCCGACTGGACCGAGGAAAGCAATTTCTAGCGGTTTTTCCAAGGAGCGACATGCAGAAATGACCTCGGTATAGATCGTCTCCAGCGCGTCCGCTGGGAACACGCCTTTGTTCTTCGCCTTCAATCGCGCGATAATCTCTTTTTCTCGATGTGGAACATAAACGTTTTCCTCACCCGTGCCGGCTTTTAGTTCGCCTATTTTCTGCACTATCTCCGCACGTTGAGCGAGTAAGTCTAATATCTGATCATCGATAAGATCCAACTGATTACGAAAAGCTTTTAAATGCAAGAATAGGGTCTCCCATGGCAATGATCGAGACGTAATTCGTGGGATGTGTAATGTCAGGCACACGGTGCGTAACGAACGCAATGACAAAACACGAATTGTCCAAGTATTACGTCTCGCACATTAAGATTTACTTCGCTTCGAATTGCTTTTCTTGGCGTTCTGTTCCCCCGCTGTGTTTGTGAGTGATTGAATTGCAGCAATCATCTCGTCATCCGAAGGGTACTTCTTCACCATGTCAACGAAAGCTTCAGCACTTAATTTATGTTCCTCCAGGAACTTTTGATCTGCTGGTCACGGGTAAATGTAGTCACCAATGGTGCCAGCTAGCTTGGCATTTGCCTTATCAGTGATACGGGCTAACCAGGAAATGTTTCCAATTAATGTATCACGATGGCGTGGTTTCCAATCTAATCCCATCTTATTCACCTCCCTCCTGTGTACTGACTTCCAGTTGTTTCAGTGTCTGTTCTAGAAGATTAAGATATTGGCCAAACGCCGACCAGTTTCCGTTGCGCTGCGCGGCTTGAGCGTCTCGGAAATATTGAGCGGATTGGGTGACCAATTCGCCTAGAGTCCGCTCATTTGACGATGGAACTCCCGATTGCCGAATAGTCTTGCCCTCGTATGGCGAAGTGGTGCTTGCAGTTAGTCGTTTGCTGAAGATATTGATGAGTGCTTCATCGAGGGTTTTTCCCCAGGCCACATTTTCTTTGTACCCGATGACGACGCGTCGCAATTCGGGAATGGCAGTTTCTGCATCCTCCGACTGAATATAAATTGGTTCCACATAGAGAATAGATTCATCCATGGGGATGATCAGTAGATTGCCGCGAAGCACTCGTGAACCCTGGCTGTTCCACAAAGTAATCTGCTCTGAAATTGTGGGCTCTTGACTGATGAAATTTTCAACTTGCATGGGGCCTGGTGCAAGTTTTCCTTTAGGAAAACGGTAGACCAACAACTGTCCATATTGTGGGAGATCGCATCGTGCGGCGAACCAAGCAGTGAGGTTCGGCTTGTTTTTTGGCGTAAACGGTAACATCAACATAAACTCCGCCCGGGCTTCACCCGGTAACTTGATAATCACATAGTAAGGAGCTACCTCTTGTACATTTGTGATAGTTGGAGGAAAGCTAGGTTGACGAGACGCAAATGGGCTTGCCGGTGCGGATTGCACGTGTGGTGGTCGTTCACGCTCAGTATTGTCGTAGAGTTCCTTCCCGATTTCCCATTGATCTTCACTCGCGTAGAAGGTCACGGGATCTTTCATATGGTAGTCTTGGTACATTCGGGCTTGGATGAGAAACATCGTTGTGGGATAACGTATGTGTTGTTTCAGCTCTTGAGGCATTGTATTAAAAGGTTTGAACAGGTCTGGAAATATGCTGCTATAGCACTCGATAATCGGATCCTTCAATTGCTCGACAGCATAGAATTCCATGGTGCCGTCATAGGCATCAATGAGAATCTTCACAGAATTTCGGATGTAGTTTCCCCAAGGCTTTTCGCCTCCGCGGATGCGGTCTGCCACGCGCCTTCCGCGTTGTTCTACGACGTCTGAGCGCAAAGCATCTTCCATTGGCGCCGAATAGGGGTACCGATGCGTAGTTGTATATGCGTCCAGCATCCACACCAGTCTACCTTCGTGTATGATTGCGTATGGGTCGCCATCGTAGTGGAGGAAAGGTGCAATTTTCCGTACTCGATCTTTGATATTGCGGTGATAGAGGACACGGCTTTCCGATGTAATTTCGCCGGGTAGAACGAATTTCAGTTCGTTCCCAAACTTTAGCATGTATACAAACTTGCGCCAGAAGGATGAGAGTTTGACCCCACCTTGTCCTTGGTAGGAATATTTGGCAAAATCCTGACCAAAGGTCTCGGGGTAGTCGAACTCGAGAGCAGTACTCCGATTAGGATGTACGATTACATAGTGATCAGTACGTTCTCCATAGTAAATTCGAGGTCCCGGATCGTCATCGAAGCGATACTCCCAATCAGCTTTGTAATTAACAGGGTCAATGTCCTCAATGAATCTGTTTGGTTTCCCTTCTACAATTTCGTTAACCGGGCTCAAAACAGCCCCATAGCCATGTGTGTATACGTATGTACGCTTAAACCAGTCATTGCGCACGGCACGTGGAAGTTCGTTGATGTTCAACTCTCGCACCGACAGCATGACTTGTTGTGGGGTTCCGTCCATCGAGTATCGATCAATATCGACATCATAAAAATCATACTGAGAACGTAATTCTTGCAACTGTCGGAACGTTCGACGTAATGGACGCCAATCCCAAAGTCGTATGTTGTTCATTACCGTCGCGTTTTCCTGGCTTCGTACGCTCTCGTAAGATAGCTTCCCAGTTAAAGGATACTCCTCTTCGGTCACGGTACTGTCTTCAAGACCATAACCGTGGAGAGTTGCTTTTATGTTAAAGTTGATGTACGGCGTCTCTAGCTCCTGCTTATTCGGTTCGACTCGCCACTTCTGAACGAAAGCAGGGTATATTTGTCCAATTAAGCCGACACCGAGAAAGATAGCGAATGCAGTAACTGCATAACGTAGGCGTTTCAAGAAGATGTTAATGAGAAACACCACGGCGCAAATAATGGCAAGTACCCAAAGGATCTTTAGCAATGGGAGACGGGCATGTATCGCCGCGTACCCCCCGCCGCCTCTCACAATGTCATTTGTGGCATAGAGAAGATCGTACATTGCAAATCGATAGTTCCAGGCCCGAAATAGTAAGGTAAATCCACCCAGGGCAAGAAGATGCGCCTTAACACGAGGCGGAGGGTCAAGCCGATTTTCCTCAGTGATGAGGAGGCCATGGAAGAAGTAGATTGCAACCGAGAAGAAACTGGTCAGCATAAAAAGTCCGAACAGATTTCCACAGATAAAACGTTCCAGCGGCATCCTAAAAACATAATAACTTACGTGCTTATGAAAGATTGGGTCCCGAGCCAGTGCCATCAGGCTGGTTCCGGTTGGTATGTCGAATTCGATGGCTCTGTCCAAGCCAATTGTCGCTACGCCGCCGTCTTCAACCCGCTTGGAGATTACGGTTATTGCCTCTTCCCCATTTGCGGATTGAATTCTGATGGCGTCTCCAACATGCACCTTAGCGATCATGTCCAATTCAGAAATCCGTAGTTCTCTTGTGCCGCGGTCGGCGGATTCGACCAGGGGGACGCCGGTTTGGAAATTAAGCCCACCGGCATTGGAGTAGCGCAGAAAATGTTCCCAGCGTTCTGTGGCTGCATAGCCCATTAACGTGCTGAACGCTATAGCCAATACTGCTAGGCCAATATAGATTAGCTTTCGCAGGTCAAAATCGGTTTCGCCGTCGATTGGAATGGCTTGCATTATGGTTGGGCTCAGTCGTGGAGGTGTGAAGCGAGAGAGCAAGTAGACGTTAACTAGAGTGACAATGAGGAAGAATAGGCCAACTATGGTGCCAACCAGGATCTTTGTCAGCAGAATTGTCTTAAAAACGGAGGCATATCCTACCATATCAAACCAGAGCAGATCCGGGTAAACAGTGACGAGAATAGTCACACCTGCGGCAAGTATGGCGACCACAACGGCAAAAATAATCAACGGTACTAGACGTGAGCCCATATTATATCCCCTTTTGTGAATGGAAAATTCAAAGCCTTACATGACCGAACGCGTAATCTCTAGTTCGTCTTGTTTTTTTCGAAGTTCATTTGTTCGCCTCTTTTATATGGGAATAGACCTGCTGTCTAACATATAAATACTGACGAGTGTATGATTGGCGTATTCACATCTTCTTGCGCTTTAAAACGCTTGTCCCAAACCGAAGTGATATTGAATATCGGGATCAATACTCGCAAGGTCTGTTCGACGTGCCGCCGCGAAATCGAGAGACAACGGGCCAAGTTGTAGGCGGAGGCCAACCCCGATCGAGGCTTTTGCGTCATCGAGTCGATAACGGTTGCCATCTCGTCGGAAGATGTGATAACCATCTTCCGCGTTGAATCGGCGGTCTGCCCAAACTGTGCCAAAATCGCTAAATATTATTCCGCGAATACCACCGATGGCCCATGTGAACGGCCAACCAAAACGCAGCTCATCAATGAATGGAATGCGAACTTCAATGTTGAGTAAACCCATACGTGTTCCAACCAGCTCTTCGTATGGATAGCCACGTAGTGAGTCAATACCACCAAGGTAGAAAAGAGCGCGATCTTTTCCAAAACTACCGCCTAGGAACAATCGTGTGGCCAATGTCGAACGCCTTCCCAGTTTCAGATACCGTCGTCCGTCGAAAATTACATTGCTCAGATCTAGATCGCTTCCGAACCGTCGAAACGACTTTTCGACGGAGAGACGATATCTCGCGCCTGTGTGTGCTCCAAATTCCCGCCAACCCGTTGTGTCGTTTACAAATGCAAGCGTGCTCAACATCAGTAAGCCGCGGCCGTCGTCAAAGGTTCGATCGGTTTCAAAATTCAGGGTCACGGGTACCGAATACAGTAGCGACTGAAAGTCAATACGGCGGTAGCGATTGAAAGGATAACTGAAATGTCCCATGACTCCTGTCGAGCGTTGCAGAATTCCTTGCCGGTTGCGGGGAGATCCCAGAACGTGATATTCATGGTAGTTGAAGATTGCTGCACCGAGATCCGCGCGGCGGGCAAGATATCCGTAACGCGCGACAAAATCCGGGGCGAGGAAACTAGACTGATTTTCAATACTTAAGCTCAGTCGGTGGTTCCCCATCATATCGCTGGCTACAAGTTCCATCGTATTGCGTAGTAGGCCATCCGACCCCAAGTTGAATTCCGTGAAGATTGCGTCTAGTGCGACTTTTGCACTATATTTTCGACGAGCGATTCGATGCTTTTGATTTTGAGTTGGTTCTAGGGACAGCGCTTGAAGGTTTGTGTGGCGAACGCCTATTTGTTCGTCAATTGACTTTTCAGTTTTCATAACGCATATGTCCTGCTTGCTTTTCTGATAGCCAGCGAAAACGACCTGCTTCTTGTCCGGAGAGTAGCTTGGATTGAAGCACCCAGTCATAATATTCGTTAACCGCGTCAACTCAGTTCCGTCGGACTTGATTGTGTAGATGTCATAGACTCCCATCAGATCTGAGCAGAAAATAATTTCTTTGCCGTCTGGTGACCAATTCGGGCTAATCGAATTATGGTCAACGTGGGTAAATTGTTGCTGTGTCTTTTGAACACTGTCGATAATGATCAACCTGGACTTCCCTTCTCGTTCCGACGCATAGACGATCTCATTCCGCGTTGGATGCCAGGAGGGGTGGGTATCATTGAATCGGTCATTGGTCAGGCGTGTAATCGCACCAGTTGCTAATTCGAGGATGTATAGATCTGTTTGTGTGCTGCGCATAGCGGAAAAGACGATTCGTTCCCCACTCCCGTCATAAGCTGGCGAACTCGCTGTGTCGAAATCGAGCTTGAGGCGTTGCGTTAGGCGTTTCGTCAGGATGTTTATTTCTAGAAAGTAATCGGACTGACGATATTTGCCCACAAACGCGATACGATTTCCGTCTGGCGACCAAGCAATTCCGTGTCCTTCACTGCGTATTTCTTCGTATTTGCGGCCGAAAAAAGGTTTGCTAATACGATGTAGTCGGTCGCCGGTTTTCGCCGACATTATAACAATTTCGCTAAAGCCGTCATTGCCTGTGACAAATGCAATCATGTCACCGCTCGGTGACCAAACGGGTTTGACGTTATGTGAGTGCTTCGATTTGCTGGTGAGATTCTTGGCCACGGCATCGGGTAGATCTTTGTGTTCAATCATGGGCCAGTATTTTTTCTGTACGGTTAGGCGCCAATTCTTGTCAAACTCTTCAAGTCCTATTTCTAGGACGTTTTGAAAAGCCTCGTTCAGATCTTTGGTACGGTTCTGGCGGAGCTCTTGCATGATTTCGCCCACCTTTTCACGGCCATAGGTTTCTACCAAATATCGGACGGCCAACTGTCCTATCTTGTATCCCAGAAAAACTTGGGAACCAAGAATCCTAAAATCCTGAAGATGGACGAGGGGCACGATGCGATTGTTGACACTTGCGTCTCGCAAAACCATCTCACCAATTGCGTCGTTGTCTTCGGCGAAATAATCAGCGACACCCTCCATGAACCAAATTGGAGCTGAGTAGAGAAATTCGCCACTATAGATGCGGGCGACAGGCTTCTGATAGATGATGTCGTATTGGAAAATGTGGACGAGCTCGTGGAAGATTACTTCACGAAAATCCTCCATTGAACCGTTAAATGGAATCACCATTCGCCGTTTGAAGATTTCTGCGAATCCACCGATTCCCTCATGAAGCTCCTGGAGGATGATGTTCGTTTCTTGGAAATCTTTATGCGACTGGTATAGAATGAGTGGGGTTCGATCTTTAATCTCGTGTTCGAAATCCTCGCTGTGTCTTTCGTAGGCCTCTTCAGCAATGTCCGCCATGATCGATACGAGCTTGGCCTCGGAGGGGTAAAAGTAAATGTCAAAGTGTTCCGTCCGATGAATTAGCCAACCGAAATCCTGGCTGGTGATCTTATTTTTCCCAAATCCCTGTGCCCAGATTAGATGTGGGGTTAGAAAGCAACATCCAAAAAAGACGGTGCCGATGAGGAGACCACTCATCATAGCTGATTGAACATAGCCGAATAAATCGGTCAGAGACTGCAGCCACGATTTCGATACCCCTACTAATTTGAGGCTTGCTTCGTTTAGGGCCGATGTGTTCATATCCAAGCCACCTGAATTGACAATATCAGTTACCGAACGAGAAATCTAACTTCTGTTTCATAGTGTGGGGCTATTCTGCGGGTGAACTCAGCCACGGCCTGCTTAAGCAGGGATTTTTCTATGCTATTGCGAGGTGCGACTTGAGATACTAGAAAGGACCCGAGCGTATGGTGTTCAACAGTGGTCCTTTCGTATGTCTCATCCCAGACGATCTTCTCGGCGGCCACATCAACCATCATTACTCGTAAGGCTAGGAGAAACGTCTTCTGCAAATAATTCTGATAATCCATGACATACTGTTGTCGCGAGCGCGAGTAGCGTTCACCGTAATAAGTTTTGGGTTGATTGCTTGTGTGGTATTTGTAGCTGCCGGTTATGATCGCATCAACGTCAAAATAGCTTCCGAGTTTACTGAGCTTACTTGTGTCATTCAGAACATCGGTGTCAACGGTCTCACCTGTCATGAATCGTATTGTTTCTTGGCTACCGATGACGTCGTAGTTGTCATGTTGTCCAACGCCTCGGCGTACCATCAAAGCGATTTCTTTACCCATTTCTAGATTCTCGCTCCTGCTGTCAGTCGCGGCGATTGTGTGTACAAACGGTAATACGGCAAAACTCGAATATGATTCAGCATCTAATTCAGCCTCGACTTGTATGGGAATAGAAACGCGAGTCATGGTTCTGCCGCAGCTACAAAAGATTAGTGATAGTGCCAGAACTAATGGCATGCAGATATTCATTTGCTGGCGCGCCTTTCCAAAGTTGCGTCGCGGAGGTCTGTGGTCTGAAATCTATGTCTCGATTGTATTATCGTAGGCATTAACTTGCGGGACCTTTTCTCTCTTTGTCCTGCGCCGGTTGGTCCTTCACATTCTGTCTGACATGGAGGCGATATTTGCGATAGTTAAATCGATAATAGCGGTTCTCTGAGCCTAATTTGACCGCCCGCTCATATGATTCGCGCGCTTTGTCAATCTTGCCCAAGGCTTCATACGCGACGCCAAGATTGTTGTGGGCTTTGTGATTCTGTGGATCGATGTTGAGAATTTGATTCCAGCGAAAAATTGCTTCATTCCAGAGGTTGGATTTGGCAGAACGGATTGCAAAGTTGTTGTATTGGTCTATTGACACTGCCTTGTGCGACATTCCGCAACCGGATAGGTAAATTAGGGAATAGATAAAAACAAATGTGCTTAAACCATAGGTTTGCATAATGTTCCCCCTTTTGCTTTTGCGGAAGATATTCTACATGAACTGATTCTGGTCGTCAAGCCAAATCGCCAATCCTGGCATGTTCAGCGAGTTGCGTAGGTGCGCCAGCTTAACAGGAAGCCACATAGGTATCTTGAACTCAGTCGTCGCATCTATGGATCAAGTTCAATTTTTCGTCCGTTTCTGATGAAAGCATGTAGTTGTGATTACTTCGAGGTCGGGCGTTGTCTTGAATCTCTATTACAAATGGAGATGGCTAGGTGGTTGGGAGGCATAGAGTTCGATTTTATCCTTAAACTGTAGAGGCCTCAGTTTGAGAATCATTACCAAGGCAAGAATTGAGTATCTGTGGCCTGTGTGACGGGATTGGGAGTTCACCGGTCAACTAGCCGATGAGAAGGATGTGAGGTCAATCTGGTAGCGGTCTATGGCACATCTGACCTCTAGACTATGACCAGACTTGCGCATCAGAGGTTGGTCTGTGGCTTTTCGGACTGGAAGGTAGTTAATAGTTAGAGTGCCAATAGTACAAATTGAACCGATTCGATTCTGGCAAGTGATGCATTGCAGCAACCAAATCGCAATTGAATGCGATTGGTTTATTACTCAGAATGTCATGAATTATGGTCTCAGTTCGAGCGTTTCATCTATAATTCTAATCTTGTGATTCTCTAAAACACATTTGGTTCAAAACTAAAAGCTCTGGGGTGATTTAGTCGAGAATTATTTGTGAAGATATCTAAATTAGGCCGAAGCGACTAATGCTTAAGGCGTTCACCTTAAGATTAAATCTCGTCGAGAAGAAGAGATAATTGCCATCTAAGAGGCACTTGCACCGCGCTATTCCCAGTGTAGAAGCAGTAGGTTTATCCTACCGCCATCTGGTTGCGCGTTTTTATCATGCGCGGCAGAAGCCCGCCACCTCAAAAGTCAAGGGTAATGGATTCCGTTGAACGATTTTGTGCTCGGTCTGTGTGAACTCGATTCGTAGACGAACACTATCGTCTGACACGATCGGGCAGTGTTCAGGCCTAATCGAGTTTGATTCGTGCACCAACTTGGGGTGAATCATGTCAAAAGGTTGGTGGGTGTTATCGACAAATGGCTTGGTGTGGTAGGTCCGAGATATTTCGACTACTCAAAACTCATCATGGACGATAGGATAATCGACCATATGATGCGGAAATTAACCAGCTGTTTGACAGGAGATGTTGAACGATGCGAACACCCGATTCTCACGTGAGCATGCTGACAACTAGGGCATCATTGTGGTCATGGTGCAGGTCTGTACAAACCCGGGATTAAAAAGCGGTGCATTTAGTCCGATGCCCTTCTCGAGTTCTGAGCGATTACTTAATTTTGAAATCTTGACTATTGAGTCCGTAGTTTTGAAGACGGTTCTGAAGCCTTCGACGCGAGATGCCGAGGAGTGCGGCAGCTTTTGTCTGATTTCCGTTGGTCTTTACTAAAGCTACGCGGATATATTCCTTCATGATGTCTTCGAGGAGAATCCCGTGCTCGGGGATTTCAACGTTGAAGTCTGCTGCAGGGAGAGAGGTGTCTGAAATTTCCGGAGGAAGATCGACAAGATCGATTAAATCGTTCTCAGAGAGCACGAAAATTCTGTGTAGGTAATTTTCGAGTTGGCGAACATTGCCAGGCCAATCGTATCGTCTCAGCGAGGACAATGCACGGGGCTTAATGGACTTTGGCTGTGCATCAAGATATTCTTCACCGAACTTTTTCAAAAAGTGGTCCACCAAAAGTGCAATATCATCTTTCCGATCTTTGAGGCGAGGAATCTGTAGGGGTATGACGTTTAATCGAAAGTAAAGATCCTTCCGAAAACCCCCGGTCTCGGTCGCAACTGTGAGGTCTCGGTTCGTTGCTGCAATCACACACACGTCAACTTTAATCGCTCTTCCCCCGCCGACACGAGACACCTCTCGTTCCTGTAGAACACGTAGTAGTTTACTCTGCATATTCAATGGAATATCACCGATTTCATCAAGAAAGACTGTTCCCCCGTTTGCCAGTTCATACTGTCCTAATTTTTGATGTTCGGCACCGGTAAATGCTCCCTTCTCGTGGCCGAAGAGCTCGCTTTCGATAAGTTGCTCTGGGATAGTACTACAATTTATCGGCACGAACGGCTTGTCCCTACGTTTTCCATGTTCATGAATTGCCCTCGCTATTACCTCCTTGCCTGTACCGGTTTCTCCCGTAATTAACACCTGGTTTACGCCACGATGGATAATTCGAGACATCATCTTGAACAGTTGTTGCATTTGTTCGCTTTGTCCGATTATTGTTTCAAACTGAATCTCAGGCACCTCTGAATCCGCCTGCTCTTCAATAGCAGAAGACGTATTTCTCGAATCTGCGGCGCGCTTAACTTCCTTTTTTAGAACATCTATGTCAATCGGTTTCTCAAGATAATAGAATGCTCCCTCACGTGCGACAAGATTGACGGCGTCGTTCAATTGGGCAAATGCAGTCATAATCAACACAGGCAGGTCTGGGTCTTGAGCCTTGATATCACGGAGCAAATCACGCCCTTCCATTCGAGATGTCATTCGCATATCACTAACGACGACATCGAACATCTTAAGCTTAATCTTCTCTAGCGCTTCGGCCCGGTTCGGTGCTGTCTCGACGTTGTAGCCTTCACGCTTCAATATGCGTTGTAGAATTGCTCGCTGTCTCTGCTCGTCGTCAACCACCAATATAGATGGCATATCTCCTTGCTCCTTGCTTGACAAAGCTATCTTTCACCGTTTCCAAACCGAATTTGAGATTAGATGTCTGATGGTGCAAAGCACCTTCTCGCCGTTTCAAGCTCTCGGGTTTGTCAACTTTCCTTCTGTATCTCAATCGGTAGGAGAATCGAAAATTCAGATCCCATACCCACCTTGCTTTTCACCTCGACGTCTCCGTGGTGAGCAGTGATGATTTGGAGTGACAGCGCGAGTCCAAGTCCGACCCCGCCTTGGTCTATCTTCGTTGTGAAGTAAGCATCGAAAATTCTTTCCTGGAGGTCTGATGGAATTCCGATACCGGTATCCCGAATTTCGACAACGGCTTTCTGCGAGGTGTCATGCTCGTCTAAGCGCGTCGTAATGTAGATGCTCCCGCCATTAGTGATGGCTTGTATGCTGTTTTGTATAAAATTGAAAAATGCCTGTCGTATCAGTCCAGGATCTAACTGGATAACCGGAAGGGCGTTGTCATAATTCGTGACGAGGTTGATTTTTGCGTCTTTCATACTGAGTGAGAATTCTGCTAGGACTTTGTTCAGCAGTTCTCCAAGTTCGGTGGGTTCCAGGTTTAGGTGTTTTGGTCGATTCAAGGTTAAGAACTGTTCGGATATCTGCTTTAGCTCTGCAATCTCATCATTAACAATGTCCAATAATTCCTGAGCCTCCTCAACGTCTTCTACCCGAACTTCTCGTTGTGAGAAGATCGACTTCAGATGCTGGGCTGTCATCCCAATTGAATTCAGAGGATTTCGAATCTCGTGGGCAACCACGCCGGCAAATTGCTCCAACGCAGCTATCCGTTTTGAGTGGGCATCCTTCAATTGCCTCAACATTCGCACGAGACTATGTGTAATGCGGCCTATCTCGCCTGACGAATAGGATTGTTGGAGGGCGTCTGGGTTTCCTGCTTCGGCCCCTCTAACAATCTCCATCATTTGTTCGAGTGGGCGCATTATAAGACGAGTTGTTGTGATGTTAATAATGATGACAAGGAGACTACTTACGACAAAAACTAATGCGAGATGCATTAGACGTGAACTATTAATAAATCTTGGTATCTCGGGAATTCGAAAAATGACTTGTATGTACCCCGAGATGGGCTGTTCCTTCTCCAAGCGGTTATCTACATGAATATCAAGCAGATCTTCCTCTTGCCATATGAAATACCGTTGGGCATTACCCGTATCCGTGACGAGCCATCGAGTACCCTTTTCCTTGATTACGATTTCAATTTGTGACGGTGTGGAGAGCAGGATCCCATTGTGTGCGAATGTTTGTATTAGAGCCTCAGGCATTCTGCCTTTATCCAAATCGTGTTGATGCTGTAGTCCGACACTGAATAGCAACCAGGTATCAGTCTGTGTGATGAGGTCTGCTCCGTAGGGAACAATTACCGCTGTTTCATATTTTCCTTCAATTGGGTACAGTTTGGCGCCTTGCTGTGATATGGCAAAAACATCGTCAAGAGTCAAATTGATGTGAAGGACTTCATCTCGTTTGCCTGGCAGTAATCCTGCAAGAATTTGAGTGTCTCCGTGCGTAACATTAATGTCTACAACGTCCTCCAAGTCCCGATGCTCTCGCTTTAGCAGACTGAGGGCTCCCTCAATAGCTTCTTGGTTAAACGATTGCCATCGTTCAATTTCATCGACCACTGTCATGCGTATGGTATTTTCCGCGATTGCTCTGAAGCCAGCACCGCTTTCTAGTCCGTTGGTGTAGAGATTGCTTAATTCGTGTTTTGCCCTAAATTCGTCTAGAACATAGAATACTAGGAGCACAGCTAAAATGGCCAGATTAACGATTAGGGCGTATTTCCATTGAAGACGCATTTTAGGCCATAATCCTTCGCACGGCGTCCTTCCAGCACGCCAGTTTCGCTCTCCGTTCTAGTTCGTTAATGCCTGGCTTAAAAACACGGTCGACCTTTCTCGTGGAATGGAGAGCTTCAACGCTTTCCCATAGATTGGTGGTTAAGCCTGCAAGATACGCAACTCCGAGTCCGGTTGTCTCAATTTCCATCGGGCGCTCCACATCAATACCGAGTATGTCTGCTTGAAACTGCATCAAAATGTTGTTGGCGGCAGCTCCACCGTCAGCGCGTAGCCGATTGAGGGTGATTTTGGCATCAGTCGTCATGGCAGTCACGACATCTGCCGTTTGGAATGCGATGGATTCTAGTGTCGCCCGGACAATATGTGCAACGGTTGTTCCGCGTGTGAGGCCAAGAATAGCCCCTCTGGCGTTCGTATTCCAATACGGAGCTCCCAGTCCGGAAAAGGCTGGAACGAGTGTAACTCCTCCCGTCTCTTCGACACTGGCAGCAATTGCTTCAGTTTCGGTGGAAGACTTAATGATTCCGATTCCGTCTCTGAGCCATTGAACCGCTGCACCGGCAATGAACACGCTGCCTTCGAGCGCATAAAGGGGGGATTCATCAAGGCTACACGCCAGTGTTGTCAATAATCCTGATTTTGAAGACACACGCTTTTCAGCCGTATGTAACATCATAAAACAGCCAGTTCCGTAGGTGTTTTTCGCTATTTCAGGTCCGGTACAGAGTTGTCCAAAAAGCGCGGCCTGTTGATCCCCAGCAATCGCCGCGATAGGAATCCCATCAAGGGCAAAATCGAGATTTGTTGTCGTTCCAAAAACACTTCCTGACGGCCTTACTTCTGGCAAAACTGATCTGGGAACACGGAAGATTCGCAGGAGATCATCCGACCACTCAAGCGTATCAATGTTGAACAGCATCGTGCGAGAGGCGTTGGTGTAATCTGTTGCATGTACTTTTCCTCCTGTCAGATTCCACAAAAGCCAGGCGTCCACGTTTCCGAAAGCGAGATTCCCACGCTCAGCACGCTCGCGTGCGCCAACCACATTATCAAGGATCCAGGCAATTTTTGATGCCGAAAAATAAGGGTCGAGCACAAGGCCCGTTCTCTTGTGGACCAGTGCTTCCAACCCTTCGGTTCTTAAATTCTCGCAAATGGGCGCAGTTCGTCTACATTGCCATACAATCGCAGGATGGATTGGCCTACCCGTATCACGGTCCCACAGTACCACGGTTTCTCGCTGATTCGCTATGGCAATCGCCATAACGTCGTCCGCGAATCCTGAAGGCTTAAGTGTCTCTTCTACAGTCTGACGTACGGATTGCCAGATTTCAATCGCATCATGCTCGACCCAGCCGGGGCGTGGATATCGTTGGGATAATTCGCGATAGCCCCGCGTAATGATTTCTCCATTGGCATCAACCAGGATAACCGTGGATCCGGAAGTGCCTTGATCTATCGAAAGTAGGTAGGGCGGGCGGGGCTTATGATTCTTCATAGGTTCTCAAGAAAACGCTATTGGCGAAATAGGTGTGTTGAAGCGGCCAGGACAGAGTTGTGGACACTATACCATCGAGTGACAAGGCTCGTCAACGAGAAAGAGTAAGTTGTGGCTGGGGAAGAATCGTTTGACACGTCGCCCTTGCATTGAGTAAAATACCACGTGTGGATGTCTTGAGATGTTCTAATTTTAAGCAAGATTTCAAATGTACTTGATTATGCGTTAAGATGATGCACCATTCCTTCTCTTTCACATGGACTATTCAGGGACAATCAAATCTTAAATGAATCCTGAAAGTTTACATTGAAACAGGAGTGATTCAAATTGAATCAGCGACACGGCGGTTAGATTGGGTTGACATTCTTGATTCGAATCTACTCGTCTGCCAGCGTGGAGCCGCTGGGACAAAAGCTTGACAACAGGTATTCATTCCATAACACTCCACCAGCTAATGCTAAACGTCGTAAAGCAAAAATCGTCCATCTAGTCGAACGTCATCTGAATGTTATTAAGGTAACTGCTAATGAAAGACTTGTTGCAAAGACTTAAAGAACCGACGCCTATGATTTTCGACGGTGGGTTCGGTTCTCAGTTGTTTGAGAAGGGTATAGAATTGGCAAACAGCTCACTCGCAAACGAATTGTGTTCAGAAGCTGTTATGGAGATTCATGCGTCCTACATAAACGTGGGTGCGGATGTAATTGGCACAAATACCTTCGTTGTTTCACCGTTGCATCTGGAAATGGCCCAGACGCATTC
Organism: uncultured bacterium; assembly: GCA_964478165.1. GTDB lineage: Bacteria > Poribacteria > WGA-4E > WGA-4E > JAJDTR01 > CAYZGU01. The sequence continues at coordinate 76,712 of CAYZGU010000026.1, read as the reverse complement.
GACCGATTCTGAAACGCTTACGAAGTTGGCGTTCTCGCACGCCAAGGCGGCAGTTGAGAGGAGCGGCAATCAGGTGTATATCGCGGGTTCGATCGGGCCATCTCCTGGTGCAATTGAAGCCGACAGTGGTGGTACGGATTTCGGAATTCCTAACGCTGATGTAAGGAGTGCGCACGAGCTAGTTGTTAATGCGTTGGGCGAAGCTGGTGTTGACTTGTTCTGTATTGAAACAATGTTCTCGGCGAAAGAAGCCGCGATTGCGGTTGATGTCGCTAGAAAAACCGGCATTCCGATTGCGTTAAATCTAACCTACAAATGTACCAAGGACCGTCAAACCGGAGACGTAGTTTATAGGACCGACTGGGGACACTCAGCGTCCGATTTGATCGATATCTTGTCTGGAGGAGAATTTTCCGACGGGGATAATCTGCTAGACTATGTCCATCTTTTGGGACTGAATTGTGGTGCCGAAACAAAGCACGTCGAACATACTGGGATGCCATATGCGATAAACGGTGTGAAACAATTGCGGGGAATAATGGAGGAAAAAGGGCTTGAGCCCAAACGCATGATGGCATATCCCAATGCGGGCATGCCCAAGCTAGACGAGAATCACCGTACGTACTACTCCCAGACGCCTGATCAAATGGCCGGATTTGTTCCGGAGTTAGTTCAGGAGGGAGCTTATCTCATTGGGGGATGTTGTGGTACGAGCCCCGCACACATTAGTGAACTTCGACGGCAGGTGGATGGAGCTTTGTTACTCTGAGTGTTCGTCGCCTGTGGGTTGGTTTGAGGAGCTTGCTTTCCGTTTTGCTCACGCGTTGTCCGGACGCTAGATACTACTTGGCCGAGCTTGTGGAAACCTGCGTTCTGGATATCAATACGGAATCCGTAGGTGGCCGGCATAGCGACTGGCAATTTGACGCCTGCCGATCTTTGGGGTCTACCGGAGGGTCGGGAGGAGTCAAATTGTTCATTTGGCCCGAAATCTCGAAATGCTGAGATGAGACGATCCTGCCTAGAGTTCTTGCATGTAGCGGAGGGACATTCGTCATACGTGAGGCCGTCGGAGTATAGGGTGTTTGTGCCGCACCGAATGGGCTCGTGAAGCATGTTACGCGGTAGCCAGTGACACACTTAACCACCTAAGTGCTGCGAGAACGCGGCAATGCATTCTGTGAGCAAAGTAAACGTGGGATTCGACATGGAAGTAAAGCTTGTTTTAGCATCGGAAGAACCTACCGATTAGAAAGGCCGACCTACTCCACCTGTCAACATATTTTGGAGTCCTCGTTGACTGCGGCAACGTCGGTTTCTACGGGCAGGTTGTAGTCAACTCCATCCACTTCAAATCCAAACAAGTTACGGAACCCACGCTTAAATCCACCGTAGTCTGACAGTTCTAGAAAGTTGTCTGAATCCACTAGTTTCCAGCGACGTGTCACCTCGTGACAGATGCTAGAACGGAGTTCGCGGTCGTCAAGCCTTAATCGCCGGTCGGCATCGACGCCCGGTGTGAGACCAGGTTCAAGATGTTCACCGAACAGCCGCACCATTTGATCAATGGGCGCCTCGTTTATGCCTTGTGAATCCATGATGTCATAGAGAATGCTGATATATAGAGGTACGACAGGGATTGCTGATGATGCCTGGGTTATGACCGCTTTGTTGACGGATAGATAAGCATGAGCACCTAGTTTTGATGAAAGCTTTGCGTCGAGTGCGTTTATGCGCCTTTCAAGATCTTCTTTGGCCTGGCCAATAGTACCGTCTCGGTATATCGGCCAGGTGAGTTCGTGCCCGATATAAGTGTAGGCTACAACCGTCGAGTTGGCTGCTAAAAGATCTTCTGCTATTAGAGCTTCGACCCATAACTCAAGATCTTCTCCACCCATCACGGCCACAGTGTCCCGTATCTCCTGTTTTGCTGCCGCCTCAATGGTCACATCGGTAATGATTTCGCGGTTGAGGTCGATTGTTTTGCCCGTGTAAGGTTGGCCAATAGGTTTGAGCACGGACTGATGTTCAATACCGGTTTTCGGGTGGATACGCCTCGGGGATGCAAGGCTATAGACAAGTACATCGATCTTTCCGAGGTTTTGTTTTAGGCGACGGATAGTTTGCCGCTTAAGATCATCGGAAAACGCATCCCCATTTAGATTGTCTGCGAAAAATCCATCATGTTCCGCGAGTGTTTTCAGCGCGAAAGAATTGTAATAGCCTGCCGTCGCCGTCCTGTTGCCGTCTGCGGGACGCTCATAGAAAATTCCAAGCGAATTAGCGCCATACATCCACGTTAATGCGATGCGGGAAGCCAGTCCATATCCCGTTGAGGCTCCGATGACAAGTGCGTTGAGATTGGTTGGTTTGGGGGTGGTCCTGTTCTTAACATAATCAATTTGATTCTGCACGTTGTTCTCGCAACCGGTGGGGTGAGCGTTTGTGCAGACAAATCCGCGAATTCGTGGTTTTATAATCTGAACCGACATGACTGTCCTCCCTGGTATTTCTACTCCTCGACTTCCACAACCATTTCAATTTCGACAGGAATCCCGCCCGGTAGCTGTGACATTCCAATTGCTGAGCGTGTGTGTTTGCCTCTTTCACCAAACACCTCGACAAAAAGGTCCGAAGCTCCGTTAATGACTGCAGGCTGATCTGTGAAAGTTGAAGCGGAATTGACGAAGCCAAGAACCTTCACAATGCGCTTTATCCGGTCCAGGTCGGAAAGCGCGTGCTTGAGCGTGCCAATCAGATTGATTGCGACTTGCTTTGCTGATTGATACCCATCCTCGACCGCTGCGTCTGTGCCAAGTTGGCTTTTGTAAATCTTTCCATCGCCTGTGCCGGGACCATGGCCCGACGTGAAGATCAGATTTCCAGTTTTTACGGTTGTTACGTAATTTGCCACTGGCGTCGCTGCCGGTGGTAGTGTGATTCCCAATTCTTGCAGGCGCTTTTCTGTTTTCATTTACAACGATCTCCCAAAAATGTAGTTGCGTTAACGTTCAAACTTTCAACTATCTTAGCATAGTTGTATTGGACAGTCAATCAAAGAAACATTTTGAGTGGTTCCAAATGGAAAATCGGTTGGTCTAGTGCTATGTTAGTGCGCCGAAATACTGAGGCGTAACAGAGTGCGTGATACTCGCAGACAAGGTTGATTGGCTATCAGGTATTTTTTTTGAGTGCGAGGTCTGAGTGCCAGCGTTTACGGAGTTGTTGGTGGGAGATAATACTCCAAGCGCCGCAAAAGTCATTCTACATGTAATATGTGGTTTCTGGTGAACCAAATCCAAGCAGTTTGTGTTAACGATGTGCGTGGTCCACTGCGTTTTCCCTAGTCTGGAGTGAGGGGGTAGGAAGTATGGTCGTGATGTCATGAGAGCGCAGATCCATCGTGGCAAGAAAACTGTTACGCTGGATGCCTTCTTAGGTAAAAAAACGGTTAATAACCCATCCTTTCAATTGTGAAATAGCTTGACTTAAAAAGGGAGAATGTTCGATAATGTATTTGGATCTCTCATTGTCGTGTTGCTCTGTTCCGAATTTGCTTTAATGGTGAGGGATTGAACAAACACTTAGATTGTATTGCCACCTCCATCGCGCCCCCGTTTGCATAGGGTAAGTTCATTTTCCACAATGGAGCGCTTCTACGCAGCACCTCACTTATTTAGGATTTCGGGAGTGTTTTCAGAGTGGCTGTCGAGTACGAATTAGATGCCGAAAAAGTCTCACTGTGATTCGGGCGTCCTAAAATTTATCCTTCAAAACTAACACTTAGGATAGGAGGGAAAGAGAATCCTATGCACCCAATCTGTAAAGGTATTATAGTAGTTGTGTATGTGCTACTCGGCTTCTTCGGCAACCTCCACCCGGTCCTAGGCAGTGATTGGCCAGCATGGCGAGGGCCAAATCAAAATGGTTCATCGTCCGAGGTCGGATTAATTTCAAACTGGTCGCGAGATGGTGAGAATGTCATCTGGAAGGCTGATTTCATTGGTCGTTCTACACCCATTGTTCTCAACAACCGGGTCTATGTCATTGGGAGAATAGGTCAGGGCATTACCGAACAGGAACGCGTCGCATGTTTCGATGCCGAAACCGGTAAAATTATTTGGGAACATCGTTTCAATGTGTTTCATAGCACGATTCCTTTCAATCGGTTAGGCTGGACAAGTCTGGCGGCAGACACAGAAACAGGTAATATCTACGCTCATACCATCAGTGGTATTCTTAGCTGTTTTGACAAGGATGGGGAGATTCTCTGGTCGCGGTCGTTAACGGAAGAATTCGGGCGCTTTACGGGCTATGGCGGACGGGTTGCCACACCCGTCGTCGATGGAAATCTCGTGGTTGTAAGCTTTCTAAACACGAGCTGGGGGACTCACGCTGCGATGCGACATCGCTATTTTGCATTCGATATAAGCACCGGTGAGGTGGTTTGGACCGCAACACCTGGTGGGCCTCCCAAGAACACCACCTACTCAGTGGGTGTCGTTGGCGAGATGAATGGGCGCCGACTATTAATCGATGCCAATGCAGATGGACATGTATATGCGATGGACGTTCGGACAGGGGAAAACGTCTGGGGTTTCAGGGTTAGTAGAGGGGCCCTCAATTCTTCGGTGGTTATAGATGGGACACGCGTCTACGCAGTCCACAATCAGGAAAATGTGGATTCCACGGTCATGGGAGGAATTGTCTGCATCGACGGGACCGGAAGGGGCGATGTTACAGAATCGCATGAAATGTGGCGAATTGACGGCATAGAAGCGGGTTATAGTTCTCCAGCACTTGGTGGCGATGGTCGTCTATACGTTGTCGACAGTTCGGCGAACCTATATTGTCTAGATACTGAACTAGGAGAGATTCAGTGGATATATAGCCTAGGTACAGTGGGTAAAGGGTCCCCTGTCCTGGCAGACGGTAAAATTTATGTTACGGAAGTCAATGGCCACTTCCACATTCTGTTGCCCGGTGAGAACGAGTGTACATCTTTCGATGCCGAACATATTGAAAGGGAAGCGGGACGTTATGCAGAAATCTACGGTTCGCCCGCTATTGCGTACTCTCGAGTTTACTTTGTAACCGACGAAGGGCTTTATTGCTTAGGTGATAGGGCGTCGGAATTTTCTCCAGGTTCGATCGTTGAGTTTGGAGGAAGGACCAAGCAGCCCTCGAGCGAACTCGAAGTTACTAAGAAACCTGTGGGAGCTGTGACGATTCAGATCGTCCCGACCGAGGTTATAGCCAAACCAGGGGAAACGATTCAATTTACTGCACGGGGCTTTGATGATGGGGGACAGCCTGTGGATGCCCAACGGGCAAAGTGGTCGGTGGAAGGTCTGTCCGGAGAAATTGACGAGAATGGAAAATTAAGGCTGGCTAGAAGCGCAACTGGTCAAGGAGGAACGGTTTTGGCGGAGATGGGGAGCCTTCGAAGTTCGGGACGTGTCCGTGTCATTCCTCGATTGCCGTGGCTAGAGGATTTCGAGTCAATTGAAGAAGGTGACAACCCACGGCACTGGGTTCGTGCAACCAATCGATTTCTTGTTCTAGAGATGGATGGCAACAAAGTACTTGTCAAACGACCTGCGCTTCGTGGACTGCACCGCTCAGACTGCTACATTGGCCCACCGACAATGAAGGACTATACCATTCAAGTAGATTTGATGGGGACGAAGCCGAAGCGAAATCTCCCTGATATGGGTCTTATTTCCAATCGCTATACGCTGGAGATGCTTGGCAATCACCAACGTCTTCAGGTGCTTTCCTGGCGCTCAGATCTTCGAATGGCTAAATGGATTCACTTCGTGTGGGAAGCGAACCGCTGGTACACCATGAAGATGCGCGTAGACCTTGTTGATGACAGAGCAATAGTGCGAGGAAGGGTTTGGCTAAGAGACGAATCAGAACCTGCAGAATGGACCATTACGGTCGAAGATTCGCTGCCCAACCGCGAAGGAAGCCCAGGCATTTATGCGTACTCTCCTTCGGAGGTTTATTTCGATAATCTTAGAGTTTGGTAAAAATTCAGCTCTAGAAGGGAAAAGCATGTCACTAGTCTCAAGAACGCACATTATGGTCAGCATCATAGTTCTAGCCACGACGATGGTTGCTGTTTCGCGATTGAATTCTGCGACGCAACAAACAGCGATGTGGGGTTTTTCCCCGTCGCGTAATCTGTTCTCTCCTGAAACAAGCTTGCCGGAAAAGTGGAATCCGAAAAGCGGAGAAAATATAGAATGGACGACAACTTTGGGTTCCCAAACCTATGCGGGACCGCTTGTTTTCGACGGCAAAGTGTTTGTTGGGACAAATAATCAGGGATTGCGCAATCCGAAGTTGATTGGCGATCGCGGTGTCATCATGGCGTTTCGCGAATCGGATGGGACGTTTCTTTGGCAATCCACTCATGATAAACTCCCAGCCGGCAGAGTTAACGATTGGCCGCAACAGGGAATCTGTTCCACGCCCTTCGTTGAGCAAGATCGGCTTTATTACGTTTCGAATCGTTGCGAGATTGTCTGTATTGATTCCGAAGGCTTTCTGGATGGCGAGAATGATGGGCCAATTCTAGACGAAACTGATGCGAGTGAGATTGACGGGGATTTGGTTTGGACTTATGACATGATAGATCAACTGGATGTCTTTCCTCACAACTTGGCAACTTGTTCACCAGTCGGTGTAGGAGACTTACTGTTTGTGATTACCGGCAACGGTGTTGACGAGGGGCATGTCCATATTCCTTCTCCATTCGCCCCGAGTTTTATCGCGGTTAATAAAAACACAGGACAGCTAGTGTGGGAAAGCGCCTTGCCCGGTGAGGGAATTTTGCATGGTCAGTGGTCAAATCCCGCTTATGCGGTGATAGACGGCGTGCCTCAGCTGATTATGCCGGGTGGCGACGGATGGGTCTACTCGCTTGAACCCGAGAGTGGGAATCTTATTTGGAAATTCGATTGCAATCCCAAAGATTCGGCGTGGGAACTAGGTGGACGGGGTACCCGTAACGCGATTATTGCAACACCAGTTGTCTATGATGAAAAGGTGTACATTGGTGTCGGACAGGATCCGGAGCATGGGGAGGGTGTCGGTCACTTCTGGGCAATCGATGCAACTGGAACAGGAGACGTCACTGAGAATGGCGCAATCTGGCATTTCGGAGATGAAAAATTCCACCGTACAATCTCGACCGCTGCAATTCATGATGGACTGCTCTATGTGGCGGATTTGAGCGGTTTTGTCTATTGCCTTGATGTCAAAACGGGCGAGCACTACTGGACCTATGATACTTTCGCAGCCATCTGGGGATCTCCGTTAGTTGCAGACGGAAAAGTTTACATTGGTGATGAGGACGGCGACGTTTCAATTCTGAGAACCGGTAAAAAGAAAGAGTTAATCTTCGAAGTCAATATGGGAAGTGCCGTATACACAACGCCGGTTGCAAATGAGGGAGTACTGTACATTGCAAGTCGTAATACCCTCTTTGCAATTGCGGAGAATTGATGGGTTCAAGGCGAAACGCAGGGAAGTCCCCCGGACGGTCTATTTATGGAGACGAACTTGGTCATATGGAAATCTTAAGTCAATCTCTTTCGCAAAAAGTTAGCGAGGCACGTCAGCAACTCGACACGCATGTTCGTGAGATCGTCCAGTGGCACTTTAATCCGCAAACTGGTTGTCCATTTTGGTTGGAATTTGCGGAGAGACTGGATTTCGATCCTCGTAAAGAAGTAGGGGGTTACGATGACCTAAAGCTTCTCGGACATTTCCAGGACGAATGGTTGCGAGTTGGGGCAGTGCGACGTTGGCTGCCCAAAGCTTATGAAAATGAACCGGTTTATGTGTTTGAAACCGGTGGTTCTACTGGCATTCCGAAGGCACGTATTAACATCTGTGATTTCCAGACAGATTATGAAGTATTTAGCGATGGGCTCTGCGATGTGGGGTTCCCGCGTGGAAGCGATTGGCTAATGCTCGGCCCAACGGGCCCAAGAAGACTTCGTCTTGCCGTTGAACATCTCGCACAGCATAGAGAGGGGATGTGTTTTTTTGTAGATCTAGATCCTCGATGGGTGAACAAGCTTGTGAAACATGGAAAAGAATTGGAGTTGGAGGTCTATAAGACCCACATCATTGATCAGGCATTGAATATTCTAAAGTCTCACGGTGATATCCAATGCCTGTTTACGACGCCGAAGCTTCTCGAAGCGCTGTGCGAAAAAATCTCACTACGAAAGTTTGGTATCAAAGGGATTTTTTGTGGTGGGACAGAGATGAGTGCACAATTTCACCGCTTCGCTCGGGAGGAATTAGTGCCGGGCATCGAGTTTGTACCAACCTACGGAAACACACTGATGGGCTTAGCGGCTTGTAAGCCCTTTGTTTCTGCTGACGACTATGCGATTATTTACTACGCGCCTCAGCCTCGTGCTGTAATAGAATTAGTGCATTCCGATAGTGGAAAAGAGACTGTTGATTACGGGGAAACGGGTCGTGTTATGTTGACTACTCTGACAAGGGAATTTTTCATGCCGGGCTTCCTAGAAAGGGACGAAGGAGAACGTGCCAAACCGATTGAGAATTATCCGTGGGATGGTGTTGGGAACTTACGATTGTTTTCAGAAATCCAAGAGTCTGTCGTCGTGGGGGTCTACTAGAACTGGAATTGGTGTGAGCCCTGAGGCGATCTACGGATTAAGAAGGGTTTGACACAAGTTAGTCGTCCACTGCCCCGAAATTTTACTCCATAATGAAACGCATACGAAAGGAAAATCGCAATCTCAATGACTAGACAAATTGAGAAAGTGTTTCGTGCACCATATGCAATGCCCAATGGTTTACAGCTGACGGATGAAGGGGTGTGGATTGCCGATCAGATTACCGACCGAATTGCCTTGATGGAGATTGGGGAGACCTCTGAATATGGGGTACCTAAGCTTTCCTCGGAGATTGTGAGTGAATCATCGAATACCAGTGGTATGACGTTTGGAGGAGGAGCGCTATGGTTAACAGCCAATGGTAGTGGCAGTCGATGGCGAGCAGCACGTATCACCGATGCAAAGCGCGGCGAAAGCGAGATTCTTAAAGTTGATGCAAGAACTGGCGAGACCTTGGAACGAAACCCGCTACCCCGGGATGGCGGTACGCACGGAATTGCCTACGACTTCTACGAAGAAGGCCATCTCTGGGTTCAGGCACTCAAGCACCAGGTCTTACACAAACTTAGAATCTCTGATTGGTCGATACAGCACACAATCCCGCTGCCCTATGAGCGAGGACACGGCATGGTCCGGGTAACGGACGGGATTTGGGTAGTTCATACATCGAAACGAGTCATCGTCAAGTTGCATTTGGAGGATGGGCGGGAATTGGATAGAATCGGAGTGCCCGAACCACATCCTGAACCGCACGGTCTGTCTCTTTTTGATGAAGATCTCCTCTACTGTGATGCGACTTCTGGTTGGATTGTGCGAGTAAGAATCTGAAGACTCGCTTGGTACCAAGACACGTACTTGTTTTTGTTGCGACAATTTCACTTATGATACACATTCCCATATTAAGGGCCGGACGCCCCTATAAGAGCTTGGAAGTCGTCCGTCTCTCGCATATCAACACAGGTGAACCGCTAGCAATTGTAAGCCAGGCAAATTGCGGTTTGATCGCGAAAGACTTGTGCGAGTTGCAAGAGGACAGATGTTTTCTCAATGATTTTTCGGTGTCAGATTTGCTAGCGATTTGTAAAAAGGCCGCGAGGCTGTTTGTAGGTTCGGAACTCCCTCTGGATGGTGAAGTTCAGTCTCCCAGTGAGTATGTTTGTCAGCTCTCCGCTACCACGGGAATGCCGCAATCACTCTGCTGGAAGAATATGAACAAGATCCAGTTAGTGCTAGACGAGATGGAAGCCGTTTTGGGTGGATTGACGCGTGAGTTGGATCTCTCTCTTCTTGATGCTGGTTGGGTGATACAAGATGGTCGTCTTTTGAATTATGTGTCCCAAACCAACCAACTCGGCGCTGTGCTTCCGAGTAATTCTCCGGGAGTGCATTCTCTGTGGTTGCCGGCGATTCCATTGAAAACCCCACTTGTCTTGAAACCCGGAAGTCAGGAACCCTGGACGCCTTACCGTATTATACAAGCCTTTCTCGAAGCGGGCTGTCCACAGGAAATGTTCGGATTCTATCCAACGGATTATTCGGGTGTGTCGGAAATGCTAGCCCGTTGTCGGAGATCTTTGCTCTTTGGCAGTGGCGCGACAGTGGCTTCCTGGGTAGGTGATCCTCGTGTACAGATTCATGGACCGGGTCGAAGTAAGATTGTCATCGCGGCGGATAGGATTTCCGAATGGGAAAGCTATCTGGATGTCATTGTCACTTCTGCCGTTGACAACGGGGGTAGATCTTGTATTAACGCTTCTAGTGTGTGGGTGCCAGCATGTGGTTGGGAAATTGCTGTCGCTTTGGCAAAACGACTGGCATGCATTGACGCGAAACCGCTTGATCATCCGAAGGCGGAGATTGCCGCTTTCACAGATGCAAAACGTGCGCACCAGATCTCAACCCTGATTGACAACCAGCTTAAGATTCCTGGTGCCGCAGATCTTACAGCCGAAATCCGGGGAACGAAGAGGGTTGTTGAAGCAGATGGTTGTACTTTTGTTCTTCCCACAGTCATTTGGTGTGAAGATGCTGGGCATCCACTGGCTAATACCGAGCTGTTATTCCCCTTTGTCAGTGTTGTAGAAACTCCTCAACGCGAGACGTTACAACGGATGGGCCCATCTTTGGTCGTCACTGCCATTACCGAGGACAAAGAGTATATTCGCGAACTGCTCTGTTCTGTTGACGTCGAATGTTTGAATCTCGGCCCCATTCCAACAAACCAAATTTCCTGGGAACAGCCGCATGAAGGGAATTTGTTTGAGTTCCTTTATCGACAACGGGCGTTAGCCATCATGGGGGAAACGACATGATCCTGGCGGAACTTACCTATCCAGAAATAGATGCACTGCCACGAGATATCGTTGTGCTGATACCGGTCGCGTCCTGTGAACAACACAGCCTACACCTTCCAGTGTTTACCGATAGTCTTATCGGAGGGGAAGTTGCGATTCGAGTTCATGAACGTGGTCCCGATGATGTTCTAGTCCTTCCGGTGCAGTGGTTCGGATACTCACAGCATCACATGAGATATCCTGGTACCATTAGTGCCCTTTCGGAAACCCACCTCTTGATGATGATGGACATCGTTGCTTCCGTGGTGCAACACGGATTCAAAAAAATATTGGTTCAAAACAGTCATGGCGGAAATAGTGCGAACGTTTCGGTGTTACTCCAACGGCTAATGGAGAGGTACGGCGACAGTGGTGCGGAATTCTATTCCTGCTGGGCCTGGGCTAGGGGCGATACTCTCGATGAAATACGTGAGTTGGGGGCTGCTGGTTCAGGACATTCCGGTGAGACCGAGACTTCCATGATTATGGCGATAGACCCCAGTCTAGTACGCACAGACAGGTTAGAGCGGGATGGCGAGCGCGAAGGCATGCGAGTTGAGGGAATGTCATCATATCATCGGTTCGATCAGCGTACAAACCACGGTGGAGTCGGCGATCCGACACCCGCGAATGCTGAAAAAGGCGAGCGTATGCTCGACGCGTCTGCGGATGAAATTGCTGCACAGATTAGGCAAATCCGAGTATTGCGTCCCTTTGGCTAAGTCTGGTAGACCTTGTTTCGATTTCAATTATGCAATGTTTTGATTTTCAGCCCAGTACTCGTGTTGTTTTTGGAGCGCATACGCTGGACCAATTGGGGAGGTTGGCGCGAGACCTTAGTGCGCATCACATATTGATTGTCACTGACTCAGGAATTGTAGAGGCGGGGATTCTGGAAAAGGCTCTACACTCTCTTCGAAAAGAACTTATCGATGCTACTGTTTTCGATCGTGTCGAGGAACATCCAACAACACGGCATGTTCAAGATGGGGTAAGGTTTGCCGAGACTCAAGGTGGTATAGATCTGATTATTGGCTTGGGTGGAGGAAGTGCAATGGACTGTGCCAAAGGAATCAACTTTATCTTGACTAACGGTGGCGAGATGGAGGATTATTGGGGATCAGACAAAGCAACGCAATTGATGTTGCCGTCTATCGGTATTCCTACTACAGCAGGTTCAGGCAGCGAGGCGCAATCTTTTGCGTTAATTGCTCAGGAGGGAACGCATGTTAAAATGGCTTGTGGCGACAAAAATGCCCGATTTCGAACTGTTATCCTCGATCCTGAGTTAACCACAAGCGTGCCAAGAGCGGTAGTTGCAGCGACGGGAATTGACGCTATTTCGCATGCTTTGGAAAGCTTTGTCACAATCAGTCGGAACTCAATCTCTCGGATGTTTGCAAAAGAGGCGTGGCGTTTACTCGAAGGTAGTTTTGAGGTAGTGATGACGCAACCGCAAGACATGGAAGCTCGAAGCCAGATGTTACTTGGGGCGCATTTGGCGGGCGCGGCCGTAGAAAATTCGATGCTCGGTGCCGCACACGCTTGTGCGAATCCGCTGACTGCGAGGTACGGCATAACCCATGGGGTGTCAGTCGGGATTATGCTTCCTCATGTGATCCAATTTAACAAGGAAGAACGGAGTGAGCTTTATCAAGGTCTGGGTATCTCTTTGCTCCAGGAAAGAATTGTCGAATTGAAATCCGTAGCGGGGCTTGAAGAGCGGTTACGGGATTTGGACGTTCGTCGGGAGGATTTTCCAAGACTCGCGGCGGAGGCCGCGAAACAATGGACAGGCAAATTTAATCCGCGTCCCGTGAACGAAATGGAATTGCTTCGACTCTATGAACTGGCATACTAAAAGTTGTACTCGATTTCGAATTGCCCGATGCTCCTCACGTGTCATCTTTCGTGTTTTTCTGATGTATGTTCTAATCGCTATTCATGGACAGCACGAAGCTCGTGCAGAAGATTGGCCTAGCTTTCGTGGTAATCGACAACTGACCGGTGTGTCCACTAGCGCGTTGCCCGAAAACCTTCAGCTGCTCTGGACATTTGAAGCAGGAGACGGTATTGAATCGACGGCGGCCATCTCTAAGGGGGTAGCGTACTTTGGCGCGCGGGATGGCTATCTATATGCGGTAATCCTCGACACCGGCAAACTCAAATGGAAATATCAGGCGCTGGACGAGATAAACTCTTCGCCAGCAGTGTCCAAAGATTCGGTGTACTTTGGTGATGGAGCAGGGGTTTTCCACTCGATAGATGTTCGAACTGGTGAAGCTAGATGGATTTTTCAAACTGATGCTGAGATCGTCTCATCCGCAAATGTTGCTGTAAATCGTGTTTTGTTTGGTTCTTATGATCAGTGGATATATTGTCTGGATACGACTAATGGAAGCTTAATCTGGAAGATCGAAACCGAGGGGTACGTTCATAGCACACCGTCCATTACTAGTGAAACTGCGGTCATTATGGGGTGTGATAGTTATATGCGCTTAGTCAGCTTGGAGAATGGCGATGAAAAAAGGAAGATTAAGCTCGGAAGCTATGTTGCCGCGAGCGCCGCGGTTCTTAAGAACACAGCCTATGTCGGGACATTTGCCAGTCAGGTTGTGGCGGTTGATCTTCAGAACGCGAAGATGCTTTGGCGTTACGAACATGAGCATTACCAATTTCCATTTTATGCTTCGGCGGCTGTGAGTGAGACCGTAGTCATCGTCGGTGGGCGAGACAAGATGATTCACGCCCTCAACCCGCGAACGGGTGAGAGCGTGTGGACTTTTGCCGCCCAAGCACGTGTTGACTCTTCGCCCGTAATTGTTCATGGCCGCGTGTATTTTGCAACAACAGCTGGCGTGATATACTCGCTGAACATTAGCTCGGGTGAGAAGGTTTGGGAGTTCGTAACTGGTTCAGCGATTATAGCATCTCCGAGCGTTTCTGCTGGCAAGCTTTTAATCGGTTCGGATAACGGAAACTTCTACTGTTTTGGAGACTAAGGGAAGAATGATTGACCAGCTAACGGTGGATAAACGACAACTGAGGACGACACGCCAGACTTCCGAGAAGGCCGAAGTTGGGAGTGTATTTGTTTCGAACTACCCACCCTATTCCTTTTGGGATAAGGCGACCATTCCCCAGGCAACTCATGTTTTAAGTTCCGCGCCCTCTTCTGAGGCCACGTTGGGTTTGTACCTGCATATTCCGTTTTGCCGAAAGCGATGCAAATTCTGTTACTTTCGGGTGTTTACCGATAAAAATAGTTCTGACATTCAGACCTATCTTGATGCTCTAACGAAAGAGATTGAACTTTACAGTGAGGTGGCCGCTATTCGAGGAAGGCCTTTAGCATTTGTCTATTTCGGTGGGGGTACTCCCTCGTACATTAGCGCAAAGCATTTGACAGCATTTGTGCAGCAAGTTAGAGCCATAATCCCATGGGATACGGCTGAGGAAGTCACTTTTGAGTGTGAACCCGGTACTCTGACGCAAACGAAATTGGAGGCTATCAAAGGCATTGGTGTTACGCGATTGAGTCTTGGCGTTGAAAATTTCAACGATGAAATCTTGTCCGAAAACGGCAGAGCACATCTGTCCAAAGAGGTGGTTGAGGTAATGCCCTGGATTAAGGAACTTGATTTCGATCAAGTGAACATAGACCTAATTGCCGGAATGGTTGGTGAAACGTGGGGGAGTTGGCGCGAGACTGTCGAAAAAAGCATTGATCTGGATCCCGATAGTATTACTGTATATCAGATGGAATTGCCGTTTAATGCCTTGTATTCAAGAGACGTTCTCAACGGAAAAGACGTGGCTGTAGTCGGCTGGAAAACCAAACGTCAATGGCATTCCTATGCCTTTGAACAGTTCTCTTCCGCTGGGTACGAGTTGTCCAGTGCTTATACAATGATAAAAAGAGACAATCCCCATCGGTTTGTCTATCGAGATTCGGTCTGGCGTGGAAACGACATGCTGGGTACAGGAGTTGCTTCCTTTTCGCACATTAATGGTACTCATTTTCAGAATGTGGCGAGTTGGGATAAATACGTTGGCCTGATTAAGGACTCTCAAATGCCGTTGGGCCGAGCATTTTGTGCCACGCCGCACGAACGATTCACGCGCGAGATGATTCTACAATTGAAGTTAGGGCGCATAGAGGCGGACTCATTCCGTGATTTATCAGGACCGAATTTGGTGAGCCGGTTCGCTTCAATCTTCGATGAACTTCGTGACCAGGGATTTCTGACCTTTGATGAGAGTAGTGTTACTCTAACACAAAAAGGATTATTCCAGGTTGATTCATTTCTGCCAGAATTCTACGCCAGTAAATATAAGAATGCGCGGTATACGTAGTGTGGGGAGCATGAATTAACAGTAATGGTTGGTTATAGCGGAGAATGGTATGAATCTGCGGCGGAGTTTCTTGTATGTCCATCTATTGCTGTTTAGTGTGCTTGTGGTCGTGCCGAAGATAGGCGCTACAGGAGTGGGCCAATGGTCCCAGAAGGCTGATATGATGGGACCGAGACAATTCTTCTCCGCAAGTGCAGTCAATGGAGTGGTTTATGTGATTGGTGGCATGCTGGTGCGTGTTATGCGGACAGTAGAAGGGTATGATGCGGCATCAGATACTTGGAGTGAGAGGACCGACATGCCAACTGCGCGGGCGGGACTATCCACGGCGGTTGTCAGCGGGAGGATCTATGCCATAGGTGGCTGGACGGATAATCAGCCCGCCCTTCCGACTGTCGAGGCCTACGATCCTGTGACCGGCACGTGGGAACAGAAATCCGACATGCCGACTGCACGCGTGCTATTTTCCACAGCCGTGGTTAACGGCAAAATTTACGCAGTAGGTGGGATTCAGACTAACATGGGACCGGTTCTTGGGTCCGTTGAAGAATACAATACGGTAACTAATACATGGATTAAGAAATCCGACATGCCCAATCCGAGGTCAGGTATGGGCGTTGCCGTGGTCAATGGAAGAATCTATGTTATTGGTGGAGTATCGGCAGTTCAGGGACCGGTGCTTTCGGTTGTCGAAGAATACGACCCACTGGTGGACGTATGGACGCTCAAAACGAAGATGCCAACCGGAAGAACGGGTTTCGCAGGTGATGCTGTTAACGGAAGAATTTACGCTATCGGAGGGACCCCGTATGTACAGGGGCCTGGTCTTCGAGCAGTAGAGGAATACCATCCAGAAACTGACACGTGGCAGTCAAGGATAAGCATGCCTACTCCACGTGTCTTTTTGGATTCGGCCGTTATAAAGGGCGAAATTTATGCCATTGGTGGGGTCGCGGAAAACACTGGGCCAGATATTCTATTAACGGTTGAAGGGTATGGTGCTGAACTCATTGAATCCTCGATAATGTCATGGGGACAGCTTCCCGAGGTTTGGGGAAAAATCAAGACACGGTGACATGATTAAAGCTCTAATTTTCGACTTCGATGGACTCATTCTTGATACGGAAAGCCCCGTTTATCAATCGTGGCAAGAAATTTATCAGAGCTATGGTTGTTCGCTTTCCTTGTCAAAATGGTTGACATGTATTGGTACGGCCGATGCTTTTGATCCTTGTGCTAATTTGGAAGACCAACTGCAAGTTTCTGTTAATCGAGACGTCATTCATGAAATACGGAGGGAACGTGTTTCCGAACTGATGGAGGCTCAGTCGATTCTTCCGGGTGTCCGGGATAGAATTTCAGAGGCAGAGAAGCTGGGACTGAAACTCGCGGTTGCCTCCAGTTCGCCGAGAAGTTGGGTGGTCGATCATCTTTCTCGTTTCGAACTTGAAACCCACTTCAGTACCATAAAATGCGCTGAAGACGTGGAAAACGTAAAGCCTGATCCCGCCTTGTTTCTGGAATCGTTAGAAGATTTAAATGTAGGACGGCAGGAGGCAGTTGTCCTGGAAGATTCACTTAACGGTGTTGTGGCAGCCAAACGGGCTGGGATTTTCTGCGTGGCGGTGCCAAATGCATTGACCCAATATTTGTCGCTCGATCTGGCTGACCTGAAGGTGTCTTCGCTGGCTGAATTATCGATAAAGAGACTTGCTAATGAGTTAAAGAGTAACATGCTCTAATAGGTGACAGCCTCAGATATATGGAGACAAAAATCGGTGTCGCGTCCGTGATTGAAACGATTGATAGGGAGCGCTTGATAAAAGTTCAGTTGGAGAAGTTGGAACTCATGCTATCGTCGGTTCTAAATAATAACGCTCTTTATAGACGGAAATTGAATGAAGCAGGGCTATTTGAAGCTGATGGACTCACCAATCTTGACGAATATCAGCAATTGCCCTTTACTACAAAGGACGAGCTCTCCAAAGATCAGACTGACCATCCACCCTACGGAACTAATCTTACATTCCCTAAGAGCCAGTACGTTCGTATTCATCAGACGTCTGGCACTAGCGGTATGCCGATGCGCTGGCTTGACACTGCGGAGAGTTGGAATTGGTGGTTGCGATGCTGGGAAACGGTGTATAGGGGTGCGGATGTGAATCGGAGTGACCGCATATTCTTCGCATTCTCCTTTGGTCCTTTTATCGGTTTTTGGACTGCGTATGAAGCTGCAGCGCAACTCGGTGCATTGACCATTCCCGGCGGAGGAATGACTTCCCTTCAACGATTGAGAGCAATTCAGTTCAACGACATTTCTGTCTTAATTTGTACTCCCACTTATGCCCTTCATCTTGCAGAGGTCGCCCAGTTAGAGGGAATCGACATTGCGACCTTAAATGTGCGCACCACAATCCACGCCGGGGAACCAGGAGCCAGCATACCATCGACAAAACATCGCATCGAAAATGCCTGGGGAGCGAACTGCTACGATCACGTCGGCGCAACAGAGGTTGGTGCGTGGGGGTTTGAGTGTCAGGCGCAGGCAGGGGTCCATCTGAACGAGAGTGAATTCATCTGCGAGGTGGTTAATCCTGTCACGGGTAGGTCTGCTGAGGAGGGTGAACTGGTTATTACGAATTTGGGGCGAATTGGTATGCCGGTGCTTCGTTACCGGACGGGCGACTATGTAAGATTACAGACCGATCTGTGTGAATGCGGACGGACATTTTTCCGCGCAGAGGATGGCGTAATTGGACGCGTCGATGAGGCGATGATTATTCGCGGGGTAAATGTTTACCCAAGTACGGTTGAAAACATCGTACGTCGATTTCCGCAGGTCGTTGAGTTTGCAGTGGACATTTATCGCCGCGGTGCACTGGATGAGATGGAGGTAAAATTGGAAATTAGCAGCGCGGATGCCAATGATGTTGCTGCCGATCTAATAAAGGATGTTCACGAAGTTCTGGGCCTTCGGGTTTCGGTGACGGTCGTCGATTCCGGTACATTGCCCCGATTTGAGCTGAAGGCAAAGCGATTCGCCGATCATCGATAGCGACTCGATTCAAAAAACACCACGTGAGCAAGAAAACGATTACATGTGCGGCATAAACTGCCGCTCCTAGGGTTTGTGCTTATTTGCTCTTAGGATTTGTGTTTGGTTATCCGAATGTTCCGCGGCAGCTGAACGCGCTGTGGATATGATTGATCTTCAAAGCCATACTCTGGCCATGTCCGTAGGTAAACCGCCGGTTGGTGGACCGTTTTACCGTGGGACCTTGATTGCAGAGCGCTTCACCTTATCATGATGACGAAGTTGTATTGAACCAATTCTCTGTTTAATGCCCAGGTTTAATGCCCAGGGATGAGTAAGTGACACAAAGGAGCCATCTCGCTTGGGTTCAATAGGTAGGAGTGTTTTGACGAACGCTTTATGCTTTTGGCTTTCTGTTTTCGAGAGATATTGTGGCATTCAATTCTTAATCTAGTCTGATTTGTTCTATCCTTCCGAATGCGCAATGCGATTTGGCGTTGGCCTTGCGCTTGGGATTCCAAATCTTGCGAGACTTCCCCCTCTGTTAGGGTCGATTAGGGGCCATTTTGCTCTGGGAGGACCCGTTTCTGTCTTTCATTAATCTGGGGTGGATAGCTGTTGCTATCTCAGATTCTTAAGTACGGCGTGGGTAAGCGGCATACGGTTGATCGTGGAGGTACAACCTGTAGCGTTCATTTTATCGGAATTATCCTTTTTTCAGCGTACAGTACATTAGGATTCGCGAAAACTGAGAGAGTGTCTCGAAGCTGAGCTGGTCTATAGCATTGTATATGATTGGTCCTTCGGATAACGACTGGCAGAACCGAGTGAGATTGGACGGAACTTGCCCTAGGCGTAGGTCTAGGCGATGGAACACGGGGGGAAATCCATGAAAATATTGAACGATCTCCGTAGACAGAAGTACGATGTTGTGCTCATTGGCGGCGGACCTGCGGGAAGCACGACCGCAACGCTGCTTGCGGAAAAGAGTTACCGTGTTCTACTCCTGGAGCGTGAGCCCGGTCCGCGTTTCAAGATTGGAGAATCACTTGTTCCTGCGAGTTATTGGACCTTCAAACGGCTCGGTGTGCTCGAAAAACTAAAATCGAGTCATTTTCCGAAGAAGTACAGTGTCCAATTCTATTCGCGGCTTGGAAAGGCCTCAAGCCCGTTTTATTTCTCTGAAACCAATTCACATGAAAGCTCTATGACGTGGCAGGTGCTGCGCAGCGAATTTGATGAAATGTTGCTCGAAAACGCGCGAGAAAAAGGTGTTGAAGTCCGGTTGGGTACTATTGCCCGCGAGGTCCTATTTGAAGGGAATCGGGCCGTTGGTGTTCGAGTGAAATCTGCTGACGGGAAGAGCCAAGACGTTTCGGCACAGGTGGTTGTGGACGCAACAGGCCAAAGCGCGCTGATTTCCCGGAAGCTAAAGCTCCATGAAACGGATACACGACTCAGAAATGCTTCAATCTACACCCATTTCCAGGGCGCTGTTCGGGATAAAGGCATTGATGAAGGCGCAACCTTGATTCTGCACACTAAAAATAAGGATTCGTGGTTCTGGTATATACCGTTGCCGTATGATCGCGTGAGTGTGGGAGTTGTAGCCTCAATCGACTATCTTCTACAAAGTCGGCGGAAGAGCAATGGTCGGTTGGACCATCAGAGCATATTCCATGAAGAACTTGACATCTGTCCATCATTGAAGCCTCGTCTGGAACATGCGATTCAGCTATTTCCGGTTAAAACCGCTAAGGACTTTTCGTACCGGGTTGGCCGGATGGCTGGGGATGGGTGGGTGCTTGTTGGTGACGCTTTAGGATTTTTGGACCCAGTCTATTCGACTGGCTTGTTTCTAGCACTCAAGTCTGGAGAAATGGTTGCGGATGCAATTGATCAGGCATTTGAGAGGAGTAATTTTTCTGCGGTCCAATTAGGGGAATTCAGTGCGGAGTTCGTCAAAGGAATGGACGTCTTTCGGCAAATGGTGTATGCTTTCTATACGAGACAGTTCAGCTTTGCTGAGTTTTTAAAGCAATATCCCGAGTATGAACAAGGGATTATTGATGTGCTGAGTGGTAATGTGTTTTACAAGGATGTAAATGCGATCTTCTCGGCAATGCGCAGCATGTGCCCTTTGTTAGATGATTCTGGTTAGTGAGTTGTGGTGATTGCGTCTGCGCAGTTAATGATGTAGAATTAATTAGCCTAGATTAGGCGACGTAATCTCCCGTATCAGTGGGCCACAATAAAAAATTAAGGTTGGTGCGGGATGCCCATTCATGACTTGTAACTAATCCCGGTCTTGTTTGCGATCTATAGCCCTTCTAGAGGTGATGCTCCGGACCAACGGTAGCAACGCGATGGACATTCGATTTGACAGGATGGCCGCACACTGTTCAATGGGAATAGACTTTCTAATCAGGCAATGACATTCCCATGTTGAGCATGAGGGTGCTGTGTAATCGCATCGTTGTGACCAATGTGAGCATCCGCGGCCGTTCCTGGAACGCCAGCGTCGCCTATCATGCACAGTGGTTGTTGGCGCGTAGAGTTTTGAAATATTTGAGCAGATGTTTAACTATCTGTTTAGATGTAAGGAGAGGATTCATGACTTTTTTGCATGGGTGCGGCTGTCGAAAGGGTTTTCCTGGTCTGTTGCTCGTTGTCGCGTTATGCGGCAATTTTCTCAGTACAGCGGATGTATCAGCGTATGCACATAATGGACGTCAGTTCTTAAGCGTTGGGACGGCACCGCCGGGGGGCGCTTTTTTCGTGGTAGGTGGCGCAATTGCGCAAGTGGTTAACGAAAACAGTACCGATCTAAACTGGGAGGTTGTCGCGGAAGCTACGAAGGGCACCCAGGAAAACATAAGGCTTCTCTCAAGAGGAGAATTGGAGTTTTCCTTGGCCAATGCCGCCATCTCGTATTTTGCTCTTCGCGGAAAAGGTGCGTGGAAGCGGAAACAGTCTATCCGCAGTGTGATGACACTTGCCCCAAACGTCGCCCTCTTTATCAGTACAAGATCTTCTGGCGTGGAAAGTATTGCAGATCTCAAGGGTAAGCGTGTTATCGTGGGACCAGCGGGTGCGGGTTTTGAATATTTCCTCGAACCAATTCTAACGGCCCACGGTGTGGATTACCAGGATTTTACGCCGCTCAAAAATACCCAATCTAGTGCCGTGAACATGCTAGCGGATGGTTCGGTGGCGGCTGCATTTCTGGGGGGTGCGGTTCCAACAGCCTCTATTACTCAAGCTGCTTCTTCGCAAGACCTTTATTTTGTTCCCTTCGATGTGGACGCCAAGCGCCGTTTAATCAGTGACTATCCGTTTTTCGATATAGCGACCATTCCTGCTCAGACTTACCGAAACCAGGAAAGGCCGTTCGATGGTATGAACGTGGGCGCGATGCAGCTGATTACTTTGACAAGTTTGGACGAGGAACAGGTGTATCAATTCACAAGAATCCTCTATGAACACCGCGCCAAGGTTGTCAAGAAGCATCCTGCGGGGAAGTCAATCAATCCGAAGAACGTTGTTAAGGACGTGGGTACTCCCTTCCACAATGGTGCCGTTCGGTTCTATAAAGAGATTGGAATCTGGCCTAAATCGGGTCGGTTATAACGAAATGCGATATCGAAAGGAGGCATGATTGTGCCGGAAGCAGAGAAAAAACGCCCTGTTGGTTACGACGATACGCCCGTACTTCCTAACTCAGAGTGGCAGGTGCACGATGGGGAGCGACCTCAACCGACCGTAATTACGCCAGGCACGGAGAGTTCACAGGCGATGGCTGGAACTCCTCCGTCAGATGCAGTTGTGTTGTTCGACGGTACGGATTTGAACAAGTGGGTCGGACGTGACGGTGAAGCACGCTGGAAGATAGAGGGTGGTTACATGGAAGTCACCCGAACGGGAGATATAGAAACCGTGGAGCACTTCGGGCCTTGTCAGTTGCACCTCGAATGGGCTTCGCCGAGCGAGGTGAAGAGCAATAGTCAAGGACGGGGGAATAGTGGCGTGTTTCTGATGGGGATTTACGAAATCCAGGTCCTTGATGGCTATAGAAACCCTACCTATGCGGATGGCATTACAGCTGCTATTTACGGTCAATGGCCGCCGCTTGTTAACGCATGTCGTAGGCCAGGTGAATGGCAAACCTACGATATCTACTTCGTTCCCCCTCGATTCGACGCGCAAGAACTGAAACGCGCGGCTGTGATTACGGTTGTACACAATGGTGTGTTGGTGCAGCTTCATCAAGAAATTATGGGGCCGACAGGCCACAAAATTGTTGCTGCGTACGACACACCGCATTCCGCTGAGGGGCCACTGAAGTTACAAGACCATGGCGATTCGGTTCGCTACCGCAATATCTGGATGCGTCGGATCGAGAACCGTGATTAATTATGAGTTCGCTTCAAACACTTCGACGGAACCTTTTTCACTACTCAGCCGCAGTTTTGAGTCTCTTTGTTCTGGCAGAGGTTAATTACCCTCGACTTTCTCCCCAGTCCCAACTGGCGATTTTCGCTATGTTGGGATTGGTTCTCGTTTTCCTTAAATACCCCCTTCATTCGCGGCTTGAAACAAATTTCGCAAGCCAGTATTTGGACTTTGCATTAGTGCTTTCTGTCATTGTCTGTTTTGGCTATATTGTCATACAAACGGAGCCACTATTCAGATGGTGTTGGATTGACAAGCAATCTCTCGGAGACCGTGCGGGAATTGAGGCGCCCATCGATGTCATTCTGGGATTCTGTGGTCTGATCCTCGTTTTGGAGGGAGCACGCCGTGCGATCGGCTTAACCCTGCCCCTGGTCGCGCTCGCTTTTCTGCTCTATGCTGCTCTTGGGACATATTTCCCAGGCTGGTTGTCTCACCGAGGCTATTCAGTGGAACGTATTGTCAGTCAGACGTTTCTTCATAGCCAGGGCGCATTAGGTGTCGCTCTCAAAGTGATGTTTACGTATGTTTTTCTGTTTGTCCTGTTCGGTGGCATTCTCGAGAAGACGGGGGCGACCTCATACATTATTAACCTGGTACGGCGCCTTTTTCGGTCCAGTACCGGGGGGGCTGCCAAAGTCGCCGTTATCAGTAGCGGTATGATGGGATCTCTCTCTGGAAGTGCGGTTGCCAATACCGCCACGACTGGGACTATTACTATTCCCATGATGCGGAGTGCTGGATTTCGCCCAACTACTTCCGGCGGAATTGAGGCGGCAGCTAGTTCAGGTGGTGCGCTGGTCCCACCCATCATGGGAGCGGGCGTGTACATGATGCTCGAAATCGTCGCGCCCCCAGTTACGTATCTACAGATTATAAGATCAGCGGTGATACCGGCTGTCCTCTATTATGCAGCGCTTCTTCTCAGCGTTCATTTTCGTGCAAAGAAGGTTGGCGCCACCGGGGAGTTATCAGCTGCATCAAATGAGGAATCAAATGAAAATCGGTCATTTGTCCAGGGCCTGGTGTTTTATTCCGCATTTTCTGCGCTCGTTGTGTTCTTGATTCTGGGATACACACCTTTCCGAGCGGTGACACTGAGTCTAATTGGGATACTTATCCTGAGTGCGTTCAACCGTCATACCCGACTAGGATTTCGGGAATGTTTTGATGCGATGACGAAGGTGGCTCAAGGGGGAATTCCTCTGATCGCAGCGGCTTGTTGCGTCGGACTGATTCTAGGTGTGGTGCTCCTCACCGGTGTGGGTTTAAGATTACCGGGGCTTTTGTTACCCCTCGCCCAGGACAACCTGATTCTGGCACTGGTACTCTTAATGATTTCAACTATTGTTCTCGGAATGGGGTTGCCATCATCGGTGTGTTATTTGCTCATGGCGACCTTCGTAGGCTCTATTCTTCCCAATCTGGGAATAGTACCACTCGCCGGCCATTTCTTTATTTTCTATTTTGGGATGATGTCGATGGTAACACCACCCGTGGCTCTCGCTTCCTATACAGCGGCAGCAATCGCAAGTGCGGATATTATGAAAACAGGGTTTGCCGCGTTTCGTTTTTCGTTGGTGGGGTTTGCGCTACCCTATGCGTTTGTATTACGTCCCGAACTCCTAACACTGTCCCCTGATGGTGGATTGGCTTGTGCTTGGGCGATTGCGTCGAGCGTCGGAATCACAGCGTTGGGGATTCTGCCACTGGCGGCGAGCATCGGTGGTTACCTTTTTAGGCCGCTTGATCCGTGGCAAAGGGTGGTCTTGCTCCTAGCATCGGGGCTATTAATTTTGACGCCGTTTCAAATATGGTTTCAAGTGGTTGGAGGTCTTATCTTTGGCGGGATTGGGTTCATCACGTGGCGCTCAAGGGTCAAGCGGGAAGTGGAATAACCCCTGGTCCACATTTCCTAATCGCTGATTAAGCCCGTCCGTAGACGGGGATGGCGGCGCCATTGATCACATCGGCGGCGTCTGATGTCAGAAAGTAGACAACTTCCGCGATTTTACTCGGCGGAACCCAACCCGAGTAGTTCTGATTGGGCATCGAGTTTCGGTTAGTAGGCGTATCGATTATGCTTGGCATGATAGAATTGACGTTAATTCCAAGATCCTTCACCTCATGCGCGATTGATTCGGTGAGCACTCGTACACCGCTCTTAGAGACGCAATATGCGCTAAGCTCCGGGATTCCGGTTAAACCCGCGCGGGCCGAGATGTTAACAATCTTTCCGTATTTGCGCTGAATCATGTGTGGTAGGACGTCCCGGCAGCAGAGAAAAGCGGATTTTAAATTCGTGTCCATCATTCTGTTCCAGTCCTCCAATTCCATTTCGGCAACGGGCGTGCCACCGACAAACCCGCCCACGATGTTAACCAAGACATCGAGTTGGTCAAACTTGTCTAGAACCGCTTGGAAGAAGTTTTTCACTTCTGTTTCAACTGTGACGTTCGCCTGGCGAAGCATAACCCGTGATTTTAGATCTCCGATTTTGTTCTGAAAGTTTTGGAGTTGGTCGGTTTCAATATATGGGATTGCAACCTGACAACCTTGTTTCAGGTAGATTTCGGACACTGCTGTGCCCAAAGCGCCAGTTCCACCGGTAATTACGACAAAGCGATTTTCGTTTGTCACCGTGATGTCCTTTCTCTTATGCGGTTCTTAGCACGTTCGGTGAACACAGTACACAGTAATAGTTGAAATCCTTACAGGGTCTTTGTTCATGATATCAATCTGTCTGGGAGCCTTCGAAGGTGTTGGGAACTCCCAGAGCCTATTCTAATTTGGTCGTCGCCTGTGCTCTTATGGGTTTCTTTAGATTCAGTCAGTTGGTCCCAAGAGGTTAAGCCCATGTGCTATTCGGCCGGTCTTTCGACTACACCGATACCGGGACGATCTGGAAGAATCAATTTTCCTTCCTTCAACGTAACTCCAGAATATGGATCGTTCGCAATTAACAGGTGACTATCGAGATCGACATAGTCGGCAAGTGGCGACAGATGGGCTGCAGCTGTGATGCCAAGTGAACTTTCGATCATGCAACCAATCATCACTTGGAGCCTATGCGTTCGTGCGACGGTAATCATTCGCATGGCTTCGAGAAGACCACCGCACTTCACGAGCTTAATGTTGATTCCATCAACGCATCCGGCAAGTCCGGGAATATCGGCTGCGCATTTGACACTTTCGTCGGCAATTATTGGAATCTCAGAATTGTCCCTGACGAACTTCAAGCCATCAAGATCGCCTGATCCCGTCGGTTGCTCGATGAGAACGATCCCGTAAGGAACAAGCTCTCGAATTTTTTGTACGGCTTGTTTGGGGGTCCACGCAGTGTTCGCATCAACGTAGATTGGCTTATCGGTTACTTCACGGATTGCATGGATAATTTCAAGATCTCGAGGCGTACCGAGTTTCACCTTGAGAATCTTGTAGTTCTCTGCTTCAAGAACTTTCTGTTTCATCATATCCGGTTCATCCAACCCGATTGTGAACGACGTCGGAGGAATTGAGGCTGGGTCGAGGCCCCAAAGACGGTACAGTGGAACACCGAAGGCCTTGCCAATTCGGTCGTGGAGTGCCATGTCGACCGCACATTTTGCAGCATAGTTGGCGGCCAAGATAGCTTGAAAATCGTGCATTACCGTTTGAATCGTGTCGAGATTGCTACCAAGGGTTGATTCAAAAAGTTCCAAAGCGACTTTCACGGTGTCAACTGTCTCACCATAGAAGCGTGCAGGTCCGGCTTCACCCAATCCGCCGTCGATTTCGACCGAGATAACCTGGCGAAAGTCATCAGCGGTTCTGCGTGAAATTTTGAATGGGCGCCGAAGTTGGAGATTAGTAACTTTGTGCTGTATTCGCATAGGGTTAAGCTCTCGCGCGCGATTCTAAAAACTGATTCTCAGATAATTTGTGTTGAGCATCTCGAGTAATTAGCCAGTTGACAACCGGGTACCGCATAGGGATTCTTCGGTGTATCGTTGTGCCATTATGCTCAACGGAATGGGAACATAATCGGTTCGGATTCCGACTTGTCCGAAGGCTAACATCCGGGATCTGATAACCTTTTTCATCGCATCACGAGCCGGCGTCAAATACCCACGCGGGTCAAATTCTGTGGGATTTTCATCGAGAAATTGTCGAACTGCGCCGGTCATTGCCATCCGGGTGTCAGTGTCTACGTTAATCTTGCGCACACCGTTCTTGATTCCAAGTTGAATCTCTTCGATTGGTACGCCCCAGGTTGAACGGATTTGGCCACCATGGTTGTTGAGAAGATCTTGTAGTTCTTTGGGCACGCTTGAAGCACCGTGCATAACCAGGTGCGTGTCAGGAAGCCGATTGTGAATCTTAATAATCCGGTCCATAGCGAGAACGTCGCCATCGGGCTGCCGTGAAAATTTATAAGCACCGTGACTCGTTCCGATAGCCACCGCCAGGGCGTCAATGCCGGTCCGGGTTACAAATTCTACCGCCTGGTCTGGATCTGTTAGTAGCTGATGGTATGATAGCTTTCCCGTTGCCCCATGATCGTCTTCCCCGTTGCAAACTCTGGATTCGAGAGACCCAAGACAACCGAGTTCTCCTTCGACAGTAACCCCACACGCGTGTGCCATTTTAACAGTCTCTCTCGTGACCTCAACGTTGTACTCAAAATCTGACGGTGTTTGTCCGTCCTCCATCAATGAACCGTCCATCATAACACTGGTGAAACCCATTTCAATTGCTGACCTGCAGGTGTCGGGACTATTGCCGTGGTCCTGGTGGAGTGCCACGATAACCTCAGGGTAGATCTCCGTTGCTGCTATCATCAGATGATGTAGGAATCGATCGTTCGTGTATTTTCGGGCTCCCCGACTTGCCTGAATGATTACTGGAAACCCTGTTTCGCTTGCGGCTTCCATTATTGCCTGAATTTGCTCCATGTTGTTTACATTGAAAGCACCAATCCCGTAACCACCTTTTGCGGCTTCGTCAAGGATTTGTCGCATGGATACTAGCGGCATGTCTTACTCTCCAATTCTCTATCAATCGATGCGATTGACTGTTTTTAGTGTGTGGTTCAATATTCTCGTTCGATAACAAAATTTACCAAAGGAAGAAATAGGTTCTTTGCTGGGCTGTCCGGCAGATGGGCAAAGCGTTGCTCGAATTGTGTGCATGCCTTCTTCACCAGAGTTTTGGAGTGTTTTTTGGCATACTCGATCGAATTGTATTTCTCCATGAGGCCTAGTATCTCCTCGACATCAGATGGGCGCTTATCATCTCGGTGCTTAGCCATGACTTCGATAACACGTTTTGATTCTACCTCGGTGCAGGAGTTAAAGAGGTGAATTAGTACCAACGTTCGTTTTCCCTCGCTGATATCTCCAGCAATCTCTTTACCGTATTGTCCTACCTCTCCTATAAGATTTAGGACATCGTCTTGGATTTGGAAGGCAACGCCAAGATTCATGCCGATGTCGATGAATTGGTCTACATCGTTTGTTGGTGCTCCAGCTGCAAGCGCGCCTAAGCGACAGGGAGTGATACAAGTGTACCAAGCTGTCTTTTGCACGGACATTATCCAATAGTCATCTTCTGTCAAATTCCATCGATTGTTACCGACCCAACTCAATTCAATATGCTGCCCTTCGACTACTTGGTTGCTCAGGCGCGTGAATTCGCGCAGAATTTGGAATGCGAGCTTATGTCCCAGAATTTCATCGTTCCGATGCAGCATTTCCCACATCTTGCAGTGGAGTGCGTCACCCGTGTTAATTGCCAAGGGAATGCTGTATTCATGGTGTAGACATGGTTTTCCACGTCGAAGATCGGACCCATCTTCGATGTCGTCATGAATTAATAACCAGTTCTGGAGAAGCTCTAGGGCTGCGGCAGTGTTAAAAACATTTTCCGGATTACCCCCGAATGCCTCGCAGATTAACAAACACAGTGCCGGTCGTAGTCGTTTGCCCGACCTTTCTGGATAATCACGCATCATTTTGTAGAGACGCTGTATCTCAACCTGGGCATGTTGCTTCGGCAGAAAATCAAAGATATAGGTGTCGATCTTTGCCTTCACTTCTTTAAGAAAGTTATCCAGGGATTCAGTTTCTGGCATGGCAATGATTTTTACCTTTCTCCGTTTGCTCTCTGGCGGATTGCGAGCCTCGAGCCCGCTCCAACCTTAACACGGACTTGTAATTATAACATATCAGGGTTTCATTTTGCTCGAAGAAATTAATTCGGAAAGCACTGTGGCATGTGGTTAGGATTGCGGGTACAGCGGCGAAATTGAATTACATGGAATCCAGATGGTTCCTGTACGAATTGCCTGATTTTCGTTCGTTGAGTTCCGGCTTATCTGCGCGTGCTTTCACTTGGGATTACACATGTCGGATCAGGCGCGTGAAGTGATTGGCCG
Source organism: uncultured bacterium (assembly GCA_964478165.1). Taxonomy (GTDB): domain Bacteria; phylum Poribacteria; class WGA-4E; order WGA-4E; family JAJDTR01; genus CAYZGU01. Next base: position 47,453 of record CAYZGU010000026.1, on the reverse strand, counting down.
TATTTGGATCTTCTGCCCAGCGATTGCGTGGCTGGGCCGGTGGGATTAGAATGTCCAGAACTCAAATGGCGTTCGATCTCTTTTTTACAGCATTATCATCAATAATGGGAGAAATTCTGAATGCGACAGCGAACGTTTGCGCGTTGTGGCTGAGTACTGCAGATTCCTACGAGTTTTTAACCAACGGTGGGAGGGATTACGGATGTAAGTGTTTGCCTCTGGTACAGTGGCTGGCACTCCACGTCTCATGTACGCCGCTTCCGAGTCGACCTTCAGAAGCGGCGTTGTCTCATGGCGTGGATGGTCAAATGGCTGTCCTGAATATTCGTTCTTCAGGAATTTTACCAGCGGATGTCTGTTCGCACGTAGCAAATGAGTGAAAGCCGTGTGGGACGCGTGTATAATAATCAACGAGGCGTTGGGTTGATTGACTGGCTTTTTCCATTTGCTTGGCCTCTGAAGCATATAGCCTAAGAGTTTTCGATCGTAACAGGTATCTTGGGACGTTTGGCTAGTCGTTTTGGCATGTCCTGAATCTTCCTTGGTGTGGAAGATTGGGTACGACTTCATTTTCTCTGATCCCTTAGCCTTTAAGGTTCTAGAAACCATTAAGGATGTGGGTTCCTTAACTTCTCTATTTATAGGCCTATTCTGAAAAGCGGATGCTGTTATCATGGTTCTTACAAGAATTCGTATTGAATTATGTTTCAAGTCGTGTATAATAGGCGAAGTGGAATGTTGAGTCTCGACAATCGACTGTCTCTACCACATCGCGGTTCCGGGAAGCTGGGAATTGAACTGCGTCTAATTCCAAAACGTGAAACCCATCGCCAAGCTTTCGCAATCTAACCATTCTTATTGCGGAGATGGGCCGAACGGTGTCGACTTCTTAAGAACTTTGAATGGTTGCTAAGCAGTTGTGGAATCCTGTCGAGATTTCGCGAAGAATCAACGGTGGATATCCGTCCATATCAATCGACTAAGCGGATTCCTCATATCTTGAAGGGGTAATGGAATATTGTGGATAGTTGGAAAGGATTGGAAATAGAAGTTGAGGGCACAGGAATTACGGAGGCGCTGAGTGAGCAGGTGCATCTGCTGGGGACCTTGCTTGGACACGCTATTAGACGACAGTCAGGAGATGAAATTCTTGCCTTAACTGAACAGCTCCGCGGCTTGTGTAAGAACGCAAATACTGCTAACGAATCGGGGTGTCGGAGCCAGGCTGCAGCCATTATACAATCGCTGTCAGTAGACCAGATCGTTCGCCTACTTCGTGGCTACAGCGGTTTCTTTCATTTAATCAACAAGGCGGAGCAGCGTGAGATAGTACGAATTAACCGTCAACGACAAAGAAATGCGACCATTGATGCTCCACGCGTAGAATCGATCTCCGAAGCCGTCTATTGCTTGAAGCGCGACGGGGTTTCATTCGAGAGTGTACTGGCTTGGATTGGGCACCTGGATATTCAGCCAACGTTCACAGCCCATCCGACCGAGGTTCGTCGAAGGAGCATTGTACATAAGCAAAGGCAAGTGGCTGAGCAACTGGCAAGATTACAAGAACAGGATCTGCTTCCTGCGGAACGAGATGTTACTATTCGCGACATTTATTCCCAGATTGCTCTACTGCTTGCTACAGATGAAATTCGCACCGAACGCCCAACTGTGGTTGACGAAGTTGAGTATGCCCTGCACTTCCTCAGTACTTCAGTGTGGAGTGTTGTCCCGCAGCTCTATAGTGACTTGCGCCAAGCCCTCAAACAACATTACTCTAAGGAACCTGAATTGCCGGTGTTTTTGCGTTTCCGTTCTTGGGTTGGCGGCGACCGAGATGGTAACCCCAATGTCACTGCAGAGGTTACACGCGATGCTCTGCGATTAAACCGACAAACGATTATAGAGCTATATCTAGATGAATTGCGTTGTTTATGGCATGACTTAAGCATTACCGCGAGTTTCAATGCTATTCCAGATGAACTAAGAAATTCACTAAGGGAAGATGCATTGACAAAACTTTTGGCGACGGAAGATATTAGACCATATGTGAATGAGCCTTATCGTGTCAAAGTCAGTTTCATCATGGCAAGGCTAAAACGTCTGCTAGCTGGTGAATGCCCGGCTGATAATGATAAATACAATAGCGACTGCTTTGTTAAGGATTTAGAACTGCTGCAACGGTGCCTACGAGAGAGTAACATGAAAGAGCTTGCAGAAAGCGCTCGTCTCACCGAACTAAAGATTCGTGCTCGGACGTTTGGATTTCATTTAACGGCGCTGGATATTCGTCAGCACAGTGCGGTTCACGAGGGAGCGGTGTGCCAACTCTTGGCAGTTGGGGGGACTTGTGATGACTACTTGGAGCTTACTGAAAGACGCCGCATTGAAGTTCTTGAATGCGAGCTTCGAAACCGACGACCGTTGATGCCTCCTAATACTCTCCTCAGTGGCGAAGCGAAGCTCATGATGGAAACTATGGAGTCAATTTCCGGAGCTTTGGCGTACGATAAAGAGTCAATTGGCAGTTACATTATTAGTATGACGGCCTCGGTTAGTGATGTGTTGGAGGTGTTACTCTTGCTCAAGGAAGCTGGTCTATGGCATTGTGATGATGGTGATGAGGTTCGAACTGCGATCGACGTAGTTCCATTGCTCGAAACCATTGACGATCTTGAGCGCGCAGAGCCCTTGATGGATTTGCTATTCACGAATCGCATCTATCGCCAACATCTGAAGGTCCGAGGAGATTTCCAGGAGATTATGTTGGGTTACTCTGATAGCAACAAGGATGGTGGTTATTGGATGGCAAACTGGGCTCTGCATGAAGCTCAAGCAGCATTAGCGCGTGTTTGTCGGAAGCATAAGATCGAGATGCGGCTGTTTCACGGTCGAGGTGGAACCGTAGGGCGCGGTGGCGGTCGGGCGAACCGAGCAATCTTTGCCATGCCACCGGAGACCTACAACGGACGTATCCGTTTTACCGAACAAGGTGAAGTAATTTCCTTCCGTTATGCGCAAGAAGCTATTGCCCATCGCCACTTAGAGCAAATAGTTAATGCCATGTTGAAGACTCTGAAACCGAGACGCGAGACTGTGAGACCGGATGCCGACAACATGATGGAGGCGCTTTCTAGGGAATCGATGGACGCATACCGAAGTTTGATTAATGACGGCGAGTTTTGGTCGTGGTACGTGAAAGTAACGCCAATTCAACAGATAAGTCATTTGCCGATTGCTTCCCGTCCTGCCTCGCGCAAGACGGGTGCCGAGGTCGGATTCGAAGACCTGCGTGCCATTCCTTGGAATTTTTCATGGATTCAGACAAGATACAACCTACCGGGGTGGTACGGGATAGGAGCTGCATTAAACACTTATATGAATGGCAATGAAAAAGGAGGCGATCTGCTTTGTGACTATTATGACGATTGGGCTTTTTTTCGGTCTGTTATTGACAACGCCCAATTGGAAATGGCACGTGCGAGGTTGGAGATTGCCGAGCGCTACGCCGCGCTATCGGAAGGCGGGTTCCATCAGCAGATACGAGAGGATTTTGAGCTTGCTCAAGGCGCGATTCTACAAATCACGGGACAGTCGGAATTATTGGACAACAATCCCGTGATTCAGAAGTCTATCAAACTTCGGAATCCGTACACTGATGTGCTCAACTTGCTGCAGACGGAGTTGCTTAGACGATGGAGAGACGTACCTGAAGATGAGGCGAAGCTGCGCCAATCGATGTTTCTAGCGATAAACGGGATTGCTGCTGCGATGCATAGTACAGGATAACGCGCGTCTTCCTATCTGTGTGCCACAAAAGTCTCTGCGAGTTAGGCGGATGTGTTCGTCGCCAGGACAGGAAAAGAATGGGAAACTGAGAATTGCGATTACTGAGCTCGATCAGGCAACCAACAGTTCCACACTGTTAAAGCGACGATTGAGACATTTAGGCACTACGGACTACTCGAAGGAGATGTTCTCCTTGAGAAGCGCTTGGACGGGTGCCAATCGTCCAATTACGTTGGGTACGCTGGACTGCTTCGAGGCGAAACTTCTTGAGGGTTTGAAATCCGTTAAGCCAATAGATGCAGTGTTCGTTGGATTGCACGGTGCTGCCGGGACAGAGGGTGTTCCTGATGTGGTGGGCATTTGCTGGCTGCTGTCCGAGAACGTCTCGGTTGCGAAACTGTTGGTTCTCAAATCTGGAAGCAACTGCAAAGCTTTCGAACCGTATCTCGCGGAAGTGATTCGCGCGAATAGGCAAGTATCGACCATATCGAATTTACAGAATTCCAATTGGGTTCATCTGCCGCGCCGATGTATCGATTTGACGATCCCGTAGACTGGAATTCCAGGATATAGAAACTTAAGCCCAATCGTCGGGAGTCCATGGCTGCAAACAGTTCGCTTGCCCATTCAAAGGTGAGGATGGCCTAACCAAAGGAAGTCACTGATACACTGTTGTGGCTATGTTTGGACCAATCTTTGTGTATCACTGGATTCAGTCTACTGGCTGGTGGTGAAAATGTGCTCGGCCATGTTTTCTGTGATGCTAATCTTGAGAATTTCCTGATGTTTCTTCCGAACCAAACAATCTTGTTCTATATGCTATCTGTTGTGCTTTGTAGACCTTGATTGCTTTAAAATCAGATCTTGATAAGGGGGTGCCGTGTGGCTTTAGGTGAAGGAGATTATAAGTACGAGTTGGTGGAAGGATGGGCGAAGCTTCCAGAAGGGTGGAGTTTCTCAATGGTTTCGGATGCCGCAATTGATTCCAAAGGGAGGATATTTGCATTTACCCGTGGTAAACATCCGGTGATTATTTTCGACAAGGACGGAAACTTTGTCACCTCATGGGGCTATGGGGAGTTCGGGATTTCGCCACATTTGGTCAGCCAATCACATGGAATCTTCATTGGTCCTGACGACGAAGTCTATCTCACGGATGCTTGGCAGCACGTCGTGCGTCGTTATACACTACTTGGTGACATGCAGCGTCAATGGGGCCGGCCTGGTGTTTCCGGTGTAACGTACTACCAACGTGAATTTAACATGCCTACTGGCGTCGCTATTGGTCCTGATGGTTGCATTTATGTCTCCGATGGTTATGGCAATCGATGCGTTCACAAGTATTCTAGCATTGGTGAACACGTGACAACGTGGGGTGAAGCAGGAAACGGTCCTGGACAGTTCTCTGTGGTCCACAACATCGGATGTGATAAGACAGGCCGAGTTCTTGTTTGCGATCGCGAAAATGACCGCATTCAAATCTTTGACCCGGATGGAAAACATATGGAGACCTGGACTGATGTGATTGCGCCTGGAGATGTATGGGTAACAGATGACAACACCGTTTACGTGGTCGAGCAAGGCGGAATGGGTCGCGTCAGTGTGTGGTCGTCGGAAGGTGAATTGCTGAGTCGGTTCGCGGGATCCGAAGGTGGCGTTCTGGAAGCGCCTCACGGGATATGTGTGGATGATGAGGGCAGCATCTATGTGGCGGAGATTGGTGGAGAAGGCCGGGGTGAACGGCTCCAGAAGTTTGCGCGTCTGTGAGTTGTGTAGAGATTGCTCAACGATTCAAGGATATTAAACTGCTTTTAGAATCTGTGTGTTGCGCATTCCAAGATGCTGAACAACGCTCTATGTGCATCGGCATGGGGAAAAACATGCACACCGATGGAGATGATAACGATTTGTCGACGGCTTTCGGATGCTCTATTGAGCTTCTGTGACAAGGTTCTGCGCGATTGGAATTGAGCTGGGTTGTGATGAACCGTGATTGTGAGTTTCCGGCGTAGTGGTGCCATTGAGCTCCCAGTCGGAGGAATGGAATGATTTGGTGTTCTTCATAGTTTCTCACGCCAATTCGATGATCCATTGGTTCTCTCCCAGGTCGCCAAACATTTCTGTCGAATAGTGACGTGATTGGCTTTCAAGATCTCTCAGTCCGTGTTCTCAAATGGTTGTGCACAAGTGTCCTCAGTCCAGGTGTGCACAACCAGTCGTCTAAAACAATCCGAATTTGTGGATCTAGAATGGGAGATAGTAATAGCTATGTACTAATGCCGCGAAGGCCGGAAACCCGTACTGAGTCCGACTGGAACAGTCCGAAAAACAATTGTGTTAGCATTATTTGGTGCGCCTCATGCGCGCGATTCTGTATTTGACCGGTCAGACATCATTACTTATCTTCGTGCCGATCGACCTGGCGAATACTGGAGGGCGTCAAAAAAAGAATCGAGCGTGTGGTGTAATCGGGATGCAATATTCTGATTAGCGAAAGTGTAAGTAACATATTGTCAGGATTTGGTCTACATAAGCGGTACGGTCTTTATTCCCATGCAATTGTTTCGGGTGTAACACTCGCCTTGTTGAGATTGGGATCTATCAAGGTTTATAGCCATAGTGTAGCCTCTTGAATCGTTTCTAGGCCTCTTCTCAATTTTTTGAAAACACTGTGTCATCATCTCTCAAGCGGCGCTCTGTGGCTGCATTCCCTTTTTTTGACAAAAACCCCAACATTCAAACCCAACCCTTATCTTTTGTAGTGGTAAATCGAGTTCGATGGTGATGTGGCTAAGGAAATATTCGCTTGATGTCATTTGTCTCATTTAGTTGATTTTCAATACGCTTATTTGGAAAAGAACTATCTCAGATTTACAATGGTATTAGAATGTACGATTTTGGAGTGATTACATGTTGCAAGAAATTGGTATCCGTGACGTAAGTCGTGATTAGGAGTTTCCGGAATGTGCGAATTCGGCGTGTCTTATTGAATCCATGTCAAAGAACGATTCCATTTTTGTTGCTGTGACCTGAGTGTTTGGTTGACACTTTGTGGAGTGTTGTGAAAAAGTGTTTTTGTGTACATAGCGACCAGAGCTAAATCATCGAAAACATTTCAAAAATCTAATAACCAAGACGAATCTGCGTCGTCGTATCTGCGGCGCCTGTGGACGTCCGTTTTTCAAGGAGACTTTGAATGAATGTATATCGACGAGTATTGGTAGTTACACTCTTACTTATCTCGATACCTCCGGCACCTCTTTTGAGTGAAGTGCCATTAATTGGAGGCACATTGATTTTTGGTCGTGGTGGCGATTCTGTTGGACTCGACCCAGCTCATGAGGAAGATGGTGAATCCTTCAAAGTTTGCGAGAATATCTACGATACACTGGTGCAGTATAAGGACCAAAGCACAGAGATTGAACCGGCTCTCGCTACATCGTGGGTATCGTCCGATGATGGTCTCACCTGGACCTTCTATCTCCGTAAAGGGGTGAAATTCCACGACGGAACAGCTTTCAATGCAGAAGCGGTCATTTTCTCGTTGAATCGTCAACATGAATCGACTCATCCCTTTCACAATATAGGCGGTTCTTACATCTACTGGTCAGACACGGGCTTAGCGAGGATAGTGAATCGGATTGTAGCCTTGAATCAACATACTGTCCAGATTATTCTTAATACTCGTTTTGCACCTTTCATCTACACGCTCGCGATGACCCCATTTTCTATTGTCAGTCCGACGGCACTAAAAAACATGAGGGGGAATTTCACAAACCATCCAATTGGCACTGGGGCATTCAGATTTGCACGGTGGAATCGAAACGATAAAATCGTTCTAGAAGCCAACAAGGATTATTGGGGAGATCGTCCACTCATAAATCGGCTCATTTTTCGATCGATTCCAGACAATTCCGTACGGTTGATTGAACTGCAAAACGGAAGCATCCATGCCATGGAGTTTCCCAACCCTGACGATCTCCAGCAGATTCGCGAAGATCCTAATCTTGAAGTCGTTGACCAACCAGGTATGAATGTGGGTTACATTGCAATGAACATGGAAAAAGAACCGTTCAATAATGTAAAAGTGCGCCGCGCAATAAACCATGCTATTAACAAGGCTGCAATAGTCGAGCATCTGTATCAAGGGCTGGGTATACCAGCTAAAAACCCGATTCCTCCTACTATGTGGGGATACGACCACGCTATCAAGGATTACAGCTACGATCCGAACAGGTCTAAACAGTTGCTCACGGAAGCCGGGTTTCCCAATGGATTCGCGACAACGCTATGGGCTCTGCCGGTGCCGCGTCCTTATATTCCTGATGGTCGAGCCCTTGCCGAAGTTATTCAATCAGATCTTCGCCGTGTCCAAATTCAAGCGAAAATCGTCACATTCGAGTGGGGGACCTATCTCGAAAAAACAAAAAATGGTCAACACGACCTGGCAATGCTAGGATGGTCAGCCGATCTGGGGGATCCCGATAACTTTTTCTATTACCTTCTGAGCAAATCGGCCGCAGAGAAGCCTGCCGGTAATATCGCTTTCTATAGAAGTAATGCAATGCAAGAGGTGCTCGACCATGCCAGGTCAATAAACAATCAGGAAGAGCGAATTCCGTTGTACAAGAAAGCTCAAAGAATTTTCCACGACGATGCTCCTTGGGTCCCTATTGCTCATTCTAAGCAGGTTGTTGTTATCAACCGCAAGGTTAAGAATCTTAAGCTTCATCCCACGACCTGGAAGTATTTTCGCCGAATCTGGCTAGATCGATAATTTATCAAACCTGTGGTAACGCAGCCCAAAGGTTTCCGATTTTAGTCAAGCGTGGTCTTGGCCCCGGGCTCTGTTCAGGTTTTGCAGTTAGCTGATAGGTATACTTGCGTGAGAAGGAAAGAAGCGCAGATGGGCCGTGCTCGTGGGGAAGCTCTAGCTCAGCTTCCGATTCAGAATGCGTTCTGAAGATTGATAAGCCCTCAGAAAAGTAGAGCGAGTTTCGCGCTAGCTCGAAAAATCGATTTTGTTTTCTGTTGTAGCGATTCTAGGGAAGTGAAAAGAGTCTAATCGAACCAAACGGTCGGTTTAAATCCAAGCTGTTCCGAAAGGAGATGTGCGGAGGAACCTAAGCGCTAAAGCAAAATGGAGCGTGAGAACTGAATACCACTATCTGACGCATGTGGCCCTGTAAAATCGGCGCCTGTGGTGTGCAACGGTTCTCTGGCTTGAATCAAGGGCACTAGTAATGAGATATGTAAAATCTGCGTTCCTGGTTTTTGCATAGCCACCTTGCTGGTCGTTATGCCTCAAGTTTTATCAATGTCGGACGTCAGTCAGCGCTGTGTCCGCATTGTAAGGTGCCAAGAGACTGTCGCTGCCAAGATTGAACAGGGCGTCTAATTTCCCTTTTGGTTTTCTGCCACACCGGGATGTTAGGCAGGCGTCAGTAGGGCCAGAACGATTTTGCCCCTATTTCTTGCTGAGCACATAGAGATTAACGCTGTTGGCAAGAAGGGAAGAGAATGGACTCAGTTGAGGCTGACAAAGAGTTTTGTCGTTTCTGGTTCTCTGGGTGTGATTGTTTTTGAGCAGGATGTCGCCGAAAGGTGTTTTGGGTGGAAAGGATACACTCAACGATGACTAGCTCTTGTGCGGTGCAGCGTTCGATAAATGGTGTTTAATACTTTAGGTTTTGATAAAGAGCAACTCCTGGAGCATGTTGGTGAAAAATCTTCGACGTGTACGGAGCGTGAGAAATAGTTTTTGAAAAAGAGCTGGAAGCCTCAATCTTCTAATCCGAAATTAATTCAATCTGGAAATCAGCAAAGAAGGCCATGATGACGGGTTTCAGACCCAATTTGTGAATTCCTTGGAGCATGGAGGGAGGTTCTAGGCTTGCATTGTGTTAATTTTAGTAACCCCGACTATTGGTACTAATGTATGGCGGAATAGATAGATTAGTTCGCCGTGTCTTAGTGCTGGATTTTCGGATTTTCGTGTCGCGAAAGGGGTTGTTCTTCTAAATTGTCCTGCCCCCTCCCCCCACCTGATTTGGGACAAATAGCACCAGTACAGACAGAGTACATTGGTGTTCGTTAGCTCATCGGAAAAACATCTTGACATTCACTGTGGTGTCTGTTAAGATTGTTAGAATCCGAGTGCGAGTTGTCAGATGTTGTTTGCAGACCTGGCGTATGCAGGACAGAATCTGTGTTAGCAGCAACAGCTGCTATTCTTCTCCCAATAAGCGTTCTTATGTCGTTAGCGTGCTCGGGTTGTGCTCTGTGCCGGTTACTTGAAAGATTACAAACATTTCCTCTTGCGATAGTGGGCTGTTGAAAACAGTTTGGCGCTGTTCGAGAACCATTATGGATATTTAATGCCCATGATCGAATTGAGTTCGATGGTGGGCGTTTTTTTTGAGTGATGATTGGACTAGTAGCAGTCAGCGTTGTTCTTTTCTGAGCCACATAGGACGTGGTTTGATGGCGTGGTGGTCTAACTTGTGTTACCGAATTCAATCTAGAGGCGTTAGGTTCGGGTCTCGAAGTTAGGCATGATGTTTTCGGAGGTGTACAAGATGTTCGAAGCAGTGTCCACAAAGTTAGATTTTCCACAACTGGAAGAAAAGGTGCTAGCTTTTTGGCAGGCCAACAGAATTTTTCAGAAAAGTATCGAAGCACGTGAGACGAATCCGCCATTCGTGTTCTTGGAAGGACCACCCTTTGCCAATGCCCGGCCCGGTGTACATCACGTCCTCGCACGCATCATGAAGGATGCCGTGTGTCGATACAAGACAATGACTGGTCACTACGTCCGTCGCAAAGCTGGTTGGGATACACACGGATTGCCTGTGGAATATCAGGTCGAAAAAGAATTAAATATAAGAAATAAACAAGAGCTTGAAGCTTATGGCGTCGAAAAGTTCATAGAAAAGTGTAAGGACAATGTGTTCAAGTACGAGAAGGACTGGCGTCGGTTGACCGAGCGAATTGGGTTCTGGGTTGACCTCGATGATCCGTATATCACATTGTCAAACAATTATATCGAAAGCATCTGGTGGGTCCTCGGACAGGCCTGGCAAAAAAAACTACTTTATCAAGGCCACAAAGTCCAGCCTTACTGCCCTCGATGTGGAACGACATTGGCTAGTCATGAGGTCGCACAAGGATATAAAACGGTTTCTGATCCATCAATATATGTTCGTTTTCGTGTCAAAGGGAAAGAGAATACCTACTTTCTTGTCTGGACCACAACACCGTGGACTCTGCCTTCTAACGTTGCTCTCGCAGTTGGGGAAGCATACGACTATGTAAGTGTGGAACATGAAGGGGAGTGTCTTATTCTTGCTAAGGAACTTGTTTCCACGGTGTTTGGCGATGTCCATCCTCCGATAAAGGCAAACTATAAAGGGAAAGATTTTGTCGGTTGGGAATATGAAAGGCTGTTTGATTTTGCACAGCACGAGGAGAAAGCATATTACGTCGTTCTAGCGGATTTTGTGACACTTACTGACGGTACCGGATTGGTTCACATAGCGCCAGCGTTTGGTCAGGACGACTATGAGATAGGACAGAAATATTCTCTCCCGCTGGTGCAGTTGGTTGATTCAGGAGGAGCGTTTGTGCCGGCGGTTAAACCGTGGGCCGGTGAGTTTGTCAAGGATGTTGACACGAAGATTATCAGGTACTTGAGGGAAATCGGAGTCCTATTCAAACAAGCGGAGTACGAACACGAGTATCCCTTTTGCTGGCGATGTGATACACCACTTCTCTATTATGCACGTGAATCGTGGTTCATACGTACAACAGCCCTGCGCGATCGTTTGCTTGCCTTTAACAAGGAGGTTAATTGGGCACCAGCCCATATTAAGGCGGGTCGCTTTGGGAATTGGTTGGAGAACAATATTGATTGGGCGTTGAGTCGAGAACGTTATTGGGGTACACCTCTTCCTGTCTGGGTTTGTGAGGCCTGTGGCGACCAGCACGTTGTTAGCAGTATCGAAGAGTTGAAAGAGCGAGGCAAGGAAGTGCCTGATGACATCGAGCTCCACCGTCCATATATTGACGCAATCCAACTTTCTTGTGAGGCCTGTAACGGAACGATGTGGCGCATTCCCGACGTGATTGATTGTTGGTTTGATTCAGGTTGCGCGCATACGGCTCAATGGCATTATCCTTTTGAGAATAAAGAACTATTCGAACAAAATTATCCCGCTGATTTTGTCTCTGAAGGGATCGATCAGACGCGCGGTTGGTTCTATAGTCTTCTGGTGACGGGTACTCTGTTGTATGACAAACCAGCGTATCGAAACTGTTTATGTCTTGAGTTAATTCTAGGACCCGATGGACAGAAGATGAGTAAGAGCCGAGGCAATACCGTCGACTCTTGGCAGGTTTTAAACAAACAGGGCGCCGATGCGATGCGTTGGCACCTCTTCGCCGCTTGTCCGCCCTGGACACCACGTGCGTTCAAGGAGGCAGATGTCGATGAAGCGCTTAAGAAATTCATGAGCACCGTGTATAACGTCTACGGATTTTTCGTCATGTATGCCAATCTCGCCGATACTAACGTGTTGGAGAGAGAATCTTCTATGGCAAATCGCTCTCTAATGGATCGGTGGATTGTTTCCCGTTTGCATACATTGAATGTAACGGTGCGAACGGAGATGGAAAATTATCGCCCAACAACTGCGACACGTGCTATCGCAGAATTCGTCGACGATCTCAGTAACTGGTACGTCCGACGCTCTCGCGACCGATTCTGGGGTACTGAGGAGCTGGTGGATCAGCAATTCGCCTATATGACACTCTACGAGGTACTGGTTACCGTTGCCAAGTTGTTGGCACCGTTTACGCCGTTTCTTGCGGAAGCGATTTTTCGCAATCTTGTCTGTTCATTGGATTCATCGGCTCCTGAGAGTGTACACCTTGCGGAATATCCCATGCCGAATGCGCTGATGATTGACAGAAAGCTTGAGGAAGACATGCAGCTCGTGCGCGATCTGATTGGTCTCGGGCGCGCGGCCCGCAATCGCAGCGGTATCAAGACGCGCCAGCCGTTAGGAGTTATCACACTTGGCGGACTAAGTGGCGTTCAGAAGGACACTATCAATCGGTTTGCTGATCTCGTTGGCGATGAGTTGAACGTGAAAGAAATCGTTTTCCGTGACCAGATTGACCAGTTTGTGTCAGTCGTTGTTAAGCCCAACTTCAAAACTCTTGGCCGAAAATATGGCAAAGGCGTGCAGGATATTGCCAAGGGGCTTTCAGCTGCAAATGGCGTCGTACTCAAAGGCGAGTTAGAAGCAAACGGAACGCTCCGGGTGGAGTTCGACGAGACAACTTATGTACTGGAAGTGGATGATGTAGAAGTGAGCTCACAGGAACGGAATGATTATGCGGTCGAAGTGGACGGACCAAGATTCGTTGCCTTATCTACTTCTCTGACGCCTGAGCTAATTCTCGAAGGCTTCGCCCGGGAGTTAGTCAACAAGATACAGCAGATGCGCAAAGAAGCCGACTTTAGCGTCTCAGACCGTATATCGGTCAGCCTTACATCGACACGAACTGTGCATGAAGCTTTTAATGCGCATCGCGACTACATCACGCGGGAGACGTTGACCGACGCAATTATTGAGATCCCATCTGCGAATGCGTTCATCAAAACACAGAAGGTAAATGGCGAACGCGCAACAATTGGGATAGAACAGCTCAGGAGTGATTGTGTGGTGGAGGCCCATTGACGTGAAGGTGTGGAAACCTGCATGTGTACCATATAGAACAATGAGACCAAAGGACCTGTTCGAGTGTGCTTTGCTAAGAGCGATAATTCTAGGCGAGGCATCCCGCCGGTGACATCCTGAAGCCGGTGTTGCAATTCTGCGCATTACGTCACAATAGAAAGGGACTGGCGCGCTTAGTCTTTAGACAGTCAGTTTTCTCGCAACTCGGCTGATGCGGTGCCTTCTATCGCGATGCTGTAATACATACGATTTGCGACATTTGTACCCGTTATATGCATATGCACCTGCCAACGGTTTGGTGAGTCTCGCTATCGAACTTGTCGATAGAGCCTTGCGATTCGGGCAGGAGAGACGCCGCAACAAAACAGGAGACTGATTGCCCAGTTAGTCAAGGTGGTTCGCACAATCCCAGTTTTTTCCCAGCGGCGCGGAGATATATAAATCTTCTGTTGGACCAATGTGGTTTTGCCTAGTCGGCGCAGTCGCCGGGAGAACTCAATTTCTTCCATAATCGGCAGATCGGGAAATCCGCCAATCTGGTAAAAGTGGTCGCGACGGACAAAAATTCCGCCATCGCCATAAAAGATACGCAAAGTGTGGGCTCTGAAGTTGGCGGCGCATTCAATCAGACGGAACAGAGGGTGTTTGCCATCAATGCGCTGCCTTAGAGCGCCTCCAGCATACCCTTCGGCAATCGCGTTTTCAATGCCTCCAATCGCTCCCAGTTCAAGACGAACGTCTGCGTGTAAGAATAGAAGAATATCGCCAGTCGCGGCGGTTGCGCCGGAATTTAGTTGACGCGCTCGGCCTGGTCTCGAAAAGATCAGCCGGCCATGATTCTTCGCAATTTGTGCAGTACTGTCTGTGCTGCCGCCGTCGACGACAATTAGTTCGTGGTCTAGGAGGTGGCGTTTTAGGTGGCGTAGCGTAGTATTGAGAATTGCTGCCTCGTTAAGCGTGGGCATGATGATTGAGATCATCTTATCGGATATTCACAATGTGGATAAGGCAAAGCGCGATTAGTAAGGCCGTTTCAGGCACGGTGACTTTAAGGAGACGGAAGAGTCTCTACAGATTTCGCTTGATTTAGTGCTAGAAGTGGGAACATTGACGCGTAGATTGGATTCGCGTAGCCGCCGATTATTTCCCAGTAGATTCCCACGCAAGTGCATTTCCACGAGCCATCAAGAGTTTGGGAATCCAGTAGAAAGTCTATCCCTTTATGCCCAGATTTACTTGTGGGGTCAGCGAACAGAAGAGCACGAGTACACCAGGCGGTTTGCTCGGGTGTGCTTGTGCTTGGCCTACCAAATATATCTTCACCCCAACCACCATCATCGTTTTGTTGGCTTTCAAGCCATCGCACTCCTTTACTAATCTCCCCGCAGCCGTTTTGATCGGCCTTAATTAGCGCATTCATTGCGTTGGCTGTGCCGTAGGTGTTCTTCGCAAGCCAGAGATCGGTCCAAAAACCCTCCGGAGAGATCTGGGTTTTGAGCCATTGGCAAGCACGTTTAATCTCGAGTTCTCTTCCGCTCGCCTCGAGAAGCGCTTCGATTGCGTGTGCCGTGATACTCACACATCCAACATCGCCGTGCCCGGGCAAGTAGGTACTCCAACTTCCATCGGATGCTTGATGTGCACACAACCAGTCCAGGCCACGCTGAATCGGTTCATCGATGTTCGTAACTTTAGAGTTTAGGAGTGCGAGTAATGTCAACGCCGTGTCGTCAGCATCACTGGGAAGAGTGTCATCGGGCAATCCAGAGAATGCCCATCCTCCGTCAGTGTTTTGATTTTCAACTAACCACCTGGCTGCGGTTTGAATCTCATTCGTGTGTGTCCAGAAATCCACTGCTACAAGTGAGACAACGGTGAGCGCGGTATCCCAGATGTTGAGATTCAACGCTTCTCGACATCCGCCATCAGGATTTTGCGTGGTCTCGAGCCAGGAAACGCCGCGGCTGATCATCGAATTAATCCTGGCGTGCTGTTGGTCGTCGGTAGGCCTCAACTCAATGAGCGCCAGGATTGATAATGAAGTGATATAATTCACACGAAACCAACTGCCATCGGAAAGAACGTGAGATTCGAGCCAGAGAAATAGCGCGTGTATCATCTCAGTACGTTTTGTTGTGTTGAGTTCCACCATTAGAAAGACGGCAACGAGAGTATGTTGTTCCGCGATGAAAAGGTTCTCAAACGAGCGAGTCTTGAAGAAATCAGTAGGGGGGAATACGTTTTTTGGCCTCTTGAACAGAGTTGTCAGTCGGGGAAAAAGAGTGGACAGCCTAGACAGAAGTGTAATTACAGGGAGCATGTTGTTGGAAACTGTGAGCTTTTCCCAATCGAATTCGCCAAAAGCGGCATATGCTAGCTTAACGAGTGCCAGGTCCAATGAGTAGTCAGGAATGCGAGTGATGGCCGATTTGATTGTTGAATTCTCGTCCTCTTTGTGTACGCGCTCTAAGATGAGTTTTGCAAACAAAGTCGCTTCTTTATTGGGGTGATTGGCCGCATCAAGTCCCCAAGTCCCATCTGAGTTCTGGTTTGTGAGCAGCCACTGAACCAGACGCGGATCGGGTAATTGTTTCTGAGTAATCTGAATCCATGCGTATGAACAGGTAGGAAAAGTACTGGACGATAACTGTCCTTCGAAGTATCCTGCATCATTGCGGTGAGTCTTTAAGGAACTAGTTCCCTTTTTCAAAGCAGATTCAATGTTTTCGTTCATATGCCAGAGACACAACTTGATTAATAGACTGGATTATCAGTAGCGTTGCACTATAATTGACTCATACCGTTTCTTAATTTCCAAAACGCGAACATGTCCTCTAGAGGTGTTTCCGCGTTGTCTGCCTTCTGGGTTGCACCACAATAAGAAGTGTTTTGCCGAGATGCAATGGGGCCGACCTCACATAGCAGTGTAGCCTATACTGTCTCAGGAAAGGCTCCTCGAGTGATTCATTGAAGTTCGTGTACACAGTTTTCAAGGGCTGTCCATCAGGTGTTCGGATGCGTCCCGGAGCTCCGCGTGTCTCAGTGGGCTGTTCTACACAAAGAAAACGTGATGTATGTGTCTAAGAGCAAGCTTCCGAACCATGCAACATTGTGACGCTTTTCTTAAATCTCATCGCTTGGACTTTTTTGCGCCTCGGTTCTTTGCACCGTGATTGAGGTTTTTCTTTCGAATTCTCAGTGATGTAGGGGTGACTTCAAGTAACTCATCGTCACTGAGGTATTCAATGCTTTCATCAAGGGAGAAAGCGCGGGGAATGGACAGGCCTTCCTCGGCCGAACGAGGAGCCGCACGATGACTGGTCTGATGTCTTGTTTTACAAGCGTTGATAACCAAGTCATCATTTCGTATGTGTTGGCCAATGACCTGTCCAGCGTATACCTCGTCTCCTGGGCTGATGAAAAAGGTACCGCGCTGTTGAAGGTTCATCATGGCATAGGTCGTTGCGCGCCCAGTTTCGAGGGCAACCAAAGAACCGTGGCCCTGGATTTCAATTTTGCCTTTAAATGGTTCATAATCGTGAAAGACTGAATTCATGATTCCGGTTCCACGCGTAGCGCTGAGAAACGGTTGGCGTAGCCCAAGCATTCCGCGTGTCGGAACGTGGTATGTGGAATGGACCGTCATGTCTTCTCCATGATGTATTTCCATTAACGCACCACGACGCTTGCCAAGCATTTCGCTCACGGCCCCAGCGTGGTCCTTTGGGACTGCGATGAAGACCTCGTCAATGGGTTCGAGTAAACGTTTTCCGTCCTTTTTGAAAATTACTTCCGGGCGGCTGACCGCAAATTCATAATCCTCGCGGCGCATCGTCTCAATAAGAATTGCAAGGTGAAGTTCCCCACGGCCTGAAACGACGAAGTTACTTGCAGCTTCCGTTTCTTCGACAATCATGGCCACATTACTTTCGAGTTCTCTCAGAAGTCTATCTCGAATCTGCCGACTTGTAAGGAAGCGTCCCTCTTGTCCAGAGAATGGACTGTCGTTCACACTGAAATTCATCCGCACCGTCGGTTGTTCTACGGAAATTGGTGGAAGTGGCAAAGGGTTTTCAACATCCGTTAACGTGTGTCCGATACCAACAGAAGGTAATCCTGCGACCGCGACGATGTTTCCCGCATGGGCCTCAGCCTGTGGAACTCGCTCTAGATTGTGGAATGTGTAGACCTCTGTGATGTTTCCGCGCCTCACGTTTCCGTCCGTCTCAATTTGTGCGATTTCTTGGCCCCGACGAATTGACCCACTGTTGAGCCGACCGATTGCAATTTTCCCCACATAACTGCTATGTTGTAGCGTGCTCACCAGGAGTTGTGTTGGGCCTGTCGCATCGACAGCAGGTGGCGGAATGTGTTTAATGATTGCGTCGAAGAGTGGTTGCATGTCAGGACTGAGTGGATTAGGCGACAATCCGACTCGTCCGTGGACTGCATCTGAGTAGAGCACAGGGAAATCCGCCTGCTCATCGTCTGCGCCAAGTTCTATAAAAAGATCAAATGTTGCATCAACGACAGCGTTGGGACGGCATCTTGGACGATCGATCTTGTTGACTACGAGAATGACCTTGAGATTCGCTTCCAATGCGTTTCGGAGTACAAAGCGCGTTTGCGGCATAGGGCCTTCTACAGCATCAACCAGGAGTAGGACACCGTCAACCATGTTCATGATACGCTCGACTTCGCCTCCAAAATCGGCATGGCCGGGTGTGTCAACGATGTTAATGGTGACACTGTTATAGATGATGCCGGTGTTTTTCGCGAGAATGGTTATACCACGTTCTCGTTCGAGCTCGTTTGAATCAAGAACGCGTTCGGAAACCTGCTGGTTTGAGTGGAAAACGTTGGCTTGGCGCAGCATTCCGTCAACCAGAGTGGTTTTTCCGTGATCGACGTGGGCTATAATCGCAACGTTGCGAATGTTTGAAGGTGTTTGTTTCATATATGTGCCGAAGCGGGTATTGCGTTGGAGTCGAATGGCTAAGAAGTCTCAACACCCAGGACTTCAGTGTCTGGGCCATACCATTAGGCCCACCTTGATGAACCTGTGTTTTCTATGAATAGGTGGCTGATTGAACCCATATGAGTTTAATCTCTGTCCATGGACGCTATCTGCTGAGTGTTCATGGACAGAGACCAATCCAGTTTTGTTGGCACTGGCTAGGTTGCGTTGAGAGATGGTGTGAATAGATTGGTCGTACTGGCTACTTACTCTTCCACAACTGTCGAGGAGATAAGTAGCCAGTACGATACAGTCCCTAGCCGCAGTGTGTAAGTTTAAGAGATCACGAAGTAATATTGTTTTTAGATTGTGTCTATCGGTCAACGAACTCAAGCAGATTGAATCGGATTCGAAACTCCAAAGCGAACTCTGTTTCAACGTCTGCTTTGAAGCGGCCGTCCAAGAACCGGATACGATGGATCGTTATATCCCTTCCCAGTATGTTCGCCTGGTGGAACAAGCCGATTAATGGTTTCTTCATCTTGCTGCGTTAGCGTGCAATCGAGACACGCAAGATTGTCCTCTAACTGTGGCATCGTTCTGGGTCCGACGATTACTGAGGAAATGATTGGATTTGCTAGAACCCACGCCAATGCAAATTGGGTTAAGGTTTTTGAATGTGCGTGCGCTAGAGGTATGAGTTGTTGTGCGACCTCATAGCTCTCTTCACGGAGCTCAGTTTCTAGCATGCGTCGATCCTTTCGAGCACCGCGCGATTCACTCGGAGGTGGCTGGCCTGGGAGGTATTTTCCCGACAAAACGCCCCGCGCCAATGGACTATAGGACACAACACCGATTCCCTGCGCCTGGCAAAATGGTAGTAGCTCTACCTCAATATCACGATTAACGATATTATAAAGCGGTTGTACGCATGTAAACCGCTCCAAATTCATTTTTTCGCTCGCGGATAGCCCCTCGTAGATTCGCCATGCATCGAAGTTGGAGCAGGCAATATAACGCACCTTACCCTGTTTTATACAGTCGTCCAACGCGCGTAGCGACTCATGAATTGGTGTCGCTGGATCTGTGCGGTGAAAATAGTATAAATCAATGCGATCCGTGTCGAGTCGTCTTAGGCTGTCCTCCAGCTGGGACATAATGTGAAGACGGCTTAAGCCGGATTGGTTGGGCCCCTCTCCCATCGCACCGCACACCTTGGTAGCGATTACGACGTCGTCGCGCACGTGCCGGATTGATTTTCCCAAAATGCGTTCGGATTCGCCGTTGTTGTAGACGTTCGCGGTGTCAAAAAAATTGACGCCCGACTCCAATGCGTTGTGAATTATCTGGGTTGAGTCCAATTCATTAGTCGGCCCACCGAACATCATCGTGCCCAGACAAATTTGCGACACTTTGAGGCCAGATTGGCCCAGAGAATTATATTCCATGAATCACCTTTCGTTGTGATTTCGCAAGCGTTATGCCATAATTCTTCTGTTGCCGACATTCTGCGTCGGCAACAGATTTGACTAAACTGATTTATCTCGATTGAGATGGCCATTCGCAGAACTCAATCTATAGACCCGGATCGACTAGCCACGTAACTCATCAGCTGGGATGTAGTTTCTACGAATTCTGAGTGCCGGGGGTTCGTCCGAAACCGATCGGGGCCTGGTCGCGTATATCTGACTAATATCAAGATTGGTGTCCTGTTGCACGGGGATTAAACAGGTTGTCCCAGCGAGCCTATCTGAACTGAATCCTGTATTTGTACCACGCGATTTCCCAGTCGCACGGGTCTCATCGCACTCAGATTACTGCGGGTGTTAAGGATACTTACGGCTGATGACAAAAATAACAAGCTTACTATTCCAATTATGTCAGAGAAACATTATGTCAGAGAAACGATGATAAGTCAATAACAAAAGTCAGACGTAAGTCAGTTTGCTCGTGACTTTGCCCTAGCAAACTCATTAGGAGGGCTTCGCCTAGTGTAGAAGCAGGTTCGTATTTCGGCTGGGTCGGTTGTTATGAACGCTGAATTCAATGCCTCAAGGACGGCAGAGCAGATTTGGGACACATTGGCGATCTCGGTCTCGGTGACCACATGGGGCAAGGGAATTTATTTTTCGATGCCTGTGAACGCATCACTAGAAAACCAAAAAGAATTCGTGGAGCTTGGGAATCTTGCCTATTGGCCCCCTGGGACAGCATTTGCCATATTTTTCGGCCCCACGCCTCTCGAGCAAGGCGATGAGATTCGACCAGCAAGCCCGGTTAACGTGGTCGGCAAACTAATTGGAAATCCGAAGTGCTTCAAAGTTGTGACAAGCGGGACGGAGGTCAAAAACGAAAAGATCTACTAGGAGATAAACTGATGGACCTTAGCAGAGAGCAAAAAAAAGCTTTAGAAGAAAAATATAAGCAACAGCGTCGAGCGATGTGGGCCGGGAAACGTGCGTCAGGTGAGACAAATGCAGACCTGTTGCAAGAGAAGGAAAAGATATCAGAAACTTTGGAAGGTTCAGAGCATATATCCGCTCGACATGAAAAACAATCTCCTGAGACTGACTCAATTGTGCGAGACCGAGACTCAGTAACTGAGGAGGCGTCGAACGACAGCTGTCGCGAATTGGTCACGACTCCATTGCCGAAAAGATCTGCTGCCCGCGAGGAACTATCGTCTTCAGAAAGTGCCGAGACCAAGGAAAGAGCGAATGGAAGTCTAGCATCTAGAATTGAAGAAGACGAGATTTGTGACGGAGTTCAGGAACAGCACGAGGACAGTACCAAATCCGGTTTGCTGCAAAGTAGCCAACGGGGACATGAGGACAGTAAGTGCGTTACCGAAGTACTCGACTCCTTCGGTTTCATGAGTCAACAGAAAACCCCAGGACCACTGACCTGGAAGCTTAGATTGGGCGTACTTGGAGTAATCTTAATCTTGGTTAGCATTGGAATTCTCCTGGGTTATTTGTTCGCTAGTTAGGAACACCTTCGGAATGTCCACGGTAGCCAGGTTAGTATTCGCCGTGTCACGTTCGAGGGCTTAAAACAAGCTTGCACTGGGGCGTGTGTGAAGAGTTTCGTTTTGACTGGTAGCAAGATCGGCGCGATCAATTGGCAAGTTTGAATTCCAGTGTCCTCTTGTTTCTCATGCTACGTGCGGAGTCGGTGTCTGTGTAGGGGCTGAAGTTCTGCGAGGCATTTATTGGATGAGTCTGAGAACGGTTGTGCGATGCGCTGCGCAAAAAGACAAAAAAAGAATCCTGGTTCACTGGTGAGTGCAGAAAAATCCGATCGGCTTTTCTCACAGCCGTTGTGGGGGGAATTACTTGGATTCCTCGCCAGCATAGATCTTCTTTCCGAATTGGTACACGCGTCCCTAACGGTGACGGTACAAGTGTGGCTTCCCGAGACGAATCTATGAGCAATCACGCTGAAGTGAGCGTTAACGCGGTGGTTTTATTCAGGGCGGTGAGTGTTCGATGCTATGTAGATTGAGCATCAAACCGTGTGTTCTCCAGTTTTTGCGTGGTTGGCAGAACTGAGAATCTGTGTGAATACGTCGTTGTATCAGTGCAACCTTGATGGTTAATCCGTATCGCTATGGCCAACGAGAAGCGGAGAAGGGTAAGGGATTCGTTGGGTAATTCGCATAGTTAAGTCCGTTAGGTTGTGAGCCCAAGTATCCATCATGAATTGCGTTCTGACTTTGGATTTTCGAATTGCTACTTCTTTTGTCACCCTAGTGATGCTGTTTTTCGATTACAGCGATCGGACTGCAGAAGGGCATCAGCGTTTGCGTCCCAAGGCATTTCAAGGAATGTTGCATTTGACACGAGCTCCACGAATTGGCGCAAATACAACTCTGGTGCTGTCGGTTCAATCGAACCTTGCCGAAACGATTGAGGCAGAAATCCAGTTTCGTTTGCCAGATGGCACAAGCGCTCAGTCTCCCGTTCTTTTCAAGCAGGTCTATTTTCCAGTTCACGGCGCGCGACGGAATTGTGGGGTGGTTGTTCGTGTAGATGCGCCTGGCGACTATCCGCTTCAGGGGTCAATCTATTGGACATTGAGTGACGGCAGAAAGCGAGCGCAGCACTTCTATACCTATCTCCTCGTAACATCCAACAAGTCGGAAGTTGCGGTCCGACCTTTCGATGAAAAATCCATACGCTTTCCTTTAAAAACAGAGGTTCGATCGGTGCTTCGCGTTCAGCAGGCCAAT
This sequence comes from uncultured bacterium, assembly GCA_964478165.1. Taxonomy (GTDB): domain Bacteria; phylum Poribacteria; class WGA-4E; order WGA-4E; family JAJDTR01; genus CAYZGU01. Next base: position 24,736 of record CAYZGU010000026.1, on the reverse strand, counting down.
ATGCTGACGTTTCGTGGCACTGTCCGTTATTTCGATGATAACCAACGGATTGAACGTGCGATTCATCGCCCCAGCATACATTTGTATCGTGAGCAACCGTTTACTAGCGACATCGAGATTGGCCAAACGTTTGCGGACGAACAGGGAGAGTATAGATTTGACAATGTGACCCATCCAGAGCTCAACAACGGAAAACAGTGCGATTTCTACCTTATTCTGAGATTCGAAAACTCCGTACTATCAGTCACTAATCGTTTCCAGAAGACGTATGAACTAAGATCCGAAACTGTTCGTGATGTCTGTGATTCGGAGTTTGTAATTGATTTGACGATTGATAACACCAATCCGAATCGCGGGATTGGACACATCTTCAATACAACCCAAGTTGCACATGATTTTCTACATAATCGGCTACAGTGGGAACGCGACCGTCCAATCCAAGTCGTATGGCCTGGTCCGCATACTGTTTCATACTACGACGTGAATCATATTGCCAACCAGGTGGTTGGGGAGAAAATCGTTATTGCCGGCGGAGAAGATCAGTGGCAACGCATCACAGTTTTTCACGAATACGGTCATGCGGTGATGACGGATGCATATGCTTATAGCTATCAGGCTGTGCCGAGAGGTAGTTATTTCGGAACCCACCGTCTCGAGACGGTGTCAGATTTAGGTTTTGCATTCAATGAGGGATGGGCAGAGTTTATGGAAGCTGCTGTTGATAACACCGCTTTGAATGTGACAGGATTTCTGGGGCAGAGTTCGCCGAACATCGAGACCAATGCGTGGTGGACAGGGCATGTGAGTGGAAACGGAGATAACGTCAAAGGTGAGCTTGTTGAAGGAACAGTCGCCAGCATTCTCTGGGACATATTTGATACATCGGCTTCTATTGATCTCAACGCAGATAGTGATGATGACCAAATTTCGGACAGGTTGGACCTGTTCTGGGAGATTTTTCTCGATGAGCGACCACAGAACATAACAGATGTTGCGGTGGCGTGGCGGGCTCGCAATTTTCCAATGTTGAAAGCGCTGGAAGAGATTTTTGCACATCATCATGCGCTTTCTAGGCCAAATACAGCCCCCAGATTTCGATTCACTTCGGCTACCAGTGAAGTTGCGGCGAGCGGTAACGAATTCCAGATTGAGTGGGATGCTTCCGATGTGGACGGTGATGATTTCAGCATCGACCTGTTCTACGACCATGATCGCGTCCCGTCCGATTCGGTTGTCATCGGATTCGACGTTTCATCGAATTTGTCGGCGTGGACGTGGAACACACGCTTGGTACCGGAAGGGCAATATTTCCTCCGCGCGATTGCTGAGGATTCGCGAAATGCCCGAAAAGATGTCTACAGTGATGGATTTGTGGTAGTGAATCGGAGTCAACTCTTTGATTTGAATGCCGACAAGCAAGTGAATCTATTGGATTTGTTCGTTGTTGCTGCTCATTTTGGAAAAACGATTGTGCAGCCCTTGCGTCCCAATCCAGATATCAACCGTGACGGCACTGTTAATATATTTGATTTGGTCCTCGTTGCAACGCACATCGGTGAGATTCTACCATAAAATGATTATCCACCACTCACTCTGCTTCGAAAGTCGGACTCAATAGTAATTGAATGGTGCGCCGAAAAAGCATTGTTCTGGAGTGAAGCCACACATCCACTGGAGCACTCCCGTGATTCTGGGTTTCTGGTAATTTGAACTCTCGTCCGCTAAGATTTGTGACCAGACTCTTGGAGGTGAATGCTAACAGACTGCTGTTAAGGCGCGCGGTTTGTCTGAATTCGGGAGCAATTCAATGGACGAACGCAGGGTCTATTGAATTGTTCCTGAATTCATGACAATAACCCGAAGAGAATGGTAGGCATTGTGCAACATGGAGCTGGGGCCACTGCTAAGATGTCCAGCTTGTGAACGCTAATTTTTTCAGCGATGTCGCAGGAAACCAAATGTGTTCTGGGTTTTCACCTGCCTTGTCTTCAGGCAATTGAGTGTGCTATTGGAGTCTGAAGCTTTATTTTGTTGGGCCTTGTGCCAGTTTTCTTAGAGAAGTGAATTGCGGACGAAGGGAATGGGGGTGTAATCTTGCCGTTCAGAGATAATGACTGGCTTAGCTTAACCGTAGAGCCCACCTTGGAACCACATCTTCCTATTTGCGATCCCCATCACCACAATTGGGATTTTCGCCGCGAGCTTAAGCCTTACGATCGTTACCTTCTTCATGAAATTATTGATGACATAGACAGCGGTCACAATGTGCGTTCCACCGTGTTCGTTGAGGCTGGCGCGATGTATCGTGCTGAGGGATCCGAGGAAATGCGTTCTGTTGCTGAAGTTGAATTTGTGCAAGGACTTGCGGCCGCAAGTGCCAGCGGTTTGTACGGTTCAAGCCGGGTTGCTGCTGGTATTATTAGGTCATGCTAACCTAACTTTCGGCACACGGGTTGAACCAGTGCTCGAAGCCTTACAAGGTGGGAGCACCAATCGATTTCGTGGTATCCGTCATGCAGTGACGTGGGATGGGCACCCAAAAGTGGCAAACGCACCGTGACACACAATTCAGGGACAGTTAGGAGATTCGCATTATCGTGCAGGTGCACGAATATTGGGAAGTTCGGGATTGTCGCTGGAGGCTTGGCTCTATTTTCCTCAGATGCCCGAGTTGGTGAGTTTCGCCCGGGCTATTGCAGACTTGACGATCATTCTAGACCACATGGGTGGCCTAGTCGGTGTTGGTCCCTATGCAAACCGGGACGATGAAGTACTAGATAGCTGGCGAAACGGTATTGATATCGTGTCAGAGTGTCCTAACATCCATGTGAAATTGGGTGGCATGGGGATGCCGCACGTCGGCTTTGATTGGCATACGGAATCGGAACCTGTTGCCTCCGAAGAGCTAGCAAACTCTATGGCTCCATATGTGAATTACTGCATCGAGAAGTTCGGTCCGCAACGATGCATGTTTGAGAGAAATTTTCCTGTAGACCAAAGTATCGTTCTCGTATAATGTGTTGTACAATGCATTCAAGCGCTTATCAAAAGGATATTCTGCGTCCGAGCGCACTGCGATGTGTTATGTTAATGCTTCGCGTGTTTACCGTTTGTAGATTCGGTAGGTCGATGGAGCAGCAGACCGTGATTGGAGCAATAGTTGTACAACTCGTAAGTCGTGCTGAGCGCGGGTCGGGTTCTGGTGGCCTATCTGTCCACTAAATCCGTCTTCCGTTATGTTGCAGAGTCGCAATGGAAGCAGTATAGACCGCTGTCAAGGGCAAATGCGCTGCAGAACTGGCTTGAGCGAAGGAAGGTGATGCTTGCTGGAGAGTATGAGCACATCTTCCGCTGATGGTTTCTGTGGAATGTTGCTGGAGCTTGTTGTGCCTGTAAGAAATAGTGAAACAGGCGGCACAGCTTGAAAGTGATGTTGAATATGTCTACGCATTTTGATTCAATAGTTTGGCGGATGGGAAGTATAATGATGTGTTTCGAAGCCCTTGTTCCCACTGTCTTGAGCAAAATGTCCGTTTGGATGTAGTATCAGTAGATGTTTTTGATGGGAGAGTAGTGGTGTCATCTTGAGCGTCGAATATGTGAATTATGCTAGCGTGAGACTGGTGTCTTGATGTTCCAGTGAATTGCAACAAAGATTGAAATTATGAATCCGCGGAGAGTTGGACAACTTTAATAGTACCCGATAACCGTACTAAGGGGTATTCGGACAATCCCCAAATACCGTGACCGCGGTCAGAAGCGCGCACCTCGACTAGCTACGCCTCTGTTGGCGATATCCGATTGAGAGTAATCGGTGTGGGATGATCTAGCAATTGCGATCGTTTCCGATCGACTACGGTCGACAATCGAATTGATGTGTTCAGTTTGATATTCAGGCCTTATTCTATCGCTTTGGTCAAAAACTTAAGGAATCCATAGTCATGTTAAGGAAAGGAACAGACACAGAATGTCAGATGTGATCTACGATGTGGCGGTCATCGGTGCAGGGCCGGCGGGTGCACAGGCAGCAATTTCGGCGAGTCACCAGATGCGGCACGTTCTAGTGGTGCACGCGGGTAAGGTGAGCTTTAGTCGAGGGCGAGCCTATTGGTCGAAGTCGGTAGAAATAGAGGACGCGCCCGTTTTTCCCGGTATTATCGGGCCCAACTTTGCGAAGGAGTTGATTAAGTGGATGGAGGGGCGACCGGTTACTGATATCACGATTCATGGCGAGAATCGCAAAACCGGCATCGAGATTTGTGATGGCATGATTCTGAATGTGAGAAGAATAGGGAACGTGTTCGATATCGAGGCGTCGACCGCGCCGCTGCGGAAAGAAGGTTCTGTTCAGATGAAACATTTTAAAGCCCGCACAGTCGTCGTTGCCTCGGGTTTCGACGATTGCTGGCCCGATATCGAATTCGAAGCTGAAGCTGGGCGATTGTACAAGCAGTACGTCGGTGTATTTCGTTACGCTGGCAATCGAACGGGATGGCATGTATGTGTGCGATGTGACGGGCATTTGCATGTAGACGAACATCTCGCGATCGTCGGAGTTGGTGACTACATATATGACGTTGCCATTGGTTCACAGGATTTCACGGACAAGATTACGATTCTAACAAATGGACGCCCGCATGCAATGTCGCCTGAAGTTGTTAAGCAGAGTCGAGAGCGGGGAATCAAAATCATTGAGACGAAGATAAAGCGGCATATTGGAAAAAAAACCGATTTGATGGGCCTTGAAATGGAGGACGGTAGTGAGCACTATTTTGATGGGTTCCTTGTTGACGAGGGCCTGATTCCAAACACAAAGTTTCTTGCTGGATGGGATTACCAAAAGGACGAAGAAGGGCTAATCATTACGAACGAAGATGGGCAACTCCTAGATGCCGAGGGCAATCCGGTTAAAGGGCTATTTGCTGCCGGTGATATTGTGTCCGGAGAGCGTAATTTAATCGCAACAGCATTCGCACTGGGACAGGAAGCTGGATTGTCGGCCTCCGACTCCCTTCGAAAGTGGCATTATCCCAGGGTGAATTAGAATCCGTATGGGATTGAAAAAAGGAGCACCCAGGTGCCATTGGCATAGGAGTATTTGATCGTTGAGTGTCAGAAAGGTCTTAAAGTCTGCGACAATGCTAAGTAACCACAACTTGGACGAGCACGATGTCATCGAGAATCTGTTCCTATTTGCATTGATGTCGAAGCGTTTATTGTCTGATTGCTGAACTCAGCCGCAGGAATCGTAGGACAGTTCCTGGTTTGAAGACAAAAAGTTGAGGGTTCCCTCACAATGGACAAAAATCACAGTCTCACGGTCGGTAAGCCGTTTTTGTCGAACATGGTCAATAAGCCCGACCATGGTTTTAGCCGAGTATGCTGGATTGAGAAAAACGCCTTTTGTTTGAGCAAGCAAATTGATGGCGTTAGCACATTCTGGTGTTAGCATACCATATTCCTGGCCTATATATGCGTCGTTGTGTTGTATGTCAACCGTGCTAACCTGCAGATCCAAGCGCAAGATCTCGGCGGCGCCGTTCGCGACGATTCGAATACGGTCGGTCCGGTTTTCCCAAGCGATTGCTGAGATACCGTAGGGTTTCAACTTCATTCCTAGGAATTTTGAACCAAAGATTAATTCCGCCCGTGTTCCGCCCGACGATTCGACATGAATTAAATCTGCGTCGATAGCTAGGGCTTTCTGTCACTCGTAGATTGCGCTGATACACCAAGCGAAACCTACGGCCGCTAGTAGCACTGAGGAACGCGTGCCGCCTACAACATAGGGCTTTAACCCTTTATTTTTATTCTGCAACCAAGTGTTCTTTGAGGACTGTTAGTTCTGGACCGAACGGCACATCGACTAATTGCACGTCCGCGCCTAATGAGTGATTCAGCAGTAAGTCGCCTTGTGCATGATACTATTGTTATCTCCCGCTAGCCGCAGGTAGCACAGTTTAGACCGAGTCGTCCGCACGCTGCCGCCGCTTGTCGACAGTGGTTTGATTGCGAGGAAGCACCCTGCACAATGGTGCCTGCGCCTTCATGGAGAGCGTCACCCATTGTGAAGGTCAGCTGCCGTCCTCGTTCCCACCAAATGCGAGTCCTGAGCAGTCCTCGCGTTTCATGAAGATGCGCGGATCTCCCAACCATTCAGAAAGTCGTGGGCATTCTTCTAGGGGTGTTGGAAATTGACCAAGATTGGTCTGAGGTACCCGGTCTATTTGGTTGCGTAGCTCTTTGCAGGTGAGGTTTGTTTGTGGCTAAGTCTATAGCCTCTTCTTTTTGCACAGCAGATTTTGCGAGCCTTCCTTCGCGCCAATTTATCTGTCTAAGAAGCGAGCAATACTCTGAGCAAGTTGGACAATTCCTCATTATCCGCAGCGAGCTCGAAAGCCCGGTTGATGTTCTCTTCGCGAGCCGTCAGCTCTTGCCTCGTCTTCCCTGGTTCCCAGATCACAATAAGCTTTCTTGGACTTAAGCGATCGTAGATTACCTTGATAATAGCCAATGGATAGTCATCGGGTACAAGAAGAATCCAGTCAATGGTTTCAGCGCGGTCGGAATACCGGCGGTCCACTTTCAAACGCCGGTCCTGGTGAGGGGCATCCTTTTTTACCCATTGCTTCCGTCCGAAGGCGTCGGTGTCGAAGTGCCCAACCTCTAGCCAATTACGCCCAGAACCATTTGGTTTGGTCGCGATTTCAATCCGTTGCATAACGTTTTGTGTCCTCCATTGGCCGAGTCTAAGACTTTGTCGTATGAGGGATTCGAAGCTGAATCACGTGCTGCTATCAGACAATTAGAAGAACGCTGAGCGATGCGCGGAATTCTTCTGAATGCTTCAACATTCTCTCCGATTCTGTTATGGTTTGTCAAGCGGTTTCTTTTGCTGCCTACCATTCCGAACTGCGTTCCGGTTTGGTTTCCGTGGAGTGGAGTTTTAGGTCGTTATTCCGTGCGAAGATTTGGTGAGATATGTCAGGTTCGCACTCGCATAAGAGCTGGGGATATCCGGGCAGATCTAGGCCGGCTAGTATTAGAAAGAAGGTCATAAAGCAGCCTTGTTTATCAGATTGTTTTGTGTCAAATCGAGATCGACCTGGCTTTCGAAACGGTAAAAAGATTGTGAAAAAAGAATGGACCATGCTATTATACAACCGCCAAGAAACAACTGCAGATAGGGTATTAAAAGTAGGAATCATGCCACTAGTCTAATTGTCGCTGTCGGCGGATTGGCTGATAAGTTTTACGAAAAACATAGGAAAAGTGAAATCCGGTGCGTTGTTTTTGACCGACAATGGTATGAATTTCTCTGAAGTGCGAACAGGAACTGATTTTAGTCAGTAACCGGGTTTACCTACGTCGATGAATGAGCTTGAGAAAATTTTAATCGTTGATGATGAACCTGATACAGTCATGATTCTTAGGGATCGGCTTGAGATGGACGAGTATGAAGTGTTAACGGCAGCCAGTGCGGATACTGCTCTACAACAGATGGATCAAGAACTGCCAGATCTAGTGCTGTTAGACCTCCAGATGCCGGGGATTAATGGAATAGAGACACTTGCACAGATTCAAGAGAAATATCCCGGACTTTTGGTTATCATGTTGACTGCGCACGGGACAATTCAGCGTGCCGTTGAGGCCACGAAACTCGGGGCGTATGATTTTCTAGAAAAACCGTTTAAATCTGAGCACATCAAAGAGAAGGTCGATTATGCTCTCGAACACCGACGCACAACAAAACACAACGAGCGAAATGAACTCATACACAGTTACGAGGAGATAGTGGGGGAGAGCAGGCAGATCGTGGAGGTTCTTAAGGTCATCGAGAAGGTGTCTGCCACAGACTCTACGGTTCTCATCTCCGGAGAAAGTGGAACAGGGAAGGAATTAATTGCGCGAGCATTACATCGAAATAGTCCTCGTGCTGATGAAGAAATGGTTGTCGTGAATTGCGCAGCAATACCAGACAGTCTCTTAGAAAGCGAGCTCTTTGGACATGAACGGGGAGCATTTACAGGAGCCGTCTGCCAAAAGGTGGGCAAGTTCGAACGGGCGAGCGGAAGCTCTCTCTTCCTCGATGAAATTGGCGATATGCCCATTGCACTTCAAGCAAAGTTGCTCCGTGCTATTCAGGAACAGCAAATCGAAAGAGTCGGCGGTACTCGAGTGCTCAATGTCGATGTTCGCATCATTGCCGCCACTAATCTCAATTTACAACAGGCTATTGATGAAGGGGCCTTTCGCCGAGACCTCTACTATCGTCTAAACATGATTCCAATCCATCTGCTTCCGCTGCGAGAAAGACGAGAAGATATTCCTGTCTTAAGCCAATATTTCCTGCAGAAACATTCCAAATCCCACAATCAGCCTGTGCGCTTGATCAGCCAAAAAGCCCGAGAACTTCTGATGAATTATGATTGGCCGGGAAATGTGCGCGAACTGGAATATTCGATTTTGCGTGCGGTTCTCTTTGCAGAAGGAGAAGCCATTTTGCCGAAGCAATTGCCCGATGAGATTCGATCCCCGCGGAAACAAGCACACGCAGAGATGCCCATTGGCATGACTATGAAAGAAATGGAGAAGGAACTAATCCTTAAAACACTTGAACGTATGTGCGGAAACCGTACCCAGACAGCGGTGGTATTGGGTATCAGTCTCCGTGCATTGCAATATAAGTTGAAGAGTTACGCGGAAAATTGAGATATGTCAGAATCAGTATTCAACTTCATTGAACCGGAGATGGTCGTTATTCCAGCAGGCGAGTTTCTTATGGGGAGTGAAACTGGTGCTCCGAATGAACGCCCAGTGCATGCAGTATGGGTTGATGCCTTTGCGCTTGCGATAGCGCCAGTGACTAACGAAGAATACGCCCTCTTTGTTCAGGCTGTGGGCTACAAATCACCGCCGTTTTGGCATCAGTCGAAGTTTCAGCGTTCGAATCAGCCGGTGATTGGTCCAAGTTGGCACGATGGGATGGCTTATTGTGAGTGGCTCTGTCGTTTAACCCGAAAATCATTTCGTCTTCCCACCGAAGCGGAGCGGGAAAAAGCCAGTCGCGGTGGCATGGAAGGGCGGGAATATCCCTGGGGTGATGAATTGCCGGGCGATTGTCTCGGTGGACGAACTAGTGTTCTTCCACCGGTTGGAACGGAGGGACCAAATGGCTACGGATTGTTCAACACTTCGGAGGGCGTCCACGAATGGTGCGCAGATTCCTATGACCGTTCATATTATCAGAATTCTCCACGTTATAATCCCACTGGTCCAACACACTGTGAGCGCCGTGTAGCACGCGGTGGTTCCTGGCGGCATCGAATACGCTTCGCACGGTGTGCCGCTCGAAGCAGTCTTGCACCCGATAAACACTTTAGTGATTTCGGATTTCGATGTGCGATGACGCTTTTGTGAACAAGGTCGGATGAGTACGAAGTCACATCTAAATCTATCCTGATGACGTTTCCACTGATATTTATTCTTGGTCCGACCGCGATTGGAAAAACAGAGGTTGCCATCGAACTGGCACGGCGAATCGACGCTGAAATTGTCTCACTGGATTCCCGACAGGTCTATCGGGATATGGACATTGGTACTGCCAAACCAACTGCGGAAGAGCAGCATGCCATACGTCATCATCTTGTTGATTGCGCAGATATTCGCGAGCCATTTTCTGTCGCGGAGTATCAGAATCTCGCGGATGCTGCCATCTTGGATATTCATGCACGGAATCGTCGTGTGATAGTCGCTGGAGGAGCTGGTTTATACTTTCGCTCGTTGGTGGACGGTCTTTTTTGGGGCCCCGGCGCGAATCTCACTATTCGAACAAGGCTTAGGGGGGAAGCTGAGAAATATGGTGCAAGTAGACTACATGAGCGACTGTGTCAATGCGATCCCGCATCGGGATCGCGCATCCATCCTAACAACCTCATGCGGATTATCCGTGCGTTAGAAGTGTACGAACTGAGCGGCAAACCCATATCACAACTTCAAAAGCAGTGGCGGTCGAAGAAAGTGCGTTATACGTTTTCTGCTTTCGGTTTGAATATGCCACGTCCGGGGCTCTATTCGCGCATCGAAAAGCGCGTCGACCGGATGATTGAAGACGGATTGGTTGAGGAGGTAAAAGGTATACTCGAGCATGAAAGGTCCCGAGATTGCGGTGCACTGAAGAGTTTTGGCTACAAAGAAATTATCGATTACATCGATCGCAAAATGACTATTGATGAGGCGGTCGAGTTACTGAAGCGTAACACGCGTCGGTTCGCAAAACGACAGTTAACATGGTTTCGGAACGATCCGCGTCTCGTGTGGCTAGATCGTAGCCAGTATTCCTCAATTGACCAGATGGTGGACAGCCTTGTCCAACAGATCGACGTCTAATTGCATTGTTTTCTGGCACTACAGGTGCCACGAGGACGGTACGATTGGTTATTCCTATCATGTTATCACATCTCTGGTAAGGCTTGCTTGCGAAACATCGGCCCGGGCTTGATGCGGGTGATGCCTAAGAGTCTCGTTTGTAATTGTGGTTACTGTTGAGAGATTGTCGAGGATATTTAGGACGAATCAGATCGGTTCGTCTGTCCTTCGTGAATAATGCTGTAGCAGCTCGGACAATACGCAATGTATTTGACTGGTAATCGAGTCGTCAGAAATCTGGATGGGTCCGGTTTGAGATGTCTGACAGGCTTTAGCTGCGCATTATCCCATACCGCGATCCATTTGAAAATGCGTCTCAGGGATGTGAACTCTTGCTGTTTTGGGCAAAGAGTCCCTGTTGATCTAACCCGTATTCAAGAAAGTACGCAGCGCCCGCGACATAATTCTGAAAAAGTCTGTCATGTGGTAAATCAAGCCTTGAGGTGGGTTGTATGTCGCCCGATTTGATTAACGATAGTTTGAAGCACAAAGTAATGCACATCATTGACATTCAGTAATGCACATCATTGACATTCACAACTAGATTACGTAGTCTTTCGAATCGGGATTCGGTTGATGCTCTGGAGTATCGAAGGGTGATGTTCTTTCGAGGAACACCGCAGAGGCAGTGACAGCAGCGTAGCGCTCGAAATCTAGAAATTATTGTCTTCAACTTCCTCTCCACTGGTTTGAATTGTCCCTGTCTTACTGAGTGTTTCTATGTGATGCGGTGGAGATTTCTTTTGTATTCGAAGATGAAAGCTTGGGTCGAAACCCGTAACCTAAGGATAAAACGAGACATCAGTTCGGGTGCATTGAATGTATTGATGAGCAGTTAGACAGCTTCGGCCGACGAAGTACCACACTGGCATTCCGTCTGTTCATTGTGGCGGAGCAGAAATGCCGGCATTAACTAACCGACGAAACGGCTCTGTTATAGAAGACGTTGATAGATTTAATCGTCATGTCTCCTCATTCTTTTGGGAGTGACGAACGTCGTGAGTTTCGTCACGATTCTACCTTCTGAAGGCGTTAACAAGCATAAAACCACTTCAGCCTGTGCACGAGATCGTGGAAACTAGACCATTCAGCCTTTTTGGGTTCGGCAACGCTTAACATCTAGTTGGATTGCATATGACTCGCAAATACGATTTAACCCCCTCTGTTCTCCTCATTCTCGTGCCGATTATTCTCTTCTTCGTTGTGTTTCTGATATACCCCTTGTTGTACGTCTTCAAAGCCTCGTTTTGGATTAACGGTAGTTTCACCGTCACTTATTTTAAGCTGATGATTACCGATGAGAACGTCCGCAGGTTGCTCATCAACAGTCTTAAAGTTGGTGTAGTAGTTACACTGGCAACGACCGTCGTTAGTCTACCACTAGCATACTTCTTTACTCGTTATCGTTTTCCTGGTCGCAGTCTCATGCAGGGTGTTGTCCTCGTGCCTATGATTATGCCTCCGTTTGTTGGAGCGATTGGAATGAAGCAATTCTTTGGACTGTACGGGAGTATGAACATGTTATTGACTAGAATGGGAGTGAGCGACGTAAGCAATCCAATCGATTGGTTTGGAGGAGGTTTTTGGGGTGTCGTTCTCATGGCCACCTTGCATCTTTATCCGATTATGTACCTAAGCGTCGTCGCAGCCTTAGCAAATGTCGATCCGAGCCTAGAGGAAGCTGCGGAGAACATGGGTGCATCCCGTTTTAAGCTCTTCCGAACTATAACACTGCCGCTCATGATGCCCGGATATTTTGCGGGTGCAATACTGGTCTTCATATGGGCCTTCACGGATTTAGGAACGCCATTAATTTTCGAATACAATGAAGTAATTGCTGTACGAATCTTTCGTCAGGTGACGGACGCGAATGTTAATCCGATGGGTTACGCGCTTGTTGTCTTGATAGTCGTCCTCACAGCTCTGGCATTTTACTTTTCGAAGCGTTGGACAAGTGGTAGAAACTATGAAATGCTTGGTCGGGGGCATGTTGGCTCGCGGGAAACTAACGCCAGTCGACCCATGTGCCTGATCATTTACTTATTCCTTGGAGGCCTGACGTTGGTGGCCCTCTTGCCACATTTAAGCGTTATACTGGTCTCTTTAACACCTGACGCAAGCCAGTGGCGATTGAGCATTCTGCCTCGAAGCTACACCCTGGATCATTACTTGACCGTTTTTACGCACGAAGGTACACTACCCAGTATTTTGAACAGTTTAAAATATAGCATTTGTAGTACCTTACTCGCACTGACGGTGGGCGTGGCAGTCGCTTACTTGCTCACACGGAAACGTTTGCCGTTAAGTAATTTGATTGACGCGCTGGCTATGTTGCCCCTAGCTCTCCCTGGAATTGCACTTGCTTTTGGTTACGTGGGTAGCTTTGCGGATACCTCTTTGCTCCTTCGCCATCTTCCGGATAGGGTAATCGCGGGGATAGATCCTCGACAGAACCCAACGTTGCTGCTGATTGTAAGCTACTCAGTGAGGCGTTTGCCCTATATGCTCAGATCGATTTACGCCGGACTCCAACAAACCAGTGTTACCTATGAGGAAGCTTCACTGAATCTGGGTGGAAACCCAGCTCGCACTCTCTATAGAATTACGTTCCCTCTTATCATAGCAAATATCATTGCCGGATCGATTCTAGTGTTTTCATTTTCAATGCTAGAAGTGAGCGATAGTCTGGTTCTAGCCATGCGAGATCAATACAGCCCTATTACTAAAGCGATTTGGAGTTTCTCCCAGCGTCCCGTTGGTGGGGAGTATATTGCCAGTGCGCTGGGCGTTGTCGGAATGTTAATCTTGATTGGATGTCTGATCGGTGCTGGGCGGGCTCTTGGCGCCCGGCTCGGAGAGATATTCAGAATCTAACGCCAGTGTTTTAGCTGAGGTAGCTAGTTGTCCTTCGTTGAGTGCGCTATCTACATGCACCATTGTCTGTTTTGCTATTCACATCCCGATTGCGGGTGTGATATAATGCCTACGAACTATTCTAACAACCTCCCGGAATTCAACCTAATATGATTGGAAGACCGATGCATAGCCTCTTGACAATCGCAATGGATGGCCCTGCAGGCTCTGGCAAGAGCACGGTTGCGCGACAAACTGCGGAAAAAATAGGCTATCTCTACCTCAACTCGGGCTCGATGTATCGCGCGATTACATTATTGGCCATGCGCGCAAACGTGAACTCGACACGAGTTCAAGAGCTTGTCACGCTTGTGAAACAGTGCCGACTTGATTTTGCGAATAATGGCCGGATCACGCTGCTAAATGGGGAAGACGTATCGGACTTGATTAGGACGCCGCAGATCGATAAAGCGGTGATGGAGATTGCGAAGATTCCCAAGCTTCGGGAAGAAACTGTAAAGCAGCAGCGCCGTATTGGACAGCATGGCGGAATTGTTGCCGAAGGGAGAGATGTGACCACGGTTGTTTTTCCAAACGCAGACCTAAAATTTTACCTAGACGCCTCTGTTGAAGAACGAGCGAGGCGACGCTTTCTAGAACTGCGAGCCAAAGAAATCGATTGCACAATTGAGCGAATTGAACAGGATATTAGGATTCGAGACGAAAAAGATGTCTCCCGCGAACATAGCCCGTTGCGAAAGGCTGATGACGCAATTCTAATCGATACAACAGATAGAACAGCACAACAAGTTATCGAATTCATCACTGAACGGATAGGGTGTCATGCATGAGATATCAAAACTTTGGTTTCTGGACCGATTCCGTACCTTACCGTTGGAGTCAGCGGATTACGTCTTTCACCTTTAGTACATTAGGAAAGCTGGAACAATATGGCAACCGGCACGTTCCTCGCGAAGGTGGGGTACTGCTGTTGTCCAATCACCTTAGTTATATCGATCCTTTTGTTATTTCGAGTACTGCTACACGTGAACTGTTTTTCATGGCCCGTGACAATGTATTTGGTATACCGCTAATAGGACGATTTCTTTCGGCGCACAATGCCTACCCCGTCAAACGCGGTTCCGCTGATCGTGCTGCATTGAAGCACACGATTGCCCTTCTGCAGTGCGGAAATGCGGTGCTAATTTTCCCTGAGGGCACACGTAGTCGTGACGGGACCTTAGGTAAAGCCCGGGCGGGTGTAAGTTTCATCGTAGACAAAGCCAATGTTCCGGTTATTCCTGTGTTTATTGAGGGCACAGACTGCGTAATGCCGCGAGCTTCGAGATGGATTCGCCCTGCAAAACTCTGGACGAAGTACGGCCCACCAATCGATTTTACGAAAATTCGACAAATCGAAGACAAGAGAGTGATGTACCAGTGCATGGGCGAAAAGATTATGAAGTCAATTTCGAATCTCGCTGAGAGTAATGCCGATTCATAGAGATTGAGAGCACTCACGATCAAGAATCGGGAGCACCATGGAAGCGTCTCTTCTGTTTGAGTGTGGCTAACAATGAGGAAAGAAAATGAACACTATCGAGCGCTTACGAAAAGTTTCTGTTTGACGTCTCACTGGTTTTTGTAGTGGCGTCTAATACTAGAGGCGCTTGTCTGGAGCAACTAGCATTAGAAAACGCAAGTGGAAGACCCTGTTCAATGGCTCAAGGAGCTGACCGATGATGCTCCGCGAGATGTGGTTTCGATCTCATTGCTGTCGCTGGTTTGAATCTGTTTCACTTCGGATCGAGGTTGATGTGTGGCAAATATGGTTTAGAAGCTTCCGGCGGAACTCTCTTTTGGACCGGAAGTTACGAGGATGTATTTTCGTTTTCGCGATTGACCCAAATTTGGGAATTCCGAACGTGGAACACATTGTCAGCACAGCAGTGAGACGCCGTTCAAGCTTTAATCCTTTTTCGTCCAGTTTCCGACTGGAGGTTGTGTCCCCTCGTCGAAGCATGGTTGGCGCGCTATAGCGACAATTAGGTGAATCAGATAAAGGTTTTCTGAATGCGGTGGTGTGCCTGGTGGTCGCCGCATGCGCACAATTGCTTTGGACGTGAAATCGAGGACGAACGAGGGAAGCCAATCACCAACGGCTTAGGTATGACAGCGCACGCTTTTTTCTTTGATAGAGTGCACTTAGGTATCAGCTGAATCGAGAGTGTTTTGTTCAGAATGGTTGTCATTCTGAACTGGTTTCGGTTCTGTACTCCTCGTTTACAGATGGTTGTGATTGTGTGTAATTGTGGTGGGGAATGTTTTTCCACTTCCGTTTTAGGGCTTCATATACGCCATGAAGATGCGCAGTTAGCACCCGGCGTTGTTCTTCTTCTTCTTCTCATCTTGACTGCTATCCCCGCCAACGGCCTATTTCAGCTCACGAGTGAACTGATTGATAGTTTAATCTTATGTAATTGCTTTTTTGGCATGGAAGGCTAATTTGTTCGTGTTCGCTGACTGAGCCCACTGTGCGGTGGCCCAGTCGGTGAAGCCTTTTGGCTTGACTTTTGACCTAGTCTTTGCTAAAATACCAGTGTCAAGGTGCGCGTCTTCACGGCTCATGTCGTGCGTGGCCTCGACAGACTCTTTAGAGCCTGCCGAAATCGTGTCTTTCCGAAGGTTCCTGTGCCTTCTTTGCGGGTTCTCTCGCGTTTCCCACGGGTATTCCAGTTTCCATTTTCGTGGTTAAGTGTTCGTGCGTTACGAATGTAAGGGTGATGGTCGACCGCTTCGGTCTGTTCGGATGTGAATCTAGAGCTTCGAAGACTCGAGAGGGGTTCTAGGTGAAGTGCTTGATATGTTGTTCTCGGCGATTTATTGCTAACACTCCAAAGTTACATGAAATTTATGTAATGAAATAGAATGGCGAAGAGACCGCCTTTCGATTTACACGATAGGAGAGATTGAATGTCGTACGACTTTGTACCTGGGCTAGAAGGGATACCAATTGCCGAGTCCGGGATTAGCTTTGTTAATGGACAAGAAGGGATTTTGGAATATCGGGGAATTCGTATCCAGGATCTTGCAGCGCACAGCACTTTCGAGGGAACCGCGCATTTGCTCCTCAACGGTAATGCGGTTACTGCGCCGGCACGGGACTCCTTAACCAGTGATTTGACCCACCACCGCCGGCTGAAAGATAAGGTTCTGAATGTAATTAAGTGTTTTCCTGAGAGCGGCCATCCAATGGGGGCTCTACAGGCCACGGTTGCTGCATTGGGGATGGTTTATCCGGCGAAGGACGTGTCCAATGAATCAGAAAATTATGTATCATGCATTCGACTGATTGCCAAGTTGCCGACGATCGTCGCCGCATTTGAACGGCTTCGGACTGGTGAGGAGCATATCTTCCCCCGTGACGATCTCGGGCACGCGGCAAATTTCTTGTATATGGTTACGGGAGATGTACCGCATCCTGTGAGTGTAAGGGCGCTTGATGTGTGTCTCATTCTGCATGCCGATCACACGATGAATGCTTCAACCTTTAGCGCCAGAGTCACGGGTTCTACGCTTGCGGACCCATATAGCGTAGTTAGTTCTGCGATTGGTACGTTAACCGGACCGCTGCACGGTGGGGCAAATGAGCAGGTGCTCGAAATGCTCCGCGAGATTGGGTCTTTGCAAAATGTCGAACCGTTCATTGAAGCGAAACTCAAGAATGGTGAGCGTATAATGGGATTTGGACACCGTGTTTATAAAACGAGAGATCCACGGGCTGTTATTTTGCGATCCCTTGCCGATGACATGACCGATCAGCACGGTGCGAGCGAATTGTACAATGTCGCTTTGAAGGTTGAGGAAGTTGTGACGGAACGACTCGGAGACAAGGGTATTTTTGCAAACGTAGACTTCTATTCTGGGATTATCTACGATGCACTCGGTATTCGACAGGACGCATTCACACCCATGTTTGCTATGGGACGTGTCGCAGGTTGGCTCGCTCACTGGCTAGAACAGCTAACCGACAATCGAATTTTTCGGCCCACGCAAATCTATACTGGGGCACACAATATGAAGTACATTCCCATGAAATGATGTATGGGAAATGAATCTAGGAAGAGGAATGAAAGTGATTGATTTTGATAAACTGAAAGTGCCGATAGAAGGTGAAACAATCCAAAATGTCGATGGTGGTTTGGTGGTTCCAGCTCAACCGATTGTCCCTGTAATCGAAGGTGACGGCATCGGTCGAGACATTATGAAGGCGACGCGTCGAGTAATTGATGCGGCTGTCGACGCAGCATATGGTAGTGCTCAGCGCATCGTGTGGTTTGACGTATACGCTGGAGAGAAGGCCAAGAACGAATATGGGGAATGGCTGCCACAAGACACTTTCAAGGCTATTGAACACTTTCGTGTTGCCCTCAAGGGACCATTGACCACGCCTGTCGGAGGGGGATTTCGTAGCCTTAATGTGACTTTGCGCCAGGTCTTAGATCTGTATGCTTGCGTTCGTCCTGTTCGGTATTTCGAAGGTGTTCCCGCTCCTGTTACTCACCCGGAGAATATGAACGTCGTAATCTTTCGTGAGAATACGGAAGATGTTTATGCTGGAATTGAGTGGGAACAGGGCACGCCTGAGGCAAAAAAGGTCATCGAGTTCCTCCAAACCAATATGTCGGTCGAAGTTCGAGAAGATTCTGGAATAGGTATTAAGCCAATTAGTATCTTTGGGACGAGTCGCCTCGCCCGGATGGCTATTCAATATGCAATCGATCATGGCCGGGAAAGTGTAACTTTTGTGCATAAAGGCAACATCATGAAATTTACAGAAGGCGCTTTCCGTGATTGGGCGTATGAACTGGCAGAATCGGAATTTTCCGCCCAGACAATTACCGAAGACGCTGTTTATAGCCACAATGAAGGACAAATACCTAAGGATAGAGTTGTAATCAAGGACCGTATTGCGGACAGCATGTTACAGCAGATTCTAACGCGGACCGCTGAATATGATGTCATCGCCACTCCGAACCTAAACGGCGATTATCTTTCCGATGCCTGTGCTGCACAGGTCGGCGGTATAGGTATGGCACCGGGTGGAAATATTGGGGACGAAACGGCGCTCTTTGAGGCAACACATGGAACGGCTCCCAAGTACACGGATGAGGATGTTGTGAATCCGAGTTCACTCATCCTCTCCGCAGTAATGATGCTGGAACATCTTGGATGGCAGAAGGCAGCAGATTTGGTTGTCCATGGACTTGAGCAGACCATTTTGCAGAAACGCGTAACTTATGATTTGGAAAGACTAATGGAGGGTGCAACGAAGCTACGAACATCAGAATTCGCCTCTGCCATCACTGAAAATTTCTCATCTTGACGGCGCACTGCTGGGGTCGTCTCCAACACCCTAATCGCAGGGCATCCTGAGTTCGTCAGAGTGGCATGTTTCTTCGCGAGTGGCTAATTTCGCATCGTTTGCGGTGCTGCTGTAACGCGATCTCTTGGCTATCTACTTCAAACAGGCATTTTGGGGCATTAACTAGACTCCTCTTTGTTGCAATGGTTACTCAATGGAGGTAAGTGTGACACGAAAGAAAATTAGTGTTATTGGCGCAGGAAATGTGGGAGCAACGGCAGCATTTCTTGTTGCTCAGAAGCAATTGGGTGATGTTGTTATGCTAGATATTGTGGATGGGGTGTCTCAAGGTAAAGCCCTTGATATGGCGCAGACAGCGCCGGTGGAGGCGTTTGACTGCAGCATCACGGGAGCTGTTGACTTCGAAGACACCGCAGGTTCGGACGTGGTGATTATCACATCTGGCTCACCTCGGAAGCCCGGGATGACTCGTGAAGATTTGCTGCAGACAAACGCCGACATTGTTGGGAGCGTCACAGCCAATGTTGTGAAGCATTCCCAAGATTGTGTAATTGTAATGTTGACTAATCCGCTGGACATCATGACTTACCACGCTTGGAAGGTGTCGGGCTTTTCTCCCGAGCGCGTTATCGGCCAAGCTGGCGTTCTTGATTCCGCTCGATTTCGGTACTTTATTTCGCTCGAGTTGGGCGTGTCAGTAGAAGATATTCACGCACTCGTGCTCGGAGGACACGGCGATACGATGGTTCCTCTGCCGCGTTATACAACTGTGAATGGTGTTCCCATCACGCAATTAATCTCTGGCAAACGCATTGAAGACATGGTCCAGCGTACACGAGATGGGGGTGCTGAGATAGTGGATTTGTTGAAGACAAGTGGTTATTATGCAGCTGGAGCTTCGCTTGCTCAGATGGCGGAATCAATCATCCTCGATAAGAAACGCCTGCTGCCCTGTTCTGCTTATCTTACCGGTCAGTACGGCATCGATGAATTATATATTGGGGTTCCAATCAAGCTCGGTGCCTTAGGCGTGGAACAGATAATCGAGATTCAGTTGACTGATTCTGAGATTCAGGCACTACAAAAATCCGCTGAGACATATCGCGAAGGTATTGCCTTGCTCAGCGACCAATAATCCCGCGCTTCAACAAGGCTCATACGAGCCTTATTTGCTAAGGTAACATTGTAGCGTCTACGGAGGTCGGACAGAAATTATGGCGGAATTGGCAGATATTAAGAATGAATTTATTCGCGACGAAATCGAAGAGTTTATCGAGCGCGAAGATGAGAAAATGCGGACGATTGCATCTTTTGCGGATACCCGTTCTGCTATGCAGACAATTGCCGCGGCCCTAATTGAAGGGGATAATCATGTGGTGGATGAGTTGACGCGTGAAGCTTTAAAGGGTGGTATTGAAGCACTTGAGATTATGGATGATGGACTGATTGCCGCCATGGGCATTGTCGGTATTAAATTTCGCGAGAATTTCATTTTTGTGCCAGAAGTACTTGCATGTGCACGCGCAATGAAGGCTGGTATGTCACACATCGAACCAATTTTGTCCGCCTCGGGCGTGGAGCCAATTGGAACGGTAATTATGGGTACCGTGAAGGGAGACCTTCACGATATTGGTAAGAACCTCTGTATCATGATGCTACGCGGGGCAGGATTTACCGTTCACGATCTCGGAGTGGATACTTCCGATGACGAATTTCTTGAGGCGGTCGAGGAGCATGACGCGAAGATTATGGGAATGTCAGCGCTGCTGACGACAACGATGCCCAATATGGGTAGAACAATTGAAGCCTTCATTGATGAAGATATTCGCGATGATGTCAAGATTATGGTGGGTGGCGCACCCGTCACGCAGCAATTTGCGGACGACATGGGCGCTGACGCGTATGGGAAAGATGCTCTTCAGTGCGTAGCCCTGGCAAAACAATTCGCGGAAGAAGACGATGAAGAAGAGTTTTGACACCTCTGATGATAACGGCATGCAGAAGGTTATTCAGATTACTCAGGAAGAATATCAAGAACGCATTAACAGGATTACTGAGTTGTTCGAGGGCATGGTGGTTCACGCCGATGAGCAATCTGCTTATCGATGTCCGTACAAGAATCGCTTCGATCAATGTACAGCGAAGTTCGGATGTCGAAATCAGCGAAAGTCGGTTGAGGCGGGGGGACCACTGCTGTGTGGCGGAGACGACAAGATAGATTATCGCAGTGCATGGGAGGCCGACCTAGAACGAAGTGCTTATCCTGAACAATTGGAGTATGGCATGGGCACCATAAAATATGAAGGTGAGACACGAAAGCTTTCTGTTGGAAAGACTGTGTTTGATTATGCGGATGAATTAGCGGTCCAGGTTCCAACTTCCTGCTTTCGCACCGGACAATGCCATGAATGTATTATCGAGATTGAGCAGGGGATGGAGGCCCTACGTCCTCGCAGCGAGACAGAGGCGTTTTTGCGCGACAACTACCGCCTCGCCTGTCAAGCAGTTGTTGAAAATGCTGACACGGACATTGTATTTTCTCCATTGCGGCGGAGTCCAAAGATTCTGACCCTTACCCGGGACAAGCGAGCAGAGGTTGATCCCTTAGTTGTGCGCAAGGGGAATACTGTTTACTATGATGACGTAGAGGTAGACAGTTATCGAGGCCATCTCTACGGGCTGGCAATAGATCTCGGTACCACGACCATCGTTATGGAGTTGGTGGATCTGGAGACCGGGAAAAGCGTTCATGTTAGTTCTTTTGAGAATCCACAGCAGTTCGGCGGAAGCGATGTCATGCACCGCATCTCGTATGACCGTGAATTTGATGGTGAACTACGAAAAGCGGTAATCATCGCACTAAATCATGAAATTGTACAGATGGGTGTCCAACTTGATTTTTCGCGTCAGGAGATTTATGAGATTGTTGTTGTGGGAAATTCCACAATGCGTGACATCTTCTTTAAGCTCGATGTACAGAGTATAGGCCAGAAACCGTACAAGTCCGTCATTGAAAATGAATACCTCGAAGGCAAGCGTCAAACCACCTCGCTCCTTGTGAAAACGCGGCGCTTAGGAATTAGGGCCAATCCGAAAGCCGTTGTCTACGGATTACCCCTAATTGCAAGTCACGTCGGCGGAGACGTGTCGGCGGACCTCGTATCTCTTGACATGGTATCGCAAAAAGACATAGTGATGTTGGTCGATGTGGGTACCAACACTGAAGTGGTTGTTGGGAATTCGGAACGCCTTATAGCCGCTTCTTGCCCGGCAGGCCCTGCGTTTGAGGGAGGTGGCATCGAGTATGGAATGCCAGGTGTTGAAGGCGCGATCGAGACAATTCGATTTTCCAACAGTTCTTTCGAATATCGTACTATCGGTAGTGTAGAACCTCGAGGCATCTGCGGTTCGGGTTTAATTGATTTGTTGGCAGAACTGCGAAACCACGATCTGATGACACCGATGGGCGTTTTTTCGGAGAAGAAACAGCGCCAGATGACAATCGTTCCAGAGCATGGCATCAAATTGTCTCGTGATGATGCTAGTAATCTTGCCCAGGCAAAGGCAGCGAACTATTGTGGGCAATATATTGTAATGCGGGAGTTTGGAATCCACCCCACTGAAGTTAAGCAGCTATTTTTGGCTGGCGGTTTTGCGAACTATGTCAATATTCGTAACGCAGTCGAGATTGGATTCCTAGCCCCTGTGCCAGAAGAGCGAATTGCAAAAATTGGCAATGCCGCTATACAGGGCGCGCGAGAAGTGTTACTTTCTCGCAAGAAACGCGAATCTATCGAGCAGTTGGTCAAAGGCGTTGAGCACGTGGAGTTGGAAACGACGCCGGACTTTTTTGAAATCTTCGTTGAGGGCTGTCAGTTTAAGCCGATGCCCAGTGCGTTTGTTTGACCCATAGAGGAATAATTTCGAAGATTGGCGCAGTTCTTTGGAGCTTCATGCGTCTACGCTAGAGCAGAAAAGCGACTTTGAGGTCTTCGGATTCCTCGTTCTTCGTTAATTGTTTGAATTAGATGAAGTCGAGCAAATTTGCTGGGGTGCCAATGACTTTTTAAGCTAAAATCAGCGAGGTAGGGAGTTTGCGGGCGGAACACGCCAGGGAAAGAACCTTTTCTTTGAGCTGACACCAGAACGCCAATGGTTCATCGAGTAGGACCGCGTCTATGCGCTTGACGAGGTTTTCGTTGAACCTCATTTTATGTTGAATACTTAAGGGCGGAGATCTATGTTGCGAACATCCGATGGCCCGGTGGTTAGTCCTCATCGTGAACTGCTAGCACATATCAAATTAGCCTTTTATCTCGAGTAAAACATTAAAGAAACTGGAGCGCCGCGTGTTATCCCCGGCGCTGATAAGCTAGAATGTCGAAAGAATCTGCAGGCACTGACCATTTGATCATGCCTTCACGGGTCGCAGTATTCTCTACATTCTACAGAACAACTCGTAAAAAGTGAGCAACCTTCTCTGCGCGGAAGGGTCAATCGGTTGGTAGAACTAGGGTTGCGATTTCGGAAACTAGCGACGTTCTTTGGACGGAGACCCAGTTGCACTAATGTCTTACTCGCATGTCAATATGAATTGCACTCATAACCCGTGGCAACAACAGTCTCTTCGTGAATTGCTTGGGAAGACCGACACCTTTGTCACGTGTGTAGAGTTGGTGACCTCACGTGGAGTTATTACTGAGCGTAACGGACAACGAGTTCTTGGATTAGCGCGAAATCTGACCGAAAATCCGCGTATACATGTGCTCAGTATTACCGATAACCCGGGGGGTAATGCCATGCTCACTGCTGACACTCTCGGTAAGGACCTTATTTCGCGGGGCCAGGAGGTTGTGATTCATCTTTCCTGCAAAGATTGGAATCGGAATGGTCTTAAGAGTCGCGCTTGGCAACTTGCCAGCGAAGGATTTGATAACGTGCTTGTATTATCGGGAGACTACCCCACCGATGGTTACCATGGTCAATCAAGTTCAGTTTTTGATATTGACTCGGTGGGGCTTCTGAAAATGTTCTCTGAGATGAACAGCGGGATGACGATTCAAACGGGGAAAAAGCCCGAGATGCTCACGCCCACCAAATTCTTTTTGGGTGCGGTGGTTAATAACCACAAACGCTATGAAAATGAGTTAATGCCACAATATTTTAAACTTGCTAAAAAGATCGGGAATGGTGCCGGTTTCGTGATTAACCAAATTGGTTATGATTCGCGGAAGCAAGATGAACTAATCAAGTACTTGGCGATGCGTGACTTCAACGTGCCAGTACTTGCGAATGTGTACGTGCTCAGTCGGACCGCGGCACGATACTTTAATGCCGACAATATTCCTGGCGTCACCGTGACTGATGAATTGCTGAATCTGGCCGAAACACAGGCTAGATCAGCCGATAAGGGTAAATCCTTTTTTTTGGAGTTGGCTGCGAAGCAGTGCGCGATTGCAAAAGGATTGGGCTATCGTGGCGTTTATATCGGCGGACACTTGAAGTATGAAGACTATGACAACATTCTGACAATTACGGACACGTATAGTTCAGATGATTGGCAAGAGTTTTCTAAGGAGATTGGCTTTGGCTATCCAGATGAGTTCTACTTTTTCGAGGGTAACCCGAAGACAGGCCTCAGTTCGACGGAGGTAAACCGAGAATACCGGAATTCGAAACGCCCTGCCGCGTTAGAGCAATCAAGGCGCACCGTCTCGATTATCTACAAGATAAATAGAGCCCTGCACGGAGCGGTATTTGAGGATGGCACGGCCGGATTTAAAATTGGACGAAAATTCTTCCGCAGAATTGAAAAGGCCAGAGGTTGGGTACAGAAGGCGTTCCATGCCAGCGAACATACAATCAAGAAATCGCTATTCGAGTGTCACGATTGTGGTGATTGCTCTTTACCCGATCTTGCCTACCTTTGCCCTGAGTCTCAATGTTTAAAGAATCAGCGTAACGGACCATGCGGTGGTACACGCCAGGGCAAATGCGAAATCGGAGAAAAGGATTGTATTTGGGCGCGCGCCTACGACAGGCTCAAAGCATACGGGAACGAAGAAGAAA
>CAYZGU010000025.1:0-10614 GCA_964478165.1 uncultured bacterium | reverse complement strand
CCCTCTGCTCCCAAAGCAGATGCGCTAGCCGGGCTGCGCTACGCCCCGATCGTTATTTCCCAAAAAAATCGTGGAAAATATACCACATTTTAGCTGTTGTTGCAAGACAAAAATGTAGTAACCTTGGCGCGCCAACACTCAAATAGCGGTGAGTTTTCCAGATTGTTGGCAACTTAATTGATTCCTCCAGAGGGTTTTTTTGCTATTAGTGTCTCATTTTCGACATCGATTACTGTCAAAAGATTAGCAATGGAATTCGTGTCGATAACTCCCCATCTATATGCCCTACGTCTCGAAGCAAACCCAATCTTCAAAAACACAATAGCCTCACTTCAGCAGATCATCAGACTGTTTTCTCCGACGACTGAAGTCCACGCTGAACCAATATCGCAATTGTAGAACCCTTCAAGTCATTAGCCGCAAAAGAAACACAGAAAAATACGCCGCCATTTGATGATTGTAAAACGGCAGAAGATCTGTTAGAATTTGACCAGGGCAAAAGATGGGCTATACGTTCCTTACCGAAGAACTAGTTTTGAAAATTTTCCTTTTTTTAATAGCAGGCTAGATTAAACCTAAGGAAGGAAGAAAGGAAACAAACTCTACTCTTCGGAGTTTTTGACGACTCAGACCCTGTCAGTTATCTAGTCACTGATAGTCACAGTCGTCCACAAGCCCTGCCTAGTGATTCCAATCTTGATCCTCGACCAGCGCTTAAGCGAATACGTGTTTAAACAGTATCCAATCTCATCAATGGGGTCAATGCGTTCTAGGAATCTGACATTGTTCATCTGCTCAACATTTGTTAGAATTAGGAGCCATTCAATTCCCATTAACTAAGGACTAAGGAAAATGGTGGAGTCTGATGCCGATTTTAAGCCTCGAATTTATCAGGCAACTTGACCGATTGCGCATTCGTTCTCAGGACGTTTTTCGAGGTCAATCCAAAGGAGAGAATCGTAGCCTTAATCGAGGCAATGGCATTGAGTTTGCGGATTATCGTGGTTACGAAGTCGGAGACGACCTTCGGTACCTCGACTGGGGCCTGTATGCGCGATCCAATCGTCTCTTCATTAAGCTGTTTCAGGCAGAAGAAGACCTCCCAATAAGCATTCTCGTAGACAGAAGTGAGTCTATGAACTTCGGTGAACCGACCAAGCTTACCTGCGCAAAACAAATCGCTGCTTCATTGGCCTACATCGGTTTGGCAGGAGGTGACAGAACTGCGCTCTACGCCTTTTCCGATCGACTGATACCGATTGTCCCTTCAACTTCCGGGAAGGCCCAATTCCCAAAACTCTCCAAAGCTCTGGAAACAATTGACACTGTGGGAAAAACTGACTTGACTGCGTGCATGCAACACTTTTTTTCCCATTCAAAACAGTCTGGCATAGCCGTAATTATCTCAGACTTCTTAGACATGACCGATCTCGAATCTGTGATTAAGGGGTTCTTGGCACGCAAATTCGGTCTAACGCTCATCCACGTGCTAGCAGTTCAGGAAATAGAACCGCAGCTTTCGGGCGATTGGCGATTGGAAGATGTGGAAACGGGCAGAACCAGGGAACTCACAATTAATGAGCGTATGGTCCTCCAATATCGACAGCGGCTGCAAACCTTCTGCACTCGGCTCAGGCAGTTTTGTGTGAATCGCGGAGCCAATTATGTGCGTACTACTAGTCAAGTCGCCATCGACCATCTAATCCTGCACAATTTGCAAAAAATGGGAACTGTGCGTTGATTAAACCTAAAGCACTGTCTCTCATAGGGACGTATAAACACGTAAACACGGCAATGAATTTTTTACTGTTGTATCAATCCGGCATGGACTCACTCTAATCAGTTTGCTATTCTGGCCGGCGTATTATTGCTGTCATACACGTAAGCAGGTTGGTAGATATCGGGTCTTTCGACTGCTTGTCTCGCAGTGAACCGTAAACTGATACATGAGAGCGGATGAAAACAATTTTGTAAATCGAGCGAGCAAAATGTCATTCAAATTTTCGTCAACAACGGGTCAAACACCCGTCGATTCGGAAGCAATCGCAAGTCTGGATGTTAAAGGTTTATTGAGTAAGCGTATTGCTGTCTTGCTGGGCGGAAAATCCGGAGAAAGGAAGGTATCATTACGTTCGGGAGCGCGGGTAATGTCAGCGCTCGCAAGTCTCGGAGCGAGTCCAGTCGCAATCGACCCGTTGAACCATGATTGGATTGACAAAATGCACTCCAAATCGATTGAGATTGCATTCCTGGCACTTCACGGAAAAGGATGTGAGGATGGAACAATCCAAGGCGTTTTGGAAGCCTTTGGATTCGCCTATACTGGTTCTGGGGTCCTTGCAAGTGCACTTGCTATGAACAAACTCATGACCAAGCGGGTTTTGTCTACGATTGACATTCCAACGCCAAACTACCTCGCGCTGTCACCAGAGGCCGATCTGCAGGAACAGTGCGACGAAGCCGTGAATCGCCTGGGATTCCCACTTATAATCAAGCCGACCTCCCAAGGTTCAAGCATCGGCGTATCCATAGTTAAAGAGGTTTCAGAATTACTACGAATTGCACGCAAGACCCAGTTTGAGTTCGGCGAAATCTTCTGTGAGCAATACATTCAGGGACAAGAAATTACGGTTGGTTTACTGGGTGTGAAACAAAACCTCCGTGCACTCCCTGTACTTGAGCTAGTGCCGAATCGTGAATTCTACGACTATGAAGCAAAGTACACCGAAGGAATGACAGAGTTCATTGTTCCTGCTAGATTGTCTAATCGTTTAACAAAGCGAGTACAAGAGATTGCCCTCAATACTCATAAAGCGATTGGCTGCTGTGGAGCCTCCAGAATCGATATGATGGTGGATGCAGGTGGTAACCCTTATGTCATCGAGCTTAACACGTTGCCCGGTCTGACGCAACTCAGCGATCTTCCCGCACAAGCAGAAGCAATGGGAATTCCATACAATCAGCTAATTGTTGAGATTCTGACAAGTGCCATGAAACGGTAGGCACAGTGTACCGCATGTTAGTTTCTCACGATAGAATTTTGTGTGGAACTGACGTCCACTTGCCAGATGAACGTCAGTTCCACGCATAACAGGACTCAATTTACTCAAATGAGAACCATCTGAAAATCAGAACTAAAATCCGTACTCGACCACCATCAGGCCACTTTTTCAGAAAGCTGACAGTTCAGTCGACCAGTAGTAGAAACCCAGTGAAACAACTCCTAATGACCGATGCCATGGACAAGTAGTAGAGCAACACCTCACTGCCATCAAGCAAGCAGATGACAATAATAGTAGGCTTCCATCATAACAGCCATAGCAGCGATCACACCCTGGATCCTCAATTTCAAAGGTATATTTGTGTCCACCCAACGGGGACATTTCTCCATCTCATGGATTTTAACAGGTTTATGGGACGGACAAATAGCGCTTCAATGACATTAGGTTCGAATCTCCCCTGCCACAGAGTCCGGACGAGCGGGAATCTTGGTCGCGCACTGAGTACCGATTGTCTTCGGTCAGAGCTGTCAGCTTAACTCCATGCCGAGGTTTTTCAGAATTCGCGGCACCCAGAAAGAACTGAATTAACGAATTCTAGTACTTTAAGCTTCGGATGGCAGCCAAAGCAAGTAGCGAACGATTGGCAGCCCATACAAGCTTTTCGATCTACTGTTTACCATCGACCTGTAGTTGACCGCTAACGTAGAGGAGGGCATGAATAACACCCTGATGTCACTGTGCGATACAATCCTACTCGGCAAACAAACTGTCATCGATTGTGCCTGCCACCAGTCGAAAATATGGCTCTCATATTGGCACAGCTCCCAATTTCAAAATACCGGGCTTCTCACCATGCATAATCAGCCCGTAGATAGCCTATAGCCAGCAATCCAACAAAGGTTCGCCACAGATTTTGATGGAATACCGCGATTTAGTCATATATTATCATGCTTTAGGCCGCTGTCTCAAGCTGAGGTTTCTCAAATAGGAGAGTACAGAAAAAACATTGAAGCCGGCAAAACTCAAACTTGTCAAAAGGGATATCACCAAAGAAAAAGTCGATGCGATTGTTAACGCTACCAACGAAAATCTAGCAGGAAGGTGGTGGCGTCGATGGATCTATTCACTATGGTGGTGGACCGGACGTTGCGCAAGCGTGTAATGACATCCGTGCTCGACAGGGTAGTTGCCTCACCGGCCAAGCTGTCGTCACGAACGGGAGCGACCTTCCGGCAGAATATGTCATCCACACGGTAGGTCCTATTTGGCGTGGCGGAACCGAAAATGAGCCCGACTTGCTCGCAAGTTGTTATCGAGAGAGTCTGTTCCTGGCACGTGAATGTGGAGTCATGACAATTGCTTTTCCCTCGATCAGCCCGGGCATCTATCGCTACCCAATTGATGAGGCCTCGCTCATTGCCCACTCCACCGTGAAAGAGTTCGTAGAAACTTATGAGGGAATTCAAGAGGTCCGTTTTGTTCTTTTCGACGACGTGGCCTACGATTGTTTCGCCGAAATTTTTTCTTATGTGGACATCTAGTAGCGCCCCTTAATTTACTGTCCGCCATCACGGTTTCGCGCCGAATCGTGCTGGAATGGGAAATACGGCTGAAATCTAGAGTGTAAAACGGAGACACTGCGAAACTTGGAAGAAACAAAATTTACCCGCCACTCGCTCATTCTGCCTGTTTATCTTCCTGCCCTCTTGCTCGCCTTCGGTCAAGGCGTCATCACTCCAACCTTTGCCATATACATCAAATCGTTTAATCTTTCCTACACACTAACGACCTTCGTCATCGCCATTGCGGTCGTTGGCAACCTACCGGCCGGGATTTTTGTCGAGCGAATTGGGAGACGACCATCCATGATCGTCGGAACAATAATGGTCTCAATATCGACCCTTGGTGTGGGATACGCCACCAACATTTATGAGTTGATTCTTTGCCAATTTGTAGGAGGAATCGGTGCCTCGTTATGGTCGCTCTCTCGACACGCCTATATGACCGACGTTATTCCGGCTGCTGAAAGAGGCAGGTCGATTGCACTATTTGGCGGCATAAACCGGATCGGCGGCTTTGCGGGGCAAGCAATTGCTATTTTTCTCGGTACAGATCTGCGCGCTCCATTTTTTGTTTATGCTGCGGTCGCAGGTTTGACCGCTGTACTCTGTGTGTTCTTTGTCACTGAGCCAAAAAGAACCTCTGTTCACGGCGATTCCTCGCTAAACTTAATGCGCTTGTCCAATCTGTTTAAACTACATTGTCGCACGCTCATCACAGGCGGTGCTGCTCAGATTTGCGTCCAGACAGTGCGTCAAGGCAGGTGGATCGTAATTCCGTTATATGCCAGCGAGGTCCTCGGATTGCCCGCCCACTCTGTCAGACTCGTCGTAATGATTTCCTCGGCCGTGGATATGTCAATGTTCCCTATAGCCGGGTTTCTGATGGACCGATTCGGCAGGAGATATGCAACTATCCCATGCTTCCTGATTTTCGCGTCTGGATTAGCCTTAATGCCTGTCACTCGAAGCTTTCTGGCTCTTTTGACCGTAGCTGTTCTGATGGGATTTGGAAACGGAATAGGCTCGGGAACGATGATGACACTTGGTGCTGACCTGGCACCAAAAGATGGCCGAGGAGAATTCTTGGGTATGTGGCGCCTAGTGGGGGATTTCGGAGGCGCGGGAGGACATTTACTCGTCGGAAATATAGCAGACTTCTGGGGCTTAGGGGCTTCAAGCTTTGTTCTAGCGGGGTTTGGCTACATGGCGGTACTGCTCTTTCTTTGGATTGTGCCGGAGACTTTGAAAAAACGAGCGTAAGAAGACCATGGCTAAAAGCGCTTCAGCGAGCAAGCACAGGTTTAGGAGGCGCAAAGGCCAGACCGGTTCACCTCGTGTCACTTCGAACTACTTGAAGCGTGGGAACAACGCCACTGCTAGTCACTGCAAATGCCGGGAAGGGGATTTGAACCCCTACGGGCAATAGTGCCCACTAGATTCTGAGTCTAGCTTGTCTACCAATTCCAACATCCCGGCACACCGGGCAACCTAATGCCCGACTACAGATTACACCATCGCGTCAGGTTCGTCAAGCAAATAATTCTATCGCGCACTATGAACTTGATTTCCTCCTGCCTTCTTTGCCGCATACATTTCCCGATCTGCCGCAGCAATCAAATCTCGTGGATTGTTAGCATCTTTGGGATAGCTGGCAATACCGACGCTAATCGTCAGTGAGTTTACCACATACGTCTCATCAAATTTGTATTCACGCATAAGTCGCACACAACGTTTGCCAAATTCACGGGCTTGGTCATTGTCAGTATCAGGCAAAAGTACAGAAAATTCGTCGCCACCATAACGCGCTACAACATCTGTCCCACGAATGTGAGAGCTAAGTATCTTCGCCATCTCGCGGAGAATCTGATTCCCCTTGAGATGCCCGTATTGATCATTGTAAGCTTTAAAGTTGTCGGCGTCGATCATAACCACCGACACTGGAGTTTGGAACGATTCATTTTCCAGCAGTACCTCGAGCTGGTTTTGAAGGTAGCGATAGTTATAGAGATTGGTTAGTTCGTCGCGCGTGGCAAGATCGAATAGTTCTCTGCGCTCTGCGCGGACTAGTTCCACTTCGCGGACAAGTCGATTTCGTTCTTCCTTGAGTTCTCGTCTCACAAGTGCATTAGCTACCGTTGAGACAAGGTCTGCATCGTCAAACGGTTTAACAAGCAGGTCGTAGGCGCCTGCTCGCATCGCTTTCTTGAGCGCATGAAGTGTACCATCTTCTGACATGATAACAACCTCGATGGAAAGATCGACCTGCTTCGTATACGCTAATATCCGTAGGCCTGTGTTCTTACCCCCGAGTTCGGGTAAATTAGAATCGATTAAGACAACGTCAAAGGAATCTTGTTTAATGCACTCGAGTACTCGTGCTCCGCTTAGTAGAACAGTAACGTCATATCCTTCCTCTGTCAAGACTGCTGATAGCGCTTGAGTAGATGACGCATCGTCATCGATGACAAGAATCCTCCCGGTGGACGGTGTGATTTCGTTCATAATTGGTTCCTCAAGACATTCTCCTACTCAACATCCGCCATCAATCCAGTCTATCCCGTTTCCTAACCAATTCCTTAGGTTTGGACTCTGCCTGAGCAATCACAGAGAATCTTACATGCACTGTGAAAAATGATGACGGACGGAGGACAATCAAAGTCAAAATGCCAGTGTATCATAGTATAAGGCTTTCCTCAAGCGAGAATTCGATTTTCCGAGCTCGTAATCCTTTGCCACTCTGACACACATTCATCAGGAATTATCTGCTTGCCGAATCGTGAGAAAACACTCGATTGCGGCACCTTGCGAACACTTATCCTGAATGACCTGGTGTTTCGCATCACATCTCGGCCGTTTAACGAATCCATTTTGTCCTAAGATGCGTTTCTTCATTCTATCTCTGAGGATTCCACCTTTTGGGCATTTATCACTGAGCGGACCATAATAAATAAACCGGCGAAAATGCGCTTGACTTTTTCTCATTTGCTTGTACAATGCCATGAAATTGATGCATTTCGCCCCATTTTCGTGGACATCTAGAAGGCGTATGACACCAACCTTTCTCGCAATCGGACATGTTGGCTATGACGTTTCGAAAAATGGTTATGCGATAGGAGGCTCGGCAGCTTATTCCGCAATTACCGCACGAAATCTTCGCTGCCGAGCCGGCGCTGTAACCTCTGTGGGTGCTGACTTCGATCGAAACACTCCCATCTTGAGTGGCATCGAGGTAGCTTATCAGGAATCATCAGATACTACCATTTTCGACAACTTCTACGCTGAAGACGGAAAACGTCAGCAATCAATTCTTGCATTGGCAGGGAAACTAAGGCCAGGTCACGTTACAGAAGATTGGAAAGAGGTAGAAATTGTTTTCCTCTGTCCAATCGCTAATGAAGTCGATCCCGATTGTATCCACAGTTTCCCGCGCGCGCTCGTTGGTGTAACTCCGCAGGGTTGGATGCGACAATGGGGCAACGATAGACGGATTCATCCTAGGCGTTGGGACTCTGCTGCGGCTATTTTGCCACACGCTGACGTACTGGTTTTAAGTCATGAGGACTTGAGTTTCTATCCGGATGAACTAGAAAAATATGTAGGACTAACACCCATAGTAGTGTTAACGAAAGGCAAGTACGGCGCAACACTCTATCAGAATGGTCGAACGTTAGCATCGGATGCTTATCCGGCCAATGAAGTCGATCCGACAGGTGCTGGCGACGTTTTTGCGGCCGCCTTCTTGATTGAATACTATAAAACCCAATTAGCACACAAGGCTCTCAATTTTGCTCAATGCGTGGCTTCATTCACTGTCGAAGGCAAGCATACAACAAGTATACCGACGCTGGGTGCAGTCCATGCCCGCTTGAGAACAATCTCATGAACGCTCCCACAAATACAACTGGACAATGAGCAATGGCAATCCGCTATCACTTTAGCATGTCATGCAAGCGCATCGAAGATTTTGGTTGGACAATTAGCATGAAAGCAGATCAGGGTGAGATACCCATGTCAATTGTACAGCCGGAGTCGGATTCTGAACCTCAATTTGAGGCGATGAAAACATCAAATACCTTGACAACCGAACCAATTACACAGCAAATTTCTGATACCGCAATTGTCGTTCGCTATCTGCGCCAGTTGAATCGTTGCTCAAGCCGCCAATTCGGTGGACATAACGATGCCGTGATCTGGAACCTCGGCCTCCGACTTCCCAAATTGCTCATTGGTCAAAAAATAGATGTTGGAGTTTTTTATTTTTCAAATAAGGGTTTGGGATCAGGAATCTATGAGATTCAGCTGCTAGGTGCCTTCCCGGAGAATCTAACAAACATAGATACATCACAACAGTCCGCGCCAGGCATCGAACTGAGAACTACATCGCCGAACGCACCTGTCACCGAGCATGATGACAATCAGAGCAGGATTCCTGAACAGGGCAGAAATACTATCTCCCAGCTGGTCGACCGCCTAGAATATCTACAAGATGAGCTCCTGACGATAAAGGAAACGCTGGCCGTGGTGTCAGAGAAAGTAGAACAACTTGAAATGGCCACTACTCAACTTAACCTCTATGACACAGACATTATGGATGTCGGACAGTCTCCGCAGGCTCATGTTGAACCACCCATAGGCGAACCCAGTGAATCAGCTCAGGAGATTGGGAGCTCCGAAGAAGCAGAGAATGAATCTATTAATACCGACGACGATGGCGATGAACCAGATCTGTTCGAATACCTCGGAAAGGCACGAGCAAATTCAGGAACTCTGGAAAGCGGTTCCACCAGCTGCGATTTGGAAACAACGCGAAAGTTAAACAACGATTCGTAACTATGTAGAAGTACCCCACTGGAAGAGAGGGCCTCGCCATCAGACTGTGATTCCATCAGCTCCCTCCGTGGAATAGTAAGCCTAATTAGCTAGATGCATAAATCCAGCGCGTCCGGCTCGCGTAGACGTAGCACCCCGAAATGTCTTCCTCCGACTGAACACAAGCAGTCGGAGGTCCGATCTTTGCTCTCCTCGGTCTCGGTGCCTCCGATTAGTTCGACCTCCCTAGTCTCACACGGCGGCCATAAAGCGCTTTCTATTTGGCGGCAAACTTTGTTATGCTACAATTTCACCGTCCACCGAACGCAAAACTCGAACATTACCATAAAACTTTATGTGACTTGGCTTCTGTGCGATAGCGCACAGAACCTCGTTGCGGGTTATCGTGGGAAAATGGATTTGCTAACGAGGACAACTCCTGAATCAAACAATTCTTAATCCTCGCGCTCGGGCGTTGTCGTCGCTAGTAACATGTTTCCAGCTTGAACAGCATCTCATCGAATGAAAAGCGTATAAACTTCAGAATTAGTTATTCAAGATACGAATTCCTCTATTAGACTGGTTATCGCAGTAATGAAGTCACAAACCGTTTGGCAATCTATCTTAGTTTTGTCCGAGATTGTTCGCAATCAGAATACAGCTTGGCACGGTAAGATACATTCTCGACAGGTCTGAAAATGGACCTGAAATTCATCACCGAGTGGGTGAACCAGTCAGCAACTCACTTAATCAAGAAGGTCGCCGCGGTTCTCCACTTACAAAATCAAACAGAGCTCAGTGGGTCTGGCCCAATTCATCAGAGAGATTTAGGCCTATCGTTAATCTGGACGCACGACGGGCCCTGATAGTACAGGAGAAGAATCGTCCTCGGCCAATCAGCAATTGGAACGAGAATTTCTTGCAATGCATTCCTCCTCACTATCTATGCTGAAACGACCTTAACCAAAGACGTCCTGTCATACAGCGTTTTATTATCACAATCCAAAGGCACCGATTCATGGAATACCATGACTGTTCACGTGAGTTCGTTGCCCAGAGCGTGTTTCAATGGCAGGATTTTTACAAATTGGTTCGGACAGTGGAATTGGTCCCTATGGAACCCAAACCCAGGACATGCGACTGGTAACCAGCGAAGAAAAGTCCCGGTCTACATCTACACAAGGTTTTGAGAATCTTGCAGGCCGATTGCTTCTTGACCTACAAACGTGACTATCTTCGCT
>CAYZGU010000024.1:0-15935 GCA_964478165.1 uncultured bacterium | reverse complement strand
TCATCAGATTCCAGTGCACCTGTATTTCAATCAATACCTAGCATCCAACGCTGACTACAGAAAGTTAGGTTTTAGACCCACACATCTAGCGATTTTTCTAAACAATGGGTGTCCGTAGCAAATTTTGGTTGACCTCAGCTTGGTTGTTCCAAATCGAGCGCCACGAACCGGTACCCAATTGCTTTGAGTTCCTTCACAATAATCTCGCGATTCTGCACAGCGTGGTCGAAATCCGCTTCTGAGAGTTGTATCCGTAAAACCTGTGAGTGCTCGAAGAGGAGTGCAGTCTTGAGTCCAAGGCTTTCAAGACTGCGTTGAGCTTCACATAGAGATTGATTTTTCCCGGAGTTCGATTTGACATCGTGATTGGTAATCAATATTCGTCCCACCCTTACGGTATTCATGTTCACACGTGGCCATGACGGAAGTCAATTATATCACCCAAGCATCAGAGCTTCAATGGGAAACAACTTAGGAAGATTGCAACTTGCTTCATTTTCCGGTTCCTTGGAAGTCCCCAAAGGACTTACCTCCTAAAAATACATCTGACAAGATATTCTATCGGATCAATTCCCAAGCTTCCAATACAGGATTTTCCAACGGCACAGACGCCGTGATAATAAAAACCAAAAGCCAAACGATTGCTATGGCGATGAAGGCAAAAACAGCACTTCAGCTGTCCGGTGTTTGAAACTCAGAAAACAGTGCAACTCTTGGGAAAATCCAAGTCGATAATAACCGGAAAGGCATAAAGTCGATTCGCAACGAACTCAATCTCCGAGCTGTAGGTCCCTACACCATCACGACAAATGCCATTCACTACCAAACTGGGATTAGCAGATTTTTTGTTGTACAGATGGCGACTATCTTTTAAAGCTACAGAAGGATGAAGTCATATCTTACGCAGATGCCCAGTTCTTGTTCAGCACGCTATATCACAAATTGAATCGCTGAAGATATCCCGAAGACAACACCAGAGACTAGTGACAAAAACCACATATCCTAATGAAACCCAGTGTCCAAGAGCTACTAGAAATTTAAACTTCCAAAGAACTGGAGAATCTCGTCCAAGTGGACACGAGACAACAGATCGTAGAGACCAGTGACAGTTTGTTAGCCTATACCACATCCCGCGCCTTGCAGCAAAACTTCTCATCCATTCAATCTCGCAGAACAACACTGGAACATCCGACACAGATTCATCGTGACTAAATACAGATTCGAAGAAGAGAGCCATCGGATTTTTTCAACTGACTGCATGAATTTCAAACCCCTTAGGAAGGCCGCTGAACCCGCCCAGACAAGTGTTAATCAACCCAACATAATGAGTCCTAATTCCAGGCGTCTCTTTGACTTCGGGATTCAATGAACCCTCAACACAATTTTCCCGAAGTTCTGATTGGATTCCATATATTGGTGCGCTTGACAAACTTGAGACAACGGCATAATAGCATCAATGACAACTCTGATTTTTCCTTCCTCTAGAAGAGGCAACCACCGATTCGCAAACCGTTCTGTAATGAGAATCTTATCTTCAATAGGAAGAGAACGCATCACGAAACCAAGAATTCGAAGTCGTTTCCGCATTACAAGCCCTAGATTAAGTTCACCTATGGCCCCTCCCATCTGTCCAACTACCATCAAACGGCCAAGTGGTTTGAGAATCGACAAGTTGCGCTCGAGATATGGGGCACCTACAAAATCTTGTACTAGATCGACACCCTCTCCGCCCGTCAACTGCATAATTTCCTCCGCAAAGTCCGTTTCCTTGTAGTTAATTCCCCCCGCACAACCAAGTGCTTTGCTCATTTCAATTTTCTCTCTCGAACTAGCAGTGACAAAAACACGAGCACCTATCTGATGAGCCATCTGGGTCCCCGTTGTACCAACTCCGCTTCCGCCCGCATGAATTAGAACTGTTTCTCCCTTTGTCAATCCCCCTGTAGTAAATAACGTTTCACCCGCGGTAAAGCAGACTTCTGGCACCGCTGCCGCCTGTTCAAAACTCCAGCCATACGGAATAGGCATTGCCGTCCGATAATCTATGACCGCTTGTTCAGCATATCCACCACTACCAATTAAACCGAACACCGCATCGCCTCGCTTGAAACCTGTTACTTCGTCACCCAGTTTTTCAACAGTTCCCGCAATCTCTAATCCGAGGATTTCCGACTCACCTAGCGGTACCGGGTATGACCCATTTCGCTGGATCGTGTCAACACGATTAACCGCCGTTGCTTTGACATCAACCAGTAATTGCTTTGGACTAAGTACGGGTGAAGGCATTTCTAGCATCTTCAAAACTTCGGGACCACCAGCACTAGTTGCAATGATTGCTTTCATGGATTTCGTAGGCAACGAAGGCCTTCTCCTTTCAATCTTACGTCTCTGCCCAGATGGTATCACAGACGCAAATCGATGGCAATTTTAAAAAAAGAGCTGCTCATTGTTCCCCATAATACAATTCGAGAGAAGCCTAGGCAAAAGATCGCAATAATGGAGTTTGTAAGTTGATTCTTCACTTTATGCAAACGCCAGATATCGAGTTCATCCGTAAAGTAGTAGCATCTAGGAAAACATCATCCCGTAAACTTGTAAATCCTAAGAAAATCATCCATGCGAAACATTGTTTGGATTTTTCCAAGTTACGCCAACCTATACTGGTCTTCCTGCTGAAGTTGACACCGATTGTAAAGGTACGCTCTCTTATTTAGCCTCGTCTTACCTCTCACAGAAAATTTTTGACGGACAAATGAATCTCTCTAGCATGGTCCATAAGTAGGCCAATCAATGCATTAGCAACAACTAGAACCACACGAAAATTCGGTCCAACCACATTTGCACTCGTTACGGACACTAACAGTGGCTTTGTTCCCACATCGGTTACGGTTGGCCTGTTACCAAGACAATCTGAATAGGTCATCGTTCGACAGATGCCAGCCCCTGCGATGATAGGAAAACCCGTCCTAAACAGCGATTGCAAGAGTTGTTGCCATTCCTAAATAGAAATGAACTTCATCAGAACTAATTTCATATTCCTGTAGATGTGCTGGAGAATGTCACTCCTTTCGGGTACAATAGTATGTGGGCAGCCATATGGGAGAGGTTTCCTGGACATTGTTACGTCCCTTTAGACCTTATCTGAAATTCTCAAAGGACTGGAGTAAAAAGATGCATCTGAGATACTTGATTCTCGGTGGAATGGCGGTATTACTCGGTTTTCTGCTTTACCCGCGGGGCGAAGAAGCCACCCATCAGGAATTCGTCAAACCCCTTCGGCGCCTTGACAATGAACCACTCCACTATACGGACATTTTGCGGACTACGCCAATTTATACCACATACGATCTCGGCTACGTCTACAGAATCGACAAAGCCGAAGTACGTTTTGAAAACCCGCATGAAAGTGGTCCCAAACAGTATGATCTTCTTGTTCAAACCGATCGAACGGAAGCGCCATTCCTTCGAGCCTTTTCCTATGTTGGCAACTCCCGCGAATATACGTATTCTGTACAATCTTTTCCGGTTTCAGTCGAAGCACGATGGCTCCAAATTGTAATTAATGATTGGTTCAGTGACCGCCCGAACCTCGAAACTGACACGTTTCGGGTTGGTGTGCGCTATGAAACGCAGAACCAATTCGATTCGGTCACGGCAAATTACAACAACTCGGAAAATCTGAAGGCATTGACAGACCTACTACCTTTCAAAGATTCAAAATGGATTGGTGCACGTAGAATAGAAGAAGAGGTCAAGATCGATGGTAATACGGAGCGCCGAACCTCCTATGAATCCCCCACGGATAGCGTAGAAGTCACGGTGGACTTAGGTATGGTATCTAGGATTCATGGCTTCCGTCTGACAACGGATGGCCCTGGGAATAACCTAAAACGCTACCGCATCTTAATCAGTTCGGACGGTAGAAAGTACTCGGAAGTCTACACATCTAAAATCTTGCCCGACGAAACGATTACTGATTTGAATCTATTCAATAGTTTGCAAGCAACTGACTTCAATTCTGATAGTCTCCAGGATCGAAAACCTGGATATTCGGGCCGTTACGTTCGACTGCAAATTGATCGTGGAGACTGGTATGGTAGCTATCCCGAGCTTCGTGAATTCGAGATCTTCACTGATACTTATCGACTGCCGCCCCTAACCCGCCACGAATTAACTGACTACAATGCTGTCCAAATGTACTATGAAAATCTGGGAGAAAACGGAAATGCCTTGGCACCTCATCTTGTCCAGGGTTTTGCATTTGATCGTGATTCTAGGGATGAGACCCACTATTTTCTAGCAGCCGACCAAGTGGATGGAGGAAACTCTCCGGCTCAGATGAGTTTTGCATATCATTACGATCGCGTAAAATTGAGGTATACTGGACTAGATCCATCACGCCTATATTGGGTGCAGATAACTTACCTCCAGGAAAAAAGTGGTGGGCGCAAGCAAAATCTGATCCTCGATGGCTTCATTCTGCATGACGCGATACTAGTTCCTGAAGGAAGATCCGCAACTAGCACCTTCGCAATTCCAAATGAAGCGTACGCAGATAGCATAATCGAATTAGATTTCAATCGCCTCGCCGGTCCCAATGCTGTTGTTTCAGAAGTTTCGATTTTAGCAACACGAGGCCCGCAAGAACTAGACTTAGCTACCGGGTTATACGATCGAGAGAATGCTCGGGCGATTCGCGTACCGACTGCCCCAACCTCGGCCAGTCGTGTCGTCATTGATGGAACCATTGATGAGTGGCCTCAATTTTTTCCACTATTCCCCGTGAATCATGACACAAAGACTGAAACTCCGACAGTTGTCCACGCCCAGTGGGACGACGACAATCTATACATTGCCGCAGTGATTAATCGAAAAGTCAAGTTGGATGATGATGAACAGAGAATTGCATTCGAACAAACTCCTTCATCTTTGGACAAAAGTGAAGCCCTACATATCTTCGTTGACACGGCACTCCAACGCTCACCGGGAATGTATACGTCCAACGACCATCATTTTGTGTTTACGGTCATAGATCCTCATCGGGATAAACCACGCGTGATTCCATCGCAAATTCATCATCACCTCGACGCAATTCCGAGTACTATCGAACACCACCGTAATATCCAAGCAAAAGTAGAGCCGACAAAGGACGGATACACATTAGAAGCTCGAATCCCAAGCGACCTTGCATTGTCCACTTTTGATCCATTAGTTGGCCAACGGATCGGATTCAATTATGTGATGGAAAACTTGAAACTTGGGAATAACCGATCTGTCTGGCTCTCCTATGCAACCAATGACCTTTCTGCTCCACCAGAACGTTGGAATGTTGTCCAACTGGTAAATCAGATCAGCGGCCAGGCTGCCATCATTACTAAATCCCGGTTTGGGCATCAACACGAGAACATCAATTTTGCGGAACCGCACGACTACACATCACAATCTGGTACCACATTTAATGCTGGAGATGATTTAATACTCTGTGTCTGGGATGCTGAACGTAACACCAATCGCTATGACTCCGAATCCATAGAGATAGAATTGCGCAACGAAACAATCGGACGATCTCGAACTATCGTTCTATACGAGAGTAGTGATGCAACTCTCATGGACAATAATCCTGAAAACGACCGTGCCGTAGACAGTTCCCTTTTTGCTTCAACAATTGAGACGCTCTACCGAGCCAACGAGGAAGGTGGAAAAACCAAAGAATTGGAAGGCGACAAACCAATGGAAAACCGCGCTCTCCCAATGCTAGTAGATGGCATGGAAGTGCTTTCCTTAACCTACATAGATCCATACTTCAGCACTACCCAAAGGAATTATCCAGTAAAAACCTTTTCGATGGTAAACACAGGAACCACTGGCACAATATCAATAGCCAACAGAATAGGTAAATCGATTGAACAGTTTCAGCTCGGCACCACAATTTACATCCAAGTTCGAGATTCAGATCTAGATGCGGTTGAATCCGAAGTTGTTCCTGAAATCGAAGCTCGCCTCCTAGTTCCCGAAACACAAGAAATTGAAATCGTCAAGCTTACGTACAAATCAGAGAAGGATTGCTACGAGGGCGCTATCGCGACAAGCTATAACCAAGTAGCACACCCCGGCGATAATGTTCTGCAATCGGTGGGAACACGTCCAGTGTCGGCACTTTATCTGGATGAGATTCAGGATACGGGGAGGACCAACGTAGCCATCGGTGCAACAGTAAGACCAACGATTGGACAAACCGCTCAGATAAAGTTAAAACCAATAACAGATCTCCTCGCAATCAACGATCTCAGTTTCTTCTATGCCGGAGATTCGATCTCGGTCTGGATCACAGATAAAGATCTGAATCAGAACGGTTCATTGAGAGAAACTGTCGAAGTTACCTTAAGTGGAGATGTCCTCAAGGACGAATATAAACTAACATTGACCGAAACCACTATCGCATCTGGTGAATTCACGGCATCTTGTCAAACGAGCTACGCAAGATCTGCGGCAAAAAATGATGTACTTGAAGTAAGGGGTAAAGAGGTTGTCACCGTCAGCCATCTGGACCTACTTCAAGGTTCAGGGGAAACAAATGTACTCGTCACAGCTAACGCACACGTAAAATCCGGATATGATGGAACAATCAAGATTGTTAAAGCCAACTATATCACCCAGCGCCAGAACTTCAACGCGGGCGATATCCTCTACATACGACTACGAGACACGGACATAACGGACGAAACTGTCCAGATTACACTTGTTGGGGATACTCTTCATGATCGTGAGGTTGTTGATCTAACTCAAGCTCCGTCCACGACAGATGCTCGACCCCATCCGGAAATAGGCGTATTCCTCGGTTCAATCCCAACCACCTACGATTTACAGAAAATTGAGGACGACGGCCGGCTCCAGGTGGAAGGATCAGAACAGATTCAGGTCGTTTATATTGATAAACTACGATCTACGGGTGAGGTGTCCTTCGAAACCTTGACGAGCTGTATGGCGAATGTTGGGACGACAGGTTCATTGAGGGTTTATAACAAAAACAAATTTGATTCCAATTCCAACTCAAATATCGAAATATCAAAATTTCGTGCAGGTGATACCCTCATTCTGGAAATTCGAGATGTAGACCTCGATACGGGAAATTCATTCGTTAAGATCTTTGAAACTGATTCGAGCGAAAATGAGTACCGTGATGAGATTCGCGTGTCAATGATTGCAGCCAGGGGAAGATCGGAAATCCTGTACGGAGAGGTCAAAACCAGCTATGCTGAAACACCGATTCCGATTGATGACATACTACAGGTTCAGGGCGGGGGAATTGTGAATCTTACGTATCTTGATTCCATACAAGATACGGGGGCAACTCAGGTGCCAATCACTGTTAAGCTTTCTGTCCAGACTGGTGACAAGGGAAAACTAGAAATCTACAGTGCCGAAAGTGCGAAGCTAATAAGCGGTTTCTCGGTCGGAACGGGTAGTTTCGACGCGGGAGAACGGCTGCGAATTCAACTAATTGACAAAGATCTTGCCTTGTCCCCAGAAATCATAGACACAGTAACCATAGCCGTTTCTGGAAATGTGGTTAAAGACCAAGTCAGACTCGTACTATCCGAAACCAACATTAACAGCGCAACCTTTGTGGGAAAATTGGAGACGCAGCGAATCAAGCAACCCACAACCCCTGATTCTACTACAGTAGTCGGGAAGACCGGAAATCAGGCAATAGGGAAGGAAATGGAGAGCAATTCACAATTCCATTCCAATAAGAGTCCAAAGACTTTTCTGACCACTCAGCACGGCAGGACTAACGACAAGATTCTACAGGTCGTCGATAAAGAAAGAATTATCGTCGAATATATTGATCGCCTCACGGCAACAGGTGAACCCCATGTCGCTATCCAGGCCAAGGCGATTGTATTAGGTAGCAGCGCCGGACTACTGCGCATAGTGGACAAATATGGATCTGGCGTTCAGTTTTCACCTCATCAAGAATTGGTAAGTTTCGACGCTGGACAGCTCATCTATGTGCGGTTGGAGGATCTGCTATTGAGCACAGTCGTAAACACGGAGGAAGTACAGATTACCCTAAGCGGAGACAAGACCCAGGACACTGTTAACCTAATTCTGGTAAAGCACCCAGAAGCTCAAGGGGTTTTTACGAACTCCGTACCTACCCGATATGGTACCGCAGCGATTGCAGATGACACACTAGATGTTCAAGGCGGCGAAGAAATTCGTGCATTCTACAACCCACCATCTCCCATTGTGCAAGCCTTTGGTATCGCA
This sequence comes from uncultured bacterium, assembly GCA_964478165.1. Taxonomy (GTDB): domain Bacteria; phylum Poribacteria; class WGA-4E; order WGA-4E; family JAJDTR01; genus CAYZGU01. The sequence goes on along the minus strand of CAYZGU010000024.1, from coordinate 7,661 downwards.
GATTACACTTACGTAAACCACGGTATACAAGGACATTTGAGTATTATCAATCAAGATGGTACCATCCTCCACAATGTCAATATTGGAGACTCCATTTACTTCCGTCTAGAAGACGGGGATCTAAACCTAAATCCGTTTACAGTTGAATCCGTAGACATTTCCGTATCCAAGACCGACTCACAAAGCACAACACAAACACCCCATGCTACCATTGTACCTCTATATGAAGACGGTCCAAATTCTCATGTATTTCGCGGTCTCGTTTCGACGCAGTATGGGCAACAGAAAGGGAATGGAATTGGCTTGGTCGGGGAGGAGATTGTGACTGCAACCTATGAAGATTCATTAATCAGTACTGGCGAAACGAATGTTGAAACGAACGTCACATGTCGCGCGAAGCCTGTAGCAAGAGCACAGTATACGAGTCAACCTGTTGTGATTGATGGTATTGACGACAAGTGGCCACTAGAAAAAGTCATTCGAACGTCCGAGGATGAAGGCCTACTTTGGCTTCAATGGAGCGACGATTCCCTTTACCTACTTGCCCAGATCTATGACAATGATGTGGTAGTTCCCAACGCCCTAACCTATTATGAGGGCGCCGATGCGCTAGAGTTGCACATCAACCTACAACCTAGCGGAGGCAGCAAGCCAATCTACTTGCAAACTGTAACAGATCCAAACCAACACATATTCTGGATCTGTCCAAAGGGAGCGGGATTTGACGGAAATGAACCGTACATCGGTCAGTGGGTGCCAGAACGCATCTATAACTATGAGGCAAGAAACCTTGACGCAGCTGTGAGATGGGAGTCAGGTTACTACGTTATCGAGGCACGTATCCCATTTTATCCCGTTCTCGGAAGTTTCGACCCAATCAAAACGAAACGCCATAATCGCCTCGGCTTTAATTTCGTGATTCATCGTTCAAACGATCGGCGTGTTTATTGGACGGAACAAACACAGGGAATCGAATCGGTTGCACCAAGTAATTTGGGCATGCTAATTCTGGAGGAACGCGTTGTCGAATAATCTCGTGGTAAGCCACCTAAACTTCTCACTGTCAATTATTTTCGGGCTGACTGACGGTTAACTGCTTGACAATAGCAACATTTTCTTCTATCTCCTGCTCACTCTCCATCCCAATGGTCATAGCATTTACGCATGGCAAGCCCATAACGAATTCAATACCTTTTTTGGGACCATCATGTTTGGCCAATTTACCTTGGCCAAAAACCTTCATCCCGTAGATTCCCTTTCCGACAGATGCCATGTGTTCCATCGTGCGGATGACGTCCACAGGCGAGGCGTCCATGCTCACCCCTGCATAATTAATACGCGCTAGTACAACTTCAACCCATGTCGTCATGGCAGCAGTTTGAAATGCCCCATAATCATGACACGAGACTCCATGCGCACGAATCAGTCCCTTTTCCTTACAGCGGCTCAATGCCCCCATCGCATCAGGATAGCGCGATGTCCAGTCGGACTGAGTGAGACAGTGCAGCAGTACAATATCCACATAGTCAGATGCAATCTCTCGTAAGAACCGCTTCACATCGTCTTCAACTGATTTGGCCGAACGCGAGGTAGTCTTCGTCGTAATAACAATTTCGGACCGATCTACATACTTCAGAGCTTCTTTGATATGTGGATGGCTACCATACCCATCTGCGGCATCCCAAAAAGTAACGCCTTGTCTGTACGCGAAGCAAAGCAGATTCGCTAATTCCTTCAGGCCTAGCCTGGTCTGATTCGAGCTGCCGCCGTAACCAACAGTCCCCGTTCCAATTGAAAGCCGTGAGACACGAAGACCTGTTTTTCCAAGATTAACAACTTGCATCCAACTTTTCCCCTTACCTTGCCAAGATGTTCATGAAACGCGAAGTAACCATCAGATCAAAACTTTGAAGTGCATGCTAAGAACGAGTCTCCAGAGAATAATCGAACCTATTCCGCATCGGATAAGCGAATCGTTTGCCCTGTTTCGACACTCTCAGTTATCCCTTTCATCACACGCATATTCTGATACGCATCCTCTAGACTAGCTTCAGGCTGTTTTCCCACAAGCAGGGACTCCGCCCAATGACTCATCTCTTCGAAGTATCCCGGCCGTCCAATTCCATCAAAAGCGGTGTTAACCTCCCATTCTTCGGTAGGGGTGCTCGCATATCGACCACCCTCACCCGTCCATGTTGGCACACGATATCGCCGCAGCTTGCGCGTTTCAAAGACTTGAATCGCGTGATTATTCGCGCTTTTAATAAACACCATTGCCTCCAACACAGGACCTATACCCAAGGTCATTGCACCGACAGCAGCACATTCATACTGTAGATTTACGGAAAGTGAAAGCGTGCCAGTTTCTTTATCCGTGACAGCAAAGGCACAGAGTTGGCTAACAGGTCCCATAAAGAAGCGCATGCAATCGATGGGGTGTATCGCCTGATCGAGCATATAAGGCCATGTAAATGTTTTCCCCGACTCATAGATTCTAGGTGTAGGTGCGAGATAGCGTGTTTCAAATTGGCAGACACTGCCAAATTCTTCTTCGTCTAGAAATCGTTTGGCTAGGCGATGTGCTGGCGCGTGACGCCACATTGTTCCCACCATGCCGGTTTTTCCCGATTCTACTGATGCATCAACGAGGAGCTTCGCGCCTTCAACGGTGGTGGCAGGCGGTTTCTCCGTATAGATATGATACCCGCGATTTAGACAGTCAATTCCGATATCACGATGAATCTTGTCTTCAGGCCGACCAACGATGGCTATTGCATCCAGTTCTTCGTTTTTCAACATCTCATCGTAATCACTGTAGGAACGCAATGCACCGAATCTCCTTGCGTTGGTTTCGGCCTTTTCTTCAATGAGATCACAGGTGGCAACAAATTCAAATTCAGAAATCATTGGAACGCATTGCTGAAGTGCAGACGACATCACGCCACAGCCGACAAATGCGAGTCGTATCTTGCGCACATCCTCCTCCTCACGAGATACGTGGTTTTTTTCGGTCAAGGTTTTCCAACCACGACTCGTGCTTTGGATTAATCACTTCTTGAGATATGGTGATAACAAATCATGAGCCGTAATGACATTCACAGCAAGTGCATCCAACGCCAGCAAAAGCTCGTTATCATCTAGATTCTCTAATGCAAGGCTATCAACCAAAACAAGCCGCTTATTGTCCGAATCGTCTGAATCAATCCCAAAACCACAGGGAAGGATTTCAGTATTCTGGTCAAGAATTCTCTCGTAAATCTCTTCGAGCTTCGATGTATCGAGATCATTAACCCCACACAAATCCAACATAAACTCAATCTGATCATCATCAATAACAGAAAAAATATTCAGCCCATCTCCGTCCTGTAGGATGAGGAGCGAATTTCGTTCGCGAATCGTGTACCCTTGTTCCTGAACAAAGCTTATGATGTCTGATTTCGTTCTCAACTGTCCCATCTCTGCCTCCCTCAATTTGTTTAATTTCAGGCCCAGGAGCAAGTCTGTAACCCTTAACGCCCTCGACCTGACCACGGAAACTCCCACTCAAAGCCTCTTCTGAGACTCTCTTCAGACCCTTGAACCAGTTCTTTGTGATTTCGTCATAGTACTGCTAAATAGCTTTCGACCATGCTACCGGCGTCCATTCCGTCAAAAGAGGAGTCCTCTCTCGCAAGATACACCCACCCGTTCCTGAGAGCTACCACCTCGGTCCCAGACAGCTGCTTTGTCTTGCTCAGTCGCATGGTTTTTATTAAGATGATTTTCACATACAATCGCCAGTCCAAAGCACTACCCATGCCCGCTGGCTTTGCGTTTCCGTTGTTACCTGATTCAACATCGTTTCCAAATCTTCAGATTTATCCAGTGCGACATTCACATTCCCCGTACAATCTCCCCTCGAAACACGAGCAAAACCACTCATGACAAGGACCTCATTGCGCTTCAACCCAGTCGCCCCTCATCGGCCTTAATTTCCATCAAACGCGACGGCCAATCGACACAAACCATTCCAGTTTATAGCATCGTGAGTAACCTTCCACAATTGGGATTATAACCGAAATTCTTGTACTTGCCAATTAAAAATCAATTTCGGCACCCATTCAAACATGCCGTAGAAGACAAATTAGGCTCGATCTCTTATGGATTAAATATTTTTAGTGACTATTGAACAAACAAGATCGGATTGGATGTGTAGAGCGAATCGAAAACGTCGTGTCTTCCTCTCACAATACGCACTACGATGTCATCATGAAGTTAAGAAACTTCGCTAGACACAGGAAAACATTGACGGACAATCCCATAACCATTCCCGTATAGCATGAAACTATACTATGCTAGAGTCATGATGGCCTGGCTCTATAAGTAACTTTCCCAATTCCGAAATGTCCGTTGTAGGTGCCTGACAGGCGTAGTTTTGACAAACATAAATGGTCACTTTGCCGTCGAGTTGTGTTTTTCCTTCAAGTAATGGAATCGTCTGTGCTAGCCCTGATTCATCAGCACTGGGATCCAGCAGCGCAATCATTTTGTTCGGCAGGAACCGACTGTGAATCTCTTGCAAAATCATGCTTGTCTCGTCACTCTCTTTTTGCGCAACCAATGCGATTTCCTTGGGCGTTGACAAAAGCAACTCGAGCTCACATAGCAATTGGCCTGAAGCCGCGGGTGCATCTTTCATCTGATGATAATAGAGTTTTAGAGCTCTTACGGCTTTTTCGTGAAGACCTGCATCATCAAAATACTTGGACAATCTCAACAAACAGTGGATTGCCATAGACGTCCCAGAAGGTGTAGCGCTATCGTAAGCGGACTTAGATTTCACGATGAGCAGTTCATGCGCTTTGCCTGTAGAAAAAAACCCGCCACTTGACTCATCCCAGAATTGATCAATCATTATCCGCGCAATCCGTTCGGCCTCCTCTAACCACTGCAGGTTGAAGCTAGCTTCGTACAGTGCGATCAAACCGGCAGCAAGGTAGGAATAATCCTCAAGATATGCATTAAGATGGCTCTTTCCAGCGCGATGTGTTCGTAATAACAGACCACCATCTTGCATAAGTTGAGTCAATATGAAACTTGCTGACGTTTCAGCAGCTTCAAGATACCGACGATCAGCCAACACTTGGTAGCCGATTGCCATGGCTCGAATCATGAGACCGTTCCAACTGGTCAAGACTTTGTCGTCCAAACCAGGTTTGATTCTTTCCGCGCGTGCTTCAAACAACCTCTGTTTGCCTTCAGTAAGGATGTCTTCCAATTCGTCGACCGGCAAACGCAGTTTTCCGGCGAAAGCACGCAGTGGTGTTTGGACATGCGGAATGCTTTTCCCTTCAAAATTTCCGGCCTTAGTGATATCGTAATATTCACAAAACACACCTGCTCTTTCTTTGCCAAGCAGTGCTTCAACTTCCGTGCACGACCAAACGAAGAATTTGCCCTCGACGCCTTCACTATCTGCATCCTGCGCAGAGTAAAAACCTCCATTTTCTGCATCGTACATTTCACGCAAGACATAATCAAGTGTCTCCGATGCAATCTGACAATAGAACAGTTCCTTCGTTGCTTGATGAGCTTCGAGATAGAGCACGGGAAGTTGAGCGTTGTCGTAGAGCATTTTTTCAAAGTGCGGAACGAGCCAGACAGTGTCTGTTGAATAGCGGTGAAAACCTCCACCTAGTTGATCATATAGCCCGCCTTGCGCCATCTTTTCTAGGGTTAGCTCTACCATTTCTAGTGCGTTTTGGTTTTCCGTTCGACGCCAGTAACGTAACAAAAAAGGTAATACCATGCTCGGCGGAAATTTAGGAGCTTCCCCAAACCCGCCATGCTGGGAATCGAAGGTAGAACGATAATGCCGAAACGCCTCCTCCAATAGATCTGTTGTCAGATTCTGTCCGCCTTCGCTCGGATTACACATTTGCCTGAGTCGTCCCACAATCTGTTCGGCTTGACTACTCACATCATCTCTTTGATCTCGATAAGCTGTGGAAACCGCGCTGAGAACCCGCGGAAATCCAGGCCTCCCATACATATCATCGGGCGGAAAATAGGTTCCGCCGAAGAACGGTTTCAGATCGGGAGTTAAAAACATTGTCATGGGCCAGCCACCCTGACGAGTCATTATCTGAACGGCATTCATGTAGATTTCGTCAAGATCTGGACGTTCTTCTCGATCAACTTTGATGTTGATAAAGTTTTGATTCATGAGTTCGGCAATGTCTTCGTTCTCGAACGATTCATGCTCCATCACATGACACCAATGGCACGCAGAGTAACCTATACTCAATAGGATTGGCTTGTCCTCTCGCCTGGCGCGCTCCAATGCCTCCTCGCCCCACGGATACCAATCTACCGGATTATGTGCGTGTTGTAATAGATAAGGACTTGTCTCATGGTGGAGTCGATTGGTGTTTTTCGGAGTGTCTGGCATTTCTGTTCCCCCTCATCTCTCTTAATCTCAACAAAGCTTCAATCCCTGCGTTCTGCGTACTGTTAATCCTTATTCATTTTTTCCGGATCTCAACACAATATAACTTTTGTGGCGCACCGAGCTGATTCTTCCTCCATTGACAGCTTCAATTACCGCACAACCCGGCTCAGCAATATGTACACAGTCATTGTATTTGCAGTTCGAAAGGTAGGGAATCATTTCCGGAAAGAAGCGCTCGAGATTCTCCGTATCAACTCCCCACAGACCTACTTCGCGAATACCTGGTGTATCCGCCACATCACCACCAAAGTCTAGCGAAAAGAGTTCGACAAGTGTGGTTGTGTGTCGTCCTTTTTCTGTCTTTAATCCAACTTCGCCCACACTTAAACCTAGACCGCATTGAATCTTGTTGAGAAGACTTGATTTTCCTACGCCGGATGCACCGACCATTACGCTAAATTTTCCCTCCATTACCCGACGAAGATCGGCAATCCCGGGATAACCCTTACCGCTCACGTAAAGAACTTCATAACCGAGTGATTGATAAGCAGTGAAAACAGAGACCATTCCTTCTCGTTCGTCCGAATCGATGAGATCCATTTTGTTCAGACAAACAACCGCATCCATACCCCCGTTTTCAGCTAAGATGAGAAATCGATCCAGAAACCGGAGATTCAAAGCGGGCATGCGGGTCGAAAGCACGACGATTACTTGGTCCGCGTTCGCAACGACGATCTGTTCAATTTCCTCCCGCTTACCTGGGTACCGACGCGACAATTTCGTCCGCCGTGGTAGCAACTTCTCAATAACACCTTCCTCATCATCTAGTTGAGTAAAGTTCACCTTGTCTCCCACAGCAACCGGGTCTGCGTATATCCGCTTGCCTATGGCGGAACGCTGTTCGCGTTTGAAACGACCGCGTAGTGTGCAGCGAAAAATAAGATTGGACCACTGGACATCGTAAAATCCAGATCTGGCGCGAATTACTCGACCTTGAACATTATCCATTGCAGACAAGTCTCAGTTCACATCAGAGTGCATTTGTAAAATGACAGTAACTTTTCAAGCATCGACCCAAGATTAAAATCAATCGACCCATCAGTTCTAGGAGGACATGAATCACTGAAATCACGAAGACAGAAACAGTACTGGTACGAGAAATGGCGGAACTAAAAGCACAGACCTCGAAAACTGAGCAGGAACATGACACGACCCGCTGAATTTGTGGTTC
>CAYZGU010000023.1:0-42096 GCA_964478165.1 uncultured bacterium | reverse complement strand
TGACGGAGGATTAAACCGTCCAGACGTATCATATGCTTCCTTCATGGACCTGGGCGACGGAAAATTCGTGATGATTTATTACGAGGGACTCAAAGGTCCACCCTCTGATATTCGAGCAGCAATACTAACAGTGTGATAGTGCTTTTCATCTCAAGGCTTCTGGTGACGAATTCACCAGTATAACAAAAAGATCGTGAACTTAATAGCTGTTTCAACTGTATTAGCACTTTTTTGATTATAGAAGGAATTGAAATGTATAGGCCGATAAATCAGAGCAATCGTGAGCAATTCGAGCGCGATGGCTACTTCATCGTCGAAAATGTTCTCTCAGATGCTGAAATAGCTGTCGCGGGAGCGCTGTTTGATGAGTGGCTTCCAGCTGAAGCTAATCCCCCACTGGTGTCGGGTGAGCACGGGGTTCAGTTGAACGGCCGCAAATCGCTTATGCCAGAGTTCTGTGAACCACGATTGGCCAACTTAGCCGGGCACCATCGGTTGATTAACGCTACCGATGCGCTGTTGGATAGTCCGTTTCGCCTTTACCAAACCTCAGCACTAGTATCAACTCATAAGAGCCCACCGGGGGCTGAGAACTTTGATTTTGGCTATCATGTCGACTGGCCTCATAATCCGCCCGTCTTCGGTGATGATCGCTACGTTAACTGCGTTCTGCACTTTACCACGGTTGAAGCCGGCGGCGGTGCATTTATGCTCTGTCCAGGTAGCCATCTATTTGTGGAAAAATGCTTGGAGGATTCCACACTGCGTGCGCGCGTGTTGGCTCAGGATTTTAACGATTTACCTGGATTGCCCGAGCCTATGGAAATGTGTGTTCCCGCAGGCAGCGCGGTGTTTTTCCATGCCTTCCTCGTGCATGATCGTTCAGAGAATGTGCGCGACATGCCACGTAAAGTCATGTTCGTTCACTTCCTGAAATCCGATGATGAAAAACTGTCGGACGCAGCAATTGAGGATAGGGCCCGCCGGTTTCATCCAGATCATCTGAGCGCGATGGATAGCCGCATGAAAAGGCTGTGTGGTCTGTAATGGTGAAGTTAATCAGCACCTTGCGAAGCCACCAATGTGTGAATTTCTAATCACGACAGGCGCGCTATCGATCAATACGTGCTGTGGTGGGGATGATGGTGTGGTGTTGGAGTTTGCCGAGGGGGTAGATACTTTTTGGTGTCGTCGACACAGGCATGCAGCTATAATCATGGCGCTTGTAAGATTGCGTCACAAGGAGTCTTGCTTGGCAGAAAGAATTAGCCAGTAAATACGGTCCCTTTTAGCAACTTCGCTTCATCTGACGCCATAAACGCAATAATTTTTGCCACGTCATCCGGAGATGATAATGAGGCAATCTTGTCTTGAATCGATTTGTCCGCTGGGTGTTTTTGGTGCATTGTTTTTACGTTTTCAAGTTTCATCGGTGTTCTCACTGAACCCGGTGCGATGTCGTTGACTCGGATTCCATATTTCTCGAAGTACTTGTGCATTACCATGGTGAGTCCGTGGACCCCTCCTTTTGATGCTCCATATGCCAAAGAAGAACTGCCGGCAGTCACTCCGGCTCCTGAAGAGGCGAGTATGATGACGCCATTTTTTTCCTGCCTCATCACAGCTGAAACGTGTTTGCAGATTAAGAAAGTACCTTTTAAATTCGTGTCTAACACAATATCCCATTCGTCTTCAGGAAAGTCGTGTATTTCCAGTCCTGCTCCTTGTAGTATTCCCGCCATATGAATCAGAACATCTACGCCAGTGAGCCAATAGCTGGCTACTTCTACTGCTGATGACACGGCGGCATCGTCTCGCACATCAACCTGCCAGTATCTTGCATCTCCACCGGTGTTGTTTATCTCGTTAACGGTGTTTTGTCCCTCGGTTGAATCTATGTCGAACACAGCAACTTTTCCTCCGCACGCTGAAACTCTTAAAGCCACAGCCCGTCCAATTCCAGCCGCTGCTCCGGTCACAATGATTCGTTTTCTTGTCAGATCTACTGCCATTCCGACCCCCTATTCTGTAGGCTTTGACGTCTTATGTTTTGCGTATCCGCTGAGTTTGGCCAAAGTGTGGCCTTGAATGAACAGCCTCGCGCTTTTAGACATATGTGTCATGCTTCCCGTGCTTCACGCTCGTCGTATTAGGTGGTATCGTAGTATGTGCGATTGCAGATTTCCTAGCGCACCATATTGCTAGATTTTGAACTCTGCTGCAACACCAGGTGTTTTCTTCTGCTGAGGAGTTCGTCCAAATTCCACCAATCAGTCTCTAGATTCGCAGATGCAAATTTCTGGACGACCGTTAAATTCGTTACACAGTCGAAGATCTAGCTCCTTACACATATCTGGTCGGGATTTCCCTACAATATTCATGTTGCGCATTGTGCAGTGTTAAACTAAATATATCCGGTAGAGCCATCTGGACGAATTGGAGAAGTGCGCTGCCAATGGATGTGCTCGTTGTCGGTGATAGCCTCCTCATTCACCTCTACGCCGAGTCCGGGTCGATCTTGCAATTCGAGATACCCATTTTTGGGTAAATACGGTTCGTCTATCCACCTATTGCATTCGGTTCCGATGGGCAAGATGTATTCTAGAATTTTGATTTGGTGCGGCCGCCGCAAAGTGGACGTTCACGGCAGTGGCAAGCGGTCCCATTGGATTGTGTGGAGCGATGGAGACATAGTGCGCTTCTGTCATAGCGGCTATTTTCCGCATTTCGAGCAATCCACCACAGACGCAGATGTCCGGCTGAATAATATCAGCACCCTGCGCAGCGACGAGGTTGAGAAATTCAAAACGGGTGTATAGGCATTCGCCCGTTGCGAGAGCGGCACTTGCATTTGCGAGCGAAGTTGTGACCAAGCAGGAATGTGTTCTGGACGCAGCGGTTCTTCGTAGAAAGGTATCGTAGGGTGCCACCACAGCATTGGCCAGTTGAAGGGCTCGCATCGAAGGCAAATTCCCAATTCTCCGGCGTGGCCTGTCGCAAATCCTCAAAGTAGTCGGCGGCAGCCGCGCAGATTCGACCCCATCGATTAGCGTCGGGATCTAGCGAGGAATACGGACTTGTTTTGAAGGCAGTGAACCCCCAGTCTTCGTGTAGTTTGTGCGCCTGTTCAGCGACCGCCTGATCATGCCGTCCGCCAATTCCGTCGCGAGTCGCCCCGCGCAGGAGTAAGTAGACCGGGAGTCCCGCGTCGGTTATGACCTTGATCAAACCCCTTGGGCGATTGCCGAAGGGGCCCATAAAAGTTTTGATGTTAGGGATCTTCATTCTTTCGTGAACGTTCTTATACAGGATAGCATAGGCGCTTTAGGGTTTCTGCGAGATGTTGCCTCAATACCCTAGCTGACGAAGATACGTCCGATTCACTTTCATTCTATCTTCATCCGATCGATTCTCGACCTGGCCGGGACAAGCCGTTATCCAACGATTATAGCTAATTTCTTCCAGTGTTCTCATGATTCCTGGGAAATCGATTTCCGTTCCGGCGCCAACATCAACCCAATTCACCTTCCAATTAGTGTCTTTATCTCCCGAGTAGTTGGCATAATCCTGGAGATGTACATAAATTAAGTGTTCCTTGTAGCGGAGTATCGATTCGACCGGATTGCCACCCCAAAGTGCTACATGCGAGACATCGATACACAACTTGCATTTCCTAAGCAAGGTCACATATTTTGCCCAGTCCTCAATCGAATCGATCGTAGTGTTTGTGTGGATGTGGTAGCATACCTCCAGATTGTATTGTGCTGCATACTCCGCCCATTCCTCTGAAACATCTGCTAAGGCAGCGATATCACCGTCATTTATAGCACGGTTCTTTGGTTTCGCGGCCCCCATAAACATGAAGCAATCCGCTCCAACTTCAGCGGCAAAATCCATGCGGCGCCTATTTATCTCCATACGTTCCCAGTCCTTGTCGATTGGCAACGATTGACCGGTCACAACAATGACAGGCATCTCGACATTATTGCAGATTCTCCGAACGCGGGCAGGTGTTCCGGCCCAATCTAGCGATTGGCGCATCTCCCAGCCATCCCATCCACTTTCCTTTAATTGTAAGAGAAGCGGTTCGAAATCTGGAGTTTTCCACCGTAATGTACTATACCCAAATTTGAAACTCATAAGATCCTCCGTTAGAAGTTTGGCATCTGACCAACAACGTATGCGTATTGAGAAGCGCCGCGCACTTTCTTGGTTGCTCAGATGGGAAGTGAACGCTGTAAAATGTTCGATAAATATAGAAATTGTTAACTGTGATTAAGAGGTGATAATTAACAAGGAGAAGCAATGCTAACATGAATCGCATTCAGGTGTTCGGACATGAAGTTGCAGTAGGCTGTGGCCAAGGGAAGATTGCAAAGCTAGCATTCGGTGAAAATGATAACAGTGTACAGTGGCCCAGCGGCAGGTGCTCCAAAAGGCCAGGTGTCGTCGGATTCCGGTGTTCCCAATGTGTTCGAATTAGGTCAGTGCCGCGAAAGATTTGGACTCGGGTGCCGTAACTCCATGCGAGAACGAGTCTGTAAGATCATGGCATGCCGTGATGTTTCTACCAAAATCGGCCATTTCGTGATCAAATGGACGGCTAAAGTTTTCGTTTGAATGGGCACGAGAATTAAATTGTAGATTCCGTATCCCTGTGCCAGGCTATAAATCTTTCGATTATTGTTGCCAATTCCATCCCGGGATGGAATTTCGAGAAGCTCGTACCGACATGTCCAAGGTGTCCTTCATCGCTCAACCCCTTGTTTATCGATTCTCCATTCGGGGACGGTTCATCACAGCCGTAGCCAGTACGTCGCATGAAAGCAAGAGGTTTGCCCTAGCGTACTGGATTTTACTTGCTCCACTGGGGATTTAATAGACGCCGTATTAATCTTCCGTTGACGCACCTCCGTGCCAAGAGAGATTATATCGCTCTGTTTGGCGCATAAATGATGGACACACGTGTACTCCGTGAAATTGACACCTCCGATTCTTGCATTTATTTTGCATCGATTGCGAGAATACTCTTGATGTTAGAGAAGCGCCGCATCAGTTAAAGGATTGTCCCCCGCAAACACATGTTGTGCCGTCGGCGAAAGCTTTCCTTCCGCAGCCATACGTTCTATCCAGTGGGGCGGTACGGCTTCAGTCCATTTAGCGGAGTGTGTTTCGAAGTTCGGCGTCCGATAGGCCATCAGCAGTGCCCACCTCACACCTGATCCTGGGCGACGAGGGCCGACATAGTGTGGCATGTGATGTACAAACGAAACCATGCTTCCAGGGGGTAGCCATAAGTGCAGGATTTCCAAAGGTCGACCGGTGATGGGGTGGGTTTTTCCTTTTAGCCAACCTGATTCCATAGCAGGGTCATCATCGGGCCGGGAAGTGTCCCACTTATATGGAATTCGGTATAGATGAGCGCCAGGGATGACTGCAAGCTCTCCGCCATCGTTGGCGGCCGTACCTTCTGGATAGCACAGTGTTCTCACAACCTGTTGTTCGAGAAATTCTGTGGAGACGGCTTCACCGTTTCCAATTGCGTCCTGGACTTCGAATTGTCCTTGCGCATACGGGTGACCATGCCAGCCTGAGAAGCTCCGACCTGGCGGGCGGTTGAGCATCATACAATGGTCCAGTACGAAGCGCCTACCGAGAAGCTTGCTGAATAGTTCCATCATCTGTGTATGTCCCGAGATCATGTCTAACAGGAAATTATCATATCCAGCTGGAAACCACTCTGGCATGAATCCCTGCGATTTGAAACCTTGTGTGACCAATTCAGGACCTGGTCCGAATAGTCCATGCTCATGCATGTATTTACGCAGTTCCTCCGAGATGAACAGACCGAGTCTCTTTCCACCAATGCATGTACTCAAAAACTCTGAGGTGATTTTTGTCGGTTCAAGTGGCGCCAGTCCCCGTCCCGCAAAGTCGATTGCCGCCCAGTTAGTGTTCATGACCATATCATCGCTCTTTTTCTGTACGTGCTGGAGGGTTGCCGTCAAGTTTTTGCGCCCGGCGTCGGTCAGTATCCCTTCCCATACCCAATATCCATTGCGTTCGAAGGAGTCGCGGTCAAAATTCCTTAGCACTTCAGTCCGTAGCAAATCTTTCAGCTGACTTTCGTTGTCCATACGTTCTAAAGATTGGTCGTGCATGATGTTCCTCTTTATCGACAGGGTTTTGTTTTTGCCGGTCTGTTGATTGATGGTTCCATCTCACATAACAATGGGGTTGTCTCCCTCAAACACTCGCGACGCAAGGTCAGAAAGTCTTCCGTCTGATGCTATCCTCTCAGCCCAAGGCACCGGCACCGCCTCATTCCATTTTGCCGGGTTTTCTGACGGATCAGGGGTTCGGTATGCCATCAGCAATCCCCAGCGTATGGGTGCGTCCGGCTGTCGGACAGAGACGTAATGTGGCATGTGGTGCACAAATGAAACCATGCTTCCGGGCGAAAGCGATAGATGTAGGATTGCCAATGGTTCGCCGGTGATAGGATGTGTTTTTCCCTTTAGCCAACCTAATTCCATAGCAGCGTCATCATCGGGTCGCTCCGTGTTCCACTTATATGGAATTCGGTATAGATGGGCGCCTGGGATGACCGCAAGCTCACCACCGTCTTTGATGGTTGCCCCTTCAGGGTAACATAACGTTCGAACGCACTGTTGTTTCAGAAATTCTCTGGAGACGGCACTACCGTCTCCGATTGCGTCCTGAATCTCGTGCTGTCCTTGCCTATAGGGATGGCCATGCCAGTAGCGGCCTTTCTTACCAGGTCCGCGGTTGAGCATGATACAGTGATCGAGAAGAAATCGATTGCCAAGGAGTTTTCTGAATAGCTCCATCATCTGTGGGTGTGCAGTAATGATTTCTATAACGAAATCGTCGTATCCAGCCGGAAAATACTCTGGCATGACGCCCATTGATTCAAATCCATGTGTGACCAACGTTGGAATTGAATCAATCAGTCCGTGTTCGAGCATATAACGCCGTATTTCTCCTCTGAGGAAAGCTGGCATCTGCTCAGATGCGCCGCAGCATGAGGCCAAGAACTCTTGGGTAATCTGCGTGCATGGTGGAGGCTCTAGGCCACGTTCTTTAAAGTTGATTCGCGCCCAGTCGGTGTCCATGAGGATTCTATCATTCATCTGCTGTAATTTCTGCAGGCTAGATGTCAACTTTCTGCGTCCAAGGTCGGTCAGTATTTCTTCCCATACCCAGTACCCATCACGTTCGAAGGAGGCGCGGTCAAAAGCCCCTAGCACTTCAGTCCGTAGCAAGTCTTGCTGCTGACTTTTGTTATCTGTACGGTCGAGAGGTTGCTGGTTCGTGTTTTTTCTCATATTCATAGGATTCCGTTCTTGCTGGTGGAATGACAGCCATCCCCATCGTGTAGTAGGGTTATCTCCCTCAAGAAGTTAGTGTGAAATGTTCGAAAGATCCCAGCGTTGATTGCGATATCCTCGGTCAAAGGGAGAGGCGCTGCCTGATTGATCCCCTAGGCCACTCTGCCCTATTCGGGCGACGGTACGTCAGCACAAATTTCACTATGCACGTCTGTCTGTTGACGATAATTGACTTGATGTGGCAGTGATGTAATCTTGGAATATTGGTTTGAATCGTTGGGCCGATTTTCCCAGTCGTTGGAATCGCTGGCGTGGCAGTGTCGTCCGGTGTTGTCGTGGGAACCGGATTCGTATACTGCTCCATCGGTCTGAGCTACGTGAAAGTCGATAGTCCACGGACGGAGTGCCGCCGTTAGTGTACGGAGCTCTTCTGTTAGGTCTTCATAATCGCTCCAGTCAAACTCAGCAGAGACGATGCGTTCCGGGGGTCTGTTGGTTCGCAATAAGTAGAGAACGCTATGCGCCATATCGGCTTGAAAACCCATTTAGGGTGGGTGACGCCTTCGATGGTTTCAATCATCGTCTTCCAGCCATGTATACCGCCCCAACACATTTCGCCTTCGGCGGCTAACCTTTCTCTCTGCAATCGTCGGCCACATTGTAGGATTCGCGAAAGGTGTTTGCAATTAAACTGGAATTCGCAACGGAATCTGCGCCCCAGGTGGCTGAATCTACTGATGAA
Organism: uncultured bacterium; assembly: GCA_964478165.1. Classification (GTDB taxonomy): domain Bacteria; phylum Poribacteria; class WGA-4E; order WGA-4E; family JAJDTR01; genus CAYZGU01. The sequence continues at coordinate 34,002 of CAYZGU010000023.1, read as the reverse complement.
TCAATCCGAACGACTCCACTGGGACGGACACCGAGTTCGGTCAATCTTCTAGGGGTGTGACAAGATTTTCGGACTTGGGTGACAAACCGATTCCGGTCCATCTCATTTCCCATAGCGGAACCACCACCGGAGAGCCCCCACACCGGTGCTACAACACTACCAATCTGTAGGTCGAGTGCAGCGACTTTGTCCGCCAAGCTTTTAATGTCATCTTCGGTGCTGTCTATATCAACATGTGGAGCGGACAAAATGAGGTCAACTCCATCAAATGTTATACCACCTAAATTAGCAGGGGAAGTTACAATTATCATTGTGCCTAAGGAGATTGGCGGTTCAGCATCCGATCCTTTGCCAACCACGCGCGGCAGGTGGAGTTATGAAGCCAAATATTGTCGGGCGCGTCCATTTCTCCCCTGGTTTCATTATAGAGAGGTTAAAATCGATCGGAAGATTCTGGGCATTTCCCTCTTGCGCACCAATTCTGGAGATCGCGCATCTTTGACAAGCTGGAAAACTAATCGACTCTAGATGATCATTGTACCAAAAGCAAGGAGGATTGTCCATTCTTTTTTGGCTAAATCTTCAGTATCTGGCGATGCGTTTCTGCTTCATTCGGTAGTGTATACAACTATTGTATTCAACATTCGTTCAAGATGGACAGCGCATCCAAACAAGAATCTGTTTGTGAGCTGCTAATCGACCAACTTTGCACCCAATCGCGATGGTGTCAAGATACTAAAACTATCTCTGTCCGTTTTGCACCCTCGTGACCGCATGATGTGTGTTCCGGCTGATTGTGGATTGGCATGTTCCACACCGGTACACAGACCAAGGAGGATAATGTGAAGATCATTGACGTGAAAACAGCATCATTACACGGATATAATCAGTGGAACTACGTTCATATCGAGACTGATGAAGGGATAACAGGCTTGGGCGAAGCACATCCCGGTTCAGGAATTACCGGGATCGTGAAGCAATTCAAGAAGTCTCTCGTCGGAGCCGATCCTAGACACATAGAGCCACTCTACAATAGTATGATTGCCGCGGCGAGAAACCGCCACGCGATGGGATTATCGGCTATCGCTGGTATAGAAACGGCGTTGTGGGACCTGCTTGGAAAAAGCCTTGGAGTTCCCGTCTATCAGTTACTTGGTGGTAAGTATCGCAACCACATTCGATTGTATGCAGATGTCGGGCATGGAAGAGACGATACGCCAGAGAGTTGAGCGCAGCGCGGACGCGAAGGAGTTGAAGATGGCTACCAAGCGATTAAGTTCGATATCGACAACTCAGCGAACGAATTAAGGCAGGATGCGGTAAACCGGGAATTAAGTTCAGCTGAACTGAGAAAAATGACCTCGTTGGTCGCTGCAGCAAGAGAATCGGTAGACGATGAAATCGATATTAGCATTGACTGTCATAGTCTTTTTAGTGTAAATTCCGCCATCAAACTTTGTCAATGTCTAGAACCGTTCAATCTAATGTTTTTGGAAGATCCTGTGGCGAATGACAATGTTGAAGGAATACGAAAGGTCACTGCTTCGACATCAATTCCAATCTGTACTGGGGAATTCCTGTTTCGCCGGGATGGTTTCAGGGACCTCATTGAGGCACAGGCATGTGATATGCTTCATGTCGACGTGTCCGGAACGGGTGGGATATTTGAAGCGAAGAAGATTGCTGATATGGCGAATTTGTATTATATGCCATTTGCAGCACATAATATCACATCGCCTATCGGGATTACAGCGACGGCACATGTGTGCGCCGCTGTGCGAAATTTCGTCGTAATGGAATTACCTTACCATACCGATCAGGTGCCATGGCGCTGGAATCTAGCAACCTGTGATGAACCGCTCGTTCAAGATAACGCATTTTTCCTTCCTGATAAACCCGGATTGGGGGTTGAGTTAAACGAAGAAATTGCCCGAGAACATTTGATGCCTGGATCTGACTATTTTGGAGAACCTGTTTAATGAATTCGTTTTAGGAAAAATCATCTGTGAACCGACTGTGTACTAATGTGAATACCGATTCGGATTACGTGCAATCCCCCAGGCTTGTATCTCTGTTCACATCTAGATTTTGTCAATCCGATAAAGGGGCTCTAGTCCTTGAGCAATGCGGTCGATGTTCTGAGCTGCGCACTCGGCGCGTTTCCGGGAAGTTTCGTATGTGACACCTGCTATATGCGGTGTAACGACAACGTTGGGAAGTTGGTAGACCGGCAAATTGGGATCGGGTGGTTCTTGTGCGAAGGTGTCTAGACCGGCTCCACCGATCTGACGCTCTTTCAGTGCTTTGTATAGGGCCGATTCATCCACCAAGGCACCACGAGCGACATTGATGAGGTAAGCAGTTCGCTTCATGAGCGAAAGGCAACGCGTATCGATGATGTGGCGGGTGTTGCCGTTCAGGTGCAAGTGCAGCGAAAGGAAATCACTTTCAGTAACGACTCGATCCAAATCTTCGGGTGTTCCCATAAAGTCCGGCTGAATCTCATGGTCAATAGCTCGCACGTCGATTGCTAGAATGCGCATTCCAAAAGCTTTTGCGCGTCGTGCCAGCTCCTGTCCACTTGCACCGAATCCAATAATCCCTAGGTTCGCATCGCCGAGTTCGCGGCCCATCACTTCAGAGAGGGCCCCAGACTGAAAGTCAGTGTTGCCTTGGCGGTATCGATGTGCAAGCATTAGCATAAACATCATCGCGGTTTCAGCCAATGCTACGCTGCTGAACTGACCGGGACAGTTGGCTACCGGAATTGCCTTGGAACGTATGTAATCCAAATCAAAATGGTCAAAGCCTGTGCCTAGAATTTGCCAGAGGCGCGCGTCTCTAGCTGCGTCCATCATTTCTCGAGTGCCCATATTGCCGCCCTGATCGATGACTGCTTCAATGCCAGCGAATTGAGCTGCCAGTGGTTGTGTGTCGTCAAAGACCGAAAGCGCGTGATGGTTCCCGATTGACTGAATTACGTCTTCGCACCAGGGATGAAAATGACGGTTTGAGGGAATTAGGAGCACCTGTAAACGACGCATGTTCAAACCTACCGATGGTTGGGTTCATTTCTTACAAGCTTAGTACGGTTGTGGATTTTTTGTCTTTTTCAGGCTGTTGTGATGATTTTCGCGTTAGGTGAACACGGTTGTTTTGAGCTGAAAAGCCATCGACATTCTTCTCTTTACCGCGGCCGGGTACTGGAGTAGAGATGTCACGACAATAATTCTAAATATGGTGACACTAAGAGATTCCGTATCAGATGATAACCAGCAGAAGAGTCCACGTGGTCTAAGTCACGGGCATCCACAATGACCGTTCTCCCAATTTACTGATTGGTATTTCCGAGGTATGGGGTTTGTATTTTCGGACTACGGTCCTAAAAGTGACACGGCTTGTTGCCCCATCTTCGCAAGTGTTTCATCAGCGCGCTCTTGAAGCAGGCCGAGGTAAAATTCCGAAGAGAATGATCGTTAAACATCTGGAACCCGCTTCTAACCATTATGGAGACGATAAAACAAAAATCGACCGCCTTGTCAACTTGGTGAGATGTTCTTCATCTCGGGTACTCTAACCCGCTTGTCTCTGGAGGGAAATAAAGCTGTAGGCATGTGGATTACTCTTGTCTGGTTTGAAGTTCAAACGACTAATCTGCTGCCAATCTCTCGGATTAAACGGTGGAAAGTAGGTATCACCGTCAAAAGAATCATGGATTTGTGTCAGGTAAAATCGGTTGGCGCACTGGAGAAATTGTTTGTAAATCGATGAACCACCGATAATCATGGTTTCTTCATGGTTTCTCACTTGTGTTAACGCTTCGTCGACCGTATGGACGATAACACAGCCCTTGACACGGTATTCCCGGTCGTGTGTTAGGATAATGTTTGTGCGATTAGCCAGTGGTTTGCCGATAGAATCAAATGTCCGCCGTCCCATTATTACAGGTTTTTCGAGAGTCAACTCACGAAAATGTTTCATGTCCGCAGGCAACTTCCAGGGGAGATGACCGCATTTCCCGATTAGTTTATTCGTATCCATCGCTGCGATGATTGATATGACCATATATCTTTTCCTTACACCACCATTGGTGCTTTAATTCCATCATGGCATTTGTACCCATGTAATCTTATGTCCTGCATTTTGAAATCGTCTATGGATCTTATGTTCTGGTTTAGATGAAGTTCTGGCAGTAGCAGAGGTTCCCTCCCCAACTGTGTTTCCACAAGATTAAAATGGACACTGTATATGTGAGCGTCGCCCAGCGTGAGAATAAACTCAGCCGGTTTCAGATCTGTTACTTGCGCGACCATGTGCAACAAGAGGGCATAGGAAGCAATATTAAATGGGACGCCCAAAAACATATCACAACTCCGCTGGTACATCTGTAGGGACAACTTTTCTTCGGCCACAAAAAACTGGAAAAATGCATGACACGGCTCAAGAACCATCTCGTCCAGCTCTCCCGGATTCCATGCAGTGACAACATGGCGTCGACTGTAAGGATTGGTTCGGATACTCTCAATAACAGCGGCTAACTGGTCCACCGTCCGGCCATCTGCTGTTTTCCAATCGCGCCATTGAACACCGTAGATTCTCCCCAAGTCTCCTTCAAATTCCGCCCTCGGTTTCCAGTAATCGGCGCCCGCATTATCGTCCCAGATATGACATCCCAACTTCTGAAAATCTTTAACGTCAGAATATGCTCTTAGAAAACCCAAAAGCTCTGCTTTTACACCCGTATTGAACGCAAGTTTTTTTGTCGTTACGGCCGGAAACCCATCATCCATGTTGTAGCGCATTTGCATGCCGAATAAGGCACGTGTGCAGGCGTTGCGGCCCTTCCGATCGACACCAGTCTCCATTATCTGTTTTAGCGCATCCAGATATTGCTTCATCTCTTGCTTTTCTCGCAATCAGTGCTTCCGAACCCGCCGCGTGTTTCTGAAACCATTTGATCTACCTCAAACCAGTCACCTCTCTCCACCTTGACAAAAATACCTTGCGCGATTCGGCTGCTTCGTTCTATGGTGACTGATTCCATTCTGAAATTATAGACCTGAATCTTGATTTCGTCTCCTTCGCCACAGTAGTCCTGGTCGATAACGCCAACGCCATGTGGGATTAGCAATCCTTGTTTGCTTGGTGTACTGCTCCGTAGTGTCACCATCAGCATATAGCCCGGTGGCGTTTCAACAATAATGTTGGCAGGAATAAGTCCGACGCTGTGCGAGGCGATTGTTACCGACTTGCGACACAGCAGGTCGAAACCGACTGAACCTTTTGTTTCATACCGTGGCAGAGGAAGATTTTCATCGATTCGCTTAATTTTGATTTGATTCATGCGCTCCTCCCCATCTTCACAGAGTTGTCAACTAAGCAGATGAATTCATACAGCCTGGAAATAGATCGTTAGAATACGGTGGAATCCTTAGCGTTGGGAATAATCTAACGTTATCATACTTTGCAGATCAATACAAGCAAATAATTGACTGTCACACAACGAACAAATGATTGACAGCGGTCGTAGCTGAAAAGTATAATTGTGGAACGACTAAGTTGAGCCCCACTTCTATCGTTGATGGTTGAAAGAAGTGCAGAAGAGGATGGTGTGCCTGGGGCGATTCGAACGCCCGGCCTTCAGCTCCGGAGGCTGACGCTCTATCCAGCTGAGCTACAGGCACATTGTAGAGGGAATTTAATGGTAATGTATCCTTCCGAAATTGTCAAGATGTTTTACGCCGTGAAATCCGCGACGATCGGTGATGCTCATGTATAAGATGAGGAGTTCATGATGCCTGAAAGAGAAATGCGAATGGAGGAGGAGGTAAAAACGAAACTGGCGGCACAGTTTATTCTATACCGGATGATTGAGGAGGAAGATCTGCCGCCGGTACTGCTAGGTGAGGATTACAAGTTCATTGAGCCGGTCCTTGATGCGCACTATGATGAATATTGGACCATTGAGGAAGGTGCTGAACACTACTCACCGACTCGGAAAGGAGAGTTGGTTTACCACAACTTTATCGCTCGCTGGTGGGACTTCATTCTGACATACGATATATTCGCCGGTGTTGATTTGGGTGAAGGTGTTTTTGCTGCAGAAGATGCAGACTGGGACGCGGTAGATAAAGATGGTCGACCGATCTGGGAGGACTTAAGGGTCGCTGTCTGTGTCTATAAAAAGAGAATAGCGGATCGTAGTGGGTGCAAATCAGACCTCAATCCTTTCACTATCGTATTCATGTCACTGTTATCTGAAAGAAGAATCGGAATAGACAAATGCTGGCAATTCGATCTTGTCTCTGACAAATTCTGGGAGGAACTTGGAGAGATTGTGAATACGAATCTCTGGCCTGAGGATCTGGGATATTTTGATGATGAGGCCGGTAGCGAAGTCTTGGGTGATGATGTAATGCTTGACATCATTGAACAGGGTATCGAGGAAACCAAGAGAAGATGGGAAGAGGACGACGCAGAGGAGGATAACGCATACCTGAATCCACCAGAGTCGATGGCGACAAGAGAAGAGGTTGTAGAGGAATATGAGGAGGAACTACATTCTTATGGGTGGGGTTACGATCCTTTCTACTATAATCCGTATGCCGTTATTGGTGGTGGGCTCTTGACAGCTGCATTTATCGGAACTGTTTGGGTCGCATTTTAGAGGAGAATCCAATGGAAAAATCTTCAGCGTTGTTAATCAGTTGCCTGTTTTGCATTATACTAGGGGTTGCCACAGGTTGTAACAATCGTTCTAAGGACCATCCCGTTGGTGTTGGCAGATCTCAAGTGTCTGCAAAAATTGACCTCACTGATAAACTCAACCCCGCTATCCTTCCCGATGTTCTCAAGGAAGTCCTTAGAGACATTGCCCCCACGAACAAACCTGATTCCAAGCAGTTTCAGCAACAGGTGGTTCAGCGACTAAGTCAGAAAATAATGGAGGATCCGGAAGTAAACTATCGAGTCGATCTTAATGAAGATGGGAACCTGGATCCATTGCTTGTTGTCCCTGAGTCTGTCGAGGGAAAGGCCGCGGTCTATTCACTTCGTGTTCCTGATCCTGGCGATTATTCCAGGGATCCGGAGCAGGATATGGATTGGCACAAGATTGCGAAAAACGGAATTGAACTTGTGGCACTATCAGCAACTTTCGATCAGAAGGCGGGATCAATGGCGATCAGCGCTGAGTCCAACGGATACCTTTACGAGGGACGAAATCATCACCATAGCAGTTCGTATCAAACGAACCAACACAGCTGGATGGGTTCTTACTTCAAGTATATGATTCTCCGGGATATTCTTTTCCGTCCGTATGGGTGGTATGGCCCGGGTTGGTACGGTGGTTGGTATGGTGGTTTTTACGGAGGCTGGCATGCACCCGCAAGGACACGCACAGTGACTCGTACAGTTACTCGTTATAATTCGTCGCCCTCTTCGAGCAGGACAGCGAGCAATGCGGTGAGAAGCAGTAAAGCAAAGAGCCGTACTCAGGCCCCGAAATCTATTCAGCAGATGAAATCAAAGCGCACAATGGCTGCTCGAAAAGCTGCGTCCACACGTAGTGGTGGATTTCGCGGTAACCAATCGGCCCTCAACAGGTCTAGAAGCTCTGCGAGTAGGAGTACTGGTGCATGGTCTGGTAGATCGAGTTCTAGCCGGCGTTCGAGTAGCGGATTCAGGGGCGGCAGCAGAGGGTATGGGAAGTGAAACGCGTTCTGAATTTGTGCGGGTATGTTCAGTCTAATACGTTGTTTAATAGGTGGTTTTTCAAGAACCACGCCTGAAACGCTTGTTATCAAAGCGTTATTTTCCCCATTTGGTCTACGAGCATGCGTACCTGGGAGAAGGAGGTTAGTGAGCCTTCACTGATTGGATTTTGTTAGTGAGGGTCTTTTACTCCTCACAGATTTTGTCACTTTTTGCTCGTCTCAGCAGCTTGTCGCAGCATTTTTGTGGTTTGTCTAGTTTCCTCGTTCCAGCTGGTTTTTAGTGTTTCCTTAGAATCTGATTTCGGGTCTTAGAGTGCCGTGTAGGCCTTGCCTTCGTCCATATACCGGATAGATTTCTAGTTCTGTAATCTTACCCTCCGCACGCACCTGGGCATAACCCTTGCCGGTGTGTTGAACAAAAGTTCGCAAAAGAAGTTATTTTGCCGCGCAACTTCTTGTTTTTGTAGCCACTCACCAGAATTTTTCCTAAATCACCTTCCGGACCTCTAAGCCCTGTCAATGGTGGGGTGCGCCTATGTTTTAGTACCCTTTGTGGTCTGAATGGAACCTCCGCGTCCGTGAATCGTAGATAACCAGCGACATCCGTCTGGGGCTACCCGTACAGCAGCAAGTAATTCGAAGAGTCACGCCCCCGATAGGAAACCGTGATGCGAGGTGTGGAAAATAATTGGGTTGTTGACCAACCCCAGATGCTCAGGCTCCTTGACAAAGTGCCCCGTCAACATCCATCTCGCTAGTCATGTTCCCATAGCCCTAGAGGGTGTCTAGAAATTTTCCGATGTGTTCCTTCATAGGTTAAGATTCTTGTCCTGTCGTGGGCACTCCGTTAGTGCTTCAAGAAAGCCAGAATGGTTTGGTCCAGGTTCTGGGATGTTTTCTGAATCGTGGCGGGAATCCTCCTCGTTCGCGGCGGCTAATAATGTGCGACCCGCTGTCGTGGGTGGATGGGATTCAAGCTCAATTACGGCCAGAAAGGCCAGCGAGCTGGGTCAAGAGTTTTCTCAGGTGTTCTTTTATAACTGTCCCGGTAGTCTTTAGAGAGATACGGCGACTGGTTTTGACAATGATGGGCGGACAGATTGAAATTTTTTGCAGGAGACTTTTTTCATCTTCATCTGCGGTTTGTGCCTGCGACCACGGTCGAAGTTTTCGATACACCCAGTGTAGTAACCGTCTGTGCCGCACAGCCGGATCAGTCATGTTGGTGAACGCGGTGCGAAAAGGAGGATGGTGAAACTTGAAATCATGGAGGTGGTGGTATTACCTGGTTAGAATGCCTGTCTGGCTGGAGGCACAAATGCCGTTGAAGGGAAAAGTATTGGCGAAGTAGGAGTTTCTAGTACACAGATAATCCACATTGGGCGTGTGAATAAGATGGCTGGCGGAGCTATCCAATGTGAATCACGGCTGGTTGTCTGTTTGCAGAAAAGTTGTTTCCGGACGTTCATCCACAATCCGAATCCTCCTTCTGGGAAGATACGATCGCAGGTCTGAACCTGTCCGTTGTTAGATCCAATTCCTTGTTTTTCAGAATCACATAAAAAAAGCTCCCAATTTCTTGAGAGCCTTTTTCCCGGTCAAATTTCATTAGAAGTTTTCGAGTTTACCAATCCGAGACTTTTTTAACTTCTTCAGCTTGGTAGCCTTTTGGTCCTTGAACCATGTTGAATTCAACTTCGTCTTCTTCATCGAGGCTCTTGAAGCCATTTCCATCGATGTTGGAGTAATGCACAAATACATCTTCACCTTCATCGCTGGTTATAAACCCATACCCCTTTTGGTCGCTGAACCACTTGACTCGACCTTTTGCCATGGTATTGCACCTCCTTTATTGAAATCTACAAACTGCAAATGTTTGGTGAAGCCTGAAAAGCTGAGAGGTACAAAATGACACCATGCCGGGAAAATGCTTCAGTTTTGAACCTAACACTACTTACAGAACTTGCTCTACCCATTGTACAGTTGTACGGTTACATACCTAATTATACATGATTTGAAACGAAAATGCAAGGACCGTCTGTCAACGGAGCACCTCAATGAGAAATTGTGCCGTGTCTGCCGTGTGAAACTCTTTAGTTGTATGGATTCCAGCAGGCGTGAAAGACATTGTACCACCTGTTGCACCTCTAGATTGTCAATCAACTTCGATGCGTTCCATAATCAACCGGCCATGATCTTCTTTAGCCAGCGTGTCGAAAAAACGTTTGGCGGTATGATAATCTTTGGAAGCAATTATCGATTTTCTAAGTGTAAAACGGAGTGAATAGCGAATTACATTTCCGTCACGACTGTAGCGGCGTTCTAAAGTGGCAAAATCAGATTCGGTGTTCAGATCGCGTGGGAGTGAGACCTGCCAGTGATTCGGGACGGAGATCAGAATCTCCTTCTGTATTTGCATTGGATGGCCTAGATTGAGTGAGTGCTGGCGCGTTGCTGGGGCGAAGAGTTCGCCGAAGCCAGCGAACTCATCGATCGGTAGTGGTAACAACATGCGAGTGCCAATTGATTGCACATAGTTGTCAACGTGAAATCCAGCCAAGATTTCGACGGGTTGGTTAAGATTTTCGAGATTTGTGAACTTTACCCAGTCGACGCTGATACCCGGAAATTGCTTGCTTAGCTCGACCGCTATAGTATTCTTCCAGTCACCTGGTGCTATACTCCTATATCTAAAACGCGAATCGAGGTTGTATTGGCCTTTTGTTTTCACGCTAATTTCTCCCTCTGCCGTACCTTGTTCCGTCAACTGTATTTCTGTCTTGACCTGCAATTGATTTGCGTGCGCTGGAAAAATTGGAATGTCTACGAACATTGCCTTGTGATCTCCAATCAGAAAACCCTTGCGCCCTTGATCTCTGTCAGGAAGATTTCCGTAACGGCATGTACTAGAGGCAGGATCCACCCATGTATAACCATCATTCGTAGCAATCGCGGCAATCATGTGGCTGAATTGGCTGATGGATGGCATGTCAGGGTCTACCCGCTCATGAGGCGCCGGATTGAGTAAAACCGGAAAAGCCTTTACTCCAATGAGGTCAAGCATTGTAATCATCAACGTTGTTTTGTCTTTACAATCCCCATATAAGTTCCTGATTACTTCAGACGCATGCGATGGTTGATAGGCGCTTTGGCCAAGTTCAATGCCGACGTAACGGATTTGTGAAGTAACGTAATCATAGATTGCACGAATCTTATCTTCTATTGTAGGTAATGTTTTGGTTAGATTGTGGACAATGGTTTCAATTGTTTCATCAACAACGTACCGATCTTTGGCGAGATCTCGATACCAGGTATAAACATCGTCCCATGAATTCACCGACGAATAGCTCAGACGATGAGTGACGTCCTCTATTGCTGGCATCCCAGATTCTTCCTTAAGCGCCGGAATCTTGTCATGTGACCATAGATATGTGTTCGTTACATCCTCATGGAACAGCTGTGGAATCAGTTCACAATTGTCTGTTTTCCACTTAAATGTGAGGTCGTTGGGTATGCGAAGTGCGAAGATGGCTTGGCGCGTGGGATCTGTGGCCTGAAAGTTGAACCCCCCTGAGACCCAGCTCTGGCTTCCAACCGGGTAAACTTCACGACTTTCAAGAGTTACTTGGTATTCAATGATTGCCCCTGGCGATAGTGCAGGCATGGAGATCACTTTCCATACGATGTCGGAATAGAGGTTGTGGGACAATAGACCGGGTGGTGTTACCACATTATAAGCTTCAGCGGGAGGCTTAACAAGAACTCCGTCAGGTGTTATCGTGTGCGCAATATTAACGGTGATGTTTTGCGCAGTGGGCTGATAGGGAATCGCAATGTCGTCGTACTTTTCGATTCCTCGCTCTGTTAAAAGTTTGACGAGTTGATGTGTTGTATAACGGGATTGTCCGGTAGGCAGAACATCATGGCTAAAGTGGTTAAGAAGAATAATCACATCGGCATTTGGAAAATCGCTTACATCAGATCCATGTTTGATGATAGTTTGGATATCGACATCCACAATATCGACCGGGAGATTGTGGGAGGAGGTGGAGTATTCCGGATGCGTTTTGGCTAGCGCATGGAGCCGCGTAGGGGCCAATAGATTTTCCGGATCAATCTTTAATATCTCCTGGTATTGTAGCTGCGCTTCGTAGTAGCGCTCACGCGCTTCAAATAAGGCAGCCAGTTGCTGACGAGGCCAGATAGCTGAGGGAAAGAGCCGCGCAGACTCTCTGAATTCCGCAATTGCGTCACCGATCTCGCCGCGTTCTAGATGAATCGATGCTAGGTAGTTGTGGAGATTTTTACTCTCACTTCGGCGGCACCTGGGATCTAGTGATAATGCCTTTCTCAGGATTTGGTCGGCGTCATCAAGACGCTTGGTCTGCTTGTAGGCTAGACCAAGGTGGTTCAGTGCATACAAATTGTCGGGGTCATGTTTTAATGTACGTTCATATTCTCGTCCTGCCGCCTGATAATCATTCAGTTTCTCGTAGGTATATCCAAGGTAATTCCGGACAATCGTGTTCTCGGGATTTAGTTTCAGAAACGACGCAAATTCAGCGGCAGCTTCTTCGTATTCTTGTTGTTGAAAATATATTTCGGCAATCTTGCGCTGAACCCCACTGGATTGCGGTTTGACTGCGAGTGCTGCACGATATGCCGCAACTGCTTGTGGAAAGTTTTGGTTCTGGAATTCCCAATTGCCCCTATTAACATGTTTCTGCCACTGTGTATTGCGCTCAACCAATGGGTCAAAAACCTCTGTCTGCGGCGACTGGTTCGGATTAAAAATTGCACATCCGTTGAAAAACAAGAGAACTATCACAACGGAGATTTGTTTTGCGACCTGCATTGACATTGCTTTTCACCTGACTCAAATAGTGTGTACGTGGATGGAATGAGAATAGGTCATTATGAGTTCCTGTATTTACTATCTCGGTTTCATAAGTTAATGTTTACAGCCCGGGTAATGATAACATATCCCATGCGTTGTGTTGCAAGAATGAAACATACAATGGGAACAAGAATTTTCTCTCACGCTAGCACACAAAACCTAATTTTAGTGGTTTTATGAGCAATTGTAAACAGGATATTATTCAAATTTGTGCGCAATTTCCCGATAGACTGGCACACTTGTGTACTTCGTTGGCGGCCGAGCTAGTCCGGATATTTTTTTAATATTGGTGGAAGTGTTCATAAAATGATGTTGAGCATATGTTTGACCTGTTGTGGTGCCGCAGCTAAGGCCAGCGTATTGAGCACAGAGGTGGATGCGGGAATGAGCAAAATAACGCAGATTGGTGTGTCAAATCGCATGGAAGTCTACACATTGAATCCGAGCGTTTGCTCAATTTCTCCATGCTAATAGTGGTAACAGGCTAGTTATGAATCGGAAAACACTGGAGATTGGCCGAGCAATGGTCATAATAAAAACACCGTAATTTAGTTAGGCACGACATGAAAAGTGCGAACTTCGAACGATAAACGCGCTAAGTTATTACTTAGGTTCGCGGAAAAACAATAGCTCCTTTACAAGGTGCTGGCGATTATTCGAACGCACGAAGTGATTGAAAACAGCCACCATCCAATTTTTTGGGTGAAATTTGGTGAAGATAGATGGTGCGCGTCCGATAGGTCGCTAAGCATGAATCTCGGATTTGTTAGACATGTAGCTTTGAACCTCGTCGGAGAACTGGTCTATGTTATCCCACTCTTTCTGTTTGGCAATCCAATCAATTTCTGCTTTGACTTTTGAGAGACGCTGAAATAGATGGAGTCACTTGGGCTTCCGCAGTCAACCGGTTTTTTCAGATGTATCCGCTGAGTCCCTATCCATTTGTCTTTTCTCAGGAAAAGCGCGAAAATCCCGTAGCACGATCCTTACATTGGCTGCGAACGCTTTATGCCAAGTGTTCTAACTTACGCGGCTAATTCTTGGTGAATTTCGAAAACTCGTGTTATAATAGCGGCGGTGCGGGCACAGAGGTTGATGATTGTTCGAATCGGTACTAAGGGGTATAAGTAGTGTTTGGGCGCACAAGGGGCTGGACAGCTAGAAGAATCGAGCGGGTTCCTGGAGCGTTAATCAGACGAAAGGTTGCTATACAGATGAAAATAGCAAATTCCGGGTTAGATCTGCCACAGGGGAAGGTGAGATACAACGACAGGATTTTCGCAGATCTCGCTGAAAAGTTTCAACCCGAAAAGACTTCGCCGTACTATGTTGAATTCTTGTTGGATAATTTTGAAGCTGCAAGTGCTATTGCGATTGCACATTCCAATCTTTTAGATCTACTTATTCTTGACATGGAAAAGATTGAAAATCGATTGACCAAGGCAGGAGATGAGAGCGAGATAACGGCACTTGAAAAGTGCCTAACGCACCTTGAGGGTGAAAAACCTGTCTGTGATTTGTCTATGAGTGGTGGTGAACAGGCGATTGTTGACGCCTTTGGTTTGTTAAGTTCCAAGCCAACAGCGGTTTTTGAAGACGCCTCACTGGATACCGATGGCGTGAGTCACGCTATTATGGAAAAAGCGCAAAAGATGTTTTTCTACACAGTTGGCAAGCAGGAAGTTCATGCGTGGTTGGTGAACAAGGGTGTAGATGCGGTAACATGTGCTGCGGAAATCCATTCAGACTTGGCCCGAGGTTTTATCAAAGCAGAGCTCGTCAGTTGCAAGGACATGCTTGCAGTCCACAACCTACAGGATGCCCGATCCAAGACTTTGACAAAGCTAGTCGATCGTGACTATGTCATTCCAGAAAACACAATTCTCGATATACGCTTTAATGTTTAATACTCTATCTGGGAGATTTTTGCGTATGAAATCGTAACCAGAGGACATGGGAATTTAGAAATACTGATGGGTATCAAGAAGCGATTCTTGTATAGTGGTTTTTACGTTTTCGATTCTCGCATGATTAACGATGGATGGATCGGGTTGCGAACGCGGGCAAGCTTCAGGTGGCCGGGGGTGGAGGTTCTGTTTTAACTGCCGATGTACTCGATGAAGGAGCTCCTAGAGCGGTAAGTCTCGAAGCGAATTAATTGTTCAGTTAGATTGAGTGGGATAGGAGAATCCGTCTTCGATGGGGGTATAGGTGAGGTGCCGACCTTCACCGACTAGGAATCTAACACGCTAGTTTTGAAATCGTTCCTAATGTGTCACCACGAAGTCTTGAAACCCACTTTCGTGCTGAAGCTTGTTGTCGGTGCGACGGAAGATTAACAACTTATTTAGATGGTTTTACAGAGAGAACTAGTATGTCCATCGATGTGAAACAGTCGTTCGAGAAGAATGGGTTCCACATTTTCGAGGAACCAGTAGTCAAACTGGAGAAGATCCATGATGCGAGTAAAGGTATGGACATGATTCGCAAAGGGATCTACGATACGGGAAATGCGCCTGCTGAAGGCACTTGGAATCCTGGTGATGACCCAAACCGCCTTTGCAAGATTGAACAGCCGCAGATAGCGAACAAGGCGATCGGAGCGCTTATTCGCTCGCCGGAGATTGGCGGATGGGCAGCGCACGTCACGGGTGCGGAGATGGTCCAAGTATGGTGGGTCCAGTTGCTTTACAAGCCGCCAATGCCCTGCAATAATGCTCCACCGACTAAGATTGGCTGGCACAATGATTGGCAGTATTGGAGAACCGTTTGGGAAGATGGCAGCCAACTATTTACTGCCTGGGTTGCTTTGAGCGATGTAGTAGAGGCATCGGGACCCATGAAGTTTGTGGTAGGTTCGCATCGATGGAAAGACATAGGAGGGGGAGATTTCTACAGTCAGGAGATTACCTGTGATGATTTCAACCTACGGTCGGGTCAAGTGTGGCAAGAAACACCTGCTCTTATGAATGTGGGCGGGATGAGCCTTCATGATAGAGCAATCTTGCACGGAAGCGTTCAGAATATGTCAAAACTGCCGCGGCGGAGTCTTGCCATTCATCTTCGCACGCAAAGCAGTCGTCCTATTGGTGGTCAGCGAGAGGGATTAGCTCGATACATAGATAACCTAGATGTTGCACCAATTATCTACGGTGAAGCGGCGACTACTTCTTTTGCATAATGGGTGATTGCCCCGATTATTTCGATGAAAGAATAGCCTGCCCTATTTTCCAAATTCCGCTAGGGTTAACGCTATGGAGAAAGTTGGTAGGTCTCGAAATGTTTTCTATCAATTTTTGTTCCAGCCATTCGTTTTTCGTACTGTAAAAATGCCCTGAGCGCAAGAGATCGAGTATTGTTTTATCAACGTTCTATCGGCTTGCGTATCGTTAACACCATCCACTCGGTCTTTCAACACACGCCTGACGAAGTATAGATTTTGGACTTTACCGGTATTATCGTGCATCCGCGGATTCTTGAAGGAACGACTTACAAATTGGAGCAGGAAATCAAGTCTATACAGGATCCTAGACGATGGAATCTTGGTCGTCTCCGTAATAATGACAGACATCTTACTACCAGTGATGAGCCCTTACGTATTAATGTCACGAATTAGATTGTCCTCGATCGGACGATGCCATTGGTTATTGGATCTCTCTAAAACGTGTGTGAGTTTTGATAGAGATTGGAGCAACGCAATTACGCTGACGATGCCAAATCGCCATGAGTCAAGCGAGTAAATCAGCCACGCGTTTGTGGTTACATGCCGTGTGGCGTGGGGTCAATGAATCACTCGAATGGTCTATCAACTCGAATGCTCTGATAGGCTTTCCTGGAAATGTTTCGGGTAAAGTTCAATTGCGGCCTTGAGAAGAGGTTTAAGCGTCAGAATGTTTGCGAGTGAACCAATGGGTACGATCTGGCGTGTGGAAATCGCACTCATGACGTTAAGATTTCCCATCCAGAAGCGATGCGCGACATCGCCTGTCATGACAAGTTGAACATCAGGAAGCTTATCACATTCACCACAGTAGATGGATTGTTGTCCATCTGTAGCTACGAGGGTGATAGTGGCTTCTGGATCCGTGTAAACAAACCTGACTGTCAAGTCTACCGTTTCCAAAAACCCCTGCGTCTGCGGATGGCGCCTCATCAATTCAAATAATCCGCCAAAACAGTTATAGAGATTGTTTGCAGATTCAAAAACGGGCATCACAAAAAAGCCTTTCTCAGTTATTTAACCCCAAACTGCCACCAGTTTTCCCGTTCCCTGTTTTTGATTCATTTCAACTCAGTTGAGTGCGTGTGCAAGCGTTGAAATCGTACTGTGAGATGCGACGCAATGATTCCCCAGGCGACTGCCATGATCATGGCAGTCGTCGAAAATGCGATTCCCGGAACAGTGATCACTAATCCAATTAGTGCAATGATACCCGCACTCCCACCTTTTGCAAACCGGTAGCCGAAGGTGTCAATCACTTGTTTCGCGCGATAGCGCTCATCGAATGACAATGGGATGTAGAATAGCTCTTTGCCAGCGCGGAAGATTGAGTAATCAAAGGCCTTGAATAGAAGATATGCTGTGGCTCCGCTCCGTAGTGATGGGGCAAAGGTTAACAGACCACAGAAGACCAGATGGACTGCGGGAATACTGAGATGTACGATACGAAGTGGCACTACTCGCAGAACCAAGGGAACGGCAATAAACTGAAGGATAGAAGCAGCTATGCCGAGCTTAGCGTAGAAGTTCCCGAAGTATGCCGTTCTCGCATCCTTCTCAGGGATTACAATTTCCACCAAGCCGTTAAATCTTAGGTCCAGGACAGTAGAGATGACCTGAGTCGTAATAATTAATAGAAAGATTAGTACCAGATGACTCGAGTGGAAAACCGAACCGATTCCTAGGTGTCCAAACTTGCCTCTCTCTTTGACCTTGGTTGGTTCTGGTTCACCAGCGAATGTGTAGGCCAACACAGCGCATGCTGTTGCGGGTAAAAGAGAAGCCGCAGTAAAAATAAGGAATGTTTCGGAACCAAGGCGTTCAGCCCACTGACCCACAAACAGCCCACCTGCGATCGAGCCAAGTGATGCCAGGCCGCAGAACGGACCATTAATTCTGCGTGCTTGTTCTGCGCTAAACGTGCTGTTGACAAGCGACCAATATTGCTCGATAATGAGTACAATATAGGCCTCTCGGAATACATAGATAAAAGCAGCTGCGAGCGCGTATCCATTTATGAGCAGACCGAAACTTCCTGCAATGAGGACAGCTGACAGGAGCGAGGTCAATAATAGAGCGCGTTTCGCGCCCAACCATGAGAGTATTCTCCCATAGATATAAAGCAGTAGCAATACGGCGGGTGGGATAGCAACCATGACGCGTGGTAGATTATGTGCTCCGTACGCCTTTATGAATAGAGATGTCGATACTGCCCGGATGAATTCGTATCCGCACAGTAGAAAGCTTGCAGCGGCAGAAATAGCTAAAGCGGTAAGAATCGTTCGTTTTGTGAAGAGCATATGGTTGCGGACTAAGCCTGAAGTTTACTTGATGGGTGTTAGCTTGGACTGTTGTTCGCCCCCTCGGATTTCGTTTGCGCACGAAGTCTACTGAATGTCATCCTCATGCTCGGCATATGTATGGCCGCTGAAGATTGCACGGACCTGCGCAGCAGTTTTGGCGTTTGCCAGTTTGTCAATCCGGTCCGCCTCCTCGTCTCGCAATGCCTGTACGTTTTTTACAACTGCTTCAAGCTTTTCGCTTGGAAATTTGCACGCACCATTCTCGTCCATGTGGATAAGCTCGCCAGGTGCTACATCCATCCCGCCAACTGTGACAGGGACATTAATTGCCTGTAGTTGCATTGCCCCGTGTCCAGGTGTTATTCCGCTAAGCAAGTACTGGAATTCCATCGGACGAATCTCATCAAGGTCTCTGGAAGGCCCATTGGATATAGCGCCGATACAGCCCACAGCCTTCATTGCGGAGGTCATGTTTCCGCCGGCAAGTCCCGCCTTGTTCGCAATCTCCGGAGGGAATTTCTGTTCAAACACCAGAATTGTTGGTTTCTTGGAAGCATCCAGTGTGTCAATGACATCCATGAAAGATAATTCAGAGAAATTGGGATCTGGCAATCCATAGATGCAGGTGACAGCATAGCCGACGAGCGCTCCCAACTCGGGATACATGCAGCGAATCGAGGTATCGGTATACCAATTCTCAGTCCAGGGATTATAAAGTCCAAGGCATAGGTCGGTGCCAGGGTATGTTGCGACAACGTTCGTAATTGACGGCGTATCAAATCCACGCAATATTGCAAACATTTCTTGTTCGGTTAAATCCGGCATCGGTGACCTCCAAAAGATTGGTTAGCAGATCTAGAGAAAGAACACAGGATTCGAATAATGTCATGCCTGTTGCTCAACCCAGAGATTATGGCACAATTTAGCTCGGTTGTCACGAGTTTTTTATCCATGTTAGAATACCTCACCAGCACTTGTCTGTGTTAAAGGGAGTTCTCAAATTCATGGGCTTTCCCCTTGTGATTGAGTCTTTTCGAGTGATCGAATCTATCGTGGGACTTGTGGATTTGGGTTCTCAGTGCCATTACTCATTTCTCCCATAAGTGAATCTCACCTTTGTAGAAGGGCAGGCCACCCAGCAGGTGCGAGACTGAATTGATAGATTCTAATGTGTCTAGGGTTTCTCGATTGTTTCAGCAACGTGAATTCAGTCTGATATGAATAATGTATAGGGCAACAACAATGATTTGTTTGTCAGACTAAGGCACGCCAAGTTTGGACAGATGTGGGAGAGGTAATCAGTCAAAGAGTAATGCCAACACAGCATCATTTTTCGTACTCTGACCTCTGAAGCAAACACTAACGACGAGGGGTTACGGCAGGTTTGGAGATCTCATGGCGAGTTGTCAACCAAAGTGTCTTCCGCGTCAAACGCAAAGTAATGCGTATTGCTCGAGAAATCAACAAAATCTGTGGCCATAGAGGCTTAATTGGAAAGGTGTGTCGGTTAGACGACAAGTCCGTGTAGGTTATTCCAGGTATAACCCTCGCTCCTAATTGGTTAGCGCCCAGAATCGCGTGGGGGTGATAAAATACTGGATCGCTTGTTATTCAGAACTTCTTCTGCGGAAGAAACTAATTCCTTCTGAAAGGTGAAAGCGTATCATTTTGTCAGAATCGCGAATCCAAAAAATACGTGTGAAGAGACTTTTCCAAGAGTGCTGTTTGCATGGCTATGCGTCTTCTCTTAAGTAGCGTGTTGCACGGTCCAATCTTTGGAGTACTTGCTCTCTACCGAGGAGAACGAAGATTTCAAACAGCCCCGGTCCGAAAGATAGCCCTGTGAGCGCGATTCGTAGTGGTTGCATTGCTTGTATGCGCTTGATATCGTTTTCATCGGTGTAGGCCCAAATTGCAGATTCGACATTTTCTAGGTCAAACGTCTCAAGTGCGGCTATTGTATCGCGTAACTTTTGTAGCATTTCAGGTACCGATGCTTTCTTCCACCATTTCTTGATTGCCTTCGGGTCATATTCGAAGGCATCAGTAAAGAAGTAACGGGTCTGAGAGGTTATGTCCGCGAGTGTCGTCAACCGATCTCCGACAGCTTCAACCACCTTTTCTATCCATGCGCGCCGCTCTAGTGAAAGATCGTTTTCCAACACACCTTCCTCTTGTAGGTACGGAATCACGGCATCAGTTCGCGCCGAGAGATCTAATTCCATGACATAATGTCCGTTGAACCATTGTAGTTTCTGAATGTCGAATACGCTGTTTGCTTTTCCAACCCTTCCCAAATCGAATTTTTCGACCAATTCATCAACGGAGAAAATTTCCGACTTATCGTCATAAGACCAACTGAGCCGTGCCAGGAAGTTAACCATTGCTTCTGGTAGATACCCATCTTGGCGGTATTTCCCCACAGTGACGAGGTCTCCGTGTCTTCGTTTGCTCAGTTTTTCACCTTTTGCACTGTTTAGGACTAGCGGTACATGAGCAAATTGAGGAGCTTCCACATTCAGCGCTTCATATATCAACACATGCTTTGCTATATTATTAATATGATCTGCACCTCGAATTACATGGGTGATTTGCATTTCCAGATCGTCGATAGCTGAAGTCAAGTTATAGAGCGGTACACCGTTCGACCTCACAATTACTTCATCCTGAAGCGTGGACGGTGCTATTCTAATCTCCCCAAGGATGAGATCTTCGATAACGATTTGCTTTTCCGGAACTTTGAGGCGAACCACCGGCTCACGTCCCTCTTTTTCTAGTTTCTGGCGATCCTCTGATGTCAAGTTGCGGCATTTGCCAGTATAGGTTTGATTGCGCTTTTGAATTTTTGCCTGCTCGCGCATCTCCGATAATTCTTCCGGTGTACAATAGCAGTGATAGACAGCCCCACTATCCAATAAGTTGCTCACATGTTTTCGGTAAATCTCCCCTCGTTCAGATTGAACGTAAGGCGCATATGGTCCTCCAACAACCGCACCCTCGTCCCAATTCAGCCCCAGCCATTTCAAGGAGTCGTAGATTTCTTGCATGGAGGCCTCAGTAGATCTCTCTGCGTCTGTATCGTCGATTCTGAGGATATATGTCCCATCGTGATGTCTTGCAAAGAGCCAATTAAACAAAGCTGTGCGAGCCGAGCCGATGTGCAAGAATCCTGTGGGAGAGGGTGCAAAGCGCACCCGGATTGGCGAATCTGCCTTCATTTTGGTTGTAAACTCCTTTTTTCATCACAACTCTATGAACTTCCGCGTTGTGTATTCTGAATCTTCGCCCATGTGTCGCGCAGTGTCACCGTTCGATTGAACACCAGTTTTCCATTGGAAGCGTCTGAATCGAGACAGAAATATCCTTTTCTGAGAAATTGGTAGTGATTGGCTAGAGTGGCGTGCGCTAGATTTGGTTCAACTTTGCATGATGTTAATACTTGGAGTGAGTTTGGGTTTAAATAGTCTGTGAACTCCCGGCCTTCCTCTATGTCATTGGGGTTCTCCTTGGTAAAAAGGTGCTCATATAGGCGAACTTCGGCCTCAACTGCGTGAGGTGCGGAGACCCAATGTAATGTCCCTCGGACCTTACGACCGTCGTCAGACCAACCACCCCGTGTCGTATGGTCATAGTTACAATGAACTTCGATAATTTCATCGGTGTGTTTGTCCTTAACGACGCGATTACATGTGATGTAATATGCATGTTTCAGCCGAACTTCACGTCCAGGTGCCAAACGGAAATACTTCTTCGGGGGATGCTCCGTAAAGTCATCCCGCTCGATATAGAGCTCCCGAGAGAACGGAATTTTGCGCGAACCCATATCCTCGTCTTCCGGATTGTTTTCAGCATTCAGTTCCTCGGTTTTGTTTTCCGGGTAGTTATCAATGATGACTTTGAGAGGTTCCAACACAGCCATTACGCGCAGTGCTCGTTTATTAAGGTCCTGACGGAGGCAATATGCAAGCAACGAAACGTCAACTAGATTATCCGCTTTAGATATACCGATTCGATTGCAGAAGTCTCGGATTGCTTCTGGCGTGTAGCCAGCCCGCCGTAGCCCAGACAATGTAGGCATCCGGGGATCGTCCCAACCGTTTACATGTTTTTCTTGGACTAGCTGGATTAGCTTTCGCTTGCCTAGCACAGTATAGCTCAGAAATAGTTTTGCGAACTCAATCTGCTGCGGATGATAGATGTCCAATTGGTCAAGAAACCAATTGTACAAGGGACGATTAATTTCGAATTCAAGAGAACAAAGAGAATGGGTTATGCCTTCGATGGAGTCCGAGATACAATGGGTAAAATCGTACATGGGGTAAATGCACCATTCATCACGGGTTCTATGATGTGTTTCATGTAGGATGCGGTACATGACCGGATCCCGCATAACTAGGTTGGGAGATGCCATGTCAATCTTTGCTCGTAGTGTTCGAGAGCCGTTCTCAAATTCACCGGCCCGCATCCGCTCAAATAATTCGAGATTCTCTTTAATAGGGCGGTCGCGATAGGGACTATCAATTCCCGCTTCCGTTAACGTGCCACGATATTTTCCGTAGCGGATTTCTTCTGCGCTCAGATCGCAGACATATGCCGAGCCCTTTTTGATTAACTTTAGAGCACAGGTGTAGAGCTGATCGAAATAGTCCGAGGCATACAGCTCACGGTCTTCCCAATCGAAGCCCAGCCATCGAATATCTTCCTTGATTGATTCCACATATTCAACATCTTCTTTTGTCGGATTTGTGTCATCAAATCTTAGGTTGCAAAGACCGCGGTAATCTTTGGCTATGCCAAAACTGATGCAAATGGCTTTTGCACTTCCTAGATGTATATAACCGTTCGGCTCTGGTGGAAATCTCGTGTGTACTCGTCCCTGGTATACATTGGTCCGCAGATCTTCTTCTACTATCTGTCGGATAAAGTCAGCGGACGTTGAATGCTGGGACGCAGTGTCGTGCACAGTTTCCATGTCACTGGGTACTGTCTTCGGGTCACTTTTCATGGGTTCGCTCCTCCTAATCCGTGCAATTTTCTATGTAGCTATTCTGTTGCATGTACAGTTTGTTCTTTTGTTTCTTCTAGCGTTTTCATGAGACGTGTGTTGTTGGAAAAACATGGGTTGACCCAACCGTGATTCGCGAAAAACTAAAAACTTCACAAAGTCAATCTAACCGGAGAATCTCAATGATGGTAGTGTTTCACCAGATTAGGTGGCAATCAATCAAGTGTGCGGCACACTCCTCCCCGCGCCGGCGCGGGGAATGCTAAAAACCGATCAACCGAGGATGTGCTGGTTGAATTTAACGTGTTGTGGGCCGAATATGCTTCAAAAAGCGTAAAACATCGTCAATTTGTGCATAATGCTGGTGAGACACTGAACACAGACGATCTTGCTGTATACGCTAATAAATGGAATTTTCTAACCTAGTCTCGTTGAGATAAGCGGTCTTAATCGAGGTTTTTTGTTTCTTGCAAGAAAAGACTTGCAACAAAAAGGAAGGAAGATGCGTTTCAATAGAAACTGGATAAAAAGAAACTGGATAAAAAACTCCTGTATAGTGGCTGTGCGGGTTGTATTGGGAACAAGATTCGCGAAGGTTGGCCACACCATTTCCTATAACGAGAAACTGACCATGGAACGAAATAACACTCGAAGAAATCGTCCGAATTATTACGAACTGGCTCTACTAATGGCGGATGGCCAAGCGAGACACGCCGAAAACGGCGGGTCTAGTTGGGACAGCTTCATTAATAATTTATCGCGTATCTCCAATGAGTTCGCTGCCCAGATTCATATAAAAGAAAAATTGTGGTCCAAGTTGCCAGAATCGGAATACGATGCTGCTTTTCAGGTGTGATTCCTAATTGGTTAATGAAATTTCCTCCTGAAAGCACGAATAGAACCGTAACTAGAGACTGGAATGGTTTTTTTGAGCTCGCATCCCGCAACTCAGCTATGTCCCGCTGTGTCTGGTGTTGGATACGATTGTTAATCCTGCTGGATTTGCAGATGAGGCGCGGAACATCTCTATATGGGTGTTACATGCCTCGAATCTTTGTGCGCACCGATTTCTGATAAGCTGCGTGGGCATCTTCCGGACTCAACTCTCGATCCAATACCCGTCTCAGTGCTCGTGCAATGTCGACAGGCGATTCTTCTCCAAAAATTGTTCGTCCAAATAGAATGGCACGGCCCCCATTTTGAAACGTGTTTTGAGCAAGCTGCAGTGTCTTGCGAGCGTTTTCGCGTGGGCCTCCGAGTGCGCCGATAATTAGGCTTGGGTCGAATTGTGTTAGTTCACGCCAAACCTTAGAGGATGTATAAGCGGTTTTGATGAAGCGTGGCCGTTGATGTTTGCGAAGGTAGTTCATCGTTCGCACAATTGAATCGGCGATATACATACCTCGTTTTTCATCATCTAAACCAGGAAGTTTCATGTTTGGCAGAAACACCTCCAAGATGTGATCGATTCCTTCGAGCTCGCCGACCGTGTGGGCAAATTGGATATAGGCGTTAAGCATCCGTTCATCTGCTACGACATCGTTGTTCAACGTGATTGAATACAATCCTAAAGGCACGCGACATTCCAATGCGGGTGCAAGAAGCGTTTCACAAGAGGTGCGCGCTTCGTCTGGAAATACGGTTTGGAAGGGTCTTGAATGCTGGGACTGGTACGCGCCAAAACGCGGACTCCAGATGGCAGTCTCTGCATTCATGCGGACAAGTGGTGTTACGGGTGTATTATCGAAGAGTGTTTCCTCGAGTGCCAGGACTTCCGCATCGGCCGGCGTCATCAGTAATCCATCGATGCTTTCATCAGCCACGAGATCTCTTTGCAGTTGCAAAAATTCAGGGCGAGTTCGATAGTGAGGTTTGGGGTGCTGAACATATCCAAGCCCCTGAACTCCCACTGCGGCGAGCGGATCTGCGGCGAACACGAAGATCGGGCTTCCATCAAGTATTTCACGATTCTCCAGTTTTTCAAAAACGCGATTTCCCATAAGTGACTCCTGATTGATAAGGACTACCGATATAGCAGTGTTATTATGCCTCTGTCCTATAACACACTCAAGGGATCTATATCTACGATTAGGTCTACATCTCTTGCTATAGCGGGAGATGTTGAACAATGGAAGGCTTCGCGAATAAAATCGCGAAGTCTGTCAACATGTTTACTCCGCAGCAGGAAATGCCAACGGAACTTCCCCATGATTTTTGACAAAGGAGCAGCAACTGGCCCTCGAATCTTAATCTCTGGGAACTGCGCTGTCCGTAGTTCTTCCAGGCGATTCAGGATTGTATCTGCGGTTTGGACAACCTCTTCTTCGACTTCGCCTCGTAGCAATATAGTTGCAGCGTGGCTAAACGGTGGATAAAGCAACTCTTTTCGATAGACGATTTCCTGTTGATAGAACTTTTCATAGTCGTGCTTCTGCGATGCTTGGATACTGTAGTGCTCTGGCATATATGTTTGGACAATTACCTCTCCCCCTGCCTTGCCTCGACCAGATCTGCCTGCCACCTGAGTTAACACATTGAACGACCGTTCACCAGCGCGGAAATCCGGAAGATTCAGCGCTGTGTCTGCGGCAATTACACCGACAAGCGTTACGTTCGGAAAATCCAACCCCTTGGCAATCATTTGCGTTCCGACTAGAATGTCAATTGTTCTCGATTTAAAAGCATCCAAGATCTGTTGGTGAGCTTCTTTCCGTGTCGTCGAATCGGAGTCCATCCGAACTACTCTTGCTTGGGGAAACGTTTTAATGGCGTTTTGCTCGACCTGTTGGGTCCCAAGGCCAAAATAGCGGATGTATTTGCTGGCACACTGAGGGCAGACTTTGGAAGTCGCTCGTGCATCTCCACAATGGTGGCACACCATCTGCTTCGTTTCGAAATGAAAGGTCAATGAGATAGAACAGTCTCCACAACGCTCGACGTACCCGCAGGTGCGGCAGAAAACGTAAGAGGAGTATCCGCGACGGTTTAAGAACAGGAGAATCTGTTCCTGTTTAGCAAGTCGATCTTCGATAGCGGTTCGCAACGCCGCTGAGAATATCGTGCGATTATTCTGTTTCAATTCCTGACACATGTCTATAATCTGAACAGGTGGCAGTTCGATGTTTTCAACGCGAGACGGGAGTTTAAGTAGATGGTAGTCACCGCGGTGCGCGTGATAAAAGCTCTCGAGTGATGGTGTTGCACTTCCGAGAATCAGGGGGCAATTGGCAAGCTCGGCCCGTTTTACCGCCACTTCGCGGGCGTTATATCGAGGTGGCGAATCGGCCTGTTTATAGGAGGTTTCGTGTTCCTCATCAATTACGATGATGCCAAGATTGGTGGTGGGAGCGAAGACTGCAGATCTAGGTCCGACCACAATATCAGCTTCTCCAGTACGAATGCGATGCCATTGATCATACCTTTCTCCATCTGAGAGCTTGCTGTGTAACACTGCTACGCGAGCTCCAAACCGGCCGACGAATCGAGAAACGGTTTGGGGCGTAAGGGCAATTTCTGGTACTAATACAATAGTGGATTTGCCCTGTTCTATCACCTTGCTGATAGCCTGCATATAAATTTCCGTTTTACCGCTTCCTGTGACACCATGCAAGAGGAAGATCTTATGTCGGCTCCCCTCAATAGCCCTTAGCGCCGCCGCTTGATCCTTGTTGACGCGGATCGCATTAGTACGGGAAACGGGTTCAAGGCTTAGCGGATTTCGCAAAACGTCAATAGATTCAATTCGAATCAGACCTTTTTTCTCAAGGAGTTTAAGTGGACTAGAATTTGTTTTTATACACTTTCTTATTTGACTCGCGGGAATTGGAGTTTTGGCTTCAAGCAACAGTTGTAGCACCTCAATTTGCTTTGGCGCTCGCTTTGACATCGATGTTATGCCCGCCTGGATTTCGACTGGTGATTTAGCGAGCGAAACAATTGAGATAGATTTCGGTTTCGTCTTGGTGCCGAAATCGGATTCGATTGCGACTAAACGTTTTTCCTCTAAGATGGGAAGGGCTCGCCGCAATTTCAAGATCCCACCAACCCGTCTCGCGAGCTGGTTAGGTGACAGGTCTCCATAAACTCGAAGGGTTTCGAGAACCTTACATTGCATAGGCGCTTGTTTCTGTAGTGACTCAATTTGCTCAACAGTTGCCAGAAGTCGCACAATTCGCCGTTGCTGACTCCGTATCACAGTGGGAACAGCGCAATTTAATGCTTCACCGTGAGATGACAGGTAATATTTGGCCATCCATTCGGTTAACACAAGTAGTTCGTCAGAGAACGTTGGTTTGTCATCTAGACAATCAGTGATCTTCTTGATTTCGATAGTTGGATTGTGGATGTCTGGTTTCTCAAGCAGCGCAGTTATGACCCCTTCGCGTACACTTCTACCTAATGGAGCGAGCACTCGAGTACCGCGCTGCGCACTGATCTGAAGGCGGTGCGGAATCGCATAAGTAAAGGCGAGATCTTGAGGTAGAGGAAATACAACGCGAGCATAGTTCATGGAAATAACGCGGGCCACATTAGAAATGGGAGCAACGGCACTGTCGGCTGTCTACAAGCCGCATACCTGCTTTCTGCGATCCGGTTCCTTGTTTATCCTTAATTCCGCTAAAATTGCCTGCATATCTTCCCAGACTTCTCGTTTTGCATGCGGGTTACGGAGTAGAAAGGCGGGGTGGTAGGTCGGCATGAGCTTAGCACCATGATGATCATGAAATCGTCCTCGCAGGCTTGAAATCTTTTGATCGGTGCGCAATAGCGTCTGTGAAGCGAAACTGCCAAGTGTGCAAATGACTTTGGGTTGAATGAGCTTGATCTGCTTTAGTAGAAATGGTTCACAGGTCTCGATTTCAAAGGGTTTTGGATTCCGATTGCCGGGCGGACGACACTTAATTATGTTTGCGATGTAGACGTCATCGCGTGTTAAACCCATTGCCTCGATGATTTTTGTAAGGAGTTGACCTGCTCGTCCAACAAATGGTTCGCCCTCTTTGTCTTCACCAGCCCCGGGGGCCTCACCGGCAAACATGAGATCCGCGTTTTCATTGCCTGTACCGAATACAACCATATTTCGGGTTGTGTGCAATTCACACCGCTTACAATCTTCTGCTGCGCGCCGCAATTGGTGGAGGTCTAGATTGTCAAACTCTGATTCTTGCGTCAGGTCAGGTAATTCTGTATAACCGAGCTGCATTTGTTCTACCACGTATTCCCTCACTGTTGCAACAATTTGTACGTATTCTTGGGTGGTTTGGTGTCGATTGGACATCTAATTTGGTTTGGGGATTAGGCGTTGAATGTCGAACCACGTAATATACAAAAAGAGCCCGATAATAAGCACAATGCTCACTTGCTGAATAATCATCTGCTTCCGTATGCTCAGTGGTTTTCCGCGGATTTTCTCAAGACAGAAGAATAATATTAAACCGCCGTCGGCAATCGGAATGGGTAACAGGTTTACAATTCCAAGATTAACACTTATGAATCCTATAAAAAAGAGGAGGCTGCTTAAACCGATCTGTAGGACACGGCTTGTCGCATCAACTATTCCCACTGGGCCTGACAAGAACTTTGGCGAGACTTCACGCACAATCAGACGCTTCAATACTCGTATGACCATTTTGAGGATTAACCAATGGGTTTCAAGGCCCTTTGCCAGCGCCGATATGAAATTGTATTCCGGAATAGGGATAGGTGGAGCAGCGAACTTAAGTCCACTCATGGACATCTTCCAATGCAGCCCATGGAGGTTGGATTGATTGGTTTCAAAATCCAACTTAGGATATAAAGGCACTATCAATTCCTCGCCTTTGCGGAGTAGATGAATGTCAATCATCCGGTCAGGATTCGATTGAACTAGTTCAGATAACCTCGTATATAATTCAATCTGATTTATGGATTTATCCTGTATCCCGATTATTTGGTCGCCCGTTTCAATACCAGCTTCTGAAGCGTCACTGTTCTTTTCAACGACGGCAGTCACGGTCCAATCAACGGGAAGATCTACTATTAAAGATTCGTTGCCACGCCGCAGGCCGAGGGACACCTTTCCGTCTTCGCGCGACTTAATGCTTTTGTAAAATGTCTGGTGCGAAGAGGCGATCCAACCAGCAGGTTGCCAAATCTGTGAAGTAAAATCTGGGACGTGGTAGATTTTCTCGCCATTGATGGTCTCGATTAGATCGTTGGCTTGGACTCCTGCTTCTGCTGCGGGACTGCCGGCCGTCACTGAAGTCACCATCACCTCTTCCTTCGAAGACACTTTTATTTGACCGATTTCCCCCATTCCTTTTCTGTTTTGTTTCTCAGGGGTTACATGGAGTGTTTTGAATTCTCCATCGCGCGAGACTAACACCTCTAGTTCCTCTTCAGGCGCAACAACAATCCGTAAGTGAAAATCCTGCCAACTTTTTACTCTGTTTCCATTGATGGAAATTATTGTGTCTCCCGGCTGTATTCCACTGATTGATGCTGGACCATCAACCGCAACAAGTCCGATTTGAGTTGCCTGCTCTGCTCTTCCGAGCGGGGCATCGGTTAGCATTTCTATCAACCGGACGCTACTCTCTTTCAATCCGCTAAGAAAAACCAATGAGAACAAGATAATGCCGAGCAGGAAGTTCATCAGCGGACCAGCAACTGCTACAAAGATTCGCCTGCTCACCGGAGCCGAGTAAAATTCATCTGGTGCACCCGTACGTTCTTCTGGATTTTCGCCCGGCATTTTTACAAACCCACCAAAAGGTATAATGGAGATGCAATATTCTGTGTCACCTCGCTTAAAACCGATTAGCTTAGGTCCGAAACCGATTGAGAATTTCTCAACGCGTATCCCACAGCGTCGCGCAGCAAGGAAATGCCCAAGCTCATGAATAAAAATAATGAAACCGAGAGAAAGGATGGCGAGGATAATTCCATCTATTGAATCCAACATGAGTATCACCTCCTGGTATTGTCTGAAACCTAGAATTCGTCAACGTAGAGCAAAAAATAAGGAAAAATCCAGTCGAATCGTCTGTAAACTGTGTCAATTCCTATTCTGCAATTAACCCCTGCGCTGTTGACTTTGCCCAGCGATCCGCAGCAAGAATGTCATCGAAAGTAGGGTTTAGGTTTGCTTCATGGCGCTCCATCACCGCTTTCAGTTTGACTGGGATGTCCATAAACCCAATCTTTTCATTTAGAAATGCCTGGACTATAATCTCATCAGCGCTGCTGAGTACCGCGGGTAATGTCCCACCAACTTTGGCAGCCGTGTAGGCCAAAGAAAGGCAAGGAAACCTTTCAAAGTCGACAGGTTCGAGGTGAAGAGCGCGGACTTCAGAAAGGTTAAGCCTGGGCACGGGAGTGGACAAACGTTTTGGATAGCTCAACGCATACTGAATTGGCAAACACATGTCCGTCGCACTTAGTTGTGCGAGCAATGAGCCATCCACAAATTCAACCAACGAGTGGATGATACTCTGTGGATGAATAATAACATCAATCTTTGACAGATCTATGTTGAACAACCATTGTGCTTCAATGACCTCTAATCCTTTGTTCATCATGGTTGCGGAGTCGATTGTAATTTTGCTCCCCATGTTCCAAGACGGGTGGTTTAATGCCTCTTTGGGGGTTACCGAATTAAGTTGTTCCAAATCTGTCTGGCGAAATGGGCCTCCAGAAGCCGTGAGGACGAGTCGATGAATCTCATGGCTTTTCTGGATCGCGTCATGGCGGTCCGAAAGACATTGAAAGATAGCGCTCATTTCGCTATCCACAGGTAACAGGCGGACTCCATATTCTTTAACAGCTTGCATGACCAGAGAGCCACACATCACCAGTACTTCCTTGTTGACAAATGCGAGGTCCTTACCAGACTTAATGGCTTCTAGTGTAGGAAGTAGTCCCGCGCTTCCACCAATTCCTTCGAGCACAAGATCCACCTCATCCATCGCTGCAATGGCCAAAACGCCCTCGGGTCCGGAATACACCTCAGTCGATTTCAAATCCTTCAACCGACATTTTAATTCATTCGCACAAATCTCATCGTTTAACGCTACACACCTTGGATGAAAACGACGAACTTGATCTTCTATGAGGTCCACAGAATTGTTGGCGGCAATCCCCGCGATATCGAACTCATTTGGATGAGTTTCGACAACGGAAAGAGCACTGGTTCCAATCGATCCTGTAGAACCAAGGATGGCAAGGGATTTCATGCTTTAGCTTAAAGGTTAGGAATCAAGAAACGCGAGCGCATTTGGAAAATCCAGTTTCAGGCCAGAGACACAAGTGAGCAGACCTCCCTACCACAGAAGGTCCAAAGGTTGCCAACGGGTTTGGTCTGATTTTCAACATGAGTTAGATATTGATTTCTAGGCGTTATCACAGCCGATAAAAATCGGTATGGGTTATGTTGCGCTTGCAAGATACTCGAAATAGTAATAAAGCACAGGAGTGGACAGAATCAAACCATCACAGCGATCCAACAGACCACCATGTCCAGGAACAATGTTGCCGGAATCTTTCACCTTGGCGGTGCGCTTAATTGTGGATTCGCCTAGGTCGCTAAGTTGAGAGATGACTCCCAAAACCACTCCAATTACAAACGCGTTGACAATATCAATTGTTCCTTGCAGGAGAAAAAACCAGAGAACTAAACCAGCGAAAACCCCAAAAATCAACCCGGAAATAGCTCCTTCAATTGTTTTATTGGGGCTAGTCTTAGGTTTCAGTTTGTGCTTTCCGAAGCGGCTTCCGACCAGATATGCTGCAATGTCCCCGCACCAGACAATCGTGAGAAGAAATACGATTAGGTTAGCGCCAACGTGACAATCTAGTGCATCACCAGTTTGCCGTAACAGCAGTAGATGATAGCCAAATGCCCAACCAACATAAACGCTACCGGTGAAAGTATTGGCGATGGAAAGGAAAGCGTCATCATCTTGTCCGCGAAATATCCCGTCGAGAAAAGCGGCAAAAAGAGCGAAGGCAAAGGCGAGTTCAATTGGGAAAGGCAGTTGAGCCGAAAGGCAGAACACCAAACCTGATATAAGGAGTGTCGTCGGACGGCTCTTACCCTTTAGCAACTGAGAAAGTCGGCTAAACTCAATCAGCATAAGAGCTACTGCGCAAATGATCAGGATCGAATAGAAAAGTGTATTCGAGTAGATAATCAGAATGAGCGCCGGAATTAGCACAACGGCACTTAGGGCTCGCTTCCAAAACATTGGCTGTGGGGAATATTTAGATTGACAGCAGTCAATTATAGTTCTAACAACTCTTCTTCTTTAGCTGTTAAGAGTTGGTTAATCTGATCTATATATTTATCAGTGATTGTCTGAATGGGATCATCACTTCCACGCGATTTTCTTTTATCCGTACCTCTCCCCTTTCCCTTTCGTTCTCCTATTCCTGAATCTTGCTCGAGTTTCCGATTTGCCTCATTCGCATCGCGCCGAATGTTTCTGACACTGACCCGCCCCTCTTCTGCCAACTTTCGAACATATTTCGTAAGTTCCTGCCGCCGTTCCGTTGTCAGTTCAGGGATTTGGATGCGAATGACATTTCCATCATTGTTGGGATTTAAACCCAAGTCGGACCGAGCGATAGCCTTTTCAATTTCCTTGGAGATCGTTTTGTCCCATGGTTGGACGAGCAACATGCGGGGTTCTGGGGTCGTAATTGTTGCAACCTGAGTTAACGGACTCTTGCTGCCATAATAATCTACAGAGAGATTGTCTAACAAAGAAGCCGAAGCGCGCCCGGTTTGTACGTGCGCAAAATTATTTACAGTTGCCTCTATTGCTTTTTTCATACGCGCTTCGGCGTCACGTAAGGTAGTATCTGGCATTTTGGGAATTCCCCATGGAAAATTGGTAGATATAAGTTGTTGGAGCTTGGACTAGCTATCTTCTTGACCTAAGACATAAAGTGTAAAGCGTTTTACAACGATATTTTCCCCGAGTTGTGCAATCGCGTCCTGAAGCAGCTGTTTGACTGTCCGATCAGCATCGCGGATGTAAGCCTGTTCAAGCAAACATATATCCGTATAGAATTTGTTCAATCGCCCTTCCACAATCTTGTCAACGATTTTCTCAGGTTTGCCTTCATCGAGGGTCTGTTTTCTGAGAATGGCCCTTTCAGAATCCAACTCGCTTTCTGGCACATCCTCCTTATTGACATATCGTGGCTTTGCTGCAGCTGCTTGCATGGCCACTTCTTTTGCTAGATTCTGAAACTCCTCAGTTCGCGCCACGAAGTCTGTCTCGCAGTTAACCTCAACCAACGCGCCGATTCGACTTCCAGGGTGAATGTATGAAACAATCAATCCCTCAGTGGCTGCCCTCCCACTTTTCAACTCGGAAGCTCTCAGGCCCTTTTCACGGAGAAACTGTATCGCCGATTCTATGTCCCCGTTCGTTTCGGTCAGAGCCTTCTTACAGTCCATGATACCCGCGGCCGTGCGTGTGCGAAGATCACTCACCATTTTTGCTGTAATGTCCATCTAGGTCAAAAACCTCCAGTGTCTAAAATGAAAGAGAGTGTTAGTCTTTTCCTTCAGAGGCCTCTTCCTTGGCAGAAGCTTCTGAATCTGGTGCGACCGAAGTCTCAGGTTCCCGTTTTTTTCTTGTTGTTTTGCTTTTGGTGGTGGTCTTCTTCTTTCGTGGTGCACGTTTAGGAGTAGAAGTTGGTTTAACGGATTCTTCCGTTTCTACGGTTTCATCCTGAGCTGAACTAGGTTTGGTTTCACCGGTGTCCTCAGCAGTCTCGGACTCTTTGCCTTTAGTCTTTCCTTCTATTGTTTTGCTTTTGGTAGTGGCCTTCTTCTTTCGTGGTGCACGTTTAGGAGTAGAAGTCGGTTCAAC
>CAYZGU010000022.1:0-178251 GCA_964478165.1 uncultured bacterium | reverse complement strand
CCGTTTCCATACCAATAACCGTAATCCTGATGCCACTCCCATGCACCCCCTACCTCCGGAACTTTCAGCATAACCTTGCTATGCCAGTGATAAACTTCCTCCCGGAGCAGTGCTCGCATGGAATTAACAATTCGCGGACTGCACTACAACCACTATCGTTCACTCCCCACCTATACAAATCCCTACACTGATGGGTTGCCGACAAACTAGCGTGTGTAGAGAAAGATTTGACTCCTGTCCTCGTCCTCTAAACGGAATTCCATTAACATTTCTAATGAGTTCCCAGTTCCGGTAGTTAGCGGATTCATGTCATCGAGACAGTCTCCACTCCAGTAAACAAGCCGGATGAAGCCCTACTGCTGCGGAATAGCCGCGCGCATTTCCCCGCTGAAACTTTCACCTGACGACTATTCTCAAAACCAACAGCTAGTGCAATGGAAACCAACCATTGACATAACCTTAACTTCTATGTTAATATCTTCGCTGTATAATCATGACGCAAGTCCTGAATTTTTGAATATTCCTATAAATAAAGTTCGTGTCGTTAACGCCATGGTTAATAGCTTTCGATACCCGCAAGAAGGTAATACGGAACAATCCAGATTGTATCACCGTACCACATGTGTTAGAATCCGCTAACCGGTGCCACTCATCGGCCACTGTCGAATCTCCAAACTGGTCGTACTAACGTGATAGCAACCGCCTGTTGGCATCTTCTCACTGAAAGTTGGTTTAGCAAGATTTCTACGTACTACGCGTGCCACCTTAGACTTACCCGACAGATGCCAGTCGCGTATTGGGAAGGCTACAAGGAAAAACATTTCCATAGATGTAAAATTCGGACTACACGCGTTAGAAAAGCGCAGTTCGAAGCACCGTCAATGCACGTGCCACGCTTGTCTTCTAGAATCAATCTTGCCGAAAACGGTTCGGCTAATAGTTGAATTGCGTGACTCTTCCCGGCTTAACACATGCCATCATCCACTAAGAGTGTGATCCGATAGTAGTTGGGTTATAGTAGCGCAAACATATATTACCTCTGATGCAACATGTCTATAGATGTTATCTGAATCACAACCCAGTCTAGTATGCACACACACTAGATAACAATCCACAGTTGACAGGTAATAGGGGCGAAGAAGGCTTCTGTTTCCTGCTTGGATTGGGACAATTCAACGACACGCCAGTTACCGGAGATTATCTATGAACTGTAATGATGCAATTGTACGAATCTTAAAAGCCGAAAGAGTGGAGATTCTTTTCTGTTTTCCTGCAAACAGCCTTATTGAGGCCTGTGCGCGAGCTGGCATCCGGCCGATTATGACTCGGACCGAGCGAACCTTGATCAACATGGCCCACGGTTACAGCCTCGTTTCCAACGGCAAACGCATAGGCGTTGGTTGTGTGCAGGGCGGACCGGGAACCGAAAACGCATTTGCAGGAGTCGCCCACGCCTTCGCCGATTCCGCACCGATTCTTATGCTTCCAGGAGGAATCCATCGTAACGAACGTAGCATAGCACCCGGCTTTGAGGCAGTCAAGAATTATGAAAATGTGACGAAGTGGCTTGCCGAAGTGAATGCTGCAACACGTGTTCCCATGTTGATGCACAGGGCGTTTCATCTCTTAAGATCCGGACAACCACAACCGGTAATGCTCGAGGTTCCCGTCGATGTTGCAGAAGAAGAACTTGAAGACTTTACGTACAAACCGACGAAAGCTGTCAGG
This sequence comes from uncultured bacterium, assembly GCA_964478165.1. GTDB lineage: Bacteria > Poribacteria > WGA-4E > WGA-4E > JAJDTR01 > CAYZGU01. Next base: position 176,523 of record CAYZGU010000022.1, on the reverse strand, counting down.
CCCGCCGGAAATCCTACAGATATCACCGCTGCAGTAAGCGCTTTACTCGCGGCCAAACGTCCACTCCTGCATGTAGGACAGGGAACCCTCTATGCAGAAGCAACTGACGAGCTTGTTGAGTTCGCCGAACTACTCCAACTTCCTGTCATGTCCACGTTAGCTGGCAAGAGCGCTTTTCCTGAGAATCACCCTTTATCAATTGGATCAAGTGGCTACACAGGCGTGAACAGGATTTCGCCATTCTTGGACAAATCGGATCTTGTTTGTGGAATTGGATGTGGGTTTTCAAAACAAATAATGAATACTGACATTCCACCCGGAAAGGTGATGATTCAAAACTCGATTACCGAAACGGATATTAGCAAGGAATACATGATCGACCACGCAATCGTCGGCGACTCTAAGCTGGTCCTACGCCAACTTATTGATGAGGCAAAAAGGCAGGGTGCCCGTGAAAACAAAAACGCGGAACTCGTCGCCGAAATCAAGCATGTTAAAGATGCGTGGCTGCAGAGATGGATGCCAAAACTGACCTCAGACGAGGTACCAATAAACCCCTATCGAGTTATCTGGGACTTGATGAACACAGTGGATCGCACCAACACAATGGTCACACACGATTCCGGCAATCCGCGAGATCAGACCCATCCATTTTACCAATCTCATGTTCCCCACGGCTACATCGGTTGGGGAAAATCCACACAATTGGGATTTGGACTGGGCCTGATTATGGGTGCGAAGCTCGCGGCCCCGGAGAAACTGGCCGTCAACATCATGGGTGATGCTGCATTTGGAATGGCTGGAATGGACTATGAGACTGCTGTGCGAGAAAAGATACCAATCATGACAATAATGTTCAACAATTCAGCCCTCGGAAATTATAAGCAAGGTATGCCGGTTGCGACGGAGCGATATGGCACGCCATTCATTTCGGGGGACTATACCAAAGTGGCGGAAGGCTTGGGAGCGTACAGCGAGCGAGTTGAAAACCCCGCAGAGATTATACCAGCGATTAATCGAGCACAGAAGGAGATGGAGGCTCAAAAGCCCGCCCTACTCGAAATAATCACCCGCGAAGAACCAGATCTGTCATCATAGTACAGCATTGTGTAGGATTATTCTCACAATCCGCGTACAGAGAGCAAAACACGAAGAATAGCCATTATCTGGGAATAAGACAGTCATGTTTCCCACATCATTCAATGGATTCATCTCGTGATTAATGCTTGTCAATCAAGAAGATTAATCGTTCGAGGGAACACACAGTCACGCTGCCGATTCCTCCTAAGCAGAATATGAACACCGCTGCATCTGCCACACGATCAATGAGAGAAAAATTGCTCGCTCTCTTGTCCACAGGCGAACACACTGGTCGCCAAAATCCAAACGAGGTGGTTACTTAGTCCACGAAACCGCCTTGCAACTTTCATAACCTCTTGGGATCCGTCGTTGACATCAAACCAGAAGTTAGATATAAAGCAACTATCCATGACATGCGTCATCGGAGTGAGCTGTTTCCTAGTTGCTTGTGCTGAATATGCGTCTACAAAACCACCCGCAGCAGCGGTAGCACATTTCAACTGGGGAATTGCATACGCCGCTCAAGGGAACCTAGCACAGGCCGTTACGGAGTTCCAAATGGCTATCATGCGAGATGTAAGATGGGCAAAGCCGTACTACAATCTTGGAGTAGCGTATAGCCATCAACAGAATTGGAACGATGCGGCTCTTGCATGGAAGAGGACAGTCTACATCGATCCCGCCCATGCCAATGCGCACTACAACCTCGCACGCGCCTATGCATTGCAAAATCGAGAGGGCTCAGCAATCACGTCGCTAACCAAAGCGATCTCACTCGACAAAGAGTTCTGTAAGACCATACGAACAGACAGCAATTTTGACCGCATTCGTCAAAGCCGCGCTTTTCAACAGTTTATCGATTCAATCCCGTAGCTCAAACTGGAAAAGCACAGAGTTTGGAGGAAACAAGACACTGATGAAACGAGGCCAACAGCAATTAACTCTTGTTGCACTTCTCGTTACTTATTGCCTACTGTGCGCTGTGTGTCTTCGCGCACAAGGTGAAATTCTGGGCGCACATCGAGAACAACTCGCCGAAGATTTTGCTCAACGTGCAACGGCTACGCTTAGCGGGAAAGTGGTTTGGGAACAGAAGGATCTCTCTCAGACAACGATACAGGTCTATAGAGATGAAAAACTAACCGAATTATATACCGGCGTTACGCAACTTGAGGGCGGAGAATTCAAAATCAAGATTGAACCGGGAGACTACTACATTGTTGCCTTCGTTGACATAGATCGTTCTGGAAAATTCGACAACGGCGATGGAATTGGTATGTTAGGAATCACAGATTGGAATAATCAAAATCAGCAAAAACAGTTGGTTAGGATTGCTGAGAAACAAACGATCTCAGGACTAACAATAATGATAGCAGCACGATTGCAAGAGAACCAATTAGTAAGTACCCGAACCTACCGCCAAGACCCACGCCTGCAATTCAAAACAGAGCTGGCAACAGTCGCATCTGGCGTAAAAGGTACTGTCGATTGTATCGACTGCACAACTTTTGAAACTGTTCTGGTCTTCGCCTATACAGATCTTTCGTGGAAGTACCGAGCTGGCGCCACCCGGGTAGAAGATGGGGGCCGTTTCGCGTTGCACCTGAAGCCCGGAAAATATTACCTTATGGCGATTGTTGATCGGAACAATACCAATTTGTTAGATCATGGTGATTCACTGGGAATATATGGGATTAGCGATCTGAAAGAGAGACAAGCATTTCCCGAACCCATATTGGTGACCGACAACAAGTTCACCGAGTCCGTACGCATTCCAATCACCGGAAAGCAAGTTGAGAATGGAGAAATAATTCCACTCGATGCCATCGACGCAATTCAACCTTCTATTGAGAAAGAAACTATTGAGCTCCTAGGTACGGTGCTATGGCCAGGACACAATCTAACCGAAAGTGTCCTGCAAGTGTACGCAGATTCTACTCTGACACGACCAATTCAACAAGCTCAGATTCAAACTGACGGAAAGTTCAGACTTCAACTCCAAGCCGGAAAATACTATCTAATAGCTAACATGGATCTCGACGGAGACGGCCGATATGGCCCAGGGGACGGGCTTGGGGGTTATGGAACGTCCGACATAACCACAAGACCGCCCACAGCCCTGACTCTCAAAACAGGCGAGCGCAACAGAATTGAAATCATGGTCAGCGCACGCTACAACGCCGAAGGTCAGCTCGAAGCAACTGGATCGGGTCACGGCATCATCCAATCAACTGATACTCACACTGGGATATCAGGCCGCATCGTTTGGGACGGCAAAGAGTTTATGGCGGGCATTCTCTCGCTTTCCGACACACCCGAGTTCAGTTCATCGATACCTATCACTCTCAATCTAGAAGACGAAGGCCGATACAAAGTAGCTGTGCCACCAGGCGATTATTATGTAATGGTCATCGTCGATCTGAACGCCGATCGAAAAACAGGTCTGCGGGATGGCATCGGTATTTATGGCACACGCCATCCCGTACGAGGTGAGGCACAATTGGTTTCTGTGTTTGCAGACTATGTGACCCCCCACATCGACATTGAGATTTTTGCTATGTACATTGATGCTGACGGTAGCATGGCAGAGATTAATGATGGTCATCGATCTGAGATAAGACTTCAGCACGGCGAGCCCGAAGACATCTTCAGCTTCACACGTTTTGGTCGTGAGATTGAGGAATGGTGGTATTGGACCCAGGGCGTCCGTTTTACTTTTGCCACAACCACTTCAGGTTGGAAACTACAGGATCGTGAAGACTTCACTCCCAACATTGATTCGAAAACACTTAGAAAGTCGGATGAACGACTATCAGGGGCAAATTCCGATGCCAATACAGAGAACCTGCCGGATACACCATTGAACGCTGGCATCTATTTCAGCCATGATGGAATTATCTGGGCATACCTGCCGACTGGAGTATTGAAATCAGTCAGTGCAGGAAGCCGTCCGACAGCTGCGTTAGACGGCAGTCTAATCTACCAAGATGATGAAGGAAACATAATGGGACGAAACATGGATTCTGACCGCGCAAAAGTACTGCTAAATCACCGTGAATTGGCCACAGAGGCTGTAATCTCTCCATCTGGAGAATACATCGCGTTCACCAGGAGACAACTGAATCGTCAACGCATCTACTTACGGCACCTGCCATCAAATAGTGAGCTTGTTCTTCCGTCGATTGCTAAGCAGATGAGCACACCAAGATGGAGCATTAATGAAGAACTTTTGTTGTACAGTACACGCGATAGCATCGAAAATCCAGATGTGTCCACCGGTCGCAATATCTACGCATATGATCTCTTAAACAAACGCATTGAACCGATTTCTATTAGCACAGCAGATGACATCGCTCCCGCTTGGTCACCGTCGAATCCCAAGGTTATCGCGTTCTCGCGTGCAGAGGGAGAACATCGACAGATCTGGGTTCTCCAATTCGATACAGATGGCGTACTCTCAGAGCACCAATTAACCCGCTACGGCGGCGAAACTCCGGTTTGGCTTCCCGATGGTTCGGCAATTCTTTATGAAAACAATGGTCAACTATGGTTAGTTTCACCGCAGGGAACAGAAAACCACCCTGTTTTCTTCAATAATCGCGTGTTGCATGGCCAGCACCCATGCGCAATTCCATTTGACATGACAGCGCAAAATTGAGTACAAACAGACCGTACCCTAGAAGCTATCACTAGCTGATGACAAGCTACTTCTAGAATCACGAGGAGCACGATGCCCATTTGTCACCTTGTCCTACTTGTACACACGTGTTTGGGAATTCTGTTCATCAGCACTGCTTCAGCGGAGTGGTTACTTTTGCCGATGGACAAAACACAAACCAATCACCTCAAGGCGTATGGGCTAACCTACTGGACATTGGAAGTGCCTAGAGAGTACACGGCAAGATGGTTACTGAACTATCGCGGCGGCTCTTTCTTGCTCACTGATTCCCCGGATGTGAGGATGCGCGCCCTACAAATGGGAATCTCCTACGAACCTATCTCCAATCTTGCATACGGGGGTATCCGAACAGAAATGGATGGGGATAATATGGACGAGGTCCTACTGGAAAAAGCACCAAAAATTGCCGTCTATGCGCCAGCTGGTAACACGCCTTATCGAGATCCATGGGATGATGCGGTAAAACTCGCCCTCGACTACGCGCAGATTCACTACGATACAATCTGGGATGAGGAAGTTGCAACCGGCATCTTGTTGTCAGCAGAATATGATTGGTTACATCTGCACCACGAAGATTTCACAGGTCAGCACGGCAAATTCTACAGGGCATTTAAAAGCGAAGTCTGGTACCAGCATCGGGTCCGATTATTCGAGGACGCTGCCGTCCACGCCGGTTTCGATCGCGTACCAAGCCACAAAGGATTCATCGCCCAATCAATTCAGGATTATGTCGTCAAGGGTGGGTTTGTATTTGCAATGTGCTCTGCACCGGAAACTTTGGACATCGCATTTGCAACACGACTAGGAGAGATTGATATCGTTGCACCGGAATTAGATGGCACACCAATCGATCCGCACTACCAGGTAAAGCTCGATTTTGCACGGTCTTTCGCATTCGAAAATTTCAAACTGTACACAGACCCAAATCGATACGAATTTTCCAACATCGATAATCCACAGCCAGACATGAACGCGATTTCGGGGATTGAAGATTTCGTTCTATTTGAGTTCGCCGCTAAGCACGACCCGATTCCCACGATGCTTACTCAGAATCATGTTCACAAAGTAAGAGGTTATCTTGGACAAACCACGTCATTCAATAAGAGCACAATTCGGGACACCGTAACCATCCTCGGCGACATTGAGGGAAGCCCTTATGCAAAATACATTCATGGGAAGTTAGGAAAAGGCACTTTCACCTTTCTTGCAGGACACGACCCCGAGGATTACCGTCACCTTGTCGGTGAAGGAAAGGTTCCCACCAACCTCAATCTGCACAAACATTCTCCCGGCTACCGACTGATCCTCAACAATATCTTATTCCCCGCAGCTAAAAAGAGACCCCTAAAAACATAGGTGGTAATCGGGCTATATGATGCGTAAATCGCAGCGATTAAGTGGACCAAAAGAGTCAATGTTACTTAGTCAGATTGACAAAAACAAACAGCCTGTTCCCCCGACCGACTCTCACTAGGGCGCTATACAAATAGATTCGACCATAAACAGTCGAACGCAAATCACAAGGAATGGAAGGAGGATTCTCGCTGTTCCTCGCGTCGACTGATAAGCAAAAGGATACAATTTATTGAAAACGCAGATGGTTTACGACGCCAAGCCTGGCATGATTGCCACGTGCAAATTACAAAATCTTGTACTTTGCCTCTGCGCACAGCCAGGACTGTTCAGAATGACACAAAGAAGGCCATCCCGCAGAGCTGCTTCTGCATAGAAAGGAGGGCACATCGTAATCCCCTCTAGGTAATCGGCACAGAGTCATGGTCTCCATTCGAAATTGACGCGAACTCCGTGATTCCGAGCTTAAGGTCGCGCCTTTGCTCAAACACCGGAATTTATTCAATACACCGAGAATCGAATTCCACCTTCTCCGGACATAAGGTGAGATGTCTGACTCCTCACCTCGAAAGCTATCAACAGCTGCACGAACATGCCAAAGCTCGGCTCTCCGAGCCCGGTCTTGGCACTGATAATCCCCATTGAATGTCTGTTGCTATTCGGATTATGGCGCATCAAACCGCAATCAATGGTCCGAATTGTTTTCAGCAGCTTGCCCAAATTCTCTCTTGGAGAAACCGCATCAGAGGTAACTCAATGTTTATGGTGCTCACACGCTCTGATAAGATGGTCTATCCAGTTTCACAGTGTGTAGGACACTCAACGACTGAGGTGTTATGAAACTAGCAACGTTAGCAACCTGCAATCTCAATCAGTGGGCCCTGGATTTTGAAGGCAACCTTGAGCGAATTGCAAAATCCATCGAGATTGCCAAGGATAAAAACGCTCGCTATCGACTCGGACCAGAGCTTGAGATAACAGGTTATGGCTGTGAGGACGCTTTCTTGGAAGACGACACTTTTCTTCATGCGTGGGAGTGTCTCGCTGAAATCCTCAAAAGCGATTTAACAGAAGACATGCTCTGCGATACTAGTATGCCTGTCATGCACAAGAATGTACGTTATAGTTGTAGAATCCTCCTGTTGAACCGCAAGATTCTGCTCATCCGTCCCAAGCTCGTTCTTGCGGCGGATTATAACTATCGCGAACCGAGATGGTTCACCCCATGGCAGTGGATTGGCACGTTAGAAACACATTATCTCCCACGCATGATCCGCGACATTACAGAACAAGATACTGTCCCATTTGGCGACGGTGCCATCGCCACTCGCGACACAGCCCTCGCTCCCGAGACCTGCGAAGAACTCTTCGCTCCGAACAGTCCACATATCCACCTGGGGTTGAACGGAATCGAGATTTTCACAAATGGTTCAGGCTCACATCACGAACTACGGAAGCTCAACCAACGCTTAGATCTCATCCGGAATGCAACGGCGAAGAGTGGCGGAGTCTATCTGTACGCAAATCAGCAAGGCTGTGACGGTGGACGACTTTACTTTGATGGTTGCGCACTTATTGCGGTCAATGGGGAAATTGTCGTACAAGGATCGCAATTTTCCCTAAAAGATGTAGACGTTCTTACCGCACAGGTTAACCTCGAGGATGTGCGCTCGTATCGTGGTTCAATGATCAGTCGCTCGGTACAAGCAAGCCAGTCGCAACCGATACCACGCATCGACGTAGATTTCGACTTGACAGTGGAAGAATATCATCGGGCCCCTAGTGTACCGGTAGATGTTCATTACCATCTTCCTGAGGAGGAAATCGCTTATGGTCCAAGCTGCTGGCTCTGGGACTATCTTAGACGATCTGGTGCACGTGGATATTTCCTACCACTCTCTGGAGGATCTGACAGTTCGGCTGTTGCAACGATTATTGGTTCAATGTGCCAGATGGTTGTTAAAGAGTCGGCAAAGGGCAATCAGCAGGTTATCCACGACGTCCGTCGCTTAACGGGAAAAGAGGAGAGCGACTACGTACCCAGTGATGCACGTGAGTTGGCAAACCGTATTTTCTGTACGTGCTATATGGGTACGAAAAACAACTCCCAGACGACACGCAATCGAGCCAACACCCTAGCAGATCAAATTGGTTCATACCATCTCAATGCGGACATCAATTCGGTCGTGGATGCGATGCTTTCGCTCTTCACACGGCTGACCGGAAAAATGCCTCAATATAGAGTTCAAGGGGGCACAGACGCTGAAAATTCCGCATTGCAGAACATCCAGGCACGTTTGCGCATGGCGATCTCGTATTTTCTTGCACAGCTTTTGCCATGGGTACGTGGACAACACGGTGGACTCCTGGTACTTGCTACAGCTAACGTAGACGAAAGTCTACGCGGTTATCTGACAAAGTATGATTGCAGCAGTGCAGATTTGAATCCAATTGGGGCCATTAGCAAGTCAGACCTCGAGCGATTCCTCCGATGGGCTTCGGAAAACCTCGGATATACCGCGCTCGTGGAAGTAATTGACGCAACACCGAGCGCAGAACTGGAACCAATCACCAAAACCCATGTACAGGAAGATGAGGCTGACATGGGCATGACTTATGCTGAACTAACTCGATTTGGCAGGCTGCGCAAAGTTCATCGGTGCGGTCCACTGAGTATGTTCGAGAAGCTTATCCACGAATGGCCACACATCGCTCCCTGCAAGATCGCTAAGAAAGTTAAAAGGTTCTTCTACTATTACTCCATCAATCGACACAAAATGACAATCTTAACACCGGCCTATCATGCTGAGTCATATTCCCCCGACGATAATCGCTTCGATCTTAGACAGTTTCTCTACAATGTGCGATGGACATGGCAGTTCCGAAAGATAGATGAACTCGTACAAAAAATGCAGAAGAAGGACACAGGGAACAAATGAGATTGTTTTCAAAATCGATTCACGCTCCCAATTCCTCAGCCTATCCAAAACACCAAAGCAGGGAATTAAGCATAGAGCGAAATAGTCCTCGGATGCTGTGCGTCTCACTTTTCGCTTTTCTCGCTTGTTTCCTATTGCTCACTTTCCCCGTCACAACATGCGCTGTCATGGACTTGGACGCCATTTTCCACTTCGACTCCTGGGTAAATATCGCCCTCGGGAAGTTAGAGACCGATGGTGTTACTGGCGGTTTTCATCGCCATACTCGTCCACGTACGCGAAGTGAAATCGCAGAAATCATCCGACAAGCACAAATTCGAGTTAACAACGGAAGCACCCAGCCTGCTCGGATTTCGTTGGAACTTCTGGCTAAACTAGCTAAGGAATTCAAACACGAATTGAGGAGTTTATCTAACGATTCCTACCAAACCCGACTTCGTACTCGCACCGCCCTACAATTTCGAAGTCGACAATCTGATACAGAACTCGCTCCTGCTCTAGAAGGAGCGTTCTATTATGACATCAATCAGGCCTTGACCCTCTATCAGGAATTTGAGCTTTCACGTTTCCCGTATCAAGATTCTCTCGCGGGAAAAACCGCCTCCAAGCGTTTGAAGCCATGGAAAAAAGATTTCGCCGCTGACTTTAAGCGAATCTATCTGAGCTTCCCCATCCACAAATTCCAGATTTTAATTGGACGCAATCAGCTTTTCTGGGGAACCGGATTCCGAGGATCTGTCGGCATCTCTAATAATTCGCCGCCTTTTGATCTCGTTCTACTCAGCGGAAAGTTCGGCAAGATTAAAGGTACAGCTTTTACCGCGCAGCTTGATCACATGTGGCATGACCAAGGACCGCGGCGCTATCTTACCAGCCGTTATCTAGCAGGACACCGACTCGATTACCAGATGAACGATTATATTGAGTTTGGCATCTCTGAGTTAATCCTCTACGGTGGAGAATCTCGCAGCGTTGAATGGCAGTACTTCAATCCGATCCTGCCCTATTATGCGAGCCAGTTCAATGCCGACAGAGATGACAATGTGATGTTTATATTCGAGGGAGCAATTCGCCCTTGTAATGGTTTTCGTCTATACGCAGAGCAATTAATCGACGATGCGCAGTACGTCCGAGCTGATGATCCCAACGCCTTTGCGTGGCTGCTAGGACTGGAATGGAATCGTGTACTACAATCGAGAAGACTAGGAATTCGAAGCGAATATGCCCGCGTAAATCGTTGGGCTTATACCCATCTCGTTCAAGAAAATCAATTTACCCATTTCGGCGCAATTATTGGACACCCAATCGGGACGGATGCTGACCTTGCTTTCCTAGAAGGGAATTATCTTTTGGATGTCGATACTCGTGTGAGTGTTTTTTTTGAACATGGGCGTCACGGTGAGGGAGGAGTTGCGGACCGCTATCGCGGTGAAGATTTCCGAGCCATTCCATTTCCGTCAGGTATAATCGAATGTCGGTACAGCTTCGGATTTAAACTGGTCTACGAGCCACTCCGTGGATGGCAGTTGGATTTTGGCTATCAGCACTCACGAACTCGGAACCGAAATCATGAACAGGGCGTTAATCAAAACAGCAATCATCTTGAGTTCCAATTCCGATATCTTTGGGAGCAAGAGTTATAAAAGCCAGGCAGATTCTTTCCACATGAAGCAATTGAAAATAGCTTACGCATAGTTTGCAGAAGACTAAATACCCGTCCCCGAAGCTACGTTTTCGCTCTGCACGGGTAAGATCGTGGCAAGATAGGCTAAACCATGTCGGCTCATTCGCATCCAACCAATCCAGAAAGTATGTTTCCCAAACATCTTCTTTCGCGCGGTAATTGACATCTTGAACCAACAAATATATTGTGCAGACATGGCGCGTATGCACCACCTGAGCACCATCAGGGTCAACCGGCATTCAATCCTTCTCTTCACTGCGATTTGTCCAGGACTACCATCGTATTTTCCAACCGACATATATAAACTCGTGCGCAAAGAATTGCCATGAGGTTGACCCTGATTGATGAAACTAGCACTCTCTCAATGCGCAGTCACACTCTCTCCTCTCTTGAACTCTCCTATGAGCAGTCCCATCAACAGACTCCGCCGATGTCAGCCGACCGCAACAGGTACTTGTCCACAGTCCTCCGGACTGATATTTTATCTCGGTCCTTTTTTGAAGCAAAAAATCGTCCATTAGAATTAAACTCAACGCTGGCGAATGCCTGATCTCGTCTATTTTCCGAACCTGCTTCAATCTCTCCCACAATACCAACCTCCCTAGCTTTCTGATTGGAATAAATAAGATTCTCCTCCACGTCAATCTCCAACATCCTTCTATTCCTTCCCGCATTCTTCAGTTGTTACGAGACTAGAGAGTTTCTACTCGCTTTAACCGCATCACCTGCAGCACAGGGACTCCGCCCGAAACCGCGTGATAGGTTGCCATTTTTCAATTTTTCAGGCGGGTTTAAATCCCAAATACGTACCGTGTTTCAGGTGTCCTGCGATAAAATCTGCCAAATACTCGACATCCACCGGCCATGCATACGTCAATCTGATTCCCTGATGATGTTTACCCAATTCATGAATGATTTCGGGAATCTCAAGTTCCGAGTGCGATCCACCAGGGGTGAACATTGTGGGCATCAGGGTAATGTGCTTCGCCCCCGATTGAACCAAGCTGGTAATCGCATCGGCCACGCTTGGCATACAAAACTCGTTGTAGGCAATTACAAGGGGTAGATTTCCAAGTTTTGGCGCCAGCTTATCTGCGAGCTTTTCGAGTCCGAATTTGTACGAATCTGTTTCGGGAGTTCTTGGCCATGCACGAATCAACCTATCCAATTCTAATTCACGGGGAGTCATCTCAGACATTTTCCCTTGACGCCTTTGAATCTCCAATTGTTTGAGTTCTGAGACCAGCGCACTGGGCGTATCCAGCGCTGGTGCGCCATGTCCCACGAGTACGATGGCATCCGCTATGAATCCAACAGTTTTATCGCCGCAATTTTCCACTTATATTCAAGTCCCCATATCTTTGGTTTAGTTTCGAAGAAGTAATTTTGGTTTCGAATAGACAAAATAGTCTACCTTCATCCCGCAACGATTTTCCATCTTTTTTGTCGACACTTGAAGTAAACTTCGTTTGAACGGCATCTTTCAGACAACATCTACAAACAGAACCATTTGCTTTGGGTGCGGAGGGGGCTTCGCGGGTCTGCCTGTAGGTTATCGATGTGCTGAAGAATCACTGCCAAATAAAGAGCACCAATTATCTTCGCAAAAATCGAAAAAACGTGTTGATATTTTTTCAATCATAGGTTATGATTCAATCAAGCAATTGAAGATGTTGACTAAAAATTGAGTTGTTTCGATTTTTCACGGATGGAAAAGGAACCGTACGCACGAGCAAAGGTCGAAACATTCCTCCGTTTTCGCTTCCGTACTAATGACAGCGAAAACCCGATGGTGGTGTGTTCCTCCTCGACGGGACAGAACAACAAGACCTTTTCCCATCGAAAACATTCTAACCAAGAGATCAAATGCCTCGAAAAGACGCAATTCTCCTTACATTCAGCCAGATTGGACTGGGAGCTATGGTCGGTTTAATCGGTGGCTGGCTTTGTCTGTTCATTTTCGAAGACCTTTTATGGTCAGCAATCATCGAGAATCGCGTCCAACACGGCTTTTGGATAGGACTTTTACTCTTGATTTCTTTCGGGGTCACCTACGGAACAACAGTTATTGGAGTTGCGGAGAGCGTGCGATTTGTTGGACGGAAGTTCGGGGGCCATGTCGCCCGCAAAGGAGCCTACCAGGGCGCGTTTCTTGGAGCCCCGGCGATAGTTGCAATTATGTCACTATTAAATATTCACTGGGCAGAGCTGTCTCCACAGAATCCGTTTGGGGCTTTCTTAATGCTTCTCCTCCGATTCCTCGCCTTCCTTATTACTTTGCCCCTTAATATTCTGCTACTTATAAAGTGTCCGCCTGAACTATTGTACATTCTCGCCGGACCAATTGGAGCAATTCTGGGATACCGGTTCAGCCGGAGTGAGTCTTCAAATTCGCAGCCTCTCACAGAGGATCCCTAAAATCCCACCTTCCACAAGCCGATTCTTAGCCTTGAATGAGCTTAACTTCCTAAATAAATTGGAGTCATTACAGGATGCAATATTTGGACGAACGTGATGATAAGCCAAGAGACGAGTGCGGCGTTTTCGCCATTTTTGGACACCCCAAAGCCGCAGAATTGACATACTTGGGACTCCGTTCTCTTCAACACCGGGGCCAAGAAAGCGCCGGCATCGTCGCATCAGACGGAGAAAACTTTTCCTCCCATAAAGGAATGGGACTCGTGGATCACGTCTTTGATGCCGAAATAATCTCGAAGCTACGTGGAAATGTCGCCATCGGTCATAATCGTTATTCAACTGCCGGAAGCAGTGATTTGGCAAATGCGCAACCGCTAATTCGCACATATAAGCGCGGACCACTAGCCATCGCACACAACGGAAATCTCGTTAATGCTTCGCGCATTCGAAGTGATTTGGAAGATGTAGGATCAATATTTAACTCGTCTGCAGACACCGAAGTTGTCGCCCACCTCATCGCACGATCGCCCCAGACATATCTCGAGGATCGTATACTCGACGCCTTAAAAGAAGTTCGAGGGGCATACTCCATCCTGTTCTTAGGAAAGTCTATCCTAATAGCCGCTCGCGATCCTCATGGCTTCCGTCCGCTCTGGATTGGTCGGAGAGACAATGCATATGTCGTCGCCTCCGAAACTTGTGCGTTTGACGTAATCGAAGCCGAACCGATTCGCGAAGTTGCGCCCGGCGAGATTATTACCATCACTGACTGCGAAGAAGAGCCTGAGTCATTCACATTTCATGCACCTTTGCCCCACCTTTCCCAGTGCATCTTTGAACACATCTACCTCGCGCGTCCTGATAGCCACGTATTTGGAGAGCTAGTCAACCGTCCGCGGCGTGAACTAGGGCGTCAACTTGCACGGGAATGTCCTGCAGATGCGGACATTGTAATCTCTGTTCCAGACTCGGCTACCCTTGCTGCACTTGGATACTCCGAAGAATCAGGAATTCCCTTTGATATGGGGCTTTACCGCAACTCGTTCGTTGGGCGCTCATTCATGAATCCATCCCAAAAGATACGCGAACTAATGGTCAAAGTTAAGTTGAATCCCATTCGGGATGTACTCGAAGGAAAGCGCGTCGCGGTTGTTGATGATTCTATCATGCGAGGCCCTACTTCTCGACAACTCGTCAAACTTGTGCGCGAGGGTGGGGCAAAGCAGGTGCATGTCCGAATCGCGTCGCCACCAAATCGTTTCCCCTGTTTCTACGGCGTTGACACACCAACTCGCAAGGAACTCATCGCAAGCTCGCATTCCGTTGAGGAAATACGCAAATACATCCAAGCGGATAGCCTAGGTTACCTCAGCACTGACGGATTGCTTAAGGGTGTGGAATCTGGGGAGGATTTCTGTACAGCATGCTTTGACGGTGATTACCCCGTTGAATTCAGCGGTGAACCGAGCAAACAACTTCCATTGGATTTCTTCAACGCAACCTTTATTGACAAAAAGCTCCGACCAAACAAGAGAGACGAGCCCGCGGATTCCGAAAATGCACAGCAAGACAAGCTGCATCATGAATAGATGGTCTCTGTCCACACAATCACGACTGCGCAATGGCACGATCGAGGAGGTGTTCTGTGCGCAAGAGATTGAGCCGTAGCAGTCCGAGCCAAAATGTACTGCCTCGCTCGAATGTTGCAAAGCAAGTATCATCAGCACAAGGCAAATACACGGTATATTCCATCATAGCCTGCGCCATCATTGGTACTTTCCTCAGCAGTCTCTTACACCGCGTTCTTCCTGCCATTATTCCGACAATTTCCCTAGAGTGGGCATCTGAATTAGCGCTTGTAATTGCCTTCGCCGTGAGTGCCATCGTCCTAGTCTTGCTTCTTTTCAAGATGAAAACGATTATGGAACTAGTCGTGTCATCATATGAGGACCATCGGCTCAAGACATTCAACGAACAGAGGAGGATTAACCGGACAGATGGCTAATCAGGGCTTGACGTACGCAAGCACCGGTGTGTCGCTTGCGGCAAAGGAGGACACCACAAACCGCCTAAAGGATATCCTGCAATCCACCTACCGGTCAGAGGTTCTGAGCGAGGTAGGACATTTTGGAGGGCTTTTTGCACTTGCCAGATATGAAGAACCGGTTTTGGTTTCCAGTACCGACGGCGTGGGCACAAAATTAAAGATTGCTTTCATGACGGGACGCCATGACACAGTTGGATTCGACATCGTCTCCCATTGTGGCAATGACATCGTCGTCCAGGGGGCAGAACCGCTTTTCTTTCTCGATTATATTGGCACAAACAAACTGTACCCTGAAGTCGTCGAGCAGATTGCCATGGGATTAGCAGAAGGCTGTCAGCAGACTGGCTGTGCTTTAATCGGTGGAGAGACAGCTGAACTACCGGAATTCTACGCCGAAGATGAATATGATCTTGTGGGAACAATCGTCGGGGTAGTAGAGAAATCTCACGTGATTACTGGAAACCAGATTCAGCCGGGAGATCAGCTCATCGGACTACGTTCCCTCGGACTCCATACGAATGGTTTTTCCCTGGCTCGCCGGATTTTGTTTGACACCTGTAAATACAGCATCAATGATAAAATTCCTGGTCTTGGCCTCACGGTTGCCGAAGAGTTACTCAAGAACCACAAGAGCTATGTCAAACCCATCCTAGATCTGCGGAGACATTGTACTATAAAAGGGCTCGCGCACATCACAGGAGGTGGCTTGCCCGGCAATCTCATTCGCATATTGACGGCGAATTGCCGTGCTGAGATCCGAAAGGACTCTTGGGACATCCCACAAATTTTCACTTTTTTACAAGAGGCAGGCAACGTCGCATCAGACGAGATGTACCGTGTATTCAACATGGGAATCGGTTTGGTTTTAGTAGTCTCAACGGAGCAAATCGAGAGGGCCATTGAAATGCTAACGGCATCTGGAGAAGTGTGCTACCGACTCGGCGAAATCGTGGGCGGCGAAAAAGGCGTACGCATCATCTGAAAAGAACTCTCGCAAAGGACTGCCCATAGGCTTTACACGCCCATGGAAACATCTATTGTCGTAGACTAGTAAACAAAGCTTCAGGATTACCCTAGAACACATCTGTGCCAGCGTCTTCACACCCCAAGAATGGCCCCCACCTATGCGCGCCACATCGCTGCAGCAAAAATTGAACGCATTTTCAGTTAAGATTGGCTATGGCTACAAGACACTAATTCTGCACGTAATCCACATTCTTCCGCTCTATGCAAGGCGCTGGGGCCGGTAGACCTTTCATGAAAAAAACCCAAATCTCGTCCAATTAGCATTAATAACTGAAGAATGTAGACGTCCGGACGGACTGATTAGCATTGCCGCCCGAAACGCACTAGTTCGGCAGATTAGCTATACATACCGCTCGAGCTCTACGTCACGTCCAACTTCCCGAACGGCAAAGTCAAATCTCTTATACTTTTTCAAAATGGGCATGGCATAGGCTCGCAGACTCTCTTACCCTTAGCTATTTTTGGCGTCGACCAATCCGATTATTTTTGAAATACTATTTAAAAAATACAGTGGCCATTCAAAGCCGTGATACAACCCTGCTATCATCATTTTCAACGGCACCTAGACAAAAATGCCTGAAGCTAGTGTGGCAAACCAATTCTCGTCCGCGATGACCAAAACCCTGGTTGCAAGACTCGAGCATGGTTTAGCCGTTCACTTTTTTGCTTGTCTCCAACCAGCCTGAAAACGAGGCCTTGCGCCAAGTGAAGACTACCCTGTCAACATCCCGTATACGTCCGTTTGCCGCTCACGCCATCATTCCTAACAACACATGACAGCATGAAGTTCCACATGTCACGCGTCAACATAATGAGCATAAGCACACCGATAGATTCGGGCAGGAACGTCCTGCGATAGACCAATCTAAACAGCAGATGCGCGGAATTTCGCCTCGGCCTTAATCCCGCGCATAAATCCAACACACCCGACAGTCGTGCCTCGCGAGTCTCGTGCTCTCCCCTCATGTTCAATGCTACGAGGTTGGAAAACGTAGATTTGAACAACGTCTTCTGGCTTGACTAAGCAGTGTGCCGACTCATTCGATTGAAGATTTCTTCCTAAGGACTGTCATCAATAGCAACAATGATGAATTCGGTCTCCTTGTTATACCAATTTCGCAAAGGCCAATTTCAAGGTATTCTCCAGTAATATGGCACGTGTCATTGGCCCTACACCGCCAGGCACTGGCGTGACAAAGCCCGCGACTTCCTTTACGGATTCAAAATCCACGTCCCCTTGAGCACGATTATTGACACGAGAGATACCAACATCAATTACAACAGCGTCCTTCTTGACCATGTCAGCCGTGATGAGTCCTGGTTGTCCTGCAGCGACAATGAGGATATCTGCTTCGCGAGTTTCAGCACACAGATTTCGCGTTCTGGTATGACAATATGTGACTGTTGCATTGCGATTGAGTAACATCAAACCAACTGGCTTCCCAACAAGGATACTCCGTCCGAGACACACAGCGCGCTTTCCTTCAATCTCTGTACCTGTTGACTCGATGAGACGAATTACACCTGTAGGTGTACAAGGGGTTATCCCTTCACGATTTATAAGCAGATTACCCAGGTTTATAGGGGTAAGGCCATCGGCATCTTTGTCGGGCGCAATCGTGTCGATGACGGCCTGCGAATCAACGTTATTCGGCAACGGCATTTGTACAATAATTCCGTGTACATCTTTACGATCATTCAATAACTGCAATTGGTTTATGATTTTGGTTTGGGGCGCTCCTGCCGACATTCTAAAAACTTCCGAATGAAAATGAACTCTCTTACAATCTCTTTCCTTATTAGCCACGTAAATCGTTGAAGCGGCATCGTCCCCCACCTGCACAACAACAAGCCCCGGCTTGAGACTAAACTTCTTCACTTGCTTTCGAATCCGACTTCGAATCGACTTTGCAATCTGGTTACCATCAATAATTTTAACTGACATCAGGATCTTCCACCCTCTCAATAAAAATGTGTGCGCCATATACCCAAGAAATTATAGCATATTACTGCCTCCATATCTTAACCATTTTTCCAGTGCCCGATTCAGCACACCGTCTACGCCGAGACTAATTTCCACAAAGTTTGTTTTAGTAGAGCCCCCGATTCCTTATTCCAAACTTCGCAAAATTTTTCCGCCTTGACAGATTCACTCAACTCTGGGATAATAAACGTGAAAATAGAAATATAGACAATCGGCAGGATAAGAAAGGTAGGTAAGCTAGATGATGCGCGCTGGCGTTGGACAGAGTCAAAGAACGAATCTCGCGGAAGCAATTGACGAAGCGAGCAGGATTGCTATGGGGAGCACAGGCTTAGCCAAAGCAGATTTAGCAATTGTTTTCGCAACAGTGCATTACCAGTCGGAATTCGGAGAGCTTTTTGAAACCGTTCAAGAGGTTACCGGATGTGATCATGTTGTTGGTTGCAGTGCCGCAAGCGTTCTCACATCGGCGGGAGAATTCGAAGGTGAGCCGGCTGTTGCCGTCCTTGTACTTCGTTCAGATGATGTTACCGCGACACCTTTCCTCATGTCGGAATCGAATACGTTGGACATTGGCACAGCAATGCGGGAATTTATTTCCGCTGAGGTTCGCGAGAACGCTCTCCTGGTTGTATTGCCGGACGTGCGGTGTATCAGTCCAGAATCACTCATTACCCAGATCGGAAAAGACGCTGATGAACTTCCAATCGTTGGAGCAGCGCCTTCTTCCGGAGATTCCGCAGAACAAGATGCTTATGAGTGGTATGATAACAACATTGTAAAGGGAAGTCTCTCCGGCGTGTTGTTGACAGGACGCCTCCACACAGAAATTGGCGTTGCACAGGGTTGCGAACCAATCGGACCCCCACTTAAGATTACACGTGCAAAGGACAATGTGATTTACGAGATGGACGGGGAGCCTGCAATGGACGTTCTACAAAAATCGTTGGCATCTCTCACAGAACAGGAGATAGTGAGATCCGGAAGAGTTCTATTCATTGGAATCGCAATGGACCAAGACAAAGAATCTCCCCGAAGAGGTGATTTTCTCATACGCAGCTTGGTCGGTTTCGAAAAACAAACAGCTGCCATCGCGTTATCGGAGCAGGTATACGAAGGACAGGTTGTACAGTTGCATTTGCGAAATCGCGTGGCTGCAGACGAAGAAATTCGAGAAATTGTCGCAGATTTGTATGAGCGCACACGTGAACGCACTCCGGTATTCGGCATGTACTTCAATTGTTTGGGGAGAGGAAAAGAAATGTACGGGAACAAAAACCACGATATTCGCATTATCCAGGGAAAATTTCCCGATATGCCGATTATTGGTTTTTTCGGTAATGCAGAATTTGCGCCTATCGGACGGCGCAATCTTGCGCATGCCTACACGGGTGCGCTTGTGCTTTGCTCAGAAAATTGATACCGTCGGCGGAAGATTGGTATATTGCAAGCTAGTACACGCATTACCACATAGCACAATTGTAAAGCCCATTTAACCGTGAACTGACATGCCAGATTCCAAAAAGATTCGGATTGTGGTGGTTGGAGCTGGAATTATTGGTGCATCAATTGCCTACAACCTGTCACGGCGCCCTGGTGTTTCTGTAATAATACTTGATCGTGATTCTCCGGGATCAGGCGCATCGGGCCATTCATTTGCCTGGATAAACTCCTTCGGCAAGAATCCAATTGCCTATCACAATTTGAATTGCCAGTCGATGGACCTCTGGCATAGATTTACGCGTGGGTTCAGCAAGGACGTCGGATTACACTGTGGTGGACAACTTCGATGGGAAAACACCGATGAAGGAGCGGAAGGCATTCATAGACGCGTAAACCAATTACAAGGATGGGGATATTCTTGTCGACTCATTACGGCAGATGAAATGCGTCAATTCGAACCGAACCTCTCGCCGGGTATCGTAACGGCCGCTTGTTTTTCAGAGGCTGATGCTGTCGTTGAGCCGCGTCAAGTCATTGACGCATGTTTAGCAAGAGCTTCTGAACATGGAAGCGTATTGTACACACAAACTCCTGTGACTCACATTTGTCTAGGCACCTACGGAGGAGAGAAACACCTAGCAACCTCAGTAAAAACACCGCACGGTGATATTGACTGCGACATTGTTGTGTTGGCAAGTGGTGTCCAGACCACGCAACTTGCCGAGATGGCCGGGGTTACTATTCCGCAACAGACAAGGCCCGGAATTGTCGTTCGCACCAATCGTTATCCACGTGTCCTACACACGGTTGCGGTCATTCGCGCACCGGATCTTAATCAACACGATCAAAAAATCCACTTGAGACAAGCCTCCGATGGAACATTGTTATTGGGACAAGATACACAAAAACACTTAAATCGACATAATTCACACGTACATGCCGACCAACTTCTGCTCCAGGCGAAGCATTATTTGCCAGCAATTTTTGATGCACGAGCCGAGCCCGTTCCTGTTGCTCATCGTCCCATGCCAGCTGATGGCCTGCCGGTAATTGGCTTCGCGAAATCCGTACCGAATCTCTATATAGGACTTATGCACAGCGGAATCACATTGGCACCGCTGGTGGGAAAGTTGGCTACACTGGAGATTCTAGACGGAGCCCGTGTTGAGATACTCAACCCTTATCGCCCTGATCGGTTTGGCCATATCTCCAGTTCATGATAAAGAGAACGATTAATGAAGACAGCCGTATTTGAAAAAATTGGCAAGTTAAGCATACAGGATAAACCCATTCCACAGCTTGCTCCTGGAGATCTCCTTATCGAGGTAAATATGTGTGGTATCTGCGCGTCCGACGTTGCCGCCCTTAACGGAGATGTGACTGATTATTCACCCCCAGTCGTCATGGGACATGAGTTAGCGGGTGTCGTAGTAGACGGACAAAACGACCATGTAAAACTCGGAGCAAAGGTCACACTAAACCCAATGCTGTCGTGTGGTACTTGCAAATACTGTCGATCTGACCTAGACAAATATTGCGATAAAATTGTGGGGATTGGCCATGATGTCGACGGGGGATACGCCGAATATGTGCACATGCCACGTCACGCGATTGATAATGGGAAACTCATTCCTGTTCCGGACACCACGTCAGCCGAAAATCTTCTCTTCCTGGAGCCACTAGGCTGCTGCCTCAATGCCATGAACGAAACAATATTCGCTGATAACATTGCAATTCTCGGTGCCGGTCCAATCGGACTAATGTTTACGCAATTAACGAAACGCGCCGGTCTAAAAACCTACATCCTTGAACCAATGGAGCACCGACGAACTGCTGCGAATCAGATGGGAGCATCCGCGACCTTCGGAATCACGGATACCGAAATTGAAGAATTAATCGAACTAACACATGGTGGCGTAGATACCGTGATTTCTGCAACGGTCAACAATCAGCGCGCCATAGATCTCGCGTTCAAAGTAGTTCGAAGGGGAGGTTGCATAAACTTCTTTGGACTGGCCCCCCAACATCAGAACATCCATATTAATATCGAGCACTTTCACTACGCAGGTCATAAATTGATGGCATCATGGGCGTTTTCACGTGAAAATCTCAACGAAGCTCGTAGAACCATTCTCGACAAAGAGATAAATCTTACACCGCTGATCACGCACCGATTTCCCATTGAGAACACAGCGGACGCATTTGACAACACACGGCATCGACTGGGCCTGAAGTCCGTTCTAGTCAATGAATAAACTATTACAAAATCCGATCAACATCGGACAGTTAGTTCGATCATCGTTTGATGGTTCACTTCGGACTTGGCCTCCAAATCCGGCAAACAACAAGTGGAACTGAATGTGCTCCAACGAGCCGTGGTAATTTGCAATAGCTCCGACGAAACTCATAATTCTGCCCGTGTGAACGTCTTTATCTTATCGAACAAAATCGTTGCTCTTAGCGAGACTTTAATGGAAACTCTAAAGGCATACCTTGTTCTGGTCCGTTACCCACTCTTTGCCATTCCTATTGTCGCTACCCTGCCGGGAGCATTAATTGCTTCACAAGGCGAAATAAATTGGCGGCTCGGGGTTACGTTGTTGGTTGCACTATTCGGCTATCTAGCGGGCATGATGAAGAACGACTATTTCCATCGCCAGCAAGATGCCCTTGTGAACCCACATAGACCACTGCCGTCGGAACGATTACGACCTCGTGGCGTCCTCATCACCGCAAGCTTGATCTACATCTGCTGTGTGATTGCCGGTTTCGCACTTAACGTTAAAGCCGGATTTGTGGTAGTAGGACTAGTGATTATCTCCCACTCGTACAATGCCATTCTGAAGGAACAGGGTATCTGGGGCAGCATCAGCTTGCCAACAGGTATTGGACTTCTGAACGTATTCGGATCTTTGGCCGTGAGCGGTGAACTCCCGCGATTGGTTTTATATGCTTTCGCTGCAACGACACTTTACGATTTCGGAACCCACATCACAACAACCTTCAAAGACTTCGAACGCGACAAACAAATCGGCATTCTCACAACACCAATACAGGTGGGAGTGCCGACAGCTCTCGCCATCTCTGCTATCGCAACACTGATCTCATTCGTAATCGCTTTGCTACCCTATTGGTTATTCGAAGGGATCGGTTGGCACTACACACTGTGGATTTTGTTCGCCGCCATGGCGACCACTGTTACGCGCCTGCCGCTTTATCTTCGACCGAGCGAAAAGAACGGTTATCTCGCATTAAAAGGCTCAATGATAGGCGCAATCACATTCTTCCCATGCTTCATCGTTGTTCAAGTCTCGTTCTTGCAATCAACATTAATAATTGCACCGTTACTTTTGACGACCCTCATACTATTGAAAATCTCAAGACAGGAAGTGTAAGTGCTATTTCCTCGCATCACAGCACATCTGGAAATGCAAGCATCGAAACCCATACAACTACATGTTGAACACCATAAAGCCAAGCAATCACGGTTTAGTATAACCTGAACGTCATTCTAAACGGGACGGGACATTCAACAAGACATCAGATTGGAAAAGGAAGAGTGCCAAATCGAATTTCACTTTACAGTGGCCGGACCTGATTCCAGATTCTATTATGCAACCGGACGGAACTGTTAAAATCTCGCGCAACAGAAAATACCTGTTAAAATAGCCATTATTTCCTCAGCGCAGAAAACGTTTATGGACATCAGTCAAATTATGTTCCGCCGCCATCTCCTCCGTTGGAAATCAAAGGGATACGGCTCATGAAACATACGCTTGAACCGCATCCCTTTGATTTGGCCCCGCAGAAACACACTAAACAATAAACTATTATCACGAGATGAGCCCGACAGCAGCACAACAGTGAAGCAGAGCGACCCAATTAGTTCATGGACTTGACGTCCCTGTTGACCAACATAAAAAATGGATGTGAGGACCGGCCTCCAAACGCTTGGGTTGATGAGACCCCGTTAGCCGCGACGAAGAAAGGGGCCTTGACGACAAAGACTACCTGCATCTTGACAACGTACTTAGCCAAGGAGCGGTGGCTGAATTTGTCCAATTCATTGAGAGATTGGCAAAAATTGAAGACAGCGGGACAGGGCAGGAAGTCCACCAGAAAAACGGCTCAACCCGTTGAGTAACCTTATCGATAAAGATCACATGTTCGAAAAGCATATAATCACTCCCCGTGTTCTACCGGTAATCCATCATGTTCTTGGCAATGAGTTTAAAGGCTCCTCATTGACCAGCAGTGCACCGATACCCGGACACGGACGACAAGCCATGCACGCTGATTGGAGCGGCGCCGTTGAACCAGCCAATTACTTTGTATGTAATTCAGTATGGTTGCGCTCAGACTTCACTTCCAAAAATAGCGCCACACGAATTTTTCCAAAGTCTCATGGATGCGGAACAATCTCAACACAGCTCAGGCCCAATGCCGTCTACGACTACCCGAATCATGTTCAGTTAATTGCACAAGCAGGAACAGTTTTTGTGTTCAATGCCCACCTCTGGCATGTTGACATGAAAAATGAGACTAATTCCCCAAGACAAACACTGCATTCGTACTTCTGTTGTAGAGATATCCGCCCGCAACTAGATCGCCGCAAGTGGCTCGAGAAAAACAATTACACGACGCTCCCCGGAAATCGGGCTCATACTTCATGTAGTTGATATCTAAGAAGAAGGGAACAATGCTGCCTGAATAAAAGGAAAACGAGGACAAACTGTATGACAAATCTAACTTCAGAAGAAATTCATTTCTTTAAGGAAGAGGGCTATCTAATCAAGCGCAAAGTGATGAATGAGAAACTCACAGCACGGGCCCGCGAGAGATTATGGGAAAACGCGCCAGCAGAACTAGACCGAACAGATTCGGACACATGGATTGGTCCAATTGAGGAATATCGAGAAAAGAAAGGCCAAAAGGGGAACGACGGAGGTGCTTACAGCTGGTATTACCGCAGCATTGGACGTGAAGGTTGGATGGTACGAATGTTGGCAACGGACCCTAGCATTTGGAAAATGGTCGAGCAACTACTCGGGAAGGGAAATGTCCGTGTGCCAGAAACAATACGCGGTATATACTGTCGCCTTCCTGAGGGAAACTCTCCGGAGCAAGCCCCCGGCTGCCATACTGATAAACATGCGTTCCATCTAGGGCTGGTTGGATACATCGATGATGTCCCACCAAATGGGGGAGGCTTTACGGTTTGGCCCAAGAGTCACCGAGTATTCTACTATAATCACCGAACCCGGCACACGAGCGAACAGACTGAAGAATATGCAACGGATCTTACCTTTTTCAAACGGCAATCCCCTGTTGATTGCCACGGAGAAGCAGGTGACATCATCTTTTGGCATCACCGGTTAGCCCATGCATCAGGCCGAAATCGGTCCAAGGTTATCCGAAAAGCGGTATTGGCTGACTACGAGAAACACGATCTAGAAGCCTCAATGAATGAGCCACCCTGTAAAGATATGTGGCAGCATTGGTCCGGAATTCCCTCAGATCCTGAATCTTAGATCAATCTAGCAATTTTAAGAAATACCAAATAAACGGGTGAATGGTTAATTGTTTGAGGTGGGAGCACAAAGAGGACCCCGAGGGAAAGCCATTGCGGTCCTAATGCGACCAATCTGGTGACCCCGGTTCACACTCACTCATTTTACCAGGCGCGAAATTTCGTTTTCCGAACACACATGGACAGATTCGATGCTGAAATTCCTCAACTTATCTCCGATACATCAAAAATCCAATGACTTTGACAGAGCAAATTAAAGATTATGCCCAGCAACTCGGATTTGAACTCGTTGGCATTACACCAGCCAAAAAGACTCAAGCCATCAAACCGTACAAGCAGTGGCTGGATAATGGATATGCCGGCGAGATGAACTACCTTAAAGAACACCTGCCCTTGAAGGGAGATGCACGCAGCCTTCTTCCAGAAGCCAAATCGCTTATTAGCCTAGGCATCAATTATCATACAATCGACCCACCCAAGGAACTCGGCAGAGATCCATCACGAGGTCAGATTTCTCGCTACGCCTGGGGTGAGGATTACCACATCATCGTACGTTCTAAGTTGCGTAAATTGGTCGAATCCATCGAGTCAGCAGCCAAGAAGAAACTCAAACACAAAATCTGCGTGGACACTGCACCCATTATCGAACGCGACTTCGCCGAAAGCTCGGGAATCGGCTGGGTCGGCAAGAATACCAATTTGATTAATTGGGAGTCAGGCTCTTGGTATTTTCTTGCCGAAATTCTGATTAATGTTGAGCTAGACTACAATTGGCTCCCGTCCCGTGGTAGTTGTGGTACGTGTACCCGCTGTATCGAGGCGTGCCCAACCGATGCCATTCTCGAGCCCAATGTCCTTGACTCTCGTCTGTGCATCTCCTACCTCACCATTGAACTGAAAGACAGTATTCCAAAAGAACTGCGCCCAAAACTTGGAAATTTAATCTTCGGATGTGACATTTGTCAGGAAGTCTGTCCCTGGAATAGCAAAGCAATCTCAACTGGAGAATCGGCATTTTACCCACGCGAAGAAAATCTTAACCCAACACTACTATCGCTCATCAACATGACGCAGCAGGAATTTAGCAAGCGATTCAAGAACAGCACCATCAAACGAACAAAGAGACGTGGATTTCTTCGCAACATTGCTGTCGCTCTTGGCAATTGGGGCGGTCAAGGTGCTATTCCCGCTCTAAAAAAAGCCTGCCGTGATCCTGAGCCACTTGTCCGAGGTCATGCAGCGTGGGCGTTAGGAAAGATCGGAGGACATGCAGCGAAAAAGGAATTGCTGGCTCAGTTGCACAAGGAAACGGATCGCACAGTTGTCGACGAAATCGAAGAAGCAATACGTATGATAGATGTCACAACATGAGCACTCATTGTTTAAACACTCACATAGAACAATCTCCTAGAAAATGAAGAACTGCGAATTCACTCTCATCCACGAAGACCGTCAGACACAAGCGAGAATCGGACGACTTCACACAGCGCATGGTACTGTCAACACACCAGTCTTCATGCCTGTTGGCACACGCGGGACCGTCAAGGCCTGCAGCCCGCGAAACCTCATTGAGGTTGGCGCGGACATAATACTCGGAAACACTTACCATCTATACCTTCGTCCGGGATTCGAGACCGTCTACCAGGCTGGCGGCCTACACAGATTCATGGCTTGGAATAGACCAATATTGACCGATAGTGGCGGATTTCAGGTATTTAGTCTGGGGCCATTGCGTACGATATCGGAGAAGGGCGTCGAGTTTCGCTCGGAGGTCGACGGTTCAAAGCACTTTATCAGTCCCGAACGTTCAATCGAAATCCAGAATGCCCTCGGAGCAGACATAATCATGACCTTCGACGAATGTCCACCGCTTCCAAACCACCATGGATACCTGAAACAATCAATGGAAATGACAGTACGTTGGGCAAAACGATGTAAGCAGGCACACGCCAATTCCGATCAACTTCTATTTGGCATTGTGCAAGGCGGAATGGAACCAGATCTACGGAAGAAAAGCGTAGAATCAACGGTAGACATTGGATTTTCCGGCTATGCAATTGGCGGCTTAAGTGTAGGCGAGGACAAAGCGTCGATGTACCAGATTCTCGCCTACACTACTCCGATGCTTCCAAGAAACACAGCTCGCTATTTGATGGGCGTAGGGACGCCCGAGGATTTGATCTACGGCGTTAGCTGTGGAGTGGACATGTTTGACTGTGTCATGCCAACGCGAAATGCACGGAACGGCTCATTGTTCACGACAGCAGGCACCATCCGAATTCGGAACAGCAAATACAAAGCCGATTTTACGCCCCTCGATTCAGATTGTATCTGCTATACATGCCAGAATTTTACGCGCGCCTATCTTCGCCACCTGCACCGCGAAAACGAAATTCTGGCTCACCAATTACTCACAATTCACAACCTACATTTCTACTTGAGTTTGATACGCGGCATTCGGCAGGCCATTCTTGAGGGAGCGTTCACGCATATGAGGAACGACATATCAGCATTAGTAATGTCAGGACAACGTCAAATTCACGATGATTGCCCCCCTATTCCGAACGCAATGTGAAATATGTGAATATCAGGACCGTTCGGAGGTCCTGAAAATATTGTGACACCGACCGGATTGCATATCTTAGGAGCATAAAGAAGAATAAGAATGTTTGACACTCGCACAAAGGACGTGTTCAATTCTCGCATTCCAGACCACTTCCGATGTACATGACGGCAACTTAAACCAACAGTTTCGCTGGCACTTTCGACAACGACCATACACCCACGCCGTTTGCAAAAGTGCGAAGAGCGAAGGCTGGACTCGAAGCACTCTTAATCTCTGCTCACCCAGAAGATTGGGCTAATTAGATTCAGCTCGCCTACAACCCAATGGGACACGCTCGTTTCTGTCCCCCCAATCAATAAACTAGTCGACACACTATGCCGATGAAAAATCTCAAACTTACAATTGAATACGAAGGGACAAATTATCATGGTTGGCAAATCCAACCTAATGCTCTTACAATTCAGGAAGTCATTCAGGGTGCCCTTACAAAGCTTACAAATATGCAGTCGCATGTCATCGGAGCCGGCCGCACAGACGCTGGTGTCCATGCGGCCGGTCAGGTTGCACATTTTCAGACTGACTCTCAAATGAACCCAGATGAGATTCAAAGAGGCGTGAACTCACTTTTACCAGATGACATCGTGGTACTCAATGTAGAAACCGTCCCACCCGACTTCCACGCGCGCTTCAGTGCTGTAACGCGGACTTATCGGTATACGATTCTAAATCGGCCTTATCCATCTGCATTTTTACGAAACACAGCCTATTTCTCTCCTCAACCAATCGATGTTTCTCAGGCTCATAATATCTGTGGTGAGTTGATTGGGAAGGGGAATTTCTCGTCTTTCCAACGTTCGGGAAGTGAACGCTCCAACCCAATCTGCGACATTAAATATGCCTGCTGCTGGCGCCGCGAGGATTTGGTCTGTTTTCAGATTGAGGCAGATTCATTCTTGCGAGGCATGGTCCGTGCCATTGTTGGCACCGTATTGAAACTGCAAGATTCCAGTGACCCAGTCAGCCAGCTGCGCACGATTCTAGACAGGTGCACTCGAAGTGCCGCCGGTCCCTCGGCACCTTCACTCGGCCTCTCACTACTTACGGTAAAATACAATCGTCATAATGCCTAAATCCGTGCGGTACAAACATACAATCAACTCTTATACGGAAGCTTACGCACGTCCAGATAAACTATATTTTCCATTTCTCCAATGTGCAATACTATTCTTGACCAGCATGGGCGCCGTGAGCTGCAGTAAAATGCCGTTGACCACGCCCACAGCGCTTCTGTACAAATCTCTGCGTAATGGGGAGAACATTGGAACCTATGTGGGGTATAATGCAACCAAACAAGTCCTATATCTAGGGAATCAGCTCATCGAACGTCGATTCCATCTGAACAAAGGTGGCAGAGCCATCCAGACGATCTATTATACACACAAACCATCAGGACGAAATTACATTTCGGTGCCAAGCCTCGAGTTTAAGTTTCGCATTGGTGAGATTCAGTTCGTAGGAGATAGTGACTTGCTCAAGTACACGTCCTATGAGGTGGAACAGATAGCAGAATCTGGCAAACATCTAATCGTTGAATTACGTTACGCCGACGAATCAGAAAAACCCATCCTTGGTGTAAAAATTCACTACGAAATATATCGGCAATTACCAATAATCCGCAAATGGATAACTTTCGAGAACTTAACAGATTCGGGATTCTTTCTCGAGGACATCGTAATTGAATCGTTGCCCTCTTTCTCCAAGCGCAGGCACCAACCTTCTAAAGCACGCTCTACGTCAACAGAGCATTCGGAGGTGTTGCACTTCATTCATGACTCATCAGGGGAACGTGGTATGATTCTAGCAAATGAGGCTGCCGGGATAACCAGACACGACAACACGCATGCCACTGGCTTGACAATGGAACTCGGGCTAATCCCCACGGCCTCAATTAACGGAATAGAGATTCGGGTGCCACCCCGCACCCTAGTGTCGAGCCCAGCAATCTGGACAATGCTGTTTTCAAAGGCTCAGTCTACCCATTCCAAAACAGTCAAACCACCTGTTCCTGCGACGCTCTGGTACCTAGACACCATGAAGGCCGCCACTTCGACAATCATATGGACAAAGGCACCGTCCTATGACAACATCGCCGTTGGCAATTTTACTATTGAAGACTACAATTTCCTTGTCGTAGACTACGACTGGAACAAGGAAGCTCTCTTGGAGCTCAATCAACTCAGTCAGCAAGTCCACAACAACGGAAGCAAATTTGGGATTCGTTTCCCTGTGGCTGAGCTCAATCTTGAAGTTCTAGATTATACTCCATGGAGTTTAAGACCTAGCACAAACTTCGGACAGATAACCGCATCTGACACAACAACAGACGCAAATCTGGTCCAGAAGAAAATCTACTGCGTCCTGAGTGATTATGGTTACTACCTTTCACGCGCAGTGAGAGAATTGTGTGAGGAGGTGGAAGTGGATATCTTGATCCTGGATCGTCCAATAATTGGTATGGATGGAGATGCCTTGAAAGGTTGTGGAACACAAGGACACGCGCACTTCAACCGAAGAGAGTCTATCGAGCTAATTTATCGATGGCTCTTTCAATTTTCAGATTATTTGCATCAACAACATCCTAACCTGAAACTTGGCATCACCTCAACCGCTTACGGTACTGAGACTGCCGACCTAGCAGTTCTCCATCACTTCGATTTCTTCTTCCGCCAGTGATTGTCAAGGGAGTCTCAACTGGCGGTTTGGGATTTCAATTCTCAATTTCAGCCTTGAAAATAAACTTTACGTCTGTTACAATCACGTTGATCTGAAATGGTTTGTATCTTTCGTTGGGCAGCGAAACAAAATTACTTCTTCTTGAGGAGAAAACATGCAAATCGCCACTCGATTGCGAAACATCCCACCTTACCTGTTCATGGAATTGCGCACCAAGATTAACAACGCGAAGGCTGATGGCATCGATGTAATTAGCCTTGCTGTCGGCGATCCGGTCAATCCAACGCCACAGCCAGTAATAAATGAGCTATTGCGGACAGCTGGAGATGTGGAGAATCATCGTTACCCAATAGATGAAGAAAAGGGCATGTTGGCATTCCGGAAAACTGTGGCGGATTGGTATGCAACCAGATACAACGTCCAACTCAATGCAGAAACAGAAGTACTCGGTTTAATTGGGAGTAAAGAAGGATGCCATCACTTCATGCTGGCGGTCGTAAATCCTGGCGAAACCGTATTAATGACAGATCCTGGGTATCCCGCATACCGCGCCAGTATTTTGATGGCAGACGGAATTCCTTATAACGTCCCAATTACCGCAGACAACGATTTCCTCCCTAGACTCGAGAACATTCCATCCGATATCGCAAACCAAGCCAGAGCAATGTTCCTAAACTACCCCAACAACCCAACGGGGGCAACGGCAACGCCTGAATTCTTCGCAGATGTTGTAGCATTTGCCAAGACCTATGACATCGCGATCTGTCATGACAATCCCTATAGCGAGATTGTATTTGACGGACTAAGACCACTGAGCTTTCTTTCAACACCAGGGGCGAAGGATGTGGGGGTGGAGCTGAATTCACTGTCAAAGCCTTTCAACATGACGGGTTGGCGCATTGGCATGGCGGTGGGAAACACCGACCTCATCTCTGGGATGGCGCAAGTCAAGGAAAACACCGATTCGGGAATCTTCAACCCAATCCAATATGCTGGCATTGTGGCACTAACGCAATGCCAAGATAACATCGCCAAAATGCTAAAGATATATTCACGACGCCGCCAACGAATTCTCGATGCCTTTGGACGTTTGAATTGGCAGAATTACACGCCTCCGAAAGGCACATTCTACCTTTGGATGCCCACGCCAAATGGAATGAGTTCAATTGATTTCGCAACTAAGATTTTTGAAGAAGCGGCGGTCGTGATTACAGCAGGATCGGCATACGGAGAGAACGGAGAAGGGTATTTTCGCGTGGCGTTAACAGTTCCAGATGAACGATTGGATGAGGCTTTGGAACGGATTAAGAACGTGCTCTAACATATGGGACGCACTAAATTTTGGAATGATTCAGGATAAGATGGGTAAATACAACCAGCAAAACAATCACTACACAACATTCATCTTCGAAACAACATAACTACAACACAACTCTCCTGAAACCATGTGCCACTTACGTTCGACCGGAGCGTTGAGGATACGCCTAAACAGTAGAAGCTCATTCTGTCAAAGTTGATGGTATTTCTGTGCAATCGATCCCAACGCGCAATTGTGCTCTTCAAGAACGTAACCAGTCGCCGTCTTTCTACCTCAACCATGTATCCTTCTTCATTAAGAAACTCAACCAGCATATTTATTTTACTGCCTAAGCTCTTCTCCTCAGTGCCATTGAAGCAGTTCTTTAATTTTTGCTCCATCTGGCGCTCAAGAATCTCATCCACCTTCTCTTGTCCCTCGGTGAAAACTAAAGTACCCAGTAGATTCATCACAAACCGCTAATAATCACTTGGAAACAATTCATCGGCACTGCTCGTCAGATGATAGACGTACGTTGGCCTACCGCGCCGGATCTTCTCTAGACTACGCCGTACATACCCTTCGCGTTCCAAAATAGCAAGATGTTGACGGACGGTCATAGAATGTAGATCCAGTTCGTTAGCAATCTCACTTGCCACCATACCATCTTTTCGCTTCAGAAGAACAACTATTTCCCCGCGTGTCTTTTTCGGTAGAAATTGCACGTGATTTGAACCTCCTCCACACAAGCCCGGGAATTATATCAGAGGAAACTGATGTACAAGTCAAAAGGTTTTGACGGCAGCATCGTATCCAACTTGTCAGAAGAGAACGCTACTAAGACAGTCGTTGCCACATCTTGTGCCAGGCTAAGTTGTCAACCGTCTGAGCCTATGCTTGGAGAGCCGCGCTTGACAATACCGGTTAGGCAACAACTTTGCTATATCCATGAAGATCACTCATGGTAACGCCCTATCACATCGATCGTTAATCTATACCTAATTAGGTATGTCGAACGGCGGGGTCGTAATGGAATGGTTGGAATTTCGTTAAATGTGCTAGTCATCTTAAGTTGCTCCGAGGCTTTTCCTTGGAACGTGTCCCGTGGACTGGTAGGACGAATCGTTGATTTGATGGTCAGCATATCAACAGGCCTTTGTGGCACATGCTTACCTACCTATCTTGTATTGTGCGGCTCCTCAAAACCAAGATTCAATCGTAGAACACAGACACGCGAGTGTCTGACAAAATCGATTTTGCTTGCAACGGGTCTTCAACCCTGTCCTAACTTCATTCCTGACAAGATTTAAATTCAAATCGTATCCTCCTGTTTTTTAAGGGATTTCCTTGACAAAACTTGGATCCGATGTTATCATTCGTCCCTCACACGAAATGAGATTTGATTTACGATGGACTAGCGCGGAACTAAACGGCGGAGACAAAAGGCGCAATGAGTGGCAACGAGGTAATTGAGGAAACGGAGAACCCAACGGTAACGGACGAGCGCGTGAGCATTGAACCAACTGACTCTGCGGATAGTGCTAATAAGGATCGTCCAATCAAAGAAGGCGGATATTCCAAATCGATTCAACCCGACGCATTGAACAGCTGGTTGCGTCAAGTAGCACATCATTCCCTTTTATCACGGGAAGAAGAAATTGAGCTTGCAAAGCGTATTGAAAGTGGCGATGAGTCCGCACGTGATGAACTAGTTCAGGCAAATTTGCGCCTAGTAGTTTCGGTTGCCGCGAAATATCAAGGACGAAATGTCCCACTTGAGGATCTGATCCAAGAGGGAAATATCGGTGTGATGAGAGCAGCGAAGAAATTTGATTATCGAAAGGGATTTAAATTTAGCACATACGCAATCTGGTGGATTAAACAAGCGATAATGCGGACCCTGGATAACTGTTCGAGATCTATCCGTCTTCCATCATACATCGTGGCCAAAGTCAATAAGTTTGATTCTACCTTCGCTCAACTCTGTCAAGATCTCCAGCGTGAACCGTCGATTGAGGAACTGGCGCACACACTAGAATTAACACCTGAACAGGCCAAGGAGCTTTTAACACTCCATTCTGACGCCATCTCAATGGAAACGCCGCTCAGTGAGGAGAAATCCGCGAAAACACTCGGAGATTTGGTTGAGGACGTATCGGCAAATCCTGAATGCGGGCCAGTCTCGAACATAATTGAACAAGACCTCGTTAAGCAGCTGCTTAGCAAACTAACCACACGGGAACAACAGATTCTCAGAATGCGGTTCGGCCTTGAGGATGGGAACGAAAGAACCCTTCGCGAAATCGGCGAAAAGCTCAACGTAACCCGTGAGCGAATTCGACAACTAGAAATCGAGGCGATTCAGCGACTTGAACGATTTTACGACAAAACGGGAGAATTTCGCCATCCGCTAGAGGACGCTCGGCATCCAGCAGCGTGACTACCCGAAACTCAGTCTGTAACTACCATCTTCAGGAAGGAGCACCGCTCCCTTCTCTCCCTGAGAGCGGCACAGCACAATGAAAAACCCATTGAACAAGCTACGTACAAGAACTAAAGCAGCAAAGCAAGAACCACTTCTCACTGTGACTAAAGCAGCTAAAGAAAAAGTTCTGTCAATCATGGAGAGTGAAGAAGTAGAAGTTCAGGGACTACGAGTAAGTATAGAAGGCCGCACGGCCTCAGCATTTGAGTATGGTTTGGGTCTAGAAGCTGAACCTGAATCGGACGACGTTGTAGTAGATGCTGGTGAATTCAAAGTGTTTGTTGATTTCAAAAGCAGTGAGAACTTGAAAGGAGCAACGATAGATTACGTAGAAGACTTAAATTCAAGCGGATTTCGCATTGATAATCCGAACACACCAACGTGGGATAATCCAAAAGCGCAAGCAATTCAGTCGTTAATCGATGAACAGATTAACCCCTCTGTTGCGGGCCACGGAGGACACATAGATCTTCTAGACGTTACCGACGACTCGATTTATGTCCACATGGGTGGGGGCTGTCAGGGATGTGGAATGGCGAGTGTGACTTTGAAGCATGGCATCGAAGCAATGGTTCAAGAGTCCTTTCCAGAAATAAAACACATCATTGATACAACAGACCATGAGTCTGGGACAAATCCGTACTATCAACCAGGAAAAGGATAGTATAACGAAAGGCCTACTCTGACCTGAAGAATACACGGGCAAAAGGATGATGTCGTTTTCATTCCACCGCGAAGAGAAAGAGCTATTCCACGTGGGCTAGTGGTAAATGTGAGGATTCTTGACATTAGATTGCGTAAGACCGGTCTATAGACACCTGATTTCAGAGTCATTCACACTCAAACAGCAGCATCACCGACCGATAAGTATAGATTGGTCTGAAACAATTCAAGGCTACGCTAGGACCGCGTACGAGTGTTGACAAAGCGGTCCGTTAACATTGAGTCGCAAGCAAGATGATAGTCGTGCGCACCCGGATGATTGTGGAAACCAGCCGCTTCCTCTCCAGGCAGCCACCAAGTTAGGAAACACTAACTACCCCTCTTCAGATATTATTGCACCGTAGGTTAGCACACACTTCCATCACAGCCTACTTCTTTTGCAGAACTTCACCACTAAATGCAAGCAAAGTCACCATTGGAAATGCGTGTTATCACCCGAGAATCTTCTTCCTTTAAGCCGCCTTTTCACACCAAGTCTTCCGACAACACCCCGGTGTATTGAACGACTTCTCATGAAGAATACTGTTAACCATTGGCGCGCCACACATCCTAGTGTCAAAGTGCCCGGCCGACCTTCCTTTCACACTTTACCGGGCATGGTGTCTATCGCGTAAGACTCCTTAGTACAGGTTCTATCTTTACAGTTCCACGTACTATAGACTTATTTATAGGCTAGTCAGTTTGGCAATAACGTCATCTGAAAGCCCCGGTCACCTTTTTTGCCAAAGGAGAGCAAATGCAAATACTCGATTTACTGATTCGATGGCTGCATGTCACTTCTGCCGTCACCTGGATTGGCGGAAATCTAATAATGGCACTAGTGATCGTTCCCTACTTCAAACGCTCAGTCTCCGAGGTGGAACGAATTCGGATTCTTACCCGCATCGGAAAACAGTTTGAACCAATTGTATGGGGATGCGTACTTATCCTCATCTTCTCTGGGCTCTTTAATGTATTTGGCGCCGTCGGTGGAGATGCTGCCGCGATTCGAATGTTTATGAGAACACTTTCGATAAAACTGCTGCTGGTCGTAATTCTCATAATCCTGACCGCAATCCACAGCTTCGTCATAGCGCCACGAATCTCACAAGCTATCGAAGAACTTGAACCGGGCGCAGACACACTACCTGCCGAAGCAAAAAAGATTCGTAGCCAACTTGCAGTCGTATCGAGTTTAATCGGAGTTACTTCGCTTCTAGTACTTTTGACTGCCGTCGCCTTAAGAATGGGGATTTAGCCGCTAACATGCGGGCAACGAACTGATTCTCGTCGTAATTTTCCTTGAATACCCGTTTCAGAAAATTGCCGCTCACATGAAGTCGAAATTCGCACCAATAACCAAGCGAACCAAGTTCCGTGTCAGAATCGCTCATTCGCAACCGGATCCTCGCACCGATTAAAACCTACTGTGCAGATCCTGTGGAGAATTTTCCTTTGGTGGCAAGGTCACCGAAAGACTGGTGCACAACATTCCTGCTGCCAAATTTACACGCAATCCATTTGATATTCTCTAACATCTTTGTTAAAACTTTATCAGATGTAGGTCGCCCTCAGTAAGCACAAAAACCAAAACCGCTTCGCATATTCGCTTATCGCTTTCTATATCCTCAGCCGAATCGAGAAGTTTTCGCGCCGATTTGAATCAGAGTTCATGGCCGCAAAACATTAGACGTTTCACAATTTACGGCCTACTCACACTCGATTCGCATTACGTTTAGGCATTCTCGCCAATACGCCACTGCATAGCTTTTAACTTCCTCTGGTAAGGATGCTAGATCTAAGTAGTGCACGATCCAGCAGATAAGCCGGTCCTTGGACTCCTTTCTCACGCTCCCACTGTCCGCATCATAGGCAACTTCCCTGAAACTTTCGAAATCATCAGAATCGAGATGAAAATGAATCTCTTGATACAGAAGTAGGTTCACCATCAACGCCATTGTGATTTCGCGTGCCGCATCCTCATCAATGTTAGAGGGATATTCGGTCTCAAAGATTTTTTTCAACGGGAGGGCCTGTAGGTAGGTTAATCGATAATTAATGTTATCAATCTGTTGCCTGACAATTGACAAGTCCATAAGAGCGATCAGCGGGCGAGGAGCCGAAATTCCACGAATCAAGACATGCGGAGCATCAATCACGAGATTGTATTCATCAATCTCGGCCACAAGTTCTTGCTCCCATTTATTGTAGACAGGAATTGGTTGCGGAGCGAAGGTCGATGATTCGGATGATTCAGGTGAAACGAGCACTGCCTTTTGAAGTGTGGTTTGCGCATACTTGACCAGCTCACTAACTAGGGTATTCCCAATCTGAAACAATTTAACAATCCGGTTCCTAATCAGCAGTTGAACTGCATTGTCTGCATCGCCATCGCTACCATACTCCAGACCTAAACTAATGAGTACAAAAGCGTTCTGAACCTGCTGTCTCAGTTCTCGATGCGATGATACATCTTGCGTTTTCACTAAAATCAGTTTGTGTGAGAGCATTGCAATGTCCTGTTTAACTACATCACTCTGCACTCGAGTAATTTCTCCCGTTTCCTCCCCACGCGCGAACGTCCGTGATAAGAATAGGCGACTATCGTATTGTACTGGAACATCAATCTCAAACATTTTTTAGAGTACCAGTCTTCACATTCTCGTTTATGTCCCCATTCTTAGCTTCTGTAGAACCACTCTCGAGACCAAGCCGATCCAGATCCACTTGTTGCAGGATTTCCTCCTCAGTGGTTTCGATACCTACTGCCTCATCGCGTATTTTCACCCGTTCATCGCGCTCATCTTTAGCACGTTCCAGGGCGGCTGCAAGCGCCACGTCGGTCGACTCATTTTGATTCAGCGCAAACATCTGGTAAAGAACATGGGTGAAGAATTCTTCATCAGCCTCCCAAACCGATTGCATTATTTCTCTTGCACGCTCATCAGTGTACTCAAGTTCACTTGACAAGGGGTCAGCCACGCCAGCTTCAATGAAAAGAGCTGCGAACTCAGTTTTCAGTTGAATTCGATTCCGCAGAAGTGTAGCCAGGATGCGGACATCAATGTGCGTTAACAAACCACTCGATTCATCCGCTTCGCAATTGCTCAGTTCAAAAAGCCACAGATCTAGAACTTTTTCATCAAGCGCACCGTCACGCCACACCGACAAATCAACTATTTCCTCAAATTGTTCGGAAGAGAGGCAAGGTAATAACACTGAAGCGATACCTGTGCCCAACACCCTATACAACACCTGTAGAACGTGTTCTGTCGGACTTCTCTGGACCAATTCCGTACAATCAGGCACCAGGTAGTACAACTCCTCTCTTTCCTTTGGATGTGGCGTGGACAGAATAACCTCCAATTGTCGGTCAACTGGATAGCTTTGGAACAAAGCTTCAGCTTCCGCCAGCGGCATTTTCAGTAACGCTTGGGCTTCCAACGGCCGATCACTAAGCTTCGCGGCACTCACGGGACCATGCCTCCAATCTTTGGGAGCAAAAAGGAATTGGCTCTTTGGCAATTAAACTTGTAAACACTAGAGACTCCAGACTATGTTGCCACCTCGCAAAACAGCCTACCAAGGCACCCTACTAGCTAGTTGCTCACCAACTCCTTTGATTGGTGCTTTGCCGGGTGGATTTGTTGAATTGCTTCCACCAACTTCGTGGAACCGAATCGGACAACATCTGTGGTCGGTAAACCCGTTTCTCTCTCAGAATCTTCGATAGCCTCGAATGCCTCGGTCTCCGATAAGTCAAAACTGTTAAGCGCGATGCCAACAACTTTCGCCGGTTTAACAGGACTCGCTAGCATCTCGCATTGCTTGATTAGTGCCGATATTGGCGGCAACGGGATGTTGTATCGAGCGACAATCTTTCGAGAAGGTTGGTGACAAAAAATCATTGCGTCAGGCATGGTCCCATGCATCAAACTCAACGTGACCCCTGAATAGCCAGGATGAACAAGCGACCCTTGTCCCTCAACGATTAACAAGTCATGGTTTTCTGCCCCATCAAGAACGATCCGCTCCGCCGCTCCTGCCGTAAAGTCAGAAACAACAGCATCAATGGCGATACCCCAGCCCCACACCATAATGCCGTTTTGCCCAGTAGGACAAAATTCGGCATTCACCCCAAGGCCACGCAAACCATCTGTGAGTTCAATTCCCGTCAACATCTTCCCAACGCGACAATCCGCTCCCACCGTTAATACAACCGTTGCATCAACGTTAGCGGCTTTACACGTCGCAACAGGCAGTCCTGTTGGTGGTTTTCGCGCATCCCACAAAATAACGTTCCGACGTTTGGCAAGATTCACGAGTTCGGAATCTTCACTCAAAAACCGATGCAATCCACTCATCACATGCAGCCCGTGCTCGAGCGCCTCACATAAGATAGCCCGCCAAGATTGGGGCAACGCGCCACCCGGTGGCGAAATTCCAATGGCAAGCACGGTCGGTTGGAACCTCATGGCTTCGGCGAGACTTGCAACAATGGGAATGCCATTCCCAATTCCAATCACCTCGCTTACATCTTTTCCCACATTTGTACTATCAATAACGGCAACTACGTTCTCACTGAGATAGCGAACCAATACGGTCGCTGTCTTAGATTCGAGAATTCCAAATGAGCCTTGAGCGAGAATAACAATTTGTTGCGTCCTCGGGTCTAGTCGTTGTTCCATGAATATCCCTCAATTATTTTATCACGTTCAAGGTCATGTCCGACCTTACCTCCCGGACAATAACGGCAGGATGTGAACGTCTGTACCACTTCTGAAGTTCGTTGGAGTAGGAATGCTACCACAGCACGCTGTTTGGGGTCAACGAAAATTCCCACCTTGGTCCGGGTAAATTGCCTTCACTTAGTTGGGAATAGAATACACTTACCGGCATCTTGCCTGACAGACAATGTAACAACACGTACGTTAAAAACAGATCTGCTTACCACTGAACTCCTTGTTACGTGACAACACGTATCATACAGGCAGAAGCTTCCTATGGAAACGGCAGATATCTCCACTAACTTCGAGCGAGACTCACACATGATGGTATTCCAATCTGAGTGCTAGACACTTAAAATTGTCCATCCATACCTGACAAATCTCTATACCTGAAATTCAGGACAATCTTACATCGCGCAGTAACAGGAGGTTGTTTCAGGATGCACACCAATTCACACAGATGGATCCGCGCCAAAGCACAACATTCTTAAGCATGCCCTATTAGCAAAAATCGGCGGTCCAGCATTCACAGCCAAGGCTATCAGATGTTTGGCATAATCTCAATGCGAGAATGTCCCCCACTTTCGGACACAACCAGTGGTAAAACAATTTGGCACCAATGGGGTCGCTCACGCCGATTTATTCTAGAATCTCAGACCTTTCTCTAACAAATTGTCTAACCTCTCATACTTGCCAAAAGATCAACAACAGAAAAAACCATTAGCACCAAGCTCACCAGACCGTTCAGGGTAAAAAATGCCGTGTTTACTCGTGACAAATCATCTGGTTTAACAATTGCGTGCTCAAAAATCAGGATTAACGCGACAAAACCAACACCGACTAAATAGAGAGCACCGAGGTTGGGTAGGAGTACCAAGCCAATGAGTATTGCTACCATTAGCACATGTAAACTTGAGGACAACCACAAGGCACGTCGTATTCCAAAACGAACAGGAATCGAGTATAGACAGTTTCTGCGATCGAATTCGAAATCCTGACAAGCATAAATGATATCGAATCCCGCGGTCCAGAGAAACACAGACAATCCAAGAAAAATTGGGGGCCAGTCAAAGCTACCCTTGATAGCAATCCAGGCGCCGATGGGGGCCATCGAAAGGGACAATCCCAGCCAGGCGTGGGAAAATGAAGTAAAGCGTTTTGCATAACTATAACCGATAGTTACCACGAGAGCAACAGGCGAAAGCGCGAATGCAAGTGCGTTAAGCTTATATGCTGAAAATACGAGCAGCGCAGCAGAGACAATAGTAAACACCCACACTGCGCGCGTCGCAATCAGACCTGCGGGGATTGCCCGCATAGCCGTCCGCGGATTTACCGCATCAATGTTTGCGTCAGCGAGTCGATTGTAGGCCATTGCAGCGCTGCGTGCCGCGACCATTGCTACAAGGATCCAAGACATTTTATCTAGTCTAGGCATTCCATCCGAAGCAATGAACGCACTCATCACGGCAAACGGCAGCGCGAAAACAGTGTGCCCAAACTTTATCATCTCAAGGATGATTTTCAGTTTACGATAAATCATTCTCCATCCGGAGGCTGATATCTATGCCATTTCGAAGACGCCCCTGTCCAGAAGGCATCCCAACAAACCACGATGGACCTACTGGGCATATTCATTAATAAGTTTGAACAATCAATTGGATGACACCTGATGAGCGAGACCACTCCGCTATCAAACGTCGCCCACACGCCAACATACTATCCGTGAAGTTGCTGCTACAACCGGATGTGCCTGAACGGCTCATGAGACTCTAGCAACCTCGGTGCTTCTTGTTTGTAGTAGACAACCTGATAGTTCGCTGCCATAATCAATCTTGCTAATGCGACATAACAACTGATTCACTAGGGCATTTTCCAAAA
This sequence comes from uncultured bacterium, assembly GCA_964478165.1. Lineage (GTDB taxonomy): Bacteria > Poribacteria > WGA-4E > WGA-4E > JAJDTR01 > CAYZGU01. The sequence continues at coordinate 134,949 of CAYZGU010000022.1, read as the reverse complement.
AGAATTCCTGCGGCAAATACGAAATGCACACACGTTACAATCGAATCCGCATCACGACACAATCGCACACTGTAAACGGATAATCTCTCTTTCCAACACCGCACGAATTAGTTAAGGTGGACGTTAGAAACAAAATCACGCGTCTTCTTTCCACCGCCGGATTAATCCGGCTTCAAGCCCAAAACAATCAAGTACTTTCGCAACAATAAAGTCAATCTGATCATCAACGGTTTTAGGAGCGTGATAGAAACCGGGCATCGCTGGGAGAATGCAAACTCCAAGATGGGAGAGCTTCAGCATGTTTTCTAAGTGGATCGTATTGAGAGGTGTCTCACGGGGGACCAGAACCAACTGTCGCCGCTCTTTGATGCACACATCTGCAGCACGCTGGACGAGGTTGCGTGATAAGCCTGCCGAAATAGAGCCCAGAGTTCCCATGCTGCACGGAGCGATAACCATCCCTTCCGTACGGAAAGATCCACTTGCAATACACGCGGCGATATCTGACTGATGGTGGTAAACCACCAGATCTGACGAATAGCCCAACAACGATTCAAGAGTAAACCGATCGAGATCTATGCGAATTCCCAATTCTTCAAAGAGTGCGCGCGCCGCTGAATCGGAAATTGTTAGATGAATCTCATATTTCTTGAGCTGATTGAGGACATCAAGCAAACGCACGGCATAAACAACGCCACTAGCACCTGTAATTCCGACAATTAGGCGTTTCAAAAACAGATACTCCTATCTGATTTACTATAGATGATTAAGTACGCAGTATTCTAATCAGTGATGATTATTCGCGTACAATCAATCTCTTAAAATGGGGTAAGATTGGCCGCTGAGTCAAACTCAAACGGCTTCGGATTACTAATGATTTCAAAGTCACTACGAAGTTTCGCATCTTCGAGAAATGCTTCCGAAAGCTCTACCTCCACCAACTTCAACGTGCTTTCGACTCGGGCGACTCTTGCTTCCTCGGGCGGGGTCATCCCAATCGTGCTTAAGGCAACCTCAATTGCTTCGCGATCGCTGTCAAAATAGAAAGGTGTCTTTGATTTCTGGGGTCCCAATCCCGTGATGCCATTCATGTATGTCGCATGGCGGTCCATCTTTTCCACGAGGCGTGTCGTCGTGAAATCCGCAAGACCCACGCCCGTGGCATTGCCATCACTATCTTCCGTTAAATCACGCACAAAAATCCGCGTAATCGCCGGTTTTTCAGGTTCCGGTTCAAGCACTTGCATCATCCGACCAATTATGTTTGTATCCATTCCGGTACCACTAATATTTTTTCCCATCCAATCGACAATTAAGAGATCAAGCCTATCAAACGGAAGCCGCCCCATAAGCGATTTAGAATCTACGAGAAGTTCACGTTCTCTACGCATCATTTCATCAGCTCGCATCGCGACAACCTTCGCCGTCTGCTCATGCGCATTTTCAACTAGGCCCACACCGAAAGTAACCCGATTTGAATCTAATAACAATCCTGTAACCGTACGGATGACGTGCTCAAATCCGTAGTGAAAAAATGCTCGATGGTACATACTCGCCCCATGTTGTTTCCCGAACCCGATTGTTAACATCTTCAACAATCCGCTCTCAACGGAGCCATTAAAATCAGTGTGAGCCTTAATCCGATTAACGGGTACAAGGTGGTCTGCTTCGGCAGCATAGGTATCAAGAAAAACGGGCAAGCCATCGGCAGTTTGGCCGATTTCGACGACCTCCATAGTGGCTTTAACCGGGGCTCCCACCGTCTCTTCAGTGATACCATAGTGTTCCAGAACAGCTCGCTGCCCCTCGGCCGTTGCACCACCGTGACTTCCCATCGCGGGAACGACAAATGGTTTGGCGCCAATACTCTTAAGGTAATCTATCGTCGCCTTTAAAACGATATCAATGTTTGCCACACCACGGCTCCCGCCCCCAACAGCGACGGTATCGCCCTTATGCACAATTGATGAAGTGCCAAGTCGCTCCAATTCAGCACACACTGTTGACGGAATGTCCTGTATAACCGGTGCTTCAAAGTGCTGTTCAATACGCATCATTCTTGGTAATGACATTATCTGCGCTCTCCCTCTTTGAAAGTTGGTCCGAAACTCAGACATACCCAGACACTACATGGTACCAAAAGTGTGAATTAGATTGCAAGTGAAATACAGCTGTTCCAGATTCAATGTGAGTCCATATATACTCAGCACACGCTTCTCTCTGGACCAACGTACGTCACTGCGACCATATGCGATAGTCACAATAACAATGATAATCCAACTACCACGCTCCTTGTAATACTCTACGCACAGCTTACATTCGTCCGTCCGATGGAATAGAGAGCACGAAACGTTACACTACCGCTGAATGTCATTTGGAACGGCGGATTTCCGTTGCACGACCACACACAGCTGTGCTAAAATGCTCTAGCTGGGTATGCTAATAGTTTACACACGGCAAGTAAGAATGTGTGTCGTACATACAGACGTCCGCGTAGTCCCGCTTCTCAGTGCCAACGTTACAAGTCGGGGAATTTCGGTCGTTTCTCATAACCTAAGCAAAGTTCAGAACCGTCGCGTTTTGATGGTTCACAACGCACTAATGGTTCCGTTGAGAACAGGCCTAGAGAGATTTGCCGCTGAACAGATGCTGTATCAATTCTCTCACATTTCAATGTCACGCGCAATTAATGGCCTTTCGGATCGCATTCCGAATTTCTGATTTTTTAAATCGAGTGGCACCGTGACACCAAGATGCGTGTCTAGGCATGGAGCGCGTTGTGCAATTGACAAAGGTACGCAGTCTAACGCCATGCTGTCGCCTTTCAGCCAAGGATTTTCCCGCTCAGGAACGTCTGCAAACCGTACACCCGACATCAGATTCTCTGCGTCCGGTTTGTGCACTAACGCGTAGGCAAACGGCCATCCCGATTTTAGATAGCGTAAACTAGGCTGCTTCACACAGCGGTTGTCGATATGTTGAAGAATGAAAACGGGCGTGTCTAGAATCTGGCACATTGTGGCCTATTACATTGGCCTCACCCAGGGACGTTCTAGCAAAACGGGGATACGGGGTGAATGGCTCAAAATTAATTGGACCGCGGTAATAAGATGTATAGCGCTGCGCACTAACAACCTCGCACAATCGTTTTTGGGGTTCGCACATGCTGTTTACCAAGTCATTATCCAGTTCACTCAAGCAGCACACCCAACATTACGAAAGCCCTAGACGAGCTCAAAAACCTGCTATGCGTATCCAAACGTGAGCTGTAGAGTGTCACACACAAAATAATCGAAGACCAAACTATCACACAGGTCGCGTTCTCAAGGAAAACACTGGTATCCGATACGTGGACAATGTCCGGGCCTCATCAAGTGAGTAAGTGTCTGTCGAAGCGTTCAGGATCTTCGCCGAAATTACAGCTAGCACCGCGACTCGTGCAAAACAAGAGCTAGCTACAGCGATTACCGCCATTCTAAGGAGTGCTTACAATCTCAATGCAGAAGAGAACTTGCTAGCTCACACTTCGAACTCGAGGGGTTACTCGCCCGGAGAACTTCAGTGCGTGCTGCGCATCGAAAATCGTCCAATGAAAGCCGGCGTTTCAGATAAATATTGGAACGGCGACACATCCATCTCGTCGTCAGATTCATGTAATTGAATCTCCAGATTAGGGGAAAGTCTAATATGATTACCGCCGAACTTACTGAGTGGGTGCAAGATGCTCGGCAGCGAACCCTTGAGCTCGTTGTCGATCTTGACGACACCCAGCTGCTGGGACCACAACTACCGATTGTCAACCCAATTCTCTGGGAAATCGGACATGTGGCATGGTTCCAGGAGAAATGGATCTTACGACACGTTTCCAAACAGAAACCCATCCTTGATAACGCTGACAGACTTTGGGATTCAACTGCCATAGCTCACGACTCACGTCACAATCTACCGTTGCCGTCTCGTGCTGACACGATAGCCTACATGTGTGAAGTGCGAGATCGCGTCCTCCAGGCCCTCCTAAGCAGCGAAGACAACGGACCGCTATCGTATTTCACGCGTTATTCAACGTTCCATGAGGACATGCACAACGAAGCATTTACCTATACGCGGCAAACCCTGGCGTATCCACCGCCGAGGTTTTCTAATCCCGAGACGTCCCAAGGCCCTAATGCTTATGATTCAGAGTTAAAAACTGATGTAGACGTTCCAGGCGGCAGGTTTTTCCTGGGCGCCAACCCAAATGAACCTTTTGTGTTCGACAATGAGAAATGGGCACATGGCGTAGAAGTCGAACCATTCAGAATCGCTCGCACTCCTGTGACACAGATTGACTTCTCAGAGTTCGTCGCAGACGAAGGCTACCACCGAAAGAACCTTTGGACTGCCGATGGTTGGGAATGGTGCAAAACTATGAATGCAGAACACCCCGTGTATTGGCGCCCCCATGGAATCGGTGGGTGGGAACGGCGTCACTTCAACCAATGGATTCCACTCGAACCGAGCCTGCCCGTCATTCATGTAAACTGGCATGAAGCAACAGCCTATTGCTTATGGGCGGGTCGTCGACTACCAACGGAAACTGAATGGGAATTTGCAGCAGCGGCAACGCCGATTTCTCGCCACGAAGCGAAGCCCTTGCACAATCGGCGTTTCCCGTGGGGTAACACACCGCCTACACTAGAACGAGCGAATCTGAATTGGAAGGCAATGGGTTGTATTGATGTCAACGATCTCCCTGAGAGTGATAGTGCATTTAGTTGCCGGCAGATGCTCGGCAACGTATGGGAATGGACAAGCAGCGATTTTCAGCCTTATCCCGGTTTCGAGGCCGATGCGTACAAGGAGTACTCTAAACCCTGGTTCAACACACGTAAGGTTCTACGCGGAGGCTCTTGGGCAACCCGTTCTCGCATGCTTCGCAACACCTGGCGCAATTTTCATACTCCCGATCGAAGAGATGTGTTCGCAGGATTTCGGACCTGTGCCTCATAGCAGTCCAAGGTCTCATTAGCAAACTTTCGCCATTCGTAGCACGATTAACTAGAAACCTACTAGCATCCGACGTAACGACATCAAATTCAAATGAAAATCAGTCTTATCACGCCCGCTCCGACACACTCACGCACCGGCAACAGAGTAACGGCCCTACGATGGGCAAGAATATTGCGCGAACTCAATCACCGCGTAACCATTGCGCAAGAATATACTACGGAAACATGTGATCTGATGATCGCCCTGCACGCGCGTCGCAGCCATGTTTCTATATCGCGTTTTCGCCAAAAGCACCCACGCTTGCCAGTCATTCTCGCATTGACAGGAACGGACCTCTATCGTGACATTCACACAGATTCAACCGCTCAAGAATCTCTGCAAATTGCCGATCGATTTGTGCTACTGCAACCAATGGGGCTTAAAGAGTTACCAGAACACCTCATTTACAAAGCACGCGTAATCTACCAATCGATGGCCCCGCCCCCGGGTAAATTTGTCCCTAAGAAAAATGCCTTTGAAGTGTGCATACTTTCACACCTCCGCTCCGTAAAGGATCCGTTTCGAACGGCATTGGCTGCCCGCGCTTTACCTTCCTCATCACGTATCCAGGTTGTACATGCAGGAGCAGCTCTCAGTCAAGAAATGGAAGATTTCGCCTACGCTGAATCATCATCGAATGATCGCTACCACTGGTTCGGTGATTTACCTCGCTGGAAATCTCTACGCTTACTTGCCCGCAGCCGACTCCTTTGCCTAACATCAGAGATGGAAGGCGGTGCTAACGTAATCTCGGAGGCAATTGCTTGTTCGGTGCCCGTTATTTCGTCACGAATGTCTGGCTCAATCGGGGTTTTGGGTGAGGATTACCCAGGCTATTTCCAATTTGGAAACACACAAGCATTGACAACTGTACTCGAGCGTGCTGAAGCTGATGAAGGGTTCTATCACAAACTAAAATCATGGGGCCATCGATTAAAACCCCTCTTTGAACCAGTTGAAGAACTTAGCAGTTGGGACGATCTGCTAAGAGAATTGAGCTGACCTTTTGTCCCGATTTATTTAGAAGCACAAATAAGGCCACCGACCTTCCATTTCTACAGGCGGAGAATGGTTGGCCGGCAATCGATATGCCGCAAACATTGAAATCCTATGCCAAGAGCATTGAGAACGCATTCTGAGCACACTAAAAAGATAGCACCTGTCATTCGACAATGCGGTCCAGGCCTAGTGTCCGGTTCTATCAATTGAAGCCTTACATAAAACAAGTTTGCCCAAAAACTGTCGAAACCGTTGACTCGCCCCGCCTCCGCACGACTGGGCCCTTAGATGAACCACGAGTACAATAGTCACAGGAGTGAATGGATGACCCGACAGGAATAGCAATGCATTTAGAAAGGATATGATTCTTTGCAAAGGGTCTTAGAAATGAAGGAAAATAAGCGGTTTAGCTGTCACATCAGTATAAGTGTTTTCTGAAACACCACACTGAAACAACGGCAAAAAAAACGCATCAAGACAGTCCAAGAATTCACCTAGCTTTATTCCCCGGTAGATGCCTGATGAAGCGACAGAAGTCCGCAGAACTTCCCGAAGTTTTGTGCGGCCGGCAATGGAAAGCCTTTGCAAGGGTTTAATCATTCTCATCTGATGTTTGATTAGCGATGCGCACACCTGAATAAGCCCTTGTAGAAATAATCGGTAGTCATCTTCCGCTACATGCCACAGCCCCTCCCACGCTTCATGAGCTTCCCACCAGTATGCAAAGTTGTATAAATCGACGCCATATAGATAGGCTTCGTTTACACTCCATGCTATAGGTTCAGCCGTCGCAGAAGGTAGAACTTCATTTAATCCATAGCTGTGCCCATTTGGACTCTTCGTTGGGTGGGGGGTTACACCAGGTATGTGGCGATAGGGTGGAAATGTAAGTTCTGGACAATATCGAGGCCAATTCAAATCAAATGGTTTCGGTTGTTCAACAACTTGTGCTTCGTCAATTAACATGAATCCGCCTTCTTAAAGAAATCTTTGGCATACACAATCGGAGTTTTACTCGTATCCAGCGTGCTACTCGTCTCCAATTAACTTCAGTTATAGGAGAGATGGGTACCAAACGCTTCCTCAAGGATAAAAGCTTGGCATTATCAATAAAACAATCACCCTTATCGTCTGAGCCAAAAGGGGACTCATTAACATTTAAAACCTCTTAAATCCCCACTCGAAGATGGCATCGGAATCATTGTATGAATGCTTATGTACCTACTGTGTCCAATCGACGCATACAGTTGCACAAGACCTGACACACAACCGTTGCGCCGTTGCAACCCCATCATCGGACGGTGGCTATCTGAACAGCGCCACATCTTGTCGGAAAGCAAGAAACATTTCAACAATCGGGCGTCTCAGTAGTCTCGAGCAAACGGTCTATGATTTCAAGGCTGGTAACACCATCGGATTCAGCGTTGAAGTTCGTAAGGATTCGATGCCGTAACACCGGTCTTGCCACAGCCCGTATGTCCTCATACGACACATGATGACGACCATGCATGATAGCTCGCGCTTTTGCACCCAATACCAAGTATTGTGAGGCGCGTGGTCCAGCTCCCCAGTTAACCCAGTCTTTAATTTCAGTCAGCGCGTCTGGATTATCAGGACGCGAGTTTCTGCTCAATTCAACCGCGTATTCCACAACCGCTTCTGCAATCGGTACTTTTCGAACGATCTTCTGCAACCTGAGAATTTCCTCACACGTGAGCATATGCTCCAACTTGGGATGGTACGCGGATGTAGTTTTCATAACTATGTGCTTCTCGTCAACTTTGTCTGGGTAGTCAATGTAGACATTGAACATAAAGCGATCCAACTGTGCTTCTGGAAGAGGATATGTTCCCTCCTGTTCAATCGGATTCTGTGTAGCCAAAACGAAGAAGGGTGGATTCAAGCTGAAAGTGGTACCACCTGCTGATACTTTGTATTCTTGCATTGCTTGGAGCAATGCGGCCTGCGTCTTGGGCGGAGTACGATTAATCTCATCGGCAAGCACAATATTCGCAAACACTGGCCCTTTGATAAACCGGAACGACCTCCGACCCGTTTCAATGTCCTCTTGGATAATATCCGTACCAATGATGTCCGATGGCATCAGATCGGGTGTAAATTGAATCCGACTGAATTGAAGATCCAATATCTGAGCCAGGCTACTAATGAGAAGCGTTTTAGCCAAACCAGGCACGCCAACAATCAAACAGTGGCCTTGAGAAAAAAGTGAAATCAACAATTCATCAATTACGTTCTGTTGACCTACAATTTGCTTCTGCAACTCAGCAAGAATTTTCGCACGGGCGTTCTTGAGAAATTCGGCAGCCTCTAGGCCGGCGTCAGGAAGACTAACGCAATCTTGTTCGTTCAATTATAAGGGCTCCATAGATAGTGCACGCTTCGGATAATTCACTAAGACCGAAAGGTCATTGAAACAGGGATTGAGTCAAACACTTCGCATTCCACCTATCTCACATGTTCACTTTTCTGATTTAGTTCTCCAGGTTCGAAGCCCGGCGAAATCAAAGTTGAAATCGATGATTTCTGCGCCCGCTGATTCAAGCGTCTGACGTACGCAGTGTTCCTGATCCGGTTTACAATAGAATAGCAGGCATCCACCGCCTCCAGCACCACACGCCTTCCCACCTATAGCACCGTGACTCATGGCCAGGTCGAAAAAACGTTCGAGGTTCTCATTGGAAACTGATGGGTGAAGCGTTTTCTGACTTTCCCAGTTCTCAGTTAGTAATTGACCAAAGTTCCCTAGTTGGCCTCGTATCAGATTGTTCTTCACTTCTCGGGCAATCTCCCTCAGCCTACGCAGGGCGGATCTCGTTTCTTTTTCACCACTTTGGTATGCACCCGTCACGTTTTGATGGATATTGCCCGAAAGGCGAGATTTGCCTGTATAACATAGGACGAGGTTTTTTTCCAATTCGTAACAAACATCGCGATCCATTCTCAAACTTGACGTCTTCACCTCTTCACCCATGAATTCCATAAAATTAACTCCACCAATTGCACTGGCATAGTGATCTTGCTTACCACCAAGAATTCCGAGCTCATGTTTCTCAATCGAACTCGCCAGCTCTGCACACTCGTAGGGGAGGAGTGGTGTCTGTTTAGTTTCTCCGAGAACTCCAACCAATGCAACTCCCATGGCCGCTGAAGTTCCCAATCCACTTCCCGAAGGGGCAATCGACTGCGTAATGAGATCAAAACCACCATCCTCAAGAGACATCCGACGCAGCGCCGCTTTCAACAAATCGATATTACCATCATATTCAAGCTTACGAATGTCTTCCGCCTGAATAAATGTGTCAAAGTCGGCAGAATAAATACGTATACTCTGGTCCAGAACACGCCGGAGTTCAATCGTTTCAGCATCATTCTTCTTTCGCGAATAAACGACGGTTGCATATGAGTATATACTGATTGCCGCGTTCACAACAATGCCTTTCGACTCCTCTGCAAATAGCGCAACATCAGTCCAACCACCCGCAAAATCAATACGCACGGGAGCACGCGCTCGAATTAACATAGTAAATTTCTCCAATACCGCCGAATATCCCCTAATCAATCAATAAGCTCTATTTCAACGCACCTTCTGTGCAGTACGGGTTCACGACAATTCGCCTAATCTCGCGCGTGTGTCAAGCATGCTGATATTGCTCACAAATTCTGAGCACTCAGCGTCTATGTAGAAGCACGTCAACACGAATCCCAAAACCCTCAATTGACCCCATAACGGTTGAATGTGATAATCGTATGTATCTCTCGTTCAATATCAGCGCCGGCCTTCGGGCACACATATTAGCACATGATTATAAGAATATGAACCGTGCCGTCTAGAGGCTGCTATAATCTTCTGCATCCCGCCGCATGCGGGCATTGTCATCAATGAACTAAGCTTCCGTACCGGCGGAACCGGATTACATACCACACCTCACCAACCGGACACTAGTTTCTAATCACTTCCATTGATATGATACTCAAAAAACCCCACAAGGCCTTTGCGTAAAATCTGGGCGATACTTCCAGCTAATTGAATCGTGGCTACAATCAGCAATCCAATTCTGTCTCTGAATGACGTGACTCATTCAATCTGGGCACGCAGATACTCACAATGTATGATGATTTGGCTTGAAATAGACGATTGGATTGCAGTATAATACGGGGACTTTGGACGATTTAAGTTTTAGGATACCCGCGATATCGATTGAACAATTGTATGACCTCGATAGGAGAGAGGGATTCACGCGTTCTCCAACGTGGTAAAGCAAGAGTACTGCAATCCGTAACCTACTCGGCAGCCCCCACCCAACGGATCGAGGCGCCTGGTTCCCAAATAATATTGGAAGGGGATTAAGCGACAGAGTATATAAGCTGCTTGCCAGCTTTGAAAGCGGGAATTTTCTTTGTGGAAATGTTAGTGACCGATTCTGACTGTGGATGCCGGCCTAGACGAGCCTCTCTCATCTTCACTCCAAAAAACCAAAAGCGATGAGTCGAACCGACTGCCCATGGCGAGAGCATTCATAACAGTAATGCAAACGCATCGAGCGACGGGTTTGCATCTTTCTTACGCAAGCTTGTCGAATCGGAAACACCGTTGACTCAATCTTGCTCTGTCAATCTGTCAGCCCTTTTATTCTCCTAGATTTTGGTGGTTTCGCCTAGCACGTTATTGCGAGCTCCCAAAGCCTCAATTATACTATACATATAATCCTCTGTCAAGTGAAATGTGTAGTGTTGATGCGGCTTTAGCAGTCTTCTTTACGCTCAACAAAGGTGAGGAATTCCACCCATGATGACGACAAATAGTTTGGTGGTTAATGGAATCACCAAACAGTTTCATCGAGCCAAATCATTCCCAAAAACCCAACATAGAACTCTCTATCAAAAACTTCGACAACAGATTAAGCACGAAAAGGAATGTATCACAGCCGTCGATGACGTCTCTTTTCAGGTCGGAGCGGGCGAAATCTATGGCATCCTCGGCGCCAACGGATCGGGAAAATCTACATTGATTCGCCTGATCTCAACGTTGCTTTTACCTGACAGCGGACAGATTACTTTCTTCGGAAACGACGTCGTAAAAGACAGCTTCAAAATAAGACAGATGATTAACCGAGTGTCAGTTGATGCCTCCTTCTTCAAGCGATTATCTTCTGAAGAAAACTTGCTCTATGCAGCACGACTCTACGGTCTATCCCCACAAGAGGCTTACCAAAAATCGAAAACAATCTTAACTCGTCTCGGCTTTGATTCAACACGCATGACCGAAACTATGGAAAACCTTTCGCGTGGAATGCAACAGAAAATTGCCATCGCACGCGCATTGCTTACCACTCCGATACTCTTGTTACTCGATGAACCAACCACCGGCCTAGATCCAAAATCGAAGCGTGATGTACAAACGTTCATTAACGAAATTCGACACGAGCACAACACAGTCGTACTATTAACAACCCACGATATGACGGAAGCAGAAACACTCTGCGATAAGGTGGCAATCATCGACAACGGAAAGTTCATCGCGGAAGGGACCACAGCAGAACTAAAATCGAAGATTACGAAGGTCGATGGACACCCTACCCTTGAAGATGTATTCATCGAAATCACGGGCAAAAATCCCACTGAGGAATAGCGAGTAGAGTATGTTCAGTCTAAAACGCGAAACCCTAGTTTCCTATGCTTTCATAGAAAGAAATTTTAACCTTCTCAAACGCTGTCTCAGCTGGGAAATTCTTTTCTTTACTTATTCTGTGGTCAACGCATTGAGCATCGGCCTGATAATGGTAGGACGCGGTTCTCCTAAAGATGTCCTGTACCTGGTAATCGGCGCACTAATCTGGGGATTCCTATCAATAATGATGCGCGAAGTAAGTGACGCAATTGCGTGGGAAAGGTGGGAGGGCACCATCGAGTATACCTTTATGGCTCCCATCTATCGTATTACCCACCTGGTAGGCTCATGCCTGTTCGCAATCCTATATGGTCTGTTGAGAACAGGAATTGTCTTGGCAATTATGCCGCTTTTCTTTAGGGAGCATATCACTCTGGGTGACGCGAATTGGATGACAATGGGAGTGACAGTTGTCATTTCGAGCCTGTCCTTCATCGGAATCGGTTTAATGGCAGCAATCTTTCCTCTTCTCTCTCCAGAAAAAGGACAATCCGCAACTGGCATCATCCAGTCTATTATCTTATTGGTCTCAGGCATCTACTACGAAACTGAGGTGCTCCCAACATGGCTACAACCATTGTCAAGAATCTCGCCGGCAACATATACGCTCAAATCCATCCGCGCGGCAATGCTCTTCAATGCTTCCATCGCCAGCCAAGCAAAAAATCTAATTCTCCTATTGATTATCGGTATCATTACCATCCCTCTCGGATTTTGGATCTTCCACCTTAGCGAGCAATACGCAAAACGCGTTGGACGTTTGAAACGGAGCGGTTAAATCAGATTGTGAGAAATCGGGCACTCATGTCCAGTTAGCGGAGAGGCCCCTCGTTGCAAATCTATTCATTTACCAGTAAGGAATGCCTACGCGCAAAGCCCAACAAGCGACATTACTGGGACGGCGTGTAAAAAAGCTTCAAGAGAAGAAGACTCTTCACAGTTACGCAGATTTCGACAATTGAATCGAATGTTGCAACATTATCCCATCACAGATTCGGGAGGAGCATATACCGCACATTCTGGTTAATAGAGCCGTGATTACCATCTAGGCTGTTTTACTAATCAGTACAATCAAGTCAGTCGAAAGATTTACTCAATGCACTGAATTAAAGTTCGATGTTATAAGAATGCTCGAAATGTATATCGTATTGGAACACCTTTCTCGAATGCTTAAGATGCTTGAATCAACTTCACGCCCAGGAACAGCGTGCAATCTTATAAGGACCAGGGAAATCATCTCACCTTGAAACCAACTTTTGTCATCTCATCCAAAATCAAAACACGGATCGGTTGAAACGGCACAGTATGTCAGCAAATTCGACCCTGTAGTATTATCTCCGCTCCGAAGAGGTAAAGAGGCTATCAATCTCAAGCCTTCACCCAAGTAGACGAGTGGAGTCAGTTCAACTTCCCGCCTGTTTTTCTCCCATAGCCGGATACTCAAGAACGGTTTAAGAGAACAGAAACTCATTTGCAAGTTCAAATGTCTTGTCATTGATTGTTGGACGTCGCTCTTTCTGAGGGCCATTCCAGAAACCGTAAACACCGTAGGCGCGGAACTCCCCCCGATGGAACACATCACTCCACATCTGTTGAACGATCGAGAACTGGGTCCCACTTTCGACATCCAAAAGTCAGTTCAGAATCACTTAGGGTGACGCAAAAACGAATCTAAACACCCTTTCTGTTCTCTGCTGACAAATCAAACTAGACTTTCTCTGTTCTAATGAAGAAAAGGGTTGACCAAACGTGGCCGCATATGCTATAAACAGTGCCAGATTTAACATTATTTCATAAGCCTGAAGGACCTCTAGACCCAAGTTCTGAAACCAATGTTGGCAGCGATCTTGCGTTTTGCTCGCCGGCATTGATCTGTTTTGGGAACCAAAACATCTAACAGTGCTACAGCTGATGACACATAGAACGAAATCGAAAGCACACAAATACTTTATTCGCGGCATTACTACTGAACTCGAAACTCTGTTATCGCTTCATGGCCTGGCCTCGTTGCGTGTACTCTGTGTTACCTCGGGAGAAAACTCATGAACTTGATTTCACTCAAACACTGGTCGAAAGCGGACATAATTGAGGTCGTTGAAAGAGGAATCGAAATCAAACAGCACCGCGATAGCTTCGCAAATGCAATGGCAGGACGCAGCCTCGCTCTTCTTTTTCAGAAGACCTCCACGCGCACCCGCTGTGCAGGAGAAGTGGGGATGACGCAATTGGGCGGGCACGCATTCTTCCTTGACTGGCGCGTAACAAACTTCGCGCTGGCCGACTTTCAGGACGAAATACGGGTCCTATCGTCTTACGTTGACCTAATTTTGGTACGACTGTTAAAGAACACTGACGTCGTTCGCGCCACAGATGTTGCATCCGTACCAATTATCAATGGGTGTTGCGACCGTTTTCACCCAACACAAGCATTGGCCGATCTAATGACTATACATCAAAAGCTGGGGAAAGTCGAGGGAGTGAAACTAGCATATGTCGGCGTACATAATAATGTCTGTAACTCCCTAATCGCAGCCGGAATGAAAGTAGGAATGGAAATCACAGTTGTGACACCCGAGAAACATGCGCCGGCCAAGGATGTGAACCTCTTTGAAGAAGCTCATCGCGCAGGATTTTGCAGATATACGGACCAGATTGGGGACGTGATTGCTGAAAGTGACGTCGTATATACTGATACGTGGGTGGACATGGAATTTTTTGACGATCCGGAATTTGAAAACGAAAACCAACGCCGCATTGAATTGATGAAGCCATATCAGTTAAATGAGTCGCTCCTGCGAGGACAAGATGTCCTAATCATGCACTGTCTCCCAGCGCATCGCGGTTACGAAATCTCCGATGACCTCATGCATGATTCCAGGTCCATAATGTTTGAACAAGCGGAAAACAGGCTGCACAGTATGAAAGCGGTCGTGCTAAAACTAATGCAGGACTGCTAACGGGATAAAAGTCTCAGACACAGCCTGCTTGCGGATGACATTTTAGAATAGGCCCTCGTCCCCTGCCCACCTCTCACTCCGAATATACCCAGACGCTATGTGGTTAAACTTCAGACGAACACTGATTCTATTTCCGCTTCTACTCTCTCTTTCTCGCAACTATGCTGCACTCGGGCACACTGCGGGATTAGGATCCCATGTTGGCGAAGCTTACCGGCTAACACGCATCGCTGCGCCCAAGATCGACGGACAATTAGACGATTCCGCCTGGGAGAACGTAAAACCTATAAGTGGTTTTATTCAAATTAGACCAAGCCGCGGAAATCCGGCAACAGACGATACGGAAGTCTATATTACGTATGACGCCAACCATCTCTATCTTGCGTTCCGTTGCTACGATGCTAATCCGGAAAAACTTGTCAGTCGTCTCACACGTCGTGGCCGCGGACACGATTCCGACGTAATTTCATTCTTCGTTGACCCACAGCACGATCATCGAACAGGGTATAAATTCGCCACAACCCCTGCTGGGATTCAACAAGATAATTACCGCTACGACGACACGCAAATAGATGGAGATTGGCGTGGTATCTGGTGGGCTGAAACACAGATTGACGATTTGGGTTGGACCGCAGAGTTCAAGATTCCTTTCAGAAATTTCCGTTTTCCGACAAATCACAATACAGTTTGGGGCTTTGACATCGAGCGACTGAATCGGCGCAAGAATGAGGTAACCATCTGGCGTCAGATGAGTCAAGCTGGTGCACGAACACGAATGTCTGACCTTGGACATCTAGTAGGATTCGCGAACATAGAAGCTGCTAAGCCGTTTGAAATCTCTTCATACCTACTAGGTGCTTGGTCGCAGATTGATAAAATATCAATCAGAGACCGGTTAAGAACGGGTCTTAATCTGCAGTACACTCCCACGGGATGGCTAAAAACACATCTTACCCTCAATCCAGATTTCGCCCACGTGGAGGCAGATCAATTAAAGATTAACCTAACTCGGTTTCGGACGCGTTTCCCGGAGAAGCGCCCTTTTTTCGTCGAAGGCAACAGTTTCTTTGAAACGCCATTAGACCTCTTTTTCAGCAGACGTGTAGGAAGCTTGGCCCCGATTCTTTGGGGCGGCAAAACGACCGGCAAATCTGGGAAATACTCGATGGGCCTTCTCGGCGTTCAGACAGGCAGATTTAACCCCTTCCAAATAGAATCCAAGTTGGGGCTCACATCGGAAGCTTGGTATTCCGCTATCCGCATAAAACGGGACATCTTCAACCGCTCAAGCATTGGCTACCTATTCGTAAATAAGGAGCAAGGCGACAATTACAACCGCCAGTCCGGTATGGATATCCATCTCGCACTAGGCAAAACGAGCCACATATCAGCCCAATATGCCAAAAGCTTTCAACCCATTGGGCGAATAGATCGGGATGCTTTCCGCATCGAATTTGAGGAGCGAAACTATCAATGGCATCTTAGAACGCTGTTAGAACGAATAGAGCCTGAGTTCGAAATCAATGAGACGGGATTTTTACGCAAAGAAGAGCATCGAGGTTGGCAACGCGCTAATGCTAAGGCAAGGTACTACTTTCAGGGACTGAACTGGCAACCGTTTATCGGTTTGGGCGGAGAGCTTTCTCACAGCCTATTCACGGATGCTTACTTCCTCAACTGGGAAGTACTAAACCCAGCTCACACACGCTCGTCAGAATTTGAGACCAATCTCTTCGGCTGGAAGGCGAGCATTAATGCTGGGCTGGAATTCACCAGCTCGATCCTAAGCCATATGCGAATGATTTACCGACGAAGCCGGGAGATAGAACTCACAGATGTCTTCGACGCCAATCATTTTGAACTTCGCCTCCATACGAACCGGGCCAAGCCGATTGCGGCCCGAATTAAATATAGAGCGAGTGATTTTTACAATTTCGTGCGCCTCGAGGTGGATAAGCAACGCCAACTTTCACTGGCCTCGACCGTCAGGCCTCTGAGCAATGTTTCAATCGACTTCCTCGGAGATTATGCTCTCAGCCTTGATTCAGGCCAAGTCGTAAACGGACGTTTCCTCGCGACGTCACTCCGTATCACCTACCTATTTACAAGGGACACCTTTGTGCGCTGCTTTGCGCAGGCGGGACGCCAACGGACCGCATTCAAAGAGATTCTCATTGAAGAGGATTATCTAGTTAACTTGCTTCTTGGCTGGGAATACAGCCCCAAGAGCAGCCTCTTCGTCGCATACAATGAAGACTGGCATCGCAGCGAGGATCACCCAGCTTCGGGAACCCGGTTACTCATGTGCAAAATCAATTACTTATGGAACCTTTGAGCCTTCCGAAACATTCTGGATGCTTCCCTCTTTGCCACACTCTTGAAATCGACGATTCTTCAACTCAGAAAAGCCGAACGCCAACCGATGCACAGCCGTTACGTGCGAAGTGATAGCGAGCACGGCAAACACTCCCATGAGAATTACCCCGTTCGACCCCCAAGACGAATATCTACTAACCAAGCCCTGCGCTAAGGCTCCGACTGCCAGAAGAATAATCCGCTCGGGACGCTGCATTAGTCCGACCTTGCACTGAATGTCCAGTCCTTCCGCGCGCGCACGGACATAGCTGACTAGTATCGAACCGATCGCCGACGTGAAAACCAACACTATTCCCAACAGATTATCCCGCTGAAAGAAATATATCAACGCGCCAAGAAACACGACGGATTCGGAGTAGCGATCGATGACAGAATCCAATAACGCCCCGGACGAGTTCTTCTTTGTGCTCGCGCGGGCTACTGCGCCATCTATCATGTCAAAGCTTCCGCCGAATAAAATGAGGACTCCAGCGATCGCCGAGCAGCCTGTCGCCAAAGCGCTTCCGGCAATGACATTGACCACAAGACCGAACAGCGTTAGCATATTTGCCGTAATTCCCACCGCCGCAATTCCGGTAACAATCGGCGCCAGGATGGTTTTAGTTCGGCATCTCAACTTGCCTTCAAACATGTCGCACGTTCCTCTTTAAGGGCCACGCGCCTTGCCGCAGGAACCTCTACTAGGATCGCGGCTCGCCAAGGCCACCAACATCTCGCAGGGCTGCACGCAATCGAGTGAGTCTCTCTGCGCGCAAGACTGCCACTGTCTTGTCCTGGATTATGTCCAACAGGTCGCACATAGCGGTAACGGTGTCAGAATCGGACACTTGTCCAGCACTCTCGCGCCACAGCGCACCCTGCAAAACGCTATCGTGCCCGGTCTTGGTAGCAGCAACCATCAACCCGGCATCCAGGAAGGCGCCCAAATCTCGCTCAAGTGTCCCACACACGCCTTCATCGAAAATTCCCAGAATCGCGCACCGACTGTTTAAAAGCTTCTCAGCACTGCGGCGCCTTCCATGACTGATCGACGCTAGCTCGGTAAGGGCTTCGTTCCCATCGCTAACCAAAGGCACATCGCACAACACCAGGGGACGTCCCAGGTGCTCAGCAAAAGATACCATCCGGAAGAAACGACGCCAACTTTCACAGCCGTACTGGCCGTTCTCAGCATTATCACCGACAAACACAATCTTTTGGTCGCGAACCCATGCGAGGCCGCTTATTAGCGAATCGCCAATTCCGCCGGCCCGATCGCCAGATAGCTCTATAAACCGGTCCATGACATCAAGGAGTTGTGTGGTCTGCCTCGCCAATCTTAAACTGCACGCTTGCGCGTACAACCTCCGTGGATTTGCCTGCGTGTATTGAGGCAAGAAAAAAGGCAAGGCCATGCTTTCACGCATTTCCCTGCCTTTGAACACAACTAGTACGCCTTTAAGCATACAGCGGGCGCATGCATTCAGTGAACTTAGGGTTGCCCCTTATTCAGGCAACTAAGATTCAGGCAACTAAGCACTTCACGGCTTCCTCATGGAGGTCGACAGTGAAGCGTGCCGCCCGCGCCCTTTTATGCGACTAGTTTTCATCCCCCATTGCGTTAACAGCGAACCAGGTGGCACCCCCTAGCACTGCCGTGAGGATTGCGAAGGTGCGCGTTTGAGACTGCCTCTCCGGAGGAGCAGCTCTCCTAAGTGCATTCAGCTCGCCCTGGATTTCCATCTGGCTCGTCTTAATGGCGCCAAGATCAACGGAAAACCCACTTATGTCGCCGCGTAACTGTTTTGAAACTTCGCTGGCGTCCAGAATGGCCTTCTGGTTTTCCTCGGCAAGACCGTCTAGAAGCTCAAGATCGATCTCGCCCAATAATCCCCTCATACGAGCGATTCTTCTGCCACTTTTTGCTATCAGATCTCGGACCTGGGACAGGGCCTCTTGATTCGTTCGATGTCCATCCACCAGTCCTGAAATATCGTTTTTAGATGCCTCGGCCTCCGAACGCACCTCTCCAATCGCACCCCACAAAGCGGCGAGAGAAGCTTCTGTCTCAATTCTGTGGGCGGCCAGTGCGTCTGCTAGGACATCAAACTCGGCTTTCGTCACTGAGTCTTGAATTATAAGCACAGGCGCATCATCAATTTGGGACACATCGACACCGCGATTCGCACGTTCGACACCGGGAAGCGCCCAATCGATGGGTACTTGGAGGTTCTCATAGGGGAAGATGACATTCGGATTCGAGAATACATTGTACTTCTCAAAGTCGCGCCACAGCCGACTATCCGCACGAAACTTTTGCGCCAACCCGCCCAACGTATCGCCGCTCTGGATTTCATAAACTTTCGTAGGCTCCTGGACCTCCTTGGGGGTAATGCGCGCCGAGACGCCGCATATGGCGATCGTAAAGATGAATGTCGTACACAAGATGGCCCGTCGTGCGGCGAACAGCTTATTCATTGTCAGCATCATTATGCAATCTCCTGGCTTCGGCAGATTAGGCTACGCCCGCAAAGTCGAATGTAATTAGCGTTTCAACACCTTAATAGGTATAAGACAGCGACACGTAGTGCGGGCTGTTAAGATCCCGCATACGGCTGGAGGCTTCATCTTGCAGTGCATAATCAAGCCTTAAGCCGCCAACGTCAACACCAAATCCGACGAACAGGCTCTGTTGATCACGTGTGGCCGTGAGCCCACCACGGACGGCGAACGCTTGGCCGACGACATATTCAACACCCAATCGCACGGTCGAGGAGTTCTCCTCCAGTTCAACAAATTCGTGTTCCAGATCGACTGAGAACGTAGCTGCGTGTTTCCTAATGAGCCTAAACGATAGTCCGGCGTTCATAAGCACGGGGACGTCACTATCAGCGATTGAACCCCCAATATTGCGTAGCGCGACGCCGTAGCTCGCGGTCGGCACGGCCACCTCCTCGCCCTTCGAATAGATTAAATCCCCCATGAGTCCGAGATCCAATCCGCGAAGGCCATTCATCCGTTCCCCGGAACCAATCGAAAAACTGTCGCTTAGAAATCCCAATCCGACGCCGACTTTTATGCCGCCGACCTCCTGGCCATACGAGAGAGAGACAGACCGCGTTTGATATTCAAAGGCCTGACCCGCCGTCCCGGTGTCATCATAAGAGGCTATATCCTCAACCGTAATATTGATTATCGCGAGTCCGAGCGCACCTGTGTTTCCAAATCCGGTGGCCAACCCTAGAAAGCTTTCGTTTTTGTCCAACGGCTGTTTAACGGTCGAAAGGGTGAGCGTCGGGGCCTTGACGGAGGCTAAGCCGGCCGGATTCCAGACGGTGGATGTGGCGTCATCAACGACTGAGGTCACTGCGCCGCCAACTCCGATGGATGCCGCTCCGGCACCGAGGCGGAGGTATGGCGCGGCGTCAACTCCCGCCAAACAAATTGGCGTAACACAGAATACAAAGATTAAAATGACAGTTCCATTCAACAGTCTCCAATGATTCCTCTTCAACATAAGATGCTCCTTCTTAGTGGTATTCGCCTTCTTCTTCGAGAATGGCCGAGTGCTTATCGTGAGGGGGCGTGGCGGGATAAATCAGGGCGCACGACCCGTCCACCCTCAATAACTAATTCCCGTTGCCGGTCAGCGCCATCTTTAAGACGCGGTGTTCCGAGCGAAGGTCATCCTGAACGATGATCTGACAAAAGTACACTCCTCTCGCTAAGGCCTCGCCATTACCGCTTTTAGCATCCCAGGCAATATTGACTGGGCCAGCAGGTAGCGGTCCGTTCTGCAGTACCCGAACCGGCCGGAGTGTCAGATCGAAGATTTGGATATTGACGTTGGCCTGTCGCGTCAGGGTGAAACTCAGCTTCGTGGATGCGCTGAATGGATTCGGATAGTTTCTCACGTCTAGAACCGCGGCTCCCCCCTGGCTTTCTACGGTAAAGCTCCAATTCGCGGTCGCCAGATTACCGCTCTTATCGGTGGCCCGGACGGCGACATAGTAGGTTCCGAAAGCAAGTGGGGCGTCGGGCACGAAATTCGCAGACGTGCCACCCTCGAACACAGTTCTTCCGGCGATGGCGCGCAGCTCAGCGTCCCTGAGCGTAATCTGCATTGTCCCAATACCAGAGAGATCGTCACTCGCCGAGGCCGAGATGATCGGTCCCTCGGGCCGAATGATGCCCTCCGGAGAAACAGAAGCAATGACGGGCGGCATCTTGTCCACCTCAACGGTGAAGCTCCAAGTCGTGGTTGCCAGATTCCCGCTCTTATCCGTGACATTAATGCCTACGGTGTAGGTACCATTTCGCATTGGGTTCAAGGGCGTAAAGTACGCGGTGGTTCCTCCCTCAAACGTGTCGATACCGGCGATACCACGGACGTCACTATCGAACACGCGGAAATCGACTGACCGAATGCCTGACAGGTCATCGGTAATCGCTGCTGAGATGCGCGGAGTGGCATCTCTCACGATGCCCTGTGGAGACGTAACTCCGATGACCGGGGGCGAATCGTCGGCCTCTAACGTGAAGCTCCAGGTCGTAGTGGCTAGGTTGCCACTCTTATCAATCGCGTTGACGCCGACGGTATATGTGTCGTTGCGCATCCCGCTTAAAGGAGTGAAAAATGCGGTGGTGCCACCCTCGAAGGTGTCGATTCCCGGAATGCCTCTGAGATTGCTATCAAACACCCGGAAATCGACCGATTCAACACCTGAAACATCATCGGTCACCGAAACCGTAATACGAGGGGTTTTGTCTCGCACCAGTCCTTGCGGAGAAATGGAGCCGATGACAGGCGGCGCGTTGTCCGCCTCAAGGGTAAAACTCCAACTCGCCTTTGTAACATTGCCGCTGTTGTCGGTAACGTCCACTGCAACAGTGTACGTGCCGTTGGCCATGGCTCCTTCCGGAATGAAGAATCCGGATGTAGTGCCGTCAAACGTCTCCGTTCCGGCGGGAATCTGTCTGAGCGCACTGTCAAACACTCGAAAATCGATGTTTCTAATGCCGGATTCGTCTGTGGCGGAAGCGCTAATTCGAGGTCTCTCCTCGCGCACAAGTCCTTGCGGGGAGTTGGTGACAATGGTGGGCGGCACAACATCAGGCGGCGGAGGCGGCGGCGGCAGCGTAATCTCAACCGTAAACGTCCAGCTGAAGTCCGTTTGCAGCCCGACCCCATTGGAGGCGAATGCTGTTGCCGTGTGCGCGCCAGCGGTTAATCCCGTAACGGAACGTGTCGCGCCCTGTATTGGCGTATCACCATCCAGTGCGATGCTTACCTCCGTCACGCCGGATTGCTCGTCGAAGGCCAGAAATGAAAGCTCAACATCAGCGGTGGTCACTACGCCGAGGGGGCTAACCTGAGAAATGGATGGCGGGGTGCTATCTGGAACTGGGGGATCGGATCCGACGACTGTAAATTCCGATGAAGCCGTGCCGGTGTTCCCTCCGCGATCAGTAACGCGAACATGCGCACGATATGCCCCTCCTTCTAGCGCGTCGGTACGCGTATAGACAAGCCCATTGTCATTCTTTGCAATTTGGGACGGTTCGACCGTCATTTCGATCTCGTCCGGCGGCGCAAGCCTCGAGAGTTCAACTTCTACGGCGGCCGCATCGGAAGAATCAATGCCGCTTCCAGCTCCATCACTATGCTCCGTATGCAGGGTGAGAAGTGCGCTCACCTCATGGCCGGCAAGTGGAGATAGGACGTTAACGATAGGCGGAGTCCGGTCCACGAAAAGGCCAGGCAGTGCGAACGCCACGGAGCCGTTTCGCTTCGTAATCCGGCCGGCGAGGGCGTGTGCGCCGTCTTCGAATGTGGACGTATCGACCGTGATTGTAAACAACTGTGTCAGGGTGCTTGCAGCGCTTTCGCGGTTAAGCGCCACTGCGGCAACCTCAAGGTGTCCGTTCGCTCGGGCTGAAACATCGTCGACAAGGACGTCAATATCCCCTGTAATCAAGCCCGCGGCCTGCAGTTGAAAGCTGAAGCTCTGCGCCGTTGTGGCTGGCGAGCCCACGAGCACGCCCGAGGGAGAGGCTTCGATCGTTTCCGCGACGCTTCGTCCGCCAACGCTAAGGACGTTCACATCTGCAAAGCTAGGCGGGACAAAGTTGACTACATTAGCTACGATCGCAAATTCAGCATTCTGTTCTTCAAGGATTCCCCCCACCCCCAGTGCGTCAATCGCAACAGCCTGGATTATGTATTCACCATCAGGTGTAAGTACGCTCACGTCCGGAATCGTAACAGTATACAGGCCGTCAACAAGTTCCGCCGATTGGTCCTCCACGTGCACAGGCTCGCCCATTGAGCCATCAGCGTTCCGCGCATTGAACAGGACTCTGACTCCGGATACTCTAGATGCGTCGGCGGCAGGGGCAACTGTTAGCGTCACCGCCGGTGGTGCGACATCAGCGGACACGACGCCGCCCAATTGGAACCTACCGTCTTCGTCGATCGAGACGGCACCCGCGACGTCATTTACGGCAGTAATTTGCGTACCAATCTCGAGGGGCGCGATTGGTGGCAAATTGTGAACGGATACCTCAACAGTGGCGCCGACGCCTCCGATATACTCGGTAGCGTCCGAATCAAGGGCGACCGCCCGTACGACATAGGGATTCTCATCGTTGTCGACTGTTGCAGTGATTTCCTCTGAATGATGGCGTTGTGGAATGGTATCTTCGAGAAGGGTAGTGTCGACATCCTCGAGTATCCACAGGCGATAAGCGTCTGGTGCATCGGCTTCGCTTTCATCACCATCGACAATCGACTCCAGGATTGATTCGAGGATTACTAGCAGGTCGTCAACTGTCGGCTCGTCAACAAGCGTGGACTCCGTAGCTTCCCCCAGGGCACTCCACTCTTCGGCGCCACGCCTTTTAATTTGAAATTGTACGGCTGTTACGTCAGGCGCAGTGACACTTTCGGTAAAGGCGCGCAACGTAAGCGAGCCCTGCACGGCATCGCTCTCAGCGTTCGAGCTCGCGGAGACGGCCTCTAAGGCGATGACCTCTGGGCCCGGAACCGGAATCGTCTCATTGACGACATTCACCGATATCGCGTAGCTTAGATCAACGGCTTCTGCCACGCCCGTGGCGTCGACTGCGACGGCTTGGAATAGAAACTCACCGCCCTCGCCGAGCTCTCCGAGGTCGGCTACTGTGACAGTATACGCACCATCAGCATCTGGGAGTTCGGACACGGTAGACTCAAGTTCAACCGCGTCGCCAGGCACGTGCGCCGCCAAGCGTAGACTCACCAAGAGGTTTACGCCTGCCACCCTGTCGACTTCGTCAGCGGGTTTGACCGTGAACACAGCCATGGGTGCTTCCACGCCCTCGGCCATGAGACCACCGAGAATGAAAACGCCATCGTCATTAGCTTCGACGACCGCGGTGCCATCAGTAATCTCCGTGATCTCGGTGCCGATTTTTAGCGGGGTGGCAGCAGCACTCAAGGGAACATTCACAACCACGGCCGTTGCTTGAACAAGCGAGAACACATTAGTGGCAACCGCACGCACCCGGACACTTTCCGCGATCGCGATTAACGCCTCGAAATTGTCAATAGTCCACAAAACCGGCGCGTCTAGGTCATCCTCTTGAAGCGTCGCTATGTCGGTCCATCCCGCCTCATCTGAGTCAGCCGAGATTTGGACGACGACAGACTGTAATGGATGCTCGGAGCGATTCAGGATGGTAACCGCTAGCTGAACCGTTTCGCTGTCAGAATATATGGTCAGCTCATCGTCCGATAAAGCGCTTTGATCGTCAATAGCTGCTACGGAAATCTGTGCATGGTCCGAATCCGGACTATAAACGAGCAAATCAAGGTCAACTGTGGCGCGCTGAGTCAACACATTGCTGGACGAGACGGGCGTAATCGAATGTGTGTAAGCATCCAGTCCGACTGGTTGCGCCTCGATATACAAACTATGTGCAACTCCCGCAACCGGTGCGATTGGATCAAAGAAGGTCACCGTGTAGGTACCGTTCGCGGCTGTCTCAACTGCCTGTTCGCGAGGCGGCTCCACACCGGTGGAGTCAATCAGACTTACGGAAACCGAAATTCCAGCACCTGCCAGGCTTCCGTCTGGGTTGCGAACCAGACCGTCAACAACTAGGAGCGTGGTGGGCTCGGGGGTTAGGTCAACAACGGCGTCCCAACTAAGTTGCTTCGCCTCAATGTCTTCGGCCGTGAGAACGTATTCAACACTGTCTATTACATCTCCCTGGTCACTCGGCCCCGAGACATTCAGGATTAGCCGGTCGCCGGTCTCCGCGACGACTTCCAATGGGTTGAAGAATGTTATGGCATACGTGCCGTTCTCCTCCGTTACGGCACTCAACTCAAGAGACTGTGCCGAATTTTCGATCAAAACCGAGACACCCGCAGTCGCCAGAGTCTCTCCATCAATTAAAAAGACCGTGCCGCTGACCGCGAGAAGACTGGTGGCCTCCTTGATATCCGTTATAACGTCCCTCTCCAAGCTGGCGGATCCCAATGCACCAAGATCTTCGTTTGCGAGCACAAATTCCAGAGCTCCGCGTTGCAATCCGTCGGAGTCGGTCGCGACAATAGACACGGCGTCGCCGGCGGTCGCAGCAGCCTCAAGGACGTTGAGAAAAGTGACGTTGTACGTACCGGCGGCCTCGGTTACTGCCGACT
This sequence comes from uncultured bacterium, assembly GCA_964478165.1. Classification (GTDB taxonomy): domain Bacteria; phylum Poribacteria; class WGA-4E; order WGA-4E; family JAJDTR01; genus CAYZGU01. Next base: position 109,232 of record CAYZGU010000022.1, on the reverse strand, counting down.
GGGAGAGATCGGCGACGGACACATCAACCGTGGCCCCGGATACCGGTGTCACTCCATCGTGCTGGTAGACGGTACCGCTTATGACTAAAATATTCACCTCGGCCGGCGGTGTCTCAGCCGGAATCATCTCGAGGGCGATCTGGGTTTCGGCTGATTCTCCAAGAATTATCGACGTAACGGAAATGGTGTCGGTGATAGACCCTTCGAAATCGAGGCTCGGCGCAGTATACACGGCTGTATAAGTTCCATCACCGACGTTCTCCACGGGACTCACTGTACCGACTGGCGCCGTCACGATGGGAGCGTCGCCGCTTTCCAGCGTGCCATCCTGGTGTTGGACCACAATGGTCAAATCCGATGTATCCGTCCCATTGGCGAAAACGCTTGCCGGCGTGGCTGTAATCGACACTCCGGACAAAAGGATATCGACCGACGCTCCAGCGGGTGAAGCGGTCACATCTTCGACTGTGACCGTGTAGACAACGGTCCCTCTGATCGAGCCAGTGGCAGCCTCTACAGCGGTTAGGGTAAGTTCGTCCCCAACACTTACGGTTCCCCCTGTGAAATCTAAGAACGAAAATCCGTATGCGCCATCATCATCAGTCGCACCATCGTTCCGAGGTATAAACGAAGATTCGTCGACTGCGACAGTGTACTCGGCGGGGCCGACAGGATTACTACCTACTTCCTTAACAGTGCCCACAAGCGAAAAAGTAGCGGTGCTCTGTCCGTAAGCGATCCCGGACCCCGCGATAGCGTAGGCACATGATACGAGAAGTAAAAAGTAAAGCGCCCTCTTATTACTCATAAATTCATCCTCCTGAAAAATCCCATCATGCTACGATTGAAATGCCGTCGGCAAGGACGGACAAAGCTCGTTGAGCGGTTCGGAACCAATAACACACATTTCGACTGGCGATTTCTATAGTATGATTTCTCGAAGCGTAACAATATGGCGCTTAAAACCACCGGCGGGCGTGAAAGTTTTACTGCTTTTGCCGGTATCTGGGACTACGACAACCACTTTATTAGAGCGTCTACTAGACAAAAAATTAGCTGCCAAGCGCAAGACTATCGATGCTCCACGTGCCCGGCAGCTAATCAGTTACATACGGTGCCGCATAAATCTACTTCAGAATAACCATCTTACGTGTCGCGGAGAACGTACCCGCATTCAGATGATAGAAGTAAATCCCGCTAGCGACATGTTCACCGAACTCGTTGCGTCCATCCCAATAGATGGATTCTGACTTGTTCTCATACAACGCCGCCGGTGTGAACCCTAGTTCAATCGTCCTGACCAACTCCCCGGTGGCGCCATAAATGGTCAGAGAGACAGAAGCGTCCTCGGCCAATCGGAACGGAATCCAGGTTTCCGGATTGAACGGATTCGGATAATTCGACAGGAGCTCTGTAAGTGCCGGAATCTCATAGGCAACAAGCTCTGCCATATTAATCCGGCTAGCCTGCACATCGTCTGCGGTAACGACATGATGGACTGGGCGAATACCGAGAAGCGGGTTCGGCGACTCAGCCACTAGCTCAAGCACATCCCCAATCTGAGCTGCATGACCAACGAGATCAACCAGAGTAACCCCGAAACGATTCGCATCATCTAGAGCTGGGCTCATCGACGTACCAGTCGTTAGGTTCTTCAAGGATAGACGCAGATTATCTTTTCGCAGTTGCACGTTGCCTTCAGCCAGAAGGCCGCTGACGTTTAGAACTGGCGTACGCGTGATACTCTGAAAGCCCGTGAGAGCCAAAGGCGGTGCTGCTCCAGAATCCGCCCCGTTCACCCACGCCGTACCACTGACATCGGTAGTGCCCTCTGCGGCGGCGACAATAATGTACCCTTGCCCGCCTGTTATCGCAGCGTCACCCGCGTCACCAGCAGCACCGACCACCCTGAATACGTCGCCGTCAGCAACTATCACGCTACTAGCACCTTCCAGCGATAACAGATCGCTCACGTCGCCGAAGGCGGGGTCCTCAAGGGGAACGCCTACCAAATTCAGGCCAGCTACTAGGCTGATTGCGCTTACACCATCCGTACCCAGTGCGTCGCCCTCGACCACGAGCTCTGCGGCGTCGGTCATAATCGCAATTATTCCGAGATCCTCGGAAAGGGTGCGATCAGCGTCTGTCCCTGCACTAGCAGCGCCAAGGTAGCTGTCAAACTTTGCGCCAGCGGCGTCATGCGTAATCAGGAAGTTTACCGCATCGCCAAGGGCATCAAAGAGGTCTCCGACGCTCTCAAGGCTAGTTGCAACGCCGTCAACAGAGGCTACGGCCAATGGTACGTGAATCAAGCTCGTACCGGCTGGTATCGACATAGTAAATTGCGGGGTCGCCGGCTCTTCGGGAGTCTCAATGACGACGCCTGCAGTCAAGCTATCCGACACCGGGCCAAGAACGACCGTAACATCATATGTGCCGTCGGCGTGAACGTCAACAACAGGCACGAACTCACCACTATAGCTGCCGCTCTCAGTCTCGGTCATAGCCTTGTCGGTCGCCAAGTCCCCGCTAATTGAGAACGTGGCACTTTGACCCGCCGTGCCGGTCGCGGACACTGTTATTGTGTCACCAGCTGAACCTGGACTTCCCGCAACGCTGATCGCTGTGATTTCCACGACCTGACCATTCCATACTTCCGGACTACCAGCCGCAAGCGCGGTAGAGCTACCGGCTGCGCTGCCGCGGGACAGAACGTTGAACGTCACAGGGCCAAGCACATCATTCGAGGTGACATCATTAATCGCGATGGACACTGACTCATCCGCAGCCATGCTATTAATGCGGACGGCAATTTGATTGCCTGAGAGAATCGGCGGTTCGACACTAGCACCGTCATCGGACGAAGCGTTGGCGGAGACCGCCGACCAGCCAGTTGGAAGCTCTACGACCACCCGGCCATCCACGATCGTTCCTACCGCGGTATAGACAACGGTAACCGTGTTTTCGTCGCTGCTCGCCTCGATTGTGTCTGGGGTTGTTGACGCGGTCGCGCTACCCGAGCCATCTGCCGCCTCGCCAACCGTAATCGCAATTGGCCCCGCGGCTATACCTGTCGATGTGCCTCCCGCACCACCAGTGGAGGAGATTGTAAATGCGTAATCTCCTGCCGCGGCCGGTGCGTCGAGCGTGAGCACTAAGGTTACTGTCTCGTCAGTCTCGAGCGACGTAACGGGAATAGTTACCAATCCGTCCACGTACGTTGCGGCATCAGCATCGATTTCGCCGGTGGAGCTCGGGCTAATGTCGCCGGACTGAGGGGTAAACTCACTAGGAACAAGTATACTTACAGTTGCTCCATCAGTCATAATCCCTGCAGCCGTAAAAACGACTTCGAGACTATTGGCTGCACTGGCGGCCGCAATGGCGGTGTGGGTTATCTCAGCGTCTCCCGAACCGTCTGCCGCATCATGCACCGTAAGACTTGGAGAGCCGTTGTCCAGCTCGACCAGCGTTCCCTCAGCATCGCCTTGGGATTTGGCCGCGAACACGGCGGTACCAAGCACCGACGGGACAACAACCGTATACGCCAATTCGGCGCTCTGTCCGGAGGTCAAGGAACTAATCGGCACGGTCACGGTGGCACCTGAGAAGGACAGTGCACCGAGCTCGACGCCTGCCGTTACACCGGCAACAGTATTTCCCGAATCCGGATTGGGCCAGCCATCGGGTGTAGTTATGCTAAGCTGGCCGCCATCGATACTACCGATAGGTGTGTAGGTAAACGCGAGAGTAACGGTATTGCCGGCTGTCGCGGTCTCCAAATCAAGCGCGAGTGTTCCCGACCCATCGCGTACATTACCGACCGACACGTCGGTGGATGCCGCGTCAGCTATTGCCGTCGCGGTGCCGTCGCTAGCGCCCGCGGATTGGACCGTGAACCTTGCTGCGGCATCAGACTGAGTCTGTGCGGTTGCGCCTGAGGAGCCGCTGCCACTACCGTAGACAATCGTGATTTTATCGGCGGGTCCAAGCGTAGTGATTGGAATTGTGACATTCCCATCTGCGAAGGTGGGAGTTCCCACGGAGCCATCGGACGTGACGACTGTATAACCCGCGGTCGATTCAGTTCCTTGCGGTTCCGTCCAGTCCGTTGGGACGCCAAACACTATCTCGCCTCCATCCATAGTTCCTGCTGGTACGAACTCGAAAGTGAGTGAGTTTCCGTCACTGCCTGCTGAGATTTCGCCGCCCAGATACGAGGCGGTTCCTGTACCATCTGCAGCGTTCGTGACCGTAACAGTCGGACTTGAATCAAGATTTGTCATGGTCCCGTCTGCGGTGAGTTGTGATGACGACACGAACTCATAATCCGCCGCAACTGTCGGTCCTACTAGATCGGCATAAGTTAAGACGACTTGAGATTGTGGGGCCAGGGTTCCGACCGTAATCTCTACGGTACCGTCAACCACAACGGCTGCCACTGCACTCGCTATCGTAACATCGGCTGCGGCAGCATCATTTGCAGTTACACTAACCGTTCCGTCGCTGAAGCTCGCCGGAACGCTAATATTTACTTGACCAGCGGTGATAGCCTCAACTGCTGTATAGGTAAAGGCTAAGGCGCCCGTTAGCGCGGCATGGATGCTGTCTATATCCACAACCATTGAACCCGAGCCATCGCCTGTGCTCGTCGTGGTAATTTGTATCGGTGAGGCGATAGCCGCTGCTACGGCGTCCGCATCCCCACCCGTCAGAATGTCGAACGTGTGCACTGCCGATTCATCTGGGGCGGTGGCCTTGTCATAGGTAAATGTCACGGTCTCCGTTGCCGCTAGCTCATTGACGCCGACCGTGACGGTCACAACCTGGCCATCGATGACTATATCAGTGACGGTCGCGTCGTCAGATGAAGCCACTGTGATTTCGCCGTCAGCGTCCGCTTCCACAGTCGGGGCAGTCCAGCCACTGGCAATGTGCAGTTCTATCACGCCGCCTGTGTCGATTTCGCCTGCGGCGGTATACGTGAAGACGATTTCTGTTGCGTCACCATCGTTGGGTATTGTCCCACCCTTGGCGGCAACCGTCTTATTACTTGTACCCGTACCGCTTCCGGGCGCTGCAGCTGTGGTCGTGATCACTATTGGATCACCGACCGCTACTGTTGCGTCGGCTGCATCGTCATCACTACCGACAACCAGCGAGTCACCGGAGCCGGTCGCCGTGTGGGCGTCCAAGGTATGAACAATAGTGATAGTCTCAGCAGCACCTAAAGTGACGATCGGAATTGTGATGGCGTCGGCAGTTATGTCGATGTCGCCAATTTCCCCTCCGCTCGCGCTTGCGGTTATATTATCTGATGTGAAGGCGGCAAGAGTGGTATTAGAGTCGGTGAGGCTCACCCTACCCCCGTCCATTGTACCTACCGCTGTGAAAACAATGCTAATCTCATTGGCGGTGCTTCCCGCCACGAGGCTAACGCCGTCCGTCAGATCGTGAGAGCCTGTGCCAGCCGCCGCATTTGTCACGGCGACAGTGAGAGCGGCATCGTCAAGCGCGGTGAGCGTTCCATCGGCGGTAGCGCGAGTCTGAATTGAGAACTCACTATCGCCCGCGACCGGAGTTACTGCCGTTCCAGCTGCTGCTCCAGCTCCGTCTGTATCGCCATAATTCAGTACGATGGTCTGAGTAGCCGCCATCGTGGTAATCGGAACAACAACGCTAGCAGCAGAGAACTCAGGAGTTCCTAGGACCGACGCGGTACCTGTAACGCTAACCCAGCCAGCCACCCCGTCGCTACCCTGAGGTTCCGTCCATCCCGATGGGACAGTGAACCGGAGGGCGCCGCCGTCCATCGCACCAATGGCGGTATATGTAAAGCGCAAGTGAACCCCCGTCGCAGCAGCGGTGAGCGCTCCATCCTCGACGCTGATTGCAGCGAGCGTACCCGAGCCGTCAGCGGCGTTAATAATCTCCACCGCGGCTTCTCCATTTTCGTTCGGATCGCCAACGGCGGCGAACGCATCTCCGCCAGCGAGGCTTTCCAAGACAAAATTATGTGACCCAACGGTTCCCGGGATAACTGCGCCAAGGTCCTCACCGGCGCCATAGATTATCGTGACGGTGTCTCCCGGTGCGAATGTAGTTAGATCTATAAGAATCTTTTCACTACCATCAGCCGCGAGCGGGACTCCGTCCGTCGGCGCTGCAATAGCGACTGTCGCGCCTGCCGACGCCTCAACGGTCACAAAACCAACCGCTGGGGTATCCTCAACATTAGCGGCGCTGAAACCAGCGATTTCAGTGATTCCTAGCTGTCCTCCGTCCATCGTGCCGGCCGCTGTGTAGGTGAAGGTGAAGGCAGCGGACGCTCCGCCATTGACCTCTGCAGGTCCGTCGAACGTAAACGTACCGCTACCGGACTCGGCCACGCCAACCGAAATGGCTACGCTACCTCCGGTGCCTCCTATTACCTCATTATTAAGAATGGTCGTCAACGCGCCCGACGGGTATGAACGGACTGAAACGTCGGCTTCGTAATCACCCTGTGCCGCTGGCGACGCAAATGGGCTGTACGTGACTGAGACGTATCCATCGTCATTACTCGCTCCATCCGTGTCCTCCGTGAGCGTCTCAATGTCAAGCGTTATTTTTTGACCTGAGACTGACAGATTGGCGGTCACATCTGTTTCTGCTCCGTCCGTGTCGCTTTTCAGCGCCGCTGAAACCGCTCCGAGTTCGCCAGCCTCCAGCGTCGGTGCGCTCAGTCCGGCCGGTAGGTCTATAATAAATTGACCATCTTTAATAAAGCTTTCCGGTTTGTAAATGAAGGTCACGGCCGCGTCCTCAACAGCAGCACGAGCCGTTCCTGCTATAACAATCGCCCCTCCGGCGGCTGTGTGGTCATCATCTGATGCGGCAACGACTTTACCCTCGGCCTCAGCAGCAACGACAAACACCTCCATGTCCATTTCGGCAGTGTCAATCTGATTAGACGGGTCCTGAACAATATCGCCGTCGGTGGCTGAAGTGTAGACAAGAATGTCACCGAGGCCCGCCGCTGCCGTACCAGGTGCTACGGCCTCTTTGTATGTGATTGTAACAACGTCGTCGGCCGCGAGCGTTAGCCCGGTAAGTTCAATCGTCTGACCAGTGATACCCAGAGTTCCGGCCGTCGTGGTCGTAAAACCAGGATCTTCCTCGCTACCCTCTGTGATGACCGGCGCCGTGAAGCCGGCAGGCACCTCGATCTCAATAGCCTGAACCGGTGCCGCAGCAGTATACGTGAAGACGTAGGTATTAGTGGAGCCCTCGACAACATAATCCTGATTGACAGCAATGGTGCCGCTACCCTCGATACTGGTCACGGTGATAGTTTCTGCCCCCCCAGCGAGTCCTGCTAGCGCGCCGTCAGCAGAGCCTTGGACCGAGAGCTGAAAATCATAGGTATTTCCTGCCGTTCCGGGAGCGGTCAGGCTTCCATCTCCGGCTCCGTATTCAACCAACACGGTATCGCCGAATCCGAGGGAAACGACTTCAACCGTCAAGGTGCGTACATTACTCTGTGTCGGGAACGTAAGCGCACCGAGAGCGCCGGATATGGCGGCTCCATCAGAGTCGAGCGCCGTCACAACAACGTAACCCGGTTCGTCGGTCTCGTTCGCGCCAACGGTACCGCCTGGCTTAGTCCAGTCTGCGTCAGCCATCTCGGTAAACGTCAAGAGACCGCCATCTATGGGTCCAGCTGGAGTATAGACCAGTTCAATAGTTACATTGGCTGTGTTCACCGGAATTTCCGCCGGGGTTACGGCAAGTGTGCCTGAGCCGTCAGCGGCGTTCGTGACTGTAATCGTTGACTGTGCGGCAAGGTCCGTTAAGGTGCCGTCTTCTAGTGATTTAGCTTGTATCGGGAAGGCGTAGGTTCCCGTAACGGTGCCAACGGTGGCGACGTACCGTACCACGACGAAATGTGCACTACCAGTGGCATCAACATCATCGTCGATCGTGCCTCCGAGGGGAATAGTGACCAGGCGGCCGAAGATAGTGTGGTCCACGGCAGAGCCATTTGCCACTTCCTCTGCGCCGAGAATGCCATCGGAGGCGACATCAGCTCCCGTGCCATCATCTTGCGCGAGGAAGACTAACAGCTCTCCGTCAGCATCAGCAGCGCCCGTGCTTATAACAGGACTGGTAAACTCAGCTGGAATCGACACGGTAATTTCGCCGGTGTCCATAGTGCCTGCGGGGTTGAAGACTATGTCATATGCGGTTGCGGCGCTACCAGCGTTTGAGGAATGATCCGCGGTGCCGATCGTAGTTGCTCCGGCTAGTCCGATTGATGAGGTGCCGGTTCCGTCGACGGCGTTCTTTATGTCAATGCTCTCATCCGCGAGATTTACGATTCCTCCACCATCGGAACCCATACTGCCAACGATTGCGGGAACGAAATCTTCCTCCGCGCTTGTCGGCAGATCTACGGTATAGGTGAACGTGACGGTTTCACCAGCTTCGAGTGAAGTTATTGGAACTATCACTCGGTTGCTAAGGAGCGTGAGTTCGCCAATGGTTCCGGTTGACTCAACAGCGACCACTCCCTCGCCATCCATGTCGGCAAGTGTGGTTTGAAAGAGTCGCACTGCTCCACCGTCCATTGTACCGGCGGCTGTGTAGGTCAGTGTAACAACACTAGCTTCTGTGGCTGCGGCGGCGGTCTCTGGCAAAATTGCTAATGTGCCAGTGCCGTCTCCTGCGTTTCCTACTGCCACCTCAAGTGGGTCGCCGACCTGTGTCAATAGTCCGGACGCTGTGCCCTGGGACTTAACCACAAATAAGGAGGTCACGCCTCCCTCTGCAGGAGCGTCAGCGGTATACGTTATGACCACTTGTTGGGAGTTATCTAAATTGTTTATGGGCACCGTAACGGTCCGTCCGACATACACTGGGGTACCCGTTGAGCCGCTTGTGGTAACTACGGTGTTACCCGAGGGCGCAGGCCAGTCTGAGTCGATGGTGACTGAAACTTTACCATCGTCCATACTTCCGGCTGCGGTAAATGTGAAGGCCAGGGCTGTAGAGCTTCCTGCTTCCGTGCTGGCCGGGCTGAGGGTTGCTGTTCCTGATCCATCGGCCGCCTGGACTGTCACGTTAGGTTGATGCGTAATCTCTTCGCTCGGGTCCTCAGTAACGGTGTCGTCGGCAACCACATATGTCGTGAAAATGTCCGTTCCGAGATCGCTTGGTGCGGTCACATCGGCATAGGTGATGTCAAAAGTCTCACCAATTTCCAAATCTGCGATCGCGATATTAATTTTTTGTTCATCAAAAGATAGTGTGGCAACATCAGCTCCGACCGAAAGGGAGGTATAACCAGCGCTTCCCGCACTACCTTGTGGGGCTGTCCATCCGGCGGGAACTACAATTCGCACCTCGCCTCCGCTCAACGTGCCTGCGGCGGTTAGGCGGAAAACAATCGAATTACCGGTACTACTTGCCTCAACACTAGCCCCGCTAACGACGGCGACGGTTCCGGACCCGTCAGCGGCTTTGTTTGCTGTAACGGAAGGGCTGCCACTTGCAAGGAGATCAAGATTAGCCCCAAAGCCAATTCTGGATGAGAATTCGTAATCCGTCGGGTCGTCTGAGCCATTAACAGGAATGGTAATGCCAGAGTAAGTGATAGTGAACGTGTCTCCGCCGCTCATCTGAGTAATAGGCACGGTGATCGTATACTCACTTGCCCCGGCGCTAATGACGGTGGTGCCAAGGGTTGGAGAACCTACGTCGGCGGCAACTACAACGTTTCCACTTGGATTAGTGAAAGCGTTCGGAACGGCCAACGTAAAGGTACCATTGTTAAGTATATCTGGATTAACACCATCATTACCCACGGCCGTGTAGGTGAATATTACTTCTTGGCCCGTTAGCCCTCCGGAGGAGACGGTGGAAGCCGGGGTGACAGCGCCCGATCCAACCGCTTCTGTAGAGATGTCAACCGTCGCGGTAGCCAGGGTGGTCGTATCATCGGCGATTTCCATCTGTATGAAGGTAAAGGTGTGGGTTCCGACCGTATCATGGGCTGTGACTCCTCCGTTTCCGGTACTCACGTTAATAGTACCGTAAACCAAGGTGAGAGTTTCCGCCGTAGGATCAATGTCAACTAGGCTCCCATCGCCGGCAGTTCCAGCGTACGCGGTAACCCCCGTTGTATAACCGGCGGCAGTATCATCGGCGAGTTCAAGATCCACCCATCCAGCTGGTGGTTCAACCGTGATTCCCCCTTCTGCGGTATCAATACCTGACAAAACAATTGTAATTGTATTGTCAGCGCTTCCCGCTGTCAGAGGTGCAGTCGGGGAAGTAGCGGCAAATTGTGCTGAAGCGGAATCCGCGAAACCGCCTAGCATTATCATCAATGCGACTAGACCCAAAACACCTAATTTGCTAGCTTTCATGCTGCCCATAATCGGTTGTTTCCTCCTTGGTTGTTGTTTCGAAGCTGCAGTTGAACCTTTGACACTGTCTCTTCTTCTATCAGGTTGACTCGCGATATCCATAACGAACTGTAACCCTTTCGCTAAAACAAGCAAAATCCCAAAATCGGGACGATTTTCCAATATCTAAGTTGAGAGGCGCCTTCGCACTCGCTCTCACGCAAGAGATTTATCCTCTTAAAATGCTTATCTGTTCTTAAATCCTTTTTCAATTTATGAGTAGATGAAGAAAGCCACTAAGATGAAACCGCTGTATAATATAACGAATTAAAGCATTTGTCAAGGGTTTTTTGAGAGTTATTTGCTTTTTTGGAAAAACTATTTCGATAACATTCGTAACAGAAAATCGAGGGCGCAGCCGTCTGACATTCACAATTCAATCCTCGTGCTACAGCGACATACTGCGACGACATGATTTACGTCGACGAAATTATACGGTTTCAAAAAAAACACAAAATTAAGACAGAAGCCTGCCAAAAATGAAGTGAGCCGTCTGTCGGTTGAAAGCCACTAACCGAGTCATGGAAAGTAATGACTGCGCTCTAGCATGACTACCCATTCGGACTCGACTGCATCCGCTGTCAACCGATAGACAAGTTTCGCATCAACCTTCACTTCTGCGCTGACTGGGTACTCAAATTCACGCGTCTCGCCTGCGCGGAGTCGATTATCACTGCCCCCATGACCAGATCTGGCAGAAATAAAGACTCGCGATTCACGCGCAATCGCGTGCACGGGCTCAGATATATGTACATCAAGTGTCAGTACTCGCAAGGCGTCACCAGGCAAAATGTGACCCGCTCTGTTGGTGAGACTGATAACCACCTTCCCGCTACGATGCATTATGCTCAAGTCGGCTCCACGCTTGAGCATACGCACGCTTCGACTCCCAATCCAAGTATGCCGCCTCCCGGTAATTTCCGAATAACTTCGCGTACTCTGTAGCCGTTTGACACGGGGCATATGACAATGGGAGCAACTTTTACCTGCCTTATCGGCTGGACTACCTTTAAAACTCGCAAGTTGATTGTGCTCAGGAACACTCGGTTGACCGTGACAGGTACCACACAATTCGGTTGAATCCGCATAAATTTCGTCAGTGACGTTTGCGTGGAACACTGCATCGATGCTCGAAGGGGGCCCGTGCATCGCTCCGTGGGCATCAATGTGACACACTAGGCAAGAGACGCCGAAACTACGATCCTCTGCGCGCAACTTTGGCATCTTGCCAATACCAGTAATCAGAACCGGTTCAGGTGCGTGACATGGGTCGCATTTATTTTCTCGATCGGCCACTTCGCTTGCGGCTCGCTGATAGATTGGATCTTTCCACGCTTGCCCGTGCATCGAGCTTTCCCATTCCCGCCAGATTGCCGGATGACAACTCTTACACTTGCCGCGCTTGAATTCTCGATAGATATCATCATACCCAAGATAGGTAGCAGCGACGCTCAGTTCCTCCCCGTCTTGAGCAAAACAATGCAAACACATGTCACTGCCAACAAATAAAACCAACAGTGTGTAAATCTTAAAGAAACAACGGATTTGCATACAATCCTCAGCAACTTTAATTGGGCAACACACCTTCCACATGTTAGAATTGGGGCCTATCGTTATCTGAGGCCCCCATGTGGTTTCGTAACGGATTCACACGTGCGTTACCGAATGATCGAGAACGCCAGAACAATGACCCTCTATTTTACGGTCCGGGGTAAGCCCGGTCGATGCGCCTGTTTTGGATTCACAAAAGGGATTAGAATCGCTGATGAGCCAAATCTGCCAGCATACCTATGAATTCAGGATGCACTCCAACAGTCCCGGCACGTAGGAAGTTGATAGCACACCTCTGAGCCGTTTCCCGCGCCTCTATATCAAGATCGTACAGCACTTCAACATGATCGCACAGAAAACCGATTGGCGCGGCAACTATCGTCCGAATATTCGACACCTCGCGTTCGCGAATTAAATCGTTGATGTCGGGCTGTGTCCAAGGCACAGGCGCATTCTCAGACTGGCTCTGGTATGCAAGACAAAACTCCCTCTTTCCAAGCTCTTCAGCCGCAGCCGCAGCTGTTTGTGAAAATTGCTGGGTGTAAGGCGAACGGTCAGCCGCCACTTGCGGAATCGCATGGGCGGTAAATACCAGTTCGGCTTTGGCAAATTCGTCCTGAGAAAGTCCTTTACAAGCCTCTTGAATAAGGTCGGCAATGGCTCTGATGTACCCAGAGTTCTTATACCACGGATTTAGATAACTTACGCTTAGCCCGCCTCCGTCAAGCATCTCGATGCCTTCTCTGACCGTCTGCTGATACCAATCCCAACTCACTTTCGACTGGTGCGGTGCCATTATTATACCGAGACTACGCCGATGTCCTTTCTGGACCATTTCAGAAATCACTTCATGGAGGTAGGGCGTCCAGTGCCGGAATCCAAGGTAGACGGGCACACCAACATTCCTGTCATGTAGAGCTACTTCAAGCGCCTCCGCTTGCTTGAATGCCAACTGGTTAAAAGGGGAAAATCCTCCGAGCATGACGTAATGACTGCTCACCTCCCTTAACCGCACAGCCTGTGACTCTGCGGTGCCTACAATCCCTTCAACGAAGCAGTGCGCTTCACCGGGACAATTATCATATTTTTTGCAGCACCCGGGGGTCGGACCGCCAAATGCAATAAGTAAGACACTATCATATCCGTTAGCCAATTGCTTCCACCTCTCTTTTAAAACACTACATGATTAGAGCACACGAACCACCGTACTGGCACACCTCAACTTCCACACACCTAACTTCGACAAACCACCGCATCAATCGCGAATGAGGTATACCAACGAGGTTCCATCAATACGCCGAATGTCTTTGAACTCATTCCCTGCCAGATACAGCTGGTCCAGCGCAATCGTTACACCCTCCCACCAAATCTTATCATAGTCATGCCACAAAATAAGACCCTTCTTACCTTTGAGCAATTTGAGAGCCTGCTTAGAATCATTCAACACATACTCGTATGAATGCGCTCCATCTATGAAGACAAAATCCATCGTATCTAGAAATGGCGAGAAATCAAAAGTTGCCGAATCCCCGTACAACTGAGTAATCTTAGCCTCGCAATCGGTGCCGAGGTACCGTGAACCAGAGTTCTCTTTCTCAATGTACTTTTGCTCCCCAGAATCTATCGGCAACTGAGTCGTAGACGATTTTTCCTTTGGCAGGTCCAACGTATATACCTTGGCTTCCTTTGAGCAATTGGCAGCCATATTCAAGGTCGTCCGCCCGTCGAAAGTACCAATTTCAAAGAGCTTACGCGGATTATGAACTTTTATGATTTTAGATATAAGAACAATCTCAGCAAGAGAAATGTTCCCATCAACTTCAAATGACTCACGAACTTCGACGAGGAGGTTCTCTGGAACGATTTGCGAAACCCCAACGATTGGTAGCAGCGGATAGGACCTTTTGTCACGACAACCAAAATGGGAGCAAATTTGGGATAAAAAGAGACGATTCTTCTCACGGAAAACCCCAAACGTGAACAAATAGAAACACGCGAATAGTGAGTACAAATATCTCGTTATAAATGGAATGAGTCGTCTCATTGGTGACACCCTCCTTAAACCTTCCGATAGAACGCCGGATTCAGAGAAGCAGAGAGACAAATCTTCAGTTGGCATCTCCCAGTCTCGATTTGAGCATAACACCGTGACAACGTCTCCAAACTCGCCAAATAAACCTAACCCATTGCCGTTGACAACATTTCAACGGAGATGTTATCATGAAGCATCTTTCCCAAGTCCAGATCTTCAACTAACATTTTATGCCCACATTTTTTGACTAGGAACCCCATGATGCTCTTCACACGCCGCAAAAGCACAACTCCTCGATTGGCATGGATTGTTTACGCCTATATCATCGCCACATTCGGATGCACCACAGGCGAGATTCAGAATTTCGCAGGTATTAAGATCGATTCGGATTCTCGCTTGGAAAGACTCGACATCCGAATCTTTCTCGTCGACGAGAACAAAAATCACCTGCTCTGGAATTCGAGCATATTGACACCGCAAATTGGTGTAAGTACGGTTTCCATCTCGAATTTTTCGACAACCGCTAGAATCTACTCCAGCCGTCAAGGAATGAAAGGTATCAAAGTGTACGATGGTCGACTCTTTAATCTGCGCTGGTCACAAGACGTCAGAAGTCCATTCAGACTGATGCGCGCAGAGATACCACACGCATTAATCGACGCGGATCCGGAGCGCGACAGTGATATGGGATTCATGACTATCACCGTTCAGACACACAAGCAGGGACCGTTTTCTGCAACGCTAGAACAAACCCAAGTTTACTCGACATCAATGAGATGAACTCAGCTACTTATGTTACACGCATGAGAACAAATTTAATGCGCCCACGCGAATTAACAACTGACGAGATTAGGAACGAAATTAATGAGGTCCTTCAAAGTCCAAGAGACTTAGGCACGCTCAAGTATATCGTACTCCGCCTGCCAAACGAAGGACGGGAAACACCACGGGAAGCACACGTGAGCCCCGAAGGCGGACTAGACGGAGACCGTTGGGGAATCGTACGTTCTCCAAACATAAAAGGACAAATTTCTGTCGCGAACGCCCGATTTTTAGAAATTGTCGCCGGAAGCGCCGACCGCATGCCCCTTTCTGGCGATAATCTTCTGGTCGATCTCGATCTTCAAAAAGAGAACTTACCTACGGGAGCGCGACTCACGATTGGAACTGCCGTTTTCGAAGTAACGGACCTTCCTCACACCGGGTGTGCTAAATTTGAGAGTCGATATGGGTTAGCAGCGCTCAATTTTACGCGCTCAAAAGCATACGAAACCTACAGACTTCGGGGGCTTTTTATCCAAAATCTTGAGCCTGGAACGATCCGCGTTGGCGATGTAATCAGAAAAATGATGTAGACGGATTGTCCCACGCAGACCTATGCCCCTCATGCGTCTCCCTATATTTCACCGCTCTGTTCACGTGCCAGTAAAGTCGTAAAATCAACCACGCGATTGAGCGCGGTTTCTGCCCGATCCCGAGCCGCCTGGTTCGGTTCTTCTTGGGCTATCCATCTCCGCCGGTCGGGCACCCAATTTTTCTGCAAGTATGCCAGTTGATTTGCGAAATCCGGATCTTGAGTCTCACTCACAAAATACTCAATAACACCAAGTAATCCGTATCTTCGGTTGATTACGACGTCGTCCAATTCCCCTAGAATTTGTGCAAACAGCACCCGATTTCGGTCCTGCCGTGCTTCCGCGATGTCACGGGCGGACTCGGTTAGCAACTTTCCGACGAATTCCTGTTTTGTGTCCACAAAGCGTGATAACCCTTCCACATACGTTTCAAGATCGAAAGCACCATCACGCTGGAGCGCAAAGTAAGAATGGATGTGGACATTTCGGAAAAAGGCTGTGAAGCCAACATTGGGGTCTATCGTATCCGCATCATATAGAATCTGATTCTCAATGTTCCGATAGAGCAGATGAAAATCTTCTTTACTGAGATTAGTGGGCTTCAGGTGTGCTAGCACAATCGAACTGACAGCATCAACAAATCCCTGCTCAAAATCATACATCGACAAAATCTTTTTCGAAATGAAGGCCCCAGATTCATGGTGAACCTTTCCATAAAGATTGTTCGCATGATACAGCTCTGTAACAAAATTTCCCCGATTTGGCTTGAGCGATTCATTCAGCCAGAAACCATTCTGATCCAACACACGCTTTCCATTTTCATCCGTTAATATCTCGCCATCATAGCGCTTCGTAATGTCATGTAGAGTTCCGGCAACTTCAAGCTTCGTGATATCTCCACCCTCACGCCTACCGAGTTCAATGCTCATGCCTCGCACCCGCATCGTGTGATTCCATGTGTAATTTTTCCATTGAAAACCAACCCGATTGTGATCCCATAAATCGAAGGTGTCACTCAACAAGTTTTCGAGCTCCTCCAAAACTTGACCATATTCCATTCAGTAAATCCCTCCTTCTCTCTCATTCTTTCGGTACCAGCACAACAGAGAAAATATCCTTCTCCAATGATTGACTCGCGAATAGATATTTAAGCGCAAATACGTCGTGCTCGCATGGCCGATTGGCTGACAATATGCATTCACTGGAACAAACTCCGTGTGAAGTTGAAGATAAATGACACGAACTCTTTCTGCTTTCAACCACCACATTGAGAACGCCCTGCGTTCATTGAATCGAGAGAAGCGAGAAGCTGATTCATCTTGTTTACAACGAGATTATAGCAACTATAGAGACGGACGGTATCGAAAATTACACAGGGAGACTCAAATCACGCAGCACTTCACACTATTCTAAGTCCATCAGCATGTCAACCTTTTGTCGTGCATAAGGAACAATTACACTATCCGAATAATCTCGTATTAACACACGATATGTTTCCAGCGCCTTTTTGATATCCCGCAATTCCCCGCAATAAATGTCCGCAATCTCCGCAAGCGCCTCAGGCGCAACTATCTTCTTTTGGTTAACAACCTGTTCATACGCTTGGATTGCTTGATTGTGGGCTTGTTCGCTCCGACAAACCTGACCAACCATCAACCAAGCATCGTCAACGATTAATGAATCCGGATACTCCTCGATCGTCATCCTCCATATCTTCAAGGCGTCATCTGAACGACCAGTGAGACTTGCCCTTAACGCGTCGACGTAGCCTTCAAGTGGAACATTTGAATAATCGGAGTTAGACTCGAGCAGCACAATACGATCTAAGGCATCAATGCTCAATGAGTCAGCGGGCGCAAACTCTACAACCCTCTTATATGCAACAATCGCCTTCTCAAATTCGCGCTGGTACAAATACGAATCGCCTATCAGTTTTTGCGCAGCTGCGCGAAATTTAATGTGCTTGCCTACAATTATCTCAAGCAGAGTTCTGGCCTGCAAGTACTGTTCTTTCAAGATGAAACACTCGGCCAAACCGAGCTGTGCTAATAAACTTTGCGTTTTAGGCAGCGGTTTTTTCGACAATGCCTGATATATTGGCAGGGCGGCGTTAATGTCTCGCATGCCAGTTAGCCAAACATGACCCAATAAAAATTGGGCCTCCGAATCAGCAGCGCGTCCCTTCATGCGTTTCAAGACAGCTAGCGCCTTCGCCCAGAGACCGCTCCGTTCATAAAATCGGGCTAGTTTTATCTGTGAATCCCGAGCGATGCGCGTATCGGGCACAACCTGGATGATTGTTTCGTAGAACGCTGCTGCCTCTGTTGCTTTCGCTCGTTCAAGCAACTGTGCGTATTTTTCTAGCGCGCGTCCGCCTTCCATAGGATGCAGTTCCGGTAGACGACGGAAATTTTGCAACGCCAATGCGATGTTGCCCTGAAAAAAATAAAGTTCTGCTAACGATACGAGTAGGTTGAGATTGTGAGGTGCTGCCGCCAACTCCTCGCCTACTTCTCCAATTACACGATCGAACAGACTTTGTTTCTGCTCTCCTTCATATATCTCTGCCATGCCTTGGACGAGTTTATCACGCCCACTGTAGCCAAAATCCACAGCACGAAATGCCTGGAGATACGTCTCAACTATCATGTCAATCAGACCTTGAATCTTATAGACACCGACTAGCTGAGTGTACAGGTGCGCAACGCCTGGATTAAGCTGAATCGCTTGTTGGTAGGCCTTAGTCGCCTTTTGATACATCTGATGTTCGGTATAAATTACGGCAACCTGCTGGTAACGGTTTGGTTGATTAGGATTACTTTCTATAATGCTTGCCCACTCCTCAATCGCTTGCTCGGGTTGGCCTTTCTCTGCATACACCTCACCAAGTTTCTTGCGGAGATTTGGTTTGTTCGGATGTCTTTTAAGCACAGTCCGGTACAGGCTTAACGCTTTGTCGTACTTACCCTGGTGTTTGTAGACATCTGCCAACCTCTCCATCATGTCGGCATCGACAGGACTTCGAGCAAGGCGTCCTCGAATCAGCGTCTCAGCGTCAACATACCGGCGTTGGGACGTATAAAGTCGAATAAGACTGGAGACCGCACTGCTTTGATAAGGCGAAGTTGGATACTCCTCGAGAAACCGCTGATAACACTCAATGGCGGGTTCGTATTGGCCCTGCGCATATAAATATTGAGCAATTAGATATTCGGCGATGGCAGAAGTACGGGTATTCGGGTAAGAGTCGGCCAACTCGCTGAAGGCGATAATCGCTTCTTTATATTGATATCGCTGGACAAAGAGATTTCCAATCTGATGCACCGACTGAGCTGCATACGACCCGTTAGGATCTTCCTTGATGATTACTTGACACATCTGAATCGCTGATTTGTCCTCTCCTAGATTGGCGTAGCATTTTGCCATGTTTACACGGATAGCATTCTTCGTTTCCTGTTTCAGTGAAATCTTTGAGATATTTCGGTACGCCTCGATTGCCTCCGCATACTTCCGCGAATAGTAAAGTTGGTGAGCTCCCTCGATTTCCAGATTGTCACCCCGTAAGCTCCGTTCCGCCAATCCTATTCTCAAAGACACCGACAAAGACACTATTAACACACTCACACAAATTATCTGACTGCGCATCATGAGGAACCTCCTTTCGGAGTTTGAATCCTTACCAATCGACTGTCCGGCGGAGGATACTGCGGTGACCAAGATCGTTTTCCAGGCGATAGATAACGGTGTAAGTGCCCTGTCTCACCCGAAAGTGCGTGCTATCGATTCCAGGCGTAAATTTCACAATTTTCTGATTCCCATCAACAAGTTTGAGACGTTTTGTGAAAGGACCGTAGCATTTTTCGCCAATTGGATTGAGTACTTTCCATTCAATTCTAACCCATCTCGGACGAGGCTGTCCATTGACATAGACAATTAGCTGATCCAAAATCAGCTCGCCTCGAGAACTAAGAGCACCAAACTCAGAGAACATTTTGGAAGTCAGTGTCAACGGTGGAACATACTCCGAGTATCCTTTGCCAGGAATCTCTCGCCACGTACCGCCGGTCGCCCAGGCCAATTGTTTAATCGGAAGATAATCGAGCCCAACCGCATCAACACGGACTCTTCCACGCTGCAGCAACGCAATCACTGAGTCGATGCTATGTACTGACTTCCCGTCATAGTCCGCATCATGGAACGCACCGTCACTTGCAAAAACAAAAAACCGCTGGGCGCCAGATCTAAACTGAATCTTCGTTAGGGCTGCCATGACTGCATCCAGTCCGGATTCGGCAAGATCTCCTCCACCTTCAAACTTCACGTCATGAAACCACTTCTTGAATTTGCTATGGTCCGTGGTCACACCAAGTGTCTTCAATTTTACGCTTTTGGCGTCCGAAAACGTGACCAAGCCGACCGCGGTGTCATGTCCTGAGCGCGACAGTTGATCGAAGAAAATATCGACGTATGCTCTGATACCGCGAACATTGTCTTCCATACTAGCAGTCTTGTCAACGACAAAAACCAGATCTACCTTGTGAGCCGCCACTCCATCCACGACATCCCGGGCAAGTTCGGTCATCACTTCTAGGTAATTCAACTGCCCGTTCCCGGCTGCAATTCCTGCCGATGTATTCCCGAACAGCGCGGTCCCAAGAGCGGCACCACGCTTATGCCAATACTTTAAACCGTTGGATATCAAATTGGGTGAATTTGCTTTGAGTTCTTTTTCCATTGGCCTTACGGCAATGTGGTGGCCTATCTTCGGTGGGATTCCCTTTTTATTGCCATCGAGCTGGGGTATTGAGATTAGCCCAATCCCGTTTGGTTGTATGCTATTTGGGATAGTAGCGGACGGCGGCGGTTGACTGAGCACCGCGGTACCTGTCGGCAATTCAGATTCATTTAGTTTTCTGGCCACCATGCGGCGCCGCTCTGACGAAAATAAGTTTGTTGCGTTCCACTCAGCACTAACCACATGTTTCGAAATAGGCAAAACAGCTTCCTGAATCGGTTCGCTCAGCCTGAGAGATGACTGCAATTCGAATGTTCTTTTAGGCTCCGTAGGCGGGGGACGCGTGGGACGGGGCAAATTGACAATCTCAACAGAAATATGAGGGAACGTGAATGGCTGCTGCATCGGTTCCGCCCTGAACCACATCCAAATTAACATTGCGCCAAAATGGGCGAAGAGAGAGCAGATTAGAAATACGCTTGAACTCTTATGATACGCCATGCCATCACCAACTTCCCCAATGAATTACCCCCTTTGCTAAACTTCGTACCAATCCTAACCTTACACATGGAACTCTAGAACATCACCATCATGAACTAAGTCATCACCGCTGACAGTCTGTCCATCATGCCAACCTGTTCCCCAGGCCCGTGCGAATTTGAAGTTGTCTCCAAACTCTTTATGCAACTTCAGAGCGGCCTCGATTACACTGCTTCCTGACTCGAGCACAAGTGGAGCTTTGTAGTTTGTGCGTCTGCCAGGCGATTTCGTATAGACACGAAGAATCTCTAGTCCCTGATAGATGCCTTTCTGTAAAAGCTCAAGTCCCTGACCGGTGCTTGCGGAAATAGGATAGATCTCGAATGTTTCAGTGTACAACTCACGTAGAACATCAAGACGCTGTGACGCGCTTGCTTCGTCCACGTGGTTCGCAACAATCAAGGCTCTCTGGTTTACCTCCACTTCATTCGGTCCATCCAAAGCATCCGCATCTCCACGGCAACTGTGTCCCTGAAGATTAACCTTCGCTTTGCGCAGTTTGGTTCTAACAACCTCCACCTCGTCCAAGAGTTCATCGCTCCCAAGATTAGCAACTAGGAGTAGCAAGTCTGCGGTTCTCGAAACCTCAACAACTTGAGGTTGAACGAAATCTGACGTAAAAGGTGGCGTGTCAATAAGCTGAAATTGAATGTTTTCATAGTTCCACATACCAATTCTCGCTTTCTGTGTGCTGTAGGGCGTGGACGAAACCTCTGGATTTGCGCTCGTGCAACTTGCCAAGATTTGAGATTTACCGACATTAGGCATACCAATCAAGGCAATCTGGCCTGCTCCCTGCTTTGGTATATGTTGGGTGTGATGCTTCGCTGTTCTCCTTTTTTCTGGTGCATTCCTAAGTTTCGCGGCACGCCTACGTAAATCGGAAATCACTTTCTCCGACCCTTTATGCGCCGGCGTGATGCGAAGCATTTCTTCTAGTAATTGAAGACGTACTTCGTCGGTCTTTGTAACTTCAAGCTCATGTTTTAGCTTGTAGTATTGTGGAGGAAGATTTGCTGGCATAGTTGGCAATCCTTAATCCCTTCACACATCATCAGGCAATGCGCGAAGTGCTCCCACTGTTTTTTTGAGCTTGTCCACAATGTCAGCCTTGAGAAGAAAGATTGTACCCAGTTCAGCACGTAAACACCCATAGCGCTGACCAGATTCAGCGGTCTTACCAACCTGCAAAGTATGCCTTGCATGATTCTCCAAAATAACAGTCAGCTGAATCTCTGGAGAATCGAGTCCAGTTACGTCAGCATTCGGGAGAGGTGCTAGAAACTCCTCGACTGTTAACGCACTAATCAGGGAAATGACATTGTTAACAGCGCTGTTTTTTGCGTCTTCCTTCACCGGCGAAACAAGTCGCCAATTTGCCCCTTGCTTTTGACACGTTAATGTGAGGCCACTATGTTGCAAAGTAAGCTTATAAGCCTCATCACTTTTGAAGTCTAGGATTTGCTTGTCCCGAAGCCTGGCAATCCCTGGACCGAGCGAATCGATGACGTCGCTACGAACGAGTGCGATTGAAGAAGAATCCTGAACCTTGACATAGACATTACCACCTTCTCTATCACCAACGAGTAGCACCACGGGCGCAAACCCGGGTGAACTGAACAAGATTCGCATTGAGGGCCGTGCTAGGCCGTACAGTTCGAGGTTTTCAGGCTGGTCTGCCACAAATTCTGCTGCCTTTAATGAGTCAACGCCAAAGAGCAGGTCATGAACAACGGTGGTATTGGCCTTTAGGACAACCGGTTCTTGAATCCACCATTTGCCGTTTTCGAGCTTTGAACATACTATCTTCTCCGTATTACGCCTTATCTCTAACCGATTCGTAGTTGTGCGTTCGAAATCGATGATGCGTTTCTCTCGGAGATCGTAGATTTCTTTGTCCAGCGCTGCACAAATCTCATCATTGACCGCATAAACAGCATCGATAGTGGAGGTTTTGATGTAGACACGATTTCTCGCCGTGTCCCGTGAACCAACTAACAATTGCTCTACTCGGTCAGCAATCTCAATCGCAACCTTGATGCGAGGGGCGTCAAGCCCGTATTTCGCCAAATCGATTCCGGAGTCTGCCTCGAAAACAACCACTTTCAAAAAGCGCAAAGCATCCAATATTGAACGAATTTCTTTAGCATCTCCTGTGGTCCGAACGGGTTTAATCATCTGCCATGCATCCGCACCAGAGTTTTCACAGCGGATTTCGGCGCGCCCGACAGCTGTTAATGAGATACTTGACACCTGATCTGGATTGAATTCAAAAACGGTACGCTTCCGCACATCAGCGGGAGATTTTGTAAAATCACGCAGCGCGCTCGATTCGATTAGAAACGCATGGGGTTCAGACTTTTCCTTGGCATATACAGAATAATTAATGGTTTTCTTACCAATGAGAAAGGTAGTAGCGAGACTTGTCGATTCGGTCCAAAGCTCAATAAGGATGTTCGGACTGTCTAATCCATATTGCATCAGTTCCGTAACACCTATGGTGCGCTTAATTCGCTTATTCAACAGATCGTTCAATAACTCATAAACTTTACTTTCATCCGCATCGGCATAAAACGGTTCTGTCAACTCCCAGCTACGGTCCATGTGCTTGGCCAAAGTTAGAGAATCGTAAGACGCATCTTTGAACGACAGCCGGATTCTTTGGACCTCGTTCTTATCCAATCCATACGCTTCGCTAATTTTCTTCTGGTCGTCTACCAGAGAGCCCTCTCCAGATTCGAAATCCCAAATAAGAAAGTAGGATCCAACACACAGGACAAATAAGATAAAGATAACCACGGTGCTTCGAAAGTTCATTCGATAAACTCAAAGCGTGAGGTCAGATCTGCAGCCATTTAAACAGGCTCGGACATACTCCGCTTTCCCGCAACTCGTTAACTTCTGTGTCGCCTTCGCCACCACACAAATACACCCACTAGGAATACAGCCAACGGGATGCAAAACATCGCGGCCATCTGGACAAGAACGGCTTCGTTTCCCGTCATACGTCGGAGACTTCGCTGCTTGGGATCGGTTACGGCAATGCCAATAAGATCGGCTTCCAATGTCAGCCAATGCACCGCATTCAAAAAAAGGTCGCCACCCCCTGAGTTCGCAAAAAAAGCATTCGAAGCAAAGTCTGAATCACCGAATACGACAATGCGCGTTGGCGCCTTCGAAGGTTCCTCGAGGGACAGGCCTGCTTCCAATCCGGAGTGAACGCCTTTTCTTTCTACCGCAACAGCAAGCGACACCGGCGGCGGTGTATCTATGCCTTCTGTGTACTCCGGCTCTAGTTCAAATATACCATCTTCTCCTCGTCCCGTTTCTCCCCAACTCACACCAATCACATCAATGGTCTTTGCAAGTGACTTAACGCTAACATTTGCTCTGTCAACTTCGCTCGGCGTCACAGACCGTGCAACTTGAAAAATCGCTGGCTGTACAAATCGTGTAAGCTGGTGGAACTCGAAATCCATCACAACCGGTGCCGAAGGCCCCACGAGAAAATAGAAGAACCGTCTATCGAGCACAACGGCATAATCGTTTCCGACCGTGACTCCCCAACGTTCCATCAAATCTATCAAACGCTGGTTCGAATCTCCCACCGATCCGATTGAAGGGTCAAGCATCAATAGCAACTTACCATTCCTATCAAGATACTTCGAGATTACTTCAGCTTCATGAGGAATGAGTGCCGTTTTTGGCGCAAGGATTACGAGTGCACTGCAATCCGCGGGGAGGTCGGCTTGCGTTGTTAGTGCGAGCACTTCCACCGCGTAGTTTTGCCTTTCCAACGCCTCCTTCGCCCGGTTGTATCCAGCAGCATCAAAAACATCAATCGAGCGTTCCTCATGTCCTGTCAAAAAGTAGATCTTCTTCACTTCATCACGAACCACTTTCATAATTGCACTAGTGAGCTTCTGTTCATCCATCGTGCTCACTTGTTCTATCTTAGCACCACTTTCAAAAACGACTGTTCCATCGAATTGGATTTCATAGATGCTGCTCGTCTGTGGATCTACGGCGGGATCTACAAATTTCACCATGAGTTTGTCCGATTCACGGCCATAGCGCCCTAGAATATCCTTCGCACGCTCGCGTTGCTGTTGCGATTGTGAATTTTCAGAGTTGTTACTGAAAAAAGCGAGGACCTTCACTTCTCGGTCCAAACTCCGCAGAATACTTTTCGTTTGATCTGAGAGCGTGTACAACTTTTCGGCAGTCCAGTCTGTAGCTTTGTCGAATCTCTGACTCACTATAACATTAACGCAAACGGCGATTCCCGCCACACCGATTAGACTAATTGTTACGTTCGCGCCATAGCGCGCTTGCCGGCTAATGAAAAATGCTGTGACATCCTTCAGGTTAAGAACCACAAAACCAGCGAGTGCCACCAATCCAAGGAATAGCAATACCCAAAAAGCAGTTGTCGCACGGACGAGAACAGCGGCGATGACTCCAAACAAGAGAATTAGGACCGCAAATCCAAGCAAAGGGCCTAAGTTGCGGCGTAGCGGAGGCCTTTTCTCAACTGACATTCGCGCGTTACCTCCATTTCGATGATTCAACAGACTTAACAGTAGTGAAAAGACAGACGATGGTAAAACTCAAGTAGTAAGTTGTATTTTTGAGCGATAGTACGCCACGAGCAAAATCCTCAAAGTGTTCGATGAGTGACAGGTAGCTCAAAAACTCCGCAACTCTGCCGGCGCGTGCTGATAATAATCCGATTACCCAAAGCGTGAGCAACAAACCGAAGCTAGTTAATGCTGAAACAACCTGGTTTTTGCTCATTGAAGAAATCATCAAGCCGAGAGAAAGGAAACATGATCCAAGAAGCAAGAGACCAAGATATCCGCTAACTATTGGGCCCACATCAGGCCGGCCAAAAGGTATCACCAGTATAGGAAAAAGGAGTGTTAACAGAAGCATAAGAAATAGAAGCGTCCAACTCGCCAGGAATTTCCCCAGCACAATTTCCGTGTCCGTTACCGGCGAGGTAAGAATCAACTCAATCGTCCCCGTTTTGCGTTCTTCAGCGAAAAGTTTCATAGTCAGAACAGGCGTAAAGAAGAGCAGAATGATGCTAATATTCCCAAACAGGAATTCCATGACGACTGCACTAGAACCGTCAATACCACTCAAACTGAATAGGACAGCGCTAAAGAGAAAACCGGTCAGGGCGATAAAAACAAAAAACACAAAGTAGGCAATCGGTGAAACAAAGTAGGTGTATAATTCTCGCGTACATATCGCTAGGATGTTCTTCATATAGCTGTCCGACTCAAGGAGTTTTTGACCTGCCACGTTGGGGATTGAATCTGGAAACACAAAGCCCCAGGCCACTCATCACAATTTAAAACTTCTTAGACAACGGCGTTTAAGACCGGATGTGGAACTGATTTCCACTCTCACACGAGGCGCATCGGGCTTTGCCAAAAGACCTTACCCACAAAGAAAGGTCCTATCGATTCGAGATATTTGGCCGTTTGTTCTGTTCGACGCATATCTTGTATGAGCCGCGACAGCGGGTAAAGATCATCACCAACTAAACCAATGACAAACTCGTTGTCATTCACGTCCAATCCGAAGCAAGCGAGTCTTATGTCGTTTGCATAACCCGCTTCTGCGTACGCACGACCAATCATACCGTGTTCACCTAGAATTCTTCCTTGATCAGGTTTGGGAAGTAGGTAGAATTCAGCCTTCCGACGGAGCGGATACCAGATGGCCCATGGAAAATTGGAATTGAGAACATTCCGACGCGGCTTCACTAGCAGCGAATCCTCAAGTTTCGGTTCGCGCCCGGTCGAATACGTTCTACCAATCATCGTGAATTCAGGCTTTCGACGCAGACCGGCCAATGGTTGCATAGAAAAGAGGTCCCTTAACTTGGACGTCAAATCACTAGGATCTTCCGTCAAAAACAGGATACCAATCCCGGTCGGATCATTAAAATCGTGGTACACGACTGCTTCTAGACCGCTAGCACGCAGCGGTTCAAGTAAAGCCTTTGGTTGAAAACAACCCGTAAAAACGTGAAGTTGTAGAAAAAGACGTTGCGAACTAACTTGACTCACACCGTCTCTGGTCGGCGCACCGCTCTCGCGAATGTCCAACTCATCAAGTCCATTAGGGGGAACCGCATGAGGTATTGGAGGTTCAGAACGCATAATTTGCTATTCCCTGATACTAAGTTGTTAAGTGCGGAAGAAATGGCGACTGAGAGGCTATACTCAATCAGCCAGACCGGTTTCAATCTGAATGCACCTAGACCCAAGTAGAGCGCGTTCAACAGTATTCTCGTATCCCGCTACGCCCGTGTTACTGCAAATGGTAGAGCATCCAGTAGACAATTACGCCCGTTATTGACACATACAACCAGATAGGAAATGTCCAACGGGCAATCCGACGGTGCTTTGTGAACCGCCTTCGAACAGCAAGATATAGGGTTCTCAGAGCAAGGGGGAGAATGAGGAAGGCTAAGATGATGTGAGAAACAAGAATCGAAAGATACACAGGACGTATCCAGCCTTGGAGGGTAAAACGCGTTGATCCCGCATAATAATGGTAAGTCAGGTAGGACACAAGAAAAAGGGTAGAGACAAAAAACGCCGCAATCATACAATTTCTATGAGCTAACGTCTTGCGCTGTCGAACCAGTACATATCCAATAGTAAGTAACACGGCACTGATTGTGTTCAGCGTTGCATTAACAGTTGGAAGATCTGAAATAGCAAGCATATGATTTTCTCTCAACGCGACTCACCGATTGAGCTGCTCAATTGCAGTGATTGCACCCTGACGTACTAGTTCAGAGGAGTCGGTGCGTCTAATCTTCTTAAGGGTGCGGAGTGCACGAACGTCGCCTAGCCTTCCCAGCGCCACGGTCGCAAAGTAGCGAACATCGTCATCCGGATCTTCAAGCGCTTCAAGCAAGGGTTCGACGTCATCGGCACCCGCAAGATGACGTTCTGTATCTCCAATATTTATTAGTGCCTGGACGGCCTCTCGACGGCCATCCGCATCCGCGTGGCGCAACGCCGAGTTCAGTGGGTCACTCTGCGTAGTAACGATTGACATCTCGTCCCAGTCACAATCCAGACAAAACCATGAATCAGAGCCAAGCAACTGCACCTTCCCACTACCACATTGCGGGCACTCTGCAAATTCCATCTTGCTTCTCATGCCATTTCTGACTCGTCCAATTCTGAAAGATTACGCCAAATTTCCGGGCCATCCGGCTTAAAGTTTATCGTTGCGATAAACTGCATCCCCTGATAAAAGTTAATCTTGAATTTACCACCACCGAAATTGTCCTTAATATATCCCATCGGATCGTCAATCAAGGGGCCCATCTCATCAGCGTGATAAAAGGCGAGCGCTTTGAATCGCACTGTATTCCCAACAGGTTCCTGGACCAGCAGCCGGGCGGTAGTGACGGGAAACATCACCTTGAAAGCCTCCCAAAGATCGCTAATCGTAGGTTTGGAAACCCCCTGACGTTTTTTGAAGTCATTTTCGAGATACTCGGAGAAGACGTTGAGGACCCACTCTAATTTTTTCTCCATAAATTCACCCGCTGAACACACCTATTGCAGCCGTAACCTTCGCAAACAGAGCCTATCGAGAATCAAATTCAATCTCGATGACCAGGTACTTTAGACCCGCATTTTCTTACAAAAACATGTCCTCATTAGACATAGAACGAAAGCAGGCTGACGATTTCTCACAACCCAGTTGCATCTACACGTTGCTCCAGCACAGAGCACAAACTGAAACCTTGTCAACAAAGTCCTCCAGACTAAATTAATCGCCACTTAAACGCTGCTCTCTAATTACAGCGCCAAACGGCAATTGACCTTCCTATTTGGGAACGAAACACTAAAACCGAGTGAGGAGGGGAGGAGCGGTTCACCCATAGCATTTACAAATCGCACGGTGGGTTCCAAAGGGAGCACAGCCGTCAATTTGAGCCTCGCTACTCTTACAATGAAAACACATAATACACCGCGACCCCATGCCTCCAACGACAGTCGTCAAATAGGGGAAGAGGCAGTGGTTGGATTCTCGATGCGGGACTACAAATACCAAGAGCGCTAGAAACAAAGATAAATCCAATCCACTTAAATCGCATCGTCCGGAACCGTCAAAAAATCCTCCCAATGGAAATGTGGAAGAGGAAACTCCTCCGAGGCTTTACACTGTCAAAAAGTAGCAGCTTGCTCGAAGAATTCAACATCAACCACATCGAGATCTGCGCCACGCGCGTTCTCGGCGACACGTTGGACAACCATCTCTCGAACAAATGGGATTGGAATTCGTTTCACTCGGTGAATCACTTCTTCCGTGCAACGGATTGATGTGCCACCCAAAAATGGACCATCCTGGTCCTCGGCAGGTGGATGTTCGCACTCTTCGGGTACAAGCTGTTGCAGACGCATCGACACATAATCGGTCACCCAATCCTTGAGTGCTAGCGCCTTTTCCTCATCAACGGGCACTGGTGACTGAGGTACCTGATCGAGCTTCTGGCTGATTCCAACCAGCAGATCTTCTAAGTGAGTCAATCGGGACTCCACTCCGGCAAGACGTTCGTCAACCTTGTTTTGCATGCTCATAACTGTTTCTCCTGAAGCGTTAAACTGACGCGAAAACCAACTAATGCCCGTTCGAAATGGTAATTAGGCATTAAGTTCGAAAGGATCGAGGAAAAAGCGCAACGAAAGAACCTTCCATTCAGACGCGGTGCTATGGTCCGTTTTTTAGTCGAAACAATTGAGGCCTGAGCGACCCATCGCTTCAACTTTTTTAGCGCCGCGGTCTGAAAGTCGGAATTCCAGTTTTATCAAATCTCCCTTTGACAGCCATCATCATCTCAGGGGTAATCTCATGACATTTATGTTCCCGTGCATATTTTTCGACACTTTTGATGACCATCCCCCGCGCGAAAGATGGAACACGTTTTAGCCTTTCTTGAGCAGCAGCTGTCCAACTTAGTTCATAGTCTGGTTCCGTGCCAAACGGCGTTGTTTTCTCAAATCGAAGGGCTTTATCACCATTTTCTCCAGGAACGTAAGTACAGGAAGGATCTTCCGCGAGATAGCTACCATTAATCGCATAGGCACGTGCCCGGCAACCTCCACATACGTCCCGAAATTCACACGAACCGCACTTGCCTTCGAGTAAACTCCTATCCCGTAGTTCCTGAAAAACCTGGGAGTCATTCCACAACGTCGAAAAGCTATCCTGCTTGAGATTACCAACAGTCACCGGCATATAAGGACACGGAGTCAAATCACCTTCTGGTGTAATGCGGCAGTAGTAGATACCGCAAGGGCACGTACCACTGGGGTAAGTCTGCAAAAATGGCGAGTCCAATTGCTGTTCGTAAACAACCCGTTTATAGTGCGGCGCACATTTCGCCGCGACGAGCATTTTGTTTGCATATTTTTCCTGCAGCTCGAACAGTGTTGACAGCATACTCTCATATTGTGCCGGAGTAATGTCCATCACCGTTTTTCCCCGACCTGTCCTCACAAGAAAATAGAGGTTAAAGACCTTCGCGCCCAGCTGATAGGCAAACTCGACGACCTGGGGGATTTCATCGTAATTCCATCTTGTCACAGAGGTTTGAATCAGAAAATCGACATTGGCACGTTTGAGAGCTTCAATCCCATTCATGGCACTTTGCCACGCCCCATCCAGGCCCCTAAATTTATCATGATTCACAGCATCAGCGGAATCTAGACTTATTCCGGCCCCGTTAACACCGTGATCGACCATTTTCTGGACCGTCAAATCATTCAACAACAGACCATTGGTTCCCATCACAACAAGAAAGCCTGTTTGGGCTGCATAGTTGGAAATTTCCAGAATGTCCGGACGCAATAGCGGCTCACCACCAGTCAATATCAGGAGAACATTCGGATTGATTTCAGCAATCTCGTCGATCACGCGAAAGCACTGAGATTGGCTTAATTCTCCTTCACGATACTGTCCCTCGGGAAATCTATTTGTATCCACAAAACCGGCAGGCAGATAACAATGCGTACATTTAAGGTTGCAGAGCCGTGTAATGTTCCATGAGATAGCTTGAATCTTTGTATCCATAATATCCAGGACCAGGTACTTTCTAGAACGTGTAACGGAAGTTCTTTATTTTTTACTTTTCCATCCACCTAGACACGATTCATCCTCAACGCTAAAATCACCACGATTAGACCTGACACAATCGTCAGAAGTCCGAAGATTCGGACTTGCTTGTCCCAATGCGGTATCGCAGGTCGAACCGTCGAGTCAATGACATCTGCTTCCGCGATTCCCGCTTCCAGTTTGCGACCTAGAACGGAAATATGCAAGCTGTTGAACACTGTCATCACCCCCACGAAGCCCAACTTAGCAGCGAGGAGAATCACATAACTTCGCGAGAACCGCATTTCGCGATTCAGCCCAACGATAAAAAGATTCATAGCACCTGTTACCAACAACACATGGAGCGCGATACTTATAACAAGGCGAATACGGTCACAGACCGCTTCCATGTGTTGATACGCGTCAACCAGACACAGTCCCCGCTTCAGAACGGGAAATACGATAAAGAGAGAGAAAAATATCCCGCCCAACCATGTAATCGCCGCAATTAGATGTGTACAACGTATGATAAGCTCGACAATTGCATGCATCTACATCCCAAGATTCCCGCGAGCGGCATCCATCACCTGACCGGTAATCTCGGAATGCCCTTCTTCACGAGCGAATTCTTCAATACCAGCTTTGGCCATCGATTGAATAAAGGTTGGAATGCGATTCAAACGTTCAAGTGCCTCTTCCGTCCAAACCAGATCCGTCGCCTCCGGTTCCTGAAACGCCTCCGAAACGATCGAGGAAAACGGACACTTTCCACCTTCTTCAGATCCGCTCGACTCAGCCACCGCACTACTCTGAACTAACTCATCTGCTACAACGCCTTTGTCTTTCTTTTCGCTCAGAAAAGAACGTATCATCTGCATCGGCTGCGCAGCGCCATCCTTTCCACCAAGCTGGACATCCAGAGACTTTAGCATCTGCGTTTCCCACGGGTTCAAGTACATCGCAATCTCAGAAAAGCAATCTGGACACTCAAAGATTGCCGTGACCGAACCCTGGTCCGGCGCTTCCGATTCTTTAAATTTCATCGCTTTGTCACATTCACGACATAAGAATTTCATGGATGGACTCCAAAATATGATAATTTTCTTTCGCGTTCCGATTAGGATGCAAAGTATGTGTCAATCTTTCTAGCAACATCTATGAACGATGTGCCAGCCTGCGTGTGACCATGTTCTTGGACAAACGCAATACCCTCATCCGCACACATAGAAATTCGCGGGTCAAATGGCACACGTCCAAGTATAGGAAGTTCAAATTCATTGGCCATATCCTGCGTCTGTGCGCCCGGAAACAGGGATTCGGTTTTCCCACACTCGCCACAAACATAGGCTGCCATGTTTTCGACTATCCCGATGATAGGCGTCTCGGTGACATATTTTGCCATGGTCAGCGATTTCTTAACTACAAGCTGAGACACACCAGAAGGAATCGTAACAACCAACGTGCCGCCAAGCTTCGGCATAAGGTCCACAAGATTTGGCAAGCGTTCGGTCCCAGGCGGTAGATCTACCAGCAGATAGTCTAAACGTCCCCACTCTGTATCAGATAGAAGTTCGCGAAGCGCCGTCACCTCCATCGTTCCTCGCCAGGTGAATGCATCTTTCTGAGTTTGCGCTTCCCAGAGAACAGGTGTTTCGTCACCATCAAGAAGGAGATCCATAGACATTACCTTCACACCAATCGGAGTTAACGCTGGTTTAACCCCCTCGTTCCCATATTCAATTCTCGTATCCCGGACTCCCATCATCTTGGCAATTGAAGGTCCATTAATGTCAGCATCAAGAACGCCAACGCTGTGTTTGCGCAAGGCGAGTGCGGTAGCAACATTTGCTGTAACGGAACTCTTTCCGACACCACCCTTTCCACTCATGATAGCGATGGTGTGACGGACTGAAGCAAAACGCTCTTGTAGACGATTGACCTGTTGCGTAACTTGGCCGACAATATCGGAACCACCATCTGCGGGGAGATCTTTGTAGGTTTTGCCCATTTACTATTACCCCGAAGCACGCTCTGTTATGTGTGCGCGCGCTTAAATCTTAAATAATGTCTAGCGAATTATTTTGGCATTCCAATCGCATATAATGCTTCATAGCTCCGGAGGTAAAGTTTACCACCCGAAATTACAGGAGAAGCAGCAATCTGCTCCCCGATGCTGTTATGGGAAAGAATCTCAAACTCTTGTCCAGCTTTTGCGACTGTAACCACGCCATCTCTTGCCGTAAGATAGATTTTTCCATCGGCGTAGATTGGTGACGCGCGATGCCGATGGCGATGAGTCCGTTCCTTATAAATCTCTGCTCCAGTCTTCGCATCTATGCAAACCAGATCTCCGTTTTCCCGACAGAGATATACTAAACCATCATGGATTAGGGGAGATGGAACATCTGGTGTGCCGTTTGACCGCTTCCACAGATGCCATCTTTTATCGTCCGTTATATCACCCTTAGCACCAGGCCTCAAGCCAAGCACAGGTCCATTCTTGGCGGATGGAACCACGATGAGCCCAGGCACCGCGACGGGAGAAGCAACAAAGCGAAAGGAGGTGTTATACCGATCTGTCGGGTTAAGACCACCACAACGCCAAATCTCACTGCCGTCGGAAAGATGGTGTGCAGTAGCGTAATCCGCACCGTGGACAAGCAGAAATTCATGCTCGTTGTCACGGTAGAGAAACGGGGAGGCGTAAGAATGTTCACATTCGGCGTACGCATCGCTTTCACGTTGATGCTTCCATACCTCGGCCCCGGTAGTTTTGTCCAAGGCCAGAACAATCGAAGCGTCACTATGTATCAACTGTAAGTAGAGCCTATCGCCGTCAAGGAGTGGCGTAGAAGCCATTACGAAGTAGAGGATGAAACGGCCATACCGCTCTTGTAAATTAGTCTTCCAAATCTGATTACCTTCAAAGTCATAGCAGGCGAGAACTCCGGTACTGACAAATGCCCAGACATGCTCGCCGTCAGTGGACGGTGATGGGGAAGCCGAGTTTCCCTCGCCGCCAGACACAACCTTATTACCATCGCCAAGCCCCCGCTTCCAGACGGCGGTTCCGTCAGTGCTGATGCACAAGAGAACTAGGTGGTCTTCTTCTGTCGAGATCAGAAAAACCCGGTCTTCCCACACCACAGGCGTGGCGCCGGCCCTACCCGAAAGCGGCAACCGCCAAAGTACATTCTTAGTGTGGTCCCACTCAGACGGCAATCCGCTCTCCGAGCTAGTACCATCATAGCGCGGACCGCGCCAATTCGGCCAATTTTCAGCCGAAACGAGTTGGACAATTAGAAAAAACACGATGCTGAGTATCCCGGCTTCTGACCATTTCCGTGCGCTCATCCGGTTCAACACAACCCCCCAGTATTTGACATGCGACACACTCCGACCCTGACACACCAGTTTATCATGTCTAGCGCGTGTTGTCAATTTGGAAAACTTCCCAACCTCCGTTCAGTACTCCAATTCTCAAAATTAGGATTCTTCTCGGGGCCGCTTCGCATGACTCCTCTGTCCGTCTTGTTGATAATAATCCCCAAGTACTTCATTATCCAAACTCCGTCCATCTTCGATAACCCGGGCGGCGAAATCTAAATCAATCTGTTGTAGCCCAGCCTCCCGAGCACACTGCTCAATACGCGACTGCGTAATGTTACGCATAAAGCCAACAGGGACAAGATTTAAGCGTCTATGTGCTTCTATCGTCCAATCAAGCGAACTTTCGATTTCAGCCTGTGATGGTACCTCGTCCAACGCTTCCTGTGTCCGCGCAATGGCTTTGAACTCAGGAGCATCTTCTCGAACCGCGGCTGCCTGATCCATATGTTCATCGATAATTCCAATTGCGAAGTTGTTGGTAATAGTATCAATCTTGCGCATACGGGCCGATTTTTCAATACGTGCTTTAACATTCCGTCGCATATACCCCCGTGGAATCTTACGCAGCGCTTTCTTCGCCTGATCCGACCACTGAAGACGAACACCATCGAACGCCTCCTCTTCATTGATTCCACCCTCCTGTTTTGCAATCTGCTCAAGCGAACTTTTATCAACCTGCTGAAAACAGTCTCCACCAACACCACAGACCGGACATTTCACAGGCTGTTGATCCCGAGCCGCATAACCACAGTCACCGCAGATATAGGTCCGAATTGCGTTTGATTTACTCACTCTCTCTGTCGCAATCTCTTTGGCAACTTTGGTCATTCGTTCAGACGAACGCCCGGGCATTAGAAGCTCCATCGCTCGATCGATGACGCTCTCTGTAATGACAGAGTGTCCACGCTCAATTGCAAAACGGTGAACAGCAGTGCGCGCAATGCCCTGTATCTGTGGGGGGGCTTTGGCAAATCGATCGAGTGCTTCCTGCGTCCAAACCAGCGTTTCTTCTGCCTTCACGTCAATTTTCGGAACGTAACGCTGGCTAGATAGAAAGACGTTGCATGGGACCATACGCAGCAGATTTTCGCTGTTACTCCCGATGTCCATATCTGTCTCGCTGTGAACTCCCACTCGACCAAGAACCAGTATCCATGGTTGAATCTTCCGCGTGTATTGCAGAATTTTTTCAAAGGCTTTACCATCAAGTAGGGTAATCTTGAGATTGTAATCATGATCCTCTCTCGCAATTGTGCGGGCAACTTCCAGATGCGACTGATAAATCTTCGCTAGTCCCGTATCAATTACCTCTTCGTGCAGCTGCTCCTGCTCCTTGAATCGGAAAGTCTTGGATGCCCGTTCGGTTAAAACATTGACAACTGAGTTAAATACAACATAGTGCAAATACGGGTCGTAAACGCCCACCGCTTCAACTGGCCTATCGAACGCTTTCCCAATTCCAATCGCGGTTTTCAAACCTGCAAAGGATTCCGGACTTCCATCAATGCCCACAAGAATGCTGCCCGTTTGCGTTTCTATTGGATTAACATTCCTAACGACAAGCGTATCCGTTTGAATACGACGCACAACGCGTTCGCACACACCTCCTATCAGACTGTCCTTCACAGCGCCCATGCCCAGAGCACCCATAATTACAAGATCATAGTCGTTCGTCTGCACATCCTCCACCAGCTTAATGAAGTGTTTTCCCTCAGGCATCCTGCCTTCAAATGGGATATCGTTTTCAAGACACTTCTTTTTCATAGTCTCCAGATAAGAATCCGAGATCAGCTGCAGGCCCATGGTGATGAGTGTGTCATGTATTCGACGCTGCTTTTCCAATTCAACTTCATCCTGATACTCCTCAGGTAAAGTGTACTCCATCTGCTTGAATCGAACATCGTGCATCTTAGCTGCGTAGACATGGCTTCCGATTAACTGCGACGCAAATCGTTTTGCGAACTTGACCGAGAAATCAACACTCGAATCGGAATGATCTGAATTATCAACGGGCACATAGATTTTTTTGAACATTGGAGGACCTCTCATATCATATTTACAACTGACTTTGCATTTCTCTTCTCACTCTTGCGCAGGCGTCGATTGCCCCAGATTCCACCCAAAACGTGACCTAAGATTGCTGCCGAGAAAAGGTAGGGAACTCCGTTCCAGTCCCAATGGAAGATAAAACGACGGATGACGATTCCAATGACAATGGGTAAATAGATGCATCGACCCCAAGGGCGGGAGAATTTCTTGAACCGAACACGAAAAAATCCGAAGGGGACATTGATAAGGAAAATGGCGAACGAAATACCTAGTCGTGTAATCTCCACGCTGAGCATTATCACTGAAGCAATGTCTTTATATCCCTCCGAAGATTCTGGAGGGCGACTTTGCTCCTACTATCGTAGTAATCGCGCACCTGACCTTCTCGATCAATGAGTACGAACCGGCTGCTATGAAGAATCTCACTTCCCTGATCACCGGCTGCCAAGTTGAAACCGTCATGCGCTAGTTGATAAATAGTCTTTTTCTCTCCCGTCAGAAAAGACCACCTGTCCTTGTCCGCCCCATAGCGATCCGCATAACCGAAAAGAACTTCGGGGGTATCGCGCTCCGGATCGACGGAAAACGATACAAAGTGCAGATCGTCCGTCAGAAATTCTTCCTGAAGCGCGGCCATTTCACCCGTCATCGGTGGACAGATAGTAACACAGCTTGTGAAGATGAAATCCGCAACCCAGATTTTGCCTCGAAAATCCGACAAGCCAACGTACGCACCATGTTGGTCCGTCAAGGAGAAGTTTGGCAGCGGGTGCTGGACTGCAATTCCACTTGATACATCCGCCGATTCTGTCTTCGGCGATTCCTGACGACTAATTGATGGCCAAATATTTGCCCCGATGACCCCAATAATCACAAGAATCAACACAGCCCAAATCAGCTTACGCTTCACGCGATCGCTGTTTTTGAGGATCTTCTGAGAAGGTTTAGATTGGGATTCCATAATCGTAAAAGACAGCATACAAAATAACAGATTCAAGCATTTTCACGTTTGACATCTCACATCAGTGAGGCATCTCAACAGCACGGGAACTAGGCTCATCCCGTCCAGCGTCACGCCCGCCTCCCATCAGATCGGGAAGGAGCATAAAGACAAAGAAAACACAGATAACGAATGGTGTAATCGCAATAAGCGTCAGAGTCTTTTTCTCAAACTTAAGGTGCATGAAGTACAGCGCAACATATGCTGCCTTAGAACAGGCGAGTCCTATTAGAAGCAACACTATCACGATTCTCGGAATCTCCAGTAAAACCACAAGCACCTCCGCGACTGTGAGTACTAGTAGAATCCAAAAGATCTTCATGTATTTAGGGTGTTCTTTATGCGCTTGTTCCATCCTCATTCTCCATTCAGTTATTACAATAGGTAGATAAAGGTGAAAACCATGATCCAAACCAGATCGACAAAATGCCAGTATAAGCCCAAGATTTCGATCTTGTGATTATTCTCTGCCGTATAATGCCCTCTTAACCCCTGCACTAGTATGCAAATGAGATAAATTACCCCACCTGTAACATGTGCGCCATGGAAGCCAGTGATTGCATAAAACATTGCGCCGAAAAGTGGAGAACCAGAAATGACGCCCCCCTTTAGGCCGTGTTCGGGCATCGTGGTGAGCGTGAGTCCATGCCGAATGAGCTCAGTCCATTCGTACGCCTGAAGTCCAAGGAAAACTACGCCCCCAAGAATCGTTAGCCCAAGAAACAGGCACATGCGAGATTGTTTTCCGTTTTGAATAGACTCGAGAGCCTTCACCATCGTAACACTACTACAGATCAGAAGAAAGGTCATAAACGCAGTGAGGTTAATCCCGAGAATCTGATCCGGCGGCACCCAGGCCGCGGCGCCGGCACGTATCGCTCCGTAGGCCGCTAGTAAAGCCCCGAATGACATGGCGTCACTGATTAGAAATAGCCACATCCCCAACTTTCCCAGGCTGTCAGGCGTCAGAGACGGCTCATAGGTATCAACAGAATGATCGGGTGTCACAGCTTCTTCCAATTTTCACACTCCTTTCACATCTGACGAACGCGGTTCATCATTTTCACTTTTTTTACGGTAGTACGAATAGTACACACCAC
The DNA here is from genome assembly GCA_964478165.1 of uncultured bacterium. Classification (GTDB taxonomy): domain Bacteria; phylum Poribacteria; class WGA-4E; order WGA-4E; family JAJDTR01; genus CAYZGU01. The sequence continues at coordinate 70,895 of CAYZGU010000022.1, read as the reverse complement.
CACCAATAGTGCCGAACACAACAAAAGGCATCGACATCAGAAATATGATACCCCAATTGAAGCCTCGCGCAATCGGATCGTCGATCAGATTACATGAAGGACAGCTTTCCACAAAACCCGGCATGGACAATACAATAAACAGTAGCCCGCATGTCCATGACATATGTCGCCAAAACATGAAAACCTCTCACTCAACTGGAAGATGACAACGGTTTAAATCAGGTACACAAGCACGTAAAGAACAGGCCAAAGCGTCACAACAAAAATCCAGTAAATTGCGCAAACGTCAACCCCCAAAAAGCTATCTGCCAAATGCCTACCCGTTTTAACGCGAGAAAACACAACCAACAACCACAACACTGCTATTAAAACGTGCGCTGCATGACAACCAATCAGCACATAAAATACTGAACCGTATATTCCCGAAGAGAGCGTGAATCCGTGACGCACAAGCCGAATCCACTCGGAGCCCTGAACAAGCAGGAACACCCCTCCAAGCAACCCCGTAAGCAAGAGCCAATAACCTAATTCTTTGTGGCCGTTTTTCGGAATCCGCCTGACCGCCTTAAACATCGTATAACCGCTTAAGAGGAGAATTACCGTATTAACCCCGGTTATGACAATAGGCAAACGAACCTCGCTCTGTGTCGGAGGGGGCCAGGTCATACTACCAACGCGAAATACCAAGAAAGTACCAATCAGCCCCGCAAAGAACATAATCTCCGCACCGACGAGTATCAGCACAGCTAACCGTGCACTACTAATCGGTCCACTGCTGTGGCCATTCTGAAGGACTGGTGGATCTTGTTGATTCATGGTCCATCGCTTGTCATGTTGTTAACTTCAGTTTTTCACCAACGCAATGATTATTGCGATGATCAGGAGTACTATAAAGATTCCGAACAGAAAGAGCCCAAGACGTAAATTTTGACGGATATGATTCTTCTCATTCATAAGATACACTACTCCGATTTCACTACGTCGCCTTATCGAGCGCCATCGCCACAAACACCAAGGGTAGATATATCAACGAAGCATATAGCAAACGTCGCGCTGCTGAAGTCGAAGGCGAAAGTGCCAAATTGACACCAAACGCTAAGAACGCGATGCCCAGAACTAACGACACAAAGAAATAGACGACGCCGGCAACTCCAAGGAACGTTGGCATGAGCGCCACAACGAGGAGTCCTAGACAGTTACACACGATTTGCCTTCTCGTGCTTGCCCCATCGGGATGGATTACCGGCAACAATCGGAATCCTGCCTTTGCATACTCGTCGCGGTAAATGCACGCAATCGACAACGAATGCGGAAGCTGCCAGAGAAAAAGGATTGCGAAGAGTGCCCAAGCTTCTAGGTTAAGCGTCCCTCGCACCGCAACCCAACCCACTACAGGTGGTAATGCACCCGGTAGTGCACCTGCTACGGTACAGAGTGGGGTCATTTGTTTCAGGGGGGTATAGACAAAAAGGTAACTTACTACAATAGCCGAGACCACCGCCGCACTTAAGCTGTTTACCAAAAAAGTCAGGTACAGAAGACCACAGCTGGTCAGTATAACGCCAAAAATCAGGGCTTCATACGGTTGGAGGCGCTTATCAGGAAGTGGGCGATGGCACGTACGAACCATCTGCGCATCCAAATCCCGTTCAAGGTACTGATTCAACGCCAAAACTCCAGATGCGGAAAATCCCGTCCCTAGAACGGTATGAATCAATCGAAACCAATCAAGTCCCCGATCAGAAGCAAGATAAAAACCTACGGATGTCGTAACAAGCACCATCAGAACAAGCCGTGGCTTTGCAAGCTCAACAAAATACTGTGACCGCCGTGTAATATGTAACAAATGCTGATCCGAACTCGCACTCGCAGATGTCATACGGATACCTCTTCATTCACCAAGCCTGCGTTGATTACAGTCTCAGACAAAGCGCTAGTTCGAAAGACTTTTAAAACCAGCATAACGGAAGTGACTAGCATCAACGCCCCAATTGCCAAATGTGCAGTTGTAATCAATGCCCGCGCCGTCGCACCAACTAATGTATTCAAAGTCGTGGATTCGAGCAAAAATGAGGCCAGACCCAACACCAACTGCAAAACGAGTAGCCCAGCTAAGAACAGTACAGGTCTCTCTAGAGCTCGATTGCCGGAATAATCATTCTTGACCTTTCTGGCAAGAAGAAATACATGAACAGCAACTAACAGGGCAAAGAACAAATGAGCATCAAGCCGTGAACCGGTGTGTCTCAGCACAGCGCCAAAGACAATCTGGATATAGATAAAGCCAACTGTCATAATACTCAACGGTTTCAAGCGTGACGTGTCAAGCCCCGAAATCTGGCGTTCCCACCAATTGCGCGAAGTAAACAAGACAAAGCTTGCAGTCAGGACAAAGAACACCTGAGCAAAACACGCGTGAACTATGGCAAGAAATCGGCTAATCTGTTCAACACGGAGCCCGCCCATAACGCCCTGCAAAACCACCGCGAAAAGAGCAACAAGGCTAAGCCACTTCATCCATTTTCGAGAGTCCCTGGCCCATACAAGCACCATGAACAGTGTCACCAGGACGCCAACAACAATGCCAATCAGCCGATGTGTATGTTCATACAAGACACCATGAACGTATACCTTAATGCCATCGTCCATCCCAATCAGGGTGTATACGCGTTGATAATCTACGTCAGTCACCCGCCATCTAGTGCCACGTTCGACATCTGCGATTTTCACATTTTCAGAAAACAAAATCTCACTTCTTTCAAGCGCAGTCCGAAGTTCTAACGAGAACAATCCATCATCAAGATGAACCTGGAGGCTCGAATCAACACTGAATAAAAAACCGCTGACCGTTTTCGAGAGCGGATAGAGAAACATGTTATACCCGAACGTCGTAGGCCAATCAGGCACAGAAAGTCCGGAATCGGTTCCGGTCACCACCCCGCCGACGAACACCAGCACGAAGGTGACGAGAGCTGTGAGAATCGCAAGTCGATGTAGCTGAGCATCATACTTTTTCATCGCATCTAATCGGCGGTGGTTCCCGCAGGTAGGGGTTCACTCCGGTTCGATTCGTTTTCTGGTGCAGTCTGCGGAATCCAATCTTCTTCCTCGCCAGGCACGCTATATTCATACGGCCCCCGATGCACCTGAGGAATCTCCTCAAAGTTTCCATGAGGCACGGGTGTCGGTGCCTCCCATTCTAGAGTTGTTGCTTGCCACGGGTTGCGTTCCGCAACTCGACCTTTAAAAATGCTCCAGAATACGTTGAACAGCAGAACAAATTGGGCTACCCCTAAAACGAACGCGCTTACCGTAATGAACACATTTATTCCTTGTAAGTGTTGAAGGAATTCGTATTGCAGGGGATTAGAGATGCGCCGCATGTGACCGCCAACACCAAGAATGTGCATCGGGAAAAACACGCCGTTAAACGCAAGAATAGAGATCCAAAAATGAATCTTGCCTAGCGTGTCATTCATATGTCGACCAAACATCTTGGGAAACCAATAAAAAATCCCGCCGAAGATCGCGAACACACTTCCCCCAAAAACAACGTAATGAATGTGCGCAACGATGTAATATGTGTCATGAATAAAGACATCAACAGGTGAATTTGCCATATAGATTCCGCTAAGGCCACCAATGACAAACATGGAAACAAAAGCGAGCGAATGCAACATCGGGACTGTAAATCGAATGGAACCGCGAAACAGGGTGCCGAGCCAATTAAACGTCTTAATCGCGGAAGGGACAGCAATCAGCATTGTTGTAGTCATGAAACTCGCGCCCAATACCGGATTCATGCCACTCTGGAACATATGGTGTCCCCACACAATCCAACTGAGAAAAGCAATGGAAATCATGGCGTATACCATCGATTTGTATCCGAAGATAGATTTTCTTGAAAAAACGGAGAGCATTTCCGAAGCGATTCCCATGCCTGGCAGAATTAGTATGTAAACCTCTGGATGGCCGAAAAACCAGAAGAGATGCTGCCAGAGAAGTGGCTCACCGCCACCTGCTGGAGAGAAAAAACTAGTTCCTGCCATCCGGTCAAAGAGAAGCATACCTAGTGCGGAGGCGACAACAGGAAAAGCAAGAAGTAGCAGGATTGCGGAAATGAAAAGGGACCAGATTACGAGTGGAAGGCGAAAGAAAGTCAAGCCTGGCGCCCGCATGTTGATTATCGTGGTAATATAGTTTATGGAGCCCATCAACGAAGAAATACCCATAATAATGAGACTGATACACCAGATATTTTGGCCCCAGTCCACTCCCGTATAATCCACGACAGACGAGAGCGGCGCATATCCAGTCCATCCCGCAGCAGCATGACCGCCAGGAACAATAAATCCAATCATCATGACAATGGCCGACACCACTGTCAACCAGAATGAAAGCATGTTCAGGACTGGAAAAGCCATGTCCCTAGTACCAATCATTAGTGGGATGAGAAAATTCCCGAACGCACCTACTAACAAAGGTACGACAACGAAAAACACCATAATCGTGGCGTGCATAGTAAACAGCGAGTTATAAAATGCTGGCTCTATTACGCCGGTGGGCATCCTTGTCTCAAACCAATTTTCCTCATCATCCTCGAACCAACGCTCCCACCTTTTATCTGCAGAGGTAACGACCTCGCCATCATTCTGATATGCCTCAGAAACACCTATGATTGGGAGTGGTTTTTCAGGCCAGGCGAGTTGCCAACGGAAAAGCATCGCTAGCCCTCCGCCAACCATAAACATAATAAGTCCGTAGATTAAGAACTGTTTGCCAATCATCTTGTGATCCAATGAGAAGATGTACTTCCGAACAAAACTCTCCTCGTGGTGGTGTTCGTGGTCCCCACTTGCGTGATTGTTCATCCTATGCTGTCCCCTTTCTTTCCCTTTCGCCCGATTAGTCTGTCCATCGTTCACTAACCCACTTTGCATAATCTTCATCACTATGCACGGTAAGATATCCGAGCATCCCCGAGTGACCAAACCCACAAAGTTCAGCGCAAGGAATTTCATATCTTCCAGGCTTCGTCGCCTCGAACCAAAGATTGATGAACCTTCCTGGAAGCGCGTCCTGCTTCAGTCGAAGTTGTGGGACAAAGAAGCTATGAATTACGTCCTCCGCCGTCAGGCTGATGTGTACGACTTTGTTGACGGGCACGTGCAGTTGATTCTCCAACTCCAGGTCGTCAGCGGTGCCCAATTGCTTGTCAGGTCCCGGATAAGTCATGTCCCAATTAAATTGTTTGGCACTCACTTGGACTATAGCGCCGGGATCTGACGGAAACTTATTCGGGAACTTGATTCTAGTCCATTGGGGCAGGCTCAACATGGCAAGCCCAAAAACAATAATAGTTGTCGCAGCCGTCCAAGTAATTTCTAGGGTTGTGCTACCCTCAATGTAGTGCGCCTTTCGACCGGCCTGAAATCGGTACTTAATAATGAAGGCGATGAACACAGCCATTACGGCCACAAAGACAACCGAAGTAAGCCAATAAATCAAGACAAAGAGTTTATCTACATCCTCTCCAAAAGTTGACACATTTTCTGGAAGCCAATCAGGAAAATACAGCCATCTCATCAAGATCTCCTTTCCGGGTTGCTGAACTCATTTAAGTCGGTTTCTTTCACACTACGTTAGAGCTGCGATAGGCAGTTCGCGCAGCTCCCAAATACGCCACAACACAGAACAAGCCAGTCACAAGGAGCGATACGCCGAGCTGAGGAACGTCACCCGCGCCTAGAGGATTATCAAGATACAAGCACCGACGCAAAGCGGCAACACCGTATGTGAGAGGATTGATTTTCATCGCCCATTCCAGCCATATGGGAGCGCCCGATGCAGGGAAGAACGCACCAGAGAGCATCCAAATCGGTACAAGGATTAGATTCATAATTGCATGGAATCCCTGTGTCGAATCCATCCGCCATGCTATGATTAATCCTAGATTCGTCAACCCAAAAGACAACAGAAGCAACACACCAACAAGAGGCGATTGAAAGAAAAAAGCCAATGACATGCCGATAGCCGGTGCGAGTGCCAAAAAAATCGCCCCCTGCAAAAACGCTAACGTTGTACCCCCTAGCGCTTGTCCTAATACCACTTGCCACCTTTGAACTGGCGCCACCAAGACTCCCTGCAGAAAGCCTTCTCGTCGATCCTGAACAACAGAGATCGTCGAGAAAATGGCGGTAAAAAGCAACACCAGGGTAACTACACCAGGATAAAAATACTCAATGTAGCCTATCCCAGTTGGCACACTGTTCGGTCGAAATGACGAACTTAACCCTCCACCTAGAAGAAGCCAAAACACTAGTGGTTGGGCGGCCGCGCTAAACATCCGGCTCCGTTGACGGAGAAACCGCACGACCTCGCGCCACCATATCGTCATCACAGGTCGAAGCACCTCTCTCACGGCTCGCCTCTGTCTTCTTTAAAAGAATGTCCCGTTAGCTTCATAAAGACATCCTCCAGTGTGGGTTTTCCGAAACGGACCGATCGAACCTCTTCCGAAAATTCACTGACGAAGTCGCGGACAAATTCATGCCCATTCTGACATTCAACACACACGGATTTACCCACAACAACAGGATTACATGCAAATCGTTCCGCTAATTTTCGACAGAGAAGTTCAGGAACGTAGGCATCGATATAGACAACATCCCCACGGACGCGGCTCTTCAATACATCGGGAGCTTCTAGAGCAACAAGCACGCCAGCGTCCATTATTCCCACCCGGTCACACATCTCCGCTTCATCCAGAATATGTGTCGTCAACACAATCGTGACATCGTCCGAATGTCGCAGGGCATCCATATAACTCCAAATCCTACGACGAACCAAAGCATCAAGCCCAGAGCTGGGCTCATCCAGAAGCAAAAGTGGAGGCCGGTGTAGAATAGCCTTCGCCAGCTCGGCACGGCGTTGAAGTCCGCCAGACAAGGTTTGAACCATGTCCTTCGCTCGGTCCACAATATCAAACTGTTCAAGCACTTCGTCAATCCGCCGCTTCAAACTGCGACCTGAAAGGCCATAGAGATTTCCATGGTGGCGTAGATTCTCAGACACACTGAGACTTGAATCTAGGCTAGGCGACTGGAATACAACACCCAAATACCGCCTCACGCTACTTGCTTCGTCGGCAAGATCGCGTCCAAGCAGACGAACGGTGCCTTCCCTTATTGGAGCGAGTGTTGTAAGAATGTTGAAAAGGGATGTCTTCCCACCACCATTTGGTCCAAGAAACCCGACAATCTCTCTCGCGGCTACGCTAAACGTCACATCGACAAGCGCTTGTCGATTACCATAGGAATGAAATAGACCTTCGACATCAACACGCTTTTCATCACACATCAACCCTCCGCGTCTCACCTTAACTTGGTTAAAAAACACGAATGCGATGGAACGACATAGAGCTCAAACCGCGCTTTCTCCCGCGCCTCAGCACCTATTAAGAGTGCGGAAGGTCCAATTTCTCATCAGTGGTCATAAAAATCAATCAGCCCATCATTCTCGGTGTCCGTTCCGCACCAACTTGCCGAAAAGCTGCGCAATAGCCACACACCCGATTCGCCCAACCAAACAATCATTCCAACGTCAACAGCACGTCTCTGAGGAGAATCCACTGAGATGGGTACCCCACCAAGCCTATATTCTCTACTCCGTCACCAAGCCACGACAATCCAACCGCATAAAGGACATTTTAACACTTCGATTTAGATTGCCTACGGGCCTTCACTTCCTTCTTTGGCGAAAAGCTATTCCTTAAAATTACAAATTGCACTTTGAAACAGTATCAGCAACTGACGGCAATTTTCAAAGATAGCCGTCTCATTTGCCTTGAAGAACTGAAAGACCTGAATTAACCCGTAAGACATCCGGGACGGAAAACGGTCGTAGCATAGGAGCCGCTGCGATGAGACATCCCCAATTCATTGAAGTGCCAACGCCAGATTCTGTGTAACAACTTCCCCACTCTCCACGGTAACGGACACCGGGGCATCCTTGTTTGTACCACAAGATTCCTGCCAATAGCCCAGTTTATAAGTGCCCGCGGGTACATTTTCGATTTTGTACTTCCCGTTTTCGTCACTAATCGAAAAATAGGGATGTGGAATGTACGTAATCCAACCCTTCATCCAACCATGGACGTCACACTTAATCGCCACAGGTCCTTCAGCCTTCGTGACTTTCGGTAGTCGCATCTTCCGGCGGGTTTTGGGTTGAGCCTTGTTATACGCCTTGTTAACCTCACTGAAAATGTGGATATTATGCATTATTCGATCCGTGTTGAGCATGGTCAGCTTCTGGCCAAGCGGTAGCAAGTTGACATGAGGGGCAAACTGACAGCCCTCCTGATCGATTTCATACTTCGTTTTTGGATCCTCAGGAAAACCGGCCCCTGACGAAATATCCATTAGATATACGATGGCATCCTTTAGAGCATTCCCGTCGCCAACAATTAGGGATTCATCATGCTTGTGCGTCTTGCCGCAAACTTTCACGTCTTTCGTAATCTCGAGGTTCTTTAACTCAGGAGCATCACCTATAAAACTCACCACCCCCGTGATTGTACCACCGTCTGAAACACTTACAACCTTATATGATGCCGGAAAAACCAGGGAATCGGTAGAATCACCGCCTCCGGCAGCACTCGCATTCGTGACGAAAACACTAGTAATAAATAAAGCTAGAATTGAACCAATCTGAAAATTCATAAGAGTACTCCTTCGAGATTACTTTGTGCTATTTGTATTTTGCCTTCTCCGAACACCACCCTTTAACGCAAAAAGGATTCCAACGGAAATCAGGGCAACAACTGGAGGATAAACGAACCTTTTACTCGATGGAACTGGTTCTAGTACAAAACTATACCAAGTTGAAATGGCGCGCTTTGTTTTCACATCGCCATTAGACCCATCCCACACGGAGAAAGCGATGGGGATGAAAATTCCCCGGGAAAACTGAAGATCCCGTTTGTCATCAGTGCCCAAAGATCTCTTAACCCATAAGAGGTATCGTCCATCTTCGTACAAGCTTTCAACCTGGATGGGCGTTTGGAGCGTTTGGGCTGTGGCATTATCAATGCCTTTTGCATTCATCTCGATGACTGAGTGAGGCTCCCCAACCATCCAATGCCAGAGGTAAACAGGACGCCGATCACCAAAAACAAAGTAAGGCTTTGCATCCATCGGCCCTTCAGGCACTTTCACTGGAAACTGAATAGAAATCGCATCTTGAAAGGTTTCACCAGTTTCGCTGTCCACCGTTGGCACAGATTTAGTCCTATCGTCCCAGGAAAATAGAAACGCAATCTCATTATCGTTATAAAACGATTTCGCGGTAACGGAATCGATTGACGGATTAAACTGTCGGGGTTCAATAAGGACCTGGCCGACAAGGGGGTGGTAGCTTGCATCTTCGATTTCGCGCCACGCTTCATCACCCATACGGGGCAGAGCGCCTAATCGATATTGGGATCGCAATACCTTGTCACCACTTGCTGGTTCCGGTTGAATTCGGGGACCAAGGGACTTCACATAGTTCGCGATGTGCCAGCTCTTTTCAAAGATTGGTATTAGGGCTATCTTCAGTTTGCCTTGTTCTTCAGGTGTCAGCTCCTCGTCCTCTTCCACCTTGAGCATAATATCCTCGAACGCGTAGAGTTTCTCCTCGAGTCCTTCATATTCCACTTGTTCGGCATCTGAGAGATCCTCACTATCCATTTTTATCTCGAGATCCGTCATTCGTCCGGACTCTGCATCCGACAATCCAACTCGAAAACTGGAGATAAAAGAAGGCATCGGGGAACCAGCGATTCCTCCGATAAAACGTTTGAAGATATCTTGAGCCGTGCTACCACCTCTGAAATTCCACTTCTGCCACAAATTCGCCGGCCAAACTCGAAATCCCCATTCATCTGTAAGATCCGGTGCAGATGTACCATCTCCTCGACCAACTTGGCCATGACAAGCATTACATTCTAGTTGCCTATATAGCTCCCGCCCCTTCTCCACACTATCCGCAGAAAAATCAATCTCACCTGAAAGATCTATTAACTTTGGCAACGCTCCTTCAAAACCTTCATAAAAAGTCTTGATATGAGCGACGAGTTCCCATCGGTCGGCTTCACTCAGAACACCATTCCACCCCGGCATCGATGACCCAGGCATCCCATTTGAGATGACATCAAACAGGTCTCTATCCGTTGGCAACTGACCGCTTTCTGTCGAGCGAATCTTGTACAGTCCCCTCGTAAAATCTCTAGGCCGTGGCAGCAGATTCTCTGCGGCCGAACCGTCGCCTTCACCTTCCGTACCATGACAGTGCGCGCAACTTTTATCATAGAGTAATTTTCCAGCCTCAGAGGGCAACGGTGCTAAATGCCTCTGCGCTAGGACAGGCGATATAAGCCCACAGCAAAACCCGAAAAGACTCGTCAGTATGATTGCAGTATATTTCCAGTTGAAATTCATGCCAGAATTCCTTAAACACCAAAGCACCATAATCTAGTGTGCTTCCCCACCAAATGTCCGGGGTTGAAAACCGGTATATTCCGATAAAAAAAGAATCACGTCCCAAATCTCTTCTTGCGTCAGATAGTTCTCCCATACGGGCATTGCCGAATCCCATGGAGTCGCCGCGGGCGGAAGCCCAGGACCACCTTTGGCAATGCGCCAGAACAGAAACGATTCCTGAAAATTTGGTATGATGCCCGGATCTTGAAAATTCGCTGGAGGCACAGTTGGCTTGAAACCATGTGCAAAATGCCCCTGTCCGTCGAGATGATCTCCGTGACAAAAAAAACAATTTTGGTAATAGACTCGGCTCCCATTTTCTACGTGTGCATCGAACGCGTCTTTGTTGTCCTTTGCTAGATGACGGAAGGGGTTCTCAACTTCTTGTGTGATGCCGAGTATGGTGTCGCGGTACGTTAATTCATCGGGCGGCGCCGGATGCGCAGTTCGCAACACTGCCGGCGGGTCGGTCTTCGTAGAAACCTTCGAGAATGTAAAACCAAGTAGCAGTAAGGGAATCAGAACAAAGATCACAGTACGCCGCGTCTTTTTATCGTCATCCGCCAAAGTTTCCTTTATAGGACGCAGAAACTCACGGAATTTCTCATCTTCGACCGACACGTGTACCAAGATAGCGAGGACAATCAAGCCGACATACATCCCAATAATGCTACCGGGTAAGGGCACAGACCAGACACCACCAATGAAAAATTTTAAAAAGAGCCAAAGCACGAGGAATAGTATCAAGCACTTGGTGAAAAGCAATGTTTTCTTCATAATTGCTCACTCTCCTTATTCCACAGCCGCCGCTATTCCTTCAGCGGAGCTTCACTCTGAACCGCGGTTTCATCAATCGTTCCAGTTAGCGTTGACATAAATGCGAGCAAATCACTCATGTCGGCGACAGACAGCAGTAAGGGAAAATTGTCCGGCATTGGGGAAATCACATCAAGTCGCTTGCCGTAAGCGCGACTGTACGTCGGCCCTTCGTCAATATCGAATTTATCAATGGTCTGTTCCTCACCGTCAACATTTAACGTAATCTCGTCCTCATTCTCAGACACCAGCTCGCCAACGGTAACGTACTCGTCGAAGTCAACCACAGTCGCCTGGACCTTCACATTCGACTTAGAAACCGTTTTCATCTCGGAGCCAACCTGTACGGTAATATTTTCTTCGTCATCTTCGATAAAATCACCACTTATCGAAGTCTCTGTTCCAGCTAAGGTCACGCTAATCCAAAAATAGCCTCGCTCCTTTAGATTATCGAGATTTTCAATTGGCTCTGGATCAAACTCACTCAATTGAATTGTATGTTCTTGGTCCTTTGATCGGACGACAATCTGTTCATTATCCTGGGAAAGGAGCCTCCCCTGAATTGAGCCGCCACCGGTTCGCACCGTAACAGCGCCGTATCCGCTCACAATCTGCTCGTTCGGCTTAAGAATTGACTCTTCGATATATCGCAGGCTATTCATCCCTGAAATCTCGGTCAAATCCGGTGCAGCGACAACTTCAACGACGTCATCAAATACTTGAGCTGAGGGTTTAACAAGGCCATTAACTTCATGGCATGCGATACATTTCGCTCCACTGACAAAAACCGTCTTACCACGCTCAACGTCACCAGTGAGAAGTGGAGGCAACACTTCGAAATCTGTCACCTCGCTGGCGGTATCGACCGGCGGTCGAAATGGCGTCAGATCGACGTCCGCACCTTGGCCTTGTAGAAATGCAATTACCATCTCAATCTCTGGATTAGAAAGACTTATCGGTGCCTTCCAGACCGGAGGCATGATATTCCCGTAGCCAGGAACGAGAAATTTATGCGGTTCGTACGTTGCCTCTATCAAATACTCCTTTGCTGTCATCCCTGGACGCCGCGTCGCGGCTCGCAAGCCGACATCCGTTAAATCCGGACACCGACTTTTCGGTGCAGACGGGTCAACCGTATGACAGGTATGGCATTTTCCTTTGCCGTAGAAAATTGCTTCTCCAGCCTCGATATACGCTTCAACTGTTCGCTCCACACTACTCGCATCGAGTTGTGCTGTAGACGTTTCAGGAACCACACTGGCAGCGAACGCATAGAGCCATATTACCAACAGCGAAAAGGAGAGCAATTTCATCACACGCTGCCATAAGATAACATTCGCCAGTGCAGAGATAAAGAACCATGCGGAGCACGGAAGGATATTTGCGTCAGCGATAGGAAATGCAGGAGCTTTCGCAAGATAAGCAACAAAACTTACTATCATGACAACCAAGGATATTGTCCTAATAATCATTCCGAAACCATCCTATCCACATTTAAAGCCTAACTATCACTAGTTCCGACCACCGGCTCCACTTGTTTCTTCTCACCCCACAAACCAATCCAGAAAATGAAAGACACGAGTGCGAAAAATATCACCATGATGATCGCAATCACATTGACGGCCTCCGCTAGTGGAGGTGTAAAAGACTCGGCTGATGTGTCTGGCATAACGCCGAAAATATGCCAATTTTCACGTAATCCCGATCGTGCATAACCCATTAGACCCATCAGCGATGTGAAAGTGATTGCTAGCAATATGAGAACGTATTGAGATCTGTCCGACATCTGCCCCCACCTGATGTCGCTTGCACGCATTGCTTTGCGGTACATAAAGAGATCGATGACTGTCACGGAAACCATTACTCCCAACGCGATTAGCACCTGTATAGGTGTAAGGATGTTGACACGTAGATCGCTGGGAACCCGGAAGCCTGCAATGCCAATGGCAACGATTACGGTAACAGCCAGCGCAAAGATAATGGCAATGATAACGTTGCCAGCCTTCCCCCAACTCGCAGTAGGCGATTTACCCGATCGACGGTAAAACATGAAACTCAGGAACGTGGTCAAGATGATAATGTTGACAACCGTGTTTTTTGCCGTCATCAAACCGAAGAATCCGACCAAGGGGTGATTTGGACCACCGATTGCTGCCAACTCTTTTGGAGTCATTATCAGGGTGCGCGGAGTCATCCAGACTGCAACGCACAGCACGATAATTGCCACCATGTAGGGGCGGTAGCGGGCGAATTTTTCGCCACCTTCAATACGAGTCATCCCAGACCAAAGATAGTAATTAGCACCGATGAAGAGCACTCCAATCATCACTGCCTGAATAATGAACAACCAGGAGAACAAACTACCCATCATGTTGATTCCCATCGTCTGGTTAAACATGTAGATTTCGCGTCCCAACCAGTAGCCCGCAAACGGCAACGGAATCAAGCCGCATAGCGCTATGAAGTTGCCCGTATATCCCATCCAGTCGTAATGCGCCTTTTCCTCTTGCGTATTCGCCACAAGGAAGCGAAACGCAGAATACGCTCCAACGATCGCTCCGCCAAACGCCACATTACCAATGAGCCGGTGAATGTTGATTGGCATCCAAGTAAAATTGTTGACTGCCTGCCAAGTTGTACCGATGAATTGACCAGCATCGTCATGAAGCGAAATCACATTATGACCGGCGTCCATAATTGCAGGACTCGTCTGGTAGGTGAGCCAAGCGTTGGACACAAACATAATGGCCGTACCAAACACATTCAGAAGAACACCCAAAAACAGGTGCCATCCTTTATGATTCTGCATCTTGTCCCAACCATATGAGTAGAGATACAGTGTAAACGTCTCCCCAAAGAACAAGAACACGTAGAAAATCATGGTCGGACCAAAGATTCCCGTCATCTTGTTCATCACCTGCGGATAGCACCAGATAAGGACGAAAACGAGCACGCCGCCCATGAGGGCAGTCGTGGAGAAAGCACCTAAGCACAACTTTATGAATTCTTTCGCCATTTTGTCGTATCGTTTATCCCTCGTCTTGACTCCGACAAACTCAATGACGACAGCAAACATCGGTACTCCCAAGATAAAGGATCCAAACAGCAAATGTAGTTGGGCCGCAATCCATGCCGCATTCCGACTCCCAATCTTTGGAAAGGAACGATATTCGTCATCGGTCACGTCGCCTTGTTGCGCAAAGACAGGGGAAATCGCCAGGAAAACGTAAACCACGAGCAATCCAAAGAGATAGAACTTTCTATTCTGATTTGCAGACGCGCTATTCATTGTTATTTGAGAATCTTCTAATTAAGGAGAACACGTTTTGACCAAAGTTTCTAGAGGCTTGGACCACGATCTGAAATCTGTAGTAACAAACATTTAACGGTACTATTTGACGCCTTTTTTCTTGAAATCTGCACTCGTAAAATCGATCTCCACTTCGCCACTAGCAGGAATTTGGAGCGTCTTAGCTTTTGTTGTTCCGAGCTCCTCATGCCATGCCTGAACGCGATATTTACCCGACGGAACATCTTCAATTGCATAAGTCCCCTTGTCACTTGACGCTTCGTAGACATCGGCACTCATCCATTTGCCTTCCTCATCCTTATATCCTGTTACAGAAAAATAGTCATTGTCCGCAACGAAAATGTACCCTCTCATCCAAGTATGAATGTCGCAGGTAAATTTGATTGGTTCACGCTTTTCCAATTTGAGCGGAAGCACCTTTCCCGGACCGGGGATCTGCCAATTAGGTGCTTCGTTTTTTGTGGCGTGGGAGTGGACGTTATGCGCCACAGGATCGCTGGAAGTCATGTCAACTGTGGTTCCTTTAGTCACTACCAAAACATGTGGGTAATACATACAGTTCACCTGATCCATGACGGGGTTTTTTTTCGGTACGGTCACCATAGCCTTTCTTGCGCGAAGATAAACCACAACATTCTTAATTCCTCTTTGCTTAGACACAACGAGCGATTCAGACTTTCCATCTTGTAGGTTATGAATACAGTGTTGGTCCTTCGTTACCTGTATCGCTTCTCGCAAAGGGGCGTCGCCCTGATAAGTAACAGTTCCTTTAAGAACACCAGCACAAGCCACACCTGCCATGAGAGCAAAATTGCAGACCATAAGAATCGCTAAACTTTTCATAAGTTGAGACTCGTCCTTTCTCTATTTGAAATATAATTGGAGCTGATTCACACCGCAATACAGGCTATGACACTAAAGCATCTGAATAGTGCGACGCAGAACGGCCGGTAAAAAACCACGCACACTTGACACGCCAATCCATTTCAAGCAATTGGCCAATTAAAACAGAACTTAATAGGTTAAATCATGCTTCCATCTCGGCCGAAAACTGTCTTTAATGAATGCGAGAATCTCCCGTTGCTCCTGACTACTAAGATAATAGTAAAATGCCGGCATATCGTTCTTCCCAGCGTCAATACTCCGAAGAATCTGCTTGTCAGTGTGACCACTCCAAAAATCGGCCGTTGTCAAATCTGCGGGTTCAAGTTTTTTGAAGCGTCCAATCCGTCCATTGCCTTCACCGTCGGCACCATGACACCCAGAACACAATCGTGCGTAATTGTACTCAACTTCAGAGCCATACCGGGTACTTGGGTCAACTGCGCGACAAAGCCAGATCAGCCAACACACACTGCCAATAAACATCAAAACGATGATGAACACATGTCGAAACATTCAAGCACTTCCCAGTCAGCGAAGAGCTAATTGTCCAAAGATGAACCAACACCTAAAAAGCACAACAGGATAAAACTCGTCAGTTACTCAGCTAGAGACATCAGATAATCACGCACAAGCCGAATCTGCCTTTCCGCATCGTTGTCAGCGAAACCATCCACGGCCTGGTGTTCACCTCCAATTTTGGGCCAGTTTTGAGGCATCGCAGTACCCGGTTGGAAAGACTGAGGGTCTTTCAACCACTCTACAATCCAATCCGCTTTAAGCCGTGATCTCGCCAAAGCAAGGTCCGGGCGTCCGGCCTTGTTGCTGCCAGGAGGAATAAGCTCGCCCTCGCTCGGATGGCAAGATGCGCACTCAAGCGCATCATAAATCTGCTTGCCTAACTGTAAATCAGCCTTTGTGACTTCGTCCGAGGGAATTGTTTCATACGGAAATGGCTCGGCCGAAAGCGACGCGAAATATTTCACAAGAGCCGTTGCGTCATCATCTGACAGACCAAACGTTGGCATCCGAACCTTGAGTCCATAGCGAATCGGTGTGGGATCTCTTAGAAACTCGAAGAGCCACTCCGGATAAACTTTCGCCCCCTCAGCTTCGAGAGTTGGCGGCGCGAACTGCTTTGCTTGAGTTGAGTCGACCGACTCATGGGCCGCGACGATGGATACATATTGGCCACCTTTTCCCTCAATCTCATGACACCCAGTGCAATTGTATTTCTTGGCTAACCGACGCCCAGTGTCAATCTGCTTAATTCGATCCGTGGGTTGATGAATGTAACTCAACGGATACCCTGGCGGTTGGAAGCTCTTTAAGAGGACCGCGATTGCTCTCGCATCCTCATCATCAATCTGAAACACAGGCATCCGGGAGATAATTCGCCGCGTTTGAAATCGTCTCGGGTTGGTTATTTTCCCAATCGTCCAACCATGCCAACTATGCTCAAGGCCAACGGTATCTCCAAAATCAAGTTCCTCGGCAGCCTTCGCACCGAACTCGCCTAAATCCGCCCCCACTTTCGCCTCGTGTTCAAATCCCGGGATGGCATGACATCCGAAACAGCCATAGGATCGAACCAACTTTTCACCTTCGTGCGCATCCACCACACCTTCAAAAGTAGCTTCAGCAAGTACAGGTGATGTCGCTCTTCTCAAACTCATCAAATATGACACTACATCTTCAACCTCTTCATCACTGAGCCTTAGACTCGGCATCACCGTGTCAGGGTCGAAAGATTTTGGATCCCTGACCCATTGACGGAGATAATTTGGCTTCACTTTGTTACCGACATTATCCAATTCGGGCGCAAAATCACTGCCGAAGCCCTCGATCGCATGACACGCTAGGCAGCCAACCGTTTTAACAATTTCTTCACCGGACGCGACAGAACTCGCCGCGGTTGAAAATCCCGAATTGTGATCGTCAATCACTGAAGTTGTCAGCCCCGCAAGATATGCAGCAATCGACCTGACCTCGTCAACCACCTTTTCAACCGCATTGTCGCGATACGGAAAATCCGTTCCATCGTCCGCCTGAACAACGATACCATCCGCTGTTTTCCTGACAACTCCGGTACGTTTGTTCCCGTTTTTAAGATATACAAGTTGTGTCATCTTCGGATTTGGAAAGAAATTTGGCATCTTAGTGTCAGCCAGCAGCGCGCCCGGATTCTTAATCCAACGCTCAAGCCAATCTATATCCTGCACTTTGCTACCAACGTTCATTAGCGACGGTCCGACATTTCCTATATTGTCTAACGCAGAGTAGCCTTCCACCGCGTGACATCCGTGGCATCCGAGGTTCTCAAATAGGGACATACCCTTTGAGAGATCCGGTGAATAATCCTGCGTCACGCCGGTTTCCGGAGAGACCGCGTCCAACATCATCACGCCATCGTGGCAGCGCCGACAATTGGATTGCATGTAACCTCTAAGTGTTTCCGACGATCTACCGGTACGTTCATCCAAGCCCAGAGCGGGCGTCAGCCAGTATTCATGATGAGTTAGCGCATGTGCAGATTTAGCTGTTAGAGCTTGTCCCTGACCCCCATGGCATGGGGTACAACCAAATCGTTCAACGGGGTGATTTCCAAGGAGAACATCTCGATGCGGATGTGTCTGGAGCGATGCATCATATCCTGTCTCATAGCTAATCTCTACAAAATCTGCATAAAAATCAGGGTCGCTAAAGGTAAGTTTGCCGTCCTCTCTCAATTCATAGCTACCATCGTCGGCTTCATCTTCATCAATTAGAACCGTTTCGCTGCCAACTTCCACGAACGGGTGCGCTAACTTCACGGAAACTTCGCTTTCGCCGTCCCCTTCGATTTCTTCAAAGACCTCAGTAGCAAAACCTTCGTAACCGCTTCTATCTACCGCAAAGTGACACGTCGCACATCGATCGGCGGTATAATCAAAATCCTCAATATAGTATTGAACGACCGAACGCGTTTTTGTAAATGGGCTTTCTAATAAACTGCCCAGAAACGTACGTCTAATTCCACTTACCGAATCGAGCTTCTCCTGAAGCCGTGCGACAGC
Source organism: uncultured bacterium (assembly GCA_964478165.1). GTDB lineage: Bacteria > Poribacteria > WGA-4E > WGA-4E > JAJDTR01 > CAYZGU01. The sequence goes on along the minus strand of CAYZGU010000022.1, from coordinate 52,308 downwards.
ATCATGTTTCGATCTTTTCTCCCTAATCGATTCCGCGAGCTCGCGAAGTTCGCTAATCTTTCCAGCCATCAAGGATTCATCGCGGTCGAAACTCTGAGCAAGCAGATAGCTGCTCAACGCCTCTTCAATATGGCCATTGCGCTCATAAAATTCGGCTAAGGCACGATATGCCTCAGATAGATTCGAATCGGCATCCAGTACACCCCGCGTTAGCACCCCTTCGATGGCGCTCTCGAGCCCATCCAGCTTTACCTTCCACTCCTTCACCGAGTGCTTCCTTCCTTCCGATTCTTTATGATGTGCCTTAGCCTCATGGAGAGCATGTTGATATTTATAGTTAATCGCATCTGATTCGCTTTGCACAAATTTGCGTTCTTGGAGTGCCTCATCCCTTTTTATCTTTGCATCCTCTACGGCGCCCTTGAAGACACCGAGTTGCTTTTCATCGAGCACTTGAACCTCGGATAAATCCGGCAAATCTTGTTCCGCCAACTCTAATGCTATCTTCGTTTTTTCATATTCGTACTGGTAGAACTTCTCCTGAAGACCTTTCCACGGGCGCCTCGTAATCGTCTCACTCCAAAAGCCCCAAATTGTCACAAGTCCGAGCAGGGCAGAGAGAATAAAAAACAAAACCGCGTAGGATTTCTCTTCGACAGGAATCTCTTTTCTTTTCGCCACGAACGTGTCAACCTCCCGTTACAACATACCCATTCGAATTGCACCCAGTTTCATAAAGACAAACGTTTGGCCTTTTCGAGAGACCGAAAAAGCCAAATCTGATACTCGACATTACCCCTTAAACATTGAACCAAGGAGACACCCAGACATATTTGATATTCCATACCCAACGTAGGACCATTTTAATCGGAAGGGCAAACATAATGAGAAACAGCGATGAAACGACAATATATCGGACTAATCCAAGCTCTTGAAAAAATTGGCTGGTTTTTCGCTTCCAGCAGTAGACGATAGGCCCCAAAGCAAAATAGCCCGCAACAACAACAAATCCGAAAACATTGGCTGTCTGCGCCATTCTGATGCCGAATTTATAGGATAAATTGACATTCGTCAACGGCACGACTTTGTGTGGGTCCCACGCCAACCACGGTGCAAAGAAGTTCCAGCCCGGTCCTCTGAGGAACGTACCCACAATCATTAAGGCAATCCACAACACAATAAATCCAAAGCAGAAGACCGAGAGTGCAAATGGGCGCTCTTTGATTGTATAATAGCCTTTTCCTTTGGTGTTTATATCTATATACGGAATCGCGATAAGCCCTGCAATAATCAAACCTGGCAACACCACACCAGCGATCCACGGATCAAAATAGACCAGCATCTCTTGTAACGCAAGGAAATACCACGGGGCCTTGGAGGGATTGGGCGTCTTAGTGGGGTCACTCGGTTCTTCTAGTGGTGCGTCAATTGTAATGGACCACACAGCGAGAATGAGAACTATAATAATAGAACACAAGAACTCATTCCGACAAAGATAAGGCCAGACATAGACCTTGTCATTCAATCCAGCTTCTGCAGGAGTACCAGCTCTGTCATTCCTGCGACCTTGACTAAAGGCCAACCATGAAAAAAAAGGAATCAGAAACACCATAGCAACAATCGGAATGTTATCTGGCTTTGTAACAAGCGCTAGAACATGCTCCATCGCTTCACCTCCCGCATAAGATTAGCACTATCAAAACTTCCCCCACAGTTGTATTCTCTACAATGGACCCGATATTCCACCGTCTTTGCGAACACGCCAAAAGTGCAAGGCCATCAGCACGCTCGCAAGAAGTGGCACTGCAACACAATGCAGAATATAAAAGCGCAGGAGTGTCGAGGGACCAACAATTGTTCCCCCAAGCAGAGCAAAACGAACGTCATTGGACTGGGTAACTATATCCTGTGGAGCAAACGGTCCCTCATGTCCCAAGACGGGCGTCGCGCGTGCCATATTTGTTCCGACTGTAACGGCCCAAAATGCAAGTTGGTCCCAAGGAAGAAGGTAACCGGTAAAACTCAAGAAAAAGGTTACAAGAAGTAGAATCACCCCAACTGCCCAATTGAATTCGCGCGGCTTCTTATAGGATCCGGTTAGAAACACACGAAACATATGAAGCATTACAGCGATAACCATGCCGTGCGCGGCCCAACGATGCATATTTCTGAGGAGCATTCCAAACGGAATATCGAATTCGAGATACTGCACATCATGAAACGCATATTCAGCCGTGGGGCGGTAGTAAAACATTAGCAATACACCCGTCACAGCAGTGACCAAAAACATCAAGAACGTGATCCCGCCCATACACCAAGTAAACCGGAAATTAATTGCGTGCCGAGAAACACGAGGCGGATGAAGGTGCAGCCAGACATTCTGAAGAACCTGAAGGGTGTACCGTCGTCCCGTTTTCTCATACCCATGACGAAACATTGACCGCCAAATTTGAGAATTGGTTATCCTCTGCTTGAGCCCATTACGTCTTTCATTCATAAGAAATGCGCAGTCGACCTCATGAGCACCACTTTATGTCAGCGAAATTCACCCATTCGGTAGAGCTGTGTAACTCCTTTCCCCTAATAGCACAGAATCAGTCTCATCGTTAGGAAACGCAACTAAACCTTCAAAAAAGAACCGGGGGTCCCCCAATCTCCGCGCTCACCCAGAAATTTCACAGCCTTATCAATCTCAAGTTGACCGTCCTCCGCTAGAGCAATTTTTACACGCTCAAGCGGACGAGGAGCTGGTCCCTCATAGTTAACTCCATCCCTATCGAAACCGCTCCCGTGGCAAGGACACTTGAATTTATTCTCAGAACCCAGCCACCGCGGGGTACAACCAAGATGTGTACAGGTAGTCAGCAATGCATAGAACTCGCCGCTCTCTCGGCGAACAATCCAGACACCGTATGGATTTTTCTTATACTTTTCGCTAACGGTTCCAGGTGGATATTCGGCAGGAAATCCAGCTTTGAAAATTGAGGAGGGTTCGAAAAGAACTCGAGGGTACAAAAATCGAATCAATCCAGGACCAAAGGCAAGCCCCAGAGCGGCAACAAAATTCCCCCAACCGAGGAATCTGAAAAATCGTCGTCGAGATAGCACTAACGTAACCTCAAATATTCAGTTTGGATTGATGAATCAGAACTCACTTTAGAAGAACGCCCTAAAAATAACAGTTCGTTTGCAAAATACGGTATATTATAGCACTGGCCCAGCGAGTGAACAAGAATTAAAATCGAGCGCTCACGGATATCCGCGACCTTTCCTCGGCTACCAGAAAACCAATGAGTCCGCAAGGCCCACTTGCCACCCACCGTGAGACACGAGAATAATGAAAGTGATTATAGCTGGCATTTTTCCTATCCTTGCACCTGAACCCGTGAGCTCCCGTTTCCCAGCTTCTCAACGGCAATGCGCACGGGAATCCGCCGTGTCAATTCAGTAACATGACTAATAACGGACACGCTTCGACCGGCGATTCGCAAAGCTTCTAACGCGGAAATTGCAACATCTAAAGTGTGACTGTCAAGCGTTCCAAACCCTTCATCGAGGTAGAGAGAGTTCAGTTGCGTACGGCCACGACTCACCTCGGACAGTGCAAGCGCAAGAGAAAGGCTCGTCAGAAACGCCTCCCCTCCGGACAACGTCTCTACAGGACGCTCTTCATTCGCATTCCAACGATCGATTACCACCATGCCGTCAATGCCATTCACACCCAATGCATAACGCTGCGTCAATACCTCCAACTGGGTGTTGGCGAGACGAATAATTAACTCAAACATGCGCTCCAACGCAAAATCACGCAAACGATTATGAGGAATACAGGTTTGAAGTTGTGCCCACCGGTCTCTCTCCTGACGAGATGTTTCGAGCACATTCGCCAGCGCTTCCCGCCGGCGAAAATCCTCTTCTAGTTTCCTGATACTCTCGCGCATGTAACCGATCCTCTGATTCGTAGATTCCACCTCGAGATCAATCGCCTTCCCTGTCTCTTCAAGCCGGAGCACCAGCTCTGAATCGAAGGGCTGATTGACAAAAACCAATCGTAATTCCCTAAGCACTTCTTCTGTAATCTGCAGTTGCTGCTGATACTCAGCCAGTTCTTCGCTGCGCGCTTCCACCCACGCCTCATCACGAAATGCTTCCACATGGGATTCGGAAGATTCAAAGCCGCTATCTTCCAGAGCCCTAAGATAATTCCGCTCCAGAGCATCGACTTTCTCCAGACATTTGGTGTGCTGAAGTTCAAAGTCATCCCTTTTCGTTTGTGCCTGCGTAAGGAAATTTTCTCTTTCTCGGAGTTCGTTGTCCACCTGAACACGAAGACGAGTCTTTTCAGCCACGTTGGCTTCTAGTTGACCTACGGCATCCGCCGCAGGCAATCCTCCGGTTTTTTTCTGCGCCGCTGCGGAGAGCTGCCTAGCTTTCACACGATAATGTCCTATTTCTGATTCCACGTTTAACCTAATGTCTCGCTGAGCTTCCAAGATTCGCTGATTCTGTCCAATTTCCCTCTCCAGTTGATTCAATTCTTTCTCTCTTTCGACTAACTGTGCCTGTCGCGCTTCTACCAGTTTGACCTGTCTGGTAAAGCAATGGAGAGCATTCACAAAACCAGTCGTGCGAAAATTGTGCGGCAGTAATCCCCAGAACTGCGTTTTAAGCACTCCGACCTCCTCGCTTAATCCTTCTACTTCCAAACTCACAGCCCTGCCACTTGATTCAGAGTCCTGCAACTCAGTTTTCGTACGCTGAAACTCGCGTTCCTGCTCATTAAAGCGTTGCAACGCCATCTTTCCCTCGTTCAACGCTCCTGTAAGCAGGCTCAAAGAATTTTGGCATTCTTGAATCGCTTCATCAGCAGCATCGATAATCCCCTCCGTCCAAGCTGAAGAGATTTCCCGGTGTGAGTATACCTCTGCCCATTGTCGGCTTACGGCGTCGATAGTGTTCTGCAGAGACTCGTTTTTACTTCGCACATCGTGGCTTCGAGACTGGAGATTGGATTGATTTTCCTCATTTCGAACTCGGTCCTGTTGCATGCGCTGGCACTTCTGCTTTTGAGCATCTAGTTCACATTCAGCCAAAGAAAGACTGGACAATACAATCTCAAGCTGTTCTTGGTTTTCGTCCTCCAATCTTCCCACCCAAGGATGCGCTACCGCGCCACAAACAGGACAAGATTCTCCTTCTCGCAATTGTCCCCGAAGATCGTTGACATGATTCAACGCACGTGCCAAATCCCTCTCCACCGTGTAACGCTTTACCTTTTGCTCCATGCCTTTAACGATTTCAATCTGCACCATCAACCCCGGGACAATCGCCCCAAGCTCAGCCTCCACAGAGGCCAAATCGTCGAGAATCAAATCTAACTCGGCCCGTTTCTCATGCAGTAATCCCTGCACCTGCTCGAATTCCTTGGCCACCGCCTGCAGGCGAACAGCTTGCAGTCTCTGCGCTTCCCATACCTCAATCGGTGATTCATTCCGCTGAACCTTAACTACGGATTCCAGTTCCAAAACAGTGGCGTCTGCAGCCGCCTTCGCTTCGGACCGCTTCTTGAGCTCGCCCTCAGACACCGTTAATAAATTCTTCAACTGCGCAATCTTCAATTTCAGCTGGCGTTGCGCCTGTAATTTGTCGGTCAGAAAATCCGACTTCGCGTTAAGCTTCTCGAGGATTCCCGTAAGCTGGTTTACACGCTGGTTCCCGTCATAAGGCATCGCATGTTGCTGAAGGAATAGCCTGTCGCACTCAAGCCCCTCAACTAGCACAGATTTATCATCTTCCTGGGAGGTGGCAGTACTCAGCAACGCCTCAACCCGCTCTTGAATCATGACAAGTTCCATTTCCCGCTTTTCAGCCGCTTGAGACTGCGCATCTGCGTGGATTTCCTCAACACGCGCTTCATCGTAGGACGCAATTTTCATCTTGCGGGTGGATAAGGCCCTGTGATACGCTTGGTCAACTTGTCTGAAGCTTTCCTGTGACTCCTCACGCGCTGCAAGCGCACCATCCAGCAACCCGTGCGTTTTTTTCATCTGCGCCTCTATCAATTCACACTCTCCTTTTTGAGATTCAAACTTATCTCTTTCAGGAAAAAGCTTTACTGCGCGACGAGCGAGCTGGAGTTGTGAACGCAGTGTATCAATCGTCACCTGCCGACTTAACAGTTCCTCTTGGCGTGCTTCTGCCGAAGTAAGCTGCGCAAACAAACGACTCCGATGTCCTTCGGTTTCCCGATTTTGCAGAATTTCACGCCGTTTCGATTGCAAAGACGCCGCACTATGTTCTAGCCCATCAAGTTCTCTTCGGGCTGCCTCAATTTCTTCATTAGTCACACTTGGAATCGTCTCAAGCATCCCCACAACCTGATCATATGCCTGCTCGGACTCCTCTACCTTCTTGTTCAGCATCTGCTTGAGTTCATCGTATATACCAATACCCGTCGTGGCCTCTAAGATTTTGCGACGTTCTTCCGGTTTTGCTCTTAGGAAAGCGGCAAAATCGCCCTGAGCCAGCATCACCGAACGGTTAAAAGCGGCGAAGTCTAGACCCAAAATAGATTCAACGGCTTCACTCACAACCATGGAACTGGTCCCATGTGATACGCCGCGAGAAGAAAGTCGATCGGTGATTAAATCCCCGCTCTCTCCATCAACAAGCTTCACCTCAGACTTGAGGGCACCTTGTGAACCGCGTTTAATCCGCCATTCGACCACATAACGACGCCCTTTTGCTTCAAATAGAACCTCGGCGAATCCTTCTGTTTTTCCTTGACTCAACAAGTTACCAGGATTCTGATTGCCAACCCCTGAAAGACGCGGTGTCTTGTTATAGAGAGCGACACAAAGGGCATCGAGTAAGGTGGTTTTGCCAGCACCGGTGGGACCAGTAATCGCTATCAGCGATGAGTCACATAGCGGAGCACTTTCGAAATCGAGTTCAATCTCGGTCCGAAAACTATTAAGGTTCTTGATACGTAATCTCAGCAACTTCATTCAATACACCTAAACTGAAACCCGACCCGTCATTCAGCGCGTTCCATCAGTCTGAGTTGGAACACTCATAAGTCAGTTCTTTGAAAGTATCCAATAGCCTGACAACCTCTGATTCAGCCATTTTTTCATCCCCATATTCTGCACGGTAGAATTCCTCGAAAACCTCTATGGGGGATTTATCAGCAATCTCCTCGGCAGACAATCTGGGATTGCCACACTGTTGTGAAAGCTGTAGTTCCACAGCGAGCACATCGCCGTTCTGGTTTCCAAACGCCTCACGAATCCGATCTGCAGCCCCAACCTGTGGCGCATCGAGGATTAGATGTACTTCGATGTATTTTCCAGCCCAATCTCCGGACATTGCCTCCAGCATTACCCGATCGTAATTTCCTTCAACACGACACAGTTCTTTGAAAACCGGAACAGCCACCTCTCTCAATTCAACACCGCTAGCCCTTGACAAATCGAATAGACACACTCCCTTGGGATGCTCTGCCTCTTTGAAAGTCATTGGTAACGGTGAACCAGAGTAGCGAATTGGGTAATCTGCGCCATCTATTGATTGCAAACGATGAAGATGTCCCAGTGCGACATAATCTAAGCCTTCTGGAAGATCGGATACGTGTAGCGGTGAGGTTCCTCCAGTCTGAATCACACGCTCGGACCCACTCTCTTCTCCTCCCTGTAAAACAAGATGCCCCATTAAGATTTTCGGAAGATGTACAGGCATATTTGCCAGACAATCCGTGTAGAGCTGTTTCATTGCTTCTCGATAACGCCCCGTCTTCTCGCTTCTTGTCTCGAACGAAACATGAGGTAATACTTCGCTCTCAGACAAGTAAGGAATCGCAGCAATTGAGACCGACTCTCCAGATCTAGATCCTACACAGGAGTCAAGAGTAAGAACACAATCATCAGGACCTGAGTCCATTCCACCAACGACATGGATTCGCCCCATTTCGAGGAACTCCCGCGCTGCTGCTAAACGCCTCCGCGAATCGTGATTCCCAGCGGTAATGACTGCTTGTGCATCTGTTTGATTGTAGAGTTGGAAAAGGAACTGGTAATATAGACTCGTAGCATCGGCCGTGGGCAAGGCAGAGTCGAATATATCCCCTGAAACAAGTAACACATCAACGCTGTTCGTTTGAATGGTACTAAGCAACCATTGAAGAAACTGAGAGTGTTCGTCAAGTCGGCTGCGTTCGTACAACCGTTGTCCGATGTGCCAATCGGCCGTATGAAGAATGCGCATGAATGCAGTCTTTCCTTAAGAGATTCAGAAACCTCGAGAATACAGAATACCTAGATTAACCTCTGTTAGATTTTATTCTTGGCTTCGAGAGAACCCACAATTCAACTATGTCAGTCTAGCATCAAACCAGCGGACATATCAAGGGATTAATGCGCCTCAAAGAAACATTCTTAAAGTAAAGTGCGGTGGGAGATGTGCGTACATGTCGCGGCATGCTATATGCGTGACATTTCGCACAAATCATGATACAATACTGTGGTCGACGGATCAGATGATTACCTAATCCCGATACCTAACATTAGTCTAACACGGCACATGACAGATGCACGAATTCTTTGTTAAGCGACCGGCTCCGCTTTTGTTAATCGTCTGACATTTTGGTTTCCTATACCATATTGCCCCAAAATTTCGCGGGCCTTTTCCAAGGAGGAATAATATGTTGAGAAAACTCTGGTGCCACGATCTGGCGATACTCTTTTTCAGCGTGCTTATAGCCCCTACATTTTCTACAAACGCTGAAAATTGGGCGTTATTGGTGGCTGTCGACGACTACAAGTACATTTCGCCCGATTTGAGATTCTGCAAGAGCGATGCTGAGCGATTTAAAGTCGCGCTCACAAAAATTCAATCCGGCGGTTTCAAAGAAGAACACATTAAGCTACTACGAGACAGCGAGGTGACCAAAAAGAAGCTCAAGCAAACCTTTAAGGAATGGCTCATCGACAATGTGAAACCAGGGGACAAAGCTCTGTTTTATTTTAGCGGGCACGGTGTTCAGATGAAAAATCCTCGAGCCCTGGAAGAAGAAGATGGAAATGATGAGCTGTTGTGCCTCCATGATTCGTTTCGTCACTCATATACTTTCCTTCGAGACAACGAATTGGGAAGTTGGATGGATCAAGTCAACACAAACCAGAAGCTCGTGATTCTGGACTGTTGCCATTCTGGCACCGGCACCCGCAATCTGCTCGTGGGACTAGATGACCAGACTAACAATCTGCCACGACCGAAAGCCTACTATCCGACGGATGGAGCCGCTCTCCGTGAAAGTACGATTGATGAAATAAGGGCGTATGACCCTGACATAGAGGACACGGACCTCGCATCCGCCTTAGGTGCAGAAGCACGCGCCGCCTCAATCGGTGACAGGGGTGGAGAATCTTCAATCGCCGGTTGTCGAGACGACCAGGTCTCGATGGAATCTCCTGGCATTGGCGGAGGTGTTCTGACGCACCACCTCATCAAGAGCATGGGGACAACTAGGACAGATATCAACAAGGACGGGCTCGTAACTGCCCAAGAACTTTGGAATGAAACACGCAAACGGATTAAGAAGGAGGGGTGGAACCAAGAACCACAGTTCTACGGTCAAAATGAGGTCGCGGTAATCGGAACATTCTCCAGTACTACCGAGGCAATTGAAAAAAAGAAATACGATGGAATTGTAAATAGAATCTCAGAAAGCTCTATTGAACTCTCGATTGGCGACGACAATGGTGTCACACGCGGATCAATTTACACAGTATTTAACAATGAGCATGAACGCAAATCCGAGATCCGAATTTCGAAGGTCGAGCCGACGGTTGCATACGCTCAGGTTGTTGGTGATGGTGAGTCCGTGTTTGCCGGTGACTTTGTAGTCGAAGAACGGCACTTCGTCGAAAGCGAGGACTTGCTCCTCCTAGTTGAAACGTTAACGGGAGAGGATTATTCTTCTGACGCAATTGCTACACAATTGACCCAGAAGCTCAGGGACAAAATACAACAAATGCCTAATATCCGTCTAGTCGACGAAAATCAAGCGCCGGACAGGATACTAACAGGCCTCGTGAAACCCCTTGACAATCGGTTCCGTGTGTTACTTCGTGTGGTCAACGTTAACGTTGGAAATTCGAGCCCCAACTATTCCATCGAAATGCGCGCGGACCAAATTGACAACGTGGTAAGCACATGCTTCGCAGATCATGACGCTCGCGATGAAGATGGGAAATTAAAGAACATTGAAGGACTGACCTCGCTCCTCCGCGCGAGCTACGTGCTCAAAACAGTGGCGAACCTCGAGAACCCAAACTCGAGTTTCGCAATTAACCTGACACTCGACAAAGGAGATCTCGCAACGTACCAAATTGGGGAAGTTGTTAGGATTTCGATGCGGCCGGAACGCGATTGTTACGTTTACATTCTAGATATCGGCAGCAGTGGGAAAATTAACGTTCTCTTTCCCAACGAGTTTGAACCAAATAATTTCCTCAACCGCGGACAGGAATATACGATTCCATCAACGGACGAATATTCGATTGAATTAGGTGGTCCTCCTGGCGACGAACGAATAAAAGCAATCGCGACAACTCAGATGATTCCACTCAACCGAATCCGTCCCGATAACCCAGCAAGTCCGATTCCAAGCTTTGCTGAGAATGCACCCGAACTATTGGAGACCTCCATGAGGGATCTCCGCCTCAAACCGCGACCTTCGTGGACAACGGAAACGGTCATGTTCACAGTCGGCAAGCCGGAAATCTATGGCACAAGAGAACCGCTTGAACTATACATCCTTGAATAAGCCCGTGCATTATGCCGCGGCCTACGGAATGAATTGGCATCTAGAATATTATCGAAATCGACTTTCAGCCACCAACTAACACGTGGATTAGATTGCGCATTACGTATCACATTTAGGAAACAACGTTACTGCGCTGACAACCGGATCTCACATTCGGTCATAAGAACTATGCTCACCTATTCACTCATTGCCACAGCAATCTCTAATGACCGCAGGACTATGCGGCAATCGATGCGTCTACTTGCTGAAATGGCTCACAAGCATGGCATTCCAATCACCTGGGCCATTGATTCAAATGCGGCTCGCACGTTTGCAGGCGACTTGACCGAATGGCACAAATCACACGGCGACACACCGCTTCCAATGGTGGACATCAGGCCAATCTGGCAAACGAGTGCCGACCTGGACGATCCAGGTCAGTTGGCAGAACACATTGTGACTATGCGCGAAAAGCTGCCAAACTATGTTTCATCCGAATGGAGAAAAATACAGCGCGTGATGGATTGGACAACGCCTACCGTCCTCGGCACAGACTGGAAAACGCATGTACTACTGCGCGCACTGGAGCAAGTCGGATTCAAAGCTCTTTGGGGCTATCATTGGGAAGGTGTAGATACTGAACTTGGAGACGATCGCGGTTGTCCCTTCGGTTTTTTTTATCCCTCAATAGACCACCACAATCTTGGCGGCACACCGTCAAGTCGAATGGTTGCTATTCCGCACGCCTCGACAGATCTCCTAGAAGCTCGCAAACAAAAATCAGGAGCTGCCAAGGAGACCCCCGGATTAGGTCTCCGCAGAGCACTCGAAACCGGTAGCATGCAGCGGACATTTAATCACTATCTGGCGAGCGCGAAATGGAATCGTTGGCTCGCATATATCCATCACCTTGACGCCGGACACCTCACAAATTTAACTCCGGAAGAGATTCAACAACTTGACAACTATTTCGCTAATGTCTGCAAGCAAAAAGAAACTAAGGTTACACTCCTCGCCGATGCCGTGAATGACTACCAGCTTACACTTAAGGAGACCTCACCCACTTTCCTACTAATGGACGACGACCATGCAACAGAAGAAGAAATGATATCAGACGCTTTCTCTCAATCAGGCCTATTCTACTACGACCAAGAATGCCAATTCATCTTTGAAAAGGGTAAGATGGAACCAATTGACATGAAGAATTACGTTTCCCCACCCACGGATTCCCGTAACGGCATCGAATATACACTCCCACAGATCGAAAATTTTCGTCCCACCCGTTCCAGAGATCAGCTGCGTATGCAGTTTACGGTCGAATCCACGAAAGCAATGCCTTATGCCTTCGCAATCTGGGGAAATCACGAAGGACTCAGACTCGCCAAATCGAACGCTAAAACGGTAACATGGCTGGGAGACCAGTTGCTGTTCGTTCGGGTCCAACTTCAGCCGGGAAACAACGACATTGACGTCTTGTTGACGATTTAGGGAATCGATTTTATTGAATCAGGTCTAATCCAACGCCCCTCATTTTCGTTTGCCTCCTCGAAAAACTTATGCTAAAATCTAAACATGCGTTCGATTCATAACTGACTATGAAGATCGAAACGTCTGTTGCACTTCCCCGAGGCACGCACATCATGCAACCCCGCTCAAATTTCGCCTAGCTGACGCGGATACGCGCCTGTAATTCATGACCGTGCATCTATCCACGTACAATGTTGAGAGACGGCGACGTCAATGTCAATCGCTCTTGACAACGTGGCACTAGGCAGTTTGGGATTGTGTTAGAATCATATGATTCGTGAGATTGCCTATTATCGTAACCGTATGATAATGGGCTTTTTTTTGATGAACAGTGGAGGAAAAAGTGGAAAAAATAATTGGACTAAAATGTCGGGAATGTGAGCGCACGTATCCGAAAGAGCCTCTGCACGTCTGTGAGTATTGTTTCGGCCCCCTTGAGGTCGATTATAATTACGCGGCGATTCAGAAGTCGATCTCCCGCGAATCCATCGAGCGTGGTCCAAACAGCCTATGGCGCTACGCAGATCTATTACCACTTGATGGAAAGCCAACGGATGCTCTAAACTCTGGATTCACACCACTCATCCACGCAAAGAATCTAGGAGATGCTCTCAAAGTCAAAGAGCTCTATATCAAAGACGACTCTGTTTGTCATCCAACGCTCTCCTTCAAGGATCGTGTAGTTGCGGTTGCCCTGGGCAAGGCGAAGGAATTCGGATTTGATACTGTATCATGTGCATCTACGGGTAATCTAGCAAATTCGGTCGCAGCGCATGCCGCAATTGCGAACCTCAATTGCTTCATTTTCATTCCTACAGATCTTGAAATCGGAAAAGTTGTCGCTTCGTTGGTCTACGGACCAACTGTCGTAGGAATCACCGGAAATTATGATGACGTCAACCGTCTGTGTAGCGAAATTGCCGGTGTTTACCCGTGGGCATTTGCCAATATCAACCTACGTCCTTTCTACGCAGAAGGTTCCAAAACCCTCTGCTTTGAGATACTAGAACAGCTTGGTTGGCAAGCTCCAGATCATCTAATTCTGCCTGCCGCAGGAGGTTCGCTTGTCACTAAAGCCAAAAAGTCTCTGAAAGAATTCCACCTCCTAGGCCTAATCGACAAACCAAAAACGAAGATTCATGTAGCTCAGGCTGCAGGCTGCGGACCTATTGTGACGACGCTCAAAGAAGGTGGTGACTTCGTCAAACCAGTGAAACCCGACACCATCGCAAAATCACTCGCAATCGGAAATCCCGCCGATGGGATTTATGCGGCTTCGGCGGTTCGAGATTCGGGTGGACACGGTGAACACGCTGCGGACGGCGAGATTGTCGAAGCAATTAAACTCCTAGCGGAGACTGAAGGAATCTTCACAGAAACTGCTGGTGGCGTAACGCTTGCTGCGACAAAAAAACTCATCGAGAGCGGGCGCGTCGGGCGTGACGACCGCATCGTCGTAGGAATCACGGGAAATGGACTTAAAACCATTGAAGCGCTCGATGAAGTGGTCGATGAACCACATGTCATTCAACCACAACTGAGCGCGTTCAAGAAACTGATGACATCACTTACCTAAAACCTAACCTGTAAAAAGGGCAGAACTCAGAAAAACTTTGCGGCGGCAAGCAGTAGAAGATCTGCCCTCCTGCTCTTTCTCCTCCAATCCGCGCTATGAAACCACTTCAAGGCATTCTCGAACACATCGTCTTTGAAAACGTCGAAACTGGTTATACAGTCGGGCGACTTTCTTCCCACGATTACCCTAATGAACTGGTTACCGTTGTCGGAAAACTCGCATCTGCTAACCCCGGTGAGAATGTATTGCTCAAAGGAAACTGGATTACCAATCCGAAATACGGGAGACAGTTTCAGATTCAAGCTTATGAAACGGTCCTACCTGCAACGATCGTTGGTTTGCGAAAATACCTTGGTTCCGGGCTAATCAAAGGAATTGGTGCGGTAATGGCCACACGCATCGTCAACAATTTTGGCATGGACACAATGTCAGTAATTGAACAATCACCTAAAAAATTGATGGAGATACCCGGAATTGGAAAGAAGCGAGTCAACATGATTATAGAGGCGTGGGAAACACAGCGGGAGGTTAAAGATGTAATGCTCTTTCTACAATCCCACAGCGTGAGTACTACCCACGCTACCAGAATCTACAAGACCTATGGAAGCCAGTCGCTAACCATCGTCCGCGAGAATCCCTATCGCCTTGGCGATGATATCTATGGGATAGGCTTCAAAACTGCGGATGCGATTGCCAAGAAACTCGGCATGGACAAAGAATCCCCACACCGTGTAAACGCCGGAGTAAAATATATCTTAAGCCAGAAGGCAAACGAAGGTCATGTTTTTCTATACCGCCATGAGCTGGTCTCCGCATGTGCGGAGATATTAGAACTGTCTCCGGCTTCAATTGAAATCGGCATAAAAGAATTGAGCGTCAATGAGGAAATTATTACTGCGAATCTGGGCACTCCCTCACCTAGCGACGCCGACGAAGTGGTGTACCTGGCCCCATTTTATTATGCCGAGCTTGGTGTCTCGAACTCTATTTTGAAGCTTCTCAAGAATATCAACGCTCAATATCAGCCCGAATCACTAGAACAGTCGATTAGAGAGCTCGAAGAACGGATGGAAATACGCTTTGCCGAAAAGCAGCGAAAAGCCATCTGCACCGCATTAACATCACGTGTGATGATTCTAACGGGGGGACCAGGTACTGGTAAAACAACCACCACAATTGGAATCATCGGTTTGTTCGAACAATTCGGAAAACGCATTGTCCTGGCCGCGCCTACTGGACGGGCAGCGAAACGTCTCAGGGAAACAACGGGCCATGAAGCAAAGACCATCCATCGCCTTCTAGAATTCTCACCGAAAGGAAATGGTTTCAAACGAAATGCCGAGAACCCACTAGAAACAGACGTGGTCATTATCGACGAAATGTCGATGGTTAATCTACTACTGATGAACAACTTGGTGAAAGCGATTCCAAGCGATGCTACGCTCATCCTGGTGGGCGACATCGATCAACTGCCAGCAATTGGGGCGGGGAACGTCCTGAACGACCTAATCGCTTCCGAAAAGATAGCACTCGTGAAATTGACAGAGATCTTTCGGCAGGCGATGGAGAGCTTGATAGTGACAAATGCTCATCGTATCAACCGGGGAAAATTTCCAACTATAAGTGGTTCTTCTGACCGCGACTTCTTTTTCCTTGAGGAAACCGAACCAGACGAAGTTGTCGCCTCCATCTGCGACTTGGTTCGAAATCGCCTCCCGACTCACTATGGCTATCATCCAGTGGATGACATTCAGGTGCTCTGTCCCATGCGACGCGGCGCAGTCGGATCAGAAAACCTCAACAATAGACTACAGCACGTACTCAACCCGAACTCGACGGACACCCTACAAGGCCTACAAACTCTCCGGCTCGGTGACAAAGTGATGCAGGTCCGTAATAATTATAATTACGAGGTGTTCAACGGGGACATCGGTCGGATCAGGAACATCGATTACATCGAAAAACGCATAATCATTGCATTCTCCGACAAAGTTGTCGACTACGACATGGCAGACCTGAATGAGTTAGTCTTGGCCTATGCCACCACCGTCCACAAAGCCCAAGGCAGTGAATACCCAGCCATCATAATTCCTCTACTCACCCAACACTTCATCATGCTTCAACGCAATCTGATTTACACATCAATCACACGTGCGAAGGAACTGGTCGTCATCGTTGGGACAAAAGAAGCACTCGGAATCGCTATTCGCAACAACAGAGCGATTGAACGAAACAGTTACCTAGCTGGCAGACTTCAGGAAGCCTTTGAACTGAAAGAAACACATACGTTAGGACGCACGCTCGTTAATCCGCATTTTCTTGAGAGAGCAAGGCTTCCGCAAGAGCCATGATGACGAACTCCGTTTTTCGGCCTCGTATCATATCTTGCTCCAACTCTTCGATGTTATGTTAGAAATTGTTTGGTTCTACGGAACCACACCAGCTGCATGCGAAGCCACAGTGTAGATAGCGACTTTAATTCCAATCAACTTTCCGAACGCTAACGCACAGTCCACAAAAGCAAACGCCCCATTGACTTCCAAGGAGATCAGGAACCTGTCCGTCGCGACTCACCAATGGGCAGGGAAGGATTTTCCGCTAGCCAGACAGGGGCGTACGTCATTTTTGTGCGACACAAACCCAGGCCCCAGAGCTGGAGACAATCTGGTCCTATCCCCAATGCATTTAGAACCACTAACAGATTTCTCGACGATGTGGACACGGTCAGAAAACCAGCCACAATCAGTCCCCCAGCATGTCAATGAGGGGCTGATGAAAAGACACCTTCCAAAAGAAGACGTAGGAGTCCCGGAGATTGTCTCCGGACTATCTCCCCACGCTTGGAGACAAAACGCACAGCTATACCGACATGTAACTTCTGATGTAGCTCTAGTTCCATCCTTGACCAATCCCGAATCTTAGGGTCCGTCCACCTGTTTTTCGGTGACATTCACCTGAGGACTGATGAACGGCTCTATCGCCGCCCCCCAGAATAGCGTCACTAGACAAGAATTCCCGATTTCACCGAAGACTGCGATAATCGCGGAATCTTCGTCAGTCAGTGTATCCCACAAGCCTTGGCCCAGGTTAACTTCGTCAGAACGCCTAATTGTCAATGCAATTTAATCGACGTTTTTTTAAAATGTTTTTATAAACTGAATACGTTCGGTTGGCGATAGTTTCCCAGGCGAATTCTTTCACACGTTCCAAACCCTCATCCACAAGTTGGCAGGAGAGCGATAAGTGACGCGCGATGCGCCCAATACACTCTGCGAGAGCGCCTGCATCATTCTCTGGAAAAATCAAGCCCGCATTGCCAATGACATGAGCAATCTCGCCAGAATCAGAACCGATTACGGGCACCTCACACGCCATCCCCTCAATAAGAACGCGCCCAAAGAACTCAACCCAGTCGCGTGTGGCACGCGACGGAAGTACCACCGCATCCATGCAATTTATAAATTGCGGCACCTTTTCGGGCAACATCCCATCAATCCATATTATTTTTTCCGTGATTCCGAGTTTTTCAGCTATCTGAAGCAGAGCAGTTTTATACACCCCTCTACCAACCACCAAAAGCCTAAACTCAAAATCAAGCTGTGCAGCAGCCTCAAACAACGTATCCAGACCTTTGCTGTGAACAAGCCGACCAAGATAACCAACTACGAAAGTACCGCGCAGTCCAAGAGACTCCTTCAACAAATCCACATTCATCTTTTGAAACAATCGGAGATCCACGCCATTTGGAAAGGGGACAGTGTCTCCATGATAGCCTCGCTGGTTCAAAATTCTGCCGGCATTCTCACTCAACGGAAAGGCCACATCTGTCTCCCTAAACACCTGCCGCTCAATCCATATCGGAAGGAATCCAAACCTCTGTTTGGCAGGAATGCTCAGTGATGTCCGAAAAATGAAGCGACTATTAGGACAATATTTCCGCTTTAATCGAATTGCCTGAAGAGCATTTATACTCCAAGGTTCCTCTTCGAGATGAATAATTTCTGGCTGAAAGTCTTCAAAATGCGTTCGCAGACCACTTCGATAGTAAAAGCGACTTCCATAACCCGAAAAACGGACTGGACACGCAAACTCGTTGCAGCCGACTTGTGAATCAGGCTCAAATAGGATTTCTTGAATGCTTTCATACCAGCGATCGGTGGTAATTACACGCATCTCTACATCTGGGCGTTCTGCAATCAACGCGAATTTCCGCCGGTAAGGTTTCATAATGTAGGAATGAGACAGGACTAGAACGCGCAATGATTTTGCTCTTCCGGATTTAGGCAGGGCCGTGCCACCATTGGGGTGATTGGATGCAGTTCTTAAGGGCGGTTTGCTCTTAGATTCTAACTACTGGAAAACAACGTCTACTCAGATGCATCGTTCTCAGAAAAATCCGGCGAGTTCGATTCCTCTCCAGAAACATCCAAAGCACTAAATTCAGAAGCCTGTTGGTAGTTATTAATACCATCTAACATCGTCATCAGTGCTTCAACGCGTTCGCGTATCTCCGCTTTCTCACGACCAACAGCTTCACGTTCCTGCTCACGCTCTTCCTGCATCTGCCTTAACTCAGACTCGTAACACTGGAGTCCTTCGTTTCGGATTTCGAGCTCTTGTATCCTATCTTTCTGGTCCTTTAGGTCGTTTCGCATTTGAGCAATTTGAGATTCTAGCGCTAGCTTGTCCGACCTCAGCGCTTGAATGACGCCGATAGCGAATTCAACGCGCGCTTCCAGAAGCGACAGAACATTCTTCCGAAGTTCCTCGAGCATGTGGTTTCCTCCTTGAATTTGTGATTAACGCCTAGATAGAACGCACTTAAGAACGACTTCGTTTCTCGATTTAGAATCTCAATGCACACAAATCCTATCCCTGTTGGACATATGAGTCCGCTTTCAGCTCCTCCAATCCGATTGTTCGGGTATAATGAAAGAGGTATTGCTGCGCATAGCCAAGGTGCTTCCCAAAATAACTTTCTCCAAACTCACGAATCTCACTAACTGACGCCTGCTTACCAAGATAGACTTGCTCAATGATTCGCTTTATCCACACATCGACAGGCAGCGCTTCCATATGACCTAATGAAAAGAGACAAACACAATCAGCAACTTTCTCACCAATCCCTTTGAATCGCATCAATTCGCGCTTAGCCAACTCATAAGGCACAGACTTTAGCTTTTCAAGATTGAGCGTTCCGGCGACGGTTGCCAAAGATATTTCCCAGAGATATGCCGCCCTGTATCCTGTCCCGCACTCAAATAGCGCATCTGCTCCGGCTTCCGCCAGCACCCCAGCTGATGGAAACGTGTAGTCAACTTGATCACCCAGAGCAATTTTCTCTCCGAAGCGCTCCGAGAGATTTTGAATAATCGCTTTAATTCGAGGCACATTGTTGTTCTGAGATAAAACAAACGAGGCAAGGCACTCCCAAACATCCTGATTCAAAATGCGCATTCCCCAATACGCCGTAATCGCCCTGTGGATATGTGGGTCGATATCTATTAGCTCGCGTATGGTGCACATATCACGATTGAGGTCGAGATAGTGACGGAGGAAAGCTTCGAAATCTGACGTGTCTCTTTCCGCAGAACTTTCGACGATTAGCATCAAATCTTCTTGTCGAATCCTAAGGAACTCAGATGCAACAACGCCGTAGTACCAGCTGCCATGTGGTCGCCATCGAAAAGACTGTCCACATTCCAGTGTATAGCTCAGATTGAAGTCTGTGACATTATCGAGTCGAATCGAATCACCCCTGGCATGTACGAATACGAAGAGAGATTGCTCAAAAACAAACCAATCTTAGGACTGCAATTGCATCTGCGTACTATTGTACAATGGATTCACTATCGGCACAAGTGTTTTACTAACGAAATGGATATCACCACCAAGCACGAACTCAATACCACCGCACCGTCCACTATTCCCCAATCATTTCCGCTTGAAAAGGCACGACAAATTAGAGTATTATTTGGGCACATGGTTGAAATTAAACGACTATCTGTACACGTTTTCGCACTGCGAAATCGGTTTGGTTCACTACTCATTAAGCGATCAGTATGACACTCGAGGCCATAAAAGAGAGATACTCCCAGAAGTCATTCTAGTCACAAATTACAGGAGAGAGGTTCCTAATGATTGTTTTCCTCAGAGAGAAATTCATCGCGAAGATTTTCATGGCGATAGTTGGATTTGTCTTTATCATCGGCACGGTTATGCTCTTCGAATTCACCGGAGGCCGACAAATGAACTCCGTGGAAGAGGACGTTGTCATCCAAATTGGTGACACAGAAGTCCGGCGCCATCACTTTGAAAGTCGAGTTTCACAAGAGCTTCAAAATCGGCAACGACAAAGCAATAGACCTGTCGATCGGAAAGAGATTGAAAGGGATGTGGTGAATCAATTAGTGCAGGAGCAGGTATGGATGAGTAGCACCACAATTAGTGAAACAGAGGTCGACCTCTACATCCGAAGAGATTCCGCGCTGCTGACAAACTATAACCTTTTTCACCGACAAGGACATGGAAGCCTCTACCGTCAAAATGTTCGGCTGCAGATGAGTTTCGAAAATCTAAGAAATGAGATTCAAGGACTTGAATTGGTTACAGATACCGAACTAGAGCAAGAGTACCGCCGCCAGAACGACAAAGCGAAAGTTAAGTACATCCAATTCCAAAATCACGAATATAACAGCTCCGCGAAGATTGAGGATGCTGAAGCACAGAGATATTTCGAGGCAAACCAGAAAAGATACAAAACGGAAACTCAGGTCAATCTGAGGTTTGTGAAAATAGATCCTAAAGACTTCGTCTCAGACGAGCAAGTGCGAAACTACTACGAGACAAACAAACAGGCATTTACAATCCCCGAAATTGTCAAAGCGCGTCATATCCTGAAGAAGTTCCCGACCGATGCCAACGACAAACAAAAATCAGAGCTTAAAGCAGAAACCGTGGAATTGCTAGACATCGTGAAGAACGAAACAACTGAAGGGGTCGTCTTTGCTGAGCTGGCCAAGAAATACTCTGACGGCCCTTCTGCGCCTCAGGGTGGAGCTTTGAGGGGACGGCATCCAAAATTACCACCAACGGGGCAGTTCTTTGCTAGAGGTGACATGGTTGCACCATTTGAAAAGGCTTGTTTCGACGATCTAGCCCCCGGCGAAATAAGTGACGTAATTGAAACCGCATTCGGCTATCACATCATCAAACTCGAGGAGAAACGCCCTGAAGAGGTACAACCGTTCAACCAGGCCGAATCCGACGTTCGAAAAAAGCTCATCCAAATTGATGGCACTAATCAAGCTAAATCCGCGGCAGATGAATTACGCTTTGATGTCGAGTTTCTCGATTACGAAGAAGCAATCGAACAAGACCAATACAAGAATGTCCGACTCACCGTACAGGAAACCGGTTGGTTTGAACACGGCACAAATAATATTCCAAACATCGGCACCAAGGGCAACTACAGAGGTTTAATCGAAGCGGTCTTCGACATCGAGGTGAATGTGAGCAATGCAATTGAAACAAAGAACTGGAACAATGAAATTGCAGCTTATTTTGTTGCAACAGTGTTAGGGAAAAAGGCGAGCGATATCCCAGAGTTTGAAGAGGTAAAAACTGATGTAATCGAAGACATGCAGAAACAAAGAGCACAGGAGCTAGCACTGAACGAAGCGCAACAACTACTCAGTCAGCGACTCGATGCCGAATCACTTGAAGACCTTGTAAAGAAATATGCCCCACCTGACGGCACCTCGGTAAAAAATCGCGAAGTAAAAGAAAGCAACTTATTTGTGCTTTCACCATCAAGTGACTATATTTCCGGGATGGGAAATTGTCGCAATGCTATGTTCTCTGCCTTTAATATGGAACTGAATGAAGTTGGCGGTCCATTCCAAGGCGATAGAGCATCTTACATCATTCAACTCGTGGATCGACAGGAAGCGGACATGGAAACATTCAAGCATTCGCCAACGGAAAAGGCAGAGCTCCACCGAACAATGTTGCAATCCAAAAAGAACGAAGTTTATGACAACTGGTTGGCCGCGCGAAAAAAACAGATTCCTAAGGAAATTCACCCTGATTATCGCTAAGCGAGTTGGGCAGTGCAAGATTATTGTGGCACCTTTCACCGCCGCGCAAGCTCCCAAAGTCGTTCAACCAGGCTTGCCAGCGGTAGCCCAACTACGTTGAAATAACAACCTTCAATCCGTGAAACAAAAGCACCTGCTCTTCCTTGAATTCCGTATCCACCCGCCTTATCGGCAAAGTCTTGACTGCGAACGTATTCACAGATTTCCGAGGCATGCAATTCTCTAAAATATACTCTGGTCGTCTCGGTCCAGGCGCGCTCTCGGTTGCGATCAAGGTCGAGAAGGACTGTTCCCGTAATCACTTCATGATGTGTCCCACTTAACCGCTTCAGAATCTGAATGGCGTGAGAAGCACTATTCGGCTTTCCAAGAATTTGTTGGTTAATGACAACAACTGTGTCCGCGGCGATGATTAGTCCGCGGTTGACGCGATCGCGAACGGCTCTCGCCTTCAACATAGCGAGTTCACTTGTTACCATCAGAGGAGAGGGACGTACCATTATGTCTTCCAAGACACCGCTGGGATAAACTTGGAAATCAAGCCCAATCTGCCTTAGAAGAGCTGCGCGTCTAGGAGAGGTGGAAGCAAGGATGGTGTGAGGAAAACACTCGATTAATTGCGGCTCATTCATACCAATGGACAACTAGAATTACTTCAACAGATACCATAGGGTTCTACGCTTATTCCGGATTTCTAGTACCCCAGCCTTTACAAGCTCGTCGAGTCCTTTATCAATCTCCGTTTTAGAAAAGCCCGTCGCTTGTAACCGCTCATCCCGTTGGGGGGCACAAAACCATTCATGATCGTCTCTATAATCAATGCTTTCAGATGTGTACGCGGTCTTAAATACTTCTAACGCACCATAGAGGCGGACAGCTGATGCCGTAAGACCAACTAAGGGATTGAGCCCGAATATGGACTGCATCAATCGTAGTAGCATTTCTCCATAGTCCTTCGTGTGATTTTATAGATGGGTATTCGTGTTCCCCGCATGAGGCACGCAGCCAATACGCGACAACCCCGTGTCTGAACACGGGACCAGGCCGAACATCGCGAGGGAATCGCCCTAGACCGCCCATCAATCCAACGTTAATTCCTATGAAACCGTTTCATTAGGTTAACCTATCCTTGGTTCCAATCACAAAAACGACATCGAACGAGGCATTCTTTCCGCTCCGCGATTTGCTTAAGATTTATTGGTATAAAATGCAAAAGCTACATTCACGCATGTGAAAACCGATAGCTTTTCGTCGTCGAAGATCACGCTTAAATTTTCGTTTCGAACACACCCGAAAGATCGGAACGCGAGAAAGCAGATTTTTGCCTACTTACTTGTGACTGCGCTTGTTCCATGACAATACAGAATTATCCGTCAAACCTTCCCCTTTGTACAGAAACGCATAAATTCACAAACTCAAGAAGACGTTCTGCCAAAGCTTGTTCAATACCAACCCAATCTTACAAATTTACTTGTAATGAACCTCAGACCGCCTTGAAAGCAAAGCCAGTTTTATACAATCCACAATAGCAACCAGATTACAGTCGCCGTTAGAACACTAAGCGAGCAATTGGAGCCCGTCTAGTTAGTCCAGGCAAATTTTCAAACTCTGCACAAAGACAAAACCAATGTCCCTAACACTCGCTCCGGAGAAACCTAGATGAAGCATAATTTGAGAATAAATAATTTCTGGCCTATATGTCCTCTCGCACTTTGCCTAAGAAGAAGGCCAAAATGCGCTCACACCCAATGTTCGGTCGCAAACGACGGAGAGGATGCGAACGCGGATTTTAGGACGGTTAACCAATAGTTTTTTAGGAGTGCGCCAAAAGCGCAATGGCAAATCATGCAGTTTGGCATTGAACCTGCCAATGCATTCATTACACGGCAACTAAAATGTGAAATACCGGTCGGAACACCAAATGAGGGATTTAAAGTCTTGTATTGCGCCTAAAGCTGACACGAATTCTAACCACGCAATTCCGATTCGCGAAAAACGCCTGGAGCCAATAGCGATATTTGGAGACGATGAAAAGCTTCCGAAATCGGCCGTGAATTATAAAAGCTATCGATGACGTTCACTCAGCCAGGCAGTTGTCAGATACGCATAAAGAGATTCGAACAATTATCGAAAGACTACGGTACATATCCACAGGAAGGTGATTGGGGGAAATGCCTCTGGCTGTAGAGATTTAGTTTTCAAGTGTTCCAAGATTGGCAAACTTTAGAGGGGCACTCCCAATTTATTTTCGGAGCATCTACCCTAATACGCATTTGGAACCAGTCGGTTGGTTTCCAGATGAGAGGTATGCAAAATTCTGTCAAACCACATTCCACAAAATCGCGCAATTTCAACGACTGACGAACTGCAACAAAAATTTATTGTGCTATGACATTAGCATCGCGGGGCTCGATTTTTTTCGCCCTTCTTTCGCACTTCGAAGTTTTCTCTAAACAACCTATTAAAATTTTGGGTTGTAAGTTCTGCTACCTCTTCCAACGACGTTTGACGGAGTGACGCAACTTTCTCGGCCGTCGCACATACATAGGCCGGTTCATTGCGCTCTCCTCGCAGTAACTGCGGTGCTAGCCACGGCGAGTCGGTTTCCACGAGAAAGCGATCAGCCTCCACCTTTCGTACGACGTCTTGTAAGTCATAGGATTTCCGGTAAGTCACCGGCCCCCCAATGCCAATGTAAAGTCCAAGATTGAGAATCTGACGCATCGTCTCCACATCCCCTGAAAAGCAATGCATCACACCGCGAATTCGGCCACCCCGTGCTCGCAAGATTGGAACAATCTCATCGTGTGCATCACGGTTGTGAACAACAATCGGCAGATCTAATTCTTCTGCAAGATCAAGTTGTTTTTCAAAAGCCGTCTTCTGAACCGAGCGCAACGACAAATCGCGGTAATAATCAAGACCCATTTCCCCTAGCGCGAGAACCTTGGCATGAGAAGCAAGCTCACGAAAGGTTTGGAGCGTATCAATATCTAAGTCGTTGGCATCGTGCGGGTGCACCCCGACTGTTGCGTATACGCCTGAATGTTCTTCAGCAAGCACAACCGCATTCCGGCTGGTTTCCAGATTGAATCCCACGACCAATATCTTGTGGACTCCCGCCGTCCAGGCACGCGCCAGCACTTCTTCACGATCAGCGTCAAATGTATCAAGTTGAATATGGGCATGTGAATCGACAAGCATAGAATAATCCTGTTATTTCGCAGAAACTTTCCCACACATCTAATCGACAATGATAACAATCGAAATAGAACACGTCAAGAATTTTCTCGGCTGAAACGGCGATGTGGTATGGAGTCTTCGAAACGACAAGCAATAGTAAGCTACGGAACCTCTGACCTCTGAGACATCTGCAATCCGTCGCATCTCGCATCCCTGAAGTATTAGATGGAGGGAATCTTCCCATGATTGATTGCACGGTTTTCAGGACTTTTTCTTTACAGCTTATCCATGCCCTTTCTTCACGATTATTCATCGCGAAGCTTATGAAGTCTAGTGACAAGCCCGACAGCCTAGAATCCAACCTCTCAGACTCTATTCTCATCGTCCCCAGTTTGCACACAACATTGTGAATTACCTCGCAACAACTGCGAACGACAAAATGTGGGCCAACACGCGTAAAGATGAAGACCTTCCCATCGAAACGGCAAGAACACACAATATCGGTATATCGATGCCCTAGAGAATCGGACGAACCAGATAGTTGGCAGAGATCTTCTGATGGAAGCAAGGACGAGTGTAGAGGATTGGCATTCCCATACCCAACCACGGGGAACGATTTGCATGACTATTTGGTGCCACCTTATGGACTAATCCGATGGCAATTTCTGTTCCGTACCAAGAGAATAACTGCTACCTCGTTTACGTGACCACCCAAGGATATTTTAGGCCGAGAATCGTGAAAACCGCCATCCGCCGTGAGATGTCACGCAACGGTTGCAAGATGGGAACGGATAGGGCACCAAACAACAATTCCAGAATGTCTATTCAGGCCTATAGAACCCGCGAGGGGTTCCAATCTCTGCTCTGGCGTTTTGAAACAGGAGTCTCGATGCTGGATGCGAGTATCATCGGATTGTCACGGGGCATGCGTATTCGCAACAATCCAACGCGCCTTAAAATCACGTGCGCTTCGACATCTACCAACTAGCAATTGTAAACATGACCAGATGCGTGAAATCTCCACCGAAATAGTCGAGGATTGATAAAATCCAGGCAGATACCGGCTTCGAAAATCAATCTTAAGTCTTAAGTAAGTGTTATACGAAAGCAGCCGTTCCGCGTGAGAAACCAATCCGCAATCGTCTTTCTAGAAAGACAGAAAGACTCAGACTCGAAGGGTTAGAAAACTGGGACAGAAACCACACTTGTATCAAGTTTTTGAATCTGGTATAAGTACAGTCCACATTTGCGCTTGCATTCCGTCCTTCTTCGTTATACAATTACCGTCAGCCTAAACTGGAGGATAGATTTGTATTGGAAAATCGAGAACGTTTGAAAATTCCTGTACAAAGTAATGCTGAGGCCCAAGTTCTTTTCGGCCACGAAGACGTATTTTTGAAGATTATTGAGAACAACTTTGATGTAACCGTCCTGTTGAAAAGCGATGGCATAGAGCTTATCGGCAGCAATGTTGATGAAGTGCATCGGGTTAGTAGGGTACTTGAATCCCTCCTCCACTCGATTCGCCAAGAACAAGACATCAATCTTACCGACGTTAATTGTGCAGTTCGAGCGTCGAAATCGGGGACACTCGATGAGTTCGAAGAAACAGACACAAGAACTGAATCGATTCCCGTATTCTCCAAGCGTGGGGTGATTCGTCCAAAAACCGCCGGACAGAAGCGCTATGTCAAAGCGATAGAGACACACGACCTAGTGTTTGGTATTGGTCCCGCCGGTACAGGAAAGACCTACCTGGCAATGGCAATGGCAGTTGCTGCCCTAAAACGCGGCTTAGCCAGCCGAATCATTTTGACGCGTCCCGCTGTTGAAGCCGGTGAAAATCTGGGTTATTTGCCCGGTAATATTTCTCAAAAAGTAGACCCCTATCTACGCCCTTTATACGATGCCCTTTATGACATGATGCCGCCAGAAGCACTTGAACGATACATTGAACGCAATATCATTGAGGTGGCTCCTATTGCATTCATGCGGGGCCGAACCCTCAACAATTCTTTTGTTGTCCTCGATGAGGCTCAGAACGCTACAATTGAGCAAATGAAAATGTTTCTAACCCGACTCGGATTCGACTCCAAAGCAGTCGTTACCGGGGATGTCACCCAAACGGACCTACCCGCCGGAAAATTATCGGGCCTTGCAGATGCTCAATCGGTCTTAACTGGAATTTTGGGAATCGAGTTCATCTGCTTTTCCAGGGAGGATGTAGTTCGACATGAGCTGGTCCAACGGATTATTGAAGCATACGAAGAACGGGGAAAATCAGAGATTGGAGCTAGTAACAAACTTCCCGCTCAGACAAAAACGGACAGCACTTAGAATCAAAAGCGACAAACCGGAAAACGCGATTGTTATGATCTTAATCCGCAATGATTCCCAAACCACCGATTTTGATGAAGGCCTCATTCGGCGGGCTGCATCTACAACATTGAAAATGCATAGCTCCGACGAATGTGAAGTTAGTGTACTATTAGCAAATGATAGACAACTTCAATCCCTGAATCGGAAATACCGCGAGCTGGACGCTCCGACAGATGTCCTCGCGTTTGCAATGCGTGACGGCCCCGACAATTCACTGAATCCAGATTTATTGGGAGACCTCGTCATATCCGTGCCGACAGCAGAACGCCAGGCTATCGCACATAATCAATCACTCAACCTTGAACTGGCCCAGCTCACCATACATGGAATGCTTCACCTGCTCGGTTACGATCACCAAATCCCGCGTGAGGCTAACATTATGTTCGCAAAACAGGAAGCACTTCTTTGTCAAATCTTAGCAACTTAGCAATTGTAATGCCTTTGACATTCGAAGACAAACTGGAGGTATAACCCAACGCTTGGACGATGACATAGTTAAGTTAATTTACTTGGTTATTTTGTCAATTCTCACTGCTCTGTTTTCTGCAGCAGAAGCACTACTCAACCGGCTGACCCGTGAGGACATTCTGAACATCGCGGAAAAAGGCGGTACACAGTATGAAACGCTGACCTCGCTTCTGCGAAAACCACGTCGGTATTCCGCAACGATTATCACTGCCAAAAGCATGCTAATCGTTGCACTTGTTGTGATGCTTGTATCACTGTTCGGATTTGATGATTTGAAGAACCGCGTAATGGCGGCCGGCGTTGCTACTGTTATCCTCGTCGTAGTCACCGAATTCGTTCCCAAAAACTACATCCAAGGGAGTTCCGAAACCTCCCCGATTCAGACCCTGCGTTTTTTACGCCTCATTTACTGGGTATTATTTGTTCTTGTAACGCCGTTAAGTCTACTTGGAAACCTTGGAGTACGTGTCCTTGGTGGGAAGGTTCGGCCGGAAGAAGATAGTGCTGTCTCACCCGAGGTCTTGGAGGCACTTGACAATGTCGGAGATAGCCAAGAAATCCTGGAACCAGAAGAACGAGAGATGATCTCGCGCATTCTCGATCTCCCAGACAAAGTTGCGCGGGAAATCATGAACCCTCGGACTGACATGGTATGTCTTGACGTTACAATACCAAAAGAGGAGGTTCTCAGAACGGCAATTGAATCGAGACATTCACGTATCCCCGTATATGAAGAAACAATAGATCGGATCATTGGAATCCTTCACGTTAAGGACATGTTGGACTACTGGGAAGAAGGCAAGTCG
The DNA here is from genome assembly GCA_964478165.1 of uncultured bacterium. Classification (GTDB taxonomy): domain Bacteria; phylum Poribacteria; class WGA-4E; order WGA-4E; family JAJDTR01; genus CAYZGU01. The sequence continues at coordinate 23,466 of CAYZGU010000022.1, read as the reverse complement.
ATCGATTTGAGACAACTTATTGCCAACAGAACGCCATTTTTTACACCAGAAAGCAAGAAAATCTCGAATCTCTTCCAGGACTTACGGGCAAACAAGCAACACATGGCACTCGTTGTCGATGAATACGGCGGAACCGCAGGTCTTGTCACACTGGAAGACATTGTTGAAGAAATCGTTGGCGAGATCCAAGACGAGTATGATGCAGACGAGCAAGCAGAATGTCTGCTTCTATCCCGAAACACTTATTCGGTCGATGCCCGCATGAACCTTGACGACCTCAACGAACAGCTTAGCACGCAGATTGAGGCCGAAAATGTTGATACAATTGGGGGATTTGTTGTAGATTTTCTAGGAAAAGTACCTGAACCAGAAAGTCAGTTCTCCTACCAAGGTTTGGATTTTACGATTTTAGAGTCAGATGAGCGTCGGATTCATCGGCTTCGAATCAAGACACCAGAAGCCAATAACGGGAATGCCTCATCAGTTGAATAAGCGGCGTGAAACGTCCTCGGGTTTGACCAAGAACGTCGCACAAGTTCTGCTGCTGTCCACGCATTGCAGAAAATCCTGCAGGGAGTACGCCTGGTCCCGAGGCGTACCCCCTGCTTCGCTCTAATCTCAGATTGTCGCATTGAAAAAGGGGTCTTGACACTATCACAGTCTCTATGATAGAATCAATGCCGGTCTGTATTTCAACGGGGCGTAGCGCAGCCCGGCTAGCGCGCGTGCTTCGGGAGCACGAGGTCGGAGGTTCGAATCCTCTCGCCCCGACTTTTCCTTATGGAGTCTAAGCCATAGATTTCAGCTGAAACGTCCCAGCTGAGGACGGAAAATCTAGAGCTTAGAATCTCTCAACCCGACATGATATACTATGGGACAGTGACCGGATGAAATGATTACACGATCGATTCATCCGCTCGGTGTCCCATTTTATTATTGGCTTCAACATGCCTGTTCAGAAGACCCGCGCCATCGTTATTCGAACTTACCCGCTTGGCGAATATGACAAAATTATCGTATTTTATACTGCAGACTTTGGTAAAGTGCGAGCAGTAGCCCGAGGCGTCAAACGGCCCAAAAGCCGATTTGGGGGGAGCCTGGAACTGATGAATTTCGGTTCTCTCCTTTTTTTTGAGCGTCCGAACAAAGATTTACACATTGTGAATGACTTCGATTTAATTGATGCTTTTGATGGAATAAAGGAAGATTTTGATCGCACGACTTACGGTTTCTATCTCGCGGAATTGGTGGACACTGTTGAGTCAGACCAATCCGTCGATCAGAAAACCTTTAGCCTTCTACAACAGGGATTCAGTCTGTTGGCATTAAATGATGACAGTGCTCTCCTAGCACGCGCTTTTGAAATCAAGCTACTTGATACAGCGGGTTTTGCACCACAGCTGTCTTGCTGCGTGTCTTGCACTTCGCTGCTTTCCAACGCGACGTTGAGATTTAGCCCCTCTCTTGGAGGTCTACTCTGCACCAATTGCGAATATCAAGATGGAAATGCACTTCCTCTCGCACGTGGAAGCTGTGAATTGATGAAGCACCTTCGGAAATGCGATCTAACTCAGCTCAACCGTGTGCGCGCATCGAAATTCAACCACCGCCAACTTCAATCCGTACTCTCGAGTTTTATTTCCTATCATACTGAGCGTACTTTGAAAAGTCTCGCGCTCATTGAAATGTCCACGGCGTAAACTCGACCATTTCGTGTTGGGCATCAAAAGCGTTCAAATCTTCTGACTTCTGTGCGTCGTCCGACAGGTATATACAATCATGAATTTTCAAGAAATCATTCTTGCCTTAGAAACATTCTGGTCTAATCACGGCTGTGTAATCCAACAGCCTTGTGACATTGAGGTTGGTGCCGGAACATTTAATCCTGCGACTTTCCTACGCTGCCTCGGCCCTGAACCGTGGAAAGTTGCGTATGTCGAGCCCGTTCGACGACCAACTGACGGACGTTATGGAGAGAATCCATTGCGACTAGGCGCATACTATCAGTATCAGGTTGTCTTGAAACCAGCCCCAACGGATGTACTACCCCTCTACCTTGAGAGCCTACGCCATTTGGGCGTAGAACCACGGATTAATGATTTGCGTTTTGTTGAAGATGATTGGGAATCTCCCACACTCGGAGCGTCAGGCCTCGGATGGGAAGTCTGGTGGAACGGTGCAGAGGTTACACAGTTCACCTACTTCCAACAGATGGGTGGCATTGACCTAGACCCAATTTGCGCCGAATTGACCTACGGACTCGAACGCATCGCGCTCCTTCTCCAGAATGTCGACAGCTTCTTTGATATCCAGTGGAACAACACGTTACAATATGGTGATGTACATCATCAGAGCGAGTTGGAACATTCTAAGTACGCATTTGAACTCTCCAATGTAGAAATGCTGCTCGAACACTTTGATGCTTATGAGAAAGAAGCTCTTTCCTGTCTGGCGGAAGAACTGGTATTGCCTGGAACAGATTACGCGTTGAAATGTTCTCACGCATTCAACATGCTTGATGCACGTGGTGTCCTCAGCGTCACCGAGCGTGTAGGTTACGTTGAAAGGGTCCGACGGCTTGCACAGAGAACTGCGCAGGCCTATGTCGCGCAGCGCAAACAAATGGGATATCCACTGTTAGAACGCTGCAAATCAGACATACAACCGACATCAACCGAAGAAGAGGAAGCGAAACTTGTCATAGACAAACCTGCGCATCTCTTACTTGAGATTGGTACCGAAGAAATTCCAGCGAACTACATTTCGTCAGCACTACGTCAGCTTAGCGACATTGCGTCTACATCGCTCAAGAATCATCGCCTCTCGTTTGAGAAGGTACGCACGCTTGCCACCCCACGTCGTTTGACGTTATTCATCAGCAAATTGGCCGCCACCCAAACCGACGAAACAGCTGAGATAATTGGACCACCAAAGAGTATTGCCTATGATGAAAACGCTTCTCCGACAAAGGCCGCACAGGGTTTTGCAAAAACACAAGATGTTAATGTCCAAGATTTGAAAATTGTTCAAACGGAGCGTGGAGCGTATGTAGCAGCCACCAAATTGGCAAAAGGTCGCGCCACCACGGACGTCCTTGAAGAACTGATTCCGGAATGGATTCAATCACTCAGCTTCCCGAAAACTATGCGCTGGGATCGGCTTAAGTTCGCTCGTCCGATTCGCTGGCTGGTCGCACTCTTTGGGGAGCAGGTAGTTGATTTCCAACTCGATACACTCCGGTCCGGGAGGCGCACTTACGGACATCGTTCTCTAAATCCTGGGCCAATAGTGCTCCATAATGCCTCAATAGAGACGTACATTGAGGAGCTTCGTCAGAACAACGTTCTAGTCAATCAGGAAGAACGACGGACTGAAATTGAACAACAAGTCGAGAAGATACTTGAATCTGAGAACTGCTTGAAACAATTCGACCCACAACTCCTGGAAACCGTCACACATCTCGTTGAATACCCTCAATCAATCGTGGGCAGTTTTAGCGAGTCGCATCTCGCTTTGCCAACTGAAGTCTTAATTACACCGATGAAGAAGTATCAGCGCTACTTTCCCATGTGGTCTGATATTGGGAAACTCGCAGCAAAATTCATCATCATCTCCAATGGCACTGATGGAAATTTGGATGACGTTCGCTATGGCAACGAACGCGTACTTCGGGCCAGGCTTAACGATGCCGAATTTTTCTATCGTGAAGACCAAAGAAAGCCCCTTGCAAATAGAGTTAATCAATTACATGCCATCATGTTCCATACGAAACTCGGTTCAGTTCTTGACAAAGCGATGCGCTTGAAAGCACTCGTAAACTTTGTCGCTGATGAGATGGAGCAGAATATGTCGCAAAATGAAGCAAAGGTCAACAGTCGGGCACATGCGGAGCGGGCCGCTTGGCTATGTAAAGCAGACCTAAGCACTCTTATGGTCATTGAATTCCCGTCTTTACAAGGGGTTATCGGAAAGTATTATGCAAAAAACTCCGCAGAACCACACGAAGTTGCTATGGCCATTGAGGAACACTACCAGCCTACCTCTGCCGACGGTCCTCTCCCAGAAACAGAAGCTGGCATAATCTTATCCATCGCGGACAAGATTGACACTATAGTCGGGTATTTCGGAATTGGCGAACGACCGACCGGTTCGCAAGATCCCTATTCGTTAAGGCGACAAGCAATTGGAATCGTACGCATTCTTCTCGAACACAACCTCCATCTCGCTCTACCTGCCGTGCTTGAAGAAGCCGTTCGCCTATACCAAGTCGAACTCTCTAACGATACCAAGGAGGCCCTACTCGATTTTCTCAGAACACGGATTGAAGTGCTGTTACTGGCACAAGGTTATGCGCCAGACGTTCTCGCGGCAGTGATTGCAACTGATGAAGTTGATGCCATTGACATTCTCAAACGGGCAGAAGCCGTTGTCGAGTTCCTTGACAGCCCCGAATTCCAACGTGTTTATCCTGCGCTGAACCGTCTTCTGCGAATTCTGCCTGATTCACCGCCAACGGAAGTCAATACGAATCTTCTACGAGATCCAGCTGAAAAGGCTTTGGCCGAATCCATCGCCAAAGTCGCACCAAATCTCCAAGAATTAGTTGACCAAAGTGACTATAGTGGCCTACTTCTAAGGCTCGGAGATCTTCAACCCAATATCGATCGTTTTTTCGACGAAGTTCTCGTAATGAGCGAAGACCCCCAGCTTAAATCTACACGGCTGGCGTTGCTCAATACGATTGCCACAAAAGTAAAGGCCGTTGCCGATTTAAGAAAGTTGGAGATCTCGGGCACGTAAAAGACAGGGAACTGTCAAGATGGCAAGATTTGAACGTTTCTCTTTTGCAGGTTTGATTTCACACGTATCCAATCAATTAAGGAGTCTGACGCATGAAACAGAGAATCCTCTTATCCATCAATATTGTATTGACAATAGGCGTCTTCGCCAGTTGTGGGGAGAAAGAAGACAGGGACATTCTTGACGCTCGATTAGCCATCGCAAAATCTGATTACACCGCCGTTCAATCAGCAGTAGAAAAGGCCCTCGCAAGCGATGCCACTCAACTCGAAGCGCAATGCCTTAATCTACTACTTGAATTGCGAGTCAGTGCAAACGCAGGGACTTGGCAAAGAGGACTTATAACAGTAATGAATCGTCTAGAGACTCTGAATCAACAGATCCAGGAAATCACTAACATGGAGGACCCAGATTCCGACGAATTAGATCGGCAGGAAAGGCTAATCCGATCGAGAAACTCCATCGGAGGATTCCTGGCACACTCGTTCGCAGCATCCTTAGAACAAGATTCTCTTTTGTTGGAAAAATTGGTAGACCAAACAGATCCTCTGATTATCACTGCCCTATTGGAATCGCAGAAATGCTTTCAGCCAGAACCTCGTCAAACTGCAGCACGACTAATTCAAGGAGCTGTCAAAGACGATACAGTCGTAAAACTACTAATTCGATCCATCCAGAGTCCAGATCCCCGAATCAGGCAGAGCGCAATAAAACATCTTGGGAATCTAAATCGTTCAGGATTGATTCCGATTTTTGAATCTGTACTCAGAAACAAGAGTGAATCACCAGATGTAATCTACAGTGTGATAATTGCACTAGAAAAGTTGAAAGGCCGAGCCACTATCCCCGCCCTCCGACTTGCGACCCGTAGCAATTCTACCCAAGCGCGCACCCATGCCGCAAAGCTACTCGGTCAGTTGAAGGCAGAAAATGGCATTGGAGATCTCATCCGCTTACTCGCTGATGCGAATTTCCACGTGAAAAATAGCGCCATCGCGGCCCTTATCCGACTGGGAAGTCCGTCAATTGGCCCCCTAATCCAGGTTCTTGATTCACGTGGCAGAGAGGTTCTTCCTGATAAAAATGCAGAATTTTTGGAAGAACATCAATATATCGCAAATGCCTTCATTGATGACGCGCGGTTGAAAAACCGTCGGATAGGCACTCAAAAAGCAGCAATACAAGTTCTTGGGACCTTAAAAGCTGAAGCCGCAATTAGCTCCTTAATCAAGCTTTTGACGGACGATGACTTGCATGGTGAAGCGCTTGATGCATTAGTCGTAATGGGTGGAACAGCGGTTCCTCATCTTGTCCTATCGCTCGAACATCAATCAGATGAAATTCGAATAAGTGCGACGCAAGCACTAAGCCGAATTGGAGATCGCCGAGCGATTAAACCATTGATGGAAGTTCTCAAAAATAGCCGGGAACGAAAGGAAGCCAAAGCCCATGCCGCCGCGGGCCTGGGAGAGATGAGAGCAAGAGGGCCGAAAAATACCGTCATCGCTGCCTTGACCGATGCTCTTAGACTCGATGAAACCACCGCCACGAACGCGGCTATCGCACTTGGACAGATTAACGTAAACACGGATGAAGTTGTTCAAGGCCTCACCAGCCTGGCGATAGACAAACAGCAACGTGAAACAGTTCGAACGACTGCAATCTCATCTCTAGGACAATTGAAGTCAATGAAATCGGTCCAACCCTTGATGCTAATGATGTTGAGCGACGAGACCACTCCAGTTATTCGAAAAGGGTCAGTTAAAGCGCTTGGAGAAATTAAAGCCCAGGAATCTATCCCAGCCCTCTTATGGATTTTGTCGACGCAATATGATGAAATTAAAGATTTTCAGCGACACATGAAACGCCGCTACAAATCCCTAGACGCCTTCCGAACAGCGATTCAAACTTTACAGATTGAATGGACTTCTGACTACCCACAACCGGTGTACCGCACGTGGGGAGAATTAAAGTCAATTCCAAGTCTTGTGCGGAGTGAGGTGGCGCTAACACTAGGAAAAATCAAAGGAGAGCTCTTGTTTGATAGCACTCAATTGATTGAATACCAGGACGATCTGGACAAAAGCAACATACCAGAGGAATTGGGACAAGAATTCAGAACGAATGGCATCGCACTTGGTCAAAATATCACCGTCTCCGTTGAAAAACCAGCTGAAATCTGGATTCTAACAGACAGGGAGAACCAACAGCATTATCACTGCAGGAAACATGGGCCAAATCTCCACATCTACAGCAGAAGTAACCAGGTGACAGAAGCCATTATCTCAGCCCTCAATAATGATGAGCGCGCTACCGTTCGTAGCAGTGCGGCTCAAGCCCTGGGAGTGCTTAGCGGAAAATCTGCCGTTTCGGACCTGCTGAGCGCACTAAAAGATGAACAAGGAATCGTACGACAGGAAGCTGCAAAGGCTTTAGGAAAAATCGGAGACGCACGCATAATCGTCCCCTTGCTCACCATTCAAAAAAGAGACAGATATGAATCTGCGCGAAGGGAAGCAGCAATTGCGTTGCGCGCGCTAAATACGAAACAATCAGATTCGGGCTTGGTCGATGTGTTGAAAAAGGGCCTGGGCTCGTTCGAAGACAAGCACGAGGTTGACGCCGTTATGGCTGAAACAACTGCGTCTTTAAAGATTGGCGGTGGACTAATCACGGCAGGTCTAATTCAAAACGCACTCAAATCTGCGGATGATGAGTGGACGCGCTGGGCACTGGTAGAAACGCTAGGCGAACTCGAACATCTCGATGAAGCTAAAACTCTTACCTCCACGTTTCATTCGGAGTTAACACACACAAGCCCCATCGTTCGCAAAGCAGCAGTTTCTGCACTGGTCACCAATAAAGACCCCAGTTCCGTTGATGAACTGATAAAAGTGCTTGAAGACGAAACCGAGTACAAGTCGATTCGCGCGGAGGCCGCTACCACATTAGGAACGCTACTTGACGATCGTGCGTCTGCTCCACTGATGCATGCGCTCGATGATGAGAGTGCAGAAATCCGTGAAAAAGCCGCCGCAGCACTCGGAATTCTGAAGAACACCAAATCCGTCGCCAAACTCATCATGTTACTTCAGAATCCATTAGAATATGCTTCAGTACGAGCCGCCTGCGTGGCTGCCCTTGGATTAATCGGCGATAAGATGGCTGAACCGGAGCTTCTCAAAATTCTGGACACAGGAACCGTATTGGGAAAGGACAAAAGCAAGATCCCTGAGAGTTTACTACCCATAGACACTTTAAGGACCGAAAATGCCACAATTTACACTAACACAATCACAGCATTGGGGCAATTGAAGAGCACAAGTGCAGTGCCAAAATTGATACAAATTCTTGAGAATCGTGGTTTGTATCTTAAAGCAACCACGAACGCCTTAGCAAAAACATCCGCTCGGGTAAAAGCGGCTGAAGCCCTCGGTGAAATCGGCGACCCACGCGCAGCTGGAGCACTAGCTCGCCGCATCGCTGACAAAACAGAATACATCGTCGCCATAGAAGAAATCACTGAGACAGGCGATGAATTGAAACGGAATTGGTCGTGGGAAGCCTTCGTCGGAGCTGCAAAACCTTTTCAGCTACCTGCCTTTGTAGCTCCCAAGATGCTCGAACGGATTAAAGACCGGTGGGAGGGCGAACCAATTAAACTTGCAGCTTCATCGGCGCTCGCACTTTGTGAATAGTTACCCCTCTCACATACGGAAAAAATCTCGTACTATAAAACACATTAATGAAGCAACTGATATGCTGTACACTCATCATAGCGCTTATTCTAACACTTGTTCCTGTCACACACAGCATTTCGCCGAAAACAGGGGGAAAACTAGTATTGGTGGCAATTCTCTCTGGTGTGACCATTTTTACGAGATATCTCGTAAAGCAGGACATCCGCACAACCAGAAAATTACACAATAGCCTCGGAGCACCAGATCGCATCGTCGAATACAAACGCGGGTTCGACTGCTGGAGGGTGGAGTGGTACGGAAACCAACAATATTTCTTTCGAAACGGGGTTTTGAACAAGACCACAAAGCTACATTTGAAAAATCGAAAATGACTCAACAATCCAAGCAAGACCGTGCCGCATCAGCAATAGCGTCAAAGAGCATCTCAATACTCTCCTCCTCAACACAAGAATACGCAATACGGAGGTCCTTGTTTCCAAGAGAAATGACACCAGTCCCATGCTCTTGAAGCAGGCATTGGCGCACCGTCTCAGCGTCTCCTGATTTAAGGCGTATACACATAAAATAGCCCGCGTGAAACGGGTATACATCCCACAGATCCTCGTATTCATGGTTGTACGCAACCTCTTTCACCTTCATGAATCGCGACCTCAGAATTTCATATCTCCGTTGCTTTTCCGCTGCATATCCGGGGGAATCCATTGCTTTGAGCACAAGAGTCTGCGACAGTTGAGACGTTCCAGAAGTGTTTGCGCGAATTAAACCAGTAATTTTTTCTTCTAGCACTTTCATGACATTCTCGTCAAGGCCGAAGCTAAGAAATCCCACACGCAATCCCCAGGCGTACTCCTCTTTCGTGGCCCCATCAATCTTAATCGCCAAAACATTGGGATGAAGGCCAATCAACCAGCCGAAAAGTGATTCTCGCAATACATGATTATCGTACCACAAACCAAAATAAGCATCGTCAACCAAGACAAGAACCTGAACACCAGTTTCGGCAACGCGGACAATAGCTTGTGTCACACTCGCAGCTTCTTCCGCGCTAACAGCGTACCCTGTTGGATTGTGCGGGAAATTTAGGATCACGATTATCTTCTGGCTCCGCTCTCCTGCCTTTCTGAGCGACGTCGCAAACGCTTCGGTGTGAAATACACCTGCGTCATTGAAGAAAGGATGCGTCATTATCTCAGCTTCATACTTCGTCTCGAAAACCAGTCGATAATTTCCCCAGATGCGATCAGGCATTATCACTCTATCACCCTTATCCACAAATAGATCTCCGATTAAACTGAAACCGTGCGTCATTCCGCACGTAACAATGGGTGTGCTGAACGCCTTTCCCACAAGTGATGGGTTGTCAGCAACTAGTTTAGTTTTCCACTTATGGCGCAATTCTTCTTGGCCCAACGCAGGAGCATAAGCATAAACTGAATTTGGCGGGAGCGCTGACAGAAATTCATAGGAGCTTGGCAAAAACATCGCACTACCGTCCTCAAGCGCAAATGCGCGGGTTGCATTAAAGCGATTCGCTCGCTGCTCTGCAGCTGTACTCTGGGTTAAAATGCCTTTGGGAAGATAGATTCTTCTACCAACTGATGAGAGCAGTTCAAAAACCAGCCTATTGGCAGTTTGAAGCTGCTCATTTAATTCGGCAGCCATAGGACTCAATGGTATCATGATTCCTCCAGGTAACCAGGTTCTCACACTCAGGAATTCATACTAGATTAATAGAGGGACGATTGTGATACGCATAACGCATCGGTGCGTAGATAGCGCCTTAGCTACACTTAATCCACAATGTCGCTAAGCGTTAAGCTTGATAAGCCAATCCCCTCCATTACGGCGATTTGCAGCTTTCGATGCTTCAAACAGCACGATTACATCTCGGGAGGCGAGAATTGTCAATAACAGGTGACAACTTAATCGTTGAGCTATTGGAATTGCATGGAGTCAATCATATCTTTGGACTGCCAGACGAGGGGATTTCAAGAATCTATGACGCGGTCGAAAGATCTGACAAAATCCAGTACGTCTCAGCTCAATCAGCACAAGCTGCCTCTTTAATGGCTGACGGTTACTCACGCGCCACAGGAAACATCGGCGTTTGTCATCTATTTGGCGGACACGCCTCGGTCTGCGCGGCCGCTGGTATCGCCGCCGCCTATGCCGATAATGTTCCTTTGTTGCTAATCACCGAGCAATTATTTGCTGACGACTCACCTTCCCAAACACCTGTCAGTCGACACCGCCAGCCTTCGGACCATGTCGATCTTCAGAAACTATTTGATTCTGTCACGAAATGGAATTGGCGAGTTGAAAATCCCGAGGAAATTAGGCGCACGATTGGCCAAGCGCTCGAATTTCTAGAACTGGGAAGGCCAGGACCTGTTCATCTCGAAATTCCATTTGACACTTTAGAAAGTGAGTTAGCAGAATTTTACCCGTCAAAAGGAAGTGTCTCGCGAAGCGCACCACTCGCATCATACCTCAATATGCTCGCTTCACACCTCAACACGCTTGCCGCAGAAATGCTAACTTATGCAAAGTATCCAATCATCATCGCAGGCGGCGGTGTTGTGTCCGCAGGCGCAGGTATGGAGCTCGTCCAACTCGCCGAAATTTTGAAGGCGCCAGTATTCGTTACTCCTATGAGCAAAGGCATCATTCCGTCAACGCATCCACTCTCAGCGGGACTAATCGGAGCTGTAGGCGACGATTCTGTGTCTGCGCTCGTCGAACAAGCCAACGCTGTATTGTCCATCGGATGCAGCTTGTCACAGCGCACAGCAGAGAATTGGCAGCTACAATTGCCCAAGGATCTAGTTCAAATTGATATTGAAGAAAAGGCAATTGGACGAAATTACCCAGTTCGGATTGGCATTGTGGCTGATGCGAAAACTGCGCTTGGACAAATAATTAGAGTCATAGAAGAGGAAGAACTAGAAACCCAAAACGAGTGGAAGATTCCCACGCGGAAGCTCCAATCGTTCGTCATCCCCGGTAGCCACCGTAATACAAACCAAGAGATTGTGTGCATCTTGCGCTCTGTTTTGGACGAAGAGTCAATTGTGGGACTAAGTGGTAATTTGCTCATAGATCTTATGCTCACCCATTTTGATGTAAACTCGTCACGTACTCTCTTGCACTCGTGCGATCTGCGGGCGGCCGGATATGCCCTACCAGCCGCAATCGGTGCAAAAGTCGCGCATCCCGACCGTCAGGTCCTGGCTATAACGGATTCTAACGACTTTTCGCTACTCGCTTCCGACCTCACAACGGCACTTCGCTACGACATAGATATCCCCATAATCGTCATCAGTAATCAGCATCGGAACGCACAGTCCGACGTCGTTAAACTTGCTGGCTCGTTTGGACTTGACGGATTTCGAGTTGAAAGAATCGATGAATTAAAAACTACCTTAGAATCGGCGCTATTGGAGACACAATCTCCCGTAGTCGATATCCCATTGCTCGTTTGAGAGATATTTGTTTATATTGCGTCCCTTCAGACGTACCACTTGAACGGCTAAACGGGCGCCCGCCCACTAGATTCGAAAAACCAGGCTGTCAGTATCTGTTCAATCCAACGCCTGATCAACCTGTGCCCAATTTCGAATCTCCCTATGACTGTGGTCCAAACGCTACTTACAAACCAGATTACTAAAGGTTCCACTCACGCCACAGCTTTACGTTACGAACCCTACACTAACTTAAATCCTCTCGTTACACCCAGGACAAACCCCCGGCATGCGCACCCAAGCCCGGGATTGATGCTTTCGTCCTCATGACAAAAGACCTGGACGATTGCGTAACCAACCGCAGGCCCTACTCAACGGCTCTAAAATTGATAACATTCCACTTCCGGAAACACATGGCATTTCCAACAGAAGAACAAAAGAGTATAGTAACTGGCCACCCAGTTCCGTTAGGAATACGTATATCAAACCTGTGGACACGGGAAAGCAACCGGACGTCTAAAACTTCACAAAGTTGAAGATGTCGACAAAAACCGAGTTTTGGCGTTTTAAACGCAGTTTGCGCAGACGAGCGTAGATGATTCCATCCTACCACCCACATTCGTGAGAGAGTAGCATAGGAAGAATCGATGCATGGACGAATTAGCTGGCTATCCCCGACACAGAACGGATGGCGACATCAGGTCCAACGTCGTAAACTCACACTTCCGCTCGTAACCTCTTCTTTGCTTTGTCGTCTATTGAGAATGTTAAATCCTCTTAATCCCTACATGAATGCAAATCCCCAGCAAGGACAGAACTAGCTGAACGTAGTGCTTAAGTTCATTTTCGGATTGAGTTATACAAATGAAACTTGTCGATCTTCAAATACTTCCTGACGAAACGTCGGAAGCGGACGATTGCTGAATCTACACATCGGTGATTATAGACTCCTAGCGTCTAGGCGAATAGCTCAAGCCGCGCCTGTTTTTTTCGCCCGTCAGTAGTTCCAAAACTTGTCGTTGCTATTCAACAGACGGCGCTGCCGTTAGAATCTTGCGCCAGTATATTCAGGAAAATCATTGCATTAAGCTGCGAACCTCACCACTCAAGAGTACACCATAAATAAAAGAAGTTCGCTTAAAGAAAGGGTGATTGAAATGAGACATTCCGTGGGGTCGTGGCAATCTATTCTGTTTACACTGGCAGATGATTTGCACTCACGGCATTAGAAGCACACGCCACTGTGCTCAACAGACCTACACCACTTATCTTTTCTATGCTAGCACAGTCAATCCAAGACTGTCAATGGTAAGAGAATCGCTGACAAAGAAACCAAATCAGCTTTGTAAGGAGACCCGTAGGAACAATAGCGATCAATCCAAATTGTGGTTTGGTAACCTCCTTGAACCTTTGCTTCTTTTAATCAGTTGTTAGATGGCGCATGCGAACACAATGCCGACTGACGTTGGCGCTTGTGCCCCATGTGGAAAACAACTACAGCGAATCACACCAATCCTATGAGCAGAACACTACATCTCCAACATACTCGGCAAGAGCCGATACACCGAAGCGCCGCATCGCACTAGACGATAATTATTAACACTTTTCGTGTTAGAAAAAACGTAAGATCACTCCATCCAAGTAACATGGCACAACTCACGGGCTCCGAATTTTGGCGTACGAAAACAATCACATTGGTCGAATCGCGATTACGTCAAACACAGAATTGGCGTGGTTGCAAACGACCCAAACAACGATATTTCTTCTCTAACGCCAAGGTCCGGACGCAAATATTAACCAACCATGACCCTGTCCAAAATCTTCTCATTTAGGATTGACATGCGGATGTCCCGGCATACTACTGCGTTCCGGTATTCGGCTTAGATCCGCCCGTGGACAGTCGGTTGAATACTCTACGGAGCATTCAGTGACTAACGGAATAAAATTCTTATCACTTATACATGCATGGACCTATGGCCGCGTCATCATCTGCGACTTTCCACGATGGAATTAAGATTGACAGGTTCGACATAGTGACCTTCGTCAATTTTGAGACCGAACACACATATTCCATTCCAATACAACATTATTTGAAAAACCTACTCTCATGTCCTAACAGAACACAATTAATAATCCATCCAGAAACATTAGAAATCAACCCCATTCCTGAAATCGACGGATTTTTCCCATTAGTCAGACTTCCTGACTTTGCTGCCTTATGGTCGCTGACGTCAAACGAACAGAGAATCCGTTACCCGCCATCGAGTTCAAGAATTCGCCTTTTGTCCCAGTGTTAGCACCAGACAGTAGTGAGTAGACCACTGAACTGTCAGCTATTCCCGCGTCAAACACCGAGAACAACCCAACAAATCAATCATGTGATGGAATACGTTTTTTGGGTAACCATGATAAAGCCAAATTCCATCTTGACCCGTATTGGCCCGATAGTCCAGCTAACGCTATCCCACTGTTTTCAAGAACATGCGGCTAAGGTTTCGAACATCACCAAGGAGCTTCTAAGACTCATTACTTTCGGCTCGTCTATTCTCTGCAAACATCTCAAGAACAAGTCAATCCACGAGATTTGGGAATTTGACGGAGCAGCACGTCCTTGGAACCATTAATTGTATCTCCTATCAACCTATTTTTCCACATCCACTTACCTGGACGATTTCTGGATGCCACCGATGAAAATCCTTGGCGTTCGCTTAAATCGGATGATACCATTCTCCTAGTTGTTAACGCCACGAACACAAAATTATGCTTAGGAAAGGGGACAGTAAGTCACATGAGCTTTCACTTCAAAAATCGCTATCTTTACTGCGACGACTTGAGAATCAAGGACATTCAAGAACAAGTTCAAGAGAGTCCTTTCTATCTCTACAGCCTCAACCAAATCACCAAAAACTACAAAGCGTACCAAACCGCACTCGAAGGCATTCAGTCAATTATCGGCTACGCCATCAAAGCCAATAACAACTTAACGATTCTCAAGCACTTGCGTAAACTAGGGAGTGGAGCCGTATTGGTTAGCGGAAATGAACTTCGAATTGCCTTAGCAGCCGGATTTAATCCAAAACGAACAATCCTAAACGGAAACGGCAAAACACTGCCTGAGTTAACCCTCGCAGCGGAACACGGCGTGATGATTAATGTTGATAGTGAATTCGATCTCATTCACATTCGGCAAGCAGCGAAGGCAGCAGACAAAACAATTGATGTATTAATCCGGATAAATCCCGATGTGGACCCCGAAGTACATCACTACGTCTCAACGGGAATTAAGAATTCAAAATTTGGTATTCGCAACGAAAAACTTCACTGGTTTCTTCGTCAGATCAAAGACGATTCAAGGCTCAACCTAGTTGGTGTCCATTGTCATCTGGGATCGACAATTAAAAAGACTCGAATCTTCCGTGACGCCACCGAACTAATGATGAGATTCATTGAAACCATTCGATCCGAAGGATTCCCCGTAAGATACCTAAATATTGGCGGCGGATTGGGAATCGACTACGAGCGTAAAGGTGAAGCAATTCCCACACCAGCGGATCTAATTTGCTCAATTCGCGACGTATTGTCTCCTGATGTAGCACTAATCATGGAACCCGGGCGCTCGATCATCGGGAACACCGCCGTATTCGTTAATCGCGTTATCGGAGTCAAAACAAATGGGAACAAACACTTCATTATATCTGATGGAAGCATGTCAGAGTTAATTCGACCAAGTCTCTACGACACATATCAACATATCGACTTCATCGAACCGGTCGATACCGAAGTTGAGGACTATGACATTGTTGGCCCGGTCTGTGAATCCGCTGATTTTCTGGGCAAAAACCGTTCCTTACCAGCGCCTCGTGAGGGAACCGGGTTGGTCGTCTTCGACGCTGGAGCCTACTGCTACGCAATGAGTTCCAACTACAATTTAAAAATGCGTCCACCCGAGTACCTTGTCCACGATGACCGCCTTGTCGGAATCCGTCGTGCAGAAACTTTCACGGATTACATGCGACTGTTTGAAAAAGCCTAGAACTCGGAACCTACTAATCGACATTCGAGCGATTCCCAAAGGACGGCTTCGAAATAACGGTGCATACCTCCCTGGCTTGACTGACCGGGACGTTAGTCCACTGCGCAATCGGAACAACGGAACACCAAAAACACGCTTGATTGTCACAAGCATGGCATAGTCAATTGGATTCCGATGCAGGGCTTTTCATCGCGTACGACAACCGTTCTAAATCAGCGAACAATCGGATGAAATCTAAAGCCATCGACACAGTTTCTAAGCACCTTTTCGTCTCGTTACATTCCTCTAACGCACAATGAAAATTACGGTTATTTGCAAGATGTACATTCTCTCATTTAGCGCTATGAGAATGGAGAAAGCATCAACACAAATGCACTAAACTTCAGCCGAGAACAGGTAACCGGAGCCGTAGCGGAATAATTATCGCCGCTCTTTACTTCATTAATGTCGTAACGCTTAAGTGTTCTTCTAACGTTGTATAATGCTTCTCGACGACGCCAGTAGGTAATCTTCAGACTTCAGAGCGAGATACTATCACGTTGAACGTAGGTTTCCACAAACAATTTACGTCAAATTTGCTCAGCCACCTACACATTCCACCATTGGCAAGCATGTCAATTGAAACGGAGCTCAAGCATCGCATCACGGTCACCCGAATACCAGATAATTGGCCATCTCGACGCTTAATTTCGGATTCTTCTCAGTGCCGCGCACTGTCTAGTGACAAATTCTTTGTAAAAAAACCATAACGCCACTTCAGAAACGTAAGATGCTATCACGTCGCCGACGCTTTGACTAAACCACTATCCCCTGTGAAGTTCCTAACCATGACGGAAACCACACATCTATTAGCGTATCCTCGGAAATCTATTGGATAGCAATTGAAACAAGGACAGTGAAAACGTCGTCTCGACACATCAATCCATTAATATCAATCCACTCAACTAAATGCACTTCAATTGGCTCAAACCGACCTTAGTCCGGTTTCAGACACGATCAAGAAGCATCTCTACCCGCTACTTCACTTTGTCACTCAAGCAAGTCCTCCATAGCCCCGAAAGAAGTCCTGCGTTTTCACCGATTCGTTTGCCATCGACCACGCCTTGGGTTATAATACGTTTTTGTAATTACAACCGTCCAACCAATTATAGTCAAGGGATTTACAATGGGAAATGTCAGTCTAATCCGTCCAACCGAGCGCGACGGAAAAGGAAAGCAATTTTCCGCCGCGCCGTCTCGATAATCCCAAAAGCGAAAGTGATGGACAGCCTCAACATTGGGTGGGAACGATGGTAATGTTTTCCTTCAACGCCCTGAAGTATTAATCCACGGAGAATTCGACATAGCAACTGTCGTCCATAGTAGCAAACCAACATCGACAAAACCTTGGAATCTACTCGGACGTGTTTTTTTCGGCGGCAAAAACTCAGACCACGACACTGAGCTATAATGAGCTAGAACCAATCAAGGTAAAACACCCTATTCAAAATCTAAGCTCAGACACATTTCGGAGTGGCGCGGCTCGCACCGCAGACAAAACCATAGATCTGCTGACAGGATAACGACCAACTCTCACTCTCGTAATCCCATCATCGTATGCCTCCACATGGTCGGACTCGATACTCCTGAATTTTTTGTGACAAATAGGCTTTTCAGAAACACATGGAACGGAACTGACCACAGCACACATGAAAGGATGATTGGAACCAGAGCTTTTGACTGCCGGCAGACAATTCATGCAAACACATCGAGTAGTCGATCGCTGCCGGTGCCTAAGCAAGCCGAGCTCAACTCTACCCGTCTAGCCCCGGTGCTCGCGAGCTCCAAGCGGTTAATGAGTTCGTCTTTTTGTACGATTCTCATCGCCGTGTTAGTCCGCATGAAAAACCTACCTCGCACCAAAGTTGTTGGGACAAAGAATACCCATGTGGAAGCGCTCCGAATTCGGACAACAGTAAATAATGAACAGAAATACGACTGCGCCGTTGGGCTAACTGTCGTTCTTTAAGTGCCAGAACCAACTGTTGTCAAATCTTACGAAAGTTGAGGAAACAGACCATGGCGACGCATGACAATGCAACCATATTGGTCACTGGTGCAAGTGGCTTCATCGGAGCAAGTCTTTGTAGCGCACTCTCCGAGAAAGGGCATGACGTAGTTGCCTTGTCCCGTGCACCAGCTCGCGCAAAGCTCAAGCTACCTCGGGTAAAACAACTGGCCGCATGGCAACCTACGAGGGAACTCATCTCCCCATCAACCTTATACGGCGTTAACGCTGTAGTTCACCTCGTGGGTGAAACCATCGCGGGAAAATGGAACGCGCAAAAGAAGGCACGAATTGAGAAAAGTCGCCTCGGTTCGACACAGCTACTTGTAGAATCGCTATCGAAGGCTGACAAGAAGCCAGACGTGTTGGTTTGCGCTTCGGCTATCGGCTACTATGGGGAGGGCGGTGATAAGACGCTGACAGAGGACTCGCCTCCAGGCGACGACTTCCTCGCCACACTCTGTCAGGCGTGGGAAGTAGAAGCTAAAAAGGCAGAAACTCTGGGAATTCGCACAGTCCAAGTGCGAATTGGCTTAGTGTTGGGCAAAGAGGGCGGTCTACTTCGTACGATGCTCACTCCTTTTAAGATGGGACTGGGCGGCCGACTGGGAGACGGAAAGCAGTGGATGTCCTGGATACATCTGGACGATGTAGTAGGAATTATCATGCATGCCTTAAAAACTTCACAGATTAGTGGTCCACTGAACGCTACAGCGCCAGAGCCAAAAAGGAACATAAATTTCACAAAAAGCTTGGGATATGTGCTCAAGCGGCCTACGATCTTTCCGGTACCCACCTTTGCTTTGAAAATTAGGTTCGGTGACTTCACCGATTTCACACTAATGAGTCAGCGCGTAATCCCACAGAAATCACTGTCGGCCGGTTACGCATTCCGCCACCCTGACCTCGAAAACGCATTACGCGTATGCCTTGCATGAGAACCAGCCATCATGAAGAAATGTTCTACAACTACACCAGGAACGCACTTCGTCAAACTACACCCTCATTCCATACCACTAGAAACAAAAGGCCCTTAACTCTCTGGTTAACACGTAATGCATGACGAGACAAATAACACGCTGGGAATCGTAGACCAGGTGACAATGGGACTTCAGGACATCCCTCTATCCAGATACGGCAAAGCCTCAAGCATTCCCGCTCCCGTCAACCGAATGATGACAACCTTCGCCCACGATTTTCGAGATGAGCACGATATTAACTTGGGCGTCGGATATGTCAATGAACTGACAATCCCCCGCGATCTGATTGAACTTGCATGTAGAGACGTACTTGCCCGTCCACAAAAATACCGTGCCGCCTTGAATTATGGGGGCTCCCAAGGATCGCCAAACCTGATTGAGTCCATTAGAAAATTCCACGCAGAAAATCAGATCGGTGGGCTATCAGAAAAGATGCTCAACACCAAGACAATCGTTATTGGGCCTAACGGTGCAACCAGTCTGCTAGAAGGAATCACCCACCTCTTGCCGCCTGGCATAGTCATTACTACGGACCCAATGTATTACATTTACTGTAACGATCTGGAACGTAAAGGGTTCCGAATTATTGCAGTCCCCGAAGACGAACACGGCATCCGGATTGACTTGCTTCAAGAGAAACTCAACAATCTTGCCTCCCAAAAAGAATACATTCGGTTCCTTTACATCGTTACCGTCAATAACCCTACAAGCACCATCCTTTCAAATAATAGAAGACAAAACCTCGTCGAAATTGCGGCGCAGCTCTCTCACAAACTCGGGAGAAAAATCCCGATATTTTTCGATAAGGCCTATGAAGACTTGATTCACGATCCAAACGTACAAGAAACAACATCTGCTTTTCACTTCGATAAACTCGACATTGTTTACGAAATCGGCACCTTGTCCAAAATCCTTGCACCGGGTTTACGGATTGGCTATCTAATTGGCCCGCAAGGCCCGTTCTTAAATGCAATGATTCAAAGGACGAGTGACATCGGTTTTAGCGCACCTCTGATAAATCAAGAAATTGCGAGCTACCTACTTGACCACCACATCAAATCTCAGATTGAATTTGTTAACAAAGGCTATCGTGAAAAAGGACAGGCCACCAGAGGCTGGATTAAAGAAAAATTAGGGGATTTCATATCTGACTGCCGAGGCGGGAGGGCAGGATTTTACTTCTACTTAACACTCTCTAATGTTGAAACACATCAAACTTCAACTTTCTTCAATTTCTTAACTCGCACCACTGGAGACCGCCAAGTGGACGGACCAGCCAATTCTCGCAAGCCCAAAGTGATCTACATTCCCGGTGAACACTGTGTGCACGCAAAAGGAGACATGGTTGAAGTTGGGAAACGGCAACTCCGGTTATCCTACGGATTCGAGGAATTAGATCGCATCAAGACCGCCCTAGACTACATGGCGGAAGCCATTGTTTATAGCGTGTAAAACGCCATACGGAGTATAGCTCTATCTCCTAATCACCGGCCACAACTCTATCCAAGCTCGCCACAACCTCCTTACTAAGCGCACCATTAGGTAGCAGGGCTATCGAGGTCTCGTAGTCAATCATCGCTTTGTCCACACTTCCGAGCGCCTCATAAGCTATACCTCTTCGATAATACACTGGACCTAGTGTGGAATGTTTTTCTTTCCAAGACTGTATCTCATTAGTTGAAAGTTCAACAACTTTGAGATAATCGAATTCCGCGTCTTCCCGATGACCTAATCTCTCAAAAATTTCTCCCCGCTCCAGGTACGCCTCTGCGAACTCTGGTTCCACCTCAATCGCTCTCGCGAAATCTTTGAGTGCCAGTGCCTCTTTGTCGAGTTGAACATATGCCCTCGCACGATGGTAGTACGCTGCCGCCCCGCGTCTCCGGCGAATGACTTCTGTGTAATCTTGCAACGCGCGTTGGCTTTCACCAATTTTCAGATAGGTTTCAGCGCGTTTCCATATAACAAACGCGGCCCACCGTTCTTTGAGAGATGATTCGTAATCTTTGATCGCTTGCTGATGATTATTCAATTGCTGATAGGCATCGCCTCGACAATAGTATGCGTCCGCTTGATACCTCGCTAGCTTCAGCGTCTCATTGTAATCGTTAATGGCCTTGTCGTATTCCCCAAGATAATAATAAGCGAGGCCGCGCCTGATAAAAGCTATTGCATGTCTTGGATCCTTCTCGATGGCCAGAGTCAAGACATCGATCGCCTCTCCATAATCACTGCTAGCATTCAACAGTCTTGTTCCTTCGACAACATATTTCACAATCTCAGGGTCTGCCTTTTGAAGACTGCGAAAACCTACAAATCGAGAAGCAAGAACAACAGAAACGATTAATAATGGGAGCATAATCCAAATTAACGCACGCATGAATCAACCGCTCCCTTTAACTCGTATGGAGTAATGCTTATGACTGTCGTAGAGTACTCATCGCCCATTTGTTACTCTTCTCCTTTGGGATACAATAGATGTATCTCTATTCCATTGCGCAACTGCTCAACAGATCGGTATTTTTTGGCAAGATTAATCGATAGGTAAGATTGCAGTCCTGGCCTTGCACCGTGGCCCGTCGCAAAAACAAGCTGACGAGATCTAAGCCTCGCCACACCATCTCTGACGCTTGCCTCGGGAAGATAGCTCAGCGGTGTATGCCCAACAGCTAAAATGCTTCCCCCAATACGACGGAGAAAAGACGCCGTTTGTAACGGGGTATACCCACCTGGAACTGCAATAGAAGGGCGACTCCACAATAGTCCCTCAAGTATCTCGGAACTGGGATTAACCAAATCTGCAAGACTTTTTGTAGACGACGAAACACCAGCGTGAACGCCCACGAAACCATTCTTTCCGATCGCAACAGTGGGCAAGCCCATGAGATACTCATGATGTTTGTCGGTCATTCGTTCCAAAAAGTTAAACTGCTGGTAGTAGAGTCCCTCCGGTCCTCGATACAATTGTTCGATTGCGCGTTGGCGATTTCGCGTAGTCATGCCTCTCTTCCTGAGCACGCGGTAAGCATCAGCAACAGCAAACTCATGATTGCCTATCAGGTGGATGATGCGTGCACCTTTTGCACCAAATTTTGCCTGCAGCTGTAGGATTCGATTTACGATTTTTTCGTCTCCAAGTGGTTCGATTATTGGGTCTCCTGTCTTATGGTCAACGACATCACCTAGGATTAAACCGTAGACATCTTCCCCCGCCTCAAGCCGCTCAACTAACCTCGTCTGGCTTAACCATTGATTAAAATCAGCCCAACGCGCATGAAAATCCGTTGCGACGTACAACGTCCCGCGATCAGGAAAGACAACTAACGCGCCGTCCCTAGTTAATTGATTGGGATAATCGCCCAGTTCCTTAGAGACTACGCAATTTGTAGAAACAGTGAAAATGGCAACAATCCCACACACCAAGCAGATGCGCTGCTTGGCGTGTAGATTGGGAGAAAATTGCAAGCGAAGAAATTGACTAATTTGACCCTGAAATAGTTCCAACTTCGCCTTTAATACTTCCCAGTGCCGATTTTTGATCATTTTCTCAAAAGTCCTTCCGGTTTCCCATTTGAACGTATTCAGAGGGGTTATTCAATCTTGTTTACCTTCGCAAAAGCACTCCTCTAGACTGTGGTTGTGTCCTCTTGATATTAATGCCACGCTTTACTCAAATCCCAATCATTAGATAGTCTAGCAATCTTAACAACCATCAGGCACTACCAGCATACAGCGACCTGTGCATCTTCACGGTGGCGCCCATTACTCGGAGAAATTTATCACATTCCGCCCGCAAGGCCTTGCTCAAAGACCAGCCAACGCAGATAGTCAAGGCATCAGCCTTTGCTCAACGAACCAGAAAAATCAATTGGGGCGGAACTACCGAAGCGTGGAACATAGATCTAACGTATTGATGAAACGCCTGCACACGCCACCAGATTTCCAAACCAGCAGAGCCAAGAACCCAAAAAAAGAATGGCCTGAGCACCTTGCAACTTAATTAGGCTGCCTAATCGCTGAAACAGGCCTCATGCCGACTGGTATGCCCATCTGTTTACAAGAGATTTAATTTGATTCTAATATGCCACGCTACTCCTTCACCTACCACTTCCCTGCCCTACAGATTGAATATAGTCTTATCGACAAATAACAGATTCCATCATCACTTTTGCTTGCTGGAATCACGTGAGTATAATACCGCACCAAACGTCTTCCAAACAATTAAAATTCAGAACTGGCGGCAAACGTTCAGAATTTAAAGTCCTAATTACAGGTTTGACATAACGCTGAATTTGGTGTATTATACTCTATTCGGAACACATAGGAAAACCGAACCATGACCAACAAAAACACCGAGAATTCTAACGCTCATCAAGCAAGCGACCGAGAATTTTGATATTGTCAAAAGTTCACAGAAGAGCTTAGAAACAGGCTTGTAGACCAC
>CAYZGU010000021.1:0-182063 GCA_964478165.1 uncultured bacterium | reverse complement strand
CCCCCCCCACCTGTAACTTTTATATTTACCTCATATATCTTTATTGTAACCTGGCGCCGCCCTATCCTTACCCTTCATTTTTCCCCCGCCTCATGACAGAGAATTCCAACGCAATAGGAAAAACGGTTCGCACAAGGAATTTCTTATTCCGTTGACAATACCGAAATTGCGAAGAGAATCAAGCGTGTCCGTGTTGGAAAGAACAGTCAGGACAGTGTTTCAGTTCAAACCGATAGACCTCCGAATGTTTCGCACCAGATATCTCAAAAACACTTGCTTTGCTCCAAAAAAGTCCGACTTCCTAGTGTCATCTAGACCTGCAAGCGTCAGCACAATGAAAAAGTCAACCCGTGCAAAATAAAACGGGGCGATATTTTGCTACAGTTCCTCCAAATCTGGTATACTTAACGTGCTTAGATAGTATGCTCAGCGCAAATCTGTAGAGATTCGGCTGACAACGCCTCCGAAAATAATCCAAACAGACACCTGGTAGAAGCGCATCCCAACGATCTTCTAACTACCGTCGTACCTATTGTCACCATTTTCTTGGCTCGCTTACGACCTATCTTCCGCCTCTCTAACACAAGTAGGGACGACCAAATCTGAAGAGTTATCGAATGGCTTATGCTAATTGTCAACTAAAAAAGGAATCTGGAAATGGTGAATAAGAAAATCCTTGGCGCTGTAGTGATCCTATTTTTGGTGACAATCGTAGTAACACTCAGGTACAGGGGAGTAAACATCCAGTTCGGAATTAATATCGTCTCCAATGCGGGAAGCACAGAGAAAAGTGAGAACGCTAAAGGAAAGATCGAAGTAGTCAAGCGTGGGGATTTTCAAATGCGCATAAGTGCAACGGGAAACTTGCAACCCCTAATCGATGTTGAAGTCAAGTCCAATGTCGAAGGCGAGGTGGTTCGACTGTACGTAGATGAAGGAGACCAGATTGAGAAAAATCAGGTATTACTCGACATAAATCCCGAACAGATACAAGAAGGTGAAAAGCAGGCTAAAGCGAACGTGAAAGCAGCCAGAGCACAGCTGGCACAAGCAAGCCTGAACATCAATCTAAAAAGCGAGGAACTCGAAAGCAGGCTGAGACAAGCCTTGGACAACGTTGAAATCGCGAAGGCTAATCTGACAACGACAAAGGCTACGTCCGGCACACAAATAACACAAGCCAAAACCCAAATTCAGACGTCAAAGAACAACCTCGCGCAGGATCGAATTGCTTTGGAACAGGCTAACATTGCCCTCAGACAAGCAGAATTAAAACTCGCCGAACTAGAAGTTGCACGCGATGCTGCAAAAGTTACACTGGCTAGCGCCAACGCCGAATTAACTCGAAACCAGGAATTGTTCGAGAAGAAGTTAATTGCAAAAAAAACATTGGAAGAAGCACAGACTAGACATGCAAGCGCATTGTCGCAGTATAATAGTACCGTGAAGCGCCGAGAATCCCAACAACAGACCGTCGATTCCCAAACAAAAACTATTGAGGCCAGAAAAAGCGCCATTGAAACTCGCAAAGTCACCTTGGATTATCAAAACTTAAACCTCAACAAATTAAGAGAAATGCGTCAAGCAGAAGAAAGGCAAAGCGCACTTCAACTACAAATCGTTGAAACCCGACTCGGCGAGATTCAGAGAACAATTCAAAACGAACAGGCTATCACCACACAAGCAAAAGTTGGTGCAGAAGCTAACTTGCTTCGGAACGAGAGCAATCTAAAAAACCAGCAGGAGCGCCTACGATGGACAACCATAAAGGCACCCATGGCAGGAACAGTCACACTGCTAGAGATCGAGCAAGGTGAGATCGTGACTTCAGGTCGATCCTCATTCTCACAGAGCCCGCCGCTCATGACGATTGCAGACCTCTCAAAAATGGTCGTGAAAACCTTCATCAACGAGGTGGACATGGAACGACTAGAATTAACTCAAACGGCTGAGATTAGAGCTGACGCCTATCCGCAGAAAAAGTATAAAGGACATGTCGTTGAAATCTCTCCGAGCGGCGTAGAACGCGACAACATCATTTCTTTCGAAGTAATGGTCGAAGTAGCGGGTTCGCCCTCTGAATTACGCCCGGGTATGAGCGCAGATGTCGATATTATTACTTACACAGAGAAAAACGTTTTACTCCTGCCAATTGATGCCATTGAGGAGAGAATTTCAGTGACGGTGGTGGCACGGCCTAATAACATGACCCCATTGAAAACAAACCAATCGGTGCAGATTATGACGCCAACCAAGAAGACTTTCAATGGAAAGGTCACCACGAGTACTAGAAGCGAATTGATAATAAGCCTTGATAGTTTACAACGTGGTTTGAATCCGGGCAAAATGACCCTGGCATTTCTGGTCAACGGGAAACAGGTTGCGGACGGCGTGCCTAGCACAATATCTATAACCAGAGAAAAACTGGTCACCTTGGATGAAAAGACAGGGAACCAGAAACAGTCACCCAACACCAGAACAATCTCGATTCAGACCGGTCTACAGAACGCAACGGAGGTCATTGTTAAGAATGGTTTACTTGAGGGAGATCGCGTGATCCTGTCAACTCGTGAAATAATGGGCACTACGTGGGGAAGACGTTAACCGTTTGGCTGCTCCAGATTCTATCAATTTCTTTCTATCACGGTGCTTTTTCCGTATCGCGGAATCAGCAACAAAACGGCATGAAGAAAAATCAGTTTAAAAAAACAATCAACATGTTATGTCAGGGCGCCCACAAAACAAGATCTAAAGAAAAGTCCTACGATTATTGCAACGATTTCTGAGACATCCAAGACTTGGCTTGGTAGATTGCGCACGAATGAAATATCCGCGCACGACGGTTGACAAGCGCAAACGGTAGAGCAAACCACGCGCCACACGTAGTAAGCAGGCGACGGATTTGATGACCGTTGTCCAAAGCCTCTAGCAACAGAGGCTACTCCCTCTCGAAAACCTTTGTTCCAGCACGATGTGTGTCGCTTCACGTGGCAAATTGAAACTGCTGCGTGTGGAAGCGTCGAGCAATCCTATGGTACCACTAGATCTAAATCTCTCCACCCGCAAAACGGATTTAGCCGCATTTCATTCGTCAACTCGATGTCAAATATGGCCCGTCACAATTGACGCAGAACCTCAATCCAACTGTTCTCAGAATCCACACAGCCCGGCAAATCTTCAACAACGAATTTTATAAATTTACACTTCAGCTAGTAGTAAACGAATGCGGCACACAATTGGCAGCAAAATTTATTCCACGGACAGTCAGTGACCGAATCACATCACCAAAATTGGCCCAAGAACTGTTAGCGCTTTACTGTTCTCTGACAAGTGGTGTCACGCGTAGGACTTCGCCGTTCTGTCGTTCGCTTGCCACGTGAACTTGGTGAACAAGATTTTATCGCGGACTTACAAACATCTGATGCCACTGCGCAACCCGTTCACACTAAACAAATTATTTACGCTATTGGCAGCCTATTTGAATACCTACTACCGTGAAGCAAAGTGCTAAAGGAATCCGAAGCTCACAGTCGAGAGAAGCATCAGATCGAACGACATTTTACCATTGCATTTCCAATTTACAGTACCGATGTGGTTGGTAGTCAGCGCTTTCAATCAGATCGCCACGAGGAGTTACTTGTGAAAATTACGATTCTAGGTTCTGGAACTTCTACCGGAGTACCTGAATATAGGTGCGATTGTGAAACGTGTACAAATGCGCGAACAATAGATTCGCGAAACTACCGTACCCGCCCATCAATCCACATCGAAAGGAACGGAATCCACTTGCAGTTCGATCTGGGCCCCAACTTCATGGACCAGATTAATCGCCACAACGTCCAATGGATCGACGCAGTGATATTCACCCATTGCCACGCTGACCACGTGAGTGGCACCAATGACATTGTAATGCCATGTCGCAAGCAGGAAATGGAT
Source organism: uncultured bacterium (assembly GCA_964478165.1). Lineage (GTDB taxonomy): Bacteria > Poribacteria > WGA-4E > WGA-4E > JAJDTR01 > CAYZGU01. Next base: position 178,127 of record CAYZGU010000021.1, on the reverse strand, counting down.
ATGCCAATCTATGGCCCCGACGAAACAATTCGGATTCTAAAGCGCAATTTCGATTATATGTTTAGGAAGGATACATTCCAGGGCGGAGGTGTCGCACATTTGACACCTCATATAGTTGATAAAAACTTCTACATAGACGGCTGCGAACTCATACCAATTCCTGTCGAACATGGAACGGTGCAAACGTATGGCTATCGAATTGACAACTTCGGCTACGTCCCGGACGTAAAACAATTACCGGAGTCATCCAAGGAGTTGCTTCGTGGAGTAGATATACTAATAATTGATGCTCTTAGCTTCAACCCGCGTCACCCAACACATTTTTCGGTTGAAGAAGCGATAGAGGTGAGTAACGATCTACGACCGAAGGCGACCTATTTTACTCACATCATGCATCGTCTAGACCATCGTTATTTCCCAGAGCAGTGTAGTGAACGAAATATTGATCTTCCACAGAATGTCTACCTTGCATATGATGGACAGGTAATCGAGATCTCGTAGACCGACCACTTTTCCATAAAGCAAAACACACTAGAAAACTGGCACGCTGTTGACACTTCTAAGCCAACAATACTTCAGGTTAGTAATGTTCTAGTTAGTATTAAAATCCAAAACCGGACATCCAAACACGCTGTATATTACCTTCTTGACAACCGCCGGATTGTGGTCCGCCATGGTCATCTATAATCGCACACCAAAATTCAAGGGCGCAGACAAGCCAGTTTTCCACTTGACGAAAACAGAGGAATGGGGTATCATTCATCCTGATTAGATCCCCGTAGAGAAGACGATCTCAATAGAGTTAAACTGAAACAGCGAATTAAAGCAATGAATGAACAGAAAACGGTCCTCGTCGTCGATTCCGATCAGTGGGAACGCGAAACTGTATGTCGTGCGCTCGAGGGCGAGGGACTCCGCTTCATAATTACTCGAAATATGTACGAGGCACTCGACCGCATCGATCGCCTACAGATCGATATCCTGATTGCGCCGCTTAAAGGTGAGCGAATAGACGGTCTAGAACTCTTGGAAGCCGCTCGGCACCAGCACCCTGATATCGGAATAATTTTCATGACCGCTCACAACGTCCTAGAGACGGACGTTGGCGTGAAAGCCATGCTTCATCACGAAGCCAGCTATTTCATGCCGAAACCTCCGAACCCCGTTCACTTGAAAGCGCTTTTGCACAAAATCCTCGAAAACCAACGCCTTACCCTCGAAAATCGTCAATTACAATCTCAGATTGACGAAAGACAGGGCCTACTCCGACTCACAGGACATTCCCAGCACATTGAGGAGGTACGAGAAATTATCGCGCAAGTGGGCCCCACAAAATCAACCGTGATGATTCGTGGAGAACGGGGCACCGGCAAAGAGCTGGTTGCCCGTGCCATCCATCATCGAAGCCTCCGTCGCGGACCACTGATCGTCTTCAACTGCGCAGCATTGAATGAAAGCCTAGCAGAATCAGAACTTTTTGGTTACGAGCGAGGCGCTTTTACAGGTGCTGACGAGCAAAGAAAAGGCAAATTCGAATCTGCACACGGAGGCACACTGTTCCTGGATGAGGTTGGCGAACTGAGCCAATCAAACCAGGCAAGACTTTTGCGGGTGCTTGCGGAAAGAGAATTTCAGCGGGTCGGCGGAAACGAAACTGTACAGGTTGATGTACGCGTGGTATGTGCGACAAACCGCGACCTCGAGGAATCCGTGACCAAGGAGAGGTTCATGGCAGATCTCTACGATCGCCTGAATGTAATTCCAATCCATTTGCCGCCACTCCGTCAACGACACGCAGATATCCCACTCCTGGTCAAAACCTTCATCGAGGAGTTTTGTGAGGAAAATGGAAAAGCTCTCAAAACCGTAACATCTCAGGTTTTGCGGGTACTGATAAAATACGATTGGCCCGGAAACGTACGCGAGCTCAGAAATTGTATTGAAGGCGTAGTTGTGATGTCAAACAACCAGGAATTAAATCTAGAAGATTTCCCCGAGCGAGTGTTGAAGTCAGCTGGAACTAATTCCAGTATAATGCTCCCCACACCCAACGCCTTGACCACGGGATTGACCAGAGCTCCGGAGCAACGGCTGAACATAGACGTTGGCATGTCCATGGAGAAGATCAAAGAGGAAGCTATCCGAGCAACGCTCCAACATGTTGGAAATAACAGAGCCAAAGCCGCAAAAGTATTGGGCATTAACAAGAGAACAATCTTCAGAAAGATTAAAGAATATGACCTGTGTAACAATTAGATCAACTTCCGTGCTACAACAGTGTACCGTTGACACTTGTAATCCCCAGAACCACCTTACTTGTTGGCGTAAAGAAGGACTTCGAACAACTCCAAAGAAAGTCTTTTTTCCGCACTTTGCTAGATTGTCTTTTCAACGCTAGAGTTACCATCGAGATAGCCAAGACAGCTTCTCTTCCTCCCCCTGTCCCGCCTAGTCCACCGACGACATGTGATAGACCATTCTAGGAACAGTCCCGTCGCCCACCAATCCATCATAGTCTAAATCACCATTGGCTAAAAACCGGCTGGTTCTATTCACCCGTGAGTTAGATCTTCGGAATCAAATAAATGCGCTATGATAATGGTTTCACGACAACACTGACCTTGTCAACGCATTCCTCGAACTAAGACAGGCAGAGCGGTTAAGCGACCATTCCACACGAATGAATTTACATCTGACATAGATTTCACGCACAACGAAGAATCTTCTGTAAAATGTAAAACACTTTACCGGAGTCCCTAGGATTGGACGGAACACAATAGGTGAGGTCACTGAGGAGAGAACGCATCGCGCAGCTGTAGAAGCGCTACAACAAAAGATATAAACATTGGGAGCTCGAGAACTTCGACGCTCACGATGTCAATGATACTATAGAGCCCGTGTTCTCTCTGCCGGTGTCAAGGCCAGGAATGTCCAACACAAACAAGAAGGAAGGAAGCACACAAGCCGATCGAGAATGATTCCAAGCTAACATCCAGTTCACGCATCGACACGGCGAGGTGCCGACCCACGTCACCCATCAAAACTGGAACTCACCAGGAACTCAGGCTTTTTCTTCTTTCTCTACTGGAAGTGCGGAGCACATCTCCGCGCCACAGCACGATTGGGACTGCGTGCCGATAAAAAGACGGATGGCCACCGCTCAAGACCTATGCGCTGATACTATTCTACCGATGTTGATTTGCAATCTTTAAGCGATTTGACGCGCGAGCCAGTGCTGTCTCGGCAGACAAGCGATCGCTGTTCTTCCCATGTGAAGCGAGAAGGCCTTCTGCACGCTGACGCGCCCCTTCGGCACGTTCAACATCAATTTCATGCGCCCATTCTGCCGTATCAGCTAGGACTGTGACACCTGTGCGCAGTACTTCAAGGACACCTCCACTCGTCGCAATGGATTGGGCTGTCTCGGATTCGCGAATGCAAATCTCACCGATCCTTAACATGGTTAGAAAAGGAATATGGCCGCTGAGAATTTCAAAGGATCCAAGTGCGCCAGGCGCCTTGATGCTACTCACTTCACCTTCATAAACTAGCTTCTGGGATGTCCGGACTTCGAGGTGGAATCTTCGTTCGAGCATGGTGTTATTCAAAAACGTATAAAGAGCATTGGGAATAAAAAATACGACAGTATGTCTACCTACTGTTCATCACTTAAGAGCGTCGTGTACTAATCCGCCGCTTCTTCAAACTCTGCGGATTTCGCTTTGTCGAACGCTTCATCGATTGCACCGATATATCGGAGCGATTGCTCCGGGAGCTCGTCACAATCTCCTTTGAGAATCGCTTGACATCCAGCAACTGTGTCCGCAATCTTAACATACTTTCCAGGTATGCCTGAGAAACGCTCGGCCACAAACATTGGCTGAGTCAAAAATTGTTCTAATTTTCTGGCCCGCGTAACGGTCAATTTCTGATCGTCAGATAACTCATCTACACCCAAAATTGCAATGATGTCTTTCAGACTCTCGTACTGTTGAAGCACGACCTTCACCTGCCGCGTGGTATCATAGTGTTCCTCGCCAATGACATCCGGATTCAAGATTCGAGATGTGGAGGTGAGGGGATCGACAGCGGGATAGCGACCAACCTGAACAATTGAACGCTCCAGTCGTGTCACTGCGTCCAAATGTCCAAACACAGCCACGACTGCTGGATCGGTATAATCATCGGCGGGGACATAGACCGCTTGGAATGACGTGATGGAACCCTGCTGCGTCGAGGTAATTCGCTCCTGCAGCTCTCCCATCTCTGTAGCAAGTGTCGGTTGGTAACCAACCGCGGACGGCATCCGTCCGAGAAGTGCAGAGACCTCACCACCAGCAAGTGTGAAACGAAAAACATTGTCAATGAATATCAACACATCCTGGCCGCCTTCATCTCGAAAGTACTCGGCCATGGAAAGCCCAGCAAGTCCCACGCGCAAACGAGCACCAGGTGGTTCGTTCATCTGACCAAAAACCATGGCAGTCTTGTCAAGTACGCCGTAATCTTCCATCTCTAACCAGAACCCATTTCCTTCCCGCGTCCGTTCACCAACTCCACAGAAAACCGAGTATCCGCCGTGCTGAGTTGCAATATTGTATATCAGTTCCGCTACTAACACAGTTTTTCCAACGCCTGCGCCACCGAGAAACCCCACCTTCCCGCCTCTTGCAACCGGCTGAACCAAGTCAATAACCTTGATTCCTGTCTCCAACATCTCAGACACAGTACTGAGTTGATCGGGTGGCGGTGGATGGCGATGAATGGGATAACGCTGCTTGGCTTCTACAGGACCGGCCTCATCTACAGGTTCTCCCGTCACATCAAACACGCGTCCTAGAACCTCATCTCCCACAGGCACCGTAATTGGCTCTCCACGGTCAACCGCATTGGTGCCACGCACAAGTCCATCCGTCGTGTCCATAGCAACAGCACGCACTCGGCTTTCGCCAAGATGTTGCTGAACCTCAAGCACCAACCTGGTACCATCAGCACGCTCAACTTCGACAGCATTTAGAATGTCCGGAAGTTCACCTTCTGAAAAATCAAGGTCAACCCGAGCACCGACAATTTCTAACACCTTTCCCTGGTTCATAACTCATCCTCCTTTCCACTATATGCGCATCGCATCGCGCTAGAAACTGGGACATTCTTCGAGACGTCAATCGGTCCTAGCACCCATGTTGTATGTCGACTCCTGCCTAGTTCTTAGCGCTGCCGTAGGCCTTCATCGAAATATCTTCTTGTTCGAAACTCTTCCTATCGGACTCTGTAGGTGTCAATCGCTCGGCAGATCCAAGCTCAAAACGCCGATACCGTCAGACTTAATCGGAAGGAATCAATCTTGACCTCGGACCTCTTCCAACCATTCCGGGTCTTCCAATAGCTTTCCATCAACGCTCGTTGTCAAAAACATTTTTGTCCAACTACACTCAACAGAGCGCAACCTCAGCTATCGCTCATGAACAGGTGGCTAACCCACATAGCCCGCGCGGAATAATTGGTTTGTCATCCGTATTTCGCCGCCGATTAATGCTAGACAAAGGATTCGATTTCCTATTATCGATTTCTCCTTCTCAAATGTGTTGGTTAAAGCTACTCCACAGTAGATTAACCCCTGTAGAGCCCTTAATAACACGAAGTCACGCAAGCTCTTTCGATAACAGGAAAACTCTTCTAGTCCTCCAAAGCCGCTGCGCCACTGACAATTTCCGAAATCTCAGTTGTAATCTGAGTCTGGCGAGCACGGTTTCGTTGAAGAATGAGTTGATCAATGAGGTCATTGGCATTCCGTGTTGCATTTTCCATCGCCGCCATTCGTGCAGCCTGCTCCGCAGCGTTAGAATCTAATAAAACTTTCCACATCTGGATGCCGAGGTGTTTTGCCACCACCTCATTAAAAACACCTTCTTGGGTCGGTTCATATACATAGTCAAGAAAGAGTTCGTCACCGATTGGTGCTTCAGGAGTAAGCGGTAACAATTGCTCAATAAGAACGGTTTGGAGAATCGCGGATTCAAAATTATTGTAAATTACCTCTACCCTGTCAAATTGTTTGTTTATGTATGTTTGTTCAAACCCGGCGATGATATCAACAGCCGTCTCGAACCCAAGTTGCCGAAAAACGTTCACGTGTTCAGCAATCACTTCATAGTGTCGGCGCGCAAAATAATCCCGCGTACGCCTGCCCACACAGATAATCTTAACGACCGCACCCCGCTCTCGATAATGCTGCGCCCTCTGGACAGTGGTACGGATGACGCTGCTGTTAAAACTACCACAGAGCCCACGATCTGCCGAAACAGAAATAATGCAGACCTGATTTAGTTTGCGTTCCTCCAATAACGGGTGACAAGGATTTTCAATCTGCGCAATCAGGTGCCCTACAATGGCGTTGAATTTTTCAGCAAATGGGCGCGTTGCCATGATATCTTCTTGCGCACGACGAAGTCTTGCGGCTGCAACAACTCGCATTGCGTCCGTTACTTGCGCAATATTCTCAATGCTTGCAATACGTCGGCGAATCTCACGTAACGTTGCCATAGAAATAGACCGGTCCTATTGTGATTCCGTTTCTGATTTGAACTTTTCTTTGAAACTTTTCACCGCTGCGTGCAGGGCGTCAACAAGTTCATCGCTCAAAGCACCGATATTAGCAATCTCCGCTAACAGATTCGCGTGGTTGCTCTCCATATAGGCGATAAATTCAGATTCAAATCGGGAGACTTCGGTCACCTCAATATCATCTAAATAACCAGTGGCCCCACAAAAAATCGCGACAATTTCTTTTTCCACTGGCATTGGAGCATATTGCGGTTGCTTGAGCAATTCGACCAAACGCTCTCCACGTCGCAGTTGCGCCTGCGTAGAAGTATCAAGATCGGATCCAAACTGTGCAAATGCTGCAACTTCGCGAAAACTAGCTAAATCGAGTTTTAGGCTGCCGGCAACTTCATCTGCCTTCATGGCCTTGGTCTGAGCATCCCCCCCGACCCGCGATACCGAGGTCCCAACGTCAATAGCTGGTCGAACACCCGAATTGAACAGCTCAGATGTAAGATAAATCTGGCCATCGGTAATAGAAATAACATTCGTTGGGATGTAGGTTGTGAGATCGCCCTCGAATATTTCGATAATGGGTAAAGAAGTCAGGGAGCCACCTCCTAATTGATCGCTGAGCTTTGCAGAGCGTTCCAACAAACGCGAATGCAGGTAGAAAACATCACCTGGATACGCCTCACGCCCCGGTGGCCGCCGGGAAAGAAGGGACATCTGACGGTACGCCCAAGCATGCCTTGTCAAATCATCATAAACAATAAGTGCATGTTGGCCTCTATCACGGAAATACTCCCCCATAGAAGTTCCTGTATATGGAGCCAGATATTGAAGCGGAGAAGGATCGCTCGCCGGCGCGGAAACGACGATTGTGTAATCCATCGCGCCGTATTGTTCTAGAATGTTCACAACTTGTGCAACTGTCGATCCCTTCTGGCCAACCGCCACATAGATACAAAACACATCAGTGTCTTTCTGGTTAATGATGGTGTCAATTGGAATGGCCGTCTTGCCTGTTTGGCGGTCTCCGATAATCAGCTCGCGCTGCCCGCGTCCGATTGCCGTCATACTATCAATAGCCTTTAAACCGGTATAAAGCGGTTCACTTACTGGTTGGCGTTGCACAATTCCAAGTCCTTTCCGTTCGACCGGAAGCGTCTCCTTGGTATCAATCGCTCCTTTACCATCAATCGGCTGACCAAGGGCATTGACAACGCGGCCAAGCAGCTCTTCACCGACAGGAACCTCAAGCAGTCGGTTTGTACGCTTGGCAATATCGCCTTCGTGGATTAACTTATCCTCGCCAAAAAGGACACAACCAACGTTATCTTCTTCGAGATTAAAAGCCATGCCGAATACTTCATTCGGGAACTCAATCATCTCGCTCGCCATCACGTTTGCAAGCCCATGCACGCGAGCAATTCCATCTCCAACATCCAAAACTGTTCCAGCATCGTAAACGTCAACCCGTTCGTCGAATTTTAGCAGCTGTTGCTTCAGAATATTTGACACTTCGTCTGGTCTAACTTCTCTTGCCATAACCTATTTCTCCCTCATTCGATAGCATTCGCTATTTACCCCTTCCTGGTCTGGCCACTTGCAAGTAACTCCTTCATTCGCTGAAGCTGTGCTGTGACACTTCCATCGAAGACGGTATCACCTAGTCGCACAACAATTCCGCCTTTAACAGTGACATCTTCGCTCAGTTCAAGCCGTACTTCCTTGCCCGAATATTCGCTCAATTGCTTAACAAGACTCGCCTGCTGGGCATCGTTAATCGGAACTGCGGATGTCACCTGCGCGATTAGTCGGTTCGCTCTCAAATCGACAATTTCCAAGAATGTCTGTAAGATTGAGACCAACAACCTCTCGCGCTGTTTGGCTGCCAACAAGAGCAGAAAATTAACTAAAAGCGGATGAACCGCTTCACCCAAAAGTTGCTGTAACAAGTCGCTCTTAATTTGAGGAGACAACATTGGGTTGATTACAAACTGCTCGAACTCCTCTGAATCCCTCATCAGCTCGACGACCCGGTGGACATCCGTCACTATGTCATCCAAAACGTTCTGCTCTACTGAAGCCTCATACAACGCTTTTCCATACGGTTTGGCAATTCGAATAGCTCTCAACGGACATGCGCTCCCCTACCTAAGTGATTGGTGTCTCAGGCATTCTGCGTAGGCAGACGCCTGATAGACTCATCGATAATGTGCTGGTGCTTTTCAGCATCAAGTACTTCATTGACAATCTTACTCGCCGCATCAATCGCAACTTCTGCAACTGTACCGCGCAGTTCGAGAATGGCTGCATCCTTTTCAGCCTGAATTTCAGAACGGGCCCTTTCGAGCTCCGCTCCAGCCTCCTCAACAGCGCGATCTACGATCCGCTGCCTTTGAACACTTCCCTCATCAATAGCGGCCTGAATCTTCGCTTGTCCTTCCGCTTCAATCTCGCTTAGTCGTTGACGGGTTTCACTGTTCAAACGATCGAGTTCAGCCTGATCCATCTCCAACTTATGCATCCGTTCTGTTATTTCGTTCTGCCGTTCTTCTAAAAGGCCACCCACACGACCAAAAACAAACTTCCATAGCACCAGGAGGACAATTAGGAAACCTAGAGCCTGTAGGATAATCGTCTTCGGATCAATTCCAATGGCCTCTAGTAAACCGCCATCCCCAGCGGCGCCAGCCGCGGCGAAACTAACCACCGGAACAAAAAATACACTGACACTGAAAAAGAAAATTTGGTTTAATGTTCTCATTATGAACCTATTATTAAATTAGACTATGGAAAACGATGTTTCAGAGCGCAATCTGGGGCGTAAAAGATAAACCCTTTACGCCCCAGATTTGACATCTTAGCGTTGGCCGGACTGTGTCTGTTTGGCATCCGCTTCGATCATTGCTCGAAGCGACTCTCCTGTAGGGAGCTTCCCCATCAACAGGAAAAACATCAACAGCGAATAGATTACAAGCGACTCAATAAGCGCTAGACCGATAATCATCGCTGTTTGAATACTAGGAGCAGCCTCAGGCTGTCGTGCAATGCCTTCTAGCGCAGTACTGGTAGCTTTTCCTTGCGCCTTTGATGCGAAAATAACCGCAATTGGCAAACCTAATGCTGTCCCGAACGCCAGAACTGCAAGATAAATCATGAATGATCCTCCTTGTAGAATTGAAGATTAAACGATTGTCGATTGTTAATTAATGGTGAGCTTCTACACCGTGTTCGTCCTCTCCATGATCCAGAAACGTGACAATATAAATCGACGTTAGAATTGAAAAGACGAGCGCCTGCAGAAAACCGCCAAATAATCCAAAAAACATCATTGGAACCTGGATTGGGAGCCAGGGAATTTTGCCCGCAATCGCTGGGATTGCAAGCCCTAACAGGGTTAAGTTGATAATCACCGATTCTTCGCCAAAAATGTTGCCGAAAAGTCGGATTGCCAGAGATCCCGCACGTGCCAATTCGCCAACAACATGGAGTGGAAACATGAGAGGGGCCAACCACACGGGATCCCCGATGAAGTGTTTCAAGTATCCGACAAACCCATTCTCCTTAATCGCAATGACATGCACGCCGATGACCGCCGTAATGCCGAGCGCGAGAGTTGTGTTCAGATCCGCTGTCGGCGCCTGAAAACCGGGTATCAGACCAAGATAATTCAGAAATAGGATGAAGATAAAATAAGACCCAACAAATGGGACATATTTCTTTCCATGCTCACCCAATATCCCTCCAAAGAAGTCGATTAGGCCGCCCACGAACAACTCAAGAAACGTCTGTCCTTTTCCATTAGGAATTCGGTTAAGCTTCCGCGTCACAATGGTAAAAACCAACACGATGACCAATACAACAAAGTAAGCATTGAGAACTAGATCGGGTTGCTGCCATCGAGTTGGTGTGGGAACAGGTATTATCCTGGACAATGGATGCAGCCAAGAATAGTGGGGGTGCTGACCGGCATCATCACCATGATCCACCTGAGCTCCACTGTCAGGAGCCCCATCATAAACCTCTGCCAATGCATGTCCCATATCAAAAGGCATTAAGAGAGGAACTAGTAACAATAACAATAAAGGATAGAGCACCGTTCTTATCATAGATGTGTTAGGTATTCCTAGTTGTGCTATTTTTGAAGAATATTCCTGCCACGAGTGCCAACGCCTTAAGAATTATCACAAGCTGTACCAGCCCTATTCCACCAGCAAGAGAATAGACATTCAGCCAATCAGCTTTCAAAAGGAGATAAAATGCGACGAAGACGATGGTGAATTTTCCCAATATGATGAATCCGAGCGAGCGTTTAGCCCGCGGCGGACCATTTGGTTTGACTAGCCGGCGAATCACATACTCTAATGACAGAATCCCGCTCAGACTGAACAAACCACCAATGAAAAAACTAAGACCGTAAGACCAATCATACACCACCAACAAAATCGCAGTACCAACCACTCCCGTAACTGTCGTTAACCGATAAACGTGTGTCAGAAATTGACCGTCAACTTCAAACGGAGAGCGAGAGCTCAATCTATACATTCCCCCCATCGGTTCGATTAGCCCGCTCGTGTCGTTCTACTCGCCGGTTCCACCGGGCAACCGCACGGAACATCTCCATGAATCCCGAAGCGGTTCCCAGCACAAAACCAACAATTAAACCGATGGATTGATTACCCCATTTTCCACCCACCCACCAACCTAATCCAGATCCGATGCCAATTGCAAACACAAGCGTCATGCCAATTGAGGCCAAATCAAGACTATTCCACTGATTACCATTGCGCACAAACCTACCCATTCCTGATTTACCTCGACCAGCGGGTCACTGCTACAAGAGTGTACTCATCTGAGCTGGATTTAGAACATAAGACGGCAACAGCCCCAGAAGAATAACACTTATCGCAGCAATTAACAATGCAAATACAACCAATCCCGGGTATGACCGAATGTCGAGCTCTTCTTCAGGCTCCTTCATGTACATCGTCACCACAACACGGAGATAGTAAAACGCCGCAACTGCTGTGTTGACGGCAGCGATTATGACCAGCCAGATGTGCCCCGATTCCACAGCCGCCCGAAAAATGTAGAATTTTCCGACAAAACCAGCCATAGGAGGAAACCCAGCAAGAGCCAGAAGCATAATCGTCATGAAAAATGCGAGCAGTGGTCTACGAAATCCCAATCCAGCATAATCAGAGATTCGCAAAATCTCGCCGTCTTCCGTCCTCGTAAGAATGACTGCTCCGAACGCACCAATATTCATCACACAATACACGAGCAGATAAAACATCGCACCGGAGATTCCATCTTTATTTGCTGCGGCTAGGCCAACCAGAACGTATCCCGCGTGCGCGACACTCGAATATGCAAGCATCCGTTTTATGTTGCTCTGCGCAATCGCAACCATATTGCCGAACGTCATTGTCAACACAGAGAGGAAAACAACCACACCAATCCAATCGGAGTGAAAACTTTGGAACGCCTCTGTAAAGATGCGTAGGAAGGCAGCGAACCCCGCTGCTTTGGGCCCAGCTGAGATAAATGCAGCAATCGTCGTCGGAGCACCATCATAAACATCAGGTGCCCATTGGTGAAACGGCACAAGTGCAACTTTGAATCCCAATCCAACGATAAGGAATAACATGCCAGCGAGCAACAGCGGTGACTTTGCTCCAGTGACCAATGCTGAAGCAATCCCCGGAATACTAGTTGTGCCGGCTCCCCCATAAATCAAAGCAATGCCATACAAGAAGAAAGCGCTCGCAAATGCACCAAGCAGCAGATATTTCATGCCCGATTCGCTGGACGATGGCACAGCACGAAAATAACCTGCTAAGACATAAAGAGATAATGACATTAACTCCAAACCGAGAAAAACAACAATCAACTCGTTAGCAGCTGCCATTAACATCATGCCCAACGTCGCCAGAAGAACAAGCAGGTAGTATTCGCCCTGTCGTTTGTCATCGCGTCCTAAGTAACTCGTTGAGATGGCCGTCACTAAGATCGTGGAAAAAAGAAAAATAATGTTGAAGAACAGCGAAAATCGATCAATTCTCATCATTCCGTTGAACTGGATTCCAACTGTCGCCGCGTCAAGCATCTGTGCAGACAACCACAACGCAATGGCGCTTCCCGCAATCGTTGTCCACGCCAGCACTGACTTCTGAATCGATTCGAACAAGTCGAATACCATGACGATTACAAAAGTCAAGACAACAACTAGTTCGGGCATTAACAGCTGCCAGTTGATAGGAGTCATTACAAATTAATCCTCCAGACTTAACGGAAAAACACAAAAGTCAAAACTACGAAGAGCGGCATTAAGATGCCAACTGACCAGAGCATGTATCCAAAGAAACTTGGCATTCGAATTCCACTTGATTCAGCAATTCCTCTTACGAGAAAATTGGGTGCATTTCCGATGTACGTGTTTGCACCCATGAAGACTGCGCCAACAGAGATGGCAGTTAGGAGCTTCACAAATTCAGGTTTCACCGCCTCGCCAATTAGCACCAAGTGAGCCATCTCCTCAGTCAGATGAAGCTGCCCGAGCGCCGTATTAAAGAAAGTTAGATACGTGGGAGCATTATCTAAAAAACTAGATAAAGTACCTGTTATCCAGAAATAGTGCCACGGATCCTTAACTGCTTGAATCAGACCTTTTAACGCACCTTGTTCACCCGCTTTTAGAATAGCGAGCGCCGGAATAATAGTCATAAAAATTCCAGCGAACAATTTGGCAACTTCACGAATAGGCTCCCACTCAAAGTGATTTTCGCGCCGAAGTTTACCCACAACTGGCGTATACTTCAAGGAAAGCAGGCCGAGTACGACAATTAGCAAGTCACGGAGGAGGTTTTGCCACGCCAAATGAACACCGAGAACACCAATATAACCCAGTTCAAGCTTACCACTCAGTAACACCGCGACAACAATGCCGGCAAGGAAGATTAGATTAACAAGTCCCTTAACACGAATCGGCTCTTTTTCGCCATCATCAGGCACCTGTCCACCCTCACGAATGAACAAAATACTGTCCAGAATGAAAAACAGAACCAATAAGAGCGCACTCATGAACAACATATGCGGCAACATCGCTGTTGTTGTCCAGAAAAACGGCACACCATGCAGAAAACCCAAGAACAAGGGTGGGTCACCCAATGGAGTCAAAGAGCCTCCAATATTGCTGACCAAGAATATAAAGAAGACAATCAGATGTGTCTTGTTCTTGCGGTAGGCATTGGCACGAATCATCGGGCGAATCAGTAACATCGAAGCTCCCGTTGTGCCAACCCACGAGGCTATGGCTGTCCCAATCAGCAGCAACGTAACATTAACAATCGGCCTTCCGCGGATTGTGCCACGCACCACAATTCCACCTGCGACCGTGAATAATCCCCATAGTAGGATAATAAACGGGATATAGTCAATCAGGTAAATATGTAGGATGTCATAAAGGGCTAAGCCATGAAACACCGCCAGGTATGGTATCGCAAAACTTAAGGACCATGCCAGTGCGATCTTCCCATAATGGTGATGCCAAAATCGTGGCGCAACAAGCTGCCAAATGGCAATCGACAGCAGAATTCCGGCAAATGGAATCATACTCCACAGCGGCAACTTCGCCCCATGAACTCCATGATGTTTCGCAGTCGCATCGTATACCCTGTCTTCATGCGTCGTTTCGTGCTGTTCTTCTATCGAAAGCGCAGCCAACGGCAACAGGAAGATACTGGTTACAATAACAAAAAAAAGGCCATTCCTAATCATTTTTCTCCCCTATTCACGATTCCTGTTGGACCTATCATCCAAGACAACAGCATTCTTCTTAATAGCGGCTATGTCTTTCTTATGTTGTGTCAGTAAGTGTTGAACGGATTTTTCCATTCGATTTAAAAATGGCTTCGGATATACACCAAGCCAAACTATAAATAAGAGAATCGGAAGAAGTACAACAACTTCGCGAATATCCAAATCATTTAACGCTTTATTTTCCGGGTTATTAAGTTCGCCAAACATAACCCTCTGAAACATCCAGAGCATATAGACAGCGGAAAGGATGACTCCAGTCGTGGCAAGGATTGCATACACTTTCGAAAAAGCTCCGGAAACAAAGCTTCCGAGTAAAATCATAAATTCGCCGACGAAACCATTTAGTCCGGGTAATCCGATTGATGAAAGTGTAACGACCAAAAATATCGTGGCAAAGAGTGGCATGCACTTTGCCAAGCCGCCAAAATCGGAAATCATACGAGTATGCCTTCGATCATAAATCATCCCAACGAGGAGGAAAAGTGCGCTAGTGCTCAGTCCGTGATTTACCATCTGTAAAAGCCCGCCCTGCAACCCTTGACTGTTCAGCGCGAAAATCCCCAGCACAATGAATCCCAGGTGGCTCACGCTCGAATACGCCACCAACTTCTTGAGGTCGGGTTGCACCATCGCAACCAATGCACCATAGATGATTCCGATAACGGCGAGCGTAGAGACTAGCGGGGTGAAGGCCACAGTTCCTTCGGGAAAAAGTGGAATGCAGAAGCGCAATATGCCATACGTTCCCATCTTGAGCAAGACTCCTGCAAGGATAACACTGCCGACAGTCGGAGCCTCAACATGTGCATCAGGAAGCCACGTATGAAATGGGAAAAGCGGAACCTTGATTGCAAAAGCAAGAAAGAACGCGAGAAACAGCAGACGTTGATGCGGTAAAGTCCCCGCCCGCTCATACAAGGTTAAAAGGTCAAAACTGTTACCGTTCTGAAAGTAGAGGTACAAGATTCCAACGAGCATCAACGCACTTCCACCCATCGTGTACAAGACAAACTTGACGGTCGCGTATACACGGCGCTGCCCACCCCAGACACCAATTAACAAATACATCGGAATCAGCATTGACTCCCAGAACACGAAAAACAGAAAGAGGTCCAGGGCACAGAAAACACCTAACATCGCTGTTTCTAATACTAACACGGAGATTAGAAAACCGCTCACGCCCTTCTCAATTGACCTCCACGCCGCTAAAACACAAATCGGCATTAGGAAGGTTGTCAACAAAACCAGCCACAGCGAGATACCGTCAATGCCCAGTTTATAGCTTATACCTAGTCCTTCAATCCAGGTTCGCTGCTCCTTAAATTGCATCTCGTAGGTGCTTGCGTCAAATCCCGTATAAAGATATAACGAGATAACAAACGTTAAGAGAGCAACGACAAGCGCAATCGCCTTAACGATGAAGGCATCAAGGTTTCTGAAGAATGCGATAATGACTGCACCGACTAAGGGCAAAAAAATAACTGCTGAAAGAAGCAAGTACAACCTCCAATTAACTATTCACTCGGTCTATCGAATAAAAAGGTAATACGCTAGGAAAATGACTATTCCCACGACCATCGACAGAATATATGACTGAACGATTCCCGTCTGAAGACGCCTCAGAGAACCAGCGATTGCACGAACGATAAAAGCCATTCCGTTTACAATTCCGTCTATCACTGAAGAATCTAAAAATCTCCACAACAGGTATTGAGAAATGTTCTTCACAGGCCGGACAATGATGACATTATAGATTTCATCAAGATAAAACTTGTCGGCAGCAAACTTATGCAAAACTCCCTTCGGCCTCGCTACTGGCGTCCAATTTCGGTATTTAAACCACGCCAATACAATGCCAGCGATACCGACAATTGATGAGATTACCATAAACAGCATGGCATTACCACCAGCACCATGTGCTGTTTCCGCCCCGTGACCAACAAAGACTGCTTCAACGAAATGATGAAATAAGCTGCTGTGCCCTTTCCAACTCAAGAGAACAAGCCCACCTAGGACGGATGGAATCGCAAGGATAACTAGCGGAACCCACATCACGGGAGGGGACTCGTGCAAATGTGAATCAGAATGTAAGTCAACTCGAGGTCGGCCGTAAAATGTGCCAAAAATCAAACGAAACATGTAGAGCGCTGTGAGGAAAGCAGTAACTAGACCCATCGCATAGATTAGTGGATAACCGCGCTCCCAGGCGCTATGCAAAATTTCATCTTTACTCCAGAAACCACTTAGAAATGGAAACCCGGAAATTGCTAATGCCCCCAGAAGGAATGTCGCGTGGGTAATTGGAAGTTTCGATTTCAAACCACCCATTCTCCGCATATCAAGTTCATTTGACATTGCGTGCATAACACTACCAGCAGCAAGGAACATCAAGCCTTTGAAGAAAGCATGTGTCACTAAGTGAAAAATTCCAGACGCGTATGCGCCTACGCCTACGCCTACGAACATATAGCCAAGTTGGCTCACCGTCGAATATGCCAACACACGCTTGATGTCATTTGCCGCCAATGCCATGGTTGCTGCAAGAAGAGCCGTAAGAACACCAATCCAAGCAACAATCGAACCTGTACCTGCAAGGTCAAATATCACCGATGAGCGCGCCACCATATAAACGCCCGCTGTGACCATCGTTGCCGCATGGATTAGAGCACTAACAGGCGTAGGACCTTCCATCGCATCAGGAAGCCAAACATAGAGTGGAATCTGCGCCGATTTCCCAACTGCGCCCACAAAGAGAAGCAATGTTGCCCATTGGAGCATCGCCTTATGGCTTTCATTTGCCGCTTCAAAGATTGGATGGAAATCTAACGTTCCAAAGGCAGCGAATAGGGTGAAGATTCCGAGCAGAAATCCGAAGTCACCAATCCGATTGACGATGAATGCTTTCTTACCAGCGTCAGTCGCCGACCTTTTCTCATACCAGAATCCAATGAGTAGATAAGAACAGAGCCCAACGCCCTCCCAACCCACGAACATCATAAGATAATTGTTTGCCAAAACGAGAAGCAGCATGGCAAACACAAAAAGATTAAGATAGGCGAAATATCGCGTATATCCAACGTCTTCGTGCATGTAGCCAATCGAGTACACGTGGATAAGAAAACCAATTCCTGTTATGACCAATAGCATCACAGTGGTGAGCGAGTCAACACGGAATCCGATATTGAAAGCGAAGGATTCACCGGCGATCCATTCGTAGAGCGATTGGTCGAATACTGCGCCTCCTTTAATACTGAAAAACACAACAATTGAGCAAATGAACGATATTAAAACAGTCAAGCAAGCAATGTACCCACTCACCCTCTCAACACGTTTCAACCATCTACCAAATAAACCGTTGACCAGAAATCCAATCAGCGGCGAAATTAGAAGTAAAATAATTAGGTTTACAGACATGTCAATTAGTGACGCATTTCATCCTTTGAGAGAGTCAACCTCATCAACATTGACCGTTTCGCGATGCTTAAAAACGCTTACAATGATTGCGAGACCAATGGCGACTTCGGCAGCCGCGACGGTCATGACGAAGAAAACGAAGATTTGTCCAGATGGCTCGCCTAATTCGCGAGAAATGGCAACAAACGCCAGGTTCGCTGCGTTAAGCATGAGTTCAATGCACATGAAGATGATAATTGCATTCTTTCTAATAAGCACACCAACCACACCGACCGTGAACAGCAGTGCGCTCAAAATGAGATAATATTCCAAGCTCATATCTCAATCCTCAACTGAGAAACAAAATATTTAGGAAATGGCCTTGGGTTGGTCACGCTTGACAAGAACAATAACCCCAATAAGAGCAGAAAGCAAAATCAAAGACGTCACTTCAAAAGGCAATAGGAACTTACTAAACAAAACGGAGCCAATCCGCTCCGTTTTTCCCATCTCCTGCTGAAGCTTTTCAATTAGCCGTTGAGCTTGTGTTGCAGTAAGATTTTCTACCTTCTCAGCTTCGTTCGAAACCTTCGGAACATAATTAGTGTTAATCTCAACATCACTAAGCTGGTAGTCCACTTCCATTTGGCTTATCTTTTTTAGTTGTTCGCCGGTGATGCTTGCCGCCCCAGCAGTTCTTTCCTGTTTAACACGCGCGACAGTCGTATCTCTCGTCACATTCACCGCAATGTAGATTCCCTCCAGAGCAAGGACGACGCCTAGGACTATAGCCACACCTCTTCCTATTCCAGCCGCGGAACGGGCAGTTCGTATCGTACCCAAGTTGAGCAACATGATAACAAACAAGAACAGAACCATAACAGCACCCGCGTAAACAATGACTTGCACTACTGCAACAAAGTAGGCACCGAGTACAACAAATAGCCCTGCTTGAGAAAAGAAAGTACCAATCAGGGCAATCGCACTATAAACAGGATTCTTAAAAGTGATTACAGCGCACGCACCAACAACGGAAAGCACTCCGAAAATGACAAACAGAATTGGTTCAGCGTTCATCTTACTCCCAATATCGTACCATGCTAACAGACAGTAGGCCACGTCCCTTCAAGCGACGAACCTCTCATAAATCTGTAATTCTAGCGATCAACAGGGTCCGGTTGCCGACGCATTACAAGCAAGCTCGCCACGATCGCGACGACAACGAATGCCGCCACAAGGTTGCACGCGCCTACCAAAAATTTTGACTGTGTCCCAATCCAAACCGTTGCCGTGACGACGATTGACGTGAGGGTGACCGGCAACAAAAACTTCCAGCCCAGATTCATCAATTGGTCATACCGAAATCTAGGCAGAGTCCATCGAACCCAGATAAAAACAAAAAGGAACAAAGATGTCTTTACAAAGAAGATCCCCATTGAGATTAGGCCACTAAAAAAAGGACCTCCGACATTTTCCAAACCGAAGAAATGCCAACCCCCAAGAAAGAGTGTCACGGCAACGGCTGAACCGACAATCATATTCATATATTCTGCCATAAAGTACATGGCAAACTTCATGCTACTGTACTCGGTATGGTAGCCAGCGACAAGCTCCTGTTCAGCTTCAGCGAGATCAAAAGGCAAGCGATTGGTTTCCGCAAATGCAGCAGTAGTAAAGGCAAGAAAAGCAGGGAAGTGAATCAGAAAATTCCAGTTCCAGGGATAAGGTCCCTGTGCGATGGAAATGTCTCGGAGGCTGAGCGAGCCCGCCAACATCAAGATTCCAATGATAGCAAGGCCCAGCGTTAGTTCATAACTAATCATCTGCGCCGACGATCGTAGACCGCCTAGTAGAGAGTATTTGTTGTTTGAGGCCCATGCGCCAAGTACAACACCGTAGACGCCCAATGACGTAATCGCTAAAATATAGAGAATTCCAATATCCACATCAGCAATTTGAAGAGGAATTTCATGGCCTGCAATTGTAATCGCACTTCCAAAAGGAACGACAGCACAAATTATGAGGGCGGGTACAAGAAGCATCGCCGGGGCAAGAACGTAAATCGGCTTATCAACATGATCCGGAATCAAATCCTCCTTCAACAGGAACTTAATGCCATCAGCAATAGGTTGCAAGATGCCCCACGGTCCAACCCGATTTGGCCCGTGGCGGTCTTGAATCCAACCGCTGACTTTTCGTTCCGCCAGAATCATCGCCATCACACCAATCAACAACCCATGAACAACGACAAGAATCTTAACTAGCGAACTAATGATTAAAACGTTAACTGGCAAACTCTTACTCCTTGCGTTCGACTTGGCGGTGCAAAAACGCATCTATTATCGTGAATTCGGTTAACTATCTTCGCTATCAATCTTTACCCCACCATCCCCAATGATTTGGTGCGTCGCTTCTTGGTAGCCGTCCACATTCTCAGCAATTTCCGCTGCGATTTCTCCCGCAAAGTGATAGTCGATGTCCTCATCCAATCGCCTGGCCACCTGTTGAGTAATCTCCCACCCGATGCGGGACTCACCGGGCGGATCCACCGCTTTGCGAATCCGTTGCACCCAACCATTCGAGTTAGTAAAAGTGCCATCACTCTCCGTAAAGGTTGCACTTGGTAAAACGACATCCGCAAGTCGTGCCACATCCGAGAGGAAAATATCTTGAACAACCAAGAACTCAACTCTTTCTAGAGCACATTTCTCCGTTTCATCCAGAGGCCGCTTAGGAGCACCATTAACCAGATAAACCGCCTGCGCATCACCCAAGCTCTCCCAGAGTTTAGCACCCTCAAAGACCGTGCCGTTCCTCCCACAAGCGCCCAGCATGTCTCGTGCGCCACGCGTGTTGGGATTCTTGTCAGCCTCGATGGTAAATTGGGGAAATTTCTGTCCTTCGCCAACTTTCTGCCCAAAGAGACCAAGTCGGTCAGTTTTGAGCACGTCGCGTGCCAATTTGCCAAGTAGGTAATTTTCCTCATTGGTGCTTTGGGCGGAGCCAACAACAACCGTGGATGCTGCCTCTGCTGCCTCCAGCTTGCCAACCACAAGCTGGAGCGCGTCCTTCCATGAAATCCCAACAAAACTGTCACCCACTCGCTTCATTGGAATCTGAAGCCGATCGTCGCTGTTAACATAGTGGTAGCCCAGACGACCATCATCGCACATCCAATGCTGGTTAATATCAGGATGAAATCGAGGTTTCAGAC
Organism: uncultured bacterium; assembly: GCA_964478165.1. Classification (GTDB taxonomy): domain Bacteria; phylum Poribacteria; class WGA-4E; order WGA-4E; family JAJDTR01; genus CAYZGU01. The sequence goes on along the minus strand of CAYZGU010000021.1, from coordinate 157,147 downwards.
GATAAACCCCATCCTCTTTGAATTCAACTGTAATGTTGCACCCAACACTACAACCCGGGCAAACGCTGTTTATCTTCTTCATGAACCAGGGCCGAGATTTGAAAAGAAAATCTTTACTAACCAATGCGCCAACAGGACAAATATCAACGACGTTGCCAGCCATCTTGTTATCGAGCAATTGCATCGGCACCCCATCATGGGAGCGTGGAATATCAATCTCATCCTGCGATCCACGCTGGATTAAACCGAGCTCTCCAGTGCCTGAAACTTCGTCACAGAAACGGACACAGCGCGTGCAAACGATACAACGAGTCGAATAGAGTAGAACATCAGGGCCCAGGTCTTTCTTAGGTGGAACATTCTTAACTTCAACATACCTACTCTTGTCATGCCCGTGTTTGTAAGTGAAATCCTGGAGATCGCACTCCCCGGCCTGATCACAGACTGGACAATCGAGCGGATGATGGACAAGGAGAAATTCCAGAATATCCTCACGCGCCTTTTTTACACGCGGAGATTCAGTCTCCACGATATAGTCATACTTCCCATCCAGCTTTCGATCCGGCGGGGAAGATTTGATAACTGCCGTGCAACCTGTTGCGAGCTGACGATCCGGAACGATTTCACCGGTAGGCGGGAAGAATACATGAGGTTCGACAAGGCACATGCGACAGTTCGCGGGACGGCTCAAACCTGGATGATAGCAATAATGAGGGACCTCGATGCCATGCATCCGTGCCGCTTCCACCACATTGATTCCATCTGGAACTTCAACCTCAAGATCGTTCAATTTAATTAATGCCATGCTTTCCTCGATTCTTTCCAACCTATTCTTAATCAACCTGCAATTCCTTAGGGATTATGCGCTGTTGGAAGGCATAGTTCTCTTCAGGAGGCACTGTCGCCTCGTCAACAGGGAGGGTTACTTGTTTACCCTCACGAATGCAGGCTTCAAACTCGGGACGAAATTTACGTAAATAGCTCACTGCAGGCCATGAGACGGCAATCCCAAAAACACAAATCGTATTCCATGTCATTGTATCCACATTTGCAATATTGTTAGCCACATTTTCCAACAAATCGAGATCTTCATAAATCTCTTCCAACTCACCGGTATCACCCCATCTACCATTCTCTAAAACACCAAATTTCGGTCGGGAAACCGTTGTTTGTCGGCCTTCACCATCTGCAATTCGCTGGACAATGTCACGAACCCAGGGAGTTCCCCAGCGGCACGGTGTACATTGGCCGCACGATTCATGAGCGTAGAACCTCATGATGTTCAGAAGGCAATCGACAATATTGCGCGTTTCGTTCATCACAATAATACCGCCAGAACCAAGCATCGACTTTGCTAACGTGAGTGAGGTAAAGTCCAAACGTGTGTCTAATTCATAGTGTGTCAGAATTGGTGCTGAACTTCCACCGGGAATCACTGCCTTCGCACACTCGCCTTTGACACCACCCGCAACTTCAATCAATTCTTCGCATGTCAAGCCCAGATCTAGCTCATATACTCCCGGTGCGCTCACATCCCCACTGATACAATAGAGCTTCGTACCCGTGTTAGGATCTGCCTTGGGCGGGTCGAACCGCGTGTCACCGTAAGTGGGACCGATGCTAGTATACCATTCGATTCCCTTGTCAACAATGAAAGGCAAGTTACATAATGTCTCTACGTTTTGCACAACAGTGGGTTTGTTAAAAACGCCTGACACCGCCGGAAACGGCGGCTTGTTACGAGGTTGTCCCCGTTTTCCTTCGAGCGATTCTATTAGTCCCGTTTCTTCCCCACAGATATATGCCCCTGCTCCTGGATGGGAATAGACATCCAGATCAAAACCGGTGCCGAGAATATCTTCACCTAGATACCCATGATGATAGGCCTCCTCAATGGCTTGATCCAACATCTCCTTGCCCAACGTGAATTCACCGCGAATATAGATATAAGTCGTATGAATTTCCATCGCATAGCAACAGATCAGGATACCCTCGATGAGTAGATGCGGATTCCTTTCGAGAACGTACCGGTTACTGAAGGTACCAGGCTCGCTTTCGTCAGCATTGCAACAAAGATAACGTGGCTCAATATCCCGGGGCACGAAACTCCACTTAAGGCCAGTCGAAAATCCTGCACCACCTCGTCCTTTCAGTCCAGAATTCATGACTAGTTCTCCCACTTCTGCCGGCTCGTTCTCCTTGATAGCTTTTTCAAATCGCTTATAGCCATCATACTTGCGAAAGACACCGAGGGTATGTATGTCCGGAACATCTAGGTGTTCGTAGAGAATTCGTCTTTCTTCAATCATGAGACATCTACCATCTTACTCTAAGCCGTCCAAAACTTCATCGACTTTCTCTGGTGTTAGGTTTTTGTGCAAGTCATCATTGACCATCATCACGGGCGCCACGTCGCAAGACGCCAAGCACTCCACTTTCATAACGGTGAATCTACCATCATCTGTTGTCCCTTTTGCCAGATCAGTCTCAGAAGCAACGTCCACACCGAATTTTTCCTTGACACGATCCAGAACTGATTTACAACCGCGCAGAGCACAAGGCAAAGTATGGCAGACACGGACAACATATTTACCAACAGGCTCTTCAAAGAACATCGGATAAAAAGTCACCACATCTTTGACCTTCATCACAGATACTTCCAAAAGCTCCGCGACATGTTCCATAACCGCAGGCGTGATATAGCCCTCCTGCTTCTGAGCCAAGTGGAGGGTAGGAAGCATGGCAGCCTCCTTAACCGGATACCGCTGGATTAACTCACCGACTTTCTGCCCGTTCTTATCCGAAAACCTAAATGGTGTTTTCAATTGAACCAGTTCGTCTGCCATCTACGAATCACTCCGCATCGATTATCGATCCAACTCTCCAGCAATGATATTCAAACTTCCCAATACAGCCACAATATCTGACACCATGCCACCCTCAATCATGTGAGGCACAACCTGAAATTGCAGTAGACTAGGTGGACGAATGCGAATTCGATACGCGGTTCCGCTGCCATCACTAACGATGTAGAATCCTAGCTCGCCATTCGGCGATTCTGTTGCGGAATAAATCTCACCGCGAGGAGGTTGAACTCCATGCCCATCCATTATAATCTTGAAATGATGAATTAGTCCTTCAATATGCCCGTACGCATCTTCTTTCTTGGGAAGGATAATCTTATTGTCTGGAACATTCACGGGACCATCGGGTAGTCTATCGAGGGCTTGTCGAACAATATCAGCGCTCTGAACCATTTCCTCCATACGAACAAGATAACGGTCGTAGACATCACCATTCATCCCAACAGGAACATCAAAATCAAAATCTTCATAGCAGGAGTACGGTTCAGATTTTCGCAAGTCGTGCTCAACACCTGAGGCCCGTAGGCAAGGTCCCGTCAGACCGAAGCTGATTGCGTCCTCCCCTGAGACAACTCCGACTTCCTTCGTACGATCCATCCAGATGCGATTGCGCGTGAGCAACGTATGAACTTCCTTTAATGCTGTGGGGAACTCTGAGAGAAAAGCTTTTACCTCCTCTTCAAAACCATCATACAAATCTCTTAAAACGCCACCGACACGAGTATAGCTTGTCGTCAAACGAGCACCAGTTGCTCTCTCGAAGATGCTATACAGTTTTTCGCGTTCTCGGAAACCATACAGAAACGCCGTAAATGCGCCGAGATCCAGGGCGCCCATGCCTAACCAGATTAGGTGATCGGCCAAGCGAGAAAGCTCTGCCATAAGAACGCGGACGTATTTCCCACGCTCGGGCACTTCGAGCCCGAGTAGCTTCTCAACAGCAAGAACGTAGCCGAAGTTGTTGGACAACGGCGAGAGATAATTCATTCGATCCGTCACAACGATATACTGGTTGTAGTCCAAATGCTCACCGAGCTTTTCAAAACCCGTGTGGAGATAACCTAGATGAGGTGTCGCTTTGACAACTGTTTCGCCGTCAAGCTCTAGAACGAGCCGGAGCGTACCGTGTGTTGCTGGATGCTGCGGCCCGAAATTTAACAGCATCCTTTCGCCAGTAATCCGCTGCTTGTGCGACTGCATCTTTGGTGCTCCTCCCCTATCCAATCTTAGTTCTCTGTCGCCACATCTTACGCATTCTGCCGCTCAAAATCGAAGGTTTCCCGCTCACCACGACCGCGCAACGGATAATCTTTGCAGAGTGGATGCCCCTCAAAATCGTCCGGCATCAAGATGCGACGAAGATTTGGATGGTTCTCAAATATAATACCAAACATGTCATAGACTTCGCATTCAAGCCATCCTGCGCTTTTCCATAGTGATGTTACTGAGCAAACGGAAAGTTCTTTTTCAGAAACCGGAGTCTTCACCCGCACACGATCTCCAGTTTTGTACGAATAAAGATGGTAAACTACCATGAATCGCGCATAATCATGCTTCATTAGAACATCTTCCATCAATGAATAATCCACCGCTGTAACGTCAACGAGAAAATCGTAGGAGAAGTCCGTTTCGGTTTTCAAAAACTCCAACAGTTCATAAGCCGTACCTTTTTGCACAGTGACTGTCAACTCGCCCATCTCGTCCGAGAAATCGAGAATCGCTTCTTGAAATTCGTCTCGAATCCTCCGAAAAACGACCGGAAATGAATCTTTTTCTGTCTGTTTTATCTCTTTTTCGCTCATGACAATTTATCCTACCGTCGCAGTAACACTTCCAACGACGACATCCCCTTTGGGCAACTCGCCACCATCAATCTGACGCTGAATCTGCATTACAGCGTCAATCAAATCCTCAGGTCGAGGCGGACACCCTGGCACATACAGATCAACCGGAAGAAACTGATCTACACCTTGGATTAAAGTGTAGGTGTCAAAGACGCCCCCACACGATGCGCACGCGCCCATGGAGATCACCCATTTCGGGTCTGGCATCTGATCGTAGATTTTTTTCAGAACCGGCATCATTTTTAGAGAAATTCGTCCAGATACAATTAAGAGATCCGACTGGCGCGGCGAAAAGCGAATCGCTTCCGCACCAAACCGCGATAAGTCATACTTCGATGCCAACGTCGCCATCATCTCAATCGCACAGCATGCCGTTCCAAAGGGCATTGGCCACAACGAATTTCGCCTGCCCCAGTTAACGACCTTGTTCACAGTGGTCGTGATGATGTTATCGCCAGAACTACCTTCTAATCCCATGTCAATCCACCCTTCTTCCAAGCGTAAATATAACCCAAAAAGAGCATGCCAATGAAAACCAACATCTCAATCAAAATAAAATATCCGCTATTCTCCGAGAATCGCTTAAAGACCATCGCCCACGGATACAGAAACACGACCTCAATATCGAAGATGATGAAGAGCATCGCAATGAGATCAAACCTAATTGTAAAACGCTGACGCGCATTTCCGACGGGCTCAACACCAGATTCGTAAACCGAGAGTTTCGACCGGGTTGGTTTCTTTGGTCCAAGGAGGTGAGTAAGCGCAAGATTTACAGCCGCAAAACCAATGGCAAAAACAAGCAACAGCAATATAGGAAGGTAGTCAATCAACATGCGTGTATGTCGCCTGATGCGTTCGGATCAAGATAGGAAAAGTGTTCAAATATGCTTGTGAGACAACTCACATATCGAAGCCAAAAACAACTGGGAATGTCACCGCCCACCTCATAACAAACGACGTATCATGAAGGCACACGTATTGTCTCATATTTCACAAATCATGTCAAGCTTTTTATGATTAAAATCGCGCCCATCTACATTCGATTACAAGAAAAGTATGTTTTCACAATTACGTGCGCCCGTGAAAAATCAGGGCGACAGTCTTTCGACTCGCCAATCCCCATCAAGCTGACGTGTATAACGAAGTCGGTCATGGAGACGATTCGGGCGTCCTTGCCAGAATTCAATCCAATCGGGGGATAGACGAAAACCTCCCCAATAAGTCGGGAGGGGAATCTCCTTCCCATGATAGACCTTCATCAACTGGTGGAACCTGTCCTCTAGAATTTCTCGGCTCGGGAGAACTTCATCCTGCTTGGACGCAAGAGAAGCCACGCGACTTGCAACGGGACGAGTTCGAAAGTAGCTCCTAGATTCTTTGCGAGAAATCACCCTCACATGACCTGAGATGCGGACCTGTCGATCAAATTCACGCCAGTAAAAAACTAACGCCGCCCGCGGATTTTCAAACAACTCCTTCCCTTTTTGACTCGTATAATCAGTATAAAAAACGAAGCCCTGGTCATCAAAATCTCTGAGCAAGACTATCCGCGCTGACGGCAGACCATCTTCGGTCGCTGTTGCTAACGTCATTGCGTCGGGCAAATCAGTTTTGGCGTCCACAGCCTGTTGCAACCACTTCTCAAACTGCTTAAACGGGCTGACGTCTAGATTTTTTTCACTCAGACCTTCGGAAATGTATTCACGACGAAGTTCGTTTATCCGCATCTATTTTTCTGTAGTTTCAAACTGATGAACTCGGCTTCACTTTTTCCACAACTCTGGCGAAAACAAGACGAGCACCGTGTAAAGCTCAAGACGTCCAAGCAGCATACAAAAGCTTAGGATGAATTTTCCAACGGTGGGAATATGTGCATAATTGTCCGTCGGACCTACAGTTCCGAGCCCGGGACCGATATTCGCCATCGTTGCAACCGTTGATGCGGCCGCACTAATCAAATCCAATCCCAGCGCGGCCATCGCACAAGTTACAATCGCCATTATACCAATAAATAGGAAGAAAAAACTGAGAATATTTGTCATCACTTCTTGTGAGACAACTGTATCACCAACCTTTAGGGGAAGCACCGCATGAGGGAGGATAAACCGTTTAATCTCCACGTATCCTTGCTTAATCAAGAGAAGGAATCGCATCTGTTTCAACCCACCACCGGTTGACCCAGCACACCCACCGAAAAGCATCAGAAGTAAGAGGACAAACTGTGAAAGCGCCGGCCACTGTTCAAAATCAAAAGTTCCATAGCCTGTTGTTGTAACCATTGCACCAACTTGGAATGACGCGTAACGAAGCGAGCTTCCAAAGGAGTCGTAGACGGCTACATCATCGACTTTGGTGTACATTGTATCCCAAACAATCAATCCCGTGCACAAAATAAAAATAAAGCCATAAAATCGAAATTCGCTGTCTCGAAGATACCCTTTAACATTGCCACGCAAAGCCTGGTAATGTAGTGCGAAGTTTGTTCCAGCAAGAAACATAAAGATTGTAATCACCACATCGAAGTAGACACTATCATAGTGCCCAATACCCAGATTTTTGGTGGAAAACCCGCCCGTTGCCATCGTACCAAAAGTATGGCACAATGCATCGAAGAGCGTCATGCCACCAATCCACAAAAGAAGTGCCTCGACGATCGAAATAAGGAGGTAAACCCCCCACAGCACCTTTGCCGTTTGTGCAATACGCGGCGTCAAACGTTCTGTCTGGGGACCGGGAACCTCTGCACGAAATAGCTGCATCCCACCAACACCTAACATCGGAAGAATCGCAACGGCGAGAACAACAATTCCCATACCGCCGAGCCAATGCGTAAGACTCCGCCAAAAGAGCATCGCATGAGGAAGTGGTTCAATTTGGCGAAGCACAGTCGCGCCCGTCGTGCTAAACCCAGACATAGATTCAAAGTAACAGAACGCAAACTCAGATAAGAGATTTCTATCTGGTTCCCCAAAAACACCCAGAAAAAGGTAAGGAAGCGATCCAAAAAGGGCGCAAGCTGTCCAACTAAGCGCAACAATGGCCGCTCCCTCCTTATTGCCAAGGCCCTGCTTAGTTTTAGCCGTCAGACGCAGAACTACTCCTACAACCAGGGTGATGGTAAAAGCACAAGCAAACGCGCCAAAATCTTCATCCCCAGCGGTGGCTTCATAATACACGGCCAGAACAAGCGGAATGAGCATTGCCCCTGCCAAGCATATGAGAAGATTTCCAACTGTGTAAAAAACTAGTCTTGCATTCAAGGTCAACTATAGGAAAAAGAATTCGACATGAACGGGCCAAACTACTGAGCCCTCCTGTCGGGAGTCATAAGACGTGGACTGGGTTGAAAGGCGCTAAAGCGCAGATCTGCAGGAGGTTGATTAACGGCTTTCGTCCCCTCATATCAAGCAACAGAGCGTAATGAATTTTAGCCGCATTAGCACGTGTTATGTCGTTACAAAGAGGTTTTCTACGCTGGGAATCGCGTGGGGCATGCTGAAAACGATGATTCGATCGCCCACTTGAATAACACTATCCCCTGTCGGTACAAGCACCTGGTCGCGCCGCACAATCGCACCAATCAAGGCATCATCAGGGAATTTTTTGCCGAGCGAAACTAAATCTTTCCGGACGATTCCTGAATCGGATTCTGCAACCAACTCAATCACCTCTGCATCAATTTCGCGCAAGGATGCTACGGAAACAATGTGTCCGCGACGGACTAGACGTAGGATACTGCCAACCGCCGTTAGATGCCGACTCACCGCTGTGTCAAGCGTTGGAATAGCTGCAAGGATGGGCAGATATCGGGGCTGTTGAACCAGGGCAAGAACGCGGACCGCGCCATTCTGTTTAGCAGTCACACAAGCCATTACATCATTTTCATCATTACCGGTAACCGACACGAAACCATCGACGCCATCAACGCCCGCCTGCTCCAAAAATCCCGGTTGTAGATAGTCGCCATGAAGAATAGTCGAGCGCTTCAAAACCTTCGATGCCATTTCCGCCTGCTCTCGATTCGCCTCAATGAGTTTGACACTCGTACCGTCCTGCTCAAGTGCCTGCGCAAGATATATACCGATACGCCCAGCCCCCGCAATAATCACGCGAGTGAGTTTCTCACTCAACGAGACACCTGACAACTCCAACAGCTTTGAAATGGCGTCATGACTGCCAATTGCAAACACTTCGTCCCCTTCGAAAATGCTATCACCACCTTTGGGAACGACAGTTGAACCATCTTTGCGTTTAATGCCAGTGAAACGCAGATCAGAGACCAACCCCTCATCCCCCAAACGGCTGAGCTGCTTACCTTGAAACGGGCTTGGCGATCTTACCCTAAAGGCGACTAATCTCACTTTGCCATCTTCAAATTCCACGATTTCTCGGGCTTCCGGTGTGTTCAAGAGGTGATAAAATTCCTGTGCACAGAGTCTCTCAGGATTCACAAGTAAGTCAATCTGAAGATCTGTTGGCGTAAGACTATACTCACTCTCAAAGTAATCGGGAGAAGAAACACGCGCGACCTTCGTCGCAACACCACATCGAGATGCAATCACACACGCAAGTATGTTAACTTCATCGCTATTGGTGACTGCAATGAGCAAATCAGCATCTTCAATTCCTGCGCGCTTCAATAGAGTTGGAGACGCTCCTGATCCGTGCAGAGCGAGTAGGTCCAATTGTTCTTGCGCACGTCGACAGACCACCGAAGACTGGTCAATCAGAACAACGTCGTTGTCCTTTTCCGCAGTCAGGGTGCGGGCGGTGTGAAATCCGACCTCTCCGGCACCTATGATAATTGCTTTCATTAGATCAACCCATTAAGTAAACTACGAGCATTCAATCATTTATCAGTCGGTTTCCATTCCATATGACTCCACCGGAGGACAAACGCAGGCCAGATTTCGATCGCCAAGAACTTCATCAATGCGGCCCACCGGCGGCCAATACTTCCGATCACGAGTCCAAGGTGCAGGAAAAGCAGCTTTCTCCCGCGTATAGCTGTGAACCCAGTCGGATTGCACCACAGCTGCCGCGGTATGAGGAGCATTCTTGAGCACGTTGTCTATGCGATCCGCGATCCCCTTCTCGATATCAGAAATCTCCATACGAATAGAAATGAGTGCCTCGCAAAACCGGTCCAATTCGGCCTTCGACTCGCTCTCGGTGGGTTCAATCATCATTGTTTCAGAGACTGGCCACGATACGGTCGGTGCATGGAAACCATAGTCCATCAAGCGTTTCGCAATGTCAACAACCCCAATACCGGCCGTCTTCTTGAAATCCCGAAAATCAATTATGCATTCATGCGCGACCAAAGCATGCTTCCCTTTGTAGAGCACTGGATAATGTGGCTCTAGGACCTTAGCGATATAGTTGCCATTCAAGATTGCAATTTGGCTTGCACGTTTCAATCCGGCTGAACCCATCATCGCGATATAACTCCACGAAATGGGTAGAATACTCGGACTACCCCACGGAGCAGCCGAAATTGCACCGATGCCGTCCGCACCTCCGACGGACACTATTGGGTGCGTTGGAAGGAATTGTGCGAGGTGACCGTCTACACCAATAGGACCCATTCCTGGGCCACCACCGCCGTGCGGGATACAAAACGTTTTGTGCAAATTCAAGTGACAGACATCGGGACCGAACTCGCTGGGACGACAGAGGCCTACCATCGCATTCATGTTCGCGCCATCCATATAGACCTGCCCACCGTGCTGATGCACCGTTCTACAAATTTCGCGAATTTCTTCCTCAAAAACACCATGTGTCGATGGGTAAGTAATCATCATAGCCGCGAGCTCTGCGCTATGCACACGGACTTTTTTATCCAAGTCCGCCAAATCAATGTTGCCCGAATCGTCACAATCAACAACCACAACCTTCATGCCCACCATGACTGCACTAGCGGGGTTCGTACCGTGCGCAGACTTCGGAATCAGACAGATATTTCGATGGGATTCACCCCGGCTCTGATGAAATTTACGAATGACCGAAAGACCCGCGTACTCACCTTGGGATCCGGCATTGGGTTGCAAGGAAATCGCAGCGAAACCGGTGATTTCTGATAGCCACGATTCGAGCTGTGCAAAAAGCAACTGATATCCTTGCGCCTGATCGATGGGCGCAAATGGGTGAAGTTGTCCAAACCCCGGCCAAGTCACTGGAAACATCTCGGCAGTTGCATTCAGCTTCATCGTACAGGACCCCAGTGGAATCATCGAATTTGTCAAAGAGATGTCCTTCTCCTGAAGCTTGTGGATATATCTCAACATTTCCGATTCAGAATGATAGGTGTTGAAGATGGGGTGCTCGAGGAACAGGGTTTCACGCTGAAAGGCATCTGGTATTGCATCTACACAGGAAATATTGGCTGAAAGTAAGTTCTCATTTCCACGGCGCAGCCCTTTATCGAACGCGAAGGCATCGACAAGATCTTGAACATCTTGAAGCAAGGTCGTCTCATCCAGAGAGATTCCGACTCGCAAGCGATTGAAGACTCTGATATTTATCCGTTTCGAGTTAACTGCGGAGAGAAGATCGTCCAGATCTATGGAGCCCAGATTAACAGCGATTGTATCAAAAAACGGCGTGTCATCAATGCCATATCCCAACTCCTTCAATCCAATCCGTAAAACACTCGTCAGCTGATGAACACGGCTTGCAATTCGGCGGAGTCCCTTAGGACCGTGATAAACAGCGTACATACCTGCCATCACAGCTAGCAGAACTTGCGCCGTACAAATGTTGCTTGTTGCCTTTTCCCTGCGAATATGTTGCTCTCGTGTCTGGAGGGCAAGCCGAATTGCGGGACGGTCGTTGCCATCCCTAGACATGCCGGCAACCCGTCCTGGCATCTTGCGCTTGAACTCCTCCTTGGTTGAAAGGAAAGCAGCATGGGGACCCCCATACCCAATGGGGACACCAAAACGCTGGGCGGAGCCAACCACAATATCCGCATCAAATTCACCAGGGGGAATCAGAAGCGTCAGTGCCATAAGATCCGTTGCAACAACCAACAGTCCCTCCGCATCATGAACCTTTTTGCCGAAATTCCTATAATCGTGAAGCACACCGTCCGTTGCGGGGTATTGTACAAGCGCACCCACAATGGAACGACCAAACTTAAACTCACGAAAATCGCCAACGCACAACTCAATTCCTAATGGTTCTGCACGCGTACGAAGAACGGCGATCGTTTGCGGATGACAGGTGTCGGAAACAAAAAACAACGAATCACATCGATTGTCTGCAATAGCCAAAGCCATTGCCATCGCTTCAGCCGCGGCGCTTGCCTCGTCAAGCAATGAGGCATTCGCTATGGGTAATCCTGTGAGATCGACAATCATGGTTTGGAAATTCATCAGAGCCTCTAGGCGTCCCTGTGCAATCTCCGCTTGATAGGGCGTATACGCGGTGTACCAACCCGGATTTTCAAGAATGTTCCTCTGGATTACAGGCGGAGTAATGCAGTTGTAGTAGCCCATTCCAATGAAGGAGCGATATACTTGATTTCTTGACGAGATTTCCTCCAAGTTTTGAAGCGCTTCACGTTCTGTGCAGCCTTCTCCAATTGCGAGCGGTTGATTCATACGAATCCCCGAAGGAATAACGTCTGCAATAAACTCATCGATAGTATCATACCCAATTGTTTCTAGCATCCGATCAATGTCGTCCGGACGGGGACCGACGTGCCGATTAACGAACTCATCGGTGAAATCCATCTTAGCCCTCCTGCTGCATCTCAAGCTCCGCCTGGTATTCATCGGCAGATAATAGTTGACCGAGTTCACCCGAATCGTTCAGACGTATCTTAATCATCCAGCCGTCTCCATAAGGATCTTCATTTACTAACTCCGGAGCCTCTTCAAGAGCCGGATTTATCGCTACAATTTCACCACTCGCAGGCGCGTACAAATCAAACGCCGCCTTGACAGATTCAATGACCCCAAATTCCTTTTTCTGTTCAACTTTTTGACCAACTTCTGGAAGTTCAACGTAGACAACATCTTGAATGGCCGCTTGCGCATAATCAGAAACCCCCACAACAATGATATCGCCTTCACATCTAGTCCATTCATGGCTTCCCATATACTTCAGATTCGATGGAAACATGTGTTCTCCTCAATCACTTGTATTTTTAGTCCTCACGGCTGAGCCCCTGTTCGATCCTTCATAAAATGGGGTACGCACAACCTTAGCCGGATGGCGTTTGCCACGAATCTCAATTTCGATTCTTGAGTTAATCCTACTCTGATTCAATGGCAGATATGCAAGACCGATGTTGCAACCCAGGCTCAGGGAGGGTGCACCACTCGTCACATGACCAACGTACAATCCTTCGCGATAGACTTTATATTGCGAACGTGCAATACTACGATCCAGCATCTGAAACCCAACCAGGCGTCTTTCAACCCCGGCATCATGTTGACGTTGTAGAGCGCCATCCCCGATAAAATCGCCCTTGCCAAAAGCCACCGTCCAATCTAATCCCGCCTCTAGCGGTGTGGTTGTCTCATCGATTTCGTTTCCATACAAACAGAACTTCATCTCTAAACGCAAAAGATCTCGCGCACCAAGTCCAACCGCTTTTCCACCAGCTCTAACCACCGCTTCGCAGAGAATATCCCAGAGCCCTAGAGCAAGGCTCGCATCTACATAGAGTTCCAAACCGATTTCCCCTGTATATCCTGTCCGCGAAATAATCGCTGGAATTCCAGCAATATTCCCATCAGTGAAATAATAATATCGAAGTGCCTGGAGATTGACCTCTGTGAAAGTTTGGAGTATCTTCGCGGCATTTGGTCCTTGCAAAGCAATTAGAACAGTTTCAGCACTACGATTGCATACCTCGGTGCTGTTGGAACTATGTGCCCGTATCCAATCAAAATCTTTATCGACGTTTGATGCGTTGACGACCAACATGTAGAAATTGGCTGAGAAGCGGTATACTAGCAGATCGTCTACAATTCCTCCTGTCTCAGTGCACATTGGTGTATATAGAACTTGTCCATCAACAAGCTTCGCGACGTCGTTTGTAACAAGATTTTGAACCAAGGAAAACGCCTTTTCACCCCGAATTTCTATTTGCCCCATGTGCGAAAGATCAAATATGCCCACATTCGATCGGACGGCAAGATGCTCTTCAATAATATTAGTGTAATGAACCGGCATTTCCCAACCACCAAATTCAACCAGCCGGGCACCAAGACTCCTGTGAACATCATACAGCGGTGTGCGCTTTAGGGTTCCATTCATGCGATTCCTAACTACTCACGGGCCATGATACCTTTCTGTCCGAAAGGCGTAAGAGAGGCAACATGACCCTCAAGACAAGCCCGATAAGCATCAAAAGCTTCCGTTGCTCTTAGTTGACTAGGGTACCAAATGAGAAAGGCAACCATCGCATCCGTCCAATCGGTTGGAACCATTGTTTTATGGAAATAGGACGCGGCAATACCGGCCACATCATCTCCCAAACCGAGTTCTTCCCGTGGCAAAAAATCGTACATCTGGGACAAAATTGCGTCATCGGAGAAATATTTAACGCTATTCGGGATTTTGTTTTCCGGTAACAGGCGCAAAATCCATGGCTTTTCGGACCGATCCTTGATACGACTTGCAATCTCTTTTCCTAGTCCAATCATCCCTTCCCGAATCTTCGTAGCAAATTCATATCCTTCGATTTGGACGAAGTACTTTCCCTTCCAAAAGCTCAAGTGCTTCCCCGATATAATTGCTCGAGTTCCAATCCACTCAAAATCAGCTCCCGGATACTGAGTAAAGCTGTATATGCCAAAAGCATTCTCAGCACTTCCCATGTCAAACACCTCAACAAGAATCAGGGGGTGGAATCCCAGAACAGAAGATTGGTATTCCACCCCGCCTTGTTCAACAATCCCGAAGGAACGATACAATTCCGGACGGCCGCCAAACGTGTCTTTATACAAGTTTTCTGAGTCATATTCGCTCGGTTGACGAGATCTAATCCATTGCTCAACATCGCCATCGCTTGGCAATAGTTCCGTGGTCTTAAGAGAGGTCTCAATAGGTATCGGGGGCATCTCTGATAACGCATTGACACCAGACCGTTCAATGCGATTCACAAGTCTTTTGGCTGCTCTCGCTGTGCGTGCATTCCACACACCATAGATATATTCTCCCTGGTGTATCACGGCAGAATAATTACCTTCGTCGCCCTTGCAAGAAATAAACACCAACACAACATAGGTAGAAAAAATCCAGCAATGTCGACTCATTCACCACTTGCTCCTCGAGCTCACCACTGCTCGGCCAATAGGCTAAAGACATCATCAACGAGCTCTTGCATAATTTGCGCTTGCGCTTGCGCGCGAGTTTTTGGTTCTTCATCCCTACCGGGAACAACAAAGAAGTCATAAACCTGAAAATAGCTGTCATTTCGATCAATAATTTTATTGTGAACCCGATCGGTGAATTTGTAGTCAACTTGTAGACTCATGCGAAATTCTTCAGGTTCATTCGTGGGCCCAAAACTAATTGGTCTCAAATCATAATCTATAACCGCCAGTTCAAGCTCTGCATCATTTCCATTACGCCACTTCCGGGTAAACCGCTCGATTAACTTTTCCTGAAGAATCTCATCATACGGTCTATCTGATGCTGTATCGTAGCTAATATCCCCGTCTTCGATTTGTACAGACGCGATGCGAATAGTTTCGATATGTTCGAGGTAAGAGGAGGTCGACACGTAACTACAGCCAATAACGAGGCATTGGAAAATCAACAACCCCTGTAGACATAGAAAACGACACATATTTGGTATGCCCCCAATGCAAGTTATTCCGCAACGAGTGACCTGGATTCTAGTACACGTATAAATGGGAGGGAACGATTCGCGGGAGGGGGCTCGCACAATCTAATCGGAAGAGCGCAGGAAAAAGCAACAAACCCACCAGCAACTCTTCGATATTGAGATTCTGTAAAATTCGTATTCAAACCAAAACTAGAAAAGAACGTTTTTTTTACACGTTCCAAAAACACTCCCGCATAGTGAACCAGATTTTCGTGATATCTCAGAGATACCAAAAAAACAGCAATCAGGAGCATCAAAACTAGCATTAGGAGATTAGGCAGCCAACTCTGATTCAATAAACCGCCTTTTGCTCGACGCGTTTTAGTTGATACGTGATCCCTCATTTGCATCAGGACAGACTCCGGTCGCGGAGAACCAACGGAAAGAAATGAACGAAAAAGCACGTCAAGCGAGTTCGAGCATCCGAGAACTCAGCGAATCACCGCCATCGGCCATCGCAACAATTCTCTAACACGCGAACTCAGTTGCTCACAGAGCTACCTGCCTAACTACGCCCTTTTGGAATTCTTGGAGATTTACGACTACGAGAATCGCGCGAATTTTCACCACGCCCGGATCTGTTAGTTCGCGACTCTCGAGATCCGCTGCGACCGCGGTCTCCACGGTCCCGAGAACTACTCTTCTCCCCATCAGCCGGTACCGACTGTGCTGCTGCCAGCTCAGCACTTGCACCCGAAAGGGAAAGATCCACCCGACCTTGGTCGTCAATTGTTATTACGGACACAGTGACTTCATCGCCCACTTTCATGACATCTTCAACTTTCCGCACGTAACCATCGCCCATTTGCGAAATATGCACAAGCCCATCCTGTCCGGGTAAAATCTCCACAAAGGCCCCGAACGTAGTCGTGCGAACGACTTTTCCACCGTATTCTTTGCCGACCTCAGGCATAGCAGTGACTTCCCGGACCATCTCTTCGGCCTTTGTCGCTGCCTCAGAACTTGTTGCAGCAATCTCGACCTTCCCACTATCCTCCACGTTGACCGTAGTGTTTGTCTCTGCTTGAATTGCCTGAATAACTTTTCCCCGAGGACCAATCAGATCCTTAATCTTGTTCGGAGAAATTTGGACATAGTAGATTCGCGGAGCATAGGGAGAAACATCCGCTCGTGATTCAGCGATAGTTTCGCTCATCTTCTCGAGCACAACTAAACGCCCTTCCTTGGCTTGGTGGATAGCCCTCCTCATCAGATCGGGTGTAACCCCCTCAATCTTGATGTCCATCTGTATGGCGGTGATACCATCGCGAGTGCCGGCGACCTTGAAGTCCATATCTCCGAGAAAATCTTCCGTCCCTAGCATGTCGGTCAAAATTACCTCTTGATCGCCTTCCTTGATTAGCCCAACTCCGATACCAGCAACAGGGCTCTTAATGGGAACTCCGGCATCCATTAGTGCCAAAGTCGCACCACACACGGTAGCCATTGAAGACGACGCATTCGCTTCAAGAATCTCCGACACAACACGAATCGTATACCGGAAATCATCTTCAGGCGGGATAACCGGGAGGATTGCGGCTTCCGCAAGCGATCCATGTCCAATTTCTCTTCGACCAGGTCCCATCATCCGCTTAACTTCTCCCGTACTAAATGGCGGGAAATTATAATGCAAAAAGAATGCCCGCTTTGTTTCACCATCAAGTCGGCGCTGCACGTCTTCGTCTCCAGACGTACCGAGTGTCGTTACGCAAAGTGCCTGAGTCTGACCACGTGTAAAAAGGGCAGATCCATGGGTTCGGGGAAGCACTGAAACCTCACCTGAAATTTGCCGGATATCCCCACTGCTGCGACCATCAACCCGTCTCCCTTCATTGAGAATAGACTGACGCATTTCTTCTTTCTCGATATCACGAATTATTGAGGCCGCATCTTTCTCCACACCCACAACATCATCGTCAGCCAAATCCCCACCAAGAACCTCTGAAAGCACGTCAACTTTCACCTGCTCAAGAAAATTTTCACGTGCTAGCTTATCTTCCATGCCAATCGATTCTCGAACTCTGGAAGTAGCGAAATCGCGAATCTTCGTGTTGAGTGACTCGTTGATTTTCTTGGTCTGATATTCACGCGTTGGCTTGCCACAGAGCGAAACTAATCCCTCTTGGAGCTTGACAATTTCCTTAATCTCTTCGTGTGCAAAAATTATTGCCTCAATAACTTCATCTTCGGGAATCTCGTGTGCCCCTCCCTCAACAGACATTACGGCATCCGATTTACCACTGACAAAGAGTTCTAGCTCCGCTGCTTCCAGTTGCTCATACAGCGGATTGATGACTAATTTGTCAGCCAACTTTCCAACTGTAACAGCACCAACAGGGCCGTTGAAAGGAACATCCGAAATACTCAATGCCGCCGAAGTTCCAATTAAAGCAGGAACATCCGCTGGATGCTCTTGATCGGACGAAAGAACATTACACAGAATTTGAACTTCTGCTTTAAAATCTTTTGGAAAGAGTGGACGAATACAGTGATCGATTAAACGCGAAACTAATTGTTCTCCTACGCCAGGACGGGGTTCTCGTCTTCCATAGACCGTCGGAATTCGTCCCGCCGCATACGCGCGTTCGCGGTAATCGACTGTTAGCGGAAAAAAATCCAGATCGCTTTCTCTCGTTTCGGCAACAACGGTCACCAAAACCACAGTTCCACCGTACTGCACCCAGACAGCTCCATCTGCCTGTTTAGCAACCTTTCCTGTCTCAATTGACAGTTGCTCTCCTCCTAACTGCATTTCTACTTTCACGTAATTTTTCCTCCTCAAAAACTCCTACGTAGCACTCCATTTAGAGTGTGAAGCCAATCATTGTGCAAAACGAGAATCTCCCGCGATGCATCATACACCGTTATACAAAAATCCAATAAAATAAATCCGAACAGGTTTTCGGCGAAATCCCAGGTATGTCAGAACAGGGACTACGAACCGAGGCACAATTGACATCGAGAGTCATCAACACCACATTACATCGGTTACTAATCAGAATCACAGTGTTCTACGGCTTTGAGGACCCAACCTCGATAGCAATCCAGGTTGTACCTTTGCCTACCTATATTTGTAACCGTTTCATGCCATCATGACCGCGTTTCGCCTCAAGCAACAACCATCTCCGGTCGGCGGACATTGACGGCAAGACTGTGAGGGAGTTCCCCAACAGCTAATACATTCTCTACATGTGAAGGCCCCCGAGCACAAACCAACATAGCGCGAAACAATCATCAGGGAGGAACCTTTTAATCAGCTACCGCAACCGAGATGCCATCACAATGTTTCTAGTTAACATGTATCGACAGTGCTAGTCAGAACCTCGTTTTGATCGCCTATTTCGCCTCCAATCCCCTTGTTGGTCATTGTAATCACGACTTACCGTCTACGCATCACCATCCAACTCTGCGTCTGCAACTCATTTCTAAGCTACTCATCACACTCACAACTCGAGAACTAGAACGTAGGCGAGAAGACATCTTTGCGTAGTTCTTAAGAACCACTTGCGTCCCGGAATCAAAACCACCTTTCCAAGACATCTGTTACCAAAAACGATCTGCACATCAAGTCCTAACTCGTATTGACCGAGAAGCCTCCATTCGCTCATTTCAGGCAAATCGGAAGCTTAAGCTGAAACTAACTACTCCTATCAATACGGCCCTTCAACCGAAGCACACAATAGAAATTAACCACCAGCCCTCGGCACAGTCAATCGTCAAGACGGAAACCACCCACAAGCTAATGTGTATGCACCTTCGCAGTCTCCAGTTCAATCCATGTCTGTCAGACAATCGTGAACCACACACGGCAGATTCCGGGAAAACATGTTTCAGCCGTCGCGCAGAAGCCCCCTCATAAAATCCGCGTGACAAAGCAACAACGAAGAGGGCGAGATGAGCGGTCTCCAGCGATGAAGACACCGCTTTTCAACGCCATAATCGAGTAGCTGACTTAATTACTGTGCTACTATTGCTTCGACCGGCATCAACGCGCTCTAGAACCAAGCGTGTCCCTTATATCGAGTTGATCTATAAGGCTATAATATCGCTGAATATCTTTCTTGTAGAGATACCGCAACAATCGGCGTTGCTGTCCTACGAGCTTAAAGAGCCCATATCTCGAATGATGGTCTTTGTTGTGCGTACGAAAGTGCTCGGTCAAATTGCGAATCCGAGCATTGATAATCGCCACCTGTGCCTCGGGAGAACCGGTATCCCTACTGTGTCGCCTGTACGTTTCAAGTAGGGAGCTTTTTCGTTCTGCGTCAAGAGCCACTGACATTCACCTCCATTTTTACTAACTACCAGTTTAACATTATGCGATCAAGCCAGGCTGTATTATATCACATCATGCCGAGCCAGCGAAAGATAAAGATCCGTCCTTGACTTTTACCGATCTTCCAAGCGTTTTCGATAGCATATCGCAAGCCGAAATTTCACCGTTCTAGGGTCCACCACGAAGCTCGTCTCGTTTCAGAAACTCTTCTGCCACACGAACATCGCACTCAATCTGACGCACTAATGCTTGCACGCTCGAGAATTTTCGCTCTCCACGAATGCGTTTGACGAAAAAGATTTCAATCGTTTTCCCGTAGACAATTTCCTCAAAATCGAATAAATGGCTTTCGATCTGGAACTTCGTTCCGTCTAGAGTCGGCCGAACTCCCATGTTAAGCACACCACCATACACACGGCCTTCCAGTTTTGCCTGAATGACATAAACACCTTCCGGAGGGCGCAGCTGATTAGCAGCCGTAATATTCGCCGTAGGAAACCCAAGCTCTCGACCACGGCCATCTCCTGGAACGATTTCGCCAATCAGTGAATAACAACGTCCGAGCAACTGCTCCACGAGGGCTAAATCACCCGCCAGAACCGCCTCTCGAACACGCGTACTGTGAACAGGCAGACCGTGCACCTGCGTTGGAGGTACAATCGTTACACTGAAATTGTGTTTCACACCCAACGACTTTAAGACTCCTGAATTGCCCGCGCGATTGGCCCCAAATTGACAAGCGTATCCGACAATTACGTTCCGCGCACACAGCTGGCGCAGCAGTACTTTCTGAACAAACACCTCGGGCGACAACCCTGCCAATTGTCCATCAAACCGAACAAAGAGGACCATGTCCACACCAAGGCCTTCAAGGAGCTCAAGACGTTTTTCGCATGATGTGAGAATCGGCGGACATTTCTTAGGCGCCAGAAATGTTCTTGGATGGGGATAGAAGATCAGTACCGTGGTAGACAAGTCGTGAATGGCCGCTTCTTTGACAACCCGTTGAATGACGGCTTGGTGACCAAGATGCAATCCGTCGAACACACCAAAGGTAACCACCGACGCTTGATGAAACACAGGCATGTCTTCCAAACGATAAGAAAGTGGCAAACCGAAATCTCCAAAGCTTCAATCAGTCGCAGGGAGCTCTACTCTCACGCGGAAACACTCAATGTTCAAAGCATAGTCGAAGACCAGCACATGAGACGCAGGTCATATGTCCCATTACTACCGACAAAAACAGCGCTATAGAATTCAAAGCCCCACGTAGGCGAGTTTAACGCACCCCTGGATAGACGGTGTACCTTTTCCAATCACACCGTTCCCATTTCATGAACGGATTCGACCGGGACAATAGCCTTGTACGCATCAAGGACATGCTTTTCCAACCAATCAAGAGTATGCGCCGAATCTAAGGTGAAATGTCCTGAACGCGTGCGGGTCAATTGTGAGAGATGTGCTCCACAACCTAACGCCATTCCAATGTCGGCAGCGAGAACACGAATGTAAGTACCCTTTGAACACACCACACGAAATCGAACCTCAGAGTGCCGAACCGATAAAATTTCAAGTGACGTTATCTGCACTATTCTTTTTGGCAACTCCTCGCACTCTACACCGCGATGCGCTAACTTGTACAATCGCTTACCTCGGCGTCTGACAGCCGAGAAAATCGGAACTGTCTGTTCAATCTCTCCCACAAAGCGTTCAGCAACCATCCGAACGTCATCCGCCATGGCTTGACTCACAGGCAAAATGCTGCGGATGTTTCCGCTCGCATCCAGTGAATCCGTTGTAACACCGAGCGTGATTGTCCCTTCATACTCCTTGCTGCCGCGCTGGAACCAATCGAACAATTTGGTTCCCCTGCCCAAACAAATGAGCAAAACACCCGTCGCGCTTGGATCCAAGGTTCCAGCGTGCCCAGCTTTTGAAACTTTTAACAGGTATTTCACCCGATCCACAGCTTGTCTTGAAGTTATAGCTGATGGTTTATTGAGATTAAGAACACCATCTATGTGCATTCTAACCGCCAACCTTGGGAATCCAACCGCATGGTTAACTGATACGCATAGATTTTCAGGTTTTCGCTAACTGCCATTGGCGGCATCTCCGGATGAACGCATTTGTTCTTGGACACGTACGACAAGCTGTTTGATTGCCGATTGATACGACACATCGACTACACAACCCGAAGCACGTTGGTGCCCACCGCCACCAAATTCTGCCGCAATCTTACCCACATCGATTGCGGCCTCACTACGCAAGCCCACTTTCGATCTCCCATCCGCAAGTTCACTCACAAAAATTGAAACATCAACAGTGTCAATTGCACGGATGTGATTCACGAAACCTTCCACGTCATCGGCGGTAGTCCCAGTTTTTCGAAACATCTCTTGAGTCGCACATAACGATCCAATTCTGCCATCCGATGTCAGGCATAACGTGCGTAAAACCTCCGAAAACAACCACATCTTAGCAACCGGAATGGACTCGAACACCCGGCGGTACACTTCGTCAACTGAGAAATCACCTTCTTCGATGAGATCCGCTGCAATTCGATGAGCAGATGGCGCAGAGTTACTATGGCGAAAACACCCGGTATCAAACATAATCCCCGTATAGAGACAGAGAGCCCGATCTTTTCCAATTGGGGATTGGTGATGTCTTATCAATCTATAAATTATCTCTGAGGTTGATGAAGCCTCGGTTTCGACAAGATTATAATTTCCGAAACGATCTCCCGTATCGTGATGATCAATGTTCACAATTGCCTTCGTAGGGACAAGAGTTCGACACAACGGCTCACCAATGCGGCTATGGGTGCTCGCATCCAGAATCACAAGAAGCTCAGGAGAAAAACCCTGAACGTCTACAGGCGATTCAACGACATCGCGGAAAGGCAGGAAGCGATATGTGTCAGGAACCGGATCTGTATTAAAAATACGGACCTGCTTACCCAAGTCGTTAAGGAAGGAAAATAGCGCCAGTTCCGATCCAAATGCATCACCATCAGGGTTAATATGAGTTGAAAGAGCAAATGATTGATGTTCGTCAAAAAGATTCAAAATGGCTTGATAATTATCCATCTTCTTCCGCAGTATCATCTATTTGCTTGAGAAGACGATCTATCCGCATTAAATGCTCTACAGATTCGTCCAACTCGAAACGGAGTTCAGGCGTATGACGCAAGCCTATGCGGCGTCCAACCTCTCTCCTCAAATACCCACTGGCACTTTTAAGACCTGCCAGAGCTCCTTGCTTTTGCTTTTTATTCCCAACTACGCTCATCCGGATATCCGCATATTTTAAATCCGGAGAGAGCTCCACATCTGCCACGGTGCAAAATCGCACACGCGGATCCCTGACAGATCGATGTATGACCTCACTCAACTCTCTTTGAAGGAGAGTCCGCACACGATCGGACCGCTTGAATTCTAGCATCTCAGTTTATTCCATCAATACATTCGAACCCATAGGCCGCTACTCTGTCCAAGCAACTCCCTCGACCACGCTTGCTACTCGTCACAAGAGTTGAGATGTCTAGAGTCGTTTCAAATGGTTGTCCGAATAGGACCACTGTTTAATCAGAACCAAGTTCACACACTTACGGGATTACTAGCTTAAATTGATGCTTTACAGAACCAACGGCACTCTCTGCAGGCTAGAGCTCGTGCTTTTGAGAGCGCTTCTCTAACACTTCCCAAACCAATCAAGCAAACACTAATTCAAATGCACAATAGCCACAAACACCTTAGGAAGAACCTCAAAAGCATCGAAACACTCGATTGCGAGAATGGGTGGAGAAGACAGGAAACATAGTGGAAGACCGCTTGCGCCTCTGTCTTCCACTATTTCTCTGCACATCAAGAGAACCTATGTAACCCCCATGACACGAGGAAAACCCTTCGCTGAAAGTCTCATATCCTTTATTTGAGTGAGCGACGGAGGTGCTCATAAACATAACACTCCAAAACGTCCTCCAGTTTGAAATCGGAAAAATCGTTAATCCCAATCCCACATTCATAATTCGCTTGGACTTCATTCACATTTTCTTTAAATCGACGTAGTGAATCAATCTTTCCTTCATAGACCGAGCGGTTGTCGCGTAGTACCCGGACAGGCTGGTTATGCGCGATTCGTCCCCAATTCACATAACTACCCGCGGCCATTCCCGTGCGCGGAACTTTAAACAGATCCCGAACCACGGCTCTGCCAATAACAACCTCACGCACTTCAGGATCCAGCAATCCTTCCATTGCGGACTTCACGTCAGAGATTAGATCGTAAATCACCGTATAGGTGCGGACATCGATATCCTCAGTTTCCTTCAGTTGGAAGGCACCAGTCGTTGGGTGCACATTGAACCCTACGACAATCGCATTCGAGGCGGACGCGAGCAGAATATCCGGTTCCGTGATCCCCCCGACAGCCTGATGGAGAACATTAATCTTGACCTCCTCAGCATTCAACTCATTTAATGCATCAGCGACGGCCTGAACCGACCCCTGAACATCTCCTTTAACGACGATATTTAATTCTTTTATGTCGCCTTCCTGAATGTGTTGAAAAAGATCTTCCAAGCTAACATGACTATGCGACCCAAGTTGGGTTTCTCGATACTCTGCTTGTCGAGATTCGCTAATGGCCTTTGCATCCTTCTCGGACTCAACAGCGAAAAATCCGTCGCCGGCCTCCGGAACGCCTGTGAACCCCAAAACTTCAACGGGGGTTGACGGTCCCACCTTTCTAACATGCTGTCCAAGGTCATCGACCATCGCGCGCACCTTTCCATGATGACGGCCCGCGACGAACACATCGCCAACCGTCAACGTACCGTTTTGGATTAGAACTGTTGCAACAGAACCGCGCCCCTTGTCCAACTTTGCTTCAACGACCGTGCCACGTGCGGGTTTATTCGGGTTCGCCTTTAGCTCAAGCAGTTCGGCCTCAAGAAGCAACATTTCCAAAAGCCCATCAATACCGATCTTTTCCTTCGCGGAAATTTCAACGAATACCGTCTGGCCGCCCCAGTCCTCAGGCGTTAGATCGTGGTTTGCCACCTGCTGTTTCACATAGTCAATCCTAGCGCCATCGACGTCGATTTTGTTAATCGCAACGATAATTGGCACGCCTGCAGCCTTAGCGTGGTTAATGGCCTCGGTTGTCTGTGGCATAACACCGTCGTCCGCAGCAACGACAAGAACAACAACATCAGTTACTTCCGCCCCACGAGCACGCATAGCAGTGAAAGCGGCATGCCCCGGTGTATCGAGAAACACCACGCTGCCATCATTGAGCTTCACATGATAGGCACCAATATGCTGGGTGATATTCCCAGCCTCAGACTCCATGACATTCGACTCCCGAATTGCATCAAGCAGCGAAGTTTTACCATGGTCGACATGCCCCATAATCGTGGTCACAGGAGCTCGAGAAACAAGAAGACTGGGGTCGTCTTCCTCGTCAACAAGCAGTTTTTCCGCTAAAGTTGTTTCACGAACCACCTCAAAATCCAACGTCTGGCTAACAATCTGAAGCGCATCGTAACTCAGTCGCTGGTTAATAGTTGCCATTATGCCGAGTCTCATGAGACGCATAATCATCTCTGGGGGCCTAAATCCCAAGGTTGCAGAAAGATCCGAAACTGTAACATTCTCTTCAACCTGCAATCGCACTGGCTCCACCGGTTCAACCTCTTTGGTCTCGACAACCGTTGCGACAGACACATCACTCACGGCACTCGAGACCACAACATTCCTATCGGCAGTCGATTCTGTCTGCGATGGACCCCCACCCCGCTCGGATTGAATCAGTTCGATTGTCTCGGGATCAAGCGAACTCATGTGATTTTTAACAGAGACCCCATATCCCTTGAGCTCTTCAATGAGTTCCCTACTGCTAATTTCATACCGTTTAGCAAGTTCATACACGCGGAGTTTTTTGGGTTCTGTTTCTAACTCTGCTGGAGTTTTATCAAACTTCTTCTCACTGTTCTCTGTCATTGATCCCTCCTTCCTTATGGCCTTCCTGGTCTACCGAATAGAGAAGCTTCTGTTTGAACCGATCGATCTTCTCTTTTGGAAGATTGATGCGCAACAGAAAGTTGACACGTTTATGCGATTTGAAAGCCGCACATATACAAGAATGCGACAGGCAGACATAAGCCCCACGCCCTGGAACCTTGCCCATGGAATCGATTTCCAGGTCCGAAGATACGTTACACACAAATCGCAGTAATACTTTCTTGGAAAATTGACCACGGCAGCCAATACAGGTACGAATAGCAAGTGCCACACCGCCCCCCAGGCATCGCGGATACGCCAAATTTAAGTTTCCGGAGACTCCAGTTTCTGCAACGCTGCACGCAGAATTTTTTCAGCCGTTTTGACACCAATACCGGGAACAGATACAAGGTTATCCAACGAAGCTTTAGCAATAAGTTCCACGGTTCCATACTCGGACTCTTGCAGGGCCGTAACAGTTTTGGGACCAACCCCGTCGAGATCAATCAAATCATGCTTGCCATCTTGGGTCAAAACGTCCGATGCTGCAGTTCGGTCCGTCCCGAAGAGTTCATCGACTATCTCTTCTTTGAATTGCATCCCAGCCTCAGATTCACTTTTAATGTCAACCTTCCAACCCGTTAAACGTGCAGCAAGGCGTGCATTTTGCCCACGTCTCCCGATTGCCAGAGAAAGTTGGTCATCTGGCACAACGACCTGTGCACGCTCAGCATCGTCGTGAGCTACTCGAAGCACAGCAGCAGGCTGCAGGGCATTGGCGATGAAAACCTTAGGATCCCCACTCCACTCCAAGAGATCTATCTTCTCACCATCCAATTCACGGACAACTGTCTGAACACGAGACCCTTTCACACCAAC
The DNA here is from genome assembly GCA_964478165.1 of uncultured bacterium. GTDB lineage: Bacteria > Poribacteria > WGA-4E > WGA-4E > JAJDTR01 > CAYZGU01. Next base: position 130,427 of record CAYZGU010000021.1, on the reverse strand, counting down.
ACAAGTCCCGACTGCGTCTATATCATCATCAGAAGTGGTTACAGCCACCTTCGCCCGGTCCCCGGGATCGCGCTCAATAGCCACCAAACGAACAAGTCCATCATAAATTTCAGGTACTTCCATTTCAAACAAGCGTGCAACTAAAGTGGGATGCGTTCGGGATAGAATAACTTGAGGACCCTTCGTACTTTCCTGAACCTCCAAAATCAGGCATTTTAGCACATCACCACGTTGATAGTTGTGGGGATGCGGCATCTCGCTAAAAGGTAATAACCCTTCCGTACGCTCCAAATCAAGCATTAGATTACCACGCTCGACGCGTTGCACATGCCCGCTGACTACTTCACCTTCCCGCTCTTTATATTCTTCATAAACCTGTCGACGCTCGGCTTCCTTGATTTTTTGAACAAGAATTTGACGCGCAGTCTGCGCTTCAATTCGGCCAAATTCTTTTGGGTCTACTTGCACCTCAATCAATTCACCTAATTGGGCATCGGGCTTCAGCTTTAGAGCCTCCTCAATCGGAATCTCCTTGGCAAAATTCCCCATAATCTCGACAACTTTTTTTGGCACAAAGCATTGAATCTCACCCAGCTCGGAATCGATTCTTATGGAAACCCCGTGCGTTGATCCGTAACGCCTCTTTGCCGCCGAATATAGCGCAGCCTCAATTGCCTCAATGAAGATTTCTTGTGGCAGTTCCGTCTGATCCATGATTTGACGAACGATCATCAGTAGATCACTAGTCATGGTTTAATCTCCACTACCCACCCAAGATGTTACCACATCAGTTGGATTTGTGCTTTTGTGATTGTTGAAATTTCCACTTCAGTCGTTTCCCCTCCCGATCCAGCCAGGAGGACTTTCCCTGCCTCCACATTTGTGACACTACCGCTCAATTGCATCGATTCACCTGTTGGAGAAACCACTTCAATCTGAATGTTCTGCCCGAGATTTCTGCGAAAATCTGATTCAGTTACAAGTGGGCGGTCGAGCCCCGGCGAAGCAACTTCAAGTGTCGTATCACTTTCTATAATTCCATGAACTTCAAGGATTGGTTGGACTACTCGCGTGACATTCTGACAATCTTTGATGGTCGTTCCACCAGGCTTGTGTATTAAAAACCGTAGCGCTTCGACATGCTCATCACCCAAAATCTCAACGTCCACAACTTCAATCCCTTCCGATTTCAGAACCGGTGACAATAGGTCAAGGATTGAAGTTTTCAAAGCTGATGTCATCACGAAACCGGGGCAATAACAGATGGACTGAACGAAAGATGCTATATTCATTCTTAAGCGAAGACGAGTAGATGAATATCGAGCCACTCGCCCAAGACACAGAGTCACCACCGAAAACACCATCTCTACAATCTTTTTTCATTCCACGAGCACACAACAGAGCTTAGCGCACAAAAAAACCGCGATGCTTTTCCTACCCACAACTGGAAGGACTCCTCGCGGTTCGGCGTAGATTCTATCACAATACTTGTAATAATGCAAGCAAAAATTGTGCAACGAATGAGCGGACGGGGATTATAAGCGTAACCTCTATCTCGGCAAATGCAATTTACACAGTAACTTCGCTTTACACCCTCGGTCAGATACAGAATCTAGTGAGGCACGACTGGTAGCGCACGCAATCCAGCGGAGATCCCTGGGAAACCCGTCGAGAAGTGCGGAAATCGGCAACCAGTAGTCGCTAGTCTATATGTTCATAAACTGCATTGTTACGTTGTAATGTACAGCAACACATTAAAAACCCATGAATAATCTCACTTTTTCCTAAGCTGGCATCTCATTCTCATTTTCTTAAAATCCCAACATTTTGACCTCCATTTCCAGTTGAACACCTGTTCCTTTTTTGACGCATTGTTGGATATGTTGCACCAAACTCGACACGTCTTTCGCTGTTGCATGGCCCGTATTCAGAATAAAGTTCCCATGAATAGTGGACACCTCCGCTCCACCAATACGGTGTCCCTTCAATCCGCATAACTCAATCAGTCTGCCCGCCGAATCGTTGGCGGGATTCTTGAACATGCAGCCCGCATTTTCTTCCGCAAACGGTTGTGTGACAACCTTTTGACGATACAGCTCGTCCATCCGATCTGTAATGGCATCCACGTCACCAGACGTAAGACGCAGACGTACCCCAGTTACGCAAAAGTATTCCGATAACCGGCTATTACGATAGGCAAACTGTGCGTCGTTTCGAGATAGTTCGGAAATCCTGCCATCGTGACCCATGACCTGAACGCAATCGACCAAGTCCCCAAAACTACAGCCCCAGGCACCGGCATTCATTATCAACGCCCCACCAACTGATCCAGGAATACCAAGAGCAAACTCGACTCCGCCCAATCCGTGGCGTGCTGAAGCCTTCGACAACCTGGGAAGTGAAACCCCACCACCTGCCCAAACGCGCTCCTCGTCAAAATCGAGGCAATCAAACTGCCCAACCAGCCGCAACACAATCCCCTCATAGCCATCGTCACTAACAAGTAGATTTGAACCCCGTCCGATTGTAGCAACTTGCAGGTTACAACGCTTCTTAAGACTTACGACGGCTGCAAGCTCTTCAGCCGTACCCACCTCAAAATATGCTGCGGCAAGTCCGCCAATCCCAAAGTAAAGATGCTTGTCCAGCGGTTCATCAAATCGCAGACGTGAGGCAGAAACGTCCTGCTGGGCTTTAACAATCTGCGCGAGCTCTACTTTCCAGCGCATGTCAACTCCCTTACTAATCGTCCTTATCATATGAAGCAGAAAAGCACTAAGACACAGAGCCGATTCTTACTAGGTTCTCGAAGGATTTATGATAGTCATCATGCGCCTTCGTTCGTAAGCACAGCATTCAGAATCGACGATTAAGGAAAACCCTAGAACGACGCGTAATTTAGCATGCTAAGAGTTGTGATTTCCGATTAGCCTTATGCTCACCAGCAAATCATCAGGAACAATAAAAACATCCGGCTAGCGGAAAGAGCGCAGATTCCATATCCACAGATGATTTCATCGCCTCACAATTCGTCACGGCAAGCGTGCGCTGTTCGATAAGCGTAGCTTGTTGGTTAGGAAACGTTCGGGGATTGATAAAAAATTCTCCCCCTTGTTGGCATTACCACTGGCCATTGCGAAGTTTTTTGATGAAGCCACTTTAAACCCCAATATCCCTGATTTTTACTTTCTCACTGCTCACCTCTTACAACAGGGCACTCCTGTCTCCGATTGTCGTACAAAACCTCATCGTCGAAACAGCGAAACAGGTTGAGTACCTACCTCCATCTGAGGTGAAAAACCAGCTCGACTAGCTTGCCGTCCAGAATCAAATGCCCATAGAAACACCCGAGACCCCGACCTTCCCAATCTAACAACACATACCTCAGCAGAAGTGTGTCGGGGGCCAAGTATAATTAACTATCTAACACGACACCCAGTGTTAGCGGAAGCAGGAAATGACAATAGGAACACACCCCGAAACGAAACACGAGCATCTAGATTTTAACGGAGAATGACCTGAATGGCAAGGCTTTTCGTCGTAATAATGCGCGAATCCAACGCGCCCGTTCTCCAGATCGGCCTATTGCCATGTAAGAGCAGGTTGACGTACCAACGCGGAGCGCTTCGTTCGATTCGTCAACTTGCCTCATCTCTGGATCGAGGCAGTATCAAACAGATGTCAATCAGCCGAGATTATTGATTTCGCTTACAGAAGTCAAATGTTCGTTGAGATTCCAACCAGAATAGAAGCCGGGGCATCGACGTATGTCTTCTCAACATACGCACCTCTCCACACGCAAATTTCTTTGAAAGCCTTCGACAACTGCTGAAACGGAACACCTCGGGGCTTTGCTACCGTGAAAAGAAGTAGCGTCGGAGAACCGGCACGTAAGGATGGGCACACATATCATATCTCGTGTCCGCACGCACTTCCTGATTAGTGAATCTTGGATACACAGGCTAAGCAATTTTGGAATCGTCGAAGAATTATCTTTTTTTCGGATATTCGAAATGATATAATTGATGTTGAAATTCGCGCGTCGACGAGAAGGACTTCCGAACACACAATGACAGCTCCGAAAGGGTAGGAGACTATTGCTCATGAACAACAGGCTTGTTGGGTTATATTCAGCCGGTGGAATCACAGGTTTTCTAAGTGGCAGCTTAATGCTAATTTCAAGTTACCTCGTCCTCTTTCATCTAACAACCACGTACGCGGGGACACTGGGTGAACAGTTAGAATTTGTTGCAAACTATCCACTCGCTGGAGCGGTGCACGGGCTATACGTGGTAAGCCTAATCCTTTTAGTTCCCACGCTCACCGCCTTACTAAAACTACTAAGCAACCCACCAAGTACGCTCAGCCTTCTGGCGACCGGATTTTCACTCTTCTGGATTGTCACTGAGCTTATCGGACACCTTTCGCAAACTGCCCCGCTGCAGTCATTAGGGCTATTGCACAGCGATCCCGGTACCAAGGACATGGCCCTAGCAATCTACTCCGTACTTAGGGAATTCTCGGAAGCACTTTCGCTAACAAGCACGTTTTTCTGCGTCATTACGTGCCTATGTTTTGGTTTGGCACTAATTGCAAATAAAAATCGCTTATCAGGATATGTATTTCTAGCACCGATTGTACCTTTTCCACTCGAACTCGCAATTCCTGACGTTGGGATTCAGATACACACGATACTGCGTGGGTTGGCACTCCTCCATATCTCCAGTTTACTCATTCGAACGGGCCGAAGAAGGGAATTCTAAAGCTCAAACCCTAGTAATTCTTGTACCCAACCTCAGCCAGTCTAGCGGCTTTCTGAGAAACCCCTTCACTCAACTCTACCTTATAGGCGTCTAGCTTCGACTGAATTTCTGGGAATCTAAGACCGAGAATTTGCAATGCAAAAATAGCCGCATTTCGCGCACCACCTGATCCGATTGCCATCGTCGCGACAGGAATCCCCGGCGGCATCTGCACAGTAGAATACAGCGCGTCGATTCCACTCAGCGGCCCGCCATCAATTGGAACACCAATGACTGGGAGTGTGGTATGGGCGGCAATCACGCCTGCCAGGTGAGCCGCTCGTCCAGCACCCGAGATGATGATTTGGATTCCGCGAGCTTTCGCTGTTTTAGCGTATTTCACCGTGGTTTCGGGCGAACGATGGGCAGATGAGATGGTAATCTCATACGGAACCTCGAACTGGTCTAAAATCTTTGCAGATTCGGCCATTCGATCGAGATCTGAATCGCTTCCCATTACAATGCTAACAAGAGGGGTTTCTGAAGACAAATCTTTGAGCATCATATGTTTGCACAAGCCTCCTAGGGCAAAATAGTGTTGGACAGGTTATGTAGGTACACCGAAGCACCACTGGAATCGTCGATCATACTCTGGAAGTAGAGGATCGCCCACTTTCAATCCAGTGCTGTTTAGATAAGAATCATAATAATGGGTGCAGACCTAACAAGAAATGTTCGTCCTGTCAAGTAGAACATCTACTAAACATGACCGGTTGAAGATACGTCTGATTTTTATTAAGTGAAAAATACCTCATGAAAACAATTCTGAAAACAATTCTATCATGTAAATCTAGTTAATCAAGGCAATGCGAGGCACCATAATGAAAAAAACATCAGAAATCCCATGGACACTCTTGACTAGAACCATTGCCGCATTCTTGCTGGCATGGACCTTCTACAACACTGAGCTACTTGCCCAGAACCGGCACGACAATAACCCCAAGAAACGGCCTAAAGAGTCAGAACAGGTTGTTAGAGATCGGCACGATGACGCGCAAGGGAACCGGCGAGCACAGTCACGCAGATCGTGGTCCGAAGGTGCCGCCAATTTCTATCGTCCCATTATCGAGAACAACCTATTCCGCCCACTAGGTTGGATTCGGCCGAGTAATAACACAGAATATACTCTAATTGGTACTCTGATTGAATCAGATAGCCAGATTGCAAAAGCCTTCCTAATGGAGCGCCGATCCAAGCGATATCATACGGTCACTGTCGGTCAGACCATTGGCGATGCGGTCGTAGAAGACATCAAACCAAATATGGTGAAATTAAGTAAAAGAGGAAAATCTCTTAAGCTCAAACCTGATTCTAACCAATTTCTCAATGCCAGTAGTGCGTATAACCACAAAAAGCAAACATCCCATGCAAGTTCAAAAACAAGGTCAAAAAATGCTTCTTCCAAGGGAAAAGACGGGGATAAGGACACTAAGAAACATCGAAATTACGCTCAAGAGGAAGATAAGATGCGAGACATGTGGAAGCAATTTCGCGGGGCTTCCCCACAAGAACGACGGCGCATGATTCAAAATTTTCGGCGGCGCGGCGGCCCCGATTTCTCCAGTCGGGATGGCGAAACAAACCAAGGCAAGAGAAGAGTTCGGGGCCGCGAGCGCCCCCAAACGAAGTAGTATTCGAGCGGGAAATTGCTCTTCTCTCGTGAACCAAGCCACGATTTTTCTTCGCCAGTCCGCTACTTTGCAAAAGCTGCTCTTGCTAAAATGTAAGATTGAGATCAAAAGAATGGATTGTGTTCCTTCTCTTCAGCAACCGTGCTCGACGGTCCGTGTCCAGGAAAAAGTCTCACGTCATCCGGAAGCGAGAGCAGGTGGTCGCGAACACTACTAATCTCATCGTCGTACGAGATATTCGGAGCTCCAATCGAGCCGGCAAATATAGCATCACCCGCCACCGCAACGGGACCAGCATAAAAACTACATCCACCCGGCGAATGTCCCGGTGTGTCAAGTACCCTCACAATGAGCTCGCCAACCGGGAGCTCATCACCATGCATCAACGTCCGCAGTGAACCCAGGCTAGGCGGTTTCGGTTCGTTCGCATGGATGTAAGCGGGACAACCTGTCGCCTTCTCAAGAACCGGAAGGCCATCAGCGTGGTCGCTATGAGCGTGTGTTAAGAGTATCATGGTTGGTTTAACACCAATTTCTTCAACTCTCTGAAGAATAATACCAGGATGGGCAGCAGTATCAATGATAGCTGTTGCATTGGTTCTTTTACACACAAGCAGATAGGCATTGACCGGATAACCACCAACCTCCGCGCTAACCGTCACAACCTCCAGACTCTCGTCAGATTCAGTATCTAGCGGTGCGGGATTCCATCGTCTCATAGCAATGTCGAGCAACTTCGTTCCGTGAAGCCCCAAACCTTGGGCAATCTTGTAAACCTGACTTTCCGTTGGAGCCAGCGCATAGTTTTCCATCTGAGTCAGCTGGCCATCTGTTATATCCGCGCAGCTAGCGACCTGGCCCAAACTCATTTTTTTCCCGTTCCTTGCTTTCCTAATAATATCTCCAAACTCATCTTCAAGTACATAGGCCATCATCTCTCATCTCCAAGAAAGTTTTGAGCTGCTATTTTACCATGAAATCGAGGGGTGCACCACCGAAAAATCAATGACAATCAATCTTTTTTTGAACTTTTACTAACTTACGGGGTTTGTACAACAGCACTGACGAGACTCATCTGATTGATGTCGCCAAAACCAAAAGAGGAATAGCTTTAACATAATCATCTGCAAGCAGAAAATTCACCACAACGAAAAGAAATTAAGGACACCAATGCGTCGCTTCGTTTACACCGACACATTGGTGCCGATCCACTTTATCGGATAGCAACAAATCCTCATTATGCAGCCCGAAGCTAACGCGGTTAGGGTTCTTTTTCTCAATTTGAAAGGGCTATATCCTCCTCAAGTTTTAAACTCACAAGCGAGTGATGAATTGCCACCCAAATCCTGAAGAAAAACTTCGTCAACAGCATCAACTGTTTGAAACAACAACTCAGCCCTACAGAGGGCTCGTTGCCGTAGGGGTTGTGGAAATCCAATTTCCACAACCCGATTCCCAATTCTACCCGACTCCGTGTTTAAGCGAATCTACACACTTAAACACGGAGTTTGAACACAATCAAGATCGGGCAACAAACATTTGGCCGCATATAGTGTAAGCGGTAACCGTGTCAGGCAACCCAAGAGCCCCCCAGCAGCGCTCGGCAACGTTCGACAAGATTACTCGGACCACGCCAGAGCCATGGTACTCCAGGACTATGCGCCTACCCGACGATTAAGTCCACAGAATTAGCCAAATGGGCTTTCCTGATTTGGCGCGTAACTAACAGAAAGACAAATTATGAAAATAAAGCTCTATGTTTGGACAATCGCCTTCCTTTTATTCTACTCCCAATCCGAAGTAATGACTCAACAACCGTGAGGAGCCTGAAGCAATCCCATAATTCCGCACCCCGGGATTGGCGAAGTCAGTTGGACTTCCGAAACCATTGACGATTTTCAATTATCAATTAACATCCTACGAGGATTTAACGCAGACGGTGGCCACCTGTCAACGCAAGCACTTTCGCCTTCAGGTGAGGTAATTCAAGAAGCACCTCTCCACAGACATCTCGTCTCTCTTAACACTCTTCGGATTGGATTGGGAACCGCATATCGCTTGGCCAACGATTTAATCTTGCGTTTCAATGCCCTATATGACATTAAGAACCAAAAGGCCTCTGTAGAAGCGATTGCACCCACGACGCCTGATGAGCGTGCAGCAATCCTCAGAAACCAACAGATTCACCACCGCGATGAAGTGTACCGCGGATTTTCCGACTGCAGCTTTTTAATTTCTCGACAATGTTTTGGTGTACTGACCGATGATGACCACCTCGTCGTCTCCATCGGTACGAGTATTCCAATCGGCAAAACGGAAGATGACCCATGGAAACTTGGAAACGCAGGGCAGAAACATCTTCATATCCAATTTGGCAGCGGCACTTTCAACCCGTTGCTAGGATTCAACTACAGCACTCCGGTAACCGGTCGTACTTCGGTGGCCGCCACAGCACATGGCAGTTTCCCATTTTATAAAAACAGCAAGACATATCGTCACTCGGTTGAACTTAGCGGTAGGGCGGAGGTTAGATACAGGGTGAACGCCTGGATGGCATTGCACGTTGGTTATTCTGGACTTGTCCAGTCTTATGCCCATTGGGACGGAGAACAAGACAAGAATTCCGGTTTGATTTCCCATCTAGCCACAATCGGTATCAGCATCGATGCGGCAGACGCTGTTCTCTTGCACATTGACGGGCTCATACCGTTTCACGGACAAACACTCGTAGAAAGCAGTGATACCTTTGAGCAGAATCAAACTCTGTCCGTGACAACGGCCTATTCCTTTTAGAATCAAGAATATAGTTAATCGCTTTGTGACCTAATCGAAAACAGTAGTCAATGCGTGACCAAGATTTACTCTGACCGAGAAATAGGCGTCATAAGAGGCTGAATCATGAACACTCGCTTCTCTTGTAGGAGGAATCAGCTTCTAAACGCAGAAACAGCGCGAACGTCACACGTTCTTGTCTTGTTTTCGCAATCGTGTGGAATGAAAATTTAGGTTTCTCATGTCGTCCGCTCAATCATCCGGAACGCATCAATTTTCTTCAATCGCAACAAACATGTAGCCCAAATCTTCTAGCACGGCATTATCCGCAGAATCACAAGAGAAATTTTATTCAGTCGAGCGGAACAGGGATTCGAGACATCTAAATTCCTTCCAGATCGAGCTGCGTATTCATGCTTCTAGACCAAGGCCTCACTCGCCAACCGGAGACTTACACCAAGGTTTCATCGGTCGCAACCTGCTGCATTAATTACTATCACCATGGAGCAGCCACAGAGTTATCCAACCTATCCGTAGACTGAAGCGAGATTGGCTGTTGGTATCAACAACGTCGTCGAAGATGCCTTATAATAGGCCTGACGCATTGTTTCCCACCTTGACCAGGGAAACAATGCGTCAGGCCTACATCATAATACAGCTTTCGGCCCAGCGAAACACAAAACACCATTCTGAGAAATCGTTTGATTATCATGCCAGATGAGCCGAGACCTGCCACCTACCAGTTGATAAGCACGGGTTTCTGCGCTTCCCATCCTGCATCGGACGGAAACAACGTATTCATCACAATTTTTCCCATCTCGCCATCGAACATCGGTTTCACAAGTGAAATCCACTTTCTAAAGTGGGGAGATTCCAGGTGAGCTTGAAACGCAGTCTCATCGTAGTATACCTCGTAAAGGTAAAACCGCGAGGGTACAGATGTGTCCTGATGAATGTCGAATCGAAAGCAGCCAGGTTCATCTCGCACGGAACCCTGCGCATCTCCCAAACTTGCCTGCGCGAATTCATCGATATTCTCTGGCTTGACATCAATGGTCACGAAAATTGAATACATAATCTCCCCCTAGTTTTGGCGCACCGGTCGCGAATCAGTTTCTGCCGTTCCGACCAATAATTTAGAACATTGAACTGCCACGTGCAGTTAATGATACCCAGCCCATCCTCGGGTTTTCAAGGGAAAGGCTGCGGAATTGGCAAATCTCATACGCGCTTGCTACACAACTTTCGTTTCCGCCAACCATGCCAGCCTCGACTAGGTAGTTAGCAATAGTGACCTAGTCATGGCACATCCGCTCACATCGGAAAGACAGTCTTCACCCTTCATAGTGCGACCGTCTAGCTAGCCGACACCACCTTAGACCATTTGGATAATGGGCACATCAAACTTAGACTATCTTGTAAAACTTTCAAATGGCTTTGTCGATTTAAAATTCGAACATGCGACGAAATCCGTCGTAACCCTCGACTCAACTTCTTCCATTTCCGCGCTTAAGAACTTGATGGTCGGAGCGGTTGGATCTATAACGGATTTACGAACCGCACACTTCGTCGGACACTTGAATCTCAGCACGCACTCGCCAAGCAAGTCCCTGGATTGCAGCACCTGACTGACAAGATACAAACCAGCGACCAACTCAGCGCAAAAATGAAACAGCACGAATCTCATAAAGGCACCGGATGTCCTTTTGGCACCCATCCGTTTCCCAGCACTTCAACTTTTGGTGTATGAAGCCGCCGACACGACACTTGTTTCGAGCTTCAATCATAATCTCACACCTGATGGGTTAATTCGTTACAATTATTTACCATGTGGGGCCTAAAACCTCCCCAATGACGAACAGGCCTCTCAGCTTCATCGTGGCTAGAATGGTAACGCCTGTGCAACATATTCACGCCTTTTGAGGATTGGCGAAAACTACAAGCCATGACAGCATGGAACATGGAGAATCACACTCGTCTGTGACACACTCATAAATCCACTATCAGTGAGGGCGAGAGAGCAGACCACCCGCGATTTAACCCCTTCTTAATCCGAATTGGAGACGATGGAAGCATCGTTCGACCGCCGTTAGGCGACACATGCAGCCAATACACAAGCAGTTTTAAACCACACAGAGTCCCCGATACCGCAGCCCTGTCCAACAACACGCTATCTATTTGTAGAACCGATGTGCAATTTTCAATCTGAATAAATCGATGCTGATTTTCTACATCCCCCCATGAATACCCAGGCGCGCGCCAAGACGCATCAACACCAGCAGAACCTAGCGATTTATCCAACTATTCCGCAGGAGCCCTACACGCAAACCTTTGCACTTGCAATCCCTTCTGAAAATGTGCTATCATTTATTGTTCCTTGAACTCAGTCAAACCCACAGCCTATCTGTGATAGACATGCTTTGCCACGAAATGTCTAATGAACAGCTGCAAATTAGCCTCTATTCGAGAAAACATCCTGGCAGTTCAAAATCGCGTCGCTGGCGCCGCAGAACGCGCAGAACGCGACCCGGGATCCATACAAGTTGTTGCTGTCTCCAAAACGCAGCCGCTTAGCTCAATTAGGGGCGCCATTGTTGCAGGGGTCACACATGTTGGCGAAAATCGAGTCCAAGAAGCAACAAGCAAACATAATCAACTTAGGGACACAGTCAAATGGCACCTGGTGGGACACCTACAGACCAACAAAGTTAAACAAGCACTCCAAATTTTTGATCTGATTCATTCCGTAGATAGCGTTCGCCTCCTCGCCGAAATCAATCGACGGTCGGCCCGGCTTTGTCGTCAAACCAAAGTATTGGTTGAAGTAAACACCTCTGGCGAAGAGAGTAAGTATGGTATTAAACCCGATGAGGCTTTGAGTTTCATGGAACGATCGTCAGAGTATGCGCACATTCGCATTGAAGGACTCATGACAATCGGAAGGTTCTTGCCCCGAGCTGAGGCTGTTCGCCCATCGTTTGCGATGTTGAGGCAGCTTCAGGACAAGATTCGCGAACAGCATTACCCGAACGCTGAGATGAAGTATCTCTCAATGGGCATGACAAATGATTTTGAGGTTGCCATCGAAGAAGGTGCAAACATTGTTAGGATTGGCACGGCGATCTTTGGCAAACGCCGATAAGTTCATTAGGAGCAGAGGCCTTGGAAACAAAACTTCGATTGGGTATCATAGGGGTTGGTGGTATGGGCGGCGCAATCGTGCGTGGAATCGTAGACGAGCTGTGTGACGGCAGGCAGATCTGGGTGAGTGATATTGCAACAGAGAAAGTCGATTCCCTTTGTATGGAGCTCGGTGTCAACGGAGCCGTCAACATTTCAGAGTTGGTAAGAAATGTTGACGGTGTAATCTACGCGGCAAAACCCGCAAATGTGGCAACCATTCTACCTCAAATTGCTACCGTGTTTGAATCTTCTAAGCAATGGCTACTCTCGATTGCAGCTGGTGTTCCCACTGCAAGATTCGAAACTTTTTTTTCGTCTCCGGCCTCCGTAATCCGCGTTATGCCAAACCTAGCGGTCTCCGCCAAATCAGCAATTACCGTAATTGCAAAGGGAAGCTCCGCTTCAGACCAACATCTAGAGCTCGCACAGACCATTTTCAACGCTGTCGGAAGAACGATGGTTCGGGAAGAGAAATACATTGATGCTGCGACAGCACTAAGTGGAAGCGGTCCTGCCTTTGTGTTTCTGTTTATCGAAGCATTTGCAGATGCGGGTGTGCACATAGGCTTGACGCGTGAAGACGCTTATGAATTAGCTTTACATACCGTACTCGGTGCAAGCAAGGTCTTGGAAGAAACAGGAGAACATCCCGCGATGCTTAAAAACCTTGTAACCACGCCATCGGGAACGACCAGTGCAGGCCTGCACGAACTTGAACGTGGCGGTCTTAGAGCGATGCTGACCGAGGCCGTCTCCGCTGCAAGCCGGCGTGCCAAGGAACTTGCAAATTCGTAAAAAGCGAGAAAGGATGCGACTAAAGTGTGGTTAACATGCTCATTATTATAATTGCGGAAATCATCGATTGTTATGCGCTTATTGTCATTGCAAACGCCATATTGTCTTGGTTTATCCACGGAACATACAATCCGACTGTTCAGAAAATCTATCGGATAACCAGTCAGCTCGTCGATCCTATCCTCACTCCCATTCGTCGGTTATTAAGCCCTATGACGCGAAATTTTGGCCTCGACATTTCGCCATTTATACTAATCATGTTCCTCCACGTCCTTTCACAGATGATCGCGAGCTAATTTCAAGACCCTCAAATAGGGATCAAAACCTTCTGGAAATGGTAGCAAGTGGTCAAGAAAGACAGTCTTCATTGGGAAAGGACATATCTATCCTTTCCCAATGAAGCCTTTTGCATAGACCGGCCAGACTTCTGTTGCCCCAGAGAAAACACAAGGCACTGCGAACCAGCAAATTATCGATGATGAAACATTCGCTCAAACCTCTAGTTCCACTCATTGCGATAGCTATTCCTAGTTTTGCACTTGACCAATTGACGAAATCGCTCATTCAGCAAAACATCAGGCGCGGCAGCTGGCGCGTCATTATCGATGGTATATTTAACCTACGGCATGATAGAAATAGCGGTGCAGCCTTCGGATTCATGCAGGGACAGAATACTCCCCTAATTATCATCACGATCGTTGCTATTTCGTTCATATTCTTATACTACCGGCACTTTCGCAATGACTTATGGATGAAAATCGCCCTCGGGTTTATCCTTGGTGGGGCATTGGGCAATTTTGCCGATCGACTGCGGCTAGGAGAAGTCGTCGATTTTCTACAAGTTGGAATTCAAAGCTCAGGACTTTGGTGGCCGACCTTCAATGTCGCCGACATTTCCATCTGCGTTGGAGCCGGAATGTTAATCATCCACCTCTTTCAAAACCGAGGAGACCATGACGCTACCAAACAGACGGGGGCCTAAGCTCTTGCCGTTTTTCCTCATTATCGCCGTCCTAATGCCGGTGAGTTTATTCGCACAACACCGGCAACCTTCCGAAAGCACTCAAACCGGGAGGAGGGGACAAGAACAGAAAGCTTATCACGAAAGTAGGCTGCGACGTTTCGAGATTATTACTTTGACTTCACTACCTTTTACCGCAATTCACAGCTACTTAGTGATCCGTGGCCTAGAGATGATTAAGCAAAATAAGTTCGCCCCAGAGCTTTCCACCACGAAATTCAGAATCATCGGCGCATCGAGTGTCTCATTCGCTCTTTTTATAGGCTTCTGGGATTGGCTACGAACCCATCGTGAACACCCATCGCAACAGCTTATTCCGGCATCACCCTCGAAAACTTCACCTGCGGAGCCAACGAGGAAACTTGGCGCAGGCAATTGGGGTATCGCAGAGGCCGCGGATTTGACGATTTCCCTTGTGCATGTCGCGTTCTGATTTCTGATAAGGTGTGATGCAATCAGTTTCATCGTCGGTCCTAAAACTCTCTTTTCTTCACCTAACCCTATTAAGCTCTCTACATTCTTGACGCTCTGATTCGCAATTACGAATACCCCATGACAATCCGAAAGATCCAAACCGGAGATGCGGCAATTCTCCGACAAAAATCCCAATCTGTTGAACAAGTTGATGCTCATCTTCTTCAATTAATTGATGATATGTTTGAGACCATGAAATCTGCTGATGGCATCGGCCTCGCCGCACCCCAGATTGCAGTAGGACAAAGAGTAATTGTCGTTGACATAGAGTCCTACTGTCCTGAGTGCCCCCCGATTGCCTTGATAAATCCAGTGATTACGAAAAGTAGAGGGGAAGAGCTCGATGAAGAAGGGTGTTTGAGCCTACCAGGCGTTCGGGGCAGTGTCAGACGTGCTTCGTGCGTGACCATCGAAGCGATTCTTACGAGCGAAAAGAGGGTAACACTCAGCGCCAAAGACCTAATGGCACGCGTACTACAGCACGAAATTGACCACCTTGATGGAATTCTATTTACAGATCGATTAAAGCCCGAAGATCAAGAATTGCTTGTGGAAACACCGGCTAGGGAAGCTGACTAACAACTTCAAGAGTTCTTACCACATCATCCATTTTTGGACCCCATATCATGAGACTCGTCTTCATGGGAACGAGCGAATTTGCCGTTCCAAGCCTTGAAAGCCTAATAGCGCAGAATGCTGACGTCATTGGGGTGGTCACGCAACCCGACCGTCCAAGTGGAAGAGGAAGAAAACTCACACCACCCCCAGTTAAAGTGACCTGCCATCGCCACAGTTTGGAAGTTTATCAACCTGAAAAGCTAGGGCTTCCTGACTTCATTCGTACTTTAAGAGAGCTGCGGCCCGATGTAATCGTCGTTGTTGCATTCGGACAACTCATCCCCAAATCGCTATTGCACCTTCCGCCCTGTGGCTGTATCAACATACACCCTTCCTTGCTGCCAAAATACCGCGGAGCGGCGCCAATCCAGTGGGCCCTAATCAACGGCGAAACCGAAACAGGCATCACGGTCATGCTTCTTGATGAAACCGAGGACACGGGCGATATCATTCTCCAACAACAAGTATCAATAGATCCACAAGAAACGGCTGTAGCACTCACAAATCGCTTAGCACACATTGCATCCAAGGCATTGTTGGAAGCGATAAAGACGACCCCGACTGGTGCTCCGCCACCACATGTGCCTCAGGATCACCGACAAGCAACGCACGCACCAAGATTGACGAAAGAAAGTGGTCATATTAACTGGAGGTCAACCGCGCGATCGATTTTTAATCTTGTCCGAGGTACGGCGATTTGGCCTGGCGCATATACGTTTCTACCTGAAGATCTTCGTCTAAAAGTCCTTAAATGCCAGATAGTTGAGAATGCCCAGCAAAAGGCGTTAGCACCCGGAATGATTGAAGCTACTCCCCATCACAATTTGACTGTTGGCACTGGTAATGGCGTACTACAGTTAGACCTTGTCCAACCGGCGAACAAACAACCAATGAGTGGGAGTGATTTTCTAAACGGCTACCGGTTGAACACGGGTACTCACTTCCTCCACATGCCACAAAACAGTTAATAATTCTCGATGCTCAAATGCTAGCAAACTCCACGTTCACTGCTCTCATCAAAGTTTCTGCTTTGTGCTTCTTGGGATTCTTACTCGCTGGTTTGGCCACAATCTTCCTTGGCCTCCCTCGGCTGGTAGGAACGGAAGAAGTTACAGTTCCGAATCTAGCGGGACAAGACTATTGGCAGGCGGTGGAATTGCTCCATAACGCCGGATTACAAGTTGATTTCGAAATCGAGGAGAAGTCGAGTTCTCACATTCCAAAAGGACACGTGATTGAACAAGACCCACGTGCATTTTTCAAAGTCAAAACACAAAAGCAAGTACAGATAACCCTGAGCATTGGTGACGAATTTGTCCAAGTTCCCGACATAAGAGGCAGATCGCTGAAATCAGTCGAACGATTGCTAGGAGAGGCCGGTTTTCGGAGAGGACGAGTAGCCGAAGTGCATTCAGATCTATATCCGCAAGCAGGTTTAGTAATCGCTCAAACGCCTTTAAGCGATACTATGCATCAGCGTGGCGATGCGATTCATCTACTTTTAAGCCTCGGTGCACGTCCCAGGGTGCTATTAATGCCAAATCTTCGCGGCAAACCGATTGACAATATTCGATCACTGCTCAAGACGAACGGCCTAACCGTCGGAGCCGAAACGTATGAATCGCATCGAAAAATACCCCGAGGTAAGGTCATCAGCCATGACCCTCCGGCCGGAGCACTCGTTCACGTTGGAGCAGCAATAAAGCTGAAAATCAGTGGTTCTCCGAAAGCTCTGATAAATCGCGGGCGCCTCGTTCCAGTTAGATATAGAATCTCGGAGAACAGTGCGGTTTCTACACATCTACGGATTGTTATCGCCGATGAACGCCGCAATCTTACAATCGTTAATGATTATTATGAACCCGGCATGCTGATTGAACGCCCTCCAGTACGGGTCTTCGGCGAAGCTAAAATGAGCATTTACGAAGAAGGCGTGGAAATCGAAAAAAGAGATGTTTGGTGACAATATTATGACCAAAGAAGTGAAAATCGCGCCATCAGTGCTTTCGGCAGATTTCAGCCGACTCGGCGAAGAGGTTTGTCGCGTGTCTGAGGCAGGTGCGGATCTCATTCATCTGGATGTGATGGACGGACATTTCGTTCCGAACCTCACAATGGGTCCCGAAATAATTAAATCCATAAGAAAATTGACCACGTGTCCTTTTGATGTACACCTGATGATGACTCATCCACAGAGCTTTATCGATGCCTTCGCGGACGCGGGCGCAGACTTTATCACGTTCCACATCGAGTCTGATAGCTTGATTGAAGAAGTGATTCATCGCATCAAATCTCACGGGCTAAAAACCGGAATTGCACTACGTCCTGAAACACCGATTTCAGCCGTTTTGCCTTATCTCCAAGACATCGACTTAGTTTTGCCAATGAGTGTAGAACCTGGCTTTAGCGGGCAGAAATTCATCATGAATACACTCAATAAGATGGACGCTCTGAGCGAGAGAATTTGCGCACTGAGTTGCGACGTTGAAATCCAGGTAGACGGCGGAATTACTCCAGAAACAGGCCCGTTAGCAGTAAACCACAATGCAACAATCTTGGTCGCTGGCACAGCAATCTTCGATAGCCACAACCTTTCGGGAACCATCCAAACTCTCCGAAATGGAACCGGATAGATAATCTGTACGATGCCCGAATTTTCTAAACCTGAAAACCTCGACTCAAATTGAAAGATAGTATCACATTCGCCAGCTAAGCCTCGCACCTAGGGTCGCCGATCTAAACCTAAATCAGTATCGCATATTGCGCACTCAAGATATCCGATACACAGCCAGAACACGCTCTTCCCGTAGCCACATCACAATGACTTATCTGTCAGCTACAACGCTGGAACACATATTGAATGTGCCACATGACGTCGCGAACTATTTCGATACACATCAGCCGACTCCGACCGCGACGCGGCAACGCATCTCTAACTTGCGTGCAGCTGTACGACAAATTTCATCTTCTCGCAGTAAATTGGGAGCACCATAACGTTGGACAGTCCAATACGGGGCTCAATTTATGTCCACACTCTCATTACAACAATGGCTTGGTTATTGTCACCACCAGTCGGCAATTAGCCTAGAAGATTCTTCTCTTGCGTCGACGAGGTTCATTCCACTGCTGCTATGGGTTCCAGAACCGTGCCAAAACCATTCACCTATGCATTACCCTATCAACAGCAGGATTATCTACATTCACTTGAAGCACCGCCGCGATCACAGGCGTAAACCCGCACAAAACAAAGAACACATCAGCTTTTGCTAGACCTCTTTTGCTAGACCTTTTGAGTAGCATCGTCGTCGCCGGCTCGAACCCCGATCCAATTAGGAGATTTGCTAAAATCTCCCGAATCGATTTCTCAGGATGTTCGGCCGCGGCTTTAAAGACGTGCAAAGTTCAACGCATGTTGCTATTTTGTGCAAGCTTTCAGATACAACCTGTCATCCATTGTTCACATATTCGGCACAATCGCGTTAGGTCGGAAGCAAATTGCTTGGGGGACTCTCGTTTTCCAGGGTTGGGTTCGGAGCACACAGAATCATGTTCCCTAAACCTCGCCTTCTTCACTGCGTCTAAATCGTGCAATCTCAAGCAGGGCCAGAAACAGACAGAGATTCAATCGTGTTTTGCAGGAGATGCTCAAATTGAGCGATACAACAGATAGATCGTTAATCGAGATCATGATCGAGGGAAACCTCATCTCTGGAGATGACGGTCGACGTATTCTCAAAGATATTGATTCAATGGGAGCGGCATTCGATACCGCACTGTCAGAACTAGTTGCGCCCGACGTTATTGCACTCGCCAAAAAGGCCGCAAAATTCAATGTGCCATGCGTACATCTAGAAAACGCTATCACGGAAACTGAAGCCACGCAGAAAGTCCCGTCCGGCTTTGCGTATAAAAACAAGGTTGTCCCCATCGATTTGAAGGGTAATGCCCTGACGGTTGCAATGGCAGATGTGCACGATATCGTTCTGATGGACGAAATTCGACTCGTCTCCGAATGTGAAATCCATCCGGTGCTTGCAAACGAGGAAGATATCGAAGCGGCAATCATTCGTTTCTATGGTAAAACCGCGGGCGCAATTCTAAGTAAAGGAGTCAGAGGTCCTGTTGGAGCAACTTCGACCCTACAGCGTGAGCGAATCGATGACTTTGGCATTGATGAAAAGGACCTCAGCCAGGATCCCACCGTTGTACATGCAGTAGATCAGATGATAATTGACGCTGTGCGGTTGAACGCAAGTGACATACACATTGAGCCATTTCCCGGCGAGCTCAAGATTCGATTTCGGATTGATGGCGTTTTAGAAAACCAACCGCATCCTCCTGCACATCTACAATCAGCGATCACTTCTCGCGTAAAGATTATGGCTGGAATGAACGTTGCCGAGCGTCGCAGGCCACAAGACGGCAAGATTGGAGTAACCGTCGGAAGCGTGGGAAACCGCCAGATTGATCTGCGAGTTTCGACCATACCGACGGTCGCGACTGCCCAAGGTGAAAGCCTGGTTCTACGAATTCTTGATAGGCAATCGATTTCCTTCGGCCTAGAAGAACTCGGTTTAACTGCGGACAATCTAATTCACTTTGAACGCCTCATCCGGAAACCACATGGAATCGTTCTGGCGACAGGCCCAACTGGTAGCGGAAAAACCACAACCCTCTACGCTTGTTTAAAGGAAATAAACACACCAGATGTAAAGATTATCACGATAGAAGAACCAGTTGAATACGAGCTAGAGGGCATCAATCAGATTCAGGTTAATCCGGACATCAACGTAACCTTCGCGGCAGGCCTGAGACATATCCTCCGTCAAGATCCGGACAAGGTACTGGTTGGTGAAATTCGGGACCATGAAACAGCGGAAATGGCAATTCATACCTCATTAACAGGCCATCTCGTCTTCAGCACACTCCATACCAACGACGCTCCAGGGGCCATCACACGACTTATCGATATGCAGGTCGAACCTTATCTCGTCGCTTCAACTATAGAGGGTGTAGTCGCGCAACGACTCGCCCGACGGGTTTGTCAAAACTGCTGTGAAATGTACCAACCCGATGACCAGCAGTTGAGGGAATTTTTCGGTAACGGCACAGCAGATCTCGACGCGAACCTACTGATTCCCAAGGCCGTGGGATGCAAAGATTGTAGAGAGAGAGGTTATAAAGGCCGCGTAGGCGTGTTTGAGATACTTATGATGAACGAGGAGCTTCGCGAAATGACGTTGCAACGTACTTCAATGAGCCAACTCCGGCGCACTGCCATCCGAGGTGGGATGAAGACTTTACGTGAAGATGGTTGGAACAAGATCATCGATGGCCACACAACTCTAGATGAAATTGTACGCCTTACACAAGAAGATGGTTTCGACGTCGACGAAACGGCCTAGTTCCAAAATTCTTTTAACCGCACATTACTTGTTAGATTAGAATATACCAAAGACGCAGGGAAACATGAAGAAACAATTGTTCTCAGGTTAAGCAGTGTCTGATCAGGCGTCTTCTCCCAGCTGCCTGATCAGACACTGCGGATAATCCGCTTGACTCCAGTCGAGCTAGTCAACAATCGCTAACAGGAATGTCCCAAATGCCGAGATTTCGATATGAAGCACTCACAAGCACTGGGGAAACAGTGAGAAACGCGCAGCATGCGGCCTCTAAATCGGAACTGATAACCGATCTGAAGACTATGGGGTATTGGCCTACAAGCATTATTCAATCTGATGCTAATGAGGGGCCACTGAAGAGATCTCAAACTGCCCTAATCGCCCCTCGCATTAAGCCAAAAGACGTGGAGTTTTTTACCTACCAAATGGCGACGCTTATCAATGCCCATGTGAGGCTGCCCCGTGCTTTGAGTGTTGTACTGGAACAGATTGAGAACCCACAGTTTAGGCAGGTTGTAGAACAGATTAAATATGACATCGAGCACGGGTCGACATTCCATGATGCTCTCGGCCAACATCCAAAAGTCTTTCCCGATCTTTATGTCAACATGGTAAGAGCTGGTGAGGCCGCCGCAGTACTTGGAGTCGTGCTAGAACGCCTTTCAGAATTCTCTGAGCGACAACGTCTACTGAAAAACGAGGTGCTCTCAGCGCTCTTTTATCCTGGAATTTTGCTCAGTCTGAGCATAGCCGCAGTGATCTTTCTGATGGCCGTTGTTATCCCCAAATTCACGGTGATGTTCGCCGACATGGGGATTGATCTTCCTGGCCCAACACGACTTCTGATGAACATCGCAGATTTTCTCAAGAATTATTGGTGGGCCCTCACAATTGGGATTGGTGGAATCCTTCTAGCAATCCTCCGGTATGCCTCCACTTCCAGCGGAAAACTGGCACTTGATCTCCTGAAATTGAAACTCCCACTCCTCAGAGGAGTCTTTAGCAATGTTGCGCTCGTTCGTTTTACGCGTACGATGTCAACCCTACTCGAGAATGGCGTTCTGCTGCTCCCAGCCCTCCGAGTTGTCAAGGATACAATCGGAAATCTAGTCTACAGCAACGCGGTTTCGACCGCAGAAAAGGAGATTGAGCGCGGCTCAACACTGGCCCGAGAATTACAGGAAAGCGCAGTTTTTCCGCCACTCGTTGTGCATATGGTCGGCATAGGAGATGAGTCTGGCAATACGGAGCAGATGTTGGCCAAACTGGCCGACTATTACGATTTGGAAGTAAAGCAGACGCTCCAGCGCTTGACCGGTTCAATCGGCCCGTTGGTTATCTTGTTCATGGGAGCAATAATTGGCTTTATCGCCGTAGCGATGATACTCCCGATTTATGATGCCAGCTCACTAATACAGTAACCGTAGGGACCATTGGACGTAAAGTCTACGGATTTACCCATGTCCCGCTTTCTTCATGTTTAATTAGGAGATTAGAAATGTTCAGGTGCCTGACAGAAGATGAATCAGGAATGACGCTCATTGAAATTACGATTGTCATCATTATCCTAGGCTTGTTAGGTAGTTTTATCGCTCCAAGAATCCTAACTGCACCCGATAAAGCGAGAGTTTCCAAAGCAAAGCAGGAAATTGCAGCATTGGAAACCGCGCTGCAAGGATACTCCATTTCCGTAGGTGATTACCCCACAACAGAACAAGGGCTCGAAGCACTCTGGACCGCTCCCAATCCACCGCCAGAAAACTGGGACGGTCCCTATATTACGAAACCGAACTTCCGAGACCCATGGGGAGAGGCCTACGTCTATATGTACCCTAGTAATCACCAAGGGTACGACTTCGATCTATTTTCCATGGGGAAAGACAAGAAAGCAGGTGGCGATTCACCCTTTAATTCCGATATTACAAGCTGGATTGAAGAAACCGAGTAGGTTTTTTTGAACATCTTGATTCTTTCGACAAAGGCTCATGTCCCTTAATACACGCGTCAAACACTCTGCATCAGAAACGGGATTCACACTTATTGAAATCATGCTGGTACTGTTGTTAATTGGTATTCTGTCCGCGATTGCCATGCCTTCTCTACAAGAATTGACGATCTCAACGCGCTTGAAGTCTTCTGCCCGCTCAATCCGCGACATGTTGCACTTTGCAAGAGACATGGCAGTCACCGAGGGCACTCCTTATCTGGTTGTGTTCGACCTCGATAGAAACCGTTACTGGTTGGCTTCGAGCGAAACTTTTACGGCAAACAATCTCCTTACATCCTCAAATTCACAATCCGCAAACGGATTCGCCCAGCTGCACGATCAGACAGCATTTTCAACACTAGCATCAGAAATGGTCCACACGGAGGCCTCTCGCACGAGCATGATTCTTGGCGTACCCAATACACTGAAGCACAATATCAGCTTTTCGCACATGGTTACGAGCCGAAACTCGCAGATCCGTCAAACAGACTCTGGAACTAATTACGTCTATTTCTCCCGAAGCGCTACCTCGGAAGACACAACGCTATATATTCAGAACGTGAAGGGAAGCGCTGTTTCAATTGACGTTGAAGCTAGCACAGGTCACGTTCGAATTCAAGATATTAGTCCCGAAGAGAGACAGGCACTGGGCTTGTCCATTACAATGCAAACCAATCTGAACTGAGCCATCTGGATATGCGCTGCCGCGGACCCAACCAATCACTAGCACCAAAAAGTCGCCATCAAACAGCACAGTGTCGATGGGCAAACATGGCCGGCTTTACGCTGGTCGAAATTCTTGTGACACTGACCGTGCTATCGTTTGCACTGCCGTCGTTGATCTATTCCTTTAAGTATGCGGCTCGGCGACAAGCAGTGTCTGAAAATCAGACGACTGCACTCCACCTGCTTAAGTTTCGCATGGCGGAGATTGAACTCAACGGTTACCCGGAACCCGGGGATGATGAAGGTGAATTCGGCACCAATTCACGATACAGGTGGCACTCTAATATTCAAGACATGGAGTCAGAACAAATCCGGGGACTGCGTCTCGTTAACGTTACCGTCACATGGCAGGAACAGGGTAGAGAAAAGTCAATATCTATGCACACCTATATGGTAGACCAACAAACAGAGCAGGAAGAACCTGGGAGCCCGCAGAATTCATCCGGATAATCAAACAACAAGAAAGAAATGGAAATGTGGCAGAAAAAGAAGAAAATGGAGTACCCAGATTCCATCGTGAGGAATGGCAGAGCTGAAGCCGGTTTCACACTGGTTGAATTACTCGTTTCCGTAGGTGTGCTCATTGTTCTTGGCGGTGCAACATATGCTGCTTTCAAATCATCGATTGACGTTTATTTCGAAGCTGAATCGCGGCTTTTGATGGCACAAAAGTGTCGAGTTGGTTTGGCTTTCATCAGTAACGATCTCAGCAATATGTATGCAATTCAGGAAGATGAATTACTCTCTCTGATATCACAAGATAATCCGACTGAAATGGGTGCGCGTGATGTCATCAGTTTCGTAACCCTGATTAATACCGATCCCGATCCATTCCTCGCGCAGCTTAACCAAGCACGAGAAACCACGATTGTTGAGCAAGCACCCCTAGTGAGTGACGTTCAACGAGTTGCGTATTACGTGGGTCCGAATCTGAAGAAGCAAAGCAACAACAAGACGATGCGAAGCAAGATTCCAACTGGGATCGAAAGCAACCAGGAGCATTTCGTTCTCTCGCGAATTAACACAACCTCGATAGATCCAGAAACGGTCATCGTTCCGCTATTCGACACGAACACACTTCCTACACAAGACAACGATGGCAATCCAATCTTCGTAAATGTGGCCCAAATTATAGATGGAGTAACCTCCTTCGAGCTCAGATATTCAGATGGCGAAGAGTGGTATGAATCGTGGGATGATAGTGAGACGATTCCCAAGTCGATCCAAATCACGATCACCGTATCGGCCGAAACTAGAAGTCAGAAACACCCTAATTCAGAAACAGGCACGATGACCCAATCAACAATGGTCTATCTCTCTGCAAGTAAGAACTTCTCTGAGCAAAGCACAAGTGGACCGCAAGGGTAAAAAGCGGCCAGAACAGAATGCTCGATCTAGAAAGATGATAAACGCTAACCGTCATTACACATGCCAAGCATCACGCATCACGTTTCATCGCCTGTATTCCTTGTTTCGCAACCACGCAGGCTTCATAGGCACTTCGCGTCCTAATTGCTGCACAACGCACGGCAGCTATCAACCCTTAAACGAACAGGGCCTCTCCCTTGTGTCAACACTGTGGGTTATTACAATCCTGTCACTGCTAGCGACAGAATTTCTCCACTCAATCCACCTTGAACAACGCGCACAGGCGAACTTTGTTGACCGAACAAAGTTTCACTACGCCGCGAAAGCGGCATTTCAACATGCGATTGCGATTCTGCGCAGCGATGACACCCCATTTGACGCGCTCGGTGAAGATTGGGCGACTACCATTACTGGACAGATTGCAGACGGTATCAGAACCGGGCATTTTCTCCCATATCAGGCAGATATCACCGACCAAAGTTCGAAGGTCAATGTCAATACCGCTGATGGGAACATGCTTAGCAACCTTTTGGCTCTCATCGGGTATGAAGACGTGGAAATGTCAGACGGGGCACTGGTTCAGGCAATTAAGGCCGCACGTCCATTTCGAACGGTCCGAGATCTTGCTAAAGTTGAAGGTATGACACAAATCTTGCTTTATGGCTCACAAGCGCAGAACACTGAGGAATTCGGGGATAACAGGATGGAGTTTCCAAGTGCACTTGGTCTAATCAAGTTTGCAACAGTCTATTCTATCGACACAAACACGGACCTAAATGGACAGAAACGCGTCAACATCAAAGCGGCCACCACACAGCAATTAGTTCAAATTCGAGACAAAAATAATCAGCCCGTATTCAGTCAAGGCGAGGCAGAGTCCTTGATTCAACAACAAGATTCAATTGAGACCATCGGTGACTTGCTCATTCTTAGGGCTATATCGGATGACACTTTCAACCAGATTCGGAATCAAATCAGTACTGCGAACGACAAGGAGAACGAGGCGATCGTTAATATCAACACTGCTGATGCGAACCGCTTGCAAACACTCGATGGAATCGACCAAGGCATTGCCCAGCGAACCATCGATCATCGGAATACAGAGGGAAACTTCCCGAACACGGATAGGCTTAAAGATGTAAAGATAGTAACAATCGATGAATTCAAAAGCATCGTGGACAAAATCTCAATAACAGGTGACGCGATATTGAATGGGCTAATCAATTTGAACACAGCTCCTCCAGAAATCCTCCAACTCCTGCCACGGATGGACGCGTCCAAGGCACAAGAAATCATCGATTACCGCGAATCATCCGGATTCGAAGAAACCCAGACAGTTCAGGGGAAGTCTCAAAACAACGTTCACGGTAATCCCTTTACAGACGTTGGTCAACTCCTGGATCTAGCGGGAATTGACGTTGGTACGTTTCGAGAGATCGTGCCTCTGGTTACCTACCGCTCGCACGGCTATCTTATTGAAGCTACCGGTACCGACACACGAGGCAAAACGATTTCATCGTGTGTGGGAGCGGTAGATCGCACTGGTCAGCAGGTTGTAGTTACATATTGGAAACAGAACTGAAGTAGATCGCGATGGCAAAAAATCAGATTGTCACCATTGATATCGGCACAAACACAGTTAAGCTCGTTCAGTTGGCTCAGACGCCATCGGGCCTACGCCTGATGAATGCAAGCATCGCCCACTTCCCACGCAAGAGTGCTACAGAAGAAGCGGATGGAGCGTTAATCTCGCAAACGCTAGAACAACTGTACGACAATGAGATTCAAGGCCGCAAACCTCCCATCATTCTGTCGATTCCACGACTGTCTGTTACAACGCGGAAACTGGCCGACTTCCCAGCGAGCGCAACAGAAGAACAACTTGCCGGTCTAGTTTCTATACAAGCCGAAAATGAGATTCCATTCAGTATTGAAGACGCAACTTTTGACTACCACAACGTTCTTCGAAATGGTAGTAGTACTTCGGCCGAGCTCGTGGCAGCAAAACGCGAAAGCGTGGAAAAACAGCTCAGTTATCTACAACCAATTGGTCTTGTTCCGATAGCAATAATCCCATCTGCAATGGCAACTTTCGCACTTGCACAACTCCAATTCAAATCCGACAGATCCGAACAGATGACGATGATTGCGGATGTCGGTGCGGGGCATACAGATCTCTGTTTGATGCAAGGACAGCACCTTATATTTTCACGTGCCTTCGCGATTGGCGGAAACTCATTAACCCTTCGCTACCAGGATGAAGTCGATGGACATTTCGATCGTGCCGAGCGTCGGAAAATCAGTAGAGCCACACTAGCAAGCGAAACACCTGATACGGTTCCGACGCATGAATGGGCCGAACAACTTTTTCGGCAAATTCAGGAATCACTCGGCGCAGCAGTTCGAGAATCAAAGTCAGGTTCACCAATGCGCCCAGATGAACTATGGCTCTGTGGCGGTGGCTCCCAAATTCCGGGATTGACAGACTATCTCACAGATAGCCTTAAGATTCCTACGAAGCTCTGGAACCCTCTTGACACTTTCAGGAACAGCGGTGGGGAGACCGATTCCGAAGTGGAGTCCTCCCGGAAATTCGCCACCCCGCTGGCCGTGGCCCTTGGGATGGGAGTAAACGCGTTTACACGCCGAACCACAATCAATCTGCTGCCAAAAGAAGAAAAGGCAAAGAAAATTAAGACCGCACAACGACAACGACTTGTCTATGGCTTGTCTGCGACGATAGTTTTAATCCTCTCCCTTGTGCTCGTTGCCATCACATGGGGCAAATTGCATCAGGCAAAGATTACTGCCATAGACGATGAGATTCGGATTTTACAGAGATCCGAATCTAACGCGCAAAAGGCACTCGCGGAAAACTTGGCCCGTGCAAATCTGTTGACACCACGCATCTCGATACTTGACATTTTGCGTGAATTAAGCGTTCGATTCTCAGATCGCACAAAAGTTGCTTGGACCAGCTTCAACATGACTCGTCTGGACGAACCGAAGAACGCAAAAATCAACTTCAACATCGAAGCCCTGTCGCACGAAGCCGTAAGCGAAACAATTCGAGTAATGGGTCAATCAGGACTATTTTCTAATATTAAATCTGGCGATGTTATCAGCGTGCAGCGAGGCGAAAACCCAGTGTTCCAAACACAGATTGCATGCAATCTGTCATCAGACGCAATCCAGATCTTAGCGAAGGGCCGTTATCGCGCTGAGACGGAGCAAAGCGAGAAACGGGACAATGCATCAGATTTACCAACTGATGAAAAGTCGACAGACAAATGAAAGTCCATCGGTGTCGGACACTCGGGCAACAGTCAACCAAAGATTGCCATGATTTCGCTTTGGAGAACAACAGATAACGCTATTCACGGTTCCTTGGAAGAATAGGGAGTGGAGAGAGTACCATGAGAAAACTCACAAAACGCGAGACTTCACTATTAGCCATTGTTAGTGCGTTAGTGCTTGTCATTGTTGCCTCGCGATTCGTACCTCCAGTTTTTGAACGGTTTTCAGGTAGGGAAATCTCAAAAACACGAGCGCAGCTTCAGGCTACGCGGAATATCCTTCAACTTGCGGAATTCACCGAACAAGTTGAGGAACAACTTCGAGCACATGTTGGGTTGCAGGGTCAAACCATCTCGGAATCTCTATTTCAAGAGATATCACGATATCGCAATATCGAAGCCTTCAATCAAGCCCGCGGAACATCGGATTTAGCAGCGCTACACCCTGCCTTGAAGGGTAAAGCTGAAACACTAATTGCCTATAAAACACACCATGGTGAATTCGAGAATATGGACGCATTGAGAAAAATTCGAGGACCAATTTTTGAAGGCGAACAACCTCAAGCGGTGGTATCCCAACATATCTCTCAACTAGCAAGAGACGCCAGGCTCAAGCCCGACTACCAGCTCAATATCAAATCTTCACCAGGAAAGAAAGTCGAAAGCATCGGCCCTCAAGCGAAACGGAATGTTCTTCTCTACCTGTACTTAAGTCAGTTAGACGCTGAACTCAATCAGCTTCGAGCACAGAAACTGGAGAAAATAGCACAGAAAGAAGCTAAAACGGAAGAAGAACTCGAACGAGCAATGTTTGATGGCTGGTGGGGTGCCGCTGGGTCTCCTCAGGATACTGATGAGGGCAGTAAAAATGGTGGCATCGGAACTACAGACCCACCAAGAGTGGTAGCAAAGAATAAAGTCCAGCGTTCTCTTCCTCCCACGGATTATCTGTCAGAATCAAACTCTGCTGCCAGCCATAACAAGCGATCTGATAGCGAGACACAGGTCGAAACCTCAGGCGATTCAGTCACAGAGAAACTTCAACCGCTGCCCCGAGCCGAGGAGGAGGCACCCAAACGAGAAGCTGAAACAGATGAGAAACATGCTTTGAATTCAAGTCAGGAACAGTATCACGTTCAATTGCATCTGAACCACGATTCATCGACGCAAAATCGTCCTTTTTCACAATTACCAGAAATCATACCACCCGTATTGCGGATGCAGCTTATCGAATTCATTCGTACACGCATTTGGTTGGAAATTGACGGAGCAGCTGAGTTTAAGCAAGGTTTCATTGCGGATCAAATTGTGCGCGTAAATAACGAGTCAAGACGTGGGTTTACAGGATTCAAATCACGTCCATCTGTGGTTCAGGTCAGATTCCGAACAAATAGCATTCTATTAGCAAAGTTCGAAGAACTGGACAATCAGTACGATGAAGGACAGCTATACTCGCCTGGAGAGTCAACCGAACACAGTCGAAATTACGAAGGCCAGATAATGGCACTAACCGAATACGTTGATGGAATTGAACAACAGATGGAGCAGCTTCATAGTTGGTTCGCAAAAGTGAACGCTACACACCACCCAGAGATATACATCATTGAGATGAAGTTCAAAAGCGACGTTGACACGGTGGTCAGGTTCATACAGTCGATTGAAGGATTCACAAAATGGCTTCACATCAAGAATATCAAGCTTACCAACGATAAATTGGGCAAAAGCAAATCGAGATTAGCTGTAGATTTATCGATGATGGCAAAGATTCTATAAGCCAAAACAGCACCACTAGTTCGCAAAGACTAGCAGGTGCTAAAACCAATCCAAACGTTCAATAGCTGACGTCTCAATGAATGTGGGAGTTCCTAACATGAGAATATGTTCCAGGGGCAACAGGTTACGGCAACTCAAGTTTTTTGTTCTTCTATTCTTCGCCATCTTGACGGCCAATCTGACTTTTTTTTCAACAACCACTGTATTCGCACAGCGGCATCAAGGGGACATGCGCGTTTCTGAGCGGGACGAAAAGGGTAATGCGATTCGGTTTGACTTTAATTTCATTAGCAAAGACCTCAAAGATCTCATTGAATTCCTGAGCCAAGAGACAAGCCTGACGCTCATTGCTTCCCAAAGTGACATCGAAAACAAAAAATTCGCCCTGACGAATCTAAAGAACGCAACCATGGATGAAGTTCTACAGGAGGTAAAAACCGTCCTTGCGACCTACAACTTGACAACCATTCGCACACACAATACCGTGCTAATCACGACCTTTGAAAAAGCAGTGCAGATGAAGGTACCAGTCAAACGGATTACGGCGAATCCTGAACAAGTCGAAATGAGCGACGAAATCCAAACCTACATCATTCAGTTGGAAAGCGCTGTCGCATCGGAGTTAGTAGGCAGCCTCAAATCACTTCTGAATAAGGCGGCTAACATCTTTGCCGATGGAAATAGCAACTCTTTAATCATCACTGATGTTGCTTCCAATATTAGGCGAATTGCTATGATCCTACAGGTCGTTGATGAAGAGCAAGACCAACCACTCAAGGTAGAGGTTGTCCCTCTGCAGAACGCCTCGGCCAGATCGCTCGCAGCAACCTTGGGCGAAATTTTTCGCAGTGAAGCACAGATCTCAAATGTGATTAGAAAGATGGCATCCGCTGAGAAACCCATCGACGATTTTGACGAGATGCGAGAGATGATGCAGAAAGCCAAAGAAAAAGGAGGAGGTATTGACATGCTCCGCGGTCGCATTCAGATAGCCGCTGACGAAAGCTCGAATTCCTTGATTATAAAAGCCTCAGAATCCAATCTCGCTGCGCTAAAAAATCTCATTCGACAGCTTGATACCACTCCAAATGTTCAATCAGAAATCAAAATCTATCGCCTGAATTATTCAATTTCTCAAGATGTCGCACAGACCATCGAAGAAGTGATTACGGGACAGAGCATGGACAGAAGGCCAGGTCGCAACGCGCGGACGTGGGAACGACGTGAGTGGGAGGAGGCAAGACGCGCACTTCAACGGGATAGACAGGAAGAAGAATATCAAGGAATCGTCGGAACCGTAAACATCTCATCGAACGACCGTTTAAATGCTGTAGTCGTTTCTTCTGATCCGCGCAATTTTCCGATGATAGAAAAGTTGATTCGCGAGCTTGACCAGGCAAATCCCCAAGAAGAGGTTCGACTCTTCTTTCTCAAGTTTGCCGACGCGCAGACACTCTCAGATAATCTACAAGATCTCTTTGCGGGTGGTAGTACTGGAAGTGAACGCGATAGACCTTGGTGGGCACGACGGCAACGCACTGAAAACCTCGAAGGCGGATTCGGCGTGCAAGGAGAAGTCTACTTGGTGCCAGACACGCGGTTGAACGCGCTACTGGTCTCCACGGCTTCGCAGAATTTTGAAACAGTTGAGAATCTCGTCAAGCGCCTCGATGTCCACATGCCAGACCAGGAGTGGGGAACAAGGGTCTACAAACTGGAATACGCAGATGCCGAAAATGTGTCGAACATCATCAACGATGTCTATCAAGGCGGCGGTAACAATAATCAGGGTTTTTTCTCCTTTATTCCCAGCAGACAGCGCAACCAGAACGAAGGTTCGCTCGCAGGAAATGTGACAGCAGAACCCTACATTACACTCAACGCAGTAATTGTGTCCACAGCGACACAGCGAAATTTCGAACTAATTACCGAGTTCATCCATGAAATGGATACACCCACTCCCGAGGAACAGATAGAGCTTACAAGATTAATTCGCCTCGAATACGCGAATGCCGAAACCATGGCAACCCTTTTGGAGAATATATGGGATGAAGGTCAAAGTAGTGGTTCAGGTTTCAACTTCAGGAGTTTCGTTTCCAGCGGTGGGAGAGTCGAACAGAAAGACATCAATTCTCTGCGTGGTCAGGTAGAGATAGAAGCTGACCAACAAACCAACTCAGTTCTCGTGAGAACTGCACAACGCTATATGCCACAAGTAGAATCCATGATTCATCAACTTGACTTCGTGCGAGGCCAAGTCTGGATCGACATCCAGATTCTTGAAGTTACACTCGATGAAACCACTAAACTTGGAATTGAGCTGACAGCTCAGGAAAACACTCTATTCGGAGAAGAACTGCGGGATGGAAATCCGCTTATTGGGAACGTGGACACGCAACTTGGGCTAGGTCACGAGATTAGCGGCTTCACATACAGCATCGCCACGAAAGAATATCTGGGGTTGCTACACACCTTGATGCGCGAGAACAAGGTGAGGACTTTGTCCACTCCGTCGCTGCTAACGCGCGACAACCAGCAGGCGACATGGAGCCGTGGACGAAAAATCCCATTTTTGCAGAGTGTTAATACGGGCAGTCTTTTGAGCGACACTGTGAATCAGCCCTTGTTCAATTACGATTTTATCGACCCACCTGTGGGTATCAACATTGCAATTACGCCGCACATTGCCAGATCAACCGTCGGTTCCGGGGGCAAGCGGACCATCGGTTTGGAGATTGACCAGATTCAAGCGAGCAACTTCATCGAGTTCACCGATTTTAACGCGCCTATCACCGAGGACAGCTCAATCAGCGCCTACATTGACGTCGAAGATGGACAGAAGATTGTTGTAGGCGGAATGATTAAATCGAAACAGCAAGAGATTGAAAGTAAAGTCCCGATTCTTGCAGATGTTCCGCTCATTGGACGTCTATTCAAACGTACGGAGACAGTCTCGGAGAATTCCGAAATTGTCATCATCATCACACCGCATATCGTTGATATCGGGAATCCCGCCGATCTTGAAAAGCTGCAGAAAAAAGCAGGAAATTGGCGTTCAGGCGGCGCACTTGAGAAGTCAAACATCGAACAATAACTAAAACGCTAGCTTTTCCATTGTGAATCTCCTAGGCAGCGTCGAAAACTCTCAGCCTTCGAGGTTAAGCCACCGCATTTCATCGTCTGATAATTGAATCTCAAGGGCACCAAGAGATGACTCAAGTTCTTCTAGAGTCGTAGGACCGATAATGGGAAAAATTGGAAACGATTGGTGCAAAACGTACGCGAGCGCAATCTGAATAGCCGAAAACCCCTTCTGCTCGCCCAATGCTTTTGCCCGCCTAAGCCTTTCAAAATTGTCATCGTTATAGTATACCCGCACCATGTTCTTATCGTCTCGCTTCTCAGGCGAAAACTGTCCACCGAAAAACCCTCTCGCCTGAGAAGACCAGGGCATTAACGGAAAACACCGCTCCTGATGCCAATCGCGCGCGTCTTTACCTACAGACAACACCCCCTTCCATAACGGTTCTTTCGGAACAGCTAGGCTCAGATTTGCACTGCTCACCACAAATCCATCCAATCCATGTTCGTCCGCATAGTCGTTTGCCTCTTGGATGCGCTCATGTTCCCAATTCGATGCCGCAATCGTCCGAATTCGTCCCGTTCTAATCTGCTGATTCAAATAGTCGATGATAGGACCCACAGGAATTTGTGAATCGTCGCGATGGAGCATATAAAGATCGACATAGTCTGTCTGAAGCCGTCTGAGGCTTTCATTCAGATCGCCCTCAAGCTCCTCCGGTCCGAGACGTGGCCGTGGTAAGTTTGCATGCGGATGTCCGCCTTTGTCGATGAGAAACACCTTCGTGCGGTTTTTTCGCTGCTTCATCCACATGCCAATCAACCTTTCACTATCGCCGCTGGCGTAGACATGCGCTGTGTCAATTGCACTTCCTCCGGCAGCGAAGAATGCATCCAGAATCGCATAGCTAGCTTTTTCTTTTTCCGGCGAGAATACCATGCTCCCAAGGACGACGCGCGAAATCTCTTTCTCCACACCAGGCATCATCACCCGTTCCATTACATCTCCTTCTGATTCTAGAAATTATTTTTCACGGAATCCTTCTGACCGCCAGCGCAGCATGCTTTTCACACTAAGAGACCAGAAGGCATACCTTCCCAAAAAGTGATACTCTGTGCTGTGTCCTGAAAGACTTCATGCATGAGATACTGCCCAAAGACATCAATTTTTTCAACGTTTCCGATTGGATTCGATAATCCATGGGCATGATTCAGCGATAGCCTTATACAATCAAGACCACCTTCCGCGTTTGAGAAGACAAATAGCTACTCCCGCATGCCAGGTCCGTTTCTCAAAAAGAAAACAGTCACCCGATTGCAGGCCACATTCGATCACATAGGAAGATAAGACCGCACAGAATTACCGTAATCAGACAGATCCAGGTTGGACAATCAGGATGGAATAACCACA
The DNA here is from genome assembly GCA_964478165.1 of uncultured bacterium. Taxonomy (GTDB): domain Bacteria; phylum Poribacteria; class WGA-4E; order WGA-4E; family JAJDTR01; genus CAYZGU01. The sequence goes on along the minus strand of CAYZGU010000021.1, from coordinate 96,087 downwards.
AATGAGACTGATGCGAATTATCGAAGCAACGTGCCACTGGAGCGTCGAGGTACGGATCAAGGGGTTTCCAACGCTGTGCTTTTCCTGGCGTCCGGCTTGGCCAGCTTCATTACAGGTGCATATCTTACCGTCTGTGACGGCAACGTGATACCTACAACCTGAACGATGACGCAGGTGGAAAGAAAAATGGACTGTTTGGCACGTATTGTATATTCCTGACCGCCCCATATCTGTTCCGACGGCAATCCAACGCCGTGAGAGCACAACCCGATCGCAACGGTTTGATTAGCTATTAGTCCGTTTGCCGAAACGCTATACTGCGCATCCAACAATCTCCCACGTGCCTATCAAGTTAGTAACGAGCTAACCACGCGAGAACATCACATGCAATCAACAACCGATTCTGGTCGAAAACACTCAGCGTCCACGTCTAGGGAGCGTCAAGATTCGAAAATAGTTCTTGGGTACTACCACTGGTCACACCGGTTTGGGTACGGTTTGATATACGAGCCTCCGCACAGTGGAAGGACATAATCTTGTTTTAAAAATCGATCTAGACACCCGCCCTGCACGACTTGACACAGTCCCCATCTGTGTTATCAACGATCTTACAACACTCACTCTAGAACGTTCCGCGGAGCTTTTCACCACAATCCTATCCCAGCCGCAACATGCTCACTCGTTCCGTTAAAGCACAGCCTGCTTCTCAGATGCTCAGAAATGCCACAACTCATGCTGTGTAAGAGCTAAAATACGCGTTAGATTCCCCGTCGCTTGCGCGGTCGAATTCCACACTGGTGATCCCTTGAAATAGAATGGCGAGAACGGAAATCATGCGATGGAGCGCGCATCTCCATCAAGTATTGGACCAAGTCGGGTTTCAAACATAAATTGAACGACTTCTCTTCACATGTTAACAACAATTCTCGTGCTCTGACTGCGAAATCTTCATAATTTCCAAACGACAATCTAGAACCCCCGAAACCAATAATCCTTTAGATACACCCTTGCTTAATCCTTCTCCGTATTGGCAATGTTTCTCATGAACAAAGAACCCGTTTCTCCACCAGATATTTCTTCACCGCGGTATGGTTTAGCGTGTAACCTAAACCCGGACGATCGGGTACGAGAAAGCAGCCATCTTCAAACGGGAAATCCTCGTTCACCAGAGTATTCTCCCACGCCATTGGTCCAACCATGTCGTAAGGCTGAGTCAGATTGGGCATACAAGCGGCGACGTGCAATCCCATTGCCGCTCCAGGCCCATATGCTACAGTTTGCGACCAGCCTCCGAGACCAAGCTCGTACGCGAGAGAAGATTGTCGAATCGTCTCGGAATAGCTCTTCGCACTCACAATGGTATAATCAAGGGCTTCCGCATGTGATCGCTGGATAAGGTCCTCGCTATTGTAGACGTGGTCGCCCACTGGTAGATGAATGGTCTGCCGAAGGCGCCGCCACTCGGAAAATGTTCCGCCAGCCGCACGCTTAGTAATTGGGCTCTCCAGAGAATCAATGGAGTGACCTTGCAATCGACGGGCAAGTTCTTGTGCAACCCAAACTTCCTGAAGCCGCCAGCGAATGTCGGGTCTCACGGCCATATCCGGTAGGACGTCATGAATCGCTTCAACGCGGTCCGTCACATATCGGATGCGCGACTCCACTGTCAATTCCTTACGCGTGATACACTTCATCTTGTAGGCGCGAAACCCCCGTTCCCACCCCCACTGTGCATCTTCGGCCGTGTGCTCCGGCGTTTTGTATCCAGTACACTGAGTCACATACACTCGGTCTCGCAAACGTCCACCGAACAATTGCCAAATTGGAACGCCAAGCACTTGACCGCGTATATCGAGAATCGCCTGTTCAAAGGGACCGATCATCGGTCGCACCGCGTCGGCAAGATTAACCTTCAACACATCCTGCCCCAGCCAGGTATTCAAGATTCCAGTTATGCTCTCCAGTTGAATCGCGTGCCCAATGTGAGTCAGTCCTGTCAACCCCTCGCTGGTTTCAATCTCAGCCACGCCATGTGCAATCCGCTGATGCTCGGGCTGGCCATACACATCGTCGGACCACCACCACTGTCTTTCCGGAACCTTTACAATATAAAGTTTGATGCACGTAATTTTCATAATTCCCACTCCGAGTAATCCAGGTTCTAGTTGACTTCACCCAGAATCTGAAACCCCAAGTACACAACAAGTGAAAGCCCTTCAGTCTCATGCGGCCGAGTCTGACTCTTTTCATGATATTGCGATGGAAACTATGCGCCTACACCAAGCCAAAGTCACCAATTTGTAATCTTCGCAGTACACTTTAATGACTTTCAGACTTTGTCAGAACTTAATCTTGCCGACGCCCTCACTATCATAGCACGCGTTTCGCTAGAAATTCGTAAGCTTCACAGCTCGGATGCGATGATTGAAATGGTCAGCAATCAACAATAAGTCCTCTCCATAAAAACAGAGCCCCCGTGGCGAATTGAGACCAGCACGGATAGCGGTATCGTTGTCTCCAAAATACCCAGCTTCATCGGTTCCTGCCACAGTCTGCAAAGTGCCATCGAGGCCAACTCGGCGCACACGATGATTTTTCGTGTCGGAAAAGATTAACGCACCGTCCGACGCGATTGTAACCCCTTGTGGACTATTCAACTGCGCCTCCTGCGCTGCCGTCCCGTCATGAGCAAATCCTAGCTTACCTATACCGACAACTGTTGTAATTGTCCCGCAAAGGTCTATTCGACGAATCACGTGAGCCAGCTCGTCCGAAAAGTATAGGTTGCCTTCTCGGTCAAAAGCCATCGATGTTGGACTACCAATTTCCGCCTTCCGCGCTGAACCGCCATCACCTGAGTAGCCTGGAGAACCGACGCCGGCAACGGTGTCAATTACACCGGTCTCCGGATCGATTCTGCGAATGCGTCCCGCACCTCTGTCACCAATATAGACGGCATCGTCTGCATCGTGTACCACAGAGATTGGCTCGATAAGGTTCGCACATATCGCCGGCCCGCCATCCCCCTTGTCCCACTGAGATGCAGCCCCCGCGACATTGTGGATAATTCCTTCCTCATCGACACTCCGAACGTGGCCGTGCCGACCATCTGCAATAACCACCTGCCCGTTTGCACCGACCGACACATCCGACGGGTTGCCGAGATACGCTTCAATCGCAGGACCTCCATCACCACCGTACGCTCTGGCACCATTTCCAGCTACCGTGCGGATACATCCAGTCGCAACGTCAATGGCTCGAACGCGCTGGTTCCACTGATCAGCGAAGTAGATGTGACCATCCGGACCAACGCTCAAACCCCACGGACCACAGAGAAACGCCCGAACCGCAACACCACCATCATGAATGCTTGTGCCGCCAAGCGCAGTAGTCACAATACCACTTCGAGCATCAATTCGACGAAGACGACCACCACAGTCACTAAAAAACACAGTGCCATCCGGATCCGCACAGAGCCCTACTTCTAAAGAATTGCACTCGGTTTCGATTGCCGGGACACCCTCTTCACCCATGCCTGGTAGGCCGGTACCCGCAATGGTGGTAACGATACCTGATTCCGCGTCGATCCTACGCACACGGAATCCATATTTTTCACCAACATAGATGTTGTTGTAAACATCAATGCATATAGCATCGGGCATCAAAGTACCGGCTTCAGTGGCCGGGCCACCGTCACCATTCGAGGCGCGTTGACCAGTTCCTAGCACAGTTGACACTATCCCGGTTTTCATCTCAATCTTTCGGATGCGGTCATTTGAGTTGTCGCAGACATAGAGATCGCCGTCAGAATCAAAGGCCAGGTGCTCGGGATGATAAAATCCAGCTTGTTCTTTCGGACCACCGTCACCTGAGTAACCACCCAGACTCAACCACGCCCCGTGCGCTGGTCTACTTTCTCCTATTTCAGACAGTTTATGACGCGCGTCTTGGCCAGCAAACAACTCTATTATGCCGGTCTTCGCATCGATGCGGCGAACGTTATTCGCCCATTCACTAGAGATGAAAATATCACCATTCTCGCTAATCGCGATTCCGGAGTGAGTATCCATCTCAGCCTCAGTCGCGAGCATGCCATCCCCACCGCGCCCAGTTCTTCCCGATCCCACCGCAGTCACAATCATTCCAGTGTCAGGATCAATCATGCGGTAAACCTGATTACCAAGATCAGAAAAATAAAGTTTTCCGTCCGCGTCCTGCGTCAGATCGTGCGGACAATCGAGTTGCGCTTCAATTGCAGGCCCTCCGTCCCCAGTATATCCTGGCACACCAGTACCAGCGAAGCGGTGAAGTATGCCAGCGTCGTCAATCCGCCACAGGACATGGAAGTGGTAATCCGCAACTATTAATTCCCCGGTTTTTCGCCATCGAACAACTCCAAGCGGCCAACCGGCGTCCGCGTCCTTTGCCGGAATTCCCTCCTGAATTCCAACACCGGCAATCGTTGTCATTGTGCTAGAAGACTGAAGCTTGAAACCCTCTTTAAGATTCATATGAACTCCTTCGTCTCGACTGTGGAACTAGCACGCAAATGCCGAAAAGTCCTTCTTATTCGAATCATGCAAGGACGACTGTGAAGAATTCAGTCTAAATGATAGGCAACCAATATGGCACGTTTATCGCTTATGATGTGCCATCTCCATCTGTTCACGATACCATTCTTCACCATACACTTCTTTCTTGTAATGCCAACGGCCTTTCACCGGATACAGTGGTTGATCACGGTTTGCCAACGGCAACTCCACGCGTACTTGTTTACGACGGGCGGACTCACGGAGAGCAACACAGATCTCCAGTGCCGCTCGCAAATCTTCGCCCGTAGTCAGGCGCACCGGTATATTGCTGTCCAATGCATCCACCAGGGCTTCCACGCTCTGCACCATACCGGGAGTACTCACCCTCCAACCTTCCTCGTCCCGAATATAGTCGCCGTCAGCAGTAGTAAGTGTTGGTTCCCTGGGAAAACAGTCCGACGCATCTTGCAGTGCATCCCTTCCCCTAGGTGCTTCTGCAGAGCGCGCTCGGAGAAGGTACAGATCCGAGCTGCTGTTGTTCTGGTTGTATAACATACCTCGCGTACCGACTACTTCGACACCGCGCCAGGGCACTGGCGCGTGAAGATAGCAATCGAGACCAGACCGGAACCGTATGTGTCCGCTTAAACTTCCAAATCCTGTTTCGCCATCCTCATGCGCCTCTTCATAATCACTATACGGATCGCCGGACGCCCAGCCCACTACCCAGTCCACATCCCCATTACTCGCAAAATATCGCGACAAATTAATACCGTGACAACCACCCTGACCATTAGTATCGAACACATCAATGTGGGTAATCTCACCAATCACACCGTCTGTCACGAGACGACGAGCGTGCTCAAAATGCTGTTGATTTCGCGAAACTAGACCGGCAGCAAACGACACACCATTCTGTTCACATGCCATAACCATCTTGTCGGCATCCGATAATCGCGCAGCAAGCGGTTTCTCGCAAAATATCGCCCTCACACCACTCTTTGCTGACGCTACAACCGCATTCGGATTGGCACGCACGGGTAGGACTATAGCGGCAATATCAATCGACTCGTGAGCCAACATTTCGTTATAATCCGTATATCCTGGTGTCCCAAACCGGTCGCAGAATAGACGTTGGACCTCTTCGTCTGAATCTGCCACCGCAACGACTTCTGTACGCGGGTTGCAGACGTAAGCACGAGCGTGAACTGTGCCCTGCCTACCTCCGCCAATCACTCCAACTCGATAGATCTGCTTCATAACTCTACACCCTCCTAGCAAATATATAGGGATAACTCAACGTCGTTCGAATTCCAGTCGCCGCGTTCTAGAACAAAACGTGAATCGGTACATCAACCAAAAACTCGAACGTAATCGCGGACCACAATTCCACTTGTCAGCAATTCCAACTGTCAACAGATTCCTCAACATCAAATCCGGCGGACATTTCATAATTGAAGGTCCAAAGCCGTCTCGACTCGAGATTCGGCAAAGTTTGTACATCTGACTTCAGGGCACGATATAACTCGCTATAGTCCCTGTGGGCCTTGGCGGCATCTTCCTGTAGGCGCCATTGAAGTACGGCAAATCGTTTGTCCAAAAGCCTTGCGTCGTTTGGTGCAAAACGCCGTGCCATCTCTTCTCCATAGTAGGCTGAACAAGTTCCGTCTATCAACGACGTTCGTGCATCAACAGACATCGTAGCAATCTCAGATTCGTGCAAGCGGATGCTTTTCTGCACAATTCGGCAAAGCAATACCACACTGACCATCCGTCCATTTTGGCGCGGGTGTAGTTAGCTGGGAAAGTTCCCGGCAAAAACCTCCTCGTTTTCCAGAAATTTGGCTACGAACAATCGCCTCGATAAGATTTCGCCCCTCATCATAGTCCCAAGCCTGCTGATTAAATCAGGCTTGGACATCGGCCGATACGAATTTCAAGAATCCACGATTGTGATGCCAGTCCAAATGGTGGTGATATGAAGAGATATTCCCTCCAAAGGAACGGTAACCCAGATGGAGAGTACGTCGCAATTCACTTGTGTAAGTACTTCCCCAATACATCATCAAATTCGGATAGACAACATACCACCCCCGCAGACTAGCATCGCCGCCCCCCTTCTTCTAACAGCGTCCTCAGGTTCGACAGCAGCTGCGTCTCATCAGTTCGACACCGGTGAGTCCCGAGTAGAATCCAAAACACCTCATCCTCATAGAGAGCAACACGCCACTGGACGTACTCCGGGCGTTTTCGACCAAATCAGCCTGCATGTCGCCCAGTGGCACTTGGTCGGATGAACTCACATCGCGGTGTCAATCCGGTGCTACCGTAGTCAATCAAACCACTACAGAGTACGACAAAAACGGTAAGGGCTGTGCAAGGCCCCCCATGAGTTCATGACTGATACCGTAAACGATCTCACGGAGGCAGAAATCAATAACAGCCACAGTCTCAAAGTCAATCGATTCGATAGTAAGGCGTGGCCGTCGATCACTGTACCAGGGACGACTAAAACAATCGGCATCAGGTTGTTCGATTTCCGAACGGGCCTTTTCGCGCTCAACCATCAATTCAACGTGTAGTCACATCTGCGCTAGAAGCTTAGGCGAAATTTTTCCAGGTCACTGCTCACTACAGCTATGTCGAGGATTACAAAACTTATGACTGTCTAATTAAGAACCTCTTCGTACTCTGTAGATCTATTAATCTTTATGTGTGGAATCCCATGGGAACACAAAGTTTAATCTAAATTATCCACGCAGTCTTTTAATCTCTCCCCAAGTTGTCGCAAGTTTGCCTGATTCGGAAACCGAGAAAATCGCCCGTCCCAGTCCATTTTTCATCAGATTACGTATTTCGTCTCGTGTCAGCGCTGCATTGAAAATAGCAACTTCGTCAATCGTGTTATCGGAAAAGGAGTCGAATCTCGCCCTCCTCGGCACTAATGCGCCAATAGTCACATTTATCACTCTGTGTTTCGGTGTGGGAAGCAACTCTATCTGCGTCGCGCCATCCTCTTGTGTAACACGCTTTAAGTTCCCATCAATATATAACATTGCCCTGCTGTCGCCGTTTCTTGCAACTACGGCATAGTGGTGCCATTGGCCGTCCTTAATTCCGTCTGTTCCCTGGTAGCCACCCGTGTACCAAAAGTAAAACATGTTGTCAAAAACTTTGTGCAGAGCTATTCCATAGCCTGGGCTACTAGACTGCCATGTATCTCCTTTCGCAAGGATATAATATGGCGCAATGTCTTTAGAAACCGCTGGTCTCTTAACCCACGCGACAATAGAGATGACATCACTTATTTGCAAAGCTTCATGATCCATCACTTCTAGATAATTTTCAGTTCCCCGATCAAACCGTATCGCTGTGCCAAACGTCCCCTCCGTAAACTTTGGCTTCTGAATAACAAGAGCTTTGTGACCATTACCAGAGGTGTCCTCGATGGACCGTGGTCTTCCAACTTCGTCAAATTGCCACATCGCAACAACCTCGTTGAGTAGCGATGACTGCCCATAACTGAAACACGGACTTATCAAATTGATGGCAGCTAAGCTGAGGACCATTACGTAGAAGATTGAAATGGTACTTTTCATTTTATTCACCCCGTGCAGGTTTAGAATTGAATCACACATGCAACAGTCATGCACGCGCGTAAATCTGTCTCACCGCAAGATAAATTTCACTAACGATAAAGCATCCTTGATAACACCGTCATCAAGGATGCCATAGATCAGGTAGGGTTGCTACTTGGGTGGTAACCATTTCTGATAGAACCGTTGCCAGTTGCGGTACATCACATTTGCAATATCCGCCGTTGCATAGCCTCGTCTGTCAAGCACGCCTGCTATCTTTTGGTAATCGGCCACTGTATCGATTCCATCTGGTGCGCCGTCATTTCCCCCTTGACCATCGGTATCTCCACCAATTGCAGCATGAGTTGAATCTCCCGCCAATTGACACACGTAGTCAATGTGGTCTACGAAATCTTCCAGGGTAACCGCTTCTCTTGGAAAACGACTGCGACGCGGTGGAATCTGTCCGCCCCAATCCAGGTTGCCTTCTGGGTAAATCATCCAAGTATCCATCGATGCACCAACTACGCCTCCTCGCTCCAAGATGGATTTGAGTTGTTCGTCCGAAAACTGACGTTCACCGGGTGTCAATGCACGACAATTCTGGTGGCTCGCCATCACAGGTCCCGAGAACAGATCTAGCGCCTCCCAGAATGCCTTCTCGGCAGTGTGAGTAAGATCGAGAATCACACCGAGGCCTTCCAGTTCGCGCAACAGAGGTTTCGCAGCAGGTAACAAACCTCCCGGACGACCCGTTCCGTGCGAATACGTGCTAGTACCATAATGGGCTAGGTTGAGTGTGCGTAGTCCGATTTTCCACCACTCGTGAACGTGCTCAGGCCAGAGGATAGGATCGGCCCCTTCCATACCGATAACCATGCCCACTGGCAAGTCTTCACAACTCTCAGCATCCGACCAAAGCTGCATATGCGCCTCAAAATCCTCGCGGTTTGTGAGGATACGCGCTTCACCTCTGGACTCCAGAGCTTGATAATAGGCATGATGCGCTCGCGCCATGGCGTAGGAGATCTCGCCGGTGCGATATCCCCAAAGCGGACTATCCTGTCTCTGAATACGTGCTACGATTTTTACCAACGCCACAGCAATCTGAGCTCGCCGCATTTCGGGTAACGATGCCATCGTTCTGACGGCTGGCCACCTCTCCTGTTTCTGAGTCCCTTTCGAACTCGATCGCACTTCTGCAATAGGAAGGGTTAAATCTCGATTCATATCAATGGCACCACCCGCCATCGGATAGTCCCCATCAATGATTAACATAACTCACCTCTATCATTCAAAACATCGAAATTAGCAATACGTTTAGCTGGTGAAGGAAGAAACCTTCAGGCATACCGATAGCCAATCCACCGAGGTTTTAGTTCACGAAAAGTCGAATAAGCCTTATTTGAATTAGCCCGAAACCTATGGCGCCCCAAAAGAGATAGCGTCCATTGTAAGACGCACCAAGGATTATGCTTTCTAGCTAGTACTCAGCCCCAAATCATAAAGCCCTTCGCCAACAAACATAGGAGCGCGCACAGGAACCACCCAACTTATCTTGTCTTTTCGTACGAAAGGTACAACAAAAACACAGTGAAATGGTGCCATTTCACCGCTGCAATAACACATAACACCCGTCAAAACACTAGAAGAGTCCAGTATTAGACTAAAAAATCGGGGCATTCTAGCACGATGTTAGCCGCTTTATCAGCCTGACTTGAAAAGTAGGCGATTCACGAGAGATTTCCGGGCCGACTATCCGGGTTGTGATTCACTTACGAACTGGATATAATGGACTCCGACAGCCCATCGTGTCTTCTCACATCCTATTCCTTCTCCCAACAACCCTAGCTCAACGCGGGATAACCACAGGATGTGCTGCGGGGCCCGAGGTCTTGGCAAACTAAGTTCCTATCGAAGACCAAATACGTATAAACTCACTGATTTATCATTATTATCCATACACCGAATCTCGCAACCGAATGATTTTCCAAACACGCGTACATTTGTTCTCAGCCAACTTGTGCTGGCCATGAACCTTTAAATTACACGCTGCTCTGGTCCGGCAAAAATCCACCTAGAAGTCAAACCAAGATTACAAAGACCCGGGAGATTGGCAACGTAGAACGTCTAATTCTTCCTTACGCCAACAGAGCTCTGCCTAACTAGAGATAACCAACCAATGTCGCCGTCCTCAACGACACACAAGCAAATCGCGTTGACAACTAAGACAAGGAACGACCGTGTAGGATGGCACTCCGGGTATTGTATCCCAAGACACTCACGTCTTGCAAGACGGACTCACTGACATCCACCGGTTCTGTCCCCTGAGGCCGAACGCGCTACCTGCGCTCCTGAGAAGAATGCTCGGGCTTCATGAACAACAGAGGATTTTCCATTGACAGAAAATTCAGAAACGCGTATGATTTACTTCGTGCCAGCCTAGAATCGCGCTCAAAATGGGACAAAATCATGGCGTTTAAGGCATTATCTTTGACGAAAGCTGAAATGGTCAAGAAAAACAGCCAACATTAACACGCGCTGCCTCTCATCACAAACAGGTTTAGACTCAGTGATTCAACACCACGACATTCCAGACCGTCTTATTGTTCTCACCTTCGATGACAGCAACAAGTCGGATCTCACGGTCGTAGCGCCAATTCTAGAACGGCACGATTTCGGAGGCACATTCTACGTGACACGCGGATTAGGTGCTGGGGCGAATCCCGAATATTTCCTGAGCTGGAATGAGATTTGGCAACTTGACCAGCGAGGTTTCGAAATAGGAAATCACACGAGGTCTCATCCAAACGTTACAGAGTTGTCAAAAGACGCACTTCGCTTCGAACTTCAGTTCATTCAAAGCGAATGCGAAGGACACAGAATTAGATCTCCAGTGAGCTTCTGTTATCCCGGTTTTTGCCACTCACTCTCCGCCATGAAAGTGATTCAGGAAGAAAATTTCCAATTTGCCCGACGAGGTGTTTTTCCTGAATACCACGATAATGGGAGCGGGGGACGCGGACCGACATATGATCCAGTAAGCGACCATCATCTTTTGATTCCGACGACCGGCTATGCCGGTCCTGAGTGGAACATGAGAGATCTTGAGTGGACCGTTTCTCAAGCCCATAGCGGGAAAGTGGCTATCTTAACCTTTCATGGGGTCCCCGGACCACTCCACCCATGGGTTCATACCGAGCCAAGAGACTTCGAGAATTACATGCAGTATCTCCACGACAGGGAGTGTTCTGTTATCGCTATAAGGGATCTCGCCAGATACACCCAACACCGTCCGGTGCATAGAACTTGACAGATACTAATCACAGACATCCCTGGACATTTCTACATGCCAATGACAGTCACCTCGGCACACCACGTTCCTATCGTTTCCGTCCGGCAATCAATCGACGGTGGCAAGCCATCAAAATCCAGATGAGACGAATTCATGCCGATTTGCTATTACATGGAGGAGATCTCACACGGGACGGGAATACACACGAATTCGAATACCAATTGGCCCGCGATGACCTAGATACCTTGCCCTTTCCTACATTCGTAATTCCCGGAAACATGGATGTCGGGAACAAGCATGCTAGCGCTCAAGGATTCCTGGAAGACCGAAATGACATGGGGCTCAACATCACAGCGAGCCGCCTAGATCTTTTCTCTTCCTATTTCGGTCCAATCCACTGGACATTCGTTCATCGCAACGTGCGCTTCACCGGTTTCTTTGCTGCGGTTGCGGGATCGAACTTGCCGCAGGAAGAACGCTTGTGGCACCTACTGGAGAAAATACCCAGCCTACCAACCACACACCATCACGTTGCGATAATGCATTACTGGCCTTTTATGGAAAGCCCGGAAGAACCCGCTTGGGATATCCGAAATGAGGCGGAATACCACAATTGGTATTTCTCTATCGATCAGCCCTACCGCCAGCGGTTACTAGATCTACTCAAATCGGCGGGTGTGGAAATTCTGTTCTGTGGCCATGTTCACACGGGTCGCCCAGTACAACTTGTTGATGGATTACGGATCTATCGCACACCTCCCGCTGGTAACACTTCTCAACTCGCTGAGCGGTGGGCCAACGCAGAGACACGGTTCGGCTTTCATCGGTGCGATGTGAGCGACAGTCACATTGCGGTTACGTTTATTCCGGGAGATGACCAGTGTGCAGAGTTCAACGCGTACGGACCAATGGGCCATTCACCATTAAGCCAACGTGACTATTCTGTGGTGCGTGAACATCCACCTCTACTTCCAGATCTACACAAAGGAACCCGGGGATGAGCGCCAGAGTAGTTATGTACAAGATCTTTTCCTCTGATATTCACCACCATTACAGTGTGAAAACTTCACAAGAACACGAAAGAGTTTGCTAACCTCCATGCACAGATTTACCCTCTACCTTCGCATCTATCAGAATGTAAGCCATAACGTACGGCTGTACTTCATCGCCACCGCCGTAATCGGTTTCACGCTTGAGGGTATGCACGCCCTCTTGTTCAACCTGTACCTCTCCCGCCTAGGCTATGGGCCAGAATTTATTGGACTAATCAACGGTGCCGGGATGTGGGCATTTGCTCTCTTTAGTCTACCCGCCGGCAGGCTAAATCACCACTGGGGCAGTCGTCTCACGATGCTCGTCGGATTAGCCACCATCGTCCTAGCATACTCGCTACTCGTATTACCAAGACTCGACGCGGGGATTTTTCGGCACAGCTGGTTCCTCATAACATTTGTACTCATTTCCATTGGTTCGGCGACGTTTTTTGTCAACACAGCTCCTTTCTTGATGGAGGCCGCTAGCCCAGAAGAACGCAATCATGTTTTTTCGATTTATGCAGCAATTGGTGCCCTATCCGGATTTACAGGTAGCCTTGTCGGCGGCTTCCTTCCACTGCTTCTCAGTTCCCTTCTCGGAACTTCGACAGACCAGCCTGAGCCATACCGATATTCATTACTGATTGCCTCTCTTCTAATGGCTTCGGCCATTTTGCCAATCAGAGCGACGACCTCCAATTCGCACTGCCGAGAAACGCCTCGAGAACAGACAAACGGCGGCACTGCAACCATTTATCTGATTTTACTACTTATGCTGATCAGGTTACTAGTAACATCAGGCATGTCCGTTATGTCTAGTTTCTTCAACGTCTATCTAGACAGGCAGCTAAAGACTCCGACTCCCCAGATTGGTGTTGTTTTAGCCATAGGCAGACTAATGTCCGTGCCAGCCGCGTTAACTGTACCCTTCCTCACTAAACGTTTGGGCAGTGGAACTTCTGCTCTCTGTGCTTCACTGGGAACAGTACTTGTCGTGATACCAGTCGCACTTGTCCCACACTGGGGTGTGGCGAGCCTGGGATTTGTGGGTGTACTAGCTTTTTCAACCATTCGATATCCGGCGTTCATGGTTTACACGATGAACGCTGTTTCAACTGAACAGAGGGGTATCATGTCTGGCGCCGGCGAAATGGCGGCGGGGTTGAGCTTCGGAACGATGGCGTTAGTTGGCGGTTACATTATTACCAGATTGGGCTACAGCAGCCTTTTCATCACCAGCGCAGTTGTGACTGGCCTGGGATCCCTCACCTTATGGCTACATCTACGACAACGAAAAACATGAACCACTTTAGTACATGTAGCATGGCGCAGCTAAAACAGGCGTGGTCGAAGTACAGTACTACCTCGTTTCCTTCAACTGTGGAGACAAACTTTTCACGCGTAAATCCGCATCTTGCAACGCAATCCCGTCTCAACGTCGAATTCCCCTTGATGCCATGGGTATCTCAAAACTTCGCCTTCACGTTCGTGTTCTAGTTCCTGCACGTTCCGAGATATGACATGAGGTCGAAGCCGCCCACGACAATGGGGTCTCAATTTATCCAGGCAAAGGTTTTTCCGTGCTAAAAGCGTCCCTTTACGCTGAACACGCCAATCCAACGCTTCTCACCCATAGGAACTATTCTTCTTTCGCCAGGCACAGTAACACAGGATAATTTCCTATGTCCGCCATTTGGATTTAATTAGCGATTTTCAGCATCCAAAGACGCCGGCATCTCAAGCCAGTTTGGCACAACAGAATAGGCATTCGAGTTGACCGCAAAACAAATTATCCACCACTCGAAATCTCGAGTGAACCGCTATGACAACAACAAAGGAAACAAGTACAGGATAATACCGAATCCGCCACGTTCTCAGCCTATCTAAAGCTGATTATATTTCGCCAAGTACAAGCATATTTACTGAAACGAAGCCTATTTCCATGTGCAATCGATACGCATACAATTCACAAGCATTGTGAGCAAAGACGCGTCCTTTAGGGTGTGACGAGCTGACAGGAAAGAGATTGATTGGATTGTCCCAACCGCAATAGGATAACCACTTGCGCGAACACACGCATCTCGTCAGCGTGTAACGACTCGAGAAGCTTCTTCAAATCAGCTGAGTACCGAAACAACTGTGTTTCCGAAGCATTCCACTCGGAACTCGCTTGACCCTGAGCATATAACCACGCACAGACTTCCAGTCGATATCCAGGTTCCACATTGCAGCTGGTACCCAATATATTTCGTGTGCGACAAAGAAGAATTTCAGCTTCGAACACTTCTCAAAGCACCCTTAACATGTCAAGCTAACACCGTGTACCATGATAGTCTGCGAACTTGTTAGGCACATTTTCAGATCTTACGACAGGTAAACGACCGGCGTCAGCGCATTCGCCACGCCTCCAGCCTCTAAGCCAAAGTGCACACGTATCGCCAAACCTTGTGCCTATGCCGAATCGTAGATTGGGTAGTGTAAGATCGACCGGCAAAAGGATGCGAGCGCCAGCAGCTCCTTATGGCCCAATTTACTCTCGGCTTGTCGCCCAGACAATGAATTTTCCAGACAAACTGCTCCGGGACCCCATTGACGCGAGGAGAATAAATCTCTTGAAGGTTGAGTCTGCCGCAATCCATGTGTCCAATATCCCGTCATTACACTCACCATACATCGCCACACCGAAGTCCAAGTTAAGGTCACCACAAGACCATAAACCGTAGAAACCGTCAATATAGCGATGTGGATTCCGTACAAATCGAAGTGTTTTTCACGTGCGAGTTCAATCTGCGTTCACGGATCTATGAAGGAGGTAGTTTTCTCAGTCTCGAAACTACATGAAGGAGGTCGCAATCGATGATAGTGAAACCTTCTGATTGTTTCACATGACTTGCATAGCACGATCGGCACTAGATCTGCGATGCAAATTGGAACATTGGCTGAGTATGTCATTTTATCATTTCCAGATGCGATCTAACCAAACGATATTGAACTCCGTGTCACATCGGTCTTTGAAGTCCCCTGTTGCGCAAAATTTTTTGTTGCTTCTCACGCTCAACTGTGCTAGAATCGGCGCACACGTAGCCGTGCATTAAGGGAAATACCGTACGCATGGAAAAACGCAAAATCTCAATCGAGGTCAAACCGATCGAATTTCCGCAACACCTAAACTACAGGTAACCGTATACACCGCCGCTTTTGACATTTGTGAGATGCAAACAGCAAACGCCTGAAATGGTGCATAATCTCCCAACGAACATTAGACGCCTTGATTGAATAACATTGGTACCCACCGTGAGAGCCTAAAACAGTGAATACCAATTCGAAAACCCTGGTGCGGATTGATGAATGGCGAAGCCTGTGACTTCCGACATAAAACCCATGTGAAGAAAGTTGGCTATCTGTCCTTCTCTGCCTACCATTCGCCGGTGAGTTTAAGCACATAACCAGGAACCGCGATCCTCAAATCAGGTTCTTGGTTCAGCTCGATTTCACCTGAAAAACTGAAGTGCCGTGTATCTAAATAGAGTCCTAAGACAAGCCTAGCGAGGGAAACCAATTGAATGAGCACATTGATTATTGCTGCTTTAAGCTTTATAGGATTCATCGCAGCCTACCATACCTACGGTAAGTGGCTAGCAAAAAAAATCTTTGGTCTAGACCCGGAATTGGCGGTACCAAGCCACGAACTTCGTGACGACGTAGATTATGTACCCACTAAGAAGGAAGTCATCTTTGGTCATCACTTCACAAGCATTGCCGGAACTGGACCGATCGTTGGACCAGCTATCGCTGTTTTTTGGGGTTGGCTGCCTGCACTGCTCTGGGTAGTATTGGGCTCAATTTTCATTGGCGCGGTTCACGATTTTGGTGCATTAGTCGTCTCTCTGCGAAATCGCGGACAAACTATTGGCGACATTGCGGGTCGGATGATCACGCCACGCGCAAGACTCTTGTTCCTGCTCATCCTATTTATGGCATTGACTGTCGTATTGGCCATCTTCGGCCTTGTGATTGCCATCATCTTCGCCCTCTATCCAGAATCTGTCCTGTCAGTTTGGATAGAGATTCCACTCGCCCTCGGCATCGGTCTCTGGATCTACCGAAGAGGTGGGAATATTCTGGTGCCTTCTATCGTCGCACTCGGCATAATGTATCTTGCAATGGGGATGGGTGCGTACCTGATTCCAATTAATCTTTCCGCCTGGTTTGATATCCCTCTTCTGGGCGATACATACCTAAACGCGGTGGTAATCTGGACACTGGTCCTGTTCGTCTATTGCTTTATCGCGTCGGTACTCCCTGTTTGGACACTCCTTCAACCTCGAGACTTCATCAACAGTCACGAACTGATACTCGCATTAGTACTGCTCATATGTGGTTTGACGGTTGCCAGCTTCAGCGGTGACGCCAATCTAATTTCATCCGCTCCCGCAATTGCATCCGATCTTCCGCCAGATGCGCCCCCGATTTTGCCCTTTCTTTTTATCACAATTGCATGTGGCGCTATAAGTGGATTCCACTGCATGGTAAGTTCTGGCACATCCAGCAAACAGGTTGCGTCAGAGAAAGACGCTCAATATGTCGGTTACGGGGCAATGTTGCTTGAAGGCGGGCTGGCGGTCGTCGTAATCATCGCCTGCTGCGCAGGCATTGGTATGGGGCTTTTCGAACGGAGTGGTACCAGCGCGAACTATAGATTCCAACCTGTACTAAACTCCGCCACCGGCCAACAGCTAAAGAACCAGGAGGCATGGCGAACACGCTATGCCACCACACGGACACTCACAAGCCCCGCTGGTACATCGAAAACAGTTGGCGGTTGGAAAACTCATTCGCTGGCACAGAAGGTAGGGGCTTTCATTGATGGAGCAGCGAATTTTCTTTCTTCTCTCGGCATTCCACTGAAAATGAGCGTCGCAATCATGGCAGTACTTGTCGCAAGCTTTGCTGCTACAACACTAGATACAGCGACACGTCTACAGCGCTATGTCATCCAAGAGCTTGCGGTAACCGCCAAGATAAAACCTTTGACTAACCGTTACGTTGCGACTGCTGCCGCCCTATTCGTAGGCGGCATTGTCGCCCTCATGCCAGGACCAAAGGGACCAGGCAGTGGCGGGCTAGTCCTCTGGCCACTTTTCGGCGCAACAAACCAACTATTGGCAGGGCTAGCGTTCATGGTGCTGGTTTTCTACCTCCTCAGACGCAACAAACCACTTTGGTTCGCCGTCGTCCCGATGGTGCTTATGTTGATTATGCCTTCGTGGGCGATGTTGTGGCAAATGTTTAATCCCGTTGGTTGGTGGGCTCAGAAGAATTACCTGCTGTTTGGCTTTGGCGTGACGGTCGAAGCACTACAAGTCTGGATGTTGATTGAAGGACTGTTGACCTGGAGAAATGCACGTGGACATTACCCCGAACTGCCTCCACTCGAGGCTATTGCGGTTGCAGGAGGCCCCACGTCTTACGCCCAATCACACGACAAAGACGATTAACTTGTATTCCACGTAGATTGAAGCTACACACCCTGTGCTTTACGTCGCTTGCAAGCCACGCAATCATGTTGGCGAAACCGCGATTTCAGGAGGTTGACAAAACCGAAAGTGCAAGCTAAGACACCCGAATTAATCAATCTCGCGGATCTCTAACTACGGATCTATTACCCCCATGATAGTAATCCCACTGAACGACATCGCGTCGTCAGCATGAGAATAGCAGCGAAGATAACATAACGAATGTGGCCGAACTGCGCTGGCAAAAGAATGCCTAAGATTTTCCCGAAAACCCCGATGATTTCCACACCAAGCAATTCTTCCCATCCCGGCAAGCATCACCATACAAAAACATACACAAGAGAGAAATAGACTCCAAACGAGAGCCTTTTCCACTCGCGAAGTTTGGAAGCAATAAGCGACAACACCGTCAGGTTGAGCAGATCAAGACTGCTATAATAGTGTTGTCGGTTGTAGTACAGCTTCTGTCCGAAAAGGGTTCGCAAAGCAATACACGCCTCCGCGGATGCATCACCGCCATATCTCACAATCAAGTAAAGTCCCCACGCAACTCCAAACGTCACGGCAGCAAAATAGACACCTCGCAACCGAAAAGTTAGCACGCAGCACAGTTCCCGTGCAAAACACTACGTGAATCCCGACAAGGAGTAGGACGGTCCAATCTCTCCAATTCGGGTTTGCTACTAACACGCCCGCTATGTATCCACCAATTAGATCAAAAGGACCAAGACTGGTGTCTGGCGGTCGCATACCACTCGAAACAATGTCAAACCCCAAACCCACTACTAATATGGAGAGATAGACCGCTGCCATTACGCACAACAGATCTGCTTCCACCAAATCGCATCGACAGAAAAAAAGCTACCTGTTGTAGGCCAGTGAGAGAACAAGTCGATACAATGCGTGAATAGCAGACCGAAAGCAACCATTATCGATAGTGCCACAATTTTGGTCGATAATTAAGCGAGCATGACAATTCAGCTCGCACATAATAAGAATTGGGAACACCAGTACCGACCGAGTTCAGAAGCTTGAATCTCTAGGCTCAAAGCTTGTGAACTTTCTATTCTACGGGTCTCATTTCTCCTGATTGGTAGCGGTCCCAATAATCTTTGACTTTCTCCAAGACCTTCGGTGCAAGCACAATGCTCCCAACGATATTGGGGAACGCCATACTCAGAATTAACAGGTCTGAGAAAAGAAGCACATCTCCTAATTCATTGCGCGCACCGACAACAATAAACGAGACAAAGATGATTCTGAAGATTACGACAGTTTTTAAACCCAAGCCCCCAAAATGGTCAAGAAGGTAAATCCAACCTCGCTCTCCATAATAACACCAAGAAATCATCGTAGAGTAGGCGAAAAGTCCGATGCTAATTGTGAGAACATACGGGAACCAGCTGATAACACTCCTAAATGCTGATGTCGTCAGGGTCACCCCAGCTTCCTGTGGAATAGTAGGATCATTCCACGCCCCAGTGATTATTACCACCATAGCGGTCATAAGACATACAACAATCGTATCGATGAACGGACCGACCATGCCGACAATACCTTCGCGCACAGGCTCATTCGTCTTTGCAGCAGCGTGCGCGATTGCAGCGCTGCCAAGTCCAGCTTCGTTCGAAAAGGACGCTCGCTTTATACCCCAGACCAGAACGCCAACAAAACCACCGTAGAAGGCATTATTTGAAAACGCCATCGTAACAATGAGACTTAGCGTTTCAGGAACCATGGTGATATGGGTAAGAATAATGAACATCGAAGCAAGAACATAGATGCCACACATTGCGGGCACAATTTTGGATGTGGCCGCGCCAATTCGCTTAATTCCACCAATAATCACCACCCCAACCAGGACCGCCATAACAACACCAACAATCGCGTTGGCGCCGTCTGGCAGCCCGAATGTACTGCGAAAGGCTTCTGCAGTTTGATTGACCTGAAACATGTTGCCTCCACCGATCGCGCCACCCATAATCATCAGCGCATACAGAACGGCAAGCACCTTCCCAACCCGAGCCCACCGCCCTCCAACCTCCTTTAGTCCAAGATCTAGGTAATACATGGCTCCGCCCGAAATCGTGCCGTCCGAATTCACCTGCCGATACATCTGCGAGAGCGTACAGCTACTGAATTTAGCGCTCATGCCAAATACCGCAGCGATAAGCATCCAGAAAACCGCACCTGGTCCGCCTAACTGAATCGCGATAGCAACACCAGCTATGTTACCAAGACCAACCGTCGCGGAAAGCGCACTGGTCAACGCACGGAAATGCGGGATTTCGCCAGTGTCCTCGGGCCTATCGTATCTTCCGCGAATAACATCAATCGCGTGCTTGAAACCGCGTATGTTTATCCAACGGTACCAAAACGTAAAAAAGGTCGCGCCTAAAATGAGCACCACCACAAGAAAAGGCACAGGGATTGGCCTTTTAATTGGCCTACCGACATCGTCCAGTAGCGGCGTTCCATCCCGGTTAACCTCATCTATCTGGATGGAACCAGATGCAAGATCGCGGAAAAGGACGGATGCAACTCCATTATTGATTTTCCCAAGGATTGAAAGTTCCTGATCCGCTTCTACCGACACAGAAATCACGGTAGAAATCAAAACCATTACTAATATGACAAAAAACATTCTGTCAACCCGAAACGTATTTAGCTTTTTCATACCCACTCCTCTCAGAACTGTAAAATGTCGCCACAAAAAAAAAGCCAGCAACACGGTCAGGCCTGATCCTGTATTGCTGGCGAAAAGAAGAAAAGAGCGACGTTCGAGTAGCGATTCAACTTGAGAGATATCAGCCAAGCGATTATCATCAAGATGAAACGTAAAGGAATCAGATTTCCGTTTCATCTTTTGCGACTAGCATCAGTACGATCGCAAGCAGTGGGAGAGTAGCGCATCAGGATAGAAAACATGATGAGCTACTCTCCCACTGCAACAACCTGCCGAAATTTAAACTCAAAATTGAGATTGTACTGGTTTCCCTGTTCATTAGTAATATGTACCTCAGGCACAACAACTCTCACATTCGTTGCAGCGGCATCAAGACGCTCGAATATTAATAATCCCATTTGCTTAGCACCGGGAAATAGTTTACTCCCATCGAACACGCTTTCTCGGATAAAGATGCGAGACTCTTTCCGAGCACGCGCGACCGGATGGTCGTGATACACCCGGTAGTCTGCAAAATACGCAGAATTGTAATAACGAAAATTATTTGAATTTGAATGGTCCCAGATGCGCTGCAATCTCAAATCGTCATGCAGCGATTTGAAATAATCGTAGGGTAAAGACGCGTACTGCCCGCCGTGTTCATCGATTAAGATGGCGGTTTCACCGATAATAACGCGTTTGTTTTCTGTATTGCGAACAGTAATCTCAAAGATAGTGTATAGTGATTCCACATTTCCCCAGCGGTCCACACTAATGTACGGGTTTATCCGCAGATCGTCGGTTAATTCAAATAGCTCAACCTCATCGAGAGGCTCAACCGTAACCGTAACACCACGTTTCTCTGCAATCAGGACATCTGTTCCGACGTTGATGCGAGTTCCATCACTTCCTTCAATGGGCTGCATGTGAATCTCAACCCGCGGTTTCGCAGCACAGGCCAATAACGCACCGACGGCCACAAAAGAAATGAAGAACATTGCCACATTTTGATATGCCATCAAGCGACCCACACACACCCTAAATAAGAAACACAGATATCTGATTTTGGCCAACGGTCCGTAGTAATGAAAGTGCGGCGGCCGCGCATCTCCACGATGGTGCGCAAAGAGGAGCACAGACTGGCAATGATTGGAGTTATCGCACTGCGTTACTGTGCAATTATCTTTCAGACGAAGCAAAACCCTACTCCACGGAAAGCGTCAAAGCGTAATAACCTGATCCGGTGGATTGCCGGCGAGTGCACTATACAAATCGGGAAAGCAACCCACTTGCACACCTTCGACCGTGCCAACCGTACGAATCTCTCCTGGCTCATTTCGACCTTTGCCTTCTCCATCGCACCACTTCGGCTCGCCATCGGCTAGGTTACGTTCCAGTGCGCACATATCGCACATCATTAAAAGCATACCAGTTTTTTTCGCGAGCGACGATAACCTTTCGCCAATTGGATCTCCATTGCGTAAAACAAAGGTATTGTCGTCAAAAAAGAACATCCCTACCACTTCAACACCGTGAGTACCAGCTTCGAGTTGGGGCAAAATCATTTGGGCCAGTTTATAACTCGCAGCCCGAGGCATTGCAAAAACATACGCTATTTTCACAGTAAGATAAGCCTTTCATTTTCACAGTAAGATAAGCCTTTCATTTTCATGTTTGAATCACCTAACACAAGAGTAAAAACAAGTCCCGTTTGCGCTTCGTATTCGCGAAACCACGCTATAACGAGACCATTCTGCACAGTCTAAGATAACGTGTCAATCCCTTTCGGTAACGGACCGACTATCAAGAACAGACTTCCAAGCACATTCGGAATCTTTTTGGAGGCTCTATGTTGGGTGGATTCTCGGGAGAGACAATCGTCGCGTCTATTAGCAGCAACAGATTATGTTTTACGTGCGGAGAGAACAAACTTGGAAACACTGTGACGACGAATAGGCTAATGGGCACCACCCGGCCCCAGGAATGTGGCTTCCCTGAGAACCCAGTCATGCCCATCAAGCTCTCTATATGTAACGCCATCTAAGCATCACATTGAATCAACTTGAGAAGTGTTAGAAGGTAAAGAGTGATTCTATGGCGATCTGAGAAGAGTCGTCACTATTCACCCTGTATTCGGCCAACAGCGTCCAATCGTCGCTCGCCTGGTATGACGGACACACGGTAATCGCTGTTGCTGCCTCTTCATCAGCATCCATCTTGATGCTACTGAAGCGAGCGGTTATAGCTACGGGAGCATCAAGTACGCTTTCGAGCGACATATTTGCCATAGCTAGAAAGTGCACGCCATCCTCGACGGAACCTACAGTACCATCTTCGGCATTTACGCCCCAGTTCTTAAGCAGATTATATTCGCCAGCGACGGTCAAATCGCCCTCAGTGAATTGCGCAAATGCATTAATCAAGCTCTTGGTTTCATCGGCGTTCCCAACAGCGATATCTTCAAAGGCATAGCCAGCTTTCGCTATGAGATTTTCGATGGGAGACACAGAAACCTGTACTTCAAACCCAGGATCCTTCACGTCTTCATCTTCTACGTTCCAGACACCAGATAAGACCGATGCACTGATCTTGATTTGTTCATGGGGATCCACATTCACCCTAACGCCATTCTGATATAGGGGATAAGGAGCACCAGAACTAGAGATCTGATACAGATCTGTCGGCTCTGCGCCTTCAAAACCGAGACTGCTAAGAAAGCGTCCAGCGCTGATACTCGCATCGGACAAAATATCCTCTGGAAGCGCATATGTTACAAAACCCTGTTCCACTCCAACGCTCCCCGACGAGTTGTCGAGATCCACCCTTCCAGTAACTGAACCGGAACTGAAGTGGAGATCGAGTTCGAATTCATCCAAACTCAAGGACGCTGCGCTTTCACTATCTTCCTTACCATCGTCCGTTATCTTTGACGACATGTCCACAAAGCCTGAGAGTGAAAGATTATCTGACACTTTGATCTCCGCAGAAGCGGAACCAAAGACAAAGGAGAACGCTAGAACAAACATGCAGATCATAACGTTCTTTACAATCAGTTTCGACGATATCATCAACTAACCTCCGTTGTTAGAAAAACAGAACTGTGGGAAAGCAGGCCGTTTCAATTTCGACGCGTTATCAAGATCTGCTTTCACACGCATTTACCTCAGACAAAAATTCCTCGCCTTCGAGGAGACCTTTGCTGGTAAACCTTGGATTAAGGAGCCAACACGTGACAGCTCAAAACCTGAGCGAGAACGGTTTTCGTTCAACTCCGCGTCTATAGAAACAGAGTCAAACGATTACACGAACGTTAGCACGATTACAATTACACGTAAGTGAATCGCACGGCTTCAGAATTCAGGTTCGATGAACTAATCACCGCCTGCCTCCGTTTTTTCATAAACAAGAATCCGGAGAAGGTATTCTTGTACAATGCAGTTGGTCCAGCCTACATCAGAGCAGCCTGGCACCGACACAGCAAGCAATAAACACCTATGCCGGTTTATCCACAGCTTAACAGAACGCCAGCGACGATCGAAAGGTTTCATTCAACTTAGGGAATCCTACTTGGCAAGACAATGATTCTCTAGCCGTCCACGCGGAGCGCGTCTGACACTTCAAAGAGTAATTCGCGCTGAATCCAAGAAATGATCTCTCCTAACCCTTCATCTACTTTCAAATTCGTAAATGTAAACGGCTTATCACGGCGCAGGCGTTTCGTATCGCGATCCATTACCTGAAGATTTGCGCCCACAAAGTCCGCCAGATCGATTTTGTTGATGACGAGCAAATCGGATCGCGTAATACCTGGACCACCCTTCCTAGGGATTTTTTCACCTCCAGCAACGTCAATCACGTAAATCGAAGCATCAACCAGTTCCGGACTGAAAAATGCCGCCAGGTTGTCCCCGCCGCTTTCAAGGAACAGAATGTCCAAGTCCGGAAATTCGGCTGTCATCTGTTCGATTGCCTCTAGATTTGCCGAGATGTCTTCTCGGATTGCGGTATGCGGACAGCCGCCGGTTTCAACACCGAGAATCCGTTCTTGGGGTAGCGCCTCGACACGCGCCAGTATCTCTGCATCTTCACGGGTATAGATATCATTGGTGATTGCTGCCAACTGATAGGTACCGCCCATCGCTTTACACAACCGTTCGATAAGCGCAGTTTTTCCCGAGCCAACGGGGCCCCCGATTCCGACTTTCAATGGTTTCATGAACATTCATCCTTTCCAATTACGGCAATACTCACATCGCGAGCTACCAGACATCTCAAGAGATGAATAATCTTGAATATAGCCGTTCATGCTGCATGCTCCGAATTTCCAGACCCGGTGTGAAACATTCCATTGAGTCCATATCCACATCCAGTGAAAACTCAGCAATCTCGACCAATTCAGAATGAAGCGATCGAAGAACCAATTGTCCTTCGGTTGCCCCGAGCGGAATGAGTCGCACAGCAGCGGACACCTGTCCAACCGCGTAGCCGTGAAGATAACCGAGCACTGCTGAAGAACGATCGATTTCTACAGCGGACGCGACCAGTCCATAAGCTACCGGATAATGTCCAGCACAGCTCCCTTCCCGAACGCCGTCGTCATAGTCGATAATGAGCGAATCGGCACCAAGAATTCGTGCGTTTCGGAGAAATTGCTTGCCGATTCTGATTCCCCCTTCGCGCGCTTCGATCGAAGGTTTCAAGGCCGTCAGACGATTGTCTATTTCAAGAACCGCTCCGATGCATGTTGCCCGATATGCCAAGACAAGCGCAATTACATCTGCCTGTCGCAATCCCGAGCGGAGTACCGACCGCAAATATTCCTCAAAGGTTGCTCGATCTGTAATGGCTCCACTTTGGACATAAGTTTCCAATCCGAAAGAGTGCGCGAAACCGCCAGTTGGAAAGAAACTATCCGTGAGTTGCAACAACTTGAGTAGAGAGTTTGACGATGCGGTTCGTTCAGTGGACATGCGCATGACCACCCGGTCTCCGGACAGCGTGAGTGAAGATCCGTACGTCAATCGTATAATCAAACCCGAGACGTGATAGTTTCTCTTCGAGAACTGGTTCATACGGAATGAAGACTGCGCCATCATGCAACGCTATAGGCCGATGTAGATTCCCAATTTGATAACAGGCGAGACCATATTCTTGCTGGGACTGAAAACACAGAATGAACACTTTCTCCGGTATACCTTCTACAACAATCTCAACCTCCGAATCTCGATAGAGAACATCCCCGGGAAACAAGCTCGTACCTGTTGGGAGGGCAAGACCAAGTTCCCGACCAGCTCGTGTTTTCATCCTTTGACGGGATTTCTGGCGGTTCTCCCAATCAAGCTGCAACACATCGCGCTTGAGAGATCGCTGAACGCCTCCATCGGCAATGATTTTTTCTATAATGATCATGTCGTTCCCTCATAACATTTTGTTCTTCTCACTAGAACAAGAAGTAACGTTGTGCCATAGGCAGAACTTCAGCCGGTTCACAGGTCAGGACTTCTCCATCGACTCGCACCTCATAAGTCTCTGAATCTACATGAATGTCCGGCAAGTAAGTATTGTTGATCATAGAAGATTTCGCAAGTTTACGGCAATTTTTCACAGCAACAGTGGATTTCTGTAAATCGAGACGATTACCAACATGCCGTTCGACAGCAGCCTGCGAAACAAACGTGTAGGAAGCGGAATAGGGCACTCGCCCAAACGCCCCAAACATCGGACGACCCATCACCGGTTGCGGAGTCGGTATCGACGCATTCGCATCACCCATTGCCGCCCAAACGAGGAAACCACCTTTCAACACTAATTGCGGTTTAACACCGAAAAACGACGGCTGCCAAATAACTAAGTCTGCCAATTTGCCAACTTCAATCGATCCCACATGCTCATCAACACCGTGCGTAATCGCCGGGTTAATCGTGTACTTCGCTATATACCTCTTGGCACGGGCATTGTCGTTTTCCCCTTTTTCCTCACACAGACGACCACGCTGTACCTTCATCTTGTGCGCAGTCTGCCAAGTTCGGAGGATTACCTCACCGACACGCCCCATCGCCTGAGAATCAGAAGCCATCATGCTGAATGCCCCCAGATCATGCAGAATGTCTTCAGCGGCGATGGTCTCAGGTCGAATCCGGGACTCAGCAAAGGCGAGATCTTCGGGAATCGAAGCATCGAGGTGATGGCAAACCATCAGCATATCGAGATGCTCATCAATGGTATTAACTGTAAAAGGCCGGGTCGGATTGGTTGACGAAGGTAACACGTTACTTTGACCACAAACTTTGATGATATCCGGTGCGTGGCCTCCGCCGGCTCCTTCCGTATGATAGGTGTGAATTGTGCGCCCCTTGAAAGCCGCAATCGAATCCTCCACGAATCCCGATTCATTGAGCGTATCAGTATGAATGGCTACCTGTACGTCATACGCCTCAGCCACAGTGAGGCAACAATCAATGGCCGCAGGTGTTGTACCCCAATCCTCATGGAGCTTAAGTCCCAGTGCACCGGCCTCAACCTGCTCGTAGAGTGAGCCCGGCAGCGATGAATTTCCCTTCCCCAAAAAACCGAGGTTAATCGGAAAGCCATCAGCCGCTTCAAGCATCCGCGATATGTTCCACGGCCCCGGAGTGCAAGTCGTTGCATTGGTGCCGGTTGCCGGCCCTGTACCACCTCCAATCATCGTCGTAATCCCAGATGAAAGTGCTTCGTCAATCTGCTGCGGACAGATAAAGTGGATGTGGACGTCAAGGCCACCAGGAGTGACAATCAGTCCCTCGGCCGCGATTACCTCGGTCCCTGCGCCCACGACCATTTCATCATTGACACCGTCCATGAGATTCGGATTACCGGCCTTCCCAACGCCGACAATCTTTCCATTGCGCACACCGACATCTGCCTTCACAATCCCCCAATAGTCCAAAATCAGAGCATTAGTCAATACGAGATCGAGTACGCCTTCAGTGCTCGTGGCACCGGGAATCTGTCCCATACCATCACGCAATGTCTTACCACCGCCAAATTTTGATTCGTCACCATAGGTCGTATAATCCTTTTCGACTTCGATAAAGAGCTCCGTATCGGCCAGGCGAACTTTGTCACCAACCGTTGGACCATATATGTCTGTATACGTTCTTCTTGGGATATCGAGAGACATTGAAGATCCTCCGTTATACTAATTCAGATGGTTTTCCTTTCGGTACCACTACAATTCGATATTTATTATGAAACAGCTTAAACGCAACAAGTAAAAGAACCCGGGGTGTCTGCGATCGGGCCATTAGGCGTCAAGCGGACCATTCGTTTTGTTGTTCAATCCGTGAACAATCCGCTTTCCCTTGAGTTCAGTCAGCGTTACAGTTTTCTGATCGCCCGGTTCGAAACGCACGGCGACTCCCGATGGAATATTCAAACGCATTCCGAACGACAACTCTCGATCGAATTCTAGTGCGCGGTTGACTTCGAAAAAATGAAAGTGCGAGCCAACTTGTATTGGCCTATCACCAATGTTGGTCACTGACAATTCTATGACTTTACGTCCCGCGTTTGCCGTAATGCTTTCCGATGCAAGGATATATTCTCCTGGAATCATCTTTCCCTCCGTTACGAATGTAGTAACGCTACATGACAACCCATCTGCCCAACTCCAAACGAATCTTGCAGATCAGCTTAAGAATCACAGCCTAATTCTTATAACAACTCGGCCTCAAATGGATCAGGACGATCGGCGCAAACGGTCATATCTCACGTTCGCATGCCGGATTGATGAAGTGCCGATTCACTTTTCACACGCAAAGAATTCTGGAACCAAGAGTTGGTTAGGACAACGAGGATGGGGAACGTCAGCTCATTTACCTCTTTGACCCGAACTGAGAACGACTCACGATAGCACAGTCCACGAGAGAACTCCCTTCTGAAGCATTACGCGCGAAGGACGAAATTGTGAGGTTAACATTGTAAGATATTCGACGCAGATAAACGCACACTCGGAAACTAATCTGTACATCAAATGCACAAACAACACGCAGCCACAAGAATGTTTCCTGACTGGCTCGTAGTCACTCGTGCAATTACAACAAGGTTTCCCAAGCCGTATGGGTTCCTATGTGTGTAATCGTCAGCGTAGATCGCTTAGCTCCAAAAGCACAGAGCATTATACCGTTTTCTATAGTGCCTCCAAACTTTCGTACATAACGTAGGTCGCACATAGCGTGGTTTAACGGTCAATCATTAGACAAATCTGTTAAGGTTATAAACCGGCCCTGGACCTCAATTTCGACAAGCAATAAGACACTACCAAGTGAAGATAATCCCAACACCATGCCTTGAAATTCCTAGCCATATGAGCGGCTTGAGATGTAGTCGAATTCATCTTCGACTACGTCAGTCGGTTATAGACCGATTTCCATGTTCGGTACGGCAGTCCGGCGCGTGCCATCATTCGCGCAAGATTATGAAACATTCCTAATAATCAACTAAAAGCGTCCAAAATGCGACCTAAGAATAAGATACTCCTGGAGATATCCATCAGCTAGCGAATCGGGTTGTGCACCGTCACCAGCTTGGTTCCGTCAGGAAATGTCCCTTCGACTTGCACCTCGCTAAGCATCTCTGACACACCATCCATAACGTCGTCACGCGTTAGAAGTTTTGTGCCGTAATCCATCAAGTTTGCAACTGATTTCCCATCACGAATTCCTTCTAGAATGTCCGCGGTAATAACAGCCACGGCTTCAGGGTAGTTCAACTTTAGGCCGCGTCCCTTCCGATCCCTAGCCAGCTGTGCCGCTACATAAATCAGAAGTTTTTCTTGTTCACGAGGCATTAGGTTCACGTGTCTTTCCTCCGGATTTAATACTTGCGCAGATCAATGGGTTGCATGTCGCATATTTCTAGTTTAATCCAGTTCCATACCGATTCAAATGCAAACTGGATTCTCGCAGCGTTATGAGCAAGCATTCGCATGGCAATGCCATTTCGATGGAGCTTTGAAATGCCTCCAACCGATTGGTCGGAACAATTAAGCATAGGTTCAGCGAATTCGCATAAAGCCTCCCATTTCAGTTGGTCAATCTCAAAATCACCAACCAGACACCAACTTCCCCAACATGAATAACCTTCCAATATACCGATGTTCGTCAAATGAGATTGGAATTGGGGGCGAAGACAAGACGAATCAAAACTAATCAAACCATCCTGGTCCGAAATCTCAACAAGATTGCGATAGCGCCTAAATTCCAAAACCTCGCCACGTGCGATGCGCCCCGGCATAACGATGTCCTGGACGACAGCTTTCGCACCGTCCTGCAGGAAAAGCGAAAAACTCTGATTAAAGTCTGCATCTCTAAAAAGGATCGTCGGGGCAGGAAGATACTCAAATGTGGCACCTTCCCCCACATGAACCTCTGTCTTTTGCTGCGCTCCACATGTCGACATGCCATAAATCTTGGTCGCTGCTAGGGTTGTCAAAAGGACATGCGACTGCCTCGCAAGATTCAACTTGATACGGTAATTATCTCCTTGAACGACACCTCCACTTGGACTCAGGACATATACACACGCGCAGCCTGACTCATGATACCATGGTTTCAGGACTTGCAGGGGTACACGGCAAAAATTCTCGGTCATCACAGTACCGGTGCCCCGATGCACAAAGGACAAATTTAACTGGCCATGGCGTCCTACCGAAGACTTTGGTTGCGACATTCTATACGCTCAGAAATGCTGTAATCATCTCTTGGTCCAGGTTCTCGGTATCTCCGCTCACTGCTATTTCACCACGGTTCATTATATAGAACTGCTGGCAAAATTCACGGACAAAAACGAGATATTGCTCGACAATAAAAATTGCGATTCGCTTCATTGCAACGAGTTCCCGAAGCACCGATCCAATCTGTTGAATAATGTTCGGTTGGATGCCTTCTGTGGGCTCGTCAAGAATCAGAACCTTTGGGTCAGTGACAAGCGCACGACCGATAGCCAGCTGCTGTTGCTGCCCACCCGAGAGATCGCCACCCATTCGTTGGCCCATTTCACTAAGAATTGGGAAAAGTTCGTACACCTCTTCCGGAACACGAAGCTGACCATCTGTTCGCGCAGACAGCCCGATCTTCAGGTTTTCTTCAACGGTGAGCTTGGGAAAAATCATCCGTCCCTGCGGAACATAGGCCAAGCCTGCGCGAACACGACGATGCGCCTGTAGCCCGATTATTTCTTGCTCTTCCAGCTTAATCGACCCGGATGAAGGCTTTAGCAAACCTACGACATTATTCATCAAAGTCGTCTTGCCAACACCATTCCTTCCCATAACCGCAACAATCGTCTCTGGAGGCACATGAATGTCAATGCCCCGCAGAACCTGTACTTCACCATATGAAAATGAGAGATCTGAAATGGATAGCATAATCTTATGAAGCGCTTGGAGTAAAAAGTGATGGCAAGTAATAATTCGCACATCAGATGGAAAGTGCTGGAACGACAACCCGCGAAATGCTCTTTACATCTGGTCCATCGCGTCTTACCTGCCTAAGTACGCTTCGATCACCTCCTCGTTATCTTGAACTTCACCCATTGTTCCTTCGGCCATTATCTTGCCTTCATTCAGAACGGTAACAAATGAATCCAACCTACGGACAAAATCCATGTCGTGTTCAATCACAATGAGTGTATGATCCCCCTTCAATTCGAGGAGGAGTTCAGCAGTCAAATCCGTTTCTGCATCGGTTAAACCCGCAGCAGGCTCGTCAACAAGAAGCAGCTTGGGAGTTGAAAGAATAAGCGTGCTAATCGCCAACCACTGCCGTTGTCCATGGCTCAAATACCTCGCCTCGTGATTTAATTGGTCGACGAGCCTCACTCGCTCGAGGATCTCAAGGATGCGTTCCCGTTGGTTGTTCGTCGTACGACCAAACAAATTGGGCCACAGGCGATAATGGCCTGGAAGAGCAAGCTCCATATTTTCGAAAGTCGTAAGACTGTCAAAAACAGTCGGTGTTTGAAATTTCCTGCCAATTCCCATTAATGCAATGATTTCTTCGGTTTCGTGGGTAATATCGACACCATTGAAAAAAACATAGCCGGTCGTCGGGCGGGTCTTGCCACTGACGACATCACACAGCGTAGTCTTTCCGGCCCCATTGGGACCGATAATAACGCGGAGTTCATTGTGCTCAATGCCCAGGGCCTCAATCTCAAGAGCTTTAAAGCCATCAAATACAGCCGAAATATCTTCCAAGAACAACAAATACCTTTCCTCAGAGAAGCGATTCGTTCGCGGGCTAAATTCTTTATATTCTATAGTACGTTTAGTTTGGTCCATGCCGAGAAATTACTAGATGACACTTATCCTTTGTTTATTCGCTGATTTGCATCCTACGATTCTTGCCCATCAGCCAATGCCACACACCAATCAGTCCACCAGGGAATAACAAAACAACGCCTATAAACAGTCCGCCCAGCACAAATTGCCAGTACTCCGCTTTCCAGGTAAGGAGAAGAAGCTCCTTCTCCGAAGTAAAAAAGTTGTAAAGCAGGTTGACCGCCAACGCACCAAGGATTGGTCCAGAAAGTGTACCACGTCCTCCAACCGCGACCCAGACGACAACTAGTATAGATGCACTTGCCTCCATATTAGTTGGTGTAAAAATCCCCATCTGCGGCGCATAGAGCATTCCACCCAGACCAGCGATCATCGCAGCAAGGACAAATGCAAAGAGTTTGTACGTATAGGGTTTATAGCCTGAAAATCGCAAGGTAGTTTCGTCATCTCGGATGGCAGTTAGGACGCGTCCCAAACGAGAGTTCACAATGTACCGACAAAGGGCGTACACCGCAACTAGCACAAGGAGAGTGACCAGATAGAGGCTTACTTTGACATTAGGGCTTGCTAGTTCAAACCCTAAAACTCTGTCGAATCTCGTCAAACCGTTAGTACCACACAGCTTCATGTTGTTCATGCAAAACACAAGCCATCCAGCCACCGTGATGGCCTGCGTTAGAATAGCAAAGTAGACACCGCGCACCCGACTTCTAAAACCGAAATAGCCAATCGCCAAGGCGGCTGAACCGGGGACAAGCAACCCCAGTATTACAGTAATCGGAAGAGTGTAAAAAGGCTTCCAGAACCACGGAACGAGGGCGTCTCCTGCTGCTTCTCCAACTTTATAAGGGTAGACAACATAGAGACACGCGGGTATCTTCCAGTTGCTAGCATCTACTATTCCTTCCGGACCTCCATGGTGCGCCAAGTACATCCCCATAGCGTAGCCACCGAGCGAAAAAAAGAAGGCTTGACAGAGACTTAGGATACCGGTATAGCCCCAGACCAAGTCAAGACCAACCGCAACGATGGCAAACGCCATGTAACGTCCAAGCATGTTCACGCCTGCGATGCTAATCAGACCCGTATAATACAAAAATGGGATACCAACAAAACCAGTAAAGAACAGCGTCCACGGAACAAAGATTGACCAGCGACGATTCGCAATTGCTGCTCTTTTTTCCATTTGCGAATCACGTGAGAATCGTCCTGATTTCATGATTTCTGCTTTCCTAAACATCGCTGACTCTACCCTTTGGTGCGAACAGGCCAGCCGGCTTAAACTGGATGAACGCAACAATGACAATTAACAGCAAAATCTTGGCCCAAATCGCCCCAACCGTAAAGGACCCGATTTGCGTGGGTTCAATAACCTTTGTCAAGACTCCAATGCCCAAACCTGCCCATATCACCCCAATAAGTTCCCCAACACCGCCGGTGACAACCACCAGAAATGAATCAATGATAAAGTTCGTCTGCCCCATGTCTGGCGTCACACCACCGATTAGCGTCCATGCACAGCCTGCAATTCCAGCGACTCCGGAACCAAAGGCAAACGTGTACCGATCAACACGCTGCGTATTGACTCCCATACTACTCGCCATGTTCCGATTTTGCATTGTGGCGCGCATTCGCAAACCAAGCTTCGTGTAATTCATCAGGTAGTAAATTAACCACACAACCGTCCCACATAACAAGATGATGAAACAGCGGCTATATGGAAAGATTAGGTCCTGTAACACCTCGACGCCACCTCGCGCCCAGGTCGGCGCGTTGACACCAATGTTGTCCCCATATCGAATACGCACAAGCTGGATAAGAACGAGTCCAACCCCCCAGGTTGCCAAGAGCGACTCCAACGTACGCCGGTAGAAATGTCGAACGATCAACGCCTCAATGAGATAGCCCACGCAAGCCGCTGCCAGAAACGCCACAGGCAGCGCGACGACAAAATACCAGTCGCATGGTTTTTCCGGCGAATGACCAAACAATCTTTGCATCTCAAACGTCGCGTATGCGCCAATCATCATCAATTCGCCATGCGCCATGTTTATTACACCCATCAGCCCGAATGTGATCGCAAGCCCGAGCGCCATCAAGATTAGAACAGAGCCAAGTGAAAATCCACGAAAGACATTGCCGACACCGCCGACAAAACCCTGGTAGCCTTCGATCTGGTCGATTGCATATTCGTAGATTGTGTTTGCGTTCGGATTAACTGATTTTCGACCTTTCTCGTCCTTCATATGGCCATGAAAAAGCTCCTGTAAGCGAGGAAGTCCACGAATGCTTCTCATGTTTCCCAACTCCTCAACCGTCGCAAGGTGCACCCGCGAATTCTGATGTAGCGCATTTTGATTCAACCGGATTAAGAGAAGGCTTTCTTTGGCGATATATCTTATCTTCTTGACCGGGTCCTTCTCGGCCATTTCCTGCAGTTGGCGAAAGGATTCGACAATCGCTGGCGGGTCTCCGCATTTTTTTGCACCGGACATCCTGACGTCCGCATCCCGTGATGACAATCTCACAAGGAATTTTGCAGCGTTCGCTAGTTTCCGCTCTTTTCTTGATGGACTTATTTCTTGTAGCAATTCTATTGGAATTTGATTCGGATTGCCAATCTCATCGACAATCGGATCCGCTGTGAGCACATCTGAAATTCGACAGAATTGATTAAAATCTTCATCTTCGAAGAACTCCTTGCAGAGCACAACTCTACCGTCCCATAGATACAGTTCTCCTAGCCTATAGGATTCAAGCAACCCCTCGACTCGCGAATCGCCCGTTTCTGCCAGCGCCATGATAGCGGCTTTGCGCACAGTAGAATCTTCGTGGGCAAGTTTACGAATCTCAGCCCGGATGGTCACATCATTCGCGCACACCTCTGTTGCGAATAACAAAATTGTTGCGAATGACAAAATCGCGACAATCTGTAGAGCGAGGCTTCCAGTTGCGCAAGAAATGTGGTAAGATCGCGGCATAAGAAAGTTAGGGGCAGGACTAGACTACGTATGTGAAATGAATAAGTCGGTAGGACGCCACCCTTGCGAAGGCTTCAAACCTTCGCAAGGATTGTTTATTAACAATTACGAAATCACATACCTTTCCCCGGACCACCAGTTGGCGAAGGAAAATTACCATCAGGATGCAAATACGTACTATAGGAATCAGGCGAAACCAATCCATCCGACCTAAAGACGATTTTGAACTGTCCATCTCTTTTAATCTCTCCCACGTAAACCGGCTTTAGGGTATGCTGGTTGGTTGCATGCATTTTCTTTCTTCCACCAGGCGCGTCGAATTCCAATCCGTATACGGCTTCTCGAACCTTATCGACATCGAAAGACTTCGCCTTTTCAACCGCAGCCTTCCAGACATAGACACCAAAGTATGCAGCTTCAATGGGGTCATCGGTCACACGCTTCGAACCACCAGGTAAACGATTTCGATCGCAGTACATTTTGAAGTTTTTCACGAACTTCCTATTCTCAGGCGTATTGATACTTTGGAAATAATTCCAGGCCGCGAGATGCCCCACGAGGGGAGGCACATCCATCGCCCGCAACTCATCTTCGGCCACAGAAAAAGCCATAATTGGACAATCGTCGGAAGTCAATTCCTGATTGGCAAACTCTTTGTAGAAGGGAACGTTGCTATCGCCGTTAATCGTAGACAGCACGCAGGCATCGCCCCCGGACGCAAACCTTTTGATCTTTCCGACGATTGTCTGATAGTCCTGATGATGAAATGGAGTATATTCCTCGATGATATTGGCATCTGGCACACCCTCGCTTTTCAGATATGCTTTGAGCACCTTATTAGCCGTTCTCGGAAAAACGTAATCCGTACCCAAGAGGTAGAACTTCTTGCAATCGAGTTCTTCCATCATGTATCTAGCCGCGGGCACTAATTGTTGGTTTGGGGTTGCAGCGGTGTAGAAAACGTTCAGTGATTGTTCCTCACCCTCATATTGAACCGGATAGAACAGGAGTGCGTTGTTCTCCTCAAAAACTGGGAGGACTGACTTTCGACTCACCGATGTCCAACACCCGAATGTCACCGCCACCTCTTCTTTGCCGATCAAATCCTTCGCCTTTTCGGCAAAGAGATCCCAATCACTTGCGGGGTCAACTACCACGGGTTTAATCTGTTTACCCATAACACCACCATCAGCGTTAATCTCTGCAACCGCCATCAAGACGACGTCCTTGAGAGAAGTCTCAGAAATTGCCATCGTACCACTTAAGGAATGTAACACACCAATCTTCACTGCATGATGCTCGCCAGTTGCTTTTCCAACCGTAACCAGCCCAAGAGCTAGTACAAGAATACAGGAAACACACGCGTTCCGAAACTCTGAATTGAATCGAAAAAACATAAAACCATCTCCTCAAGATTTAGGTGGCAATCCATTAAATTAAGGTGTGAGTTAATGATTGGGAAAAGCATCTTTTCGATGACAAACGCCTTCTGCCGCTATACAATCATCAACCAAACTCCTTACGTAAGAGAAATAGAATTAGACGAAATCACACTGCCTCTATTTCAACGCGTTGTCAAAATCGTATCTGACACAATATTATCTCAGACCATAAGACCCTTCCCCATGATGGGGATACTTTGCGGGAAGAATGCGGATATGAAGGAGACAACACGAAAGGATATGAGCAAAAGAGATGCCAATATTTCGATGGCGAGCGGATTTTGGAGAGCTTTACACGACCAATCTCCGAAACCCTGGACTGGCTAGTTTTTCTGAGGGGGATGCCCCGGCAATTTTCTGATGCACCCTAACTTCGGTGCGACCGCCCACTTGCCTGAAATTTGGGCAAAGCTTTACTTAATTATTAGGCAGGCTCTTCACTGCTCATTTTTTTACATGTTTTTGCAAAACAACCCAGAATGCCTTCATCAGTAGTCACTCCTAAATCCACAAAAGGTGCGAACTATAGTTTGAAGTAAAACCAATAACAGCGTCGTGTGGAAACTTCGCTCAAGAGAACGGCGTTCCCAGACGAGCTGCCATCGGGATCATCATTTCACCATGTCCAAGAAACCACACGAGCGTGGCAACAATTTCAAAAATGCCTCCAATTTCCCTAGAGAAGTTCTGCTGGTTCTACCACATCTCAACCTCGACGTGACGAAAAGCTTCTCCGATACAACGCAACAATCTCCTCTTTCGTGGGCTGGCGAGGATTGTTCGCAGGACTACCGCTGGCTAATGCATCCAACGCCATCTGCTCAACTGCCTCCTCAAATTCGTCTGAATCGATTCCAATCTCTCCAAGACGTGGCATTTGGATGTCGTTAATCAAGCGTTCTACAGCAACCAGTGCTGCATCCGCTTGATGCACTATCGAAAGTGCGTCAACCGCTTCACCCATTGCACGTGCAATGTCAGCAAAACGCACCGGTGCACCAACGACACTAAATTCCATAACATCAAGTAGCAGTACTGCGTTAGATAAGCCATGATGAACATGAAAATACGCCCCAATCGGACGAGACATGCCATGTACCAACGCCACAGAGGCATTACTGAAGGCCATCCCCGCAATCGACGCACCGATCATCATCTCCGTCCGAGCCACTACGTCAGCCCCGTCGGACCATGCCTGACGTAGTGAATTAGAAATCATGCGAATAGCCTTCAACGCTAGGGCATCCGTAATTGGTTGTGCGCGTTTGGAAACATAGGCTTCAATAGCATGGGTCAATGCATCGACACCGACAGCGCTCGTCAGGTGTGACGGCGTTGTCAACGACAACGACGGGTCAATGAGTGCAACCCGCGCCAAGAGATGCGGGCTACTGAGCATCATCTTGACATTGCGCTCCGTATCTCTGATGACCGTAACCTTCGTACATTCGCTACCCGTGCCACCATTCGTAGGAATCGCGATTAGCGGAGCACCTGGATTTCGAATCTGGTCCACACCCATGTAATCGGCAAGTTCACCTTTATTAGTTATTTTCACGGAGATGCCTTTTCCACAGTCAATCGCACTTCCGCCACCGATACTCACAATAAGATTACATCGCTCACTGCGAAAATGCCGGACTCCATGTTCCACGTTCTCTGTTGTCGGGTCGGCGGTGACATCCGAGAAAACCGTTGCGCCAATACCAACTGCGGCAAGCCCTTTTACAATTTGGTCGGCATAACCAAGTCTAACAATCCCTGAATCCGTCACTACCAGCGCAGCAGAAGCACCGAGTCGTTTAGCCTGCTCACCAACCTGGGCGACCGACCCAATTCCCGTGATAACGGTCGGGGGAATGGTGAAAGCCGCCGCTACCTCTTGTGAAAAAGTCACCATCACTTCCTCGTAATTCTATTACTAGTGACGAAAATGCCGTACACGTGTAAAAACCATTGCCATATGATATCGATCGGCAACCTCAATGACTTGCCGATCATTCACAGATTCGCCAGGCTGGATCACCGCGCTCACACCAGCCTTCCCGGCGATTTCAATCCCATCAGGAAACGGGAAATATGCATCTGAGGCAAGCACTGCCCCCTCGGCCCTTTTCCCTGCCTTTCGCCCCGCGATAATACAAGCGTCAACTCTACTCATCTGCCCTGCACCTATGCCGACGGATTTAGATCCCTGCGCAAGAAGTATGCAGTTTGATTTAACGTTCCTACAGGCTTTCCAGGCAAACAAAAGCGACTCGATTTCTGCGTCCGTAGGACTACGCCTAGTGACCACTTGTAGCTCATCCGGTTTAATTTCAAGGCGGTCTGTATCTTGGACCAAGATACCTCCGATTACGTTCCGAAACTGTTTGAGCGAGTCGTTTTGAGAAATTGGCCCAGTTGCTAGAATACGTCGATGCTGTACACGTGATAACGCTTTCAACGCTTTCTCAGTGAAGCTTGGCGCAATAATAGCTTCAATCTTGACACCGGCATTTCCAGCTTCGCGAATGGCGTTTGCCGTTTGAATTGTCACGTTACGATTCAATCCTATCACACTGCCAAAGGCAGAAATTCTATCGCATTCGAGAGCATAATTAAACGCCTGAACAAGGTTTTCACCTGTCGCCAACCCGCACGGGTTATTGTGCTTGACAATCGCACACGCCGGCACATCGAATTCTTTGACAATCTCAAACGCGGCTTCTAGATCTAAGATATTGTTGAATGAAAGCGGTTGACCATTGAGTTGTTGTGCCCATACGGCGCACGATTCAGGCGCCGTTGCACTGCGATAAAGCGCCGCCTGTTGGTGCGGATTTTCACCGTATCGAAGATTCTGCGCTTTCTCATAGTGGAGATCGAGAATCTCAGGAAAATCATCATCAGAACTATGCAGATTGCTAAGGTAACTTGAAATTGCGACATCATATTGGGCAGTGTACGCGAACGCCGATTTGGCCAGGCCAAATCGTGTTTCCGCAGATAGGGAACCGTCGTTCATCTCTAACTCGGAAATAATATCAGGATATTGACCTGGGTTAGTGACAACCGCGACATCACACTGATTCTTGGCAGCAGCTCGAATCAGCGTTGGCCCACCAACATCGATATTTTCAATCGCTTCCGCAAGTTCCACGCCTGCCT
This sequence comes from uncultured bacterium, assembly GCA_964478165.1. Classification (GTDB taxonomy): domain Bacteria; phylum Poribacteria; class WGA-4E; order WGA-4E; family JAJDTR01; genus CAYZGU01. The sequence continues at coordinate 56,574 of CAYZGU010000021.1, read as the reverse complement.
GTGCAATCGTCTCCTCAAACGGATAGAGGTTGCAAACGATCAAATCGATCGGCTCCATTCCATGAGCCGAAGTTTGTTCGATATGTTCGGGATTATCACGCACTGCAAGCAGGCCACCGTAAATTTTTGGATGGAGAGTTTTTACTCGGCCATCAAGGATTTCAGGAAACCCAGTAAACTCTGAAATCTCTCGCGTCTGGACGCCATCTCTCTCGAGATGGCGAGTCGTTCGACCTGTAGATAGAAGTTCAATATCGTACTGCACCAAAATCTTGGCAAGATTGCTAATTCCTGTCTTGTCAGAAACGCTAATCAACGCACGCCTAATCTTTTTCATATGCCGTTACCCCTTCATTGTGAACTAGACTTCGGTCATTTGCGACGGGCGTAAATGTAATTAATAAAGTTACCACCGTAGAACAGAATCTCTATTCGGTAGTGACGATGAAACTGGCACTTAAGCAACTTGCTCTCCAAAATGAAGAAAGAATTAAGGTTCCAAAATTGTCGCAAGCACTACGAGGCGTAAAACGCTCCAGCGACAGGCGGCGGACCCGGAATCAAAACGCAGAATTGTGCATGTGGTGCTATAATAACTTTAGTAGGTTGTCGTCGGAAAGAAGGTGAAAACGATGTCAATGACATAGAAAACGAAACTACAAGGCCAAGCTTCACAAAAACCAGACGTGTGCTTACAAAAACAAGTTGATAGACACGGAAGAGATTGCTAATAGTCTTTCACTCATCAGAACGGTCGAGAAGACAATCGGATTAAGGGGAACGCGATTTGCACAATTGACTGCGACCAGATGCCGAACGCTCCTTGCCGATCTCCGCTCTTAATAGTACTTCTAAGGACGTAAAACATCGAAAGGTGCTTAAGAACCTGCTCGCACTAAGGCAATGATGTGGTCTGCCGTAGGAAACTGCCCTGTTTCCAACTTGGAATAAATCAAGTTCCCATTCAACGTGACTTCAAAGGCACCACCACCGCTCGGCACCAGCATGAGCCCACTCACTTGTGTTACATATTTGCTTAAAACGTCGCTCGCCATACTGACGGCTTTTGGCAGATAGTTTCAAGCCGTACAATACTCAATTCGCAGTTCCATTATGTAATCTCCATTAGAATTTGAGTCCCACTAGAATCGATACTACGAAGAATCTAAGGAGCTATTCCTCAGCGATTCCAATTCTACAAGAGAATTTAACGTTGCGCAAGTATTTTTTTCGCAGAACGCAACATTTACGGCAAACCCATGACTCGGACCAACCGATACGAGTTTGCGAGGTTCCTCTACCATCCACACTCGAATAACCTTTTCCGTGTTTCTATTGTTTTTTTTTGAACAATCGTCTATAATTACACCATCAACAAGTCGAACAAACCCACGAGGAAATACGCGCTAATGGGGAGAGATTCCAAATATGGAACTTTTTGAAGCAGTAAGTCCACTTGACTTCAGATACTATGGTGGTAGCGAAGCATTTATGGAACGACTCATGCCGTTTGTTTCTGAATCAGGTTACGTGGTATATCAAGCAAAAGTGGAAGCAGCGTTAGTGCGCACGCTCGCCAAACATGGAATTTGCTCTCACGAGATTGCTGATGAAGTCGAACAAGCGGCAAAAGACGTGACTGCAGAAGAAGTATATGAAGAACAGGCGCGCATTCGCCACAACATTCGTTCTCTCGTTAACGTTTTGCGTCGAAAAATAAGTCCCAAAGCGCGTTCTTATGTTCACCTCTTCGCAACATCAGCAGACATTCTTGATACCGCCACCGCTTTGCGCTTCAAAGACATGACCCAGCGCATAATTTTGCCCGATTTGATTAAACTGGAAACCCAACTCATTCAATTATCACGACAACACGCCGAAACAGTACAAATTGGAAGAACGCACGGACAACATGCAGAGCCTATTACATTCGGTTACGCGCTCGCTCTTTACGTCAGTCGAATCGGAAATCGCATTGAGCTAATTAATCGGGCAAGCCACAACCTACGCGGACAGTTTTCAGGCGCAGTAGGGGCGTTCAATGGCCTTTCCTTAATCACCGAGAATCCAGAGGAAATTGAAACTGACTTACTCGGCGAACTGGGGTTAAAGGCATCAGACACACATACCTCCACACAGTGCGTCGAGCCAGAATCCATTTCGGATCTCGCGTACGCTATCACATCCACCTACACGATCCTTGCAAATTTCGCAGATGACATTCGGCATCTATACCGGACGGAAATTGCAGAGGTAGGCCGGAAATATAACCCACAACTCGTTGGTTCCTCAACAATGCCACACAAGATTAATCCAGAAGAATTTGAGAATGTCAAGAGCCTTTGGAAGGCATTTGTCCCACGCATGATGACCGTGTTCATGGACAGTATCCTAGAGCATCAGCGCGATCTGACCAACTCTGCATCTAGCCGTTTTCTGACCGAATTACTCACAGCATTTGACTACTCGATCTTCCGATTGAACCGTGCTCTAGACGAGATGGAAGCCAAGACTGACAATATGCGAAGGAATCTGGAATTGAGTGTGGGCGACACGATCGCCGAACCTATCTATCTCTTACTGGCGTATCACGGTTTTCCGGACGCCTACGACCACATACGCAAACTCGTAAGCCAGGTACACGAGACAGGACGCAGCTTGTCCATGCTGGTTTGGGAAGATGAAACATTGAAACCATTTCTTGACAAACTGACAGACCAGCAGCGACAAGTCCTGCGTGACCCAATGAAATATATCGGAGCATCCGTCCAACGCACCCACGCAACATGTGATGAATGGGAGAAGCGGACCGAGCAGGCACTCCACCTGTGAAGCTTGGTTTTGGCGCTGGCCTCTTGGCCAACCACGCTAAACCAGTCCGCACGATACAATATGCCGCATTTTTGCCTCGCGTCACTATTCCTTTTTCTCACGATTCTTAATCCCCGCGTGGTGACTGCGCTCATTGATCTATCCATCACGCAACCGAAGTCTAGCTTTACCACGAACAACAAGATTCTAGAGATTCAAGGTAGTGTTGCGCTTTCCGAGGCCGAACCAGTTGTCATCTCAATCGATACCCCCGCGGGCATCAGCCGCCTTTCTGACATTACACATTCGATTTATGCTGTCACTATGGATTTGGGAAGCGTTCATCAACTTGGAGCAATATTATTTAGCCCTCGGCATAATGAAACCGTAAGATCCGGTCCTATGCATATCGGAGTCACTTTCTCTGAAGATGGCTTTCTGACCAAAAACGCAAATTTTGACGTCCCCCCCGGCTTGGATTCGAGCTTTAACGCCAACGTCGTTGATTTCTCAGCCCCAACCGCTGCGCGCTTCGTACAACTCTACATGCTTGAAGGCTGGAACAAAGAGAGGATTTCAATCCATTCAATTGAATTTCTAGACACCAACGGCCATCCTATAAAGCCGCTTATTCAATCTGTTTCGATTCTACTAGAACCTATGGGCGAAACCCAAATATCATTTTCAATTCAGGTGTCTCTGAAATCCGGTCCAAATCAAATCAGTGTCACTGCTATGGCGCTTTCATCAGAAGTCGAAAACCAGGACACAGAAACTATTTCGGTGATTTATCTGGCGGACATACAAACAGCGACGCGTGATGGGGAACAGTTAATCTTGAGCGATGGACGCCAGGCAACCATTGTTATTCCTGCGGGCGGATTTGGAGAGGACATAAGAAAAATACAATTCCTTCGCATGCCACCGGATGAAATAGATAGATCGTCCTACCAAGCGAATAGTCGAATCGCAGAGGTAACCTCCCCTGTTGTTGCCTACCGTTTCGATGTGTTGAAACGCGGCCACTTCGGAATTGAGGCAACAAGCTCCCTCTCGAGTCAGCCGCCCGCGCTCGCCGTTGACGGCATACTGGAACCTCCATCCACATGGATGGCTGGACTTGTACCGCTGCCCATCTACCTAACAATCGATCTGGGGGATTTTTATACACTGGGAAAAATCGTTGTGCACCCCAACGTCATTGACGAGAGATCTTTTGGACCACAAAACGCTAAAGTGCTTGTCTCGAGTGACAACTTAGAGTTCACGGAGATTCTTGAAGTCTCAAATTTTGAGGGGACGGCCACCGCTATCCATTTGCCATCTCACCCTTCAACGCGCTTCATTCGTCTAGGAATTACAGAGAGTAAGCAGGTCAACAATGTGCAGCTGAATGAAGTTGAGATTTTCGATGTTGCGCACTCGAAAATCTCGCGATTTTTAACGATGCATCGACTTGTACTTGAACAACCCGCGCTGTTAGAATTCAGATATGACCGCGCGGATCTACTGCGGGCAGGAATCCGACGAGAGGAAGATCTACGCGTCTTCGCATGGACGCCATCGACACGTGAATGGCACCTGGCTGGCGGAGAAGTCGATTTGGTAAGACAAACGGTTCGCCTTGAACTCAACTACATTACTCAATTTGCTGTGTTTCAAGCAATGCCCCCTGAAGTACTTGACACCCGCTGGAGTTTAAACCCGTTTTCACCAGATGGAAATGGGATCGGAGATACTACACAATTGATGATCTCCAATGTAGCTAGATTAGCGACGGAACGTCCCGAACTCGTTGTCGAGATCTACGATTTGCACAGCAAGCTAGTTAAGACCTTAATCAACCGTTGGAACATGGGTTCAGATTCAATTAGCATTGAATGGAACGGAAAGGATCGAAATGGCCGCACGGTGAGTATCGGTGCGTATGTGTACCAAGTTCGCATCGGCGCACATATCAGTAACGGTGTGATTGCAGTTGGGAAATAAACTGGTGGGATTCAAGAATTCAGCCTTGGGAAATGACGGAATCGAACACTCCCAGATGTTTTCTAACATCGATGAAGGCAAATTAACCATGATACCCAATAGATTTGGCATTACACCGCTAGTGTTTGGCGTTGTGTTTCTCTTCAATATAGCCAGTGTAATTCTATCTGTCCATGCGGCTTTCGAGGATCAGTTCATCGGTGCTCGGGCCTACGGCATGGCTGGTGCATATACTGCGATTAGTGCCGAAGCTGATGGCCTACTTGTCAATCCGGCGTCGCTCTCAAACATCAAGTCACAACAAGTTTCGGCAACGATGGCGATGCTGCACCTCGGACTAAGTGACGATACAAGGATTGCTCAGCATCTAATTGGTTATGCCAACACATACGCGAAGTGGGGTACAATCGGTCTTTTGTGGAAACGGCTAAATGTAAGTCAACTGTACTCGGAGAATCAGCTAGTGGTTGGAGCAAGTAGAGAGTATCGAATGGGGAGCGGGCAAAATCGTAATCTTTCAGTGGGGACCTCACTAAAGTTGCTTAACTGGGACACCGCACCGACTTTTGACATGACAGGCAGAATCCTTGAAGACTTGCCGGGACGAAGTCAATTCAGCTTCGACCTAGGACTTGTTTTCCGCTCCTCGTTAAACATCCCCATCGCTGTGTCAGTACAAAATTTGAATACGCCTAATCTTGTGACCAAGCTGTCGCCTGAGATTGAAGAGCTACCCCTACGGACGACACTTGGCATCGGCATTCTGGGACAGACCTCTACATGGGGAATGGATCTTGTGTTCAACAGGAATCAGATCGATGTCAAGGTTGGTCTCGAGTATCGGATAAAGGGCAACAAACTGCTGTTGCGAGGCGGATTCAGACTGGAGAACTTGGCATGGGGCACCAACTTGGCAGTTGGTGCGGGCTTTAAACCGCGAGATCGGATGCGCGTCGATTATGGAATCGTTTTCCCCATCGGCGGAATCCAAGACACTTATGGCAGTCATCGGTTCAGTCTTGTCTACCATTTCTAGAATACATTGTGCTTCACTTGTCCTGATTCTCATACTTGTAATCAGCTGTGCAAGTAAGCCTCGGTTCGCAGTGGCGCAACAGACCGATCCTCTTGGCAATCAGGTCTTCGACAAGAGCGGAAAAGAGCTCTATAAAATGCAGGCAAGCTTTGGAGTCCTAGAAGGAGATTCCGTACTACGACGCGATGCGGAATTCCGAAGAAAGACGAGTAATCGGAATTTTTTCACGTTCGATGTCCCCGGCGAAAGTGTAAATCACCAATTGACCGTCGGAAATTTTCCTACAAAATTTTCCAGCTTTACGTTGAACAAAGAACTCTTTGACGCAGCGCGTTGGAACATAACTATCCCACGTGCCAGTGGGCGCATGTCAGCATTCGTTGCACGAGTAACCAACAACACTTTTTCTATATTAGGAGAACGTACAACGCCAATCGAAGACATTGGCATCGAAAGCACATCAGATTGGTTCATGATGGGCCTGCGTGCAGAGGCACACCTTGGATCTTACGATGTTGGATTGGGTGTGTTGCCCGAATTTGTCTTGCCGTTACCACGCATCGGGATCAATTATGTCAATCGTTTCTTCACAAACTATGACCTCACAAGGACAAGCAACCCATTCCGAGGAGTCACAATCAGCAACCCTCCGACAGAGCTGTTCCTCCGCTTCAGCGATTCTTCGCCAGAAAACCCCGGCGGGGCGAAAATCTTTGGTGTTCGAGTCTATGTCGACGGTGCATTGGAATATGATGTAATCGCGGGCCAGGAGCCACCTGGCGTACTACTACTACCGAACGAAAGCAAACGTGGCAGTAGCTCCCGATGGGTGGATGGTGAAGCTACATTTACCTACCGGTTTGCTTTATTCAACCCCCAGGAAGTCAACCGTGTACAATTTGAGATCGACATTGCCAACGATTACCAAGTAGATCTTTCAACAGACAATCAGGATTTCAGGCTAGAACTCCGTGCCCCTGGAAACGTTCGCGATGGATCGAATCGTGAACTTCGTCGATTCGATTACGGAGAGCTAACAGATGAAACAGCAATGGGATTCGACTTACAAACGACCCTCGCCGGATTTGCTGTGGAAGCCGAGTTCGCTTGGTATGCACAGACACGACAATACCCGCTACTTACTGGCACACGAGAACAACGACGGGCCAGCGCATGGTTCGTGGACATCAATCGAAATTTCGGACCAGTGACGTGGCGCAGCGAATATACACGAATCGATCCGTTCTATACAGCTGCCAATTTCGTAGATGACAACGACAACAAAGACCGTTACGCAGATTCACGCGAACCTGAAATCCTTTTGTCGGGTAACATTCGAGACGATCTCGACGGGGATCGCGTCAAGGATTGGGACGACGATTTTCTCCTATTCTTCGCTGATCCACCGCGATTTCGTCTAGGCCTAAACCGTGAATCGATTGACTTCAATAATAATGGTGAACCGGATTATCTTGAGGATGATGATAAACCCAATTATCGTTTTGACTATGATGAAGGTTCACTCGGACACAACACGTATCTTAAGGTCGATTTGCCATTTGCAGAAGGACTTTCAATTATCCCAGGCTATTATCTAAAACGTCTAATGCTCGAAAATAAGAGTGCACGCGGATTATACAATGTTCTTTCTTATGCTCCTGAACCGATTCCTCACTTCGGGACCGTTCTGTTCCGTCACACGCTCCGCCGTTCCCGTGACATTATTCCCGACGATGTTGTGATTCGCAGTACGGGGGAACGAATCGAGGATGATTTAGCACTTCAGAACCATCTTGGAAACATCTTCACAATGATCGTTGATTATCAGAATGTCAAAAACCTGATGCTTGTAAGCAAATTCAAATATCAGCGTGATGCTTTGTTCCATACTCGCCAACACGTTATCGATACTGCCTTGATTAATCAAATTCGTTATGATTGTGAAGTGCGTGATGACCTCACGATTGCACCGTCGTTCCGAAGCGATCGAACGATTGGCTATACAATTCCATACGAAAAGGAAGCAGCCGTTGACATCATTCGAAATGCCTACATTCTGACAATGACCCATCAAGTGGCGGCGCAGCTGCAGTTAAGCGCTGGCGCTCAATACCTCACATGGCGAGATCTCACTGACTCCCGAAACGATTTCAACCGGACCGTCGGATTCTTTGAGCTTGTCTTGCAAGGCGACGCCTTTGGGCAAAGAATGGGCCTCTTGATTACCTCAGATCATGTTGTTCAAAACTTCCTTGAGCCCCTCGGTGGGGGTGAAAGACGAACAAGCATTGGAATTTCATTGTTCTTACTTTAGATCGTAAGTTGACTTCGTATGGTACGTTTCTCATATCCTAATGTTGACGCGTACCCTAAATTTCTAGTTTGATGAACCATGTAAGGGAGGAGATTAAATGCAGGAACAGCCGTGGGATACGGAACAATTCAACCAGTATATGTCCAGCGTCTCGAGGTGGTTTTCGGGATCGGGAAAATTTCTCTATTTTGTAATCGCCGGGATATTGTTGCTTATATGGTTGGCCTCTGGTATATATGTTGTACAACCTGGTGAGGAAGGCGTGGTTCTGACATTCGGCAAATTTTCAAGTGTTACTAACTCTGGACTCAACTATCGATTGCCTTGGCCTCTCCAACGTGTATTCATCGTAAATGTGGAAAGCATCCGTCGAGCAGAAATCGGCTTCCGAACCACTGATAAGAATCGAAAGCGAGAGATTCTCAGCGAGGCACTGATGCTGACAAAAGATGAAAATATTGTGCAAGTCGAACTCCTAGTACAATATCGCGTTGCTAGTTCTCGGGACTTTATCTTCAACGTGCAGTCCACGCAAAAAACACTCCTCACCAGTGCGGAAGTGGCATTACGTAGTACGGTCGGACAGATGACCGTGGATGCCGTGATTACCGAAGAGCGTGGTCGCGTCCAGGATGAGACAAGGACCTTTCTATCACGATTAATGAACGACTACGGCACCGGTATCCAAGTGACTGACGTTCGTCTCCAGGTAGCAGATCCACCGCAAGAGGTGCGCGATGCCTTCCAAGATGTGGTGCGAGCACGGGCTGATAAGGAACGGCTGATAAATGAATCCCAGGCTTATCAGAACGACGTGGTCCCCAGAGCCCGCGGTGCAAAACAGCAAGCAATAGAAGAAGCCACTGCCTTTAAGGAACAGCAAGTGCTCCACGCTACCGGTGATGCCAATCGTTTTCTATCCGTTCTAAAGGAATACCATCAGGCAAAACAGGTTACCCGGGAGCGAATGCACATTGAAGGACTGGAAAAAATTCTAAATCAGGTCGAACTGATTCTCTTAGACGCAAAGGTAGGCAAGAGCGTTCTGCCATTCCTGCCGCTCGCCAGTCCAAACAGTTTAGAATTAGGAGGAAATAAATAACATGAAAACCACTACGCTTGGAATCGTTATTTTCGTGCTCATCGTCGTTTTTGTCATCACTAGCCAGACTCTGTTCACGGTGTCTGAGACCGAGCAGGCAATCATCCTCCAGTTTGGCAATCCCGTTGCGACGGTTCAACAACCAGGTCTAAAAACAAAATCACCTTTCATTCAAAACGTAATGTTCTTTGAGAAACGCATACTTTCCAGTGATGCCCTCCCTCAAGAATACCTAACCACTGACAAGAAACGGCTGGTGGTTGACCACGTCACTCGCTGGAAAATCATCGACCCACTACTTTTCTTCAAAGCAGTTACGACAGAAGCGGGTGCGCGGGCGCGCCTCGACGACATCGTTTTCTCCGAATTACGACGTGAACTCGCGACTTTTGACTTCGTCGATGTCATCTCTCAAGAACGTGAGAATATTATGGAACGAGTTGCACGGTCTGCCACCAAGAAAGCAGCGGAATACGGCATTGGTGTCGTCGATGTGCGCACCAAAAGAGCCGACCTGCCTGAAGAAGTGGAACAAAGTGTATTCAACCGGATGATTGCGGAACGAAAACGGGAGTCGAATCTGTTCCGGGCCGAGGGCAATGAGCAAGCCAATATTATCCGTGCACAGGCAGAGCGTGATAGTACTGTTATTGAAGCTGAAGGCTACGAGGCATCACAGCGCATACGCGGCGAGGGCGAAGCTGAAGCAATCCAGATCTATGCACAAGCCCTGACGCAAGATCCGGAATTCTACGCCTTTTCGCGCCGGCTTGAAGCATACGGATCTATGCTCAAAAGTGGCGACAAGATTGTCATCGGTTCTAACTCCGAGTTCTTTCGGTTCTTAATGGATAATGGATTCAAGAAATGAGAAATTGAAAAATGCACATCCTATTTATTTACTCCGGAGAAATCCGGAAGTGATCCCTGCATTTGGAGGTCTGAAAAAGAAGAGAGCGCTACATATGCTTAAATCACTACCATTACATAATCCACATAGCGAAACCAATGCAAAAGTCGGAAATCAAGAGTCGGTTCGGTATTCAAAGGGACGACGGCACCCACACTGGATTAAGGCGCGAATGCCTTCTGGACCGAACTTCACGAATCTCAAGCAGCTGATGCGCGACTTGAACCTTCACACTGTCTGCGAAGAAGCACATTGCCCAAATATTGGGGAATGTTGGGAAAACCGGTCCGCGACTTTCATGATTTTGGGTGATGTGTGTACAAGGCGTTGCATGTTCTGCGCTGTCACGAAGGGAAAACCCGGCGGCATCATTGACCATGATGAACCACAGCGGCTAGGCGCAGCAGTCGGAAAACTCAAGTTGAAACACGTCGTAATCACCTCTGTGAATCGTGACGACCTTCCCGATGGCGGTGCCAGCAGCTTTGCCCAGTGCATTCGCGAATCCCGACAGAGCAGCCCCGGATGTACGGTCGAAGTGCTTATTCCAGATCTTGAAGGAAATTGGGATGCTCTCGCGATAATAGTCAACGCCAGACCTGACTTGCTCAATCACAACACTGAAACCGTGCCACGGCTGTACCGAAGGGTACGTCCACATGCAAACTATCAACAAACCTTAAACCTATTGCGTCGGGGCAAAGAGATAGATTCGACCCTTGTCACGAAGTCAGGGTTAATGGTCGGCTTGGGAGAAACGATTGATGAAGTCGTAGACACGATGCGAGATCTTGAGGCAACTAAATGTAACATTCTTACAATTGGACAATATCTCGCACCTACATCTCGTCATCTGCCAATTATGCGTTACTATACGCCAGAAGAATTCGAGGAGCTGAAAAAGATAGGGATAGACATGGGATTTCGTCACGTGGAATCCGGACCACTTGTTCGAAGTTCCTATCACGCCGCAGAACAAGCCCAGCTAACAACAGCCTGACGGTTTTCTAAATGTAGTACCCATACCGTTGACAAAACGGTTGATTCTTAATTCCAGTATCTCCAGCTGGGCTCCCACATTAAAACCGAGATGAACTAACAAAATATTGTTGAACTTCCAGCACTGTAGGTCACACTCAATCCGTCTAGGCCATGAACCCGCCTTTCGGCCCTCACCGTTTCGTACTGCTTATGAATTCGGACCCATTCGTGCTCAGCAATATAGCAGCGTATTTACACAACGGCAGCCGCACTTTAACTGTCCAGCCAACCTTCTCGATTGGGCCGAATTTTAAAGCGTTTCCTACGATTTCAACGTAGGCTTGATTGCGGCCTACAAGATATTACTCAACTATTCTTTACCCCCGGCCGACTTCCGGAATCGAGCTCGACACAGTTTCTTCCTCTTGCGGGCTGGTAGGTAACTGATTTCGAAGAATGGCGAGGGTATCGACTTTTTGGCACCAGCTGTCACATTTTACCCTATGGTTCGACATAATCATTGAAAAAAGGAGAAAATCGTCTGTTTGTAACGGTCCCGCCACAAACAGACGATTTTAGCACAACGTTATCCTTATTTTCGCGATTCTTTCGATACTTTTGCACGTTCACCCTTCCAACGACCACGTCAGCAGCGCATTAATCAGGAATGCCAGTTTGTACCTGGCTGCATAAATCCTAGGGTGAACTCAAGCGCATCTCCCACTAATCACATTTTGTCAATCATGCGCATAACGGTTCGTCGTTCTTGTACACTTACACAAGAAGAGATCTAATCACACCTTGGCGCTCTAAAAAGCGAAAGATGTGTGCTTCTTCCCGGACCAATCAAGTCGAAATTGCCAATTTATTTTCCCGGATTTGTCTTGACTCAATCCAAGTAACGGCTATATAATGTCGGCATATCAGATACAGTTTCGTTGCGTACAAACTGTCCGTCAAGCCAGCGTGCTCGCTCTGAGAAATGGAAAGATAGCTATATTGGATAATCTAGCAGTAAAACAGCGATTAACCGGCAGAATAGATCTTATCGAATCACCGCAGACACGTAGGGAACAGGCCTTCTGCTCAGCAGTCGCAGAAGGCCTTTCCAAATCGCAAAAAAGGCTTCCATGCCGTTATTTCTACGATCTAATCGGATCCCAGCTATTCGAACAAATTTGCGATTTACCCGAATACTATCTAACACGCACGGAGCAGACAATTCTGGAAAATCATGCGCCTAACATCATTCAGTCCATCGGCCACGAGACAGCGATGGTGGAATTCGGTAGCGGAAATTCCGTCAAAACGCGCTTACTAGTTGACGCGGCGTTAGATTGTCAGGAACGCCTTCACTATATTCCCATTGATATCTCTTCAAAATTCTTGAAAAAAGCTGCGCGGGCTCTGATAGATGACTACAATCGACTGTCGATTACAGCAATAGCAGCCGAATATACCGACGCGCTCTCGCTGATTCCAGATCATGATCAACCGCATCTATTCCTGTTTATTGGCAGCAGTATCGGAAACTTCAATCAATCTGAAGCGATTGCATTCATCACACAGATTCGCCAACAGATGACGCCATCAGATCGCTTACTAGTCAGCTTCGACCTGGACAAATCTCACCAGATTATTGAAGCAGCGTATAACGATGCCACTGGAGTCACTGCAGCCTTCAATAAGAATCTCCTGACACGCATTAATCGTGAATTAGACGCGGATTTTGTGCTCGCTCAATTCGAACATTTTGCACCTTTTCTCAAAACACATTCGCGGATTGAGATGCGGCTCATTAGCCAGTGTCCGCAGAAGGTTTACATAAAAAAGCTAAAAAAGGAATTCACCTTTCAGAAAGGGGAATATATCCATACGGAGCACAGCCACAAGTATACATTTGAAGCCTTTTCACAAATTTGTAACGCCGCCGGACTTGCAATCGAACAACAGTGGCGGGACGAGCGTGAATGGTTCGCGATAGCCTTACTCAAGCCGCAGGAGGGATATGATCGAACTTAAAAACACAAGCAAGCATTACGCCCAAGAGGTAGCTCTTCGTCCTACCAACCTGAAGATTGAAGCAGGTATAACAACTGTATTAATCGGTCCAAGCGGGTGTGGTAAATCCACCATCTTACGATTAATTAACGGATTACTGCAACCCACAACAGGACATGTTGAATTTGAGAGGCAGCGTGTTTCGTCGCATAATGTCCAAGCGCTCCGGCGCCGAATGGGTTACGTAATCCAAGATGGTGGATTGTTTCCACATTTGACTGCCGAAAAGAATGTTACGCTCATGGCTAGACACTTAGAACATTCTCAGGCTGAAACCCGGGCACGCCTGTTCGCATTATCCGACCTCACCCATTTTCCCAAAGACGCTCTAGATCGCTATCCAGTTGAACTCTCTGGCGGCCAAAGACAGCGTGTTAGCTTGATGCGGGCCCTGATGTTAGACCCAGATGTGCTCTTACTGGATGAACCACTCGGTGCCCTCGATCCAATGGTCCGGGCTTCGCTCCAAACAGAACTAAAAGAGATTTTCCAGAGCCTCGGAAAAACTGTCCTACTCGTGACACACGACATGGCCGAAGCCGCTTATCTAGGCAATCAAATCGTAGTGCTGAAATCAGGGAACATCATACAAAAGGGTACGTTAAACGATTTACGAGAGAAACCATCAGATGCGTTCATTTCGAAATTTGTCACCTCCCAACGGAATTCGGTGTAACTATGAAATCTGATTTCACTTGGTATGCTTTGCACTCTCAGACTCCCGTTCATGAATCAATGAATTCAAACCTCCGCATGAGCGTACGAAGCATCTCCCGTGTCGCATCAGCCATGGGCTTCCACACGATACTGGTTGTCATGCTCATCACACTATCCATCAAACATGCCGATGCTCAACAAATTAAAGTTGGTTCAAAAAGCTTCACGGAGTCTTACGTACTGGGGGAAATAGCAAAGAAGCTATTGGAAAATTCGGGATTGGAGGTTGAGCACAAGGAAGGGATGGGCGGAACGATTATCGCTTGGACTGCACTAACCAATGGTGACATCGCTATGTACTGCGATTATACTGGAACCATACAAGAAACAATTCTTAAATCGGACTTGCCATTGACAGAAGAACAGATGAGGACCGCTCTGGCCAAGCATGGAATTGGAATGACCGATGAACTGGGCTTCAACAATACCTACGCGATTGCAATGCGTCGTCAAGCAGCGGAAAAATTGAAAATTCGTAGCATAAGCGATTTGAGACATTATCCAGACTTAAAGATCGGATTGACACACGAATTCTTAAATCGGAAAGACGGCTGGGGTTCGTTGAGCAAACGTTATGGATTAGAAATGAGACCCCGTGGAATGGCACACGCACTAGCATATGTTGCTTTGAACAGCGGCGATATCGACGCGATGGACGCCTACTCAACCGATGCAAAGCTTGGCGAATACGATCTGGAAGTTCTGGAAGACGATCTGGAGTTCTTTCCTAAATACAAGGCAGTTTTTCTGTACCGGCTTGACACCGATTCCAAAGCAATTTCCGCAATCCAAGACCTTGAGGGAAGAATTAATGAAGCACACATGATTCGTCTCAATGTGGAAGCAGAACGAACCAAAAGTTACACGTCAGCAGCTAACCTACATTTTCACGGGGTAGAACTTACAGGTACAACAGAGAAAACACGTACCACAGATTCCCGTCTTACTCAAATTGTATCAACAATTGCGACACTCACTGGTGAACACCTGATGTTGGTCACGACATCGATGGTTATCGCTATCGTCGTAGGCATTCCGCTTGGTATAAGAGCGAGCCAGACTGGGGTTTTCAGTCAACTGATTCTAGGATTGACGGGGATTCTTCAAACCATCCCGTCAATTGCACTACTCGCTTTCTTTATCCCCATCCTAGGCACAGGCGTGAGAAACGCCATCGCGGCGCTCTTTCTATACAGCCTGCTCCCCATAGTCCGTAACACCGCAGCAGGACTACAGGACGTTACTAGAGCGGTCCGCGAATCCGCTGAGGCTCTCGGACTTGAACCTAGGGCTCAGCTCACCAAGGTCTACTTGCCCATGGCATCGCGAACCATTCTAGCCGGAATCAAAACTAGTGCTGTTCTCAACATAGGAACTGCGACTCTAGCTGGATTTATCGGGGCAGGCGGATACGGCGAACTCATACTGAGCGGCATCAATCTGAATGCCAGCAGTATCATTCTACAAGGTGCCATTCCGGCAGCACTTCTTGCCTTGCTCGCCCAATTTTTCTTTAATCTCCTGGATCTCGTTATCATTCCAAGAGGATTACGCTTGGAAAACAAGGCCTGATCGCTCAGACCAAGCAAAGCGCTCTTTTTGCGCACAGCACACTGCTTTTTGGCATGTATCCCGTGGAAACCTGCCGCAAACCCACAATCCATTGTGTTTTCAGACAAGAACACACGCGCTAGCGAATGGCAGAAGCCTGAGAAAATCGAACAATCGGTGTCGGCCTCAGATGAAAGGAAGCTGTGCCTAATCTGGGACAACACGCCGATTTTTCGACGCCTGCATAGCGATATCCCTTCGAGCCGACGAAGCACATTTTGAAGGAACGACATGTGATTGTTCTTCTGTGGCAAGATTACATGGGGGATTGGACACGACAAACATACCACGCAGTGAAAGTTCCGATTCGCTCAAACCATTTAAAAAAGCGTTATCTCGCAATCATAACAATCAATGAACAAACTCTTAACCAAGATTGAGGAAAGGGGATGGTAGATTCTACACTGGAAGATTTAATACCCAAGATTCAACAATTAGGGAAGATGACGGTTTCCAAGTGTCAGATTCCTGGACGAGCGCTGGGAATTGTCCGTAACCAAGAGCTCGCGTGGTTCGGTGGATTCGGTGCAGCAGATCTTGAAGATGGCTGTAGGCCCGGTGAATACACCATCGCTCGGATTGCATCCGTAACGAAAACATTTACCACTATTGCAATCATGGAACTGCGTGACGAAGGTCATCTAATGTTGGATAACCCTCTAATCCAACATTAGCCGGAATTTGCAGCAGTGCGAGCTATTTCTGGCACTGGCACATTAGAAGACTACTCACACATCACGCTGGCCTGGCTACAGAACCACCAATCTCGGGTTGGAACACTCTTAGATTCCCAACGCGTCAGGAACTGATTTTCAACCTCGCTTTTGGATTGCTTGGTGAGGTCGTTTCTCAGATTCGCGGATCCCCATATACTGAGTACTTGTACAACAATGTAACCAAACCACTTGGTCTTGAATCCACAGTGTTCGATCTCACCGACAAACTACGACCACATTCCTTTGTCGGCTACAATCCTACACTTTGTCCAGACCGTCCCGAACGCGCACCATCTTCACACCTCAACGGTCTTGCATCAGCCGGTCAATTGTATTCGACAGTGTATGACCTCGCAAAGCGGGTGTCGTTCTAGTTCCGCACGGATGGCGAATCTCGTCAAAAAGGACAGGTGTTAAACGGTCAAACACTCGCCGAGATTCAACAGCCACAGTATATAAAACCTGATTGCTCGTCCGGCCAGTGCCTAGGTTGGCGCACAACTCGTATCGGAGATCGTGTCTATCACAACCACGGAGGTGGAATCCATGGCTTCGCCACTCACGTGTGGTTGAATGTGCCAAGCAAAGCTGACATCGTAGTTTTAATCAACATGTGGCCATCACGCGGAGGCCTGAAGTTGCCAAAACAAGTACTTGAGATTGTACTGAAGACCGACGAAGCTAATCGACCAACTCCATCACGCTCTAATTCCAAACCAACGCCAGGTGAGCTACGACCTCTGCTAGGACACTACTGCGCAGCCCCAGGTATCCATGTGGACATCAAGTACTACGAAGGTGAACTTCGATTTGCAAACCGTAGCGATGCCCCTCACTCACTGCACACTCCGGCAAAGTTGGAATCCACCGACAGACAAGACGAATGGCTCGTTCATGGAGGACGTGCTGCGGGCGAAATTGGCACCTTCAAATTTGATTCGGCCGGTCGAGTACGCAGCTACGAGATCGGCACATTCGTATTTAAGAAACTTGATTCGGAGATATCCGACTGATTTTCAAAAAACAACACATCTGCCCAAAAATGTTTTTTCAGCAATCGAACCACTTCAGTGGTATTCTTGTCTATCCACTGTTCCGATCTAATTCGAAATCATTCGGCGTAAGCCTTTTTCATACCGCACCTCATAATCTTCAGACGGAATTGGCACTGAACGCATAGCCAATTCGCCAAAGGTAATCAGTGGTTCAGAGCGGAGGAGGAGCTCATCCAGGGATTGTTGCGGTGATTTTTCAGTTGTATCGAGCACAATTTTTCGGCCTGTCTGGCTAAACAATGACTTTTCCACTTCCGTATCGAAACGTCGCTTAACCTCTGAGATATCATTTTTCTTCACAATCTGATACTCATGCGGATCTGCATCCATCCGCGTGCGAATCGCTTCATCACTTGCCGTTACATGAATCAACACAACATCTGGAAGATGAGATTCAGCGACCTGTGACTCATACTGCTGCTGGTGCTGATAGGCATAATTCTTGTAGTATGGGCTATCAACATCCCCGCCGTACATACTGGCATAGACCGCCTCTTCGATGTACCAACCAGCAATCAGTGGATTCGCATAATTCCTGATGATTCCAATGTGATAGTAGATTTGCATGCGCTGAAGGCGCTCTTTCACGTCATCGGGAAAATCTATCATCAAAGCACGCGATTCTGGACTCAACGTGGCGTCGGGGATTGTAAAATGGTCGTCGTTATGAGTAGGAACCCTCAACCGATGATAATATTCAGTTAACAAGTTAATCAAAGTCGTTTTTCCTGCGTATTCAATGCCAACGAAAATACTTCGCATAAGAAAACCCTCTCTTTCTTTCAACCTGGAAAACTATAATTCATGACAACAACGACCTCAATCTAGAAACAAACGCACACTTTATGGTGTTATCGCAACTAGATGGCAACATGAAAGCCGGGCTTACAAACCGCGGCCCACGACTGCTAGAACAGATTTTCACATTCAAGATTGATACTTCGCCATCGGTGGACGGACGCATATGTCCTGAAATTCTAACCCGATGGGGGTAATACAGCTGGTCAGAGTTGATCAATAGACCTCATTTGTTAAGATGTGAAGCAATGCCTGCACAATGTTGGATTTCTCGAGGCTGCTAAACCGATAATTCGGGAGAAAATCTACGACGGTAACACACCTTACGTTCTCCATAGACTTGCCGACTTGCTCGCGAATTATCGATGCCGCTCTCAAAAACCCATTTTCCAATCGCAAGCATATCACGTTTTAGGAGTATAGGTGAACACGCTTGATTATATTGCTAGGGAAATAGGTCAAATTCTTGCTATGTGACGTCAGTTAGAGGAAAAAAGGTAACCCAGCTTTGTCCAGTGTGTCATGAACAGAAAGAAATGAAATTGCCCCCCCTCTGAGTGCTGTTATGTCGCTTTACTGCAAGATTTTCGGTCTCAATCAGTGTTTTAAAACGCATTTGAAACCTAGACGAACCGACGTCCGACAACCAACGGAAAGCAGACCTACCACGCTGAATCTCAGCAGAGCGTCACGCGATATCGTTCCACTAGAACTCTTGACTCCAATTGAACATGACACTCCAATGCTGCGCGCGAACAACAGAACCGCGAGCCACATCACACTTTCAGTAGTCCGGCTATGAGAATAAAGTTCGGCATCTACAAAACCACCTCCCAATTTTGACATCGATTGGATTGGAATGGTCTTCTAGACACAGCTGCACTAATTTCCAAATTGCCTACAGTACTGTATTCGCTCCAAAAGAAACAGTATCGTCCAATCAACAGATAATCGATGACTTCATTCCCAAACTTCTCCGCTCATCAACTTATTAGTGGAGAACAGGCCTCAAGGCCCAGATCATCTTCTACGAGCAGATGATGAATGCGGTTCTGAAAAATCGACTGTGTTCGCTCTGGTGTTCTGCAAATCTTGGTTATCGCAGTGTTGTGATGTGGGAAACGATCGTGATCGGCATCCGGTTGCAGACCTAGAAACGTGCCAATTAGCGTCGAGCCAAACCCGCCATGAGAAACCGCCGCGACCCTCTCACCGTCACCGGTATGCCATTTGTCAAGGTGTGCAATAAACGCACGAGCATTATCATGCGCCAGCTGATGCATCTGATTGTCGTCGAACCTAGGGGCGGATTCACATTCATCTATTCTCCTAAACCACCATCCCCGATCGGTAACCTCATCGGGCAAAACAATGTTTGGACAAATCTCGCGGAGCTGAGACCTCGTTAACCCAGTGTGTTGTACAACACCCGCATCACCACGATCCTCCCAAAGACCACCCCACTCATGAATACCAACGTAAACGTGCGGTTCAAGATTTGTATGCGCACTAATAATGCTAGCCGTCTGCACTGTCCGAAGCATCGCACTGCAGTACAGTCGCGTAATGCCAAGGGCAACCAGCGCCTTTCCGACCTTGTCGGCTTGTTCCTTTCCCAATTCGGTGAGTTGTGGATCTGAAACCCGCGCATCTCCACGGTTGTTGGTAGATTGACCATGACGTATGAGGTAAAATTCCATGATGTACTCTGTCCTTTCAGTTGAGAAGTATTTAAGAGTGGTGGTTTGGCTGTTCGCTTACCAAGATAATCCCTTGGCAGCAAGTTCGCCATCAATCTGCAGCACATTAGAGATCTCCCCGCCGGGTTCTAACCGGATACCAATGAAGCATAGGATCGTTGAAACCAGTTACAGCATCTGTTTGACATATGGATTTGCCGCATTACTTCTCCAGATAATACCGTCCAGCACGTAATGGGTGATTTGAGGCAGAGCCAATAACGCATAGGCAAAAGCAATCGCCGAAGAACTCTCGACGACACCTATAAAATAAGAAGGAAATAATTCTGATTTCGCTCTAAACAACAACATATCCCAACCAAATTCTTCTAGGTATGCCAGCAACATTGCACCAAACACAATAGGTCCAATAATTCTAACCGCCGGAACCGGTTGATTTAGAATTTCATTTTTACTCATCTTGTACCAAACAACCAGTGCCAAATATGGTAACCCATGCGACACGACATTGGTGATGGAAAAGACAATTTCTGAATTAAAGTATACAATTCCGAAGTACCAATTAAATGCAGTGACAAGCACCCAAGCCACTTTGCCTGTTGCAATCTTCCCAAACTGTTTTACAGAAGCAACGCTCTCCTCAACGAACCACGCTGCCATTATCATCCAATAAAGAGCATTTGTGATTATCAAATTTTGCGCGCTTAACTGTATGACTTTCAAAAACACAAAATCTCCCGACACAAACCACTCAAACCCCCTATCTTGCGTTACATGCCAATAGATAATTGGATACAGAACAGCTATGTATATTACAAGTTTGTCAGGAATTTTCTTTTTCAATCTTCCTTGTTTAATTCTATAAAGCGCCATGAAACCCATCTGTTGTTTCGCAAAGTGAAATACGGCTAGATATGCCAAGAGCCTCCAAAACAAGTGAATCGACCATAAGCATAACATAAACACAAACACAAACGAACACAGAGGTATTAACCAAGCCTTCCTTCCCAAAAACTCTTTTTCATCCTTATCAGTATACGTCCTAAAGAGTGTACTCCAAACGTGGCTAACGTCAAATCCCAGGACAAAAATCGCCCACGCCCATAACGGAAGCTCACGGTTGAGAACGGAGTAGGGCAACGAGAAGATGACAGCCCAAACGATCAACAACGGCAGAATGAAAAAGGCTAAATCGGCTTTTTGTGACATTAACCAGGATTTACTCATTATCCCTTTACCGGCAATCTAGAACCAAGCATCTTAGATGGGAATGTGATTTCCCTGAGCCAGATATATCGGCCCGGGTTTTTACAACCTTTATCTGTACTAACGGACGGTCGCATCTCACTTATCTACTGAACTCAAATGAGCTTCATAGGCTACCATCTCATCAGCGAACTGTCGAACCACTTGTGCATCATTGCGCCTACCCTCCAAACGCGTTACTCCACGATTAAACGCAACAGCAATTGACGCGTGGCTACTATCGAAACTATCTATCCCGATATCTGAGAGTTCCCGCATCCACAACTTACTACCTATTCCAAATGCATGCAGATGGTGATTGGGAACGTGTTGGCGTACGAATCGACAGACATCATACAATCCCCTTTTAGGAGACCTCATGCAAACGGAGCCAATGCCGAACCAAATGTCCGCCATGTCGAAAAGTCCGAGATTGCGGTACGCTTCAATACAATATCTATATTCAGACAGTGCGTATCCCTGTAAAACAAAAACCTTGGTGCCGCAAACCGACGCATTAAGAAAGGATTCTGCATTCTCGATTGTCTTTGCAAGTGCATCCTTTGGACTAATAGCATTCTTTTTCAATTTTTCCGGCTCCATGGGCAAGTCCAACATGGCACAATAATCTGCATCTACCTCATTGGCGTATCCGATCACATACTGCTGCTGATCTTGCCACCAGACATCTTTCTTTTTCCATGCTGAGATCATCCCAGAATCGATAAAAATCTCCTTGGCAAGTGACAAATAATTACGCACTCGTGGATATTTCTTGCGTCGATATGCCGACGACAGAATTCGCAGCTGATTCGGATAAAACTTCAGATAATCAGTTCTATCCGGAGTAACGTGGAAGTAGTGCATAATTGATCGTCCTTGCATCGCCATTGCTAAACCCACGAAAATGAGGGTCATCGGCTGTTGATTTCCAAGCCTATCACTGTCCCATTAGGCCGATAGTTCCAGAAACCCGATAGTTCCAGAAACCTAGAAAAATCATATTCTGCTTTCCCGTAATCACGAACCAGTGAAATGAGATACTCGGCACCCATAGGCTGTTAAAGCGCTTCATGCTGGTAGATTTCAAGGACAAGCCTGATTACGCACAGTCCAAATACATTCGTTCCGATTAAAGATTTCTGAAATGCCCCAGAGTACTTGTTTAGGGCTATTGCCCACTGCATATTCATAGATGACAACGGGTTTAATCACTTCATCGTGATAGACAACACTATTCAATTAGAATGTTTGTTGCGCAAAGCAAACTGAGAAGCAAGATAACACGCTTCTACTCTTCCCAAATTCGGGAAGAGAACTAGAGCCCGGTTTTGCGAATCTTGGTCATATGTCTACATTCCGATGCTGGGGCGTACGTAACATCCTAGCAACCATCATGAAAACAGCTCTCATACCCAATAATCAAACCACAACCTAGAAGATATTCGCAAGCAGATACTCGAACTGGTCAATCCGCGTTACTTGTTCGATAATTGCTCGTTTCGTGAGCCGAGGCATCGGAACAGGATCGCCACTGCAGTGGCGGTGAAACACCCCTGCCAGGGAAAAGCTTGCTCCCCTCACGAAAAACACCCTCAATCCTATTGAAAATGACAGCACAACATAGAACATCGTTATTAAGCACACGGCATGGAATACCACTGGCCGGAAAAACTAAACCACATTTTTTAGATCGGGAACAGAACAACTGAAAGCGTATCCCCAGATAGGACACCCATAACTCCCACATCCATAGGTTCGCTCAGAAATTAGTGCCACGACAACTTAAATAGCACCTTGACAATCTAGATAGCTTACAACAGAATGTTATGCAAAATAGCAATGATTCGCAGCCCAAGATCGACATTCAGAATCACACTTCTCACGACACCCACATAAATATTCCTTGGCGCGTCAATGCAACTACCAACCCGATCGACAAAGCACAGTGAATGCCCTCCCAACAGTCTACCAAAACGAAAAACCATCGGCAAGAGAAATATTCGCTTGCACCACCACACGCGCTGGGCTATAATAGTCCGTGTGCGGATCGCTCAAAACCACGCGCGCAGTTCTAATTCGGACTTCAAGGTTGCACGACCCGTTAGCAGCTCAAAGAACAACTAAAAAGCGCAAACAATGTTGAATTCGAAAGCACCAGGGAACCCTTCTAAGGAGTCATAATGCAAACCTATTTGCCCATCACAGACACAGACTTGCACCAAATCTACAGAAAGGTTCGAGATGGTCAACGACTCTCATTTGACGAGGGTGTAAAGCTATACGAGAGCCCTGATATTGTTGGAGTTGGATTCCTTGCTAACATGGTCCGAGAACAGAAGAATCGCGATGTTGCTTATTACAACCTAAACCAACACATTGACTATTCCAACGTGTGTATCCTACACGCCCGCTGTCATTTCTGTGCTTTTGCAAGAAAAAACATTACAACCGAAGGGGCTTGGGAACTCAGCATCGAGCAATTCCTAGACAAAGCCATGTATTCAATTAATCACGGGTGCACGGAGATTCACAGTGTCGGTGGCTTGCACCCGAAATTACCATTCGAATACTACCTTGACATGCTCCGCGGTTTAAAACAACGAATGCCACAAGTCCATTTAAAGTTCTTCACCGCAGTGGAAATTCACCATTTTTCGCGTATTTTCAAGATGTCGATTAGGGATATTTTGACCGCACTTCTTGACGCAGGTTTGGATTCTTTACCTGGGGGTGGAGCAGAAATCTTCGCCGAAGAAACGCGCGACAAGATATGTCCCGGCAAGCTCAGCGCAGAGGGCTGGCTCGATGTGCACCAACAGGCACACGAACTTGGCATTCCCACGAATGCAACGATGCTCTACGGACACCTCGAAACAAACGCAGATCGCGTTAATCATCTCATTCAATTACGAGAACAACAGGATAGATCGGGTGGTTTCGTCACATTCATACCACTAGCATTTCATCCTGACAACACCCGCATGGATTACCTACCAGGCACGTCCGGCATAACGGATCTTCGCAATGTAGCATTGTCGCGCCTAATGCTAGATAATTTCCCACACATCAAAGTCTATTGGATTATGACTGGACTGAACGTGGCACAAATTGCGCTCAATTTTGGTGCCGACGACATTGATGGCACAGTAACAGAGGAAAAAATCACCCATATGGCGGGCGCGATAACACCCGAAGCGGTCACTGTAGAAGAGATTACCCGCCTTATCCGGGAAACCGGCCGAACCCCTATTGAACGTGACACGCTCTACAACGAGATTATCCGAGAAGGGAATCAATGGCACAGAAAGGCCGCATAAAAGTAGGTGCGGTTTCATTCCTGAACACCAAGCCCCTTATCCATAGTCTATTACAGCAAGCCCCGTCGAACCGCGAGATCGATCTCAGCGTTCATGTTCCGAGCCGCTTAGCCGAACTCCTCGAGGACGGAAGTATCGATGTCGGATTAATCCCAATCATCGAATATTTCCGGGCAATGGAGCAATCGAATGCGCCACAATACCGGATAATTCCACACACGTCAATTTCCTCACGCGGTAAAGTGCGC
Organism: uncultured bacterium; assembly: GCA_964478165.1. Classification (GTDB taxonomy): domain Bacteria; phylum Poribacteria; class WGA-4E; order WGA-4E; family JAJDTR01; genus CAYZGU01. Next base: position 31,960 of record CAYZGU010000021.1, on the reverse strand, counting down.
AGCATCCAACTTTTCAGTAGCGTGCCAATTACAGAGATTCAGCGCATTGGATTGGACACAAGTTCACGTTCGTCCCACGCCCTTTTAAGAATTGTACTTGCTGAGAAATATGGTCTTTACCCCGAATTTTCCGATTGTTCACCGTCTATCGACGCCCAATCAACTGATACCGAGGCCATTTTGCTCATTGGAGACTCCGCATTGCGAAAACTTGGTTCAACACCCTATGCTTTAGATCTCGGTGAAGAGTGGGATAAGTTAACAGGATTACCTTTTGTTTATGCTTGTTGGGTTGCTAGAGGCGAACTAGACTTCAGAGATACGGTACAAATCCTGCGAAGAACAAAAGAACTCAGCATTCAACAGATTCCTCAAATTGCACAACTTGAGTCTCGCGCATTAAATCTGCCAGAAGAATTGTGTTACGATTATCTGACAAATCACATCTTTTACGATCTCGCGGAACCCGAGCTCGCGGGACTCCGCCGTTTTTATGAGCTGGCCGTGAAGCATGCTTTGGCCACGCCAGGCATTCCACTAAAATTTACGTGATTCACCAAATAGTCACATGGCATCTGGTTATCAATGGTAGAGAATGCATTGAATTCGCAACCTCGCTCTTAATCGCAATACAAATAGTACCGTTTCATAGCAGAACAGCTTTAAAAAGCACAGGAGGCACGGGCGACTTTTCCGGCACACAAGCGAGAAAGGAAATCCAACTTGGAAGGGAAAAACATATGACTCTTAAAACAAGGACCGAGCTTGCCGAAATACTTGATTCCCAAGATTCCAAGATCTATAACCTCCAGACAACAGCGACCGGTCCCGAAGGAGTGCTACCGCTCGACGCCGAGATGCTTCTCACTCGGCCTAGTGGCGACGTATTCGCCATGACCCAGAACGCAGGCATGGGTTGGGCGCCAAGTGAATTAAATCGCAAACAGTTTCTTCTTTTGAGCACTCAAGGTGGGATTCGTGCTCCTGATGGAACGCCGATCGCGCTCGGTTACCATACAGGACACTGGGAGATCGGCTTGCTGATGCAAGAAGCAGCCTATGAGTTCAAAGGACTTGGTACGATTCCTTTTGCAGGATACTGTTCGGACCCTTGTGACGGACGCACTCAAGGTACTGTTGGAATGATGGATAGCCTCGCTTATCGCAATGATGCGGCCCAGGTGTTTCGTCGGCTTATCCGCTCACTGCCAACACGTAGAGGAGTGGTCGGCGTTGCAACGTGTGACAAAGGCTTGCCGGCAATGATGCTGGCACTGGCTGGCACTCAAAATCTACCATGCGTACTAATCCCCGGCGGAGTTACGTTGCCACCAACAAAAGGCGAGGATGCCGGTAAAATACAGACCATCGGCGTACGATTTGCACACGGCGAACTTTCTCTAGAAGACGCCGCAGAGCTCGGATGCAAAGCCTGTGCAACGCCGGGCGGCGGGTGCCAATTCTTGGGAACCGCCGCGACATCACAGCTAGTCGCCGAAGCTTTGGGAATGACCTTGCCACACGCTGCACTCGCTCCGTCAGGTCAGGCAATTTGGCTGGACATCGCAAAACGGTCCGCCCGTGCCGCTGTTAATCTAGAAAAATCTGGAATTACCATGCGTCAGATTCTGACATCCAACGCAATTCGTAATGCAATGGTCCTTCATGCGGCTTTTGGTGGTTCAACCAACTTGCTCTTACACATACCTGCCGTCGCCCACGCAGCCGGATTGAAACGCCCAAGCGTTGAAGATTGGATTGAGATTAATCGCCAAGTTCCCCGCATTGTCGATGTCCTTCCGAATGGTCCGGTCGGACACCCAACGGTCCAAGTATTCTTGGCTGGCGGTGTTCCCGAAGTAATGTTGCATCTGCGGAAATTGAATGTGTTAGATGAATCTGTTATGACTATCACCGGTGAAAACCTCGGACAAAACCTCGACTGGTGGGAAAAATCCGACCGACGCCATCGTCTGAAAGATTTACTTTTTGAGCAAGACGGAATCAAATCTGAGGATGTCATCATGAGTCCTGAATCAGCGCGAGCGCGCGGACTTACTAGCACCGTTACTTTTCCCCGCGGCAACCTAGCTCCTGAAGGTTCCGTCATTAAAAGTACAGCCATTGACCCAAGCGTCGTTGATGGCGATGGCGTCTTCCGAATGACCGGTCCAGCGCGGGTGTTTATCCGTGAGCAGGATGCAGTTCGAGCAATCAAAAGCCGAGATAAAGATCGCTTAAAACGAGGAGACGTGATGGTGCTCTGTTGTCGTGGTCCCATGGGAACCGGAATGGAAGAAGTTTATCAAATCACCTCCGCGCTAAAGCACCTATCATTCGGAAAAGAGATTTCTCTAGTTACGGACGCACGGTTCTCCGGAGTGTCAACTGGCGCGTGCATCGGACACGTCGGCCCAGAAGCACTAGCCGGCGGTCCAATCGGAAAAATTGTCGATGGAGATCTCATCCAAGTAATAATTAATCGCAACTTGCTCGAAGGAAGCGTAGATCTCGTCGGACATGGCGGCATTGTCTTCGGGCCTGAAGAGGGTGCACGTGTCCTCGCGAAACGTTCGCCACGCCCTGACCTTGCCCCCGATGCCATGCTACCGGACGACACACGGCTGTGGGCAGCTCTACAAGGTATCAGTGGAGGGACCTGGGGTGGATGTGTCTACGATGTTAACGCGATTATAGAAGCGATTGAGACTGGGCAAAAAACCACAAAAAAACAAAACCCGAATTCATAGAGCAAGTGTAACGGATGAGAGCAATTCCAGATATCACGTCTTTAGGGGTAAAGCAACTAACGAGTTTCTGTTCAGAAAGGCTTAAATTCTGAGATTTTCCAAGTACTGGTTGCCTGTATTTCTGTATATGGCACTCATCTTTTATCTTTCGTCTTTGTCATCCCCACCTGAAGTACTTCCAATCACTAGTTGGGTACACACCGACAAAGTTTATCACCTAGCTGAATACGCCGTCTTAGGATTTCTACTGGCACGTGCCTTGGCACACAACTTACCCCAATGCTTTCCTGTCGCCCCCTGGGCTATCGCCTTATTAACTGCAGCGCTATACGGCGCTAGCGACGAGTGGCACCAATCGTTTGTGGCAGAACGTTACCCTACTATGTCGGATTGGATTGTTGATGTCTTAGGTAGCACTTTGGGTGTAATCATTGTATTCGTACACCGCCGGAACTTGACTCGAAAGTCGACAAAATAAAAAATCGTACTGTGCGTCTGAACTTCTTCCATTTCTTGCAGAAGTGAGACACAAAACATGAAGATTTGTTGAACCCATTTCGCACATAACACTGCCATTTTTGAAGCACAGAAGGCCTTCGTGGGCAAAAATAGTTATTGCCCCGGTCCTTAACTGTACAACATCGATTTCACCCAGGCCAGAAGCCAGAATACTTCTCAAAACAGACTGCCGTCCGCCAAAATCAAACCGGGATTCTGTTCTCGGCGTAAGCGCTCCGAAACGAAAACACTGTCGCCAATAGAGAATACACAACTTCCTTTCAAGGAGAAACCGTATCTCTAGATTGCGTATCCGTCATTGTTTGTTCTCGGGCAACTCAGTGTCTTCGAACTTAGAGAAACTGCTGAAGGTAGTAGATTCCACAATTCACAGCTTTCATCTCGAAGAGGACGTGTAAGAACTGGATTTTCATGCGTTTCTAATGCTCAGAAAAACAGATCGGAATGAACCAACTGCAGTTCCATTCAACACGTATAGATTCATACAACACATCGGGTTAAAGGAAGCAAGGCTTCACGCCCCGTGCAAATGCTTTCAAGACCGATGACAGGGGCATCCAGTCCTGAAAGGTACAATCCAATCTACGCCGATGTGTACACCTTTCTTATAACCTTCCTGGCATCGGAATGTACTAGTCCGATTACACGAGAGGCTGGCAGTAACGTCGGCTAGCTCGATGAGAGTATATTTCAGCGCGGCCGTATTGAAGTTAAGAAAATGGACCAAAGCGTCGTTGGACCTTGGCATTGATCTAGAAATGACAGTATGTTCTCATTTATCGTAAACGGGTAACGGGAAGTTTGCTTGACGTTTTCTCGCCGGACCATCTTAAATCTACAAAAACAGCTGTAGCATCAAGGCATTGGTTCAATTGCAAACGACAGCCAATAGCGAACTGGCTATGAGCAGCGGACCAGTTATCCTACTAGTCCCTCACGAGGCTGAAAAAAGGCTATTACGACAGTTCCAATTACGGCAACCCAGATGGCAAGGTATAGAGGGACCAAACGCTTTCTTTTTTTAAGCATCTCCGGATATCTTATCTCCTTGCCCGCAAATTTCCCGCGGGGTTTATTGGGAAAACCAAAGGTCTTGTACGTCTCAATAGTACCAATCGTGTAACCAAGTCCTCCCATCGCAATGTACAAATAACTCTGGGTAAAGCAGGCAAGCAACAATGCATAGGAGAGCGCGATTAACGGGCTTCGGAAGAATTTCAAGGTTTCAAATCCTTCAATCGGCGCATCTTTCCAGGCACCACCCAAAGCCGAGATCCAACCCCCAATGCTACCGATTAACAAAACAACAAGCCAAGCAGGCAGATACAGGTCGGAATCCTGAAGTGCTTTGATTCCAACTACTGCAAGCGAGACAACTCCCAGGTAAACAACACCTGCCATCCAACGCGTTCGACGACTCTCCACAACCTTGCCAAACACATGCAGTTGCATCGGAATGAAATATTTCGATTGATCTTCTTCTCGTAGGAAAGTCTTATAGAATTCGAGAATAGCTCGTTCGACAACGTAAGTAACCCCGAAGAGAACAAGCATGCAGCCAGGACGGTTCACCTCAAATTGTGTCACAAACTGAAAAAGACTTGCGACAAACGCGCTCAAGAAGATACTGCGAAAATATTTCCTGTAAGTAAAACCCTCATAGATAGCGTCTTTGTACATTCCCCAGGTTGCAGAATGCGCGCCTGCCATCAGGCCGATAACTAAGGCAATGAGTAAATTCATACCGGTTTCTCCATCTAGTTTTCTTAGTCTTTAATCGACTGATAAATCGTCTCTACTAGCTCAAGGTCTCTTTTGACGAGCTTCAAATTGAATTTCGGTGGGTCTCCCGTTCGCACAGAGTGAATGAAATCGCCGAACATGGTTCGATAGCCACTAATGTCCTTAAGATTAGGAATAATGATTCGGTTCCTTCTTCCTCTGACAATGACGAACAAGCCATTCGACTCAAACGTAATAGACCCATCCCGCCCGAAAATCCGTGAAATTCGCAAACCGCGAAATATGGAAGGAATTTCCCAGGAATAGTACAGTGTACCAACTGCTCCCTCCCCATACTCAATCGTAACGAGGATGCTTTTTTCGATTTCGCTTTCCACGCCGGGCAATGATCCGCACACGGACTTTATTGTTAGCCCTAGACTGGAGATAAAATTCACCCAGTGGATTCCACCCTCAAAGAGGGCTCCACCCCCGGATAATGCAGAATCGTTCCGCCAACCATCACTTTTCTGCGCCTTAAGTGCATTGATATGCACAAAAAGGGGCTCACCGATTAATCCTGTATCAATGATTTCACGAAGCTTGCTCACAAGCGGTTTATAAAAGTAGTTCTCCGCGACAAAAACACGACCGTTGGTTTCAGCTTGAATCTGACGAATGGTGTCAACGTCAGAAGCGTGCAAGAACGGCGGTTTCTCAACGATAACATGTTTACCTGCTTGCAATGCCTGAGACGCAAGCTCGAGATGAAAAGCCGGCGGGGTTGCGACGAGCACAACATCAATATCAGGATGCGAGATCGCCGCGTGGTACGAGTCAAAAAAACCCCTTCCTTTGTATCTTTGGTTGTATCCTACCGCCTTGCCTTCATTCCGGCTCGCGTAAAAGCAATGGACCTCCGACTTAAAATGTGAGAGAGTCGCGCTATGTAAACGAGTCGCGAAGCCACAGCCGAGAAAGGCAAGTTTTATCGGTCCTTTTTTTTTCGTTCGTACCATAGAATGTCAGAAGAATTGGACAATCGATTGCATCTACGGCAAATCCTTCTAGGTCAGATGCTTCGACGGCTAAAGAATTTGCGCGGCGTGATCGCCGACACGTAACGCGTTTGCCGCAATTGTCAGGCTCGGATTTAGACCGGCGGAAGTGGGCATAAAACTACCATCAACCACGTATAGATTTTCGACGCCTCGAAACCGACAGTACGGATCAAGCGCTGATGTAGCCGGATCTTCCCCGAAACGGACCGTACCAACGGCATGGGAGAAGGTCTTAATCTTGTGTACGTAGAAGAACCATGCTCCTGCCCTGCGCAGAATCTGCTTTGATTTCTTGATTAATGCGTCACGAGCAGCGCAATCACGGCTAGTGTAACGATGGGAAATTGTGAGCTGTGGAAGCCCGAAAGCGTCTTTCTTTCTCCAGTCAATGGCAACATGATTGATGAACTGCGGACAGTCCTCCGCTAATACAAGCAGGCCCGTCAGGTGCTTTACCCCAGGACTTACGAGCTGTCCCAATGGCTTTGGCAGTGTGGACTTTACCAAACCGATAGGCGGAGTTTGAAGCTGTTGGATTCCCCCTAACTTCCCGGCCGGGTGCTTAATCGTTGAATGCCCGAAATAGAAGTCGTGAATAGCAAGCTGCTTATGGAACTGTAGCCCCCTGTTGGGCTGACGCGGAAAAAATCCGAACACGATTCCGTTACAGTGCCGCATCAAATAGCGGCCGACCGTTTGACCACCAGGATTTGCGTGTTGGAGGTCTGAGGAGAGCAATAGATGAGGTGAAGCAATTGCTCCAGCAGAAAGGACGAACAACCGTGCTCGATAATATCGTCTTTCACCCGTCCCTTTGTCATGACACTCCAACGACACTATCCGTTTGCCCTCGGCAACCAATCTGGTGACCACAGTGTTTGTGTTGAGTTGTAGTCCCTCCTTCACAAGCTCGGGCAAAATACCTGTCGCGAGGTCATTTTTCGCCTCAACGGCACATGCGTAGGTGTCACAAGTCGTACATCCGATGCACCGACCGCGATCTCCATTCGCCGAATAGTTAATCGCCAATGGTATACGGAAAGGATTCAGTCCAAGCTCACATGCAGCCCGTTCAACCATCCGCGATGTATGGGACAGAGCATTGGGTGACTGTGGATAAGGTTCGCTACGATATGGCTCGGTTAAGTCTCTCCCCGCCTCTCCAGCCACATTGAGAATGTGCTCCGCGCGGCTATAATACGGTTCTAATTCTTCGTAGGAAAACGGCCATCGTGCCTCTGAATCCCCAACCATGTCGGAATTTGTTTCAAAATCAGCCTCCCGATATCGCATCGAAACCCCGCCATAGAAAACAGACGGTCCACCAACACAGCTATAACCACCCATCATTTTCCTGTTGCCGCCGGACGTTACCCGATAAGGCGTCTCAAAAGTGTAGAAAGGGGTTAAATCCACACTGCCATCAGAGGCCCAGTTGTGTGGTCCACGCGGTACCCAGTCCCCACGCTCTAACATCAGCACCTTGAAGCCCGCTTGAACCAAGACGCGAGACACCATTGAGCCACCAAATCCGCTCCCGATGATGATAGCATCATATAAAGACTCTTTTGCTTTCTCAATTGTCACAATACGATCTTATCCGTCCAGAATCTATACAATGGGGAATCACGCAAGAAAGGCAACGCTCCGTAGTTCTACTCTAGAACTACTCCTTTGTAAGAGCTTCACACATGCGCAAACGCTCTTACCTGTGATTTGGGCATAGTCAGTGTAGAATGTCCAAAAACGATACAACCTTGAGGCTCTGTTTCCATGCATTGAACATAACCCCTGCGAGATGCTAAATTTGGAGGCAGGGTGTCGTTGTCCACACACAGTCTCAAATCATCAACATAATGTATAAACACCCTATTGAGAGAACGCTAGGGAATGAGTAGCACCTTTCCTTTGGTCTGTCGTCCCTCTATATATCTATGTGCTTCAACGGCCTCCGCTAGCGCAAACGTCTTATCAATTCGTACGTCTAGCTCGTTAGCCAGCATCCATCTGAAGAGATCTCCAGATCGCTCTAAAAGTTCGTCTCGCAGCTTGACATAGTGCATCAAATTGGGCCGAGTAAGAAAAATCGAACCCTTCTGGTTAAGAATCTGGGGATCGAACTCGGACACTGGTCCGCTAGATTGACCGTAAAGCACCATATAACCTCGATGCTTCAAACAATTAAGACCCTTGTCAAAAGTAGTCTTAGCCACGGAGTCATACACGACGTTAACACCTTGATTATCAGTCATGCGTAGGGTTTCTCCCTCAAAGTCCCTCTGCGTGTAGACCACCGTCTCGTCAGCACCGGCTTGCCTAGCTAGAGCTGCCTTCTCCTCCGTTGAAACCGTGGCAATGACCCGAGCACCTGCGCGTTTTGCCATCTGAACCAGAAGGAGCCCCACACCACCGGCCCCTGCGTGAACAAGTGCAGTATCCTGTGGACCAAGAGGATAAGTACTGAACGCCAGATAGTGCGCAGTCATCCCTTGCAGCATGACTGCAGCAGCTTGTTGTGTTCCGACGCCTTCGGGTACAGGAACCAGTTTTGTCACGGGAACGATCGTGTATTCAGCGTAAGAACCTTGCTCTGTTGCATACGCGACGCAATCTCCAACCTCCAATCCCTTGGTCTCTTTTCCAACTGCGTCAACGATGCCAGCTGCCTCCATTCCAGGCGTCACCGGAAGCTTCCCCGGATATAACCCTTTACGATGATAACAGTCGATGAAATTAAGCCCGATGGCCTCAATCCGTATCCTGGCCTCACCCGGTTGCGGATTAGGAATGGACACATCTTCGTAGCACAGGACTTCGGGGCCCCCAAATTCGTGCACTCTCACTATCTTCATAATGGGATCTCCTTCGGCACACTGGATATTCTTCTAGCACTTTGCTACAGGAACGCGTGCGGAAAAACCTGAGCAGACACTCACTCTTGAATGTCAATAGTGCAGCGCATAGCAACTCGTTAATCTTTCTGAAATTCACTGACATCGGCATGCCGCTTCGGACTCCATTACCCACGATTCAGATTTCTACGCTTCGGCTTGCCTTAATGCCCTGGATTGCTTCGGGCGTGCCTTTCTTCTTCAAGGCTTGCCGGCTGTTGAAACGAACCTTTGGGTCTTTGTCAGCCTTCAAGATTTCGATCAGCGCTAACACCAGCGTTGCGGAACGACAATCCACTTCACCCAGCGCCCATGCCGCATTCATCCGAACTCGTGCTGTTCCGTCCGATAGAGCCTCTATTAGGGCCGTAACGACAACTTGAGGCACTTCACCAAATCTGCCCAAAACACTTGCGGCTCGACATCGCAAATGCACACTATCGCTTTTCAAAATCTTTACCAATCCCGACATCACCGATTCGCCGGAAACTCCCATCTGTCCAAGCGCCTCAATAGTTCGTAGGCGAACACCATTATCTGGCAGAGACAATCGCTCCACTAAAATACTCGTCACGTGTTGTGCTTCCCCTTGGGGTAAGAGGTGCGTTTCTACCGAGCTACGCCACGCCCTTTTTTTGACACAGTCACCAATTTCAATCCGTTTCCAAGTAGACACAGTGACTTCTTGGATCTGAACCCCCTGATTATAACACAATTCTAATAGGTGCTTCTCTATTTCACACCCCTCCTTAGTGCAGGCGAATTTCCCAACAACCACCCCTCCCCAAGATTGTTTCCATTGAAACACCCATTGACGGAACCATTCGTGAAACCACCGATAGTGCCTAACCCCCAACAATAACACAGTCCCTATAATTACCACTCCGAGAAATTTCACGCGCCTCAAGCCTTAATTAAAACTTCATGCATAAACTGCCTGTCAATTCGTCTGGCAGTTGGAAAGATGACCTGTTGGACATCATCACCAGTCATGAATTGGCGTTGCCACAGTTTTTCCGATACCTTTTCCGATGGCAGAGATTACTGTTTCCGCGGTGTTGGCCGAATATTCAAAGATTGTGAAGCCATCCGCTCCAGCCTCACGCGCAAGGGAGATTTGGCCGACAACCCGATCGGGCATGAGAGTGGACCTTGCTGCGGATGCGCCGATTCCTGGATAGATAGGAATAGAGTTTGGCATTAGGTCAAGCTGTTTCTCCACAAGTTCGCAAAAACGGTGGTCATCATCAGTGTAATTCATCGGACACAAGAAATCAACATATCCCGCCTCTGCCCATTCAAGCCAATCCTGTCCGACTCCTTTAACACACGCTGGATAGTCACCGAAAACGGCCGCAGATATCTTTAAATTTGGACGAACTGGGCGAACTTGCTCGTGAACGAGACGCACGAACCTCGTAATCTGATCAACACGCCAGTTTAAGTACGCTTCCTTTTGCGGTCCAGGTTTCAAAACATCCGAAGGCCAGAACTGAACGCTTTGGGGCACCGTCCGACTAAATCTCTGACGACAATTATCGCAGTAACACCCCTCGGTCCCAGGATAACGAATGTAATCTAGGTGTATACCGTCCACGCTATATCTTTCTGCAAGCTCCACCAGGCTTCCCAGCTCGAGTCTCACATTCTCCGGATGCGAGGGACAAAGCCAATCGATTGAATCCCCGGTACGTGACACTTGCATCCGTCCAGCCTCACGAAGCTCTGCCTTAAACTGGCGAGGTGCGCCCTCTAGATTCCAATTCATCTTCCAAGCATGGACTTCAAGCCCGTATTTATGAGCTGCCCTGACGCACTGGAGCATCTGATCTCCGTACTCGAGAAAAGTATCACTTGTGGGAAGAAGTTCGCTCGGATAGTGTGCGACCCCCGCCCGGAGAACATTTGGCAAGATCATGTTGAATCCGGCCTCCATCAATTCGCGGGCAGATCTATCCCAATCACCCGGATATGCCCCTGTACCTGTATGATTCCAAACCGCACGGCTTTCGCGTTCAAAACTTGGATGTGAAAGAACATATGCATGCGTTAATGCAGCGTGCGCCGATCGCGCACTATCAATGGCATCATGATAATGTCCTTCACGGTATCTAAATTCAGCTTTCCGGGCAAGATGACGGGATCTTCTTAACTCCTCTTGTGCGTTCGGTTCTGAGGCGTTTCTGATAAATGATGAGATTTCATCCCTGCTCGCAAGGTGTCCTACAGTCGTCATTCGATTGATCTCAATCTCCGCAATCCGTCGACGAAATTCAGGAACGAGATAACCCAACAATGCGGCGAGCAGTTTCTGCTTTGCATGCCAGTCGTCCGATAAAAGGAGGTGACTTACAAAGACACCATTATCTCCCGCAAACAAGGCTGGATATCCAGTAGAACGATTTCGATTGTCGTACCAATAACCAATCGTCCGCATGTCCCCATTCGTTGCCTCAGCTAAGGTAATATTCCACGATGACTGCTTCACCTCCTTGGGGATACCCGGAATATACGGAGCCTCGAACTGAATCGAGGAAAACTGTCCGGGACGCTCTTGAGGAATCCAATCAATACGCCGCAGATGCAGAAGGTTGGCTATGCGCTCTGCAAGTGCATATGTGACAAACAGTTTGCCTCCGGCTCCGACAAAGCGCTCGAGTGCGCCAGCAAGATCCTCGGTAATTTCCTGGTTTAGAGGCAAGATGACAACCTCGCGGTGTTTAAGTGTTTCAACAACGATGTTTTCAGCATCAAGCGTGTCAACCCCTAGTCCAATACCTTCCAACATGCTCGAAAAACGATCGGCAATTGACCACGCTGAGTAGAGATGTGTTGGTTTTTCCTTAGCACGCATGGACGGAAGAATGATTAATAATTTGTGGGAAAGACCTCTGAGGCGATTGATGATTATAAACGAGTCGATAGGAGACAATCCCCAAGCTGACAAACGGATACCCGTTATCATACTCCAACCCGTAGGTTCTCCTTCACTACCAAAGGACGCTCTATTGAAAAGCAACTGTTGCGCACCTCTTCGCGTGATGTTCTTTGACGCACTATACCAACCTTTTCCGCTACGGAAGTGGAGTGATACAGACCTAAACGCTTCAGCATTCCCTACAAACACCTGCAATTCAAAAGAACCATGCATACTCAAGTCGAGCGCTAGATCGCGATCATGAATAGTGCGCTCTATCCGCTGAGAAAATGGTGCGAAGATATACAGTCCGGCATGCATTTCGTTCTGAGAAACCTCGATTAACGGCGTTCCTTCACCATTTAGCCAAACGACCTGCGCCTCGGCACTATTCGCATAATCGCAGTCCTCAATGACCGACTCTTGAACGCACATCTGAGATTCTGTAGACGGTGCAAGCAAGAAAAAGACAAATACAATCAAAAAGGAAAAACACATGTTGTATTCTCCCTGCATGCACAACGCAATGGGTGGAATCAGCTGTTTTTTTGATTTGAGAGTGATGGACACTGTCGGCAGACTTTGGACTTAAGGATTGATTAGTCTCGTGATGTTAAGATTAGAAAAAAGGAAACAAGGGCGATTTTAAAAGATCTCATTCAGCTATTCTACTTAGTTTTTTGTGACAGCCGCAAACGCACAACCTGATTTTACAGAACAGTTCCGTGCGAAGCTCTTATTCGACAAGACTTCGGTCGGTTTCTAGACACTGTACCAATCTCAACCTACCGCTTGGGATGCAAGAATCTGATTCATGCATCCTAAGGGGTAGATTAACCCGTAGATCTAACTATCGCCGACGGGAAGAAAAAACCGCGGATTGCTGAAGCCTTTTTTTCGAACGCACACAGTAAGAAACTCGGCACTTTGCATTGGGAAACCCGCGGACGTTACACTCCTTTAGGGCATCGAAACACAACTATTAGCACTTATCTTCGCACGAATCTGTGTCAGTCGACTGTCATTCAACCAAAACACCTATCAAAATAGAGACAAACCAGTAGAAGAATCACACAACGACATGGGCTTCCTTTTAGTCTGATTGTCTATATGTCGATCAGTACTCGCGAAACGTCAGAGCTTTTGGCAAATTACTCGCCAACATAACGGTCTGCTTTGGCAGTAGTAACAGGAATGCTCGAGACATACCGTTCAATTCCATTAGCGATTGCCTGAGCAATAGTCCGTTGGTAAACCGCATTAGTCAGTTGTTCGGCCTCGCCCGAATGAGACAAGAAGCCGACTTCCACAAGAATCGCCGGTACCTTTGTCCCAATTAAAACGACGAAGGGTGCATGCTTAACCCCTCGATTCTTCGCCTTTGTCGTAAGAATCAGCTCCTTCTGCACAATCTGTGCAAGACGACGACTTTCCACACTCTTGCTCTCCTTAAGAATCTGGGCCATGAGGCCGTCTAACTCCTTAATACCATACCCCGTGTCAACATTCTCACGAGCCGCCGTGGTCTGTGCAGACTCATCCGACGCTAGTGCAAGATAGTAAGTCTCAATCCCCGACGCTTCCAGATTAGGAGAAGCATTGGCATGCAGGCTGACAAACAGATCGGCACCCTGCATTTCCGAGAATTCAGTGCGCTCCTGAAGCGGAAGATAGATGTCTGTATCGCGAGTGAGTCGCACCTGATAGCCTCTCTCAACTAGAAGATCACGCAACATGCTTGACAACTCCAAGACAATCATCTTCTCCTGAATCCAAGAATTACTTATACTGCCGGGATCTTTCCCACCATGGCCTGGATCGATTATGATTGTCTTAACCCCAAGCCCAAGCTGGCGTGATAACGAGAGATCAGGGCGAGGACTAAGCTCCGAATTGCTGGGCCGTGCTATTACATTCCATATGTGAGCCTCACTGCTGTCCTGTTGAGTCGTGTTATTCTCATCGGTGGTTGGCCTCCTCGCCGCGTTGTCTTCAGCAGGCAAGACGCCGTCAAATTTGACCACTCCTGCAACCAAAGTCTGCTGATTCGACAGGCTCACCGTGTGCTCCACATTTTTTACTTTAGTTCGGGTCGTACCAGCGTCAACATCACTCGTAACTATACCTACTGTTTCAGGCATCACCACACCCGGAAGTTCCCCATCAGGAAAACTCACGGACTTCGGGGTAGGGGTGTTATGTTTGACGACTCGACTTAGCTCGGCCGCTTGAAGAACGTCTAATCGCTCCACCGCTTCGACAGCAAGCCGCGAATCTGGATTCCGATTGACAATGGCTTGATAAAGTGCCACTGCAGCAGAAGGGTGATTCTGTTTTTCGTAAATATGGGCAAGTGCCAATTGTGCACGTTTGGCTGCAGCTGAATCGTAATAGTCGATTATCACCTCCTGATAATGCGCTATTGCAAGCGGAGCATCATCACGTCGAACGTAACAATGTGCCAGCCAGTAGTGACTTTCAGCAAGCAACGGTGAATGTGGGTAAGTCCCCAGCATTTGTTTTAGCGAACCGACTGCGTGCTGAATGGCCTCCAGATTCCCATCTTGAGACAACCAGATCCAGCATGAACTAATGGCGAATTGAGAATCGTCCGCCCATTCCCCTTGGGGATTAGCGGCAATGACTCGTTCAAATTCCTCGATTAGCGAACGCCATTCGTCGTCAGAAACCATTGTCTTGCTATCTGCAAGCTCATGATGACGAGTCGAAGCCTGATAATATGCCGTCGACACCAGATTGACAGATTGAAGACACGAAGAGAAAATGAACCCAAGACAGATAAAACAAGATGTACATGTCGCTCTCATAATTATACCTGAACAACCTTTTAGCATATGCATTTCCTGGTTTCTTGTACTCTGCGACAATGTCGACTAAACTTGCCTCGGATACGATTTGGCAGAAAACAATCTTCCATTGTCCTGTGTGTTCTAAGACCAGATTCAACCAAACACTTCGCGGTTTGCACCAGGCCTACTATTTGATTCGATCTCCGATCGCTCTCAGCTTCCGATCAATCCTGTAGGCTATCATTGCCAATTTACCGTCTACACTACCACCAATATAGAATAGTTGGTGGACTCCGCCATGAGAAGGCCACATGTAATCATGGTATGCTGTGGAGTTCTCGCAGCAAACACTGTGGACTGCGCCGCTCGATATATCTTAAGAGATCCACAATCTCGAGTCATTTGTACCTTCCTCTGCTGACAACGACACAGAAGCTATATTCATTTCTATGAAGCTTCGCTGGTCGTTTGAACCAAGAGCCCGCAGTTCTTTACATTCTTAACCACTTAACTTTTCAGAAACTTCCCTCTTGGACATCTCAGAATCCTTATCCAACAAGTATGCCATAAGAAACCAATTGCACAAAAATCCATCGACCACAGCGAGGCCTCACAATTCAGAGGTCTTGACACCCATCAAGAAATTTGGTAGCATACTGGGTTGATGGAACTCCGAAAAAACATAAACCAGATATTGATTCTCACACTTAAGATACCATCATCGCTGCACCCTAATCCGGACAATGACTACAAGGCTTTGAGCGCCTTCTTCAACTCCCATGACAACCTGTAACGAGAACTTAACCTATAGAGAGCTCCTTAAGCGGGCACCGAAAGAATATTGTCAACTGGTTGCCAAGAGAATTGGCTTGTCCAGACAATTGTCTTTGCAAAGCCTAAGAGAACAGATTTCCGAGAAAGTGCTCAATTCAACGTGGTTGCAAAAGTTCATTAACCATCTCAACGACGATCACCGCGCCGTCCTAACTTCACTCACATTTCTGTGTGGTTCCCACGGAATGTCCTTAGATCTTTTTAACCAAAAGCTCAAACAGTATGGCCGTCATGCTGCCACACAAACGCGACAGGTGTTGAACGAATCAGGCTTGATTTTTGCGGTTGGAGCAGACAACTTCCAGTACACATACATCATTCCAGAAGATCTTCGATTTCTCTTATTACAAATCTTTTCGGAAGACATGAATGATGCACTTTTTTCTCCCACATCAGAGCCAAAAATCATTCGCAGCGATGGACTCGCGCTGATTCAAGATATCTTTACCTTTCTGTCATTTGCTGCAAGGAATGGAGTCCAACTTACACGACAGCACACAGTACACAAGCACGCCCAGAAACGGCTGCTCAATGCTTTTGAAGTTTCCGCCGATACCATCAAAATTTACAATCAAATTAACCCTACTGAAGGCAATGCGGATCGCCTCAAGTTTATTCAGCGCTTCTGTCGACACCATCAGCTGATAAAATTCGCCGATTCCAAGATGCAATGCTCCTCGTTAGGACATGAATGGACTCAGAAATCAGATGCTGAAAAACTGTCTAATATCTATTCATACTGGGTGGAACACGATGTGACGGCCAGCCGTTCTCTCACAATTGTCCTATCAATTCTCCGTATACTCTCTCCAAAACGCTGGGTCTTACTATCATCAATTCAAGAAAAGGTGCGTCAATTATCTGTGGAGAAGATCTGGGAACAAACACTTTATTCCAATCTTGAACGCACATTTGCGAATCATTTGACTTACATGGGTTGCCTTAACTTTTCGAAACTGGACAATGACATCGCCATCCAGGTCACGGACACGGGTCGGCGTCTCCTAACCGGAGAACCACTTGAGAACTATGAATGGGAATCGTCGTTCATTGCGCAGCCAAACTACGAAATTCTGGCGTCAACTTACCTCTCTCCCACAATTCGTTGGACGCTCAACAAGATCGCGGAAATCCACCGTGCGAGCCAGGTCATCACGTATAAACTCACTCCCCAATCCATTTATGACGGATTGCGTTGCGGCTTCTCTGTTGATGAAATCCTCAAATTCTTGAAGACTTATTCCAGAACCAGTCTTCCTCAAAATATTGATCTGTCGATCCGAGAATGGGGAAATCGGTATGGACAAATCTATTTCATGGATCTAACATTGCTTCGGTGCAAAAGCGAAGGGCTAGCCCAGGAACTCAAATCAACCAAACAGATTGCAGAACATATTCTCGGCGAAATTTCCTCAACAGATCTGATCATCCCAAGGGGAAAAATTTCGGAATTGCGGCAGTTGCTTGAAAGGCAAAATTTCATGCCGTTGGCGAACACTGTAACGCTTGAGAAGGAATGATTCTGACGCCGCCCCACCAAAACTTGATTCTAGTATTCCAAGACGGCCATTTTCGCCGAACTGTTTCAAAATAGATCGAAAGTTAGTAGACTCATTCCCCTAAGAACGGACGTGATGCTTTCACAGAGCGAGAAACAAGTGAATGAGAAAGACCGTTCCGAATTAAACATCGTCCCGTTCTTGCCCTCTCAATCATTCGTCGACAACCTCGTCTCGTAAAGTTTTCCACAAGAATCTAGCATGACAACAGTTAGAATCAAATCAATGGGCGCTATTTAGATTCTCCTGATTTTCCAGTTGGTTCCTTCGAATCCCGAACAGATGACAAGAGTGCTATCCATCACCCTGGTCAAATTCCTTGTACTCCAGAATCTCAATGACCGCTACTGAGAAAGACATTTTAGGTACCAATCGAAACAGCCACATGATATTCGACCATGGAGGTCAAAGTTAGTCAAGACAGGATCAATTGTCCAATTCACGCATCAACTCCTTGGACCATTTTCGTTCCTTCCCCAGTTTTTTTAGAACCGCGAGGTTCGTCGCGTGCATCTCCTCCATCTCTGGAGTTTCGATAATCATTGGTATATTTGCAAAACGCGGATCATTAATAATAAGTTTGAAAGGCTCCACCCCAATATTACCAGCACCGATGTGTGCATGTCGATCTACGCGACTGCGATATTCAGACTTGGCATCGTTAAGGTGAAAGACCAGGAGTCGATCAAGACCAATGATTCGATCGAATTCATCGAGGGTCTCATGATATTTTTCGTCCGTACGAAGGTCGTAGCCCGCAGCGAAAACATGACACGTATCGAAGCAAACCCCAAGCCTTTCAGGGAATGCTGAAGTGTCTATAATCTGACGCACATGTTCAAAGCAGTATCCTAGGTTCGTACCTTGTCCAGCCGTTGTCTCCAAAAGAACAATTGTTTCACCACCAACCGCCTGCTCAAAAAGCATGTTCAAACTGTTACTTAATGTCTTTAAGCCTTCGGCTTCGGTTCCGTCAAGGTATGCGCCCATGTGCGTCACAACATAAGGAATGTTAAGACTATCAGCAAGTTCCATCTGCGCAAGAAACTGCTCACGCGATTTTGCAAGTACATCAGGTTTCGGCGATGCGAGGTTGGTAAGGTGGATATCGTGCACCACGACCGTTCGAATTCTGGACGAGCCCCACGACAGCTTAAACGTCTCTTTTTCCGACAGAGTCGCTGATTTTCCAACCCACCGATTAGGATTCTTGAGGAAGATTTGTATTGCATCACATCGCAATTCTTCGCCATTCTCAATGGCTCTATGCAAGCCACCCGCAGTAGACACGTGAGCCCCCAGGATCATCGTTATACCCTCCATCGCTATTGTGGTTAAAAAAGGATTGCTAGTGTATCACAGACGCAAAGATTTAATCAAACGAAATGCCTGAATTGCGGTCGAGCGCTGAAACGCAATTGAGAAAGCCGTAGCATTTTGGCGCCGTTCATGTCCCTCTCTGCGAACGAGGGATTAGTGATGACGGGCCAAACTCAGCAGTTATTCTGAGACGGATATCCACTTGGCTAACCGGTACCAACGACACGCTATGGACCATCCTTCACATCTATGCTGGAAAACTCTGCGATTTGACCAATCTGTCGTCGAATCTCACGCGAACCATAACGGAGTGAGCCCCAAAATTCCGCTCAGTTTCAAAGCGCGGCAAACAGACTATACAACCACGTCTGCAAGCGTTTTTGAACATCGTGAGCATTACAATCCTCAACGACTTGTAGACCTGGATTTCCAAACTTCTTGTTCAGCAATAGGTTAGGCCAGCAGTTTTAAGAAACCAAAATCTATGCCGCCAAAGCAAATTGAGGTGACTTTCTATCGGAAATCCTAGGCTTGCTAATATTGACGGGTTCTACAGAAGAACGACTTCTACCAGATCTCACCAAACTATCCTCCCACTTTCGATATTTCGATCTATGTCGCACATAGATTCATCACACAGCTGAATGTGAGTCAAATTGTCTCAGAGCTGGGATAATGTCCAGGAATATGTTAGAATATTCCTGGGACTGCTGGTCACAAAGCCGGCTAGCGAAATTCAATGTAGACAAGGCATCTATACACGACGATTTTGATGGTGAGGATAAATCAATGAGATTTAAGGGCAGAGTTGCGCTCGTGACCGGAGCGAGTCGGGGAATTGGCAGAGCCACCGCAATCAAGCTTGCAACGGAAGGCGCGGATGTCGCAGTCCACTACGTTCGCTCGACAGAACAAGCAAAGCTGGTCTGTGAGCAAATTCAGAATCTTGGAAGACGCTGCGTGTACGTTGCGGCTGAAATCACCGAGCGAAGAGCCGTGGACAAAATGGTCAGAACAGTTACCGACAAACTGGGCCCCATAGATCTATTGGTCAACAATGCAGGCTTCGTAGGAAATGAAGATTTCAACCGATTGACACCCGAACAGTGGGATTACGTTCTCGCAGTAAATTTGACGGGGCCTTTCAACCTGATTTGGTCAGTGAAGGAAGGGATGATTAATCGCCAATTCGGACGCATCGTGAACGTTGCATCTATCGCAGGATTGGCGGTGCGTCCGGATCAACTACCCTATGGAGTCTCGAAAGCAGGCATTATTTCCCTAACCAAATCGTGTTGTGAACCTTTCGCTCAACATAACATACGCATCAACTGCGTGGCGCCCGGTGCTATCGCAACAGACATGCTGGGTGAGCTGTCGCCCGATATGCTCGAACATTTCCAGTCAACTACTCCCCTCGGTCGTCTTGGCAAACCGGAGGAGATGGGAAACGTGATATCTTTTCTATTGAGCGAGGATTCTAGTTACATGACGGGTTCGACTGTCGTGGCAAGCGGGGGCAGGATTTTGATTCCTTGAGGACCAAAACATCCAACGCACCCACGCATATTGATGACGCAGTAAATCTCTACAAGATTCCTCGTGCGGATATTCCCCCTAATTTGCGCTGTGTTTCGCTATCTTCTCCCCACTCTATTTCAACTTGTCCGGATTCGAGTCAGATTAATTCCGCGTATCTTTGCAAAACCAACTGTTTTTTTATTTTAGCACATCGTTTTATGGTATAATCTTGTACTCTTTGTGATTCGAAAAGGAGATTAACGACTCGAAGAAATGACATCAGACTGGAAATTCATTATTAGCCGCCTAGAAGAGCTTCTAGACAAAGCAGATGCATTGTTGACAGAACTTGCATCGCCCGCACCAATCTCGCACCCGCAAATTCTGCTTGATACACACATCGCGTTTCGCTGGCGAATCCAAGACACTTTAGGCCAACTAATCGCAGTCAAGCACCCAGATCTCGTGGAAGTTGCGAATCTTGTAGGTATTTCTCGGCAGATTGACGCTGTCAATCGAAACACGCATCAATTCCTACGCGGCTTGCCGGCTAATCACGTCTTATTGTGGGGTGACCGTGGGACAGGCAAATCTTCCCTTATTAAGGGAATGCTACAGCGATATCAGGCTGATGGACTGCGATTGATTGAGGTGAGCAAAGATGGGCTACTCCACTTGCAGGAGATCGCCGAACTTCTATGGGATCGTCCAGAATATTATATCCTATTTTGCGACGATCTCTCTTTCAACGAAGGCGATCCTGAATATCGTGAGCTAAAAGCTGCGCTAGAAGGCGGAATCTCTGCTCGCCCAGAAAACGTTCTCATTTATGCGACATCGAACCGCCGCCACCTCATGCCCCGTCGGGTAAAAGAAAATGAATTTCCGCATACTGAAGAAGATGAATTATATCCTCGTGAGGAAACAGAAGAGAAGATTTCCTTGAGCGATCGATTCGGTTTGCGGCTTGCTTTCTATCGTATGCCTCAGGATACATATCTACAAATCGTATCGCACTACGCCGAAAAGCGAGGATTGTGCATCCCAACCACGGAATTACATCGCGCAGCGTTACAGTGGGAGGCTTCATCAAGTGGGCGTTCTGGGCGCATTGCACGGCAATTCATTGACGACCTGGAAAGCCGACTAGAGTTCGAAGCCGGAGGACAATAAATGCATAACTGCGGAACCATTGTGCAATTAGGAAAATCGACGTGGCAATTCGTTCATAGCATTACTTCGATCAAATTGATACTTAAAACAAAGGAAAACAGATGAAAGTCGTGTTCGCACCTACTCATTCAGCAGTCAAGGATGGGATTCCTAAACTCAAGAGCAAGTACCCGGATATGAATTTTCACTATTGTGCTGGCCGTGATGATATACCGCTCGAAATTCAGAACGCTGACATCTTCGTTGGAGCCTTAAATCGCGAACTATTCTTGACTGCAAAAAAACTCAAATGGATCCAGTCTACAAGCTCTGGAGTAGATCCCCTACTCGCTATTACGGAACTGGTCGACAGCGATGTACTATTGACCAGCGCAAGTGGCACACACGCAGGAGCAGTAGCTGATAGCGCACTAGGAATGATACTCGCTTTTTCGCGCGGCATTCGAGAGTCAATCTTCAAACAACAACAACAACAATGGTCACCAGAACTTCGCACCAAAGCTGTCGAGTTGGCTCAAAGCACAGTGGGAATCATTGGATTTGGTAACCTCGGCCGACAAATGGCCAAACGCGCGTATGCGTTCGATGCACGAATTGTCGCAGTAGACTTGTATCCTTCAAACAAACCCAATTATGTCAGTGAGCTCCATGGCTTTAACAAGCTGGATGACCTACTACGAGAAGCAGACTACGTCATCGTGACCGTGCCACGAACGCCACAGACACGGGGAATGGTTGGTGCCAAACAACTGTCGTTGATGAAGTCTACGGCGATGCTCGTTGGGATGTCTCGTGGCGGCATAATTGACGAAGTGGCTCTCTCGCAAGCTCTACGAGAAGGACGACTAGCACATGCCGCCCTTGATGTCTTTGATACAGAACCTTTGGCTAAAGATAGCAATCTTTGGAATATTAAGAATCTGCTCATTACCGCACATATCTCGGGCGGCACGCAACATGAGGGCCGCCATGTGTTTGAGATTTTTTACGAAAATCTCGAACTCTTCCGTTGTGGTAAACTTCCCCTTCGGAATCAAGTTGATAAACGCCTCGGTTTCTAATCTGAGATAGACCCTCGACCTTGAAGACGGATCAACCACTAACTCCATTCGGTTGCACACACTCCGAAAGCTTCCCCGAACTTCTTTGGAAACTCCAATGCACCCTTGTGGTCAGTGTTTATCAAGCCAATAAGCTAATATTCGTGAGTGCGGGTGATTCCGGACATTTAGTTCAATCATCACAAGATTTTGAGGTTCCTATGGGAATAGCAGTGGGGAAAGATTTACTGAATGTTGCAACAAGGGACCAGATTGTAACGCTTTCATACTCGCACGCGCTTGCCAGCCGATATCCGCAGCAATCCGATACATGCGATGGACAATATGTCCCGCAAGCCAGGTATCCCTGTGGCCCACTGAAAATCCATGACCTCACGTGGGGAACAGACGAACTGTGGGCGGTCAATACGCTGTTCTCATGCCTCGCTGTAACTGATGGCCTACATAGTCTTAATTTTCGCTGGCATCCACCATTCATCAGTGAGCTCGTGCCCGAAGACCGGTGTCACCTAAACGGCATCGCGATGCTCGACCATCGACCAGAGTTTGTCACGGCACTTGGCAAAACAAACAGCTCTGAGGGATGGCGTGCCAGAAAAACCTCCGGCGGAATCGTAATGCATGTGCCAAGCGGCGAGGTTGTGCTTGGCGATCTTCCAATGCCACACACTCCGCGGATATATGGGAATGAGCTTTATCTATTATTGTCAGCAACGGGTGAACTTGTGCGGGTTGATGTAGCGCAGGGAAAATATGAGATTGTAACGCGAATGCGCGGTTTCGTGCGCGGCATGGCACGTTATGATAATTATGTGTTCGTGGGGCTTTCGCAGCTGCGCCGTAAAAGTCCCACCTTCAGTGACATACCGATTGCGCGAGACTCACCATTCTGCGGAATCGTCGCCATTGACCTAGCACGGGGAACCATCGTTGGCCACCTAAAATATGAAACAACGTGCCAGGAAATTTACGATATTCAAGCCTTACCGGGCCTGCGCCGTCCTGGACTCATTCGTGCTTCGGAACAGTAACGCTGGAGCACTTGCAGTGTCATGCATGATATCTCTAATTGCGCAGTCCCATCAATCTTCGAGACGACGACCAAATGAACGACTATAGTTCCGAGATCTTCAAATCCGGTTATGTGAGCATTGTGGGTGAACCAAACGTAGGTAAATCAACCCTGTTAAACGCGCTCATGGGTGAGAAACTAGCAATTGTTACGCCCAAACCCCAAACAACACGAAATCAGATAACGGGGATTGTTACTACGGAACGATACCAAATTATTTTTCTGGATACGCCCGGCATTGTCACTCCTAGGTACCTGCTCCACAATGAAATGGTAAAGACCGCCTACCGTGCGATTGAAGACGCCGACCTTATCGTATACATGATCGATGCAAGCCGATTACCACCCCAACTCGAAGTACAAATCCTTGATCGCTTGCAAAGGCGCAAATCAAACAACGTTTTCTTGGGTATCAACAAGATCGACCTGCTAGATGCAAGAACACTCCTACCGATTATCGCCGCCTACAAGGAAAAATTTCCCTTTCTAGAAATCGTTCCATTTTCGGCCAGGAAAAGCAGTGATGTTCTCAAGCTTCGCAATCTTATCATCTCACATCTTCCCAACGGCCCGATCTACTTCCCCGACGATCAAATAAGCGATCTACCTGAACGCTTCTTTGTCGCCGAAACTATCCGAGAAAAGATCTTCCTCCAAACACAACAAGAAATTCCATATGCGTCTGGCGTGACAGTCGAAGCTTTCAAATCCCGTCGAAACGGCACGGTTTATATTCGAGCGATAATATATGTTGAGCGCAAATCCCAAAAGCAAATCCTAATCGGTAACCGCGCTGGTATGATAAAAGAGATTGGCCAACTGGCTCGCAAGGAGATTGAACGCTTCCTTGAGGCACGTGTGTTCTTAGAGTTACAAGTCTCTATTAAACCTGATTGGCGACGGGATGGAAAGAAATTGAAAGACATGGGATACATGTGAGGCTGCGGACAACTATCATGCTTCCACCGCCAGACATGATAACTTGCAACGGTGGGAGAAAGGAACTTGAAAAAACGCAGGTTATGGGATGTATGAACCATCTTAAACCCGTGACAACTGAACTCCTAAGTAGGAATTACAGCATGACACCTGCTCGAGGTTGATTCATTCGCCATTAGGGTGGTTGAATAAACCTCAAGCACATAGTCCTTGCTTCAAACGCCATCCTATGCGTCACGCGGTGCTCGGCCATCATCTGCTTTCCCAGATCTATTCCGGACAAGCCTACACTTACTCACCTAATCGAAACAGATGAAACATCCGCATCGACGATACAACACGTCACTATCGCATGGAGCGAATAGAACCATTGCTTGCCCACTATTAACCGACAAGTTAACAGCATAGGACCACAAAATTTGTTGGCAACCCACACGGTTGCCAACGACCTGAAGTGCAAACGGTCCGAAAACTCTCGGTACCATACCGACACTACTTTTGTGAAACAAGAGCTCTTGTCCTAATCTCCTCCATTAGTTCTTATCTGTGACGAACACAGCCGAAGTAGTGAAACGAGTTACGGGTAAAAAATGGCTAGTAGTAGTGAGGACGCCCAATTTACCATTCGGCGGTCGCCCGGACATCAAGGTGTTTCTTCACCTTCTCCGAAACCCTGTTATCCTCAATTTACTAGAAGCGGGAAATTTCGGTTTCTTTGCCCGTAATGAACTCCAGTAAGGCCGGTTTCCCTTCCTCGGTCTGCTGAATACCCCGTTTAATAGCAGGAACGATCTGATCTGGCGTTTCTACTCGTTCCCCATACCCACCGAATGCAACCGCCATATCAGCGTAATTTCCCGATATGTCCGTACTACGAAATCTTTCGGTGGAAAGGGCCATTGGGCTTAGTTCAATGGCCATACAAAAGTTGTTGAACAGTATGGAAAGAATGGGGATTTCTGTTCTGGCCGCCGTCTCAAAATCCATTCCCGTGAAGCCAATAGCAGCATCGCCCCAAACGTTGACACACAACTTGTCAGGACATGCGAGTTTAGCTCCCATTGCCAGACCAAGCCCATATCCCAACTGAGTTGTTTTACCCCAACCAATATACGACAGCGGCGTGGTGGTCTCCCAAAAAGGTGATAATTGATCTCGTGGACTCCCCGCATCGTGGGTGATTATTGTGTTCCCGACATCTACAGTGTGCATAAGGTCCCAAATCACACGATACGGACAGAGAGGAACCTCATCGGAAGTTAGCTTTGTGTTCCACTCGGCCAACCATGCTTGCTTAATTGTACAAATCTCTCGCTCTACCTGATTACGGAGACCTCGAGATTCACCGTGTAAACGACCACGAATCTCGTCAATCAATGCTCTCAAAGTCAGTCGAGCATCACCAACCAACGCATAATCTGCCTCTACATCCTTGTTGATGTCAAGTTCGTCAAGCGTAGAATGAATAATAGTCTTGCCAGTCGGGATCGCAACGCCGAAACCCGTCTTGGTAAAGCTGCATCCTACACCAAATATGACGTCTGAATCGTGCAAGAAATCATGCACCGTTTTCGGAATCGCACGCCCGCCGGACCCGAGGGACAGGGGATGATTCTCCGGAAATGCACTCTTGCCTTGAAGGCTTGTGGTGACGGGAGCTTCCAATAGCTCTGCCAACTCACGCAGCTCTTCCCAACCTTTCGAATAGTGTACACCTTGACCCGCGTATATTACCGGGCGTTGGGCTTCTATCAGCACACCGGCGACTCTTGGAATTTCGTTGGGATCTGGTCCGCGAAGTAATTTCGGAGTAGATCGATAATTCAATTCGCCTGGCAATTCAGCATCGAAAAGATCCGCCGGAATCTCTACCAAAGTTGGACGTGGACGACCATTTTTCGCCTGCGAAAATGCCCGTCTCAGTGCAGCCGGCACAGAACCTGGCGTTGTAACCTGTTCGCAAGATTTCGTAACGTGACGATAATTAATCAGCGAGCTGAAATTGGGATCAACGTTTGTTTGCTCGCGCGGATAGCCGGCAGGAAGGACGACAATCGGTGCCGAGTCACCATAAGCCTGGGCAA
The DNA here is from genome assembly GCA_964478165.1 of uncultured bacterium. Taxonomy (GTDB): domain Bacteria; phylum Poribacteria; class WGA-4E; order WGA-4E; family JAJDTR01; genus CAYZGU01. The sequence goes on along the minus strand of CAYZGU010000021.1, from coordinate 5,727 downwards.
CCCCACCGAACGCATTCTCTGATCCGGGACCTTGCTGCATGCAGAATACGCCAACCTTTTCACCAGAAGTCATCCGACTGAAGGCATCTGCCATATGAAGTCCAATCCGTTCCTGACGAACAACGATGGGACGAATCCCCGCTTTGGCCGCCCCTTCGGTAATCGGATTGACCGGATAAGTAAATAGATATTCCACGCCTTCGGCCTTCAGGATCTCACCGATAGCATCGGTAACATTCATTCAAATTCTCCTTAAAGATTGTAAAGGTTGAAAATGTCAACGCGGCAAGAAAACGACATTCCGACAATGGAAACACCAACCCTAATAAGAATGGTCGTCTACACAGAACAGTCTGCAAAACATGGGGATTGAGTTACCATGTCTGTCAATTACGAAAAACATCTGAATTTTCTCTACACGAACTCTAATTAGCTGTCATTCTTGTCGCGCGGATTATTGTCGCCTAGTTCCGTCGTGACTGTCAACTCCTATAATCACTACCCACTAGAAGACCCTTGCAACCCACGAGGAAAGCCTTCAATTTTGACGACGATAGAACCAGATCTCCTCCACAGGAACGCCATCAAACTAGATTCCAAGCGTCTCTCTCCATCCAACCTGGTTCCACTCACCGGGGAACCAGAGCTCATCAGGCACCGAGAACCAAACCTGAAACTAACGTGCGCACAAAATTCCGAACTCTAAGTAAACTGCGCAGTGTATTGATGGCTTGTTCTACCGGAGTAAATTCCTGTTTTCTATGATTTGAGGACGTCAAGCCGCCCAATTTCCGCACGTTCTACTTCAAATCTCTGTATCAGAATTACGCAAACAGGAATCGGAAGATTAAGACTCTCATCCTTCACCTATCGCATTCTAACGCCTAAGTCGGGTGAGAGTTCTATCCACCAGGCGTCGCCGCCCTGAACACAAAAGCAAGTAGCTTAGTCCAGATCCCACTCCTCGGTGCAGCTTTCTCAAAATAGACAGTCACATCAATTGGCAGGAAAAAGGAGGCTTTTCGCTCGTTTTCTTCTCGGACGGGCACCGTACACCTGGAAGACATGAAATTCAGCAACATTAATCTGAAACGCTAGTGGACCAATGACCTAGTCCAACAGATATCTTGGAAGAAACGTCATGTTCCATTAGATTAACCATTCTCTCCCGAGCAAACGCGGGATTAGTGGGTGAAGAATTCGGTAGGTCGCACCCCACAATTTGTAGCCTCCAACCCAGTAGAACGGTGTTCGACGTGGTTCCGTCCACAACGGAAATTCCCTCATTTCCTCATCGTGAACCCCAGGCTGAATGAATTCGAGAAGCTCGACTTCTAAAATTTCAGAAATCTCTCTTTCGTCCTTGCACCATTCGGCTGGCCGAACGACATGTGCAAGGAACGGATAGATAAGAAACCCGGATGTCATCGTCTCCACAACGGGCAATGATGCCAAGACGTCCCGCTTCTTACACGAAATACCAATCTCTTCCCGCGCTTCCCTTAATGCTGTATCCAACATTGACTGGTCTCCTGGGGCATACTTCCCACCGGGAAACGCAAGTTGTCCCCCATGAATACCAACCTCGCTACGCCTTACAAGCACAATCCGAATCTCAGCACTATCGCCACGATACACCGGCACCAAGGTGGCTGCCTCTATCGGTGGCACATTGGATGTCTCCACGAGCGTCCTCCCTCGCATCCCCTATAACTGAATCCGCTAGGATTAAGTCAATTTCGAACGCACGCGACGTCGTTAGTTCCCAATGGGACCGTTCATCATTCAGAAGCTCAACCACTCACAACCCCGAGGCAAAAATATTGTTGCTTAATATTTCGACTGGTGAACCGGGATTTTCCAAGGCAACACGGAAAGCTTTTGCAACCATTGAGTGGACACTTTGTCGAACTCCCACACTGGCGTTCCTAAGAGGACATTTGATGGAATTCAATATATATCGACCACCTTATCTGCGCTTTTCCGCAATTCGAACTAGACCACAGTCACGCATCAAAGACGCGCTCCAAATGCCTTGTTCTCGTCAAATTTCAACGCGCGCTCGTTTTTGAAGTAAACACCCCAGCCCTTTTTCTGGTGTACCGATTATTTTGTTTCGGCCGAAGGATCTACTCCAGTAAGAATAAAACGTCGGCCGTCGACTAGAGTCCCTGCGATAAATAATCGATGCACGTGTCATCACCAGTTTACCGGAACTGAAGGCTTACACACCTCCCTAACAAAGCAGGCGAAACGCAAACCAGGCCTTCTATTCACCATTCGCAGCGATCTATGTGCCGTCCTCTCTCCAATTAAAAGTCTATTCGAAGGATTCTGCTACGATATCTCCCAACGCACAAAGATACATTTAAAGGGTTTCACCCATGTTCTTCCATGGCTCTGACACACAATAGCTCGACACCTCGCCCGTTATTTGGCAGGTAAAACAGCAACTGAACATCTAAGAAAGTAGCGGTTTCTCTCGTTCAGAACTGTGAGCGGTACGGCGTTCAATCGAGTCTAAACACACAATTCGTCCTTTACATGCAGAGCCACACCAGGATGCTCGCCTTTCTCTCTCATGACAGAACCTTTTTATCGTCGAAAATACTGCAAAACGATGGCGTAGTATTGAGTTTTTGAAGTCGCGTATAGTAAGGGCATTCCATCCTAAAAAGGTGTCCATCACCAGAGTAATAGCACTGTATCCCATTTCCTAACTGCTCGAGGCAGGCTCGTCTCGAGCCGATAGGTTGACGCTAAGCACTCGAAAACTATTTAGGATGGGTCCGCTGTGATTGATTGAAAATCCATGAACGCCAACCCTTCCTCCCCCGCTTCATGCGGGCAATCCGAGCACAACCCTCACGCATTACAACCCCCGGAAAAACCAAACATCAGGCTGGATCTTTTCGCCCCCGTTGGCGTGTTGAAAAAAACGCACTTTCAGTCGCCTTTGCGAACAAGAACAGTTATGGGATAGTGCACCAACCTCCACATGTGATCGACGGGATAACGAACAAGCAAAATCAAGCCAAATCGGTCAGTAAACGTTTCTGCCTGTCTATACGTGCCTCCCTTTCATCAGCAAAGCGCTTAACTCCGGCAAAAATAGACTCAGCATCCAAACGGGCTTCCGACATTACATCGGATTCGCTGCCCCCTGTGAGCCACTGATCGTCCCAATCAGAGGTCAACGAATACTCATCGGCCTGCGGTCCTACCTGTCCAAGGGGCCAAACACGTCGCGTGCCTGTAGTCACGAACATCAGATCGTACTTTGCCTCTTCAGGCAATACGGAATCACAATATTCCTTGGGTTGACGATTGAACAATTCCTCACTCACCGCGACTACAATCTTCACGTTAATCCCTTCTTCCTCGAGTCGCGGGATGACACCCACGAGGTTGAAAGTGGATTTCGACCCCTGAACAACCACATATCCATGTCTGGGTTGGTTCGGATTGAATTCGCGCACAACGTATAAGCCCTTGGCTGCCGCTTTGAGGCTCGTATCGGCAAACTTACTCCGATCTGCGACTGTAAAATCGGGACGGGCGGTTTCAATTATAATGATGCCAATCTTCGAATCTCGGGCGGCAATCTCCGCGGCGGCAAAATAGCCAGGTGCAACATCGTTGTAATCCCAGAAGCTAAGATGAATTGTCCGATCTCGAGGAAACAACTTCATCACTTGCGGGGAAAAAATTCCGAAATGTGTACGCGCATCAGCAGCAGTCTCCGGCCCTGAGTGGCCAGCCAGAATATGAAGGACACCCATACGAAAACAACTATCCTGGGTTTGCTGGCTCCAAATCCTCGCTGGTAGGTACATAAGTGGTGTAAAAGCACCATAGGTTCCGCTCAGCGCCCAAACCCCAGCGAAGTTTTCCGGATCAAGCGAGGCGCTCTGGCTTATCAAACCAATAGCACTAGAGGTGTTCCCTGCTTCCTGAATCGGAGCTTTGATCCGTGTACCGCTAGGGTTCGAAACTGGATCGTAATGCCCCCAGAAGCTACCGTTTTCGACGTTGATGGAGTCAGAAAGGTCTGCAGCCAGGGAGATAAACCGGTTCTCCGTCACGTAGTTCATCCACTTCATTATTTCCGAAATAGCCCGACGCGTACCAGCGACTTCACCTGATTTCTTGAACAAAGAGATTTCCACTTCCTGTTCCTTGTTAGAGTTCGGATTGCGTACGGTAACAGTTTGTCGTTCAATCGGAAGACTCTCCACCCGAAGACGATCATCCAGAAAAGGATTCCGCGTGTTGCTAATTCTCAACGGGAGAGAATCCTGTACCGAGCACGCATTTTCCACAAGACGATCGGCCAACCAATCTCCTAGCCCCTTCTGATCCAGCACTGACATAACCACATCAATGTTTCTTTTGAACTGTATCAGACGTTCGCGCTCATCATTCACGATCCCTTGGTGAATGCCATCAAATTCCACTCCGTAATGTTTCTCGAAGGTCGTGGCAAGTGCAACGAAATATTCCGAGTTCATCTTGAACGCGTACGGGTGGCTTGGATAACCGATTAACTGATCTCCGTAACCCTCGATACGCCCATGCAGCGCTGAAGGCCAATATCCCTTTACTGTGTTTCCAATAACAACCATCGGTCGACGGTCATTAGCATCCCAATCTTCCATAGTTTTCAGTACAGCCAGAATCTGATCATAGTCGTTGCCATCCTCTATCACGAACACATTCCATCCGTAAGAGGTCCATTGATCTTCAAGTCGATAGATGTGCTCGTATTTAGCGTCCACGACTCCGCCAACTAGCGAATCATCAATACCCGCATTATTGTAGGAAATCAGGATGCGCAGACGTTTGCCTACTTGCATCGCAAGCGCTTGAGTTTTAAGTTCCTGAGCATGACCTTCGGTCATAGCAAATTCGCCTTCTAGGGCAACCACTTTGAGAGATTCGGGTGCAGCCAGAATATCCCAGAATGCAGCTTTTCCCGCAGCTGTCGCGACACCAATGCCTGAGGGGCCGCCATTTACGTCATTGGTCAGGTCTGTCGTTTCTGCATGACCTGAGAGAGAGCGTATTCCGCGCAGTTTGGCCTGCGAAAAAAGCGGATGGTTCTCGAGGTTCTGGTCGCGCAGAAGCGTCTGCAGAGGAATCGCGCCCCGTCGAAATCCCAGTGCATCAATTGGCAACATGGCAATTTCTGGGTCAACCCGGTAACGCGAATCACCAGTGGTCGAGTACTTTCGAGCCATAGCCTCCCCCATGATCATCCACAAAGCATATGAGGTAGGAATGTTGTGTCCACCAGCAAGCATGAATTTGTCAGAAAACGGATGCTTGGGCCTACGGTAATCATAGTTAAGGCCCCCAAGCTTTTGACCGGCAAGGTGAAGTGCGACATTGTATGGAGTATATGCCAATGGGCCGCCGAAGTGTCCGGTCTGTGCATAATTACCGAGCATCACAAGGGCCATGCACGTCATATATCCAACATCCTGCATTCGGTCGCGATCATATTCGCAATCTAGTGGCTGCACTGTCGATAACAAAATATTTTCATTTCTCGCATCTGACATCTTTACCCCCTTCAATGATTCTATCACGTTCATGTATTCATTGATGTACGCAACATCACAACATCACAACATCACAACATCACAACAAAACAAAATAAACAAAAAAACAAAAACAAAACAACAAAACAAAAAAACAACAAAACAAAAAAAAAACAAAAAAAAA
>CAYZGU010000020.1:0-95952 GCA_964478165.1 uncultured bacterium | reverse complement strand
GTCGTAATCCCATTGCTATCCACCGGCGTCGGTTGAGCTTTTACACCCTTCTTTTCTTCCAGTGTTTCCGTCACTATATCGTATGGTGGATTCGGCATTCCGTTCTGAAATCGAGTCCATGAATCGTCAGGAAATAAGGTGCGTTCCAAAAGCGACTTAACTACGCCCCGCTTCGGCTGGTTCACCGGCACAAAGTATGTCCCTTGCGGATAGGTTCTATCACCAAGCGTTACACGATAACGCGTTCGATATACATCGATACCTTGGAGTAGCAGTTTGTTCATTAGCATCGTCACCGTCAGCGAATCATGCTGGTCAGTCCGAATAAAGAACCCCGCAGATTTCTCCTCGGCACCACGCCGTGTCTGTCTAAGCGCCTTCTGTACCGCATTGTACAGTACTGTCTCACGGTACCGAGCAGCAAGATGCAGTACCGCTTTTGAAGCAACGAGTTGTTGCTCCATCATGTCGCGCAACGTCCACCAACCTCCTGGCCAGGGATTAGGAAAATTTGTCTGCGCTTTATAGTGAGGCATTCCACGAAGCGTGCCACCATCTCCAGTCAGTTGATGCGGATGAATATAGATGGGCGTTGCGTGTCGAGCCTGCGCAGTCTCAGTCAACATACTGGTAATATTATGGTAGTTGCCCATCCAGTGAAAACCGAGATGCGCCCAACCACCAAATAGAGCTCCATCAATGACGCCACGCAACCCAGCTTCTTCAAGTTTGTAGGCCATGTGGCCCCCATACCATCCTAATTCTCGCCATACGAGGGGATCTCCGTGCGGGTGAATTGGTTCACAATATGGAGCCACGAATAGTCGTGGACCGTAGGCCCCCATCTCGTGATGATCCTGGAAGACTTGTGGACGCCACTCCCGGAACATGATTTGCGCCATGTACTGAGACTCCACCAAATTAAGCATGAACGCGTCCCGGTTGTTGTCATGACCACAGTATTTATGGTACAGCCAGGGCATCAACGTCCCTTCATATTCGGTACCCACGTATTGGTTGTACCAGTCTGTCACCATTAGCTGACCATCAGGGTTAAAGCATGGAACCATTAGAAAAATTGTGTTCTCAAGAATGTGCTGAGTTTCCTCATCCGTTCCAGTGACAAGGTCGTACGCTAACTCTGAAGCCATCTGTGTGGCAGAAATCTCGTTGGCATGCAGGCTCATGCTCTGGCACACCACGGCACGACCTTTTCTAATCAAACGATTAATCTTTAGTTCAGATAACCCTCGAGGATCAGTAATCTGTGAGTTGATTCCTCGCAGTTCCTCCAAGTCTGCCAAATTTCGCTCAGACGAAATAATCGCTAGGAGAAATGGGTTGCCTTCGGTTGTTGGTCCCATATTGATGACCTGGATTTTTTCGCTACAATTATGGAGCACATTAAAATATTCGACAATCTTATCCCAACGCGCGATCTTGTAATTCGTACCAAGTTGAAAACCGAAAAAGGCTTCTGGATTAGGAACAGTGCAGGACAATGTGTACCTCCCTTGATAATAGGCTGAAAATATGACGCGTTGAAGAAATCATAGTCGTCGAAGAGTCTATGCAGCATCCGATGACATATCTTATTATCACTCGGTATTGTCCCACCTCAAATAGGCAATTACCGACAATCAATGACTGCTAAACAACTCGTTCTTTCTACCTGATGTCTAGTTCCTCGGATGAACTCCATTATTTATTGGGTGCGTCACCCCACTTCCAAATTCCCGAGACAAAAACTCGAAGGTCTCATACAAACTACACCGTCGAGTTTAGCACAGGCCGTTCGCAACCTCAAGAAAAAATGCCTGCAGGTTCGGGATTAATCGTCAGCACTTACACCATTGAGAAAGCGAGAGACGAAACCGCTTCTGCACTTGACAAAACTATCAACCATGTAATAGAATTGGGTTCGAACCTGGCGTGAGAAAGGGGAGGTTATGAACGCAAAACAGAAGCGGGCTGATGGAATCTGGGAACCCGCTCTAAACAGAGTAGGCAAGGTGAGAATCGAACGTGACATCGTTAGTGTGCTTCAGAAAGTCACGATATTTGAAGACCTGAGTCCGCGAGATATTCATGGTATCGCGCGCATCGCCCATCACCGACACTACCGGGAAGGCGAGACAATCATCCACCAGGGCCAAGCATCCGCGGGTATGTACATCATTGTAGAGGGGGAAGTAGAAGTCACCAAAGAATGGGAGAACGGAACGATCGTTCATCTCACGATGTTAGAACCTGGTGGATTTTTCGGTGATGTTGGTCTCTTGGATAATGCGCCACGGACGGCAACCGTGACAGCCGTTCGTAATGCAAAGATTATTGGCTTCTTTCGCCCGGAGCTATTGGCGCTAATGGACTCTGATCCCAAGCTGGCCTCTAAGGTAGTCTTCAAGCTCGCTCAAGTCTTAGCCAGTAGGCTGCGATATACCAACAACGAACTCGAGAAAGCACAACAGGACATCGAGAGATTGAAAACCGCGCAGAAAGATGTGACAGGAATTGACGCACAACCATTAGTCTAACTATCCGCTTTCCTCACCCCTTACAATAAAGACAGAAAGACCATGAAGAGTGAAACCATCAACAACTCCAAATCGCAAGCCAGTTCAGAAAAAGATCTACCTCGCGAACAATCGCATGCAAATTCCGCGGCCTCGGCAACAGAAACAATCGTTCCAAGCGCTTCAAACACTCGTTTAAGCGCACCGGGAACCCAGACACTGGTCCGAGAGACGCTCGAGCAAACACGTCAGCTTCGGACTGTCAGTGCGATGTTGAAACTGGTCGTTCTTGGAACAGTGGTGGGGGCGTTAGCCCTTTTTGTCGGCCTTATCTACCTCGTTAGAGACATTCTAGCACTCGTCGTGATATCTTTCCTCATTGCATACATACTGGGCCCAATCGTGGACGCCCTTGAACGCAAAAGGCTTAACCGCACCTTGGTAGTCATCATCATCATGCTGGTAATCCTCAGCGCATTTGCAACACTTTCGACTCTTGTTGTGAGCAATGTAGCCGAGCAGGTTACAAAAATCCACAGCGACATTAGGAACAAGGATACGGGCGACTTAATCGTCAACATTGTGGTAGACCGGCTAAATAGCCTTCCAGATATTGCACTCGCACCATTCCTCGCGTATCAAAAAAGACTAGAAAAACACGAAAACATATTACAAAAAAACGCGAATCCATACATTGCTATGCCGCAAACTGAGAAGAGTAACGGCATTGAAACAGAGCTAGGCGATTCTGCGAATGCCGCCGATATTAGGCACGAAAAACTCTCGCACATGGTCAGGCTAGCCCAAGAGCAAACCCTTAACTATATCGCGAACCAATCCGAGCAAATCTTAAGCATGCTGAGTAATTCCGCACGCGGTGCTTTCTCTGCCCTTACGACCGGTATAATTAGTCTATTCCTCACTTTCTTCTTACTTAACGACGCACCCCACTTGCGGAAGTCATTCATTGAAATCGTTCCGAATCGTTTCTTCGAGCCGGTGTTGATTTTAGTCAATCAGCTGGACCAACAACTGGGAAATTACCTCCGCAGTCGTTTAATACAAACAGCAGCTCTCTCAATGTTTTTCGCAGTCGGATATTGGAGTTTGGGATTGCGCTTCGCGATAACACTTGGAATTGTTGCCGGATTGGCAAATCTAATTCCTTATATCGGACCGCTCATTGGTGCAGTCCCAGCGCTAATCGTCGTCTTCCTGGGCTCGCATCTCAGCCTTGGCTGGGGCTTGTTGGCAATTCTTGGGTTGACGCTAATCGCCCAACTCATCGACAACGCAATTATCTTCCCTTTGATTATTGGGAAAAGCGTGGAACTTGGTCCCGTAATGACAATCGTGGCCGTCTTACTTGGCGAGAGATTTCTCGGACTGGTGGGATTACTGATGGCAGTGCCAATCACTGCGATGCTTAAGCTAATTTTTCAAGAAATTTATACCGAATTCAAGGGATACACGCGATCGATTGTCCACGGCAACTGACGGAGTTAAATCCCTGACTTAAGACTTTGTAGAACGTCAAAGAAATTCGGAAAAGTCTTACTGACACATGTAGAATCCTTGATACGAATCCCAGGAACTTTCAGCCCAATCAAGGAAAGACTCATCGCCACCCGATGGTCGCGATATGTCTCAATATCAGCTGGCCTTATATTTGACGGGTGAATTTCGAGGCCATCTTGATGTTCTACAGCAGAGACACCAAGCTTTTGCAATTCCGTGACCATCGCACGAATCCGGTCGGTTTCTTGCCAACGCGTGTGTTCGATGTTCCGAATAACGACTTTATCGTCTGCAAACGGTGCGATCGCAGCAAGAGTGAGCGCCGTATCCGAGATTGCATTCATGTCAACATCGATTCCTTTGAGTTGCTTTGGTCCGATGACTTCGATTCCATTAGAGTATCGATTGACCTCACACCCCATCCTTTCAAGAACATAAATAAACCCAACATCACCCTGAGTGGAATCGGTCGTCAGATTTTTCACCCGCACGCGGCCACCAGTCAACGCGGCAGCAGCAAAAAAATAGGACGCACTCGAAGCGTCCGGTTCGATTGCATACTCCCGGGGTTCGTACTTCTGTCCCGGGACAACGTGGAAATATCGGTAGTCTCTATTAACCACCTGCACACCGAACGCTGACATGACTGACATAGTGATGTCAATATACGGCCTCTTGAGCTTATCGACAACTTCAATGTCCATGCCACCGCCATCTGCATATGGCGCGACGAGTAGGAGCGAGGTCAAAAATTGGCTGCTCTTGCTCGCATTCACACGCGTGGAACTACCCTGAAGACCATTTGCGCATACAACCACAGGCAGACAACCATTGTCATGTTGCGCATATGCGTTCACTCCAAGCTGGCTTAGCGCCTCGAGCAAGTCGACGATTGGACGGGTACGACGCATAGGTTCATCACCGTCGATGACAAATTCACCTTTCCCCAGTGCGACGTAACTTACAAGAGATCGCGCTGTTGTTCCCGAATTGCCAATGAAGAGCTTGGCGTGATTAAATGGAATCTTTCCCCCATTCCCTATAATTTCAAACGAACAACGATCTTCATTTGCAGCAATCGCCACTCCAAGTTGCCGCAGCGCCTTGAACATATATCGTGTATCATCGCTAAATAGCGCACCTGTCAATCTCGAATGGCCCTTGGCAAGCGCAGCCACCAGTAGTGCACGATTGGTATAGCTTTTAGAACCTGGCACGGTTAAGATAGTATCAACCGGTTTCTGAATTGTTTCTATTTCGATCATTGACATTAAGTCTCTGCATTGAGAGGTTACTACCTAGCACGGAATAGTCCTTACAACTCCCCCAGATGCACACCAGTTTATCAGAATTGTATTGACATGTCAATAGCCTGTTTAATCACTGTGCATGCAGTTTAATCACTGTGCATGCAATAGAAAATTAAATTTATGCAATCAAACCCGCTTTGGACATGAAAGAGACAACCCAGGTTCGATAGATTCATCATATGAGAAATCGACGACAAAACATGTACTATGACTCCTGTACGGATTTTTCCGAGCTTCACAACTTTCAGGGTATTAATTGAATCTAAGATGCGCCAGTCCGGATGACTAATGACAAGCTCAACCGACAGAGAAATACATGCTGCAGTTCAAAACCCCCGAGGCCTTTTGCTCAACTGCTCATCCGGACCACGGCAATCGACCAAGTCACTTGACCAAAACGACCGTCTCTATCCCCAACAGCGAACCGGACCCTTCACGATGTGAAGATTCCAAAAAAAACAGAACACATCTCTCCAGGAAACACTAATATCACTCCGATTCGGAAACGAGACGCAAAAACCAGATTCAACGCGCGCGTGAGCTCTTCTGCCGCAGATAGGTTAATGCTTACCATTCGTAACAGGAAAATCAAAACTGTCCGCGCAAGACGAATCGGCTGTCGACACTTCCAGCCTCCACCGTCGTCTGTAAATCTAGTTTAACCTGATTGAAACCCGGGAATCGATCCATGCTTTTCTTGTTGTAGTTCTTAGCTGCGATGCGGGCCTCGACCGCACTAATCACATGGTTGAAAAGGGCCACGCCAATCAATTTCCGTGCCCTCTCAAATTTATGGTTGGCCAACTCTCTCAAACCTTGTGCTTCTTCACGATTAGGAGAATCGTGTTTACTTCCTCGATCCTCGTCTTTGAACACCGCACGATCGTTCCAGTACCATCGCCCAACGCGAACAAGCGGCTGGCCCCCTTGCTCCGTATAAATATTATGCCAGTTATCGTACATAGTTGCGTGCTCGAAATCCTCGATTGGATCCCAAGTTTCAAAGGTGCCCGGGCCGTCAAAAATCACGTGCCGCCTCACTAATTCTCGATAATCATTGCGCGTAGTCTCTGCAGCCCTGTACGTGATGAAGTAACTTACCATCAGCGCCACACCCGCCGCGGCATAGAAATAGCCGCGTTTCGCACCAACATATAACTGACCTGTACCCGGAACAATCAGCGAAGATAGAAAAGCACGGTTCGGCGATTTATTCAGCTCTGGAGAATCTGGGCCTATGGCTGGCGGGCTCAAACTCTTAGTTCCAAGGGCTGAAGCCATGAGAAAAGCGGTGAATTCAGGATTGGACGTTTTCAGCGTCTCACTCCATGCATCCACTGAGAAGTAGTGAGCAAACAAAGTTACGGCCATCAGAAACGTCACAGTCGCTGAACGCATTGGACAGGTGTTCTTCATGCTGTCTCCATTCGATTGGTATTGGTTGAAAAACCACTAGAATTGGCCTGATAACTATCTTGCGGCTACATCGATTCACACCGCATTCGACAGCGAGATTAGAACCTGAGGATCAGGGCAAAGACACTCAGTCGCTTCGCATCAGGCCCACGCGGTATCTCTACGGCATAATCAAACTCGTAGTCTAACAACCGAACCCCAAGCCCGTAGGTAAGGTGGTCCCAGAAACCACGCATCCCAATCCCCGTCTCGGTCTTATAGCCAATGCGAAGTGCAAGGAGGTCGCCGAGCCAATATTCTGCACCGATGCTCTTCTGAAGATGCCTCCACTCAAAAGCATACCTACCAACACCGCGATTGGAAAGCACGTCACTGCGTGTTTCTTCCGGGTGTTCTGCCAAGCGCCTATCTATTTCTGCTTCATCTTCTGTCCATTTATGGATAGAGGCCGTCAAATCCCCGATGACGTTGAAACGATGATTTTTCTCCTGGTAGAGCACCACAGCCGTTCCCAGCTTGAATTTACGAGGGAGAGGGTCGCTCTGATTTTCGTCCTTGAAGGCACTCTGGGTGCCCCAATTCTGAACCGCCGTACCAATCTTAATAGGAACGCGAAATCCCTTCATATCGTACTGCAATCCAAAATCAACAGCATAAGCACCGGCAGTCTCCCTTCCTAATTGCAATTGTATAATCTTTCCATTAATTCCTGCGAATAGACGCTCCGTTATGCGATCCGCATAGGAAAGCGTCAATACCCGATCTATTCCGAGATTCTCTTCCCTAATTGGATCGGGAGAATCTGTTGTTACGAGTATAGTTCCTTTTCCTTCAAGCTGCAGTGTTGCTCCAAGAACACCGGCGTCACCCAGAGGCAATGCACCAGCGAAGAAACCATAGTACAGTCCTTCACCCGCATCTCCAAAGATATATCCCTGGTTTTTATAGGAGATAGCCACCTGTTTATCTTTAATAATGCCTAGGCCACTGGGATTCCATAGAGCAGTTGTCACATCGCCATCAATCGCTACAAAAGCATCACCCAACGCTGTCGCTCGCGTTCCGCCACCAAGAACGAGAATCTGAGAACCCTGGGTGCCTGGACCTGCAGATCCTAATGATGGGAATAGAGCCACTGCGATTGACATCAGTACAACCATCCTACACAAAGTGGTAATTCGTTCCATACGTTGATCTCCTAACTCAAGTTCGTGGCATAAAAGATTTCAATCTACTCCCTACAAAACGTCTAAGCTATTTAACTAGTTTACAAGCTTAATCCTTCTTCCTATATTGCAGAACCATTCCAATAGAACCATTAAAAGCATTTGATACCGATAAATGCGCTAAACACTATGCTAGTCGATTGATAGCAGCTCACATGATAGCTTAGGAGTGAAAAACTTGCAATGGAAAAGGGCCGTTTACACAAGAGCGTGGAATTTGAATTTAGATCTTGTCTCGACATAAAGTTCGGATATGCTTGAAGACGTGCCGCAAGCAAAATCGCTTCTGTCAGACACCCTCGTGTCCGAGCCCTCCAATTGAATCTCGGCTTTGAGGCACTACACAATGCAAGACAAGCAGGAAGCCTTGCACCACAACGGCGTGTTGATGTGCTTACCACCATTAAGAGGTGGCTTGGGGGATAACAGCTAACTCATTAGTTAAACATTTTCTCGAGTATAGTACTCTTGGGAAATGGGCGCACCCTTTGGGCATTAGCTGCCAATTTTCACGGCAGATGCACAAACGGTCCAGTCTAGAGATTACTACGGATGCACAATTTCCGTTTTTTCGCACTTACAAGTACATCCGAATTGCAAACCAAAATTCTCCCCAATCTTATCATAAATCAGTCTTATCATAAATAATCACCATCGAAAAAAGAATGGAGATACGGAAAACATTCCACCTATCGACATCTCCCATCTGAATAACATCAGGACCGTTTCGAGCTCCTCTCATCACTCTTCATCGGACCCGTGATAATTCCAACAACGGTTCAAGCGCTAGGAAACGCGTGGCTACTGTCCCGGCTTAATTCGCTCACGTTTTCGCATTGACACGTTGTTTTTCCTCTGCTAGAATGGCGGAATTATCCACACTAATCGACAAAAATCATCCAGTTAGAACAGTGCTGCTTTATGCCTCCCGCATATGTTTTTTGTGTGCACGCTCTTCATCGAAAGCACACACAAGGAGGTGTGCATAAGAACAATGAAACCTTATCAACGCTACGCTCTCGCAATTGTTTCGGGAATTCTGCTGGCAGTGAGTCACCCAGGGCTTAGTTTCTTTCCACTCGCGTGGATTGGACTGGTCCCACTCTTAATTGCCGTGAAGTCTGCGTCAAATTCGAAATCTGCCTTCTGCATCGGCTATACTGCTGGGTTAACCTTTTTCTCTATTCTGCTCTACTGGATTGTCCTACTCTACCCGTATGCAAACATCTTCCTGACCGCCTTAGGATACGTAGCTCTGGTTGCTTACGTCGCGCTCTATTTTGCCATCTTTGCCGTCTTTGCACATCGGCCATTGTGCCAAAAACGCACCACCGTTATTTTTTCTTTAGCACTTCTATGGACAGGCTTAGAATGGATTAGAAGCTGGTTACTAACCGGTTTTCCATGGGGTAGCATGGGCTATACACAATGGAAATATCTACCTGCCATCCAGATAGCATCCATTTGCGGGGTACATGGGGTGAGTTTTATCGTGGTACTTTTCAACGTGACACTGGCCGATTTCATAGTCCACTCCGCCAGGCTGCGGATTAAGCTCAAAGCAACCGTTCTTCCCATTTCCATGGTACTAATTTGTTTGAGCTACGGTTTTTTCTGTTTATCGCACTCTAAGAATCCGACACCCAGGGTTAAACTTGCGCTTATCCCTGGCAACGTGTCCCAGCTTGATAAATGGCAATACAACGAGATTCCCAAGATTTTCAACGATTATATTGATCTGACAAAAAAAGCAGATGCTACTAATCCAGACCTAATTGTTTGGCCAGAGACAGCCCTCCACAGCCTTATCCTCTCGGCTGCGGAGAATCAATACAAGCCACGACTACTGGAGATGCTGAAAAAACACGAAATCTATCTCCTGACTGGTGCACCCGTCCAAGAACTCGACACGAAATTCTACAATAGCGCGTTTATACTTTCCCCATCTGGCGAGAAATTGGGCAGCTATTCCAAAATCCACCTCGTACCTTTCGGTGAGTATGTACCCCTCTCACCGTTGCTACCAAACATCATCCAGTTCGAAGCATTTGAACCTGGAAAGACAATCAATCTCATTCCGCTTGCGAATATCAAGAACGCTCAAGTTGGAATCTCTATATGCTTTGAATCAGCTTTCCCAAATCTCTTTCGCAAATTTGTTAAGAAAGGCGCAAATCTCATGGGAATTCTGACCAACGATGCCTGGTTTGAAGGAACCACCGCGCCATCACAACACCTCGCAGTCGCTCCGTTTCGCGCTGTTGAAAACCGTATTGCTGTTTTCCGTTGCGCAAACGGAGGAATTTCATGTATAATTGATGGGTTTGGGAGAATAACACAAGGGCAGATCATGCCCACACAATCCGATGAGATATTGGTAGAAGAGGCTCCTTTGACATATCACGAAAGCACTGGAACAACCCTGTATACCCGTTATGGTGATTGGTTTCCAATTCTCTGCTTTCTAATTAGCCTTGTACTCATCGTCCATCGATACCGAGGCGGGTTTCCTCGAAATTCAATCGACACACAGCTCAGTCGGAAGGTCAGTCAGGTCAAGGTTCATCCGCAAAAACAATCCAAGCTATCTCCAGGTGGGTTACAGTTAGGCCGAAGCCCAAAACGATAGAAAGGAAAAGAAATGCTCGCAGATCTTAAGATCGAAATTGACGCGATGGATGCGCGACTTATCGAGTTACGGGGGTATCTTTGACCTGGATGCCAAGGAAAAGGAACTTCATAAATTTGAGGAAGAATCTTCAAAACCCGATTTTTGGAACAATCCTCAGGCAGTACAGAAGATCACCCAACGGATGGCACATCTCAGAAATGAAGTTAGGCATTTTCACGAACTATGGTCCCAGCTTCAGGATCTGCACGTGTTAATCGGACTTGCAATCGAAGAGAATGATGAGAGCTTCGCCGATGAAATCGGTACCGGTGTAAAAGAGATTACAAAGCAAGTGGAATCCATCGAATTTGAGATGATGCTTGATGGAACACATGACGCCAATAATGCTATTCTTTACATCCACCCCGGCGCGGGCGGAACGGAGTCTCAGGATTGGGCCTCGATGCTCATGCGAATGTACCTCCGCTGGTGTGAGAGAAGTGGCTATACAACAGAAGTACTAGAATTGACACCCGGTGACGAAGCCGGTATCAAGAGTGCCACCGTGCTCGTTAGCGGTCAGTACGCGTTTGGACATTTGCAAGCCGAAGCCGGTATTCATCGACTCGTCCGTTTGTCCCCATTCGATTTCAACCATCGTCGTCACACCTCGTTTGCAGCTGTGGCGGCTAGCCCTGAAATCGATGATACTATAGACATCGAGATCGATCTCGCCGACGTCAAGATTGACTGCTACCGGTCAAGTGGAGCGGGCGGACAACACGTTAATGTCACAGATTCGGCTGTTCGCATGACGCACATTCCAACCGGGATTGTAGCCCAGTGTCAAAATGAACGTTCACAACACAAAAACCGAGACGTCGCCATGAAAATCCTGCGTTCACGCTTGTATGAACATTATGAAGCGGAGCGTCGAGAAGAGATGTCCAAGATGCAAGGAGAGAGACTTGACATCAATTTCGGAAGCCAGATTCGATCTTACGTACTTCACCCCTATCGACTCGTCAAGGATCTGCGCAGCAACATTGAAACTGGAAACGTTGATGCGGTCATGGACGGCGATTTGGATGTATTCATCGAAGGTTATTTAAAGCAAAAACAGAAGCCAGAACACTGATTGAGACACGTCAACACCATACTCACAGTCCACGTTTTTTATTGTTTTATTGCCTAACTCAATGCAACGTGCTATACTAACCAGCCCTCTAGCTGGGCCGACCGCGAAGGGATACCAAAATTGGAAGCGCCTAGTGATCTTGTTGAACAACGCCTAGAGAAATTAGAAGAAATTCGCAATCTCGGCACCAATCCATACCCATACAACTACTCTCCAACTCACACCACCTCCCAAGTTCACCAGCAGTTTGCTGAAATCCAAGACGTTCCCGATGAAAGCGAATCTGTCTGTGTTGCAGGGCGTATCATGACCAAGAGAGATCATGGTAAGAGCAGTTTCGCCCACGTGCAAGATAGCGAAAGGCAGGTACAGATTCACGTTCGTCGAGATACCGTTGGAACGGACAACTACGAAATCTACAAAAAACTTGACGTTGGAGACATCATTGGGATTAAAGGACCCGTCTTCCGAACGCGCACCGATGAAATTACGATTTTGGCCAAAGAAGTCGAACTACTAGCCAAGTCCCTTCGCCCGCTGCCAGAAAAATGGCATGGGTTACAGGACAAGGAAACGCGATATCGTCAACGGTATGCCGATCTCATCATGAATCGAGATGTAAAGGACGTTTTCATCAAGCGAACAAGAATCGTACAAGCCATCCGAGATTATCTCAACCGCGAAAATTTTATTGAAGTGGAAACCCCAGTACTTCAACCAGTTTATGGCGGCGCGAATGCTCGACCATTCACAACTTATCACAACACACTTAATCAAACCTTTTACCTAAGAATTGCAAACGAATTATACCTAAAAAGGCTAATCGTCGGTGGTTTCGATCGTGTGTACGAATTCTCGCGAGATTTTCGAAATGAAGGCATGGATCGCGACCATAATCCGGAATTTACAATGCTTGAGCTTTACCAATCGTATTCGGACTACGAAGACATCATGCATTTGACCGAACAACTAATTGCTCACACTGCCCAAACCGTTACAGGCAGCATGGATATTTCGTTTCAGGGTCAAACGATTTCGTTGGAACCACCGTGGAAGAGACTCACTATGATTGAATCGATTGAACATTACGCCGGCATCGATTTAGCATCCATTAATGATGGTGAATTGAACGATGTGGCTGCTCAAACTAATATCGATCTAGCTAAAGTTGAATCAAGAGGCGAGATTGTCGCCGGACTTTTCGACACACTAGTCGAACCACACCTCGTTGAACCAACATTCATTTACGATTACCCGATAGAAGTCTCGCCATTCGCCAAGAAGACACGCGGCGACGGGCGATACGTCGAACGGTTTGAATATTTCATGGTAGGGATGGAAATGGGGAACGCGTTTAGCGAATTGAACGATCCAATCGATCAGCGAAAACGCTTTGTTGAACAAGGAAAAAGACTCGAAGCTGGCGATGAGGAAGCCTTTATGGTAGACGAGGATTACCTTCGAGCTCTAGAGTACGGCATGCCACCCACAGGCGGACTCGGCTTTGGCATCGATCGGCTCACGATGCTGTTGACAGACCAGCGATCAATTCGTGACGTTATCTTTTTTCCACAAATGCGCTCTGCGGAGTAGATAAGTTCGTTTTGAACAACGGCTTGCACTATGACATTTGAATCTTTTGTCGCTGCTCGATATTTAAAGTCTCAGCGAAAACAATCTTTTATCTCAATCATAAGCTTCATTTCCGTCATCAGCGTCGCACTCGGAATCGCAGTTGTTATCCTTGTCATCTCGGTGATGAACGGTTTTGAACATGGCCTTAAGGAGAAATTCCTTGCCAATGAAGCCCATGTGACCGTTCGTTCGGCTGGAGGATTTTTCGGCAACTATCAAGCCGCAATTAATCAAATTCAAGAGATCGACGGAGTAGAAGCGGCATCTCCTGTGATTTATACGCCTATCGCCGTATGGCCAAAAGACAAAAAGTCTATCGATAGCACAATCTTTGTAAAAGGGATCGATCCGTCACAGGAAGACCACGTAACAAATTTCTCATCATTTTTTGATGAACCGATTGACTTAGAGAATTCTTCCCTGATTGACAACGCTAGACTACAGAGTGATGAAACCATTTCAGGGGCCATCGTTTTGGGGTATTTTGTCGCTGGACGAATGGGGGTAGTCAAAGGGGACATTCTTCGCCTCATCTCCAGAATGGAACAGAGCCCTATGAACCCAAATGCTTTTTGGGCACATATTCGAAATTTCGTCGTTGTTGGCATCTACCAATCTGGAATGTACACATACGACAACGCGCTTGGTTTCATACACCTCGACGCGGCACAGAAGCTTTATCAGAAGCCAGGGCAAGTAAACATGATTGAAGTTCGCACGACCAACGCGGACATAGCCTCTGAAGTGAGGCGACGCATTGTGTCAACAGTCCGATTCGATGAAATCCTGTCGGGAGTGCCGATTGCCAACACGTGGATGGATTCTCATGCACCCCTATTCGATGCAATTAAGTTGGAAAAGATCGTAACGGTGATAATTGAGGCGCTGATTATTCTGGTGGCAGGTTTCAATATCGCCAGCACTTTGATAATGACAGTCATGGAAAAAACGGGAGATATCGGCATCCTTCGGGCGATGGGCGCGTCCAAGAAGAATATCCGTTCGGTATTCATAATTCAAGGCAGCATTATCGGAGTACTGGGAGCGATTTTCGGCACAGTGCTTGGAGTAAGTATTTCTTGGCTCCTAGACTTCCAACAGATTCGCCCCTCACGTTGGTTAGCATTGATTATTTTACTTCCGATCGTCATTCAATCTTTTCTGGCATTCCGACGTTCGCTGGCATTATCCACAACACTCAAAGGGTTGATGGGACTGTTCTGGATAAGCACGATTGGCATATTTCTCTACTGCCTTGCTCAACCGATTTATATCGATTCCCAAGTATATCAACTCGAGCGTCTACCCGTAAAAATTAACTGGTTTTTTGTCGGTTTCATAAATGCCCTCTCATTTGCCATCTGCTGGCTTGCTACCGTGTATCCAGCGTGGCAGGCCTCCAATCTAGACCCAGTTGAGGCATTGCGATATGAGTAACTTAATCCACACCGTCGATTTGCACAAGTCATACTATGAAGGAAAAGTCGAACTTCCCGTTCTTCAAGGTATCAATATAGAGATTCAGAAAGCGGAAATGCTTGCAATTGTGGGAGCGTCAGGGGTTGGTAAAAGCACGTTGCTACATCTCATCGGTGCGCTAGACCGTCCGACTCGAGGCAAGATCTTTTTCGACAACCGAGAAATCTTCACCTTCAACAACAGAGAGCTAGATCGCTTTCGAAATCAGGAAATCGGTTTTGTCTTTCAGTTTCATCACCTGTTGCCAGAGTTTACCGCTGTGGAAAACGTTGCATTAGGAGCGTTAATCTCGGGCGAAACTGCCTGTAGTGCTCACGAAAGCGCTCGAAAGCTGCTGGATTACGTCGGATTATCCAAAAGACTTGGCCATCACCCAAGCGAGCTCTCAGGCGGTGAACAGCAGCGAGTTGCTATCGCACGCGCATTGGTTAACGAACCCCAAGTCATACTCACTGACGAACCTACAGGGAATCTAGATCGGAAAACAAGTGAAGCCGTGCTCGATCTATTATGGGATCTAAACGAACGGTTCAATCAGACTTTCATCATTGTCACACACAATCAATCCCTAGCACGGCGGGCAGATCGCGTAATCCATCTGATTGACGGACGGATATCGGACCAGGAAGAAAAAATTAATCTATAAAACCACACGCAACAACAACTAGCGTTGCAACATGCACTTCGGCTACCAGTTATGAAAATCAAGTTGACCAAAACAACGAATCCGGTACGAGATTACCCAAAGGATTCAGAATTAGGATTCGGAAAATACACTACCGATCACATGTTCCTCATGGATTTTTTACCACATAGAGGATGGCACGATCCACGGATTGTACCTTACCAATCCATCCAACTGGACCCCGCTGCTATGGTGTTGCACTACAACCAGGAGGTATTCGAGGGCCTCAAAGCGTATGCGCTCGCGGATGGGGGAGTAGGTCTTTTCCGACCGGAAAAGAATGCGCAACGCCTGAACATTTCGGCCCAAAGACTCGTGATGCCCGAAGTCGATAATCAGTTGTTCCTTCAGGCGATAAAGGAACTAGTTCTGCTCGATCGTAGCTGGCTACCAACCTCCGAAGGCACCTCCCTCTATATTCGGCCTACGATGATAGCAACAGAACCAATGATTGGCATCCGAGCGGCAGAGCGATATCTCTTTTACATCATTCTCTCTCCGGTAGGCGCATACTACACTGAAGGCTTTAACCCCACTCGAATCTATGTGTCTGACAAGTACGTACGCGCCGCAAAATACGGCGTGGGTAATGTGAAAACTTCTGGAAACTATGGACCGACCATTCTAGTTTCACAAGAGGCCACGATGAAGGGCTATACTCAGGTCTTATGGCTCGATGCAAACGAACTTAAGTACGTAGAGGAGGTGGGTACCAGTAACGTCTTCTTTTTGATTTCCAACGAACTCGTTACCCCACCCCTAAAAGGCACGATTCTCCCTGGCGTCACTAGAGATTCAACACTTCAGCTTGCCCGCGAGTGGGGATTTTCCGTTTCTGAACGTCCAATTTCAATTGATGAAGTTACCCACGCGTGCAAGAACGGCGATCTTAAAGAGATGTTCGCCACTGGCACTGCGGCGGTTATCTCCCCAGTGGGTAATATATGTTATAAAGGCGAGGAAATGGCCATAGCCGACGGTACGATTGGCGATCTGGCAAAGCGACTATATGACGAGCTGACAGGCATCCAATACGGTCGTAGGAACGATCCTTTTGGCTGGCGCATGCAGTTAGTCTAACACCTATTTTCGGTGTTGACAGAGACAAGTCCGATAGTCCAATCTTGTTTCGTCGAGATAGAAACTTATTTTGTCGTCCCCGCACCCTGCAATGAAGGAACCTGCCCTTCAATGCTTCATTCGCACCGAGATTCACATACGTCGATGGAACACTCTAAAACAGATTAGCGTAATATGTAACACGGTAGGAACAATATGCCACCATGGATTTGTTAGGAGGACATTTGAAGACAACAAAGATGGCATCCACAATATTATTTGTATTGCTAATATTAACTTGGCAACCAACACTAATAAGCGCAAAAGAATCAGTAGATGGCGCTGAATTAGATACAGTAGACGAAGCCTTAATCGTAAAGAAGATCTCATTCGAGGGAGTGAGAGAAACACCTGACGACTTCTTTCGGGTACATGTGCAAACAAAAATCGGCGCAGAGATTTCGCCGGATCAGCTGTCCAAAGACATAAAAAACCTCTATAAAAACACCGGCTTCTTCTCTGACGTCGATACAAACGACGAATCCCCAATTACCGTAATAGTTAAACCGTCTAGTCTCGGAGGACTTGAAGTTATCTATAGACTAATAGAAAGTCCGAAGATTGAAAGTGTGCAAATTATTGGCAATGAACGATTGAAGTCCGCTAAGATTCAAAAGAACATTTACCTAAAACCTAGTGAGATCTACAGCGATAGACGCCGTTGGGACAGTGAACGCGGTATTCTCAAGGCTTACAAACAAAAAGGGCATTATCTTGCTAGCATAAAGGGCGACGCAGATTTTCACCGCGACACAAATACAATTGAGGTAACTTTTACAATTAGCGAAGGTGAGCGCATTAAGATTAACGAAATCACCTTTATTGGCAACGATCGCATCACGACAAAGGCCCTAACCAAGCAACTTAAAACTCGTGTGGACAAACATTTCGATGAAGATCTACTCGATCAGGATCTAATACTTTTGCGCCATTACTATCAAGATCGAGGATTCGCACAGGTGGAGATTCAAGGGTATGACCAGCGCTTTACCAATGACAGGGCGGGACTAATCATTGAGATTACCGTCGACGAAGGACCTGAGTACATCATCGACAAGTATGACATAAAAATCAAACATTCGAAGAAACCAGCGTTTGCCCCTAAGAAGATTCGCAAAATGTTGGACCCACTCGAAGGTGAAGTCTTTGACCGAGGTGCGTTCCAAGAATCAATTGAAAACATTCAGCAAAGCTATCAAGATGCCGGTTATCTCCTTGCAGAAGTCACACCAATCCCACATTTTGATGAGACAGTGGGCCGTGTCGACATCTCACTAAAGATCAACGAAGGGGATGTCATTCTCATCGATACCGTGCAAATCAATGGCTTAGAGAAGACCAAGGAAGATGTGATTAAGCGCGAACTCAATCGGCTGGATCTAAAATCGGGGGAATTTCTGGATGTTAGATCTTTGCGAAAAGCACGCCAGAAGTTCTTCCAAATGGGTCCCTTTATCAAAAATGTCGACTTCAGACCCACACCGAACAATTCCGGCACGAATAGTCGCGATCTCAAGGTCGATATTACTGAAACGTCAAGGACGGGCATGTTCAGCCTAGGCGGGGGATATGGTACTGAAGGCGGTGTTTTCGGCGTGGCGGAGATTGGTGAAAACAATCTCCTGGGAAGGGCCTACCGCGTTCACCTGAAAGGCGAGAAGGGAGCAAGAGATCGTCATACTGCCGAACTTCGCTTAAATACACCTTGGATTTTGGGCACGCCGACGCGCCTAAATGTTAGCCTTTATAACACACGGAGGTTACGCCGGTATTACAACCGGTTGTACCAAAACCAAGCTTTGGACCGATATGTTGACACGCGAAAGGGGGGCGCCGTCACCATAGGACGATCGATTGCGCAAGACATTGACATTTCGGTTCGATTCAAGAACGAAGATACGCATGCCAAACGCGGAGATCCCCTCTTCAACATTACAATAGAACATCAAGTCAGCTTGGATAGGGGAGATTTTTCGAACGAATTACTCGCCATATTCGCAGAGAACGGAAGGGGGCTGAGTAACAACCCTGAAATCGAAGTCAATGAAACAGGCAGAAAATGGTCAATCGAAGACCAAGAAGATGACGCAGCCGTAAAGAAATTTGTTATCCGACACGAAGATGAAGCCGCACAACTTGATGTATATACGTCAGGTCAACATCCTTTTGATCGATCCGTACGGAGTGTTACACTTTTTCTGTCTAGAGACACTCGCGACTATCGAACTAGCATGTACGACCCAGTTTCAGGGTCACTCAACACCATTTCCTATGAACATTCCGGAGGCCTCCTAAGAGCGGATAGCGAATTTAAAAAATACTCCCTGGATTCCAGCTGGTTCGTTACCTCTTGGCACAATCATGTTTTTGCAGCTCACGCCAAAGCAGGCTATCTGGATAGCAGACGGAACGATAGCTCATTTCTCTTCCTTGAGCGCTTCCTCCTGGGCGGCATTGATACCATCCGAGGTTATGAAGATTACGAAATTTTCCCAACTAGTGAGAACGTCAACGGCGGAAACAAGGTTTTCTACGCGAACTTTGAATATCGTATTCCACTCGGAAAACAACTAACAGGGTCTCTGTTCTTTGACATCGGACAGGTATGGGATGAGTTCGAACCTAACATATTCGACGACATCGACTTTAAAAAAGGGGCAGGGATTGGTGTTCGATTTAACCTTCTTGGTATGCTGGCGCGTCTAGAGTATGGATATGGATTTGACCGACAGATTGAAGGGCGTACATCAAATGGAAAATTCCACTTCACAATCGGACCGGGATTCTAGAAAGCATCCCGATTAAGAGCTTGGGGTAATGCTAGCAACAACATAGACCTCTTGACGTCCCTCTAGGTCCTGCTCCAAAAACACTCACAGAATAAAGTCCAACAGGCCTGCTGACAGAAGCATCAAGATATCAGAACGGCAACTAGAAGTCGGGCCATTACAGTACCATGGCAGTATCTGCCATTGAACCGCTACGACGCGTCGGATAGGACACAAAGCCGCATGTGGGTGCTTTGCTGAGATTCACTCAGAACACCCCGACTGCTCATGTGAGCGACACCGAACGCTAGAATGTATCCTTCGGTACTCGCATCAGCACAATCACTGGCGATGACGACTTGAGCCCACCATCGCCAAACTTTCGACAGGCAATTGGAACAAGCTATGTTTTTTCACGTTCCAGTCTGCTCTATATTGGTCATAAACCTATGAGCGAGGCGTGCTGCCTATGGGTCACAAAAACTAGGGCACTAGTCGCTGGAATACGAAACGTGTCCAGACATTTCACCCGATGATGTCCTGCCAAGTTCGGCTTGTAGAATAGGAGGCGAAAAACTGATGAGGAAGGCCCTCTGGCACAATCAAGGCCAGTTCTATTACTGACACAAACTATGACATCACTTCAATGAAAGACTACCACCTTCTAGACACCTCTTCGCTATAATGGGCGTATCAAACCCTCGTTTGTGCCAACATCTCTTCACCAGATAGCTAGGATACCTTAATAGGCTAGATGCGGATAGTGTGCACATGCAATTGGATTCTTAATCGGTCACAGAGGGGCTCCAGAGCGATAGACCAATCATCAACTTTTAATCTAAATAATGGTAAGGATTGACATATGAATCGAAAATCGATATTATACATCACTATTGCAATCGGCATATCTGCGCTAGCGGCGCGTGCAGCTGCACAGAATCAATTTAGATTTGGTGTTGTCGACACACAAAAGGTCTTTGAAGAGTATCAGAGAGCCAAGGTAGCTGATAAAGTCCTGAAGAGCGCTGAAAATCGCCTGCGCGGCGAACTAGAAAATCTGAGAGAAGAAATCGTGACAATGGAGGAGCGACTAACAAAACAGAAACTCTTTCTTGACGATCCTCAGACCGAAAGCATAGAAAACGACATTCGGCTAAAAAAGCAGGAGTATCAAAGTGAATTGGAAATTGGTCAAGAATCAATCCTGGCAAAGCAGAAGGAGCTTGTAGAGCCGATTCTAAAAGAGATTGAAACAGTGATTGGAGAGATTGGTGAAAGCCAAGGATACAGTCTTGTTCTCGAAAAACGCCTAGTCACACTCTATGTCGATTCCAAATACGATTTAACCGAGATTGTCCTTGAAACACTAGATGAGCGATATGAAAAATCACCGTCATCTGAATCCGGTGAAAATGAGTCCGACAAATCGGAAACTCCCCAATAAAATTCAAGAGGAGGAAATGGGCGGCATGACAATTATGGATTAATCATGAATAATTGTTCGACTGTCCTGTTGTCCGAATGGGGGCAAAATGGTAAAAACTCTGAAGGAAATTTCTGAGCTAATCGGCGGAGATTTATGTGGTGATGGTCAACTTGAGATTACGGGGGTTTCGGGAATTAAGGAAGCCCAGCCCAACGAAATAACATTCGTTGCCAACGCGAAGTATCGCAGTGAGATAGGAAACACAAAAGCCTCCGCGATAATCATTGGTCCTGACATCAGGTACAATGGAAAAACAACGATTCGAGTTCCCGATCCGTATCTTTCATTCGTTAAAGTGCTAGAAATGTTTTCCTGGCGCAAGAACCGGAGAACCGAGTTTGGAATTCACGAAACCGCTATAATCGGCCAGAATGTTCATTTTGGAGAACGCGTGTCCATTCAGGCCTATGCATACATAGGAGACAATGCGGAAATTGGCGATGATACCATTATTAGTCCGTTTGTGTATATTGGCCAAGATTCCAAAATCGGGAATCACGCACTGGTTTATCCACGGGTGACGATCCGCGAAGAGATTAAAATCGGAAATCGCGTCATAATCCACTGCGGCGCAGTCATTGGAAGCGATGGGTTTGGCTTTGCAACGGTCAGCGATAGACATCACAAAATCCCACAGATCGGAACAGTCGTCATTGAAGATGACGTTGAAATTGGTGCCAACACTACGATTGACCGGGCAACGATGACAAATGGCGCAACGGTAATCAAACGTGGGACCAAGATTGACAACCTGGTGCAAATTGCGCATAACGTTGTGGTAGGTGAGGATTGTCGTCTGGCCGCACAAGTCGGCATTGCTGGAAGTAGCGTACTTAAAAACCGTGTAACTGTTGCAGGACAAGCAGGGGTTGTAGGGCACATGACGATCGGGGAGGATAGTGTTATCTTCGCAAAATCAGGCGTGACCAAGAACATGCCAGCTGGCAGTTGTGTTTCCGGTTTTCCAGCACGGCCTCATGCTCAGGAAATGCGAATTCAAGGTGCTTGGCACAAGTTACCATCAGAGTTTGTGCAGCTTCAGAAACGTGTCGCCGAATTAGAATTTCAACTACGACAAAGCGATGAGAAGGCATCTGAATAAACTACCACCCCATATCGCTGAGCAGCTGTCCGACATGGCTATCCCGGTATTGGCATATCATAAGATTGATTCTGGGTTTGAACTTGGTGTAGGCTCGGTTCACCCCCAGGCCTTTGAACATCAGATGCGATTTCTCGCCGACCAAGGATACTCTGCTATCACTGTCGATTGTCTAATACAAGCGCTTGAGCGGATTCACCACCACGACATAGCCTCAAACAGGTCTGAGTTCCCATCCGTTCGTTCGCGGCAAATATCCTCATCTTTAGCCAACCAAGACTGTAGGACACACACTCTTTCTCATTCCAAAGAACATTCGGCACACAAATGGGTTGAAGCTCCTAATTTACCACCCCGTCCAGTCGCAATCACTTTTGATGATGGATATGAGGATTTTTACACTTCGGCCTATCCAATTCTAAAGAAATACGGCCTGACCGCAACGGTCTTTGTCCTCGCAGGCTACATCGGTAAGTTGAACACGTGGGATGTCCGATTGCGCCTGAAGAGATCCCGGCACCTAAGTAACGAACAAATCCGAACCCTTTCCAGTAATGGATTTGGGATTGCCTCTCATGGTATGTATCATCGTTTTCTAACGCTCTGCAACCATTCAAACACTAAGGTCGAGCTACAGGAATCGAAGACCCGACTAGAAGAACTAATCCATCAGCCGATTTTGAGTTTTGCATACCCATATGGGTGCGTAAACCCTAAGGCGATGGATAGAGTTAAATCGGCTGGCTATCGCATCGCCTTTAGCTTAACTCCGGGCCAGATAGCTACTAATCAGTCTTTGTACCGTTTTCCACGTATAGCAATCTATCGACACGATACACACCGGACGTTTCAAGCGAAACTTGGTTTGGCAGGGCACTCCCGCTTCAAGCTAGAGTGCTTAAAAAACAGACTAATAAACCGTTTGGCGTATCTGAATCGGGTTCGGATGTGAAGAAAACTATGGGCAAATCCGAAAATGGAAGAATCTGTTAATTCACAATCGAGCAATAATAAAGAATCTAGCAAGCGCAAGAACACCTTGGGCTGCGCGTGGCAACTACTAGACTACATCGCTGTTCTTCGCCCGACGCTGCTGTTTCCAGTTTGGACTCTCGTACTTCTCGGTCATTATCGCAGCTCAGCACACGCTTTCCATTCCTTGAAAATTGGGAATTTAGGATTGGAAATTCCCGTTAATCTTAGCCTCAACCCACGCGTTTGGACGACACTAGGTTTATATTCAATGTTGTCAGGTGCGGCATATATCATCAACCAAATTTCGGACCGCAAGACAGATCGTGCGAATAACAAGCTCTATTTAGTCGCAAACGGCTATGTAAAATTACCGCTTGTGAAGTTGGAGGCGTCTCTACTGTGTTTTGGTTCCATCGTCTGGGCAATTACGCAGTTTCATCATAATACCGGTTATTTAAGTCTCATTGCCATTTCTTTTGCTCTCGGCTGGAGCTATTCTATGCCTCCAATTCGCTTGAAGGCGAGGCCGGTTCTTGATCTTCTGGCCAACGCGATCGGCTATGGCTGTATTGCATTCCTCATAGGATGGACGACAACCTCTACATTAGACCCGGACGCCCTACAACAGGCGATTCCTTACGTATTTTGCGTTGGAGCAGCTTTCGTCAACACAACACTCCCGGATATAAAGGGAGATCAAGCGCACGGAGATCTTACAATTGGTATTCTATTAGGCTTGAAACGCTCCTGTCAGCTAAGTTTGGTTCTATTGGGGCTTGCAATTTCATCGGCATGGCTCCTCCAAGATATGATTGTGTTCATCACGAGCGTGATTTGTTTCCCATTCTTCTTATATATGAACATCAAACCGACACGCCGAATCATCATTCTGGCCACGCGTGTTGGCATCCTTGTGCTTTCGCTTATCACCTGTATGGTCATTCCGCTCTATTTTGTGCTATTTGTTACCGCTTTACTTTCCGTTCGGTGGTACTATGGTATTAGATTTGGAATCGCATATCCCAGTCCGAAAGCGTAAACTGGAAATAACGAGACCAGATCTACATCAGTTCACTAAGGCATCTACAGACATGCCTAGCGTTTCTCATGTCTTATTATACTGCCTGCTCCACAGGCTTCATCTGAACAACCTAATTTCTGGGTAAAATCGCGTCATGTTATAAGAGATTAAGGAGCGTTTAAGAAACCACATCGTACTCCACATCCACTGAAGTCTAGTTGCGATTAGCCCGAACCCAGTGCGCATGGTGCAATACAGTTCCGCGTAATCTGAGCGAATTGTGCCTGTAGTAGCGTACCGGTCGCATAGCGTTTATGCCTTCGGTGAAGCTGCTGAACTCTCCAACGACGACCAGGCTCCTATTGAACGTCATCCAACATAATTTTGAGTGCGACTTTTGCTTGATTGATCTTCATATGCTCCCTCAGCAAAATAACACACTCAGGAAGAGGTTCAGACGTTGCCATCTCCGATGGCCAATATCAACAGCTGTTTGGACAAACTATTGTCCATGAAGTCCGATAGACGGTATCGACTTTTAGTCTTGAACCCCGTTAGATAGAATCCCTTTGACATGGACCAGCTTCGGCTCACCACTCGGTTACTACCATATGTAGAACTTTCGCGTCCTTTGAATGGTGTTATTACGCTTGTCTCGGTTCTCTTGGGGGCAATGTTTGCCCTCAAAGATGAGTTGGAAGCCTTTATGAACCTTGATGTATTGACAGCGGGGGTTTCGGCAGTGCTGCTATTGTCGGCCGGAAACGCAATCAATGACTACTATGATTCTGATATCGATCGAATTAACAAACCTCAACGTCCAATTCCCCGCGGACGAATTCAGCGAAAGAACGTGCGGATTTTTGCTATCACGTTAATTGTCATGGGGATAGCTCTTGGGGCTTTTGTCAACCGGCATGCTGGTGCAATCGCCATAGGTGTCTCGATATGCCTGATTGCATATGCCCGCTGGCTTAAGCGAACCCCCATAGCCGGCAATTTCGTAGTAGGTTTACTGACTGGGCTAACCTTCATTACGGGAGGTGTCGCTGTAGAGTCTCTACACGGTACGTTTGCTCCGGCAACCTTTGCACTTTTATTTACAACCGCACGCGAAATCGTCAAGGACCTGGAAGATGTAGAAGGAGATTCGCAGTACGCTGCCTATACAATTGCCGTAATCAGCAAACCGTTCGCCGTACTTATGGCCATAGTCTTCATGGCATCGGTCATTCTCTTTAGCCCCATTCCATATTTGTTGGATTGGTATCCGTGGTATTATCTGGTCTTGGTTGTTATCGGTGTCGATTTCGTATTAATCTGTCTTGCCTTTCACCTATGGAAAGATTCATCGAAAGAAAGCAGTGCCAAAGTCCAGAAGTGGATGAAATGGGACATTTTTGTCGGGATCGGAGTCATCTACATTGGATCTTTCGTATAGAATGGTTATACTTCTAGAGGTGTCGGCAGGATGTCGGCTGAAACCAAGGATTACGAGGCAATAATCGAATTTCTTTACCTACTTGAACCCGCACAGTCTGCTCCACATGGAGCCCTGTCTTCGGAAAACGCAGCAAGAGAGGCAAACAGTTCGAGCTTGGGGCTAGTGTTAAAAGAGGATTACCATCACTATCAGGGCACCGGCGAATGGCGCAACAACTATCAACTCTTCGTCTCTGGTTGGCCCCAACTTGAAGGGGTAATGATTCTAACACCAACGCAAAAATGCGATGCGGATCTGGAAATTGAGATAGCAGCAACTAACGAACGTGCACTCAAGGATCTCCTATTATCCTTTCCGCGCGGAAAGGTCGGACTCTTTCGTTGCAAACGCACATGGATGTTTAACGGACTCACAGAGATGCTGACGAAGTATGATCTTCCGAAAGCAAAAAACGACTACTATCCTGGAATTAAGCGAGGCAGCGAGAAAATCCATCGGTCCACATACCTTAACAGAAAGAGTGGAGAGATCTCTAACGTGCCGCCAATTTCTAAGCGAAAAGATCCTGTTGTTGCTGAATTCCGACAACTTGCCTCTCTGAAGGGAAGACTGGAAAGATCGAAGTTCGTCGTCGAGGGTATGACGCTCGTAATGCGCGCTGTGGTTGACGGACTACCGGTGGAAACAATCCTATTCACACCAGACCAATTAGCTTCACCTGAAAGCAACATGTTTTTTAATCGCGCTTACCAGGAAGGTGTAGATTGTCATTCGGTGAACAGCGGCGTGATGGAATCGGTTACAGCGACTAGGCCTGTACCACAAGTGATGGCTGCAGTACACATGACTTACCGCGACGCAAGGGATTTCTACCTCGGCCCCGAAACAGTACTACTCATCGTTGACAGCATCGCCAATCCGGACAATCTTGGAATGGTTCTTCGCACCGGAGATGCCGCTGGTGTAGATGGTATAGTACTCATAGGCAAAGGTGCGAGCCCATTTCACAAAAACTGCATTAGGGCATCGCGCGGTGCTGTTGGACGAATTCCGCTATTACACTGTTCGAACGTTGAAGACTATTTCAAAGCCCTGACATCCAGGGGCTTCAGCCTTCTTGCAACAAGCTCTAAAGCAAACAAACAACTATATGAACTTGAGCTTTCCCCACCACTCGCATTCGTAATCGGGAATGAAAACGAGGGCATCCGAAAGGAAATCTCGGGGCTTTGCACAGACCAAGTAGTGATACCAATGGCTCCAGGACAGTCGTCACTAAATGTAGGAGTCGCAGCCGGCGTGTTACTCTACGAACAGGTGCGTCGTCGTGAGATAAAAACATCGCTCTAGAAGTAACCACGCTCTTCTAAAGTTCAGATAATCATGCATCAGGTTCTACCAATTTCTTAATTTTTCACTGCAATATTTGCGAAATCGGATTCAATCTAGAAACGTCTCAGCTAGAACTTCCGTTCTCAAAAGGGGGACGACCTATGATTCTCGTTAACCAAGAACTTTGCAGCCATTCCAGAGAGTGTGTAGCTATTTGCCAGGGCATCCAAATCGGTAACGTCTCCACGGAGCGCTTCTCAGTAGCTGCCAAAAGCTTTGGAATACACAAATAGAAAACAATTTTAAGCACATCTCTCGCTTCGATATGGCGTGCTCAAACTCAGTGATAGCGTCTTTAGATAGATGTGCCGAGCTTATACCGAAAATGCCCATTGTGAAAAAGTCACCATGGCTCAAATATTCAAGACCGTGCTACGCCACCAACCCCGATTGCTTCTAGAATTGAGGCATTTGATTCTTGTAGGCTGGGTTTGATACTCGTCCCATCACATGAAACGCGAAGCTTAAGGAACCAGGCTCAAATAGCCCTAACGTTAATACTCTCATGGAATTTACTTCCGTTCTCAATCATCTACGAGAGGTCACTACAACATTTGATGCAGGCCATCTTGTTCTTATCGATCCTGATGAGTTTTCTGTCTCGGATTGTGTCGCGCTCGTACACCAAGCTGAAGATGCTCAGACAGATGCAATTCTTCTAGGCGGTAGTTTCCTGACAACGGATCTTAATCCTGTTGCAAAAACGCTAAAAAAAGAATCACGCTTGCCAATAATCCTATTTCCCGGCGATGCCATGCACCTATCCCCGCACGCTGATGCAATTCTATTCCTAAGTTTAATCAGCGGTCGAAACGCCAATTTTCTCATTGGAGAGCAGGTTAAGGCTGCGCCGCGACTAAGAGAACACGCAATTGAATCAATTCCGACAGGTTATATGCTCATTGACAGTGGCCAACAGACATCCGTGGGGTTCATGAGCGGCACAACACCACTCCCACGCGACAAGTTTGATATCGCATGGGCACACGCACTCGCCGCGGAGTATCTCGGCATGCAATTAGTCTACCTCGAAGCAGGAAGTGGTGTAGAATGTCCCGTGCCCAATCCGATGATCTCTGCTATAAAGGAACGGGTGAACATCCCAATTATCGTCGGTGGCGGTATTGCCACCCCGGAAATAGCAGCCCAAAAGGTAGAAGCGGGAGCTGACTTTATCGTAACCGGCACGGCCATCGAAAACAGCGATTCCGGTTCATTAATCAAACAGTTCACAGATGCCATTCACGGTTAATGACACCATGGATTTTTGCTTGACAACCATAGTTTGACATGGTACTTTCTTCGTGATTATCCAAACGTTCTGGACCAAGGGCTGCTAATCTTCGCGAAACGAACCACAACCGTAACAGTTGTTACATCGTATTCTCGAAGGCGTGAAGTCCTACAAGTTACGATGTATTCCCGTAATCAGGCGCATGAGCCAGTTGAAACGCATACAATTTCGTGCCGTGGTCGATTCTGAGACAATTTGTAGAACGCTTGCAGATTTGGAACAGCTTAATTATGCCATTCACACTCACGCACCGCGAAACGCGTGCCATGAAAAATTGGCTATCACGAGTTTGTCGACACCATCATTTGCACTCAGCAACTAGGCAACAAAGGAACACGACAGGCCGAGACACATGCACCTCGCTCGACAGAACTCGTCCAAACATTATTACAACATCATACGGAAGAGCGCCCGGAATCTAATATAGTGTCGCCACCATCTCAGTTCCAGTCTTTATGCTAGTATTCTACGTAACCTAGAACAGGTGCAACAAAGATAACGTCCAAAGGCATTAAGGCGTAGTGCTCTATGTCCTTTTAATGGCATAGGAACTCCGAAGGATTACGTTTGGCCAAGTAGTAAAGGGTTTTCGGACCAACATATGTATCAGATACGAGGACTTGAAAACTGGTCAAACTGCAAATCAAACGGGTACAGAACTGTTCGCAAGATAGTGGAGAACTTAAGAGTAAGATTCGACAATCACTTCACTCATTCGGCAGAAGCGCATTCACTCGCGATATATTTTTGCGTCTAAAGATTCACACCTATCGCAACGAACCGTCTCACATCTTCAGCAAGAGTTCTTGAGATTCTTGAGATATGGAGCAAAGCCACTTTTTTCGGCATTACGAACACATAGACCAGATTCCTGGTTTACTTTTGCTCGGCAGGCAACATCTAATTTTCTAAGCACCAATCGACAACAAGAACAGATGCTTGGACATTGGAATATTTGGAGTTCGGCATTAATGAGATTCCATCCACTGTGATGTGCTGGAAGCCGTAGCCATTGGAATAATTCAGACGCATCACGTGCGAAGAATCCCTTCTGTCAGCTTCAAAGCTCAATTCATGAACCAGATTTTTGAACATACTTTCTAATTAAGGAGATACACATGTCGGAGGACAAAGAAACCAACCTGGAAACTGAAGAAGCCTCGGATGACACCTCGGCCAAAACAACGCCACCGGAAGACAACGTACCTCAAAGCGAGAAAGGCAACACATCAGAGAAAGAACAAAAGAACGAGGCAACCGCACTCGATGACGCAGACGAAACTACCGAAACTGAACCCAAAACATCTCTCGAAGAAGAGTTTTCGCGATTGAAAGCGGATTATGCGGAAAAATACGATCAGATGTTACGCACCGTCGCAGAGTATGAAAACGCAAAGAAACGTGCTGAACGCAGTAAGGAGGAGTTTTCAAAGTATGCAATTGAGGGGATAATCAAGGACATTGTCCCAATCGTCGATAGCGTTGAAAGAGCGATTGAATCAACAAACGAATCGAAAGATTTTAATGCTCTAAGTGAAGGCATCCAACTTATCCAGAAGCAACTACTTGATGCATTCCAAAAACGCAACGTTTTGCCAATTGAAGCAGTAGGTCAGAACTTCGATCCCACCCGCCATGAAGCAATTATGCACATCGAGTCCGATGATGTTGCAGAAAACGCTGTCATCGCAGAATTCCAGCGTGGATATACCTTACACGATCGCATAATTCGTCCCTCAATGGTTTCTGTTTCAAAGGGAAAGCCTGAGGAGGAATCGGAATCAACGCCCCATGAAGAACAGTCTGAATCTTTCCCAGATTCGGACAAAAAGGAGGCGATCGACAATGGGTAAAGTGGTTGGAATTGACCTCGGAACGACGAATTCCTGCGTAGCAATTCTCGAAGGCAGAGATCCAAAAGTCATCGAGAATACTGAGGGAAATCGTACGACACCATCTGTCGTCGCTTTTACCAAAGGCAACGAACGCATCGTCGGAGAAGTAGCAAAAAACCAGGCCGTGGCAAACCCAGATAGTACAGTGTCGTCGGTAAAACGTTTCATGGGCCGTCGTTACGAGGAGGTTTCGCAAGAGAGGCTAAACATTCCATACAAGGTCGAAGCAGGCTCTAATGGAGAAGCACAGATTAGAGTCACTGACAAGGCGTTTACCCCACCGGAAATTTCAGCAATGGTATTGCGAAAAATGCGAGACACGGCAGAATCTTATCTCAGTGAAACTGTAACCCAGGCAGTCATCACCGTTCCCGCATACTTTAACGATTCCCAACGCCAAGCAACTAAGGATGCCGGTCGAATCGCTGGTCTAGAAGTCCTCCGAATCATTAATGAACCAACGGCTGCTTCACTTGCCTACGGGCTCGAAAGCAAGAAGGAAGAAAAGGTTGCAGTTTACGATTTAGGGGGCGGTACCTTCGACATCTCTATTCTTGAGATTGGGGACGGCGTTTTTGAAGTAAAAAGCACGAACGGCGATACGCATCTGGGCGGTGATGATTTCGATCAACAGATTGTAGGTTGGATGGCTCAGACATTTCTCGATGAAAACGGCATCGATCTTCGCCAAGACCCTATGTCATTACAACGCTTGAAAGAATGTGCTGAAAGAACTAAATGCGAGTTATCTACCGCACTACAGTCTGTGATAAATCTACCTTTCATTACCGCCGACGCAAGTGGTCCCAAACACCTAAATCTCACGCTTACGAGAGCCAAACTCGAACAACTCACGCTCAATCTCGTTGAAAGAACAATCGAACCTTGTCGGCAAGCGCTAAATGACGCGGCATTCAATCCAAACGAAATCGATGAGATTGTATTAGTTGGCGGACAAACTCGTATGCCAAAAGTACAGGAAACAGTGCAGACATTCTTCGGCAAAGAACCACATAAAGGCGTTAATCCAGACGAAGTTGTGGCAATAGGAGCGGCCATACAGGCAGCTGTTTTAGGTGGTGATGAGAGTGTAGCTGATGTCCTACTCCTTGACGTATCACCACTTTCACTTGGCATTGAAACTCTAGGAGGTGTCTTCACACAATTAATTGAGCGCAACACAACCATACCAACCCAAAAAAGCCAAACGTTCTCAACAGCTGCTCACAACCAAACAGCTGTCGGCATACACATACTCCAGGGCGAACGTAACATGGCTGTGGATAATCGAACACTTGGAAGATTCGAACTGGTTGGTATCCCACCCGCACCGCGGGGTGTACCACAGATCGAAGTGAATTTTGATATCGATGCAAACGGTATTACCCACGTCTCGGCAAAAGACGTGGAGACCGGCCATGAACAGAAAATTCGTATCGAATGCGCAAGCGGTTTGTCAGCCACCGAGGTAGAGCAGATGGTCAAGGATGCTGAAATCAATGCCGAGGAAGACAAGCGAAAGAAGGAGGAAGCGGAACTTCGGAATAAGGCAAATTCTTTAATCCACGGCGTCCACGAGTCATTACAAGAACATGGTGAGAAGATTCCGAAAACCGACCGAATTCACGCTGAAACTGCGCTAGAAACGTTAAAAGATACGCTGAAAGGAAATGATATCACTCGAATTGAGACAGATACTAACGCCTTAACAGATGCCTCTCAAAAATTGGCGGAGATCATTTATTCGCATGCCGGCACCGAGAATTTTACAAATCCGGACACAGGAAGAGACAGCACGGCGTCAGAGGACAGTTCTAACAAAACTATCATTGACGTTAAAGGCCAGGTGATTGATGATGAATCGGAAACCCCATCAGAAAAGAAATAGTGTTGGACCAAACTATATCCGCACCGATAAGTAGGAAGGAATCACAGTATGGCGGAAAAACGCGACTACTACGAAGTACTAAGTGTTGGTCGAAATACGACTGAGGACGAAATCAAGAAAGCCTACCGAAAGCTTGCCATCAAATATCATCCCGACAAAAACCCGGGTAACGAGGAAGCTGAAGAAAGCTTTAAAGAAGCAACTGAAGCATACGAGGTTCTGCGAGATTCCGAAAAGCGCGCTCGCTATGACCGATATGGTCACGCCGGTCTTCAGGGACCCGCAGGCGGTGCTGGTGCGGATTTTGGCAACTTTGAGGATATTGTCGGCGATCTTTTCGGAGATCTTGGCGATGTCTTTGGATTTGGAAGTTCTCGAGGACAATCCGGTCCAAAGCGAGGGCGTAGTCTCCAATACGACCTCGAGATTTCTCTTGAAGATGTCATTCGAGGCAAAACAGTCACGATCGAAGTCCCCCGGCTCGAAACATGCACAAGGTGCCATGGAAATGGGGCAGAACCCGAATCACGACTTGAAACTTGTCCAGACTGTCATGGGCGTGGACAAGTTACGCACTCTCAAGGATTTCTCACGATGTCACGGACGTGTGGGCGTTGCCGCGGGGAAGGTCGTATTATACCCCATCCTTGTGGGGCATGTAACGGACGCGGGGTCAGTCGAGCAACTCGAAAGATTAAAGTCGGAATTCCTAAAGGGGTTGATGCCGGATTCAAAATTCAGATGCGAGGTGAAGGCGAGGCTGGAAACAGTGGGGGCCCTCCAGGAGATCTCTTCGTTGTAATTCATGTCATACCACACAGCACCTTCACACGCGAGGAAAATAATTTAATAACATCAACTAAAATTTCCTTTATTCAAGCAGCACTGGGCGGACAAACAGAGGTTACAACAATTGACGGAACAGAGATATTAACGATCCCGCCAGAAACGCAGTATGGGCAACAGTTTCGACTACGTGGCAAGGGCGTTCCTTACTATAATCACTATGGCGCTGGCGACCTCGTCGTCGAGGTTCGAATCCAGACCCCTACCAGATTGGCGCCGCGAGAGAAAGAAATTCTAGTAGAGTTTGCACAACTCCGCGGCGAAAGTCTTGAGGATGGAAACGATGGTTTCTTTGACAAACTAGGTGATAAGCTATTTCACCGTAATCATGACGAAGACAGCGATCACAAATAAGGACAGACGGCTGTAGCTCTGAAGCTAAATCGTTTCATCTCCAGTTTTTCTGCGAAAGACTACTTTTGCACACTCAAGAAATGAAATGGGCACAAGTCACGGTAACAACTTCTGAAGAAGCCTCGGAAGCGGTCGCAAACCAACTTTTCGCTTTGAACAGCATTGGAATCGTACTCCAAGACAACCACACCGATTCCTCACGATGCGTCAGCCTTGTCTCCTACTTCCCGATGGACGATCTAGTCGGAGACCGCGTACGCAAGATTCAACAATTTCTTGAACAACTCCCACAGTGGGGGCTATCATCGGAACCAGCAGCTGTTTCCCTTGCCGCCATTAAGAACACAGATTGGTCCGAGAAATGGCGTTCAGGATTTCCGATCCAAAAAATTGGCAAGCGCATCACCGTTGCTCCGACCTGGACAGAAATGGCTAGAGAACCCTCTGATATTTCAATCCAATTGGATCCAGGGATGGCATTTGGTACGGGACAGCATCCGACAACACGCTTGTCCATGATTTTACTTGAAAAGACAATTAAAGGAAATGAACTGGTCGCGGACATTGGCACGGGTTCTGGCATTTTGTCCATAACAGCTGCCAAACTCGGTGCGGGGCACATTGATGCTATTGATTCGGATGACGCCACTTTTCCGACAGCACTGAATAATATTCGCCTCAATGGTGTTCAGACGATTGTGCGCCTCCAGACCGGCGAAGGTCTTAAACCCCTTGACTGTAGATATAATCTTATCGTCTCTAATATTTTAACGAAGGTCCTACTCCCAATGATCCCAGAAATGGTGAATTTCCTGAAGCCGACTGGTGAGATTATTTTATCAGGAATAATGAAGAAGGAATCCAAACAGATTGAAAAGGCACTAAATGCACATGAATTCCAAACTGTCGACGTAGTAAACGACGCAGACTGGATAGGACTTAGGGCAAGATTACGCAATAAACGCAAAAATCCACATTCATGAAACCTAATCTGGTTCTGGGGGTGTGAAACTAACGCGCATTAAAGCATAGAATTGATTATCGACAACACCGCAAATCCTTTCACATCTTTTACTGCGCGTCACATCAAAGAGCCAATAGAATGGATTCCCAACGACTATTTTGCCGCGGCCTCGAAATACAGGCGCGCATCACATGCAGGTAGTAACAGCATCAATACAATACCGTACTCTCAACGCACTCGTAGTGTTTTTCATAAGTGTGACTGACCTTTTTCCACTAGCAAACATGTGATAATTACCAAGTTCATGGTCCGTTGTCGACATTGATTGTAGTCATCACGTTGGTTGACTATTGGGACCGATCTCAGACGACTTTTAAATGGTTCGAGCACCGCGCAACGGTGCCTTTTCGCACCGTTGCGCTAGAATCCATGCATTCCTGCAACTTCAATAACCACACTTGGTTTTCGATTTAACGAACTGAATTTCCAACAAGAACTTGGACAAATTAGAGCGAGGAAGCAAATGTATGGACACAGGCATAACAGCAATTAATGAAAAAGTTAGACAAGAAAGTGTTTTTGTTAGTCGTATTCGAGGCGAGATTGAAAAGGTTATCGTTGGCCAAGACCAGCTAATCGAACGCCTCTTAGTTGGAATTCTGGCCAACGGACACGTGCTCTTGGAAGGAGTACCAGGACTCGCCAAAACCCTGTCTGTCAGAACAATATCGGACGCGATTCAAACCAAGTTCCAACGCCTTCAGTTTACGCCAGATCTTCTACCTGCGGACTTAATCGGAACACTCGTTTTTAACCCGAAAGACGGAACTTTCATCACGAAGAAGGGACCAATATTCGCCAACATTGTGCTGGCAGACGAGATCAACCGCGCCCCGGCAAAGGTACAAAGCGCCCTCTTGGAAGCCATGCAGGAAAGACAGGTGACAATTGGCGAAGAGACGTTTCCACTCGAGGAGCCATTTCTCGTACTTGCCACACAAAATCCCATTGAACAAGAAGGCACCTATCCACTTCCAGAAGCACAGGTAGATCGTTTCATGCTCAAAGTCCAAGTCGACTACCCAAGTCGCCAGGACGAACGTCAGATTCTGGACCGCATGTCGGCTACAAGCAACAATCCACAGATTCGACCGGTCATCTCACCAGAGGACATCTTATCCGCTAGAAGCGTTGTGGATGAAATCTATCTTGATGAAAAGATTAAGAATTACATCATTGATTTGGTGTTTGCTACGCGCACACCAGAGGCCTATGAAAACATAAAAGACCTCAGACGATTTATCGAATATGGGGCATCGCCTCGTGCGACCATTTTTCTTACACTTGCCGCCAAAGCATACGCCTTCATCCAAGGTCGAGGTTATGTAACGCCCCAAGATGTCAAATCAATCGGATTGGACGTATTGCGGCATCGTGTCATCATCACCTATGAAGCAGAGGCTGAAGAAATGTCTCCCGAGACTATCGTGTCAAGGATTTTCGATGAGGTAGAAGTCCCGTAAAATGATACCGGAAGAGATTCTCAAGAAAGTGCGAAAGATTCACCTCCATGCCCGCCACATGGTCAACGACGTCTTAACAGGACAATATGAAAGCGTCTTCAAAGGACAGGGCATTGAGTTTGACGAAGTCCGTGAATATCAACCAGGTGATGACATACGGTCGATTGATTGGAATGTGACGGCTCGTATGGGACGCCCTTTTCTCAAAAAGTTCGTCGAAGAACGTGAGCTCACCGTAATGCTCGTTATTGATGCCAGTTCTTCCTCCCGGTTTGGCTCGGTCAAGCAACTTAAGGCTGAACTTACTGCCGAATTATGCGCAGTACTCGCTTTTTCCGCCATCAAGAGCAATGACAAAGTCGGACTGATTATTTTTTCCGACCGCATCGAAAAATGTATCCCACCAAAAAAAGGACGGCGTCATGTGCTTCACGTCATAAGCAAAGCTCTTTCGTTTGAATCTCATGGCGAGGGCACAAACATCACCGCAGCACTAGATTATCTTAATCGCGTCACCACTCGTCGGACTGTGACGTTCCTCATATCAGACTTCATGGCAACGAATTACGAGTCGGCATTGAGAATGACGAACAAACGCCACGACATCGTTGCTATAACGATTAATGACCCACGAGAGCTAGAATTGCCAAAAGTCGGCATGTTGGCCTTAGCAGACGCCGAAACGGGCGCGGAAATAGTTGTGGACACAACTCTCAGGCGAGTCAGAGCGGAATATAAGCAGCGTGCCAAAAAAACAATAGAAAAGAGACAACGCCTCCTTCGTTCTACAAATGTCGATGCGATTGATGTCTTTACAGATCGACCTTACAGCGAACCTCTAATGAAGTTTTTTCGCATGCGGGAAAAACGACGCTCATACTGATAGGAGGTTAGGTTGGTGGAAGAAAAATAATATGCACCGAAGTTGAAAGGAAGGTGGAATCTGATTATCGTCATTTTAATGCGGAAAAACGGCAGAAGGCCTTCTTAAGCGCATGTTGGAACATCAGGAAGTAGAAATTAATGATAACACGTTTGGCTAGAAGGGCCGTGTCCCAAAACATGAATCCTCACAGGCTGCATGCAATCCACCGATTGTACATCACAATAATTGCTCTCCTACTAAGTCTAAATCCTGGGATGCTTAGTTCGGCCTCTTGGGCCCAAGCGGCGTTGGATGACGTCATTGTCGTCAAAACACAGGTTGACAGAACTGAGATCAGCATTGGTGACAAACTCAGATACAAGATCACGGTAGACGCAGTTTCCACACTAGAAATTGAACTCCCGGAACTCGGTGAGAATTTGGGAGGCTTCGAGATCAGGGACTTCGGTAGAACCGAACCAAAGATGCGAAAGGGAAATTCGGTACTTGAACAGTGGTATCTTCTGGACATA
Organism: uncultured bacterium; assembly: GCA_964478165.1. GTDB lineage: Bacteria > Poribacteria > WGA-4E > WGA-4E > JAJDTR01 > CAYZGU01. Next base: position 58,949 of record CAYZGU010000020.1, on the reverse strand, counting down.
TACACCACAGGAACTTATACGATTCCTGCTCCGCTGATTCGCTATACTGACGCCACCGGAACCACGCATGATATTGAAGGAAAAGAAATTAAGGTTGAAGTTAAAAGTGTCTTATCGGAGGACAGTTCAGGGGAGATTAAAGACATTTCACCTCCGACTGACTTACCCGGCAGCTATCGAAGCTTAATTCTATACCTAGTTGTTGCAGCCGTTCTCCTTGCTACAGCAATTGTCGCAATCCGCTATTTTAGGAGACGCAAACTACCAGAAGACGAGCCCGTTGCAAGACCTGCGCATGAGATTGCGTATGAACGTTTAGAAGCGCTAAATGCGTTACAGCTCATTGAACGGAAACAGATTGAAGAATACTATGTTGGTATATCAGACACGATACGATCTTATTTGGAAAACCAGTTCGAGTTGAAAGCGCCTGAGATGACAACAGAGGAGTTCCTAGTAGTCGCTGCCAGTGAAAGCAATCTAAAAAACGAGCATAAAACCTTACTAAGCGAATTTCTCACGAACTGCGACCTAGTGAAATTCGCTCGTCATGGTCCGAATCTCGCAGAAATAAAGTCAGCTTGCGACGCCGCGAAACAATTTGTTGATGAAACAGCCGCATTCTTTGTCGACGAGGATATGCAATGACGTTTCGAGAACCAGTAGCCTTCGTTCTGCTCCTGGCCATCCCACTACTCATCTACTTTCATTCGCGAAAACGTCACATTGCAAGCATCACCTTCTCATCGATTCACATTTTGAATGCGATTGAACCGTCCTGGGCAGTCTGGGGACGGAGAGCAATGCTCATGCTGAGATGTGTGGCAATCATCTTGATGGTAGTAGCAATGGCTCGTCCACAGAAAGGCATTGAGGAAAGCAAGCTAGCCACGGAAGGCATTGACATCGTGCTCGCAGTTGATGTATCGGGAAGCATGCAAGCAGAGGACTTCGAGATTGACGGCCAGCGGCAAAGTCGTCTTGAGGTTGTCAAATCGGTCATTAGAGAGTTCATCAAAGGACGAGAGAATGATCGCATTGGCATAGTGGTTTTCGCCGGACGCCCCTACACACTATGTCCACTAACGCTCGATTATGGATGGCTTATACAGAATCTCGATCGCGCCCAGATTGGGATGCTGGAAGATGGAACCGCTATAGGTTCTGCCATTGCCACCGGACTCAATCGGTTGCGCGAGTCAGAAGCAACAAGTAAGGTGCTCGTTGCCTTGACCGATGGACGAAATAACGCTGGAGGGATCTCACCTGAAACCGCAGCGGATCTCGCGTCGACCACAAACGTAAAAATCTACACAATAGGGGCTGGGACAAAGGGAACAGCACCTTTCCCCACTCAGGATCTTTTTGGGAATAGGATTTACCGACCCGTCAAGATTGAAATCGATGACGAATCATTGACCAAAATCGCTGAGAAAACGGGTGGACAGTATTTCCGTGCAACCGACTCCAAAAAACTCCGCGATATTTACCGTACAATCGATGAGATGGAGAAGACAGAGATCGAAAGAACGGAATACTTCGAATACCGAGAATTTTATCCCTACTTTCTGGTTTCCGCATTGCTAATCTTTCTGACAGAACTAGCGCTTGTAAACACACGTTTCAGAACGTTGCCATGAAATTCAGCAACCTGCATTTTGCACATCTATTCTGGTTGGTTCCTGCCCTGGTCGTGTTCTATTTCTGGGTATTTGGTAGCAAACGTCGAGCGCTTGAGAACTTCGCCGACGCACATCTACTCCCAAAGTTGACCAGCGCTGTAAGCACCACCAGGCAAAAACTTAAAGCGTTCTTGACCGTCTTAGCCATATGTTTTCTTGTCATTGCACTGCTAGGTCCGCGCTGGGGATTTCGTTGGCAAGAGACAACACGTCAGGGCATCGACATTTTAGTAGCAATCGATACATCCAAAAGTATGCTCACGGAAGATGTGAAACCCAATCGACTAGAACGAGCAAAACTAGCGGTTAAAGACTTGTTGAATCTTGTAACTGGTGATCGACTCGGTTTAATCGCTTTCGCTGGTAGTGCCTTTGTACAATGCCCGCTCACACTGGATTATGGGGCCTTCTCCATGACGTTGAACCGTACAGATACAGGTTTAATCCCACGCGGGGGTACCAATCTCGACAGCGCCATGCTGGCAGCTATGGACGCATTTGCCACAAAAGGTCGAAAACATAAAGCACTAATTGTCATCACAGACGGTGAATCGCATGAAGGCAATCCGATCGATGTTGCGCAGCAAGCTGCGGAAGCAGGCATTCGAATCTTTTGTATTGGGATTGGTACAAATGCGGGCGAACTAATTAGAATTACAAACGAACAAGGCAAACAGACATTCCTGAAGGACGGGAACGGAAAAGTCGTCAAGTCTAGATTGGACGAGAAGACCCTACAGATGATCGCCCTGACCACAGGCGGTAGTTATGTGAGAGCATCTGGAGCGGAATTTGGATTGAATTTCATCTACAACGAGAAAATCGCGCGTATGGAGAAGAGAGAGCTAAAGAGTGCGCTTCAGAAGCGTTATGAAGAAAGGTTTCAAATGCCGCTACTGATAGCCTTCCTCTTGATGCTCTTCGAAGGGTTTATCAGTGATAGGAAACGAAAAAAGGCGGCATAGGAGCTTCGGTTACGACTTTCTAACTCGCGAGACAAAGAAGGGCGATTTGAAAGCACGCATCGTGGCAAGGAAGCGAGATGTGACCGGATTAACGGCATCTTTATAGAAAATTGCTTGGAGATACTACACGAAGAAACAGAGTCTATAATCAAGCGACAAGAGTCTGTGCACGGCGTGACGGTCACCAGATGATTCCGAGCATGTTGGAGTGGAGACGATCTCGTCAATCACTTGGACGACAATATTTTAGGAATTGCGAGAGGTCGAACAACAACTATATTCTGCCGAAAGACACGGGAGACCGCGATTTCTATGCGAAGCAGAACGATTCAATCGGATGTGTATCGCGGTCTAAAGAGACGTTTCTGATGTGCTTATGTACCGATAGAACGGTTCATAACGGTAATTCCTCGCAGTCATCACAGGGGAAATTTCCACTATAAGGCCCGACTACTGAACGCAGCACACACAAATTTAAAAAACGACCAACACACCTTATTGACATTTGGGACAATCATACCGCTACAGCTGCACTGCGGACTATGCTGCGTGGAAACATCTCCCAAATCATTCCCACTCAGAACACAAATGAGGGATATTCGGACCTGCAAATTCCAGATGAATATCCTCGATAGAAGAAATGTCTACAAGAACAACGAACGCAAGACTTAGCGCGAAATCGATCGTCATTCTATTATTGATTTTTCCCCTGCTTGTTGCTTGGGTGAATTCAATCGCCAATAAAGTCAAATCCGGGAACCATCAGTACAAGCAGGGCAAATTTGATCGGGCATTGGAATACTACAATGACGCACTAATTGATCTGCCACAATCACCGCACATTCATTACAATATCGGAAATTCGGCATACAAAAATGGCGATTACGGGAAAGCGCTTGAGGCATATGGCAAATCCTTATTCACCGATGACGAAGCTCTCGAGGAGAAGGCAAATTACAACATCGGTAACTGTAAGTATAAAGAGGGGCAACTTAAGGAAAATACGAACTTGACGGAAGCCGTTCAGTTGTTCAGGGACGCTCTGGACCATTACAAACGTGCAATTGAACTCAACCCCAACAACACGAACACTAAATTCAACCACGAGTTCGTTGAGCGCAAGCTGAAAGAACTCATGAACCGACAACAGGAAAACCAAGAAACCAGCGACAAGGAAGAGGAAGAACAAAACGAGAAATCTGAAGACAAGCAAAAACAATCAGCAGAAGAGGAAGACGGTGAAAAACAAGCACAGGATGAATCAGGTTCACATTCAGAAACATCTCCCAATCAAAAACAAGGAGACAGTTCCGTTTATGACCAACAAGGCAAAGAGAAACGCGTAATGACAAAAGAAGAAGCGATGCAATTGTTGAATAGTCTCAAACATGAGGAACAACAGCAACTGCCACGGCCGCAAGGACAACAGAAACGCCTTCGAGAGGTGTTTAAGGACTGGTAGTTCCGAGGGAGGCATGATATGAGTCGGCGCATAATAACGCAGTTTTTTCTTCTAGTTTTGATCCTCTCAGTGCTGCTGCCAGGCATTACGACGTTTGCAGATAGCATATCGGTATCAGCATCAATCGATCGAAAATTCGTAAAAATTGGTAATACGATTCGGTTAACCGTCAGCATCCTCGGCACTCAGGCGACCACACAACCTGAATTACCGGACATTCAAGGCTTCCAAACACGTTACGTTGGCCCATCAACACGGGTCTCTTTTCTAAACGGCCGAATGTCAGCAGCAATTAGTCATAACTACTCGTTGGCAGCGATTGAATTTGGAAAACACACCATTGCGCCCATCTCTGTAACTTTCGACGGGAAAACATATCAGACCCTACCAATCAATGTCGAGGTTCTCAGAGGCGAAGCCAACCCGAATCATAAAAGTAGCGAAGAACTACTGGAACTGCCAGACGCGATTTTTCTCACTCTCACGGCAGAGAAACAGAAGGTTTACCTAAATGAGGACCTACCAATTACAGTTACGCTCTATTCGCGACAAGCCGACGTACGTGAAATTGAATATCCGACGTTTGATTCAACGTCGTTCTCCATAGGAGATTATGAGAAACCAATACAGATGCAGGAAAGAATGGACGAAATGTTGTTTAACATCGTCCGATTTGAAACAGTCGTACGTCCAATTTCCGTCGGTCGATCGGGCCTGGGGCCTGCGCAATTAAAGTGCAATCTAGCAGTAAGGAACCGTAATCAAAAACGTCGTTCCCTTTTCGACGACGATATATTCAGCGATTTCTTTGGGCGAGTGCAAACCCGGAAGATTGTATTGAAATCCCCTTTGCTACCAATCACTGTACTGGACTTCCCCCTTCAGGAGAAGCCAAGAGACTTTTCCGGTACCGTTGGACAATTTAATCTCCATGTCGAGGCAAGGCCGACATCGGTGAAAGTCGGGGAACCAATTACCTTGACAATGTCCGTAACCGGAAAAGGAAACACCGGGACAATTTCCGCGCCTATGCTAACAATCCCAAGTGCCTTCAAGATATATGATCCTGAGGTCATAACGATTGCCAGCGGCAAAAGATTTGAGCAAGTGCTAATTCCAAAGGACGTATCTGTTCAAACCATCCCAGAGATTCGTTTGAGTTATTTCGATCCAGTAAAAGAAAACTATCAAACGCTCAGAAAATCGCCAATCTCAATTCTGGTCACCGCAACACCAGAAGAAGAGGAGTTGAAAATCGTTAGCTTACCTCAAGTTGGAGCAACCATCAAGAAGCCAGAGAATTTAGGTCGAGACATCTTGTATATCAAAGATTCAATTGGTTCTGTGCAAAAAGACAATTCCTACCTTTATAAGAATGGATTGTTTTTATTCGCCCACATTTTGCCACTTGCAGCATGTCTTGGTATCTTGGCTTACCAGAAACAAACAAACAAATTAACAAGTGATATTCGCTACGCGCGGTTGAAACGGGCACCCCGGAAAGCAAAACAATTGATGGAAGAAGCGGCGGCACTCATGCAGGAAGAAGATTCAGAAAAATTCTGCGATGCTGTATTCAAAACGATGCAGGCATACCTGGGCGATTTGTTCAATTTACCAGCCGCCGGATTAACCAGCGAAGTACTGCCTGAATTGGAGAGACGAGGGGTGAAAACAACGACACTCGTTAAACTTCGTGATTTTTTTGAGCTGTGTGATAGTGTTAGATTTGCACCTGAGGAAGCGAATCAACATGAAATGCGGAACCTGTTGGAACTCACTGAAGACACAGTGGCTCAGTTGTCGGAGTGGCAGCAATGATACCCATACAAACACGGGCATACCTCCTATCGATAGTCCTTCTGTCGCTTGCGATTCCGTTAAGAAGCTTCGCACAAGATGATGCGGAAGTTAATACGGTCTTTTCTCAAGCAAATCACTACTACAAATCCGAACGGTATCCCCAAGCAGTTGATTCCTATGAACAACTTGTTGCCTCCAAGATATTGAGTGGACACCTCTTTTACAACCTGGGCAACGCTTATATCAAGATGGGCGCTATAGGCAAGGCTATCTTAAACTATGAACGCGCATTGCAAATTCTTCCACGGGACGCAGATCTCCGAACTAACCTAGCATACGCACGTTCGTTAGTTGGAAATGGTTCAGCTAAAAGTGGAGATAAGTGGTTAATTTCGAAGTTCGTCTTTTTGGTAAACTTTTTCAATCTCAATGAGCTAACAGTCCTTATTTCTTTGGTTTATATTGTGCTAATAGCAATTGTAATTGTGAGCGCTATCGTCAAAAAGGCTCGTCGGACCTGTTACTACACCATGGGAGTTACCGGCACAATCTTAATGTTTTCAATTCTCTCCTTCTCCCTTAAGCTTTATCGAACAGAATTTCATGAGAAAGCGGTTATCACTTCTAACGCTATAGAAGCACGGTTTGAACCCGCTGACGATGGAACCTCGCACTTCACGCTCCGTGAAGGCATGCTCATTGAAGTTACCGAACCTCAACCAGAGTGGTCAAAGATAAAACGGTGGGATGGCAAATCTGGGTGGTTACGAAATCACACTTTCGAAAGTCTATCCCCCTAGACAGATAACACCACAGCTGTGTAATGAAGATTTGTAATACTAATCGCGAACAGACTTTTCTAAACCATGACAGAGAGTGCAACCTCCGAGATTGAGGTGAGGCATGGTGGGAGATCGTTCAGTCCCAATGAGATGACACTCTAAGCACGCGACTGGTCCTGATGACTTTTGATGATCGACAATATTCGACCTTGCAGGAGCAGCGTTGAAAAATAGAACTACCATGACAACGGCGAAGATCAATCCAATAATGCTAACAATTATCATCAATGTCCGAGCACTCGCTTCTTCTGTAGGCACATCTCACTCCTTTTGATATAGGGGAATCAAACATTGAAATGGAAGATTGAAGTTTCCTATAAGACAGACTCCCTGGACGCCCTTGCACAAGGACTTTCCGAAGACATCATAGATCTTGGAATCACTGAGGTTAATTCGGTTCGGACAGGACAGCTCTACTGGATTGAAGGAGATTTAAATACTCATGAAATCGAGCGTATCTGTTCTGAACTCCTCACCGATTCAATAACACAAAAGTTTGTTTACCACGACGCTGAACACTTGGCACAGGAGACGACTTCTCCCGACGGTGCTTGCATCGTGGAAGTTCAATTCAAACCAGGAGTAACCGACACTGTTGGCGATAGCGTACTTAAGGGCATCAGCGATTTAGGGATATCAGGCCTAGAAACCGCGAAGACTGGAAAGAAGTATTGGTTCCACGGCAATCTAAGCTCACGCACAATCCAAACCATCACACAACGCCTTTTGGTCAATGAAGTTATCGAGACATTCGAAATCAGTGTTGAAACAGAATAGATGCCGTCGACTCCCAAATTGAACCTAATCTATAGCTTACGCAAATCGGAGCACTCAACGTTACCCTAAAAACTCTCATTGGTCAAGGTCTAAATTACAAGAATAAACAGGAAATCAAAAAAACTTGACAAATAACAATGGCCTAGACTACAATACACTCTGCTGGTTTCTGAATTTTTAGAATTCAGACGGATCCTTTTAACGGGGTCGAGTGGTGGAATCGGTAGACACAATGGACTTAAAATCCATCGCCCGCATAAGGGTGTGAGGGTTCGAGTCCCTCCTCGACCACCATATCCGCCCATCTTGACGCAGGGTGGAGCAGTCTGGTAGCTCGTTGGGCTCATAACCCAGAGGACGTGGGTTCAAATCCCACCCCTGCAACCATTACCTGGGAAACGTGTTAACACAACACGTTTCCCTTTTTCTTATCTATCTTATCGTGCCGGTGTAGCTCAGTGGTAGAGCACACGACTCATAATCGTGCTGTCCGGAGTTCAACTCTCCGCACCGGCATTTTCCTCACCAGCCTTCTCTCGCCGCTTTCAGCGACGTGTTTTTTTCCGCCTAAAATTCATGCGGAGGCACGCGATGGCCAAATCTACCCGCTTTCTAGGGCGCATCCACCGACTAATTCTGCAACACCAAATGATTGCACCAGGCGAAGCTGTGCTCATTGGTGTCTCCGGAGGAGTAGATTCACTTGCTCTCCTATACGCTCTATACGAATTGCGCGAACGACTCGGTTGTATACTTCACATAGGCCACTTAGATCACGGGTTACGCCCGGATTCAGCTTCAGACGCTGACTTTGTAAGGCAACACGCCGAACACTTGAACGTTCCAATCACCACATCCCGTATTGAAATGTTGACTCTGATTGAAGACCAGAATGTATCTGTTGAGACATTAGCTCGGACGGCGCGCTACGAGTTCTATGAATCAGTTTGTAGGGAAACCGGCGCCACCAAGGTCGCCCTTGGGCACCATCGTGGGGACCAGGCCGAAACCGTGCTCATGAACTTACTGCGCGGTGCCTCGGGTACGGGGTTGAAGGGAATACGCCCCGTACGAGATGGGAAATTTATTCGAATCCTACTCAACTCTTCGCGCAATGAAATCGAAACCTTTGTCGGAGAACTTGGCCTGAAACCAAGGGAAGACCCGACCAACCTACAGCGAGATTACCGACGGAATCGGATTCGTTTAGAACTACTCCCGCTTCTCAAACAAGACTACAATCCGAACATAGAGAGGACACTGGCTCAGACAGCGGACTTATTGCGCGCTGAATCAGACTACCTGGACGACATCGCCTATGAGGCATTCTGTAACTGCCGGCTGAAATCCACCGCTGATGACGAAGTGAGCCTGAATCGAAGTCTATTTCTTCGGCATAAGCTCGCCTTACAGCGGCGTATCCTTCGAATTGCATTCAAGGAGTTACCAGGCGAGATGACGGAGATCGCTTTCAACCATTTTGAATCAATTTTAAAATTGGCCAAGAGTGACGCCCCCAACGCTTCATGCAACCTGCCGAATCATCTGGAATGTCGACGATCTTACGATGAACTAACCATTCAAAAAGCCGGGGAGAGGATGGTCGAGTTCGAATATAACGTTTCCGTACCAGGCAAGACAAGGCTTCCAGCGCTAAACGCTGAACTAATCACGGCGGTCGTTGAAACACCAGTCGGTGGCCATGGAGGACGAATTGACGACAGATTCAACGCAGTCTTTGATCTAGATAAAATTCGACTTCCACTTAAGCTACGAAGTCGACGCCCTGGAGACCGGTTTCAACCATTTGGAATGGAAGGCACAAAGAAAGTAAAAAAACTTCTTATTGATGCGAAGGTACCTGAGCGAAACCGTCTGTACACTCCAATCTTCATAAGTAGAAGCGAGATTTTGTGGGTCGTTGGATTTCGAACAAGCAACCACGGCAAAGTCACGGCTCGAACACTGCGCTCCCTTTGTGTGACATATAAGAGCAAACAATCTCATTAAACACACCTCGTCACAATCAATCTTTCCACTACACTCGTTTTGCTGTACGGCCAAGTTACTCAAATCGTGGGGCTTTCGGATTCCGTTGTGAAAATTTTACTTTCCCAATCCCAGATACAGGAGCGGGTGCACCAGTTGGCCCATCAAATCTCCGAGGAATATAGCAATTGTGACGTAGTTCTGGTATGTGTCCTAAAAGGGGCAATACGCTTTTTCGGGGACCTTATGCGGGCCCTTTCCGTTCCCGTCCGCCATGATTTCGTGGCACTTACAAGCTACTACGATACAACCAAATCATCTGACATTCGGATGTTACAAGAGCTCAACTGCGATGTTTCTCAAGCAGATTTGCTGATTGTCGAAGACATCGTCGACACAGGCAAAACGTTGGACTTTCTTATGAACCACATCAAGACACGTAACCCGGCAAGTGTGAAGGTATGCAGTCTACTCGACAAACCAGGGCGACGCGAAGTACCGATTACAATCGATTATCTGGGATTCGAAATCCCGGACATTTTCGTGGTTGGATATGGAATGGATTATGCCGAGCGCTATCGGGATCTACCCTATGTAGGAATCTTAGATGAAAGTTGAGATTACCTCTCTTGCACGCTACTTAGTACCCCTTAGCGGGTTTGAGATTTCCTCAATTTCCACAACAGTTTTTCCGGTCTGAACCGTAAGGTTGTTTTAAATCTAGTGCCCAATTCCAAAACTTAGCGCTGCCATGAAATCTGAAAGAGAACACAGAGATAAGAGAAGAAACCCATCAGATCTTCTGCATGGAACATTGCACTATCATTTTTCACAATCATTAGGATGAAACGCTCAGTCGTCACCGCCCGCTCCAAAAAGTCGCGGGACATACCAGTAGGTGCCTTCTCTTAATCAAGTCTTTACAGGCGGCACCAATTGGATGAGGTTCAATGTCCCATGTTCACGGTTGAAAACTTAATTTCGAAAGAGCGGGGGATGAGATTCGTACAGGTAGTTCTCCGAAGCACCAGTCGAAATTAGCCAAGTTTAAGCACCTCAAACTCGGATCGGACCTACTGACTGCGCCGGCCATCGATCGCCTCAGCCAAGTAGATTTTTCTTTTCCTCCAAACGTTCCTAGGAATTCGCCCAAAACCGTCCGCCGTGCGAAACTTATACCTGAACGCAACCAGAAAACCACACGAATCTCAGACGCGAGGTACAGAACGGTCAGAGATGTCCATGCTCCATTCGACGAAGGATGGAGTTTTCCACAATTAACCCCTGTGGACTCATACCGATGTGGGCTTGTCTGTAAGCACTCTCTAAATATTCGACTTTGATTGGCAGCCATCAACATTGATGCACGTTCCAGTCAGGAGTCCTGCACGTTCGGAAGCTAGAAAAACAACCACGTCAGCTACCTCTTCTGGGCGACCAAATCTACCGAGCGGCATGTCGCGCTTGACAAATTCAGCAATAGCTTCAGGGTTCTCTTTCTCGCGACGCTCCCAACCACCACCAGGAAAAATAATGGAGCCAGGAGCAACACTATTGACGCGAATCTTGTCTGGTGCAAGTTCACGCGCCAACGTTTTCGCCATGCTGATTTCCCCAGCTTTTGCGGCATTATACGTTATGTGCCCACCGCTTTCTCGTCCATATATTGAGGAAATCATAACAATTACGCCCCCTTGTTGTCGCTGCATCGTAGGAATCACAGCACGACTCATTCTCGCGGCGGAGATGAGGTTGAGATTGAGAATATCATGCCATTCCTGGTCGGAAATCTCAGGTAAGGGTGTCCCGCGACTTCCGCCAACATTGTTAATCAGAACGTCAACACGTTCATATCGGTCCAAGGTTTCAGCCACAAATGCTTCCGCTTGACTACCTTTGGTTACATCAGTAGGCTTTGCGAACACTGTCGCTCCCGTCTTCGCGATCTCTGCACTCGCATGCTCGAGTGTCTCTGACGTCCGACCACAGATGCTCAACTGTGCACCCTCCGCTGCAAATCCTAGAGCAATAGCCTTCCCAATACCTCGACTTGCCCCGGTAACAATGACAACTTTGTCCTTAAGCCCTAGATTCATCTACATTTCTCCATAATTCGACATGATTGACCAGACCAATGAAGATACCAATTCCGCGGATATTCACAAATCCACGCTTTTCCGAACGGGTTCCCAGCCGTGTCAGGCCTAGTAACCCCGCTCTACGCTATCCGATTCTTCGATGATTCATCAGAACATCATCTGGGAAACAGATTTCACAACGCCACCGTGATTCTCCCATTCAACAGTAATACCATGCCCTAAACGAACACCATACAACACAAGCAATACGAACCACAAATGAAAAGCCTCAGTGCATCAACCTGTCAAATTCATCAAGCCCCTTTCGCCCTTTGTCATCCTGCTCTTGAACAACTATCTCAGCTTCGGCCGCCGAAACAAATCCGTACAATTCAATTTCGCCTATTTTCGCCGGGGCATTCGTTTTCCCGCTAAAAATCCTCCACCCACGCACATTTTGGACATTCTTGCGGCGCTGCGCTGCATCATCCGACGTACGACGCACTCTTATTTTGATACCTGATGTGTATACCGTTCGATTGAGTCGAAGATCAATGACCTTCTTTTTCTTCGTGCTCTGGATTTCCTTAATTTTCTCCCATCTTCCCTGTGAATCAGTTACCCATACATCAAATGCCTGTAGATTCGAAGAGTGAATCACAATGCGATGAATAGATTTAGGTTCTGGAAGAGTTATTACTGATTCAGATTGTGAGCCAGCGCTGAGAACCACGTCTCCTGCACTCTCAACATATTGGGATTGGCCCAATGTTCTGAGATTCCCATCTATAATCGCTGGATCATTTGCGCGTACACCCTCCGCAAGAACGAAATTCTTACTCCAGTTTTGTTCGGCCGAAAGACGTAGGAATGCTGAACATCCAACCGATGATGAAACACTGAGAAAGACACAAAAACCACTGATAGCTAATTGAACATTCATCCAACTCTTCTCCTTCTTATTGATGCGTTCGCGCCGACCGTCTGATAATCGACACAATCTCTTCCCTAGTTAACCGACGAACATTAAATCGAACTTCATTAAAGAAAGGAACGAGATCCTCGCCCGCGGCTTGGCTCATGTAGTAAACCAGCATACTCGTCCTCATTTGTCCGGGGAGTTTTTGATGGAGCTCATCTTCTTCGATTAAACGAAATAGGTCTGGGTAAAAATCCTCACCAAATCGCTCATAGAGTTCCTTGACCACTGAGTAAGAGTACGCGTAGCCCCACTGTGCATCAACCGACGTGTGCCCCGTCCATGTCTGCAGGGCATTGACATTGTCCATGTCAAGTTTCATAGTCTTCTGTAGGTCGATTCTTCCGAAGTCACCACCTTTCGCATATTCAATCTGCACGAATACGGCAATCCCCTCCGTAAACCATGTTGGGAGATAATACATGGTTGTAAAGGCATGAGTTAGCTCATGGGCCCTAACCTCTCTCTGGTCAAACATCGACATAGGAAAGTTCATCTGAATCTGCGAAACAGTCCTCAGAAATTCATTTCCCTGTCGAATCGTTTTATAACTGTACTCCGTAGTTGCCAGCCGAGTGCTGCCTTGAAACAATTCGTACAGGACGATTCTAATGCGTCGGACCGCTGGTTCGACGCCGAAAAGTTGGCGAATAAAGTCATAAAGCCCTTCCATATACACCAATGCTCCTCGGGCAAAATCTTGGCGTTCCTGAGGTTCATTGAACTTGTTAGTTCTCAGCAACTCATCGTCAAAAGTCAACGTGTAGTGGTCACTACCAATCTCTAACCCATCGGGTGATAGCGAAATTTGAACATCGGGCCGTGCGAGCGTCAAATATCGCTGATTCTGTTGCTGCCTTATCTTCTCTTGTCGTCGCTCTTGCGCTTCGTTGAGTGCCGTACAACTTGAGAAGAAGAAGGGCCAGGGCGCCAGCAAGGCTAGCGTAGCGATGCAACAACGGCTGCCAAGTCTAAACTCTCTCATCTATATATCCTGATCGAGAACTACGGACAGGCTCCTAAAATATCATTAGTGGGAATGTGATACAGAACCTAACGCACTGTGGCACGTTAGGTTTGCACGAGAGGTACACAGAAACGTTCCCCATTCTGGGATGAAACCCAGAAGGCAATCTACACCGTAGAAGAGTCGCACTGCACCGATTCAACTCCCAACAAAACCAAATAATCTTTTCCGAAATGGGCGGAAAGAGATGTCAAACCAGTACGCCATCTCTTTGTGTATAGGGAACCTTCCGTTGATCTCCCCAAACAAATAGGGGCCCTAAAAAAGGGTTCCATTCCCAAACGCCCGACGTCACAGTCGCTAGCGATTCAACAGATAGCTCTGTATTCCATCATCGAGAACATTTCAAATTTTTGGCACACCCCCCAGCTAAGGTGTAGTATAAATTCTGAACCATAACACACTAATCCTCTAGTTTGGACATATCATTAATAGTTTGGACATATCATTAAACGCAAACGCAAGTGGAAATGGGTCGAAGCAGTCGCATGGAATCGTACCCGCTAACTTAGCATCAATATCCAGCAGTCTAGTCGGCCGCAATGTCAACCGAATCCTCTTGCGCATTTCGAATGGCCTCACAAAGGTACGTAATCCCCTCACGAAGTTCATCGACATGGCAGTATGCATAAGCAAGACGAATCTTCTTAATCGGTTCGTTGCGGCAGTGAAATTCCTTGCCTGGAGTAAAGCCAACACTGTATTGCGCCGCCAATTCTGAGAGCCTGTCCATATTCGTCGTTTCCGGTAAGGTAACCCAAAGGAAAAGCCCGCCCCGCGGTTGAGTCCAAGAACAAAGATCACTGATATTTTCTTCAAGGGTTTGCATCACCGCACGGCATTTCGCACCCACAGCTGCATTTGTCACCTCAAGATGATCATCTAAGTGGGTTTTGAAGAACTCTGCGACAATCGCACTTGCTAGCGCACTGGTTCCTCCATCCCATCGATTTTCGTGAATTGTATCGTAATAGGGATTTCTGGCAACGAAGTAGCCTTGTCGTAAACCCGCACCTAGAATCTTTGAAAACGTCGCAATATAAATCACACGGTTAGAATCGTCAAGTCTGAACAAGGCATCGGGCATCGAACTGGCGACGAAATCAATATCACCGTAACAATCATCTTCAACGATCACAATGTCATATTCGTCCGCCAATTCCAGCATCCGTTCTCGCCGTTCTTGCGAGAGAATTGCTCCTGTAGGATTTTGGTGATTGGGCGTTGTATAGATTAGCTTAGGATGAATTTTTTTCTCTTTCAACAGTTTTAGACGTTCGCCAAGTGCGTCCACGTCCATTCCATCATAGTAATCCATCGGAACACCGACAATGTTGGCTTCTAGATGCCTCATGATGCCCAACGTGCCACTATAAGTTAGTTCTTCTGTTAAGATTGTATCGCCCGGGTTAATCAGGGTGCTTAAAACTAGATCTAGCGCCTGCATTGAGCCTGAAGTAATCGAAATATTATCAACAGGCAGGGCCACGCCTTCCCGTCGTTCGAACCTAATCGAGGCAAGCTCGCGCAATCCATAATAGCCATTGTCACCGGGATAATTGACAAGGCTCCCACCAAGATTTCGCAATGCTTTGGCACTCGCCTCAATCAAGGCTTCTGTGGGAAACGTAGAAGGGTCGGGACGACCTCCGGTAAACGCAAAATCTTTCATAATCTCACCCCTAGAACTGTGTCAGGCTTCGTGATTAGTTCTCATACACATGTTGATGATTAAAGTTTATGTTCAGTCCCGGAGATAATACCACAAAGGGACGCAAAATCCTACGAAAATGCGATTTTTACAAGATTTTGAAACCGTCGTTTCGGCGTATCCTAGAAAGAACCGTTTGATTCAGAAAGAATTAGGAACTATCGCCATCGTTCTGCTTGAATCTGTGCGTTCAGCTTGTCCCTCCCTCTATTTGCGGTCTATAATCTGTTTGAGCTTCCAACCCTTAGACTTATTACAATTGACCCACCGGCCCTGAAGTGATAGACTGGAAGCATGCTGCAGCTGGCACCTCTCGTCCATAGGAGTCATCAGAGAAGCCTCGACGTCAAGATTCTCCGGAAAGCAAGAAAGCGCGCCATGCACGTTGAAAAACCACTTCCAACCATCAAACTCGATTACATGAGAGAACGCGATCTACGGCAGATTGTAGACATTGAACGTCAGTCGTTTTCGGATCCATGGCATATGTCAGCATTCCGGCAAGCGATTAAACTAAATGACCCAAACGCCTACTTTCTCGTGGCTCGACAGGATCAGACACTGGCTGCATATATCAATTATTGGTTGGTAATCGATGACGCCCATATTGCAAACCTCGCTGTTTCTCCCACTCATCGACGGCGTGGCATTGGGAAATATCTTCTGGGAAAGTCTCTGAAACACATCCAGGACCAAGGTGGAAATCAGGTTTTCCTAGAGGTACGCGTAAGCAACATTCCAGCACAGAATCTTTACCAGCAGATGGGATTCCAAATCGTACATATTCGAAAACGATACTACCAAAATAATGGCGAAGATGCTTACATCCTGCGACTCGAAAATCTCTCAGACATCAGTCTACAGATTGACAGTTCGTAAGTCCCAACTCGAAAAGGTATTCGGATTGGTTCCAGGAAGAAGAGTCACAAACTCCACATCTGCGATTATTAATCATCACTCCTCAAAATGAAGACATTAGTGCCCTCTCAATAGCGCTGAAATCAAGCCAGTCAACGGGTTTAGCAAGGATATTTTCTTGCAGGTCGAATTTCGGTGTGTTACAATTATTGTGGGGTTTTGGTGAATAGTTTTCTGACTTGGCATTCACAGCGTGTGGTGTGACCCATAGTGTCGAATGGATTGAACCTCTTGGCTGATTCTGGGATGACGCCGTCTAACCGATTTCCTGGACAAAACAGGTCGTGTGTCGAGGGAAACTCATGAACTCGTCGCCAGGAATGAGCGAGGAATCGGAATGAATGCACCTGTACTGGTACTAAATGCCAGCTATGAGGCGATTAACGTCTGTAACTTGAAGCGTGCTGTCAAAATGATTGTTAAGGGCTCTGCTCGAACGGAAGAGATGTCCAATCGCAGCATCCATTCGACCACCGCTTCAATGCCCATTCCTCTCGTAATCCGACTAGTCACCTATGTGCATATTCCTCATTGTGTCGTAAAGTTTTCACGCAAGAACGTCTTTATTCGCGACCAGTACACATGCCAGTATTGTCATGTGTATTTTCCGCCCTCGCTACTCACTCTAGACCATGTAATTCCGAGATCTCGCGGAGGAACAACTGTGTGGGAAAACGTTGCAAGCGCCTGCAAAAAGTGTAACACGAAGAAAGGGAATCAAACTCCCAATGAAGCGGGCATGTCTACCAAACGCGCACCGAAAGCGCCATCAATTCTTACGTATCTGCATCTCAATCGCCGTTTCCACGCTTACGATCCGGCGTGGAAAAAGTATCTGTATATTAATTGAAATGGTAAAAATTCCGTTCCTAACGTCATGCTTTTTGTTCATCATCCTGTGCTTCCTGTCTTTGGCTTGTGGTTCCCGCGCGCCAAAGGATTACTATTTTGAAATTGCCCTGATGGAAGAATGGGGAAAATATAATCGGAAACAAACTGGGCGCAGGCCCCATCAGGCGATTCTCCATCCGGAGCAAGATGAACCCTTAGCAATAGCATTTGAGATAGGAAACGCCCCGGCCGGACTACTCGGTTTCGAACCGTTCGAGCTCTCTACCCCACAGTCCGTGAACGCACCACGGCAAATGATGTTACCTAGGGTACCGATATCACTACAACAAGATGCACTTCGCCGTATATTTCGGGAACAAAACATCCAGACAACACACTGGCGATTGAAAGACGGGCGACTTGAAGACAAACAAAATGTGGTCCAGATTCACTTTATGCCTCGTGCGCTTTCAGATAAGGCGGTAAAAAAAGAGTTTTTGATGGTTTGTGCCATTGTACACGGTGCCCAGCTTGAAACGAACACCATAGATGTTGTCAGAGGCATTGCCGAAGGTGAGGACGGCACTCCACACATCACCTTGGAAACAGACATCCTACATTATCAAGCTTATCTCCAAGGACACATCGATTTATCCGGATGGGAGCACCATCTCCGTCTTCGAAAATTCTGATATGGCATATGCTCTTCATTCGCACAAACTCAAAAAAAAGTGGGAATTTCAGCGCGGATATAGAAAGGGCCGCAAATACTGGAATCGCGCTTTTGTGGTGTACGTTTATCGAAATTCTTCTAAAATGACGCGTTTGGGCATCACAGCTAGCAAGAAAATTGGAAAAAGTGTGGAAAGAAATCGTGCTAAGCGATTGGTTCGCGAGGTGTTCAGATTGTCAAGAGAGAGGCTTCAGAGCGGCTACGATATAGTTGTAGTTGGCCGCTCGCCATCCATTCACTTCAAATACCAGCAAGCCCAGGATGCGCTCATGAACCTCTTTCAAAAAGCACGGATCCTGAGAAGACGATGAGCATTCACAAATGAAAAACCTATTGATTTTCACCTTACATGTCTATCGAAAATGCATATCCCCGTTCTTTCCACCGACCTGTCGTTTCTACCCGTCTTGCTCTCAATACGCTGTCGAGGCAATTGAAACATATGGCTCACTTAAGGGAATCCGAGCAGCTCTTAAGCGATTGCTGAAATGCCATCCCTACCACCCAGGCGGTTATGACCCACTCTCGGAACCCCGAAAGAATCCAGATTCCGGCTTCGTCGATAGTGCCGTGAATTCACACAGTCACCCTCTTTAATTCCCTGCAAGGAGTTTCTAAATTACATGGGACAACGTTACATTCTGGCACTCGTGCTTATGATTCTGGTGATGTTCGCTTGGAGCCTACTATTTGGCAGCCGGTTGCCTAAGCAAACTACACCGCCTGAACCAACAGAGTCATCTGAAACAAGACGACAATCTGATTCATCATCTGTGGGCCACTCTACCGCCTCTGGGAAGAACCAAGAACACTACGATGAAAGTAGCCCTGAGACGCGAATGCGACAGACCTCCGAAGCCCGCGTTCAGACGGATTATTATGATATTTCCTTCGCTGTTGAACCAGCCATCGCGAAAAAATGGTCGCTTCGGGCGTATCGAGATCGGTCCAACACGGGAGAGCTTTTGAACTTAATTCCACCCACATCCCTTAACTGGCTGGCACTCCATTTTTCACATCCACAACTGCAACTGGATGCCATGCGTTCTGTCTGGACAACAGACAAGACAGAATTGAACCTCAGCGAAGAAGGCTCCAAGGAAGAAGGCGCGATCACGTTTTCCACCCAGATCGGAGAAAATCTGACGGTCTCGAAGAAATTCACGTTCTATCGAGATAGCTATTTTGTCGATCTGGCACTGTCATTCGAGAATTCATCAACTGAAACTTTGTCAATCCTACAAGTGACTAACGAGAACCAAGAAAACGGATATAGACTCCGTTGCGGTCCGGGAATTGATGCAGACCTACTACCCCATGAACGCAGACACGGTGGGAAGGGCCGGTGGACAAAAGGAGAGGGCGCAAAAGCCTATACCGGTCGAGGAAAGCCGACAAAAGAGCTCGACGAATCCCAAACAAACGATACAATCCTTTGGGCAGGGTTAAATAGCAACTATTTTGCCGCGCTGATGATTCCCGATGCTGAGCTGAGCGCCCAATACCAGCTCGAAATGCTTAAAGACAACGGAACGTTTCCCGATAAAGACATCGCGGCACCTCACGACACAGCAAGTTTGACTATTCCGGGTTTCCCGCTAAATCCTCAGAGTAAGCGAACTCACATCTTTCGCATCTTCGTCGGACCAAAGAACGCTGACATTCTTAAGGCAATTCAAGCTCCTCTATCACCACAGAGACCAATAAGACTCTCGAAAATCATCGATTTTGGGTTCTTCTGGCCAATTGCATGGGCATTGCTCTGGCTCCTCAATGGGCTAAACAGTATCTTTCGGAATTATGGAATCGCGATTATTTTGCTAACAGGGCTGGTCAAAATCGTCTCCTATCCGTTGACGCACAAAGGTCACAAATCAATGAAAGACATGCAGAAGTTACAGCCTTTAATCGCTGAACTACGAGAGAAGCACAGGGACGATCCGCAGAAGCTGAACAAAGCAACGATGCGATTATACAAAGAGCAAGGTGTAAATCCGTTGGGTGGTTGTATCCCCTGGATACCGCAGATTCCAATCTTCTGGGCACTATTTTCACTGCTTGGCAGTGCAGTAGAACTGCGCGGTGCGCCTTTCCTTCTGTGGGTGAACGATTTATCCGCACCAGATGCCATACTCGCACTTCCATTTACAATCCCGCTTGTAAACATTGATACCATTCGGCTCCTACCACTCATTAATGGTCTGACAACTTGGCTACAACAGAGGGTAATGGGGAGCATGACACCAGTAACTGACAACACACAGGCAAAAATCATGCAATTCATGCCGATTATCTTCGTTTTCCTCTTCTATAACTGGGCGGCAGGATTTGTACTATATTGGTTATGTAATAACGTATTCACAATGGGACAGCAATATCTTCAATCACGTGCATATAGTCGCGCTGATTCCACGTAGCTCCAACCAAAGAATCTGATCGATTGGAAGATCGCTGTCCTTCCGCACCACAGAAGAGGAAAAATCCCGTTTTGAATAAAGCTTCTTTCATCTAATTCCGCGGCCTAAAGACATTTTAGGACAGGCTTAATCACACAGCGACATATCGAGGTAGGAGTGTAGAAGCCTGGAGAAGTCGTAGAGAGTAACGCGAGAACAGGGTGACCAGGTTGGCAACCACAGCGTCAATCAAAGTCAAAGATACAAATTGAGGACTGCTATTGGACTGTGTGCCGCCTCGGGAACGTCACTTCGTTCACCTTACTTCACAATCAGACGCCTATCCCGCACATACAGTCGAGGCATTGGGGCCGTAGAATTTAACTTTGTAGCTCCCCACGAGAAGACCAAACGGAGATGCGCAAAATGATGCTCCTGTCTGATACGATATCAGCAATTGCCACCCCTCGCGGGGAAGGGGGTATTGGTATCATCCGTGTGAGCGGCACCCTCGCCATACCAATTGCGTGTCAGATCTTCAAATCCCCACAACACAGATCTCCGGCAGATTTTCCCTCGCATACACTCCACTTTGGCCACATCATTGACTCAAGATCAGGAGACACGATCGACGAGGCAATGTTGGGAGTCATGCGATCTCCAAAATCCTACACGACAGAGGACATCGTCGAGTTCAACTGCCACGGCGGCATCATGTCGCTCACTGCTGTGCTCGAACAGACCTTACGATCTGGTGCGCGCGTTGCAGAGCCAGGTGAATTTACCCGCCGCGCGTTTCTGAATGGAAAGATTGACCTCGCACAGGCAGAGGCAGTGATTGATCTGATTCGCGCAAAGACCAATCTCACACGTCGAATCGCGATGGATGGACTTACAGGTCGCCTCTCACAAGAGGTAAATGGTCTCAACGGACGCCTCGTTAATCTTCTCGCAGAAGTCGAAGCGTCCATTGACTTCCCTGAGGAAGAGCTCGACTTTCTGAACAGAGAAAGCCTGCGCAAGGCTGCTCTCGCAATTGAAGATGAGTTAAATCTCTTGATAGCGACGGCATCAGCTGGTAAGATCTTGCGCGAAGGCATCAAAGTCGCTATTTTGGGAAAACCAAATGTCGGAAAATCTAGCCTACTAAACGAATTGCTAATGTCGGATAGAGCAATCGTTACAGAAGTACCTGGCACCACACGCGACACAATTGAGGTTCCCTTAGATCTCGAAGGTGTCCCGATAGAGCTAATTGATACAGCGGGCATACGCCAAACTGAAGACGCTGTTGAAAAACAAGGCGTTGAACGAAGCATGAATTACCTCAACCTCGCAGACTTGATTTTGATGGTATTTGATGCCGCACAACCATTAGTGGATGCTGACATTGAGTTATTGCAGGCAGCCCACTCCCGAAATACAGTTTTAATTCTGAACAAGGTAGATTTGCCAATTTTAACCACAATTGAGAATCTGAGAATCCACGCCGCGCAATGCCCGGTGGTTCAAACTTCGATGCTTGATGGACGGGGCATTGAAAACCTAAAAGCAACCTTACTGCAACGGATTCGTGGCGACAACTTTGTGAGCGACGATTCTCCAATTGTCACCAATATGCGTCATCACGATGCGTTACACCGTGCTCAGAAATCGCTTAGAATCGCATTGAAAAGCATTATTGGACAAATGCCTTTAGAAGTGATCGCCGTCGATCTCCGGAGCAGTCTGGATGCCATGGGTGAGATTGTCGGGAAAACCACAACGGAGGATATTCTAGACCGAATTTTTTCACAATTCTGTGTCGGCAAATAACCTTTGATTGAAGGCAACTACCGAGGCGATGAATCAACTTTAGGCGGGAAAACCAAATAGTGTTGTTGGTCTGCCAAAGCAGAAAACACCTATGGTTCATTGTAAACAATGCTCTACATTGTATAAGGACTGTCTGCTCGACTCGTTGCAAATGCGAAATAATCACTTAGGGAGTTCTTATTCGTCGACCTATTAACCGAGAAGACAGTCCGTAGAACTATTAACGATCAATGCCTTCCTGATAAAGGAGCAACTGATGTTAGCCCGCAAAGAACAATGGTGTGCTCGTTGCAGCCGATACGTCGAGATTAAAATAAAACACAACAAAGTTGGCAAAGCTGGCAAATTGGTGAAAATAATTCTCTCCTGCCGCAGATGCAGAACAACTTTGAGTAGCAAAACAACAACTACCACCACATTTGAAAAAATTAGGTCACAAACCCCCGTGGAAAAACCGGCAAGGAAACCAAGCACGAAAGCTAATGCCACTGAAAACAAATAGAACGATTTGATTCGCCTCAAACTCAGTAGTTCGTCAGCCTCGATTCATCGACTTGTTTCGGTAGTGCGCAAACTTTCTCACTACGAATCGCAAAGGTTTGCACTAGTGTGTTGTCAAGAACTGGTGGTTAACGCCACTGTGAGGTAAACCCTACGTGGAAGGACAAAATCGATGTTAAGCCAAGTATGGACATATAAGTTCTATAACCAACTCGCGATTCTGATTTTTGCTCTTAGCCTCACTTCGTCTGCATTTTCAGCAGAGAAAATCGAGTGGGGAAAGTCCTTAGAAAAGGGTCTCGCTAAAGCAAAAGAGGATGCTAAACCAATAATAATTGACTTTTTCGCTGACTGGTGAGGCGCATGTAAGCGGCTGGACGCCACTACATTTAATGACAAAACAGTTGTTGAAGTGTCAAAACAGTTCGTGAACCTGAAGCTTGATCTCGATGCAAGCCCTCACAACGTCACAGCTTATAAAAAATACATAGGAGGACCCGGAGTAGCAATTCCCGCAGTTGCCCTCGTTGACTACGAAGGTAATTTTATCGCCGAGCCACCACTCCAACAGGTGTTTGAACCTGACAGTTTTGTGAGAATCATGGAAAACACACTTAAAGTTGAGGCAGAATTACAGTCATTGAACAAGCGGATAAAATCGCAGCCCGATAACCCGCAGATGAACGCTGAGCTTGCGCTCATCTACCTGAACCGAAAAGCTTTCAAAAAGGGCCTACGTCTCGCAGAGAGAAGCTTTACACTTGATCCGAAAAATGAATCAGGGCTCTTGCCACAGCTACACATTAAGCTGGGACTCTACTATGGGGATCACGTTGACGACAAAAACGCGCAAGATTACTTCCAAAAAGCTGAAACCCACTTTCAGACCGTTATTCAGAAATACAGTCAAAGCGGGAATTATGAACGCGCACAATACTACCTCGGTGTGACCTACGCCATTCAAAAAAAATATGAGAAAGCGATTGCAACACTGACAAAATTGCAGGAAGCGGCGGATGCAACTACTAGGAAACTCGCAATACAGGTACTGGAACAGGTTAAGGCCCAAGCAGCTGACAAATAGGCAAACTCAAGCCGACCGCCGCCTACACACCCTTTAGCTAAAAATGGTTACTTACCGAAATCCTAGGGTAGTTCCCCTTCGAAGGCTTTCGATTTCCGTTGCGTTCAGTCTCCGATGGTGCCCCTGCGGAAGACCACCTAGCACCAACGCACCGATTGCTACTCGTTTTAGCGAAATCACCTCAAACTGTACAGCCTGAAACATGCGGCGTATTTGTCTTTTCTTTCCCTCATGTATAATAACCGTGAATTGTGTACCGCCTTTTCGATATGCGATTGGAATCAGAGTTGCCGGGGCAGTACAGCCGCCTTCAATCTCAACTCCATTGCGTAGTCGATCTATCTCCTGTTCACTCGGCCTGCCCTTCACCCAGACAATGTACCTTTTCCGGACTTCATGTCGTGGGTGGGTAAGAGCGTACGCAAAGTCGCCATCATTTGTCATGAGTAGCAACCCCTCGCTATCTCGGTCGAGTCGTCCCACGGGGTATATCCGCTCTGGAATGCCGCGAACGAGTTCCATGACTGTTGGACGAGAGCGCTCATCACAACGCGTGGTTATATATCCCGGAGGCTTGTTAAGCATCACGTAGACGTGCGCAGAAGTTTCCTCGACACGTCTGCCATCAAATTCAACAAGATCCCTCTTCGGTTGGATAGATGTCCCGGGGATAAATACGGTTTCTCCATTGACAGTGACCCTGCCGAGCTTAATATGCCTCTGTGTCGTCCGTCGCGATGCAACACCACACCTGGCAATGTACTTTTCGAGGCGCATACACTTCCCTGATTCGATAAGTTGATCATTGTCGATTGGAAACAAACAAGCTGAATTTCAATCAACTTCACAATACCTCAGCTTACCAGTGTTTACAGACGCGGAAACTATTCAGTTTACAAGCACATGCAATCGTCAGTTTTACCAAGATGCAACTATTTATCCCTTCCCCACGGCCTTAAGGATATCAGGCAGGCGTACAAATTTCTGTCGAACCTTGCCTAGTGCCTCACCTTTCTCAATCTCTAGGAGATCCAACTCCTTCCAATCAGAATAAGTCAGATAGCAGGCACCTCTGCAATTCAGAAATGACACGATTTCCTCAGAAGCCTGATCACTCAACAAAGGAGCCGATTCACCCTCAATATCTTCAAGCATTGCACTCACGGTTTCAGCCGCGTCGCCCTTGTTAGTCCCCAAGAGACCTGTGGGTCCACGCTTAATCCAACCAACAACGTACTGTCCCGCAACGGGCTCGAGCGTCTCAGGGTTTATTACGCGCCCGCGGTCATTCGGAATAACCCCGTTTAGATCGTCGAAAGGCACTCCAGGCAAAGGAACACCATGATAGCCTACAGACCGGAAGATTGCGCCACACGGGATATGCTCATATTGCCCGCTTCCTTGACTGCGCATGATGCCATCCCCATCCTTGGAAAGCACGTTCTTCTCAATCCTAACAGCAGTGACACGCCCATTCGTCCCGATAATCTCCACTGGTGAACGAAGGAAACGCAATCTCACCTTTTTAGAATTTGTACCAAAGCCATCGCGTGATTTCCGGGTCAAGTATTCGACGTTCGCGCGTACCTGTTTATCGGCTTCTACCAATTTTTCGGATTCACTGTCTAGTACTAGATCTTCGGGATTAACCACAAGATCTACCCCATCAAGTCCGCCAATTTCCTTGATTTCCTTAGGGGTAAATGCTGCTTGCGCAGCCCCTCGGCGTCCCAGAACGACAATTTCTTTGAACTTACTGGCGCGTAGAGTCTCCAGAGCGAAGTCCGTCATGTCACTCGCTGCTAATTCATCAGGAGACTTTGCCAAAATTCGCGTCACATCCATCGCAACGTTACCCACACCCACTACAACCACGCATTCATGCGACAAATCGAATTTGGCATCAACATGCGCAGGGTGGCCATTATACCAGGCCACAAGTTCAGTAGCAGTATAACTCCCCGAAAGCATCTCACCCGGAATCTTCAGTTTGCGATCTGTCTCGGCACCTACGGCGTAGACAATCTGATCATAATAATTCTTGAGATTCCCCAACTGGATATCTTTCCCCAACTGGATATTCCCAAAGAAACGAAACCGAGAATCTTCCGCAATCTTCTCGTAGCCTTTTACTACTGATTTGATGTTCTGATGATCGGGAGCAACCCCAAACCGAACGAGGCCATAGGGTACCGGAAGTTTATCAAAAACATCCACATTAATAACGATGCCTTGTTTCCGCAACAGGAGATCTGTGGCATAGAAACCAGAGGGACCTGAACCAATAACCGCTACGCGCAATGGCCTCTGTTCACTTCCTATGAGATACGCATCACAAGTAGATCTAGTCATGAGTCTATGGTATAGCAACCGGAGATAAGCGTATGAGGAAAGGCCCGGAAAAGGCAAATGACTAGCAAAAACAACGCGGCACAGAAAGTAAACTTTCGCACCTCAGATTTCGCGATGAAACTCTTCGATCTGCCAGCCATTTTTTTTCGCAATTTGACTTAATCTCCGATCGGGGTTTACGGCGACCGGATTCCCAACTAACGCAAGTTTATGAACGTCGGAATAATGATTGCCATAGGCATAAGACTGCACAAGATCCAGACCATGTGCTCTGGCAAGCTCTTGAACGTAAAGCGCCTTGTTTTCAGCATAGGGGTTCAAACCTATTCGAGCCCCTGTAAAATACCCATCGAGTGTTTCTAGTTGATACCCAATCATCAAGTCTGTTTCGAGATGACAATGAAACGACCGGACTAGAATCTCCAGCGATCCAGATAAAAGAACGACAACGCGCCCCTCCGAACGGTGATGCGCGATTAGATCAAAAACCCTGGGAGAGATTCTGTCGAGGAGGCGTTCTCTGAAACAAGTCTCGGCCACGTCACGCGCGTGATCGTAACTTAACCGGTGCAGATATATTTTATGCGCCTTCGCCTTTCGCAGACTACCGGTCCTAATAAAATAGGCAATCCAACGAAACAAATTACAGATTGGAATCTCGCCTCGCTCCAAAAGATACTCGAGAAACACCTGCTCTGAAGAACGGTCAATAATTGTACCATCAAGATCGAAAATCGCGCAAGAACGCATCACTCCACCTGTTGGCCTAGTGCTCTACGGTATGCCTTGACAGCGTTTTCAAGCCCCATATAGATTGCGTCGTTAATCAGGTAGTGGCCAATAGAAACCTCAGCCAAACCAGGCAGGCCGCACAGAAGAGACAAATTATCCAGATTAAGGTCGTGACCCGCATTCACATCAAGTCCAAGCTCAATCGCCCTTTTGGCAGCCGTAACGAGCAAGTTGAACTGATCTTTTATCGACCATTGCGTTTTCGCGGAGGCATAGGGCTCGGTAAAAAATTCAATGCGATCTGCGCCAATCTTCTTTGACAATCCGATTTGGTGAAGGTCAACACCGCTAAAGAGACTCACGCGAATCCCTGCGTCTTTGAGCTTCTGTACAACTGGCTTCAGCATTTTACCATCCCTGTGCAAATCCCAAACCATATGGCTTGTAATCTCACCCGCAACGACCGGAACAAGAGTACATTGCGTTGGAGAGACCTGTAGTACCATGTCAAGGAGACCAGGTTGTGGATCACATTCAATATTAAATTCAACGGCAACCAACTCGGCAAGCTCATAGACATCATGGGGTTTTATGTGACGTTGGTCCTGCCTCGGGTGGACCGTGATACCCTGCGCTCCAGCATCAATACAAGTCTGCGCAGCTTGGAGAACATTTGGGATATCACCACCTCGAGAATTTCGCAGAGTTGCTATCTTATTCACGTTCACACTCAAGTTTATCATGATCTTTCGCCTCCAAGACGCCAATCATGTTCTCGCAGCTTGGTTAAGAACCCGTGACCGTCCCTGAAAATCTCCAGACAAAACACAGCGCTTCAGAATCCAGATAAAACCTTACTTGTTTTCAAAAAAAACGGACCAAACTCCACAAACCTGATACCGGATTTTAAGAACGGAGAATCTTTCGGATCCTTCCCCGAAAAAGAAAATCCTCAGTCAATCTTAGTTGGCGGATTAACTGAGGTTTGGGCAGATTATTTACAGAGGGTACAGGCATAGGAAACCGAGTTAGAGAACAAAACGCAAATAATTCAGAGCTATGTCAAATCCATTTTCCATCTTGCAACACGTGGTACGCTGATGAAATGCATAGAATATGACGAAAAGATAGTTTGGAATCCTCGATTAGCCGAGCCACCTACTCCGACCAACTCAGTCCGACATGACGGAAAAACTGACCAAAAGGAAAGTGCCGTCGCCTACATTTGCGCATCGTAAGCGGCCTCATACACCAACCTTGAACACGTCACTCGGAACCTACAGTGCAAGCACAACTCTTGATTTACTTAACAAGTCAATGAATCTGGAGATAAACTCCCAGCACATGAGGGTTCGGAACTCTAATCACAATAGAATCGGTATCCACCACTTGCTCGAATTTTTCAGAGATACCGAAAAATCTGACTCAGACACATTACCCTCTATAAGACTCATCTGTTAGACGTATACCCTTTCCATTGCCTACAGTTACATAGTATGCGCCGATAGATCTCCGGAAATCGTCAGTCTCCGCTGTTGGGTAAAAGTGCGAGGTCGCGTAAACCCCTCGCCTGTTGGGCCCGCAATTGTCATAGCCAGAAAACCCTCACCACCAAGACCCGCGCATGCATACGAGGGTGCGTTTACAACAACAATATTCCAATTCACAGCCTGAGTAAACCGCGTAACTCGTCTCATATCGTTAGTGTGAAGCATCCCGGTATGGGCCCGTCCACCATCCGCCGCAATCGCACCATCAAGCGCTTCCTCAAAATTTCGCACTCGCACTATGGGGAGTATTGGCATGAGAAACTCCTCCATGACGAATCGGTGCTCTGGTTCTACCGTGGCCGCAACTGCGACGGTATTCGCCGGGGCACGAATTCCAGCAGCATCTAGAATGAGAATTGCGTCTTTTCCTATGTAATCTTTGTTGACATCGCGATCCTTCGCGACAATCTTCTCTACCGCCTTAAGCTCGGCTGCACTAAGGAGATAAGCACCATTATCTTGCATCTGACGAATCGTCGAATTAGCAACAGAATCCACAACAAAAAGGGCCTTCTCACCAATGCAGAGAAGATCGTTATCAAAACTAGCACCATCAACGACATGCCTGGCAGCACTCTCTATATCCGCTGTTTCGTCGATAATCGCTGGCGGATTACCCGGCCCAGCCGCAATCGCCTTCTTTCCACTGGTCAACGCCGCTTTTACAACACTGGGTCCGCCTGTAGCCACAACCATTGCAACATCCGCATGTGTCATTATCTCTTTCACGGTGCGTAACGTAGCATCCGCAACAGCAGTGAGCATGTCAGGTGGTCCTCCTGCTTTGACAATTGCTTCATTAATCATCACCACTGCTTCCTGCGTGCACCGTGCGGCATTTGGATGCGGGCTAAACACCACCGAATTTCCTGCGGATAACATGATAATCGCGTGGTTAATAACCGTAGATGTCGGGTTTGTTGTGGGTGTAATCGAATGTATCACACCAAAGGGAACATATTCAACGAGGAGCGTTCCTTCATCGCCCGTTGCCGCTTCTGAATGCAGATCTTCCACACCAGAAGAAAGGTTCACAGCCCCCTCGTTTTTCATAAGTTTGTGTTCCGCCCTCCCCATCTTTGTATCTTCGACCGCCAAATCGGCAAGACGCTTAGCATTTGCAAGCGATGCCTGTTTTATTGCCTCGACAATCTGCCTCCGTTTGGCAAATCCGAGTTTAACAAACTCTTCTTGCGCGAGCTTCGCTGCAGCGATGGCTCCCTCGGCATGCATATACATGCCCGATTGTGGTGCGCCTTCGCTCGCGTTGTTCGTCGGTGCCGAAGAAATCTGGTCACCACTTCGAAGATTGCGAATCACCTGTGAAACAATCTCTTCAATTTGGTCGGGGTTTATTTCCGCCATTAGAACCTCCGCTTTCTGCCCACTAGGCTTACGGATTCGAAATTAAGCATTGATTCGCAGTTTTCCGCCAAGTCCGAATACCGCGGTCCCAAACACCTACCCTCAAACAAGCATGTTTTGCACATCTACATGCGGACGCGGAATGACATGTACCGAGATGAGTTCACCAACGGTCTTTGCAGCTTCTGCGCCGGCATCTGTGGCCGCCTGAACCGCTCCCACATCGCCTTGAACCATTACTGTTACGTAACCCGCGCCAATTTGCTCCCTGCCAATCAGCGAAACATTCGCCGCTTTCACCATTGTGTCAGCCGCTTCAATAGCACCGACAAGTCCTTTTGTTTCAACTAATCCCAAAGCTTCGCTAGCCATACTAGACCTCCTAAGAGTTGATACAGTGGAAAAATAAACCGTGGATGAAGTACAAGATCGGGCAACCAATGCAAATTTTTTGAACTCCGTTCATGATAGCATAATATTCCATTTGTTGCAACCTGCTCTTTGCGATTTTAGCTTGACATTATGCGAGCTTGAATATAATATCAAGTAAGAACGATTCACTTTGAAACAGATATCTTCACTAAGGATTGTTGAGGACAACCAACGTGAGCAGTAAATCAATAGCTGTAGTAAGCCTGGACGTATCATGCGCGGATTTCGCTAAGCTGTGGATTAGAATAACACAAGGCTTGTTCGCTCCAGACGGCCGCACAAGCACCGGATTACGAGTTGACGGCCATGGCCCCACCTAATAACTACGCGCTATCAGAGATGATATCGAAGTACTGCTACTCTTTCTTCCTGACATCACTCTTCATGTCTCCTTGACTCCGATAAGCTGACAAACGGAGACCACCTCGAAATTGGGCGCACAAGGCATTTAGATCTTGAACATCAGTTCTAAAGAGCACGAATCTCGCATAGGCTATAGCACCTTTGACACCTTTGCTATAGCCTATGCACCAGCATAGTTCCCTACGCCCAATATTCACTGTGAGTTTCAATGTGGATAATGGCTGCCTGCGATAAAGACATCCCAGTTCTACGCCTCCGACTAGGACCACAAACCTTTGAACTCGACTGCACACAGAAGATCCTATTATACAGGGCCACCAAGAACACGGTCAATTATCACAAAACGTCACACCGCACAGCCGGAAAAACCGGATTGCGCATCGCTATAGAATGCAGTTGTTCGCTCGCATGACAGATACGAGCGGAGGCATGGTCACTAGACACACCTCGATGCGTACGAACTTCTTCCATTGGGAGAAACTTGCATTTCTATGAACGCGTCAGATTCTATCACACACGTTCTATTAAATCCGAAACATCTCTTGCCAGGAGATAAACAAACGATAGTTAAGGGGAGAGTTTATGAAGGGTGGAGACATTCTCATCGAATGCTTAAAAGCACAGGGAATACAAGCAATTTTCGGCATGCCGGGTACACAGAACATACAAATCTACGACTCACTCCTTCGTTGTGGCGCGGGTGTCATAGATCACTATCTCGTCCGTCATGAGTACGCAGCCACGCAGATGGCCGACGGTTACGCTCGATCCACCGGAGATGTCGGTGTTGCTTTAACAGTTCCTGGCCCAGGAGCGAGCAACGCATCAACGGGGATCCTGGAGGCGTTCACAGATTGCTCTCCCGTGCTGCTCATCACAGGACAAAGCGATTCGAGCACATACACCCGAGATCCTGCCAAGATGTTTCACGGCTTGGATCAGATGAGTTTTTTCGCACCCATAACGAAGTATTGTGCCATCGCACGAACAATAGCAGATATTCCTAGAATTATCGAAAATGCGTTTCAGGCAATGCGAACAGGGCGTCCAGGCCCAACTGTTCTCGAATTCCCGCTGGACGTAGTAACCGGTAAAGGGGAAGTTTCAATTCCCAAACGGGTGAACCGACAATCCATCATGCCAGCAACTCACAATGATGTCCAATCCGCTGCGAAGGCAATAAAGGAATCTCAGCGACCAGTCCTAATCGCCGGATCAGCAGTCACTCACTCAGGTGCTCGTAAAGAATTACAAAGGCTCGCCGAAAAACTAAATGCACCAGTTATTGTATCGCGATGCGGAAAAGGAGTTTTGTCAGAAGACCATCCGTTGGCTCTTCAAATTGCTTACGGATACCCGGGAAAAAATGCGATGAAAATGGCAGACTGCACGCTTGCCATAGGAGTCCGATTTACGTCGATTGACACGCAGAACTGGAAACTCAAATTTCCAAAGCCACTCATTCAGATTGATGAAGATCCAAGCGAAATTGGACGGGAATATCCCTGTGATGTGGGGGTTGTTGGAGACCTACAATTGACGTTGCAGATGTTAACAAAAAAGGTGGAGCCTGGGCGTGGTTTATGGACCACACCGTTGAAACAAATACGGAAAAACTTTAGCACCCAACCGCCCCTACCCCTCTTGGCGGATATACGCAACGTCCTTCCACCTGATGGCATTGTCTCGGTCGATGTGCACGCAATTGGCTATGCAATGTTTGCTGAATACCCGGTTTATAACCCAGGAACCTTCCTCTATCCAAACATCGGCGTCGCACTTGGATATGCATTTCCTGCTGCAATCGGCGCTAAAGTCGCACACCCAGACAAGCCAGTCGTTTGCTTTAGCGGAGACGGAGGATTCATGATGGGCGCTGCAGAGTTGGCAACTGCCATGATGCATGGCATCAATGTCGTCACGGTCGTCGTAAATGATGGCGCACTGAGCGCAATCAAAGGATCCCAACGACAAAGCTGCGACGGCCGCACCATCGACACCGATCTGGTCAATCCAGATTTTGTTCAGTTTGCCAAGTCATTCGGAGCATATACTGCGCGTGTCGAGGAACCCGCGGTTTTTCAAGATGTTCTCCGCGATGCACTAGCAGCAAATCGTCCGGCAATTATCGAAGTAAACATGCAAGACCGGCAAGAAGAACTCATAAGCAAAATTGTGTGGCTACAGTCGGAATCACTCCGAAAGTCGTGAACGAATACAAGTAGCCTCGGTGGAGGAAGCAACCATTTACCTCCGAAAACTCAAATACTTTCGGATGCCGAGAATGATGCTATCAAATCTCGACCACACGTTCACCTCACTGCACAGCGCGATCTTCTCAGAAAAAGGGGACCGTCAAAATGGGCACATTAATCAGATTTCAGCCTCTAGACTTTTTCAATCTGTGTTTTCCACATGGGCGCGAATCTCATCTAGAGAACATCGCTACTACTCTTCCGGGAAATTATCACCTTTCTTGTAGTAAAGGGAACTATTGATGAGTGCTTCCTCGTTTTACCACTTGACCTCCCAATCTGAACCAACCATGCGACGGCGTTCAATCATGAAAATTTCTCGCGGACAAGTCGCCCTGTGACACGCAGCACAAAAGGCAGCAAGACAGCTTCTACTTCTTGACCCTGCCAACGTTGCGGAGCACAGTATTGCATGCGCCCGTGCGCTCCGCAACGAACATAAGCAAACAAGCTCCCACCATATGCCCCGCGCTAGACACAATTCGCCACTCCAACTTACGGCCCAAAATTGCTACGATTTGTCCGAAAGAGTAACCAACAGAAAAACTCCTATCCTTGAACATGCCTAATAATCCAACGGGCGCAAAAATTTTATCACATGTTCGCTCCGACCCAACGCGGTACCTTTGCGGTGAATTAAATCAGGGAGTTCAACAAGGTTAATACTCTCCTGCGTGCGTTTCCCACCCACAGCCTGATTCAACCAAATTTCAGCAGTTTTTACGCTTTTCAGCTACTTCGATAGTTCAAACAGACATCAGATTACAATGGAACCAAGTGTTGATTATGCAAATTTCGCAGCTAACATACAACATACAACTACACAGCGATAAAGAACGCACGAACAACAAGACATCAAGCCGTGACGTCCCGTTGTTCTTTTCCGAATCCTACGTACTTCTAGACCAGATTCGGTGATAAAATCCACTGTTGACTCTGTCGAGCATCTGTAGTATAATAACTTTGTTGCTCTAAGATCAAAATCAAGAATCCAGACGATTACAAGACGACAAATGAGAACCTGCCTTCTTCTGCCGTCCTACAATGCTGCTGCAACAATTGGACAAATCATTAAAGACGCACAGTCGTTCATTGGCATAATCGTCGTCGTTGACGATGGTTCCTCAGATGGAACAACAGAGGCCGCCAAGGCACACAATGCAGTCGTTCTGAGACACAATCAAAACCGTGGCAAGGGCCTAGCATTAAGAACGGGATTTGATTATGCAATTCGAAATGGGTATGAACTCATTTTCACAATGGACAGCGATGGACAGCACCAACCCTCGGATTTGCCGCGTTTCCTGAATCGTTTCAAGCGGACAAACCCAGATATTCTCATCGGTGGGCGTATCGAAGGAAGAGCCGCCATGCCTCTACACCGTCGTGTCACCAACCGTCTGATTTCCGGTGTTGGTTCGGCATTGTGCGGACAAACAGTTCCAGATTTTCAGTCTGGCTATCGGTTAATCAAATCTGAGGTGCTGAGATCCCTATCCCTGGAAACAGAACGATACGAGACTGAATCAGAATTGCTGATTAAAGCTGCCCGCCTTGGTTTTAAGATTGAGAGCGTACCCATTCGCGCCGTATATGGGAATGAAATTAGTCACGTTAAGCCGTTTCGTGAGATACTGCTCTTCACCAGATTGTTCTGCAAGCTTGCCAAATGAGTAACGGCCGTCAAACGGAGCCTATTCTGTTGAAAGCGCAGAAATCAGCTCCATCCTATCTGTGTGGTCACAAATCGTATGATCTTTGTAACGAATGATGATGGCATCGAATCACAAGGTTTAAATACTTTGGCGCAAGCACTGCAGCCTATTGATGATGTCTATGTCGTAGCCCCGGATCGCGAGCGCAGCGCTGTTGGAATGGCAATTACGCTGCAGCATCCCCTTAGAGCCAAACAGCTTGAAGATTTTGTATATTCAGTGGATGGGACACCGGTCGATTGTGTAGATCTTGCAGTAAGCGCGTTGCTTCCCGAACGCCCAAAATTGCTCGTTTCCGGCTTTAACCACGGACAGAACCTAGGACAGGACATTCATTTCTCGGGCACAGTCGCCGCCGCGAAAAAGGGCACTTTTTTAGGAATCCCATCGATTGCAATCTCGATTACCCGTGGAAGCCCTTACCATTATGAGACAGCTGCCGCAGTGGCTTCGCTGCTGGCGAAAGATGTCTTGAAAAACGGATTGCCAGCAGGAATTCTACTGAATGTCAATGTTCCAAATTGCCCGCTTTCTAAGATTAAAGGCCTTGAAGCCACACGCCAGGATTTGGGAGCTTATAGTGCAGACAGTATTAAACGCGTAGACCGTATGGGAGAAGCGTACTATTGGATTGGCGGAGAGCGAACACAAGTAGACCGTCGAGAAGATACGGATCTTAACGTTGTCAAACAGCAATTTGTCTCGGTTACCCCTATCCAACTTGACTTTACCGCTCATGACGAGATAAACCCGTTGAGCCTTTGGCTGAAGGATGCGAACCTGGAGGCGGTTGAAACGAATATTGACATACGTTAACGTGATTCTTAAAGGTTTTCTTTTTGGGATTGCCAATATCATTCCGGGCATGAGTGGGGGAACACTTGCACTCGTTCTAGGCATTTATGAACGCCTTATCAAAGCACTACACAACATCAACCCCAAAACTGCGCAAAAATTACTACTCGTTATCACGCTTAATCAGAGGGCCATATCCGAAGCCAGAACAGAACTGCGACGCGTCGATTTCGGATTTCTAGTGCTGTTGGGAACCGGAGCAGTTATTGCGATTGCCGCTACTTCCAGATTTCTAATTTACCTAGTCAATGAGAAACACGATCCGGCTTATGGTTTTTTTTCGGGACTCATCCTGACCTCAATAATCATACCAATCAGAATGTTGAAAAGCTTTGGCTGGAAACAGGTCATAGCGCTCTTGATTTCAGCGGCACTGACATTCGGCATCTCAATGGGAATGGGAGAAAAATATCTAGAAAAAGAAAAACGCAAACTGGGCCTTCAAATTGAAGAAGGCCCAGGCCGCCTCACACCCATACCATCAGAGCTTGATAACAGTTCCGTGGGCAGGCATGTGCGTCTATTTCTATGCGGGGCGATGTCCATTTCCGCAATGATTCTGCCTGGAATCAGTGGCGCGTTCGTTCTCCTCATCTTCGGTGCCTATTTCGATATATTAGCGGCCATAAATGACTTCGAATTATTGGCTCTCACAACTTTCGCCGTCGGCTGTGCAATTGGGCTTCTGCTATTTGCACGGCTATTAAACTACGTGCTTCAAAACTTCTACGATCTAACTGTATCGTTTCTAATTGGACTGATGATTGGCTCTTTGTATGGACTGTGGCCTTTCCGAAACTACGAAATAGTGGCTGGAGAGCGAATTGACGTGAACCACATCATGCCGCAAGCAGACTCAAACTTGCTAATTACGGCCTTGGCTTTTCTTGTGAGCTGCGGGCTGATATTGTTGTGCTGCCGTTTTGAGAAAACAGAATCACTGTAGTCTATATCTTCCACGAAAAATCTAGTTAGTTCAGCAAAAGTGGTGGAGGATTGTAGCGCGCATAATGGACTAGAAAATGAAAACCATCGGTTTTTTTGCTAATACTTCTAAACCCCAAGCAGCTCAAGTAATTATTGAAGCATCCGAATGGCTCCGAGACCATGGTGTCGAGCCATTGGTGCCGGACAAGCAAGCGATGCTGCTTAATATACCGAACTCTGGAACGGATGAAAATGGGGTTGTCGCTGCCTCAGATCTCTTATTAGTACTTGGTGGAGATGGCACACTCCTGAGTGTTGCGCATACCCCAGGAATTGAGAACGTCCCAATTCTTGCCGTTAATCTAGGCCACTTGGGTTTTCTCACAGAAGTCTCACTCAATGAGCTTTATACTGCACTCGGTAACATCTTGAACGGCAGTTATGAGATAGACCAGCGTATGATGCTGGAAATTAGCGTCGGCGACAAAAAACGGGGGACCCCCAGTTCTTTCGCACTCAATGAGGTGGTCATTCGTCACTACGCACGCCTCATTGAATTAGATACGTATATTGATGAAGAACCATTTATCACGTACAATGCGGACGGTCTTATCATTGCCACACCGAGTGGCTCGACAGGTTATTCCCTTGCCAGCGGTGGAACAATTGTCGAACCGCGCGTCGATGCCATTCTCCTCACACCGATCTCACCTCATTCGTTGACCGTCCGACCCTACATCGTACAGGGTGATTCGGAGATTACAGTCGCAATGCGGTCGAATTATAGTAGCGTCAACTTATTCGTCGACGGGCCTCGCGAAACACAATGCCTTGCTCCCGATTGTTTAATTCATGTCCGTAAAGCGAAAAAAACAATCAAACTTATCCGCTCTCAGCACCGCAGCCATTACGAAGTATTGCGGACAAAGCTGATGCTGGGAGAAGGAATGAGACGCAACACATGAATAAATAGGGGTGCACAAGAGTCAAAGGAGGGGGCAATCCTCCAAGGACAGGGTCTTGCACCATTTTGCATCATGATTGAAGTGCTCTCTATCCGAAACGTTGTTCTCATTGACAAACTCGAGCTGGAACTCTCTCCGGGACTCAACGTACTTACCGGTGAAACGGGAGCGGGGAAATCAGTCATACTCGAGGCCCTAGGCTTGGCTCTAGGAGAACGTGGGGCATCAAATGTAGTCCGACACGGCGAAGCTGCTGCGAAGGCACACATACTCGTTACACCACCTCAACATCATCCCGCTTGGCAACAGCTTAACAAAGATGCGCTACTTGAGAATTTAGATTCGAACGATGCTCTGTTACTGTCTAGGCAGATCAACGCACATGGGCGAAGTAGATGTCACGTAAACGGTCAAATGGTGAACCTCGGACTAATGCATGATGTTGGTAATCTCCTCGTTGACATTCACGGCCAATACGAACATCAGTCTCTGTTCAAGCCCGAGGTTCATTTGGAACTTCTTGACGCGTTTGGTGGACTCGATAAATTACGGACACAAGTTAACAACTGCTATCATCACGTGCAAGAACTACAGGAACAGATCGAAGATTATGACCAAGTGATTCAGCGAAGCCAACGTGAACGAGAGCTTCTAGAATTTCAAAGGCTTGAACTCAAAGAGGCCGAACTTCAAGAAAGCGAAGAGGAATCACTCAGCACCGAACGACATATCCTTAA
Organism: uncultured bacterium; assembly: GCA_964478165.1. Lineage (GTDB taxonomy): Bacteria > Poribacteria > WGA-4E > WGA-4E > JAJDTR01 > CAYZGU01. The sequence goes on along the minus strand of CAYZGU010000020.1, from coordinate 21,108 downwards.
CAACTCAGAAAATGTTTTCGAATCTGCGACTCTCGTCTATAATCAGCTCTGTGGCGAGAGTCAGCTAGAATCCGCAATCTTAGACGGTCTCAAGGAGGTGAGTAGCACCACTTCCAAGCTTGGCGATATGGATGGAAGTCTGAAAGGCCTTAGCAATCGTCTGCACTCCGCTTTATATGAATTGGAAGATGTAGCAGATCAGATTCGAATTTACCGTGATTCGATTGAATTTAGTCCACGGCGCCTCTCTGAAATTGAAACCCGCTTGCATTTGGTTCATCATCTGAAACGAAAATATGGGAGGACAATTCCCGAAATTTTGGCGTACCAGGCAGAAGTTGAAAACAAACTTGAACAACTTCAGATTAGCTCTGGACACATCGAAGAGTTAAATGCCCAGCTTTCTGTTTCGGTAGATGAAGCACAAACGCTCGCTCGTGAGCTTTCTGAAAAACGGCGTTTCACCGCTAGTAAATTAGAATCCTTAATCGCAAGTGAGCTTCACACACTTGGAATGGAGAAGGCGATTTTCCAGGTGCTCGTGAACCCAATCCCTTCTCCGGATGGAATCTTAGTAATTGACAAACAACATTATGAACTAAGACCGGATGGCATGGACAAAATTGAATTTCTCATTGCACCCAACGTTGGATCTGAACCTAAGCCACTAGCTAAAATAGCATCGGGAGGCGAAATCTCTCGCGTAATGCTCGCATTAAAGACTATCCTCGCGCGAATTGACAACATCCCAACAATGATCTATGATGAAATTGATGTGGGCATCGGCGGAAAAACTGCGGACATCGTTGGAGACAAGCTCAAAAACTTATCAAATCTCCGCCAAATTATCTGCATTACCCACTTGCCACAGATAGCACGTCTCGCAGACCGTCACTTTCGCGTTGAGAAAAGAACAAATTCGAATCAGACTTTTATCACGGCCAAACAATTGACACCTGAAGAACGGGTAGAAGAGATTGCCCGGATGCACGGCGGTGAACGCACAGAGGCAACACTTGCACATGCGCGAGAGCTGCTGAGGTGAGTCTTAAAATCCTCTTTGGACAATCGTAATTCCCTTAGGCTGTGGAAGGAACCGACGCTATGGATGATCGCTTTGTACAAGACAGCGGTACAAATGTTTACACAGGTTGCGAGCTGCTAGTCAAGGGCACATTTGAAAATGCCGTCAGTCTAATCACCGGATATCCCGGTTCACCTATCGCTGAGGTATTCGACGTTCTTGAGAACAATGCTGATTTGCTCAAAGAGAATGGTATTGTGGCTCAGATGGCGAACAATGAATCGCTGAGCGTCGCAAGACTCAATGGAGCGCAGATGGCAAATCTTCGGGCTGTTGCTTTCATGAAAAGCGTTGGCTTCCACGTGGCGTCTGATGCGATAGCGATTAGCAACCTAGCAGGAACAACTGGAGGGGCCGTCGTCGTCATTGGGGACGATCCCGGATCCGTTAGCACGCAAGTACCTGCGGACTCCCGTTTCCTAGCCCGTCATCTCTACGCACCTGTGGTCGAGCCAAGTACCTTTCAAGAACTTAAGGATTGGTTAAACGCCGCTTTTGAAATCTCTGTCAAAGCTAATCTTTATACAGCATATTTGGTAATGGCTAATCAAGCAGACGGCGGATCAGATGTCCAACTTCATCCAAACCGTTATCCTGAAATTAACGCAAACAACAAGGTCATAATCGATACAGCATCAATTGACGTCTCAAACCGAGTTGTGCTACCGCCTGATTCAGCCAGAATTGGTCTTGAAGTGCTAGAAGAGCGATTACCTAACGCAATCAAAGCGGCGAGGGAGCTCAACTTGAATCGTATTTATCACACGAGTCCAGAAATTCGGGAGATTGGATTCGTTACTTCAGGGTTGGCGTACACTTATCTAGAACATGCCCTCCAGGAATTAGAGCTGCAGGGTAAATTCCCGATTCTCAAATTCGGATTGACCCATCCAATCGATGACACAATCGTGCGTGAATTTGCGACGCAAGTCCGAGAAATTTATGTCATTGAAGAGAATCGCCCGCTTCTGGAGAATGACCTAAAATCCAGTCTCAACCAGCTTTATCAGAACCGGGACATTGACCGGTTTGTGGAGGTGTGGGGGAAACAGTTTCCCAGGGGATTGGAAGGTATCCCCGACATGGGTGGACTTAATCCATCGATTATCATTGAGAAACTCATTACGCTGCTTGGACACAAATCTTCGACAAAGATAGGGGTGGACAAAAGCGTGCTTTCAAGAGAAAGGGCGCGAATTGAGCAAGTCAATTCCAACCAAATTCGAATTCCAGATAGGACTCCCACATTCTGTCCGGGCTGTCCTCATCGCGATTCTGCCAGTGTTTTCCTAGATGTTACGAAGGAGTTTACGGACCCAGAATACATGAAATCACGTTATAACTCACCACCAATAGATCTGGTTTTCCACGGTGACATCGGTTGTTATTCAATGTTGAAGTATGAACCCTATCCACGACTGATGCATAACTTGTCCGCAATGGCTTTGGGAGGAGGAACTGGTGCAGGAATAGACCCATTCATTCAAAACAAGCAGGTCGTGTTCATGGGCGACTCAACCTTCTTCCATGGAGGCATGGCAGCAATCTCTGATTCGATTAAGAACGGGCAAGATATCACCTACGTGATTCTAGACAACCAAACTACGGCTATGACAGGCCACCAGCCGACTCCATCGACTGGGAAGGATCTGCTTGGCAATCCCACATTTGCCCAAGACATAGAAAAGGTCGCTGATGGACTCGCTGGGGATGCCAACATCCCGGTTGTCCGCATCAACCCAGAACAGCGGTCTGAATACAAGACATTTCTTGAAAAATCCATTCTTCGCGCTGGGGTCAAAATCGTTATTGCGGACAAAGAGTGCGGAATCACCTATCATCGACGCATTCGACGCGAACAGCAAAAGACACTTAAGGAACAAGGATTTCTAAAAACCGAAAAACACATCAACATAACCGAGGAAGTTTGTGAATTTTGTCTGGAGTGCACGAAATCCACAGGCTGTCCTGGTTTAAAAACAGTTGAAACAGATTATGGTCCGAAGATTGGGATAGATCGATCTAATTGCGTATCTGACGGCGCCTGTGCTCGCATTAAGTGGGCTTGTCCCTCTTTTGAAGAAGTTATTATTACTCGCAAACGGCCACGGCGTGGAGAGAAGGGAGCCGGCCTAATGAAACTGCGGAAAAACGAGATCCAATCCCTTCCGCAGCCAAAACCAGTCAATTTCGGCCGAACGTGGAGCGCATATGCTGCGGGCGTTGGTGGTATGGGAATAGGAACAATCTCGAAGATTCTTGTAGTTGCGGGACACGCTCAGGGATACCGTGTACAATTCTGCGACACGAAAGGACTCGCAATTCGAAATGGCGGTGTCTACACACATGTGACTTATTCAAAAACTGATGCTGAAACCTCGCCCGTCATCCCATACGGTAAAGCAAATCTACTGCTTGGACTTGATCTGCTAGAAGCAGTTCGCGGAATCGACCCGAAATCGGCATTCCGTGTGGCTTCAGCAGATCAGACCAGTGCAATTGTCAACACAGCGAAGACGGACACTGTGACTTCCCTGATTGGACAGGATGATTTTGAAGTTAGGGATCTCGAGAAATGGCTAAAGATGCACACCAAGTCAGACGAATATTTCGGAGTAGATCTCTTCAAAATTGCTGAAGATCAACTTAAAAATAAGCTCTATGCAAACATAATGTTGCTTGGTGTAGCCTTTCAACGGGGCCTCATTCCACTCGATCTCAAATCCGTGGATGTAGCATTGAAACAGGTGGTGAAATCTAGCGATCTGAAAGCAAATCAACGTGCTTTTGAAATTGGTCGCCGGCTTGCTCTTCAGCCAGAAGCATACGTAGAAGAACAAAAAGAAAAATCGCACAAGCAACTTATTGACGATAAATGTCGGATTTTAGCAAAACGCTGGCGAGGCAAGGCCTTAGCATGTGCCTATAGAGAGATCATTCAACAAGCCATAGCCACCATCAAACTAGATGAAGAGACACACTATGAATTGGCGCTGCGCGTATATGACCTTATCCAATTCCAAAACATGAATTACGCGCGGCTGTATCTAAAAAAGATTACTAGAATTTTTGTCCGAGATTCCGCCAACATGAATCATCGAGCAACCAAATCTGTCATCACTTCTCTGCACAAGGTCATGCTCATCAAAGACGAGATCTATGTGTCACACTTGCTAACGAGTCAGGAGAAGCTGCAGAGGGATAAGGAGCGCTACGACATTAATGACGCCAATGGAGACAAGATAAAGTACGTTCATCTGAACCGACCACATTTCCGAATCCTGGGAATTGACTTTGAACGTGACGTAGAGACACGCAACTGGCAACTGAGTTTGATGAAACGAATGAAGTTTCTCAGGCGTTGGCTTTCGCAGTGGCACGCAAAAGAAAAGTCTTTCCGCAATTGGTATATAACTGAGGTAGTTGATACGTTTGTTCCATCGGACGCAGAGAACTATGAAAATCATCTCCACGCTCTAGAAGTACCGGACGAAGTGCGTGGTTATAGGGAAGTTCGCTATCCGAAGATGGAATCCGCCAAAACTCGGGTTGAGAAACTGATAGGAAACCGGAATTCTAAAGACTCAGTTTGAGCTTACCCCACTCTTAAGCCGATATGCAGATTACGGGAAAAACTAAGATTGTTGGAGTAATTGGCGACCCAATTAAACACAGCCATTCGCCACAGATGCACAATGCCGCCTTTGCAGAATTAGGACTCGACTATGCCTATCTCCCGTTTCACGTAGAACCGCACAGTTTGCCTGCGGCTATCGAAGGATTCAAGGCAATGAACGTGGTTGGAATCAACGTAACCATTCCTCATAAAGAGGCTGTGATTCCACTTGTTGATGAAATTTCGCACGATGTCGAGTTAACCGGTGCTGCGAATACACTAATCTTTGAATGTGGAAAGATAAAAGGAGAGAATACGGATGTCCCTGGCTTTTTGGCAGGGATGCGAGAGACCGGGATTGAGCCAGTTCAAGGCGATTCTGCACTCGTAATTGGCGCAGGTGGCGCAGCACGGGCAGTGCTTGTAGCATTAATCGCCATCGGTCTTAAACCCATTTTTATCGCCAATCGCACCGTATCCAAAGCAGATGCAATCGCCACCGATTTCTCTAAAAAGACAGGCACATCATTACAGGCAATCGGGCTTGATGACCAACGACTAGCCAGCGTCGTAAAAGACGTATCATTGCTCGTCAACACAACACCAATTGGCATGCGGACTTCCCATCCCCCATTGATTCTCTCACAGTGGCTGCAGCCAAGGACCGTTGTCTATGATATTGTCTATACACCTCCCGAAACGCGCCTATTGCAAGAAGCTGCTGCACAGGGTTGTCACACGATTCAAGGCCTTGGAATGCTAATCCATCAAGGCGCGATTGCGTTTGAAAAATGGACGAACGTGCCAGCACCCGTTCTAACGATGCAGCAAGCCGTACAAGAAGCATTAAATCGGAAATGAACCAAGTCCCTGAACTGAATTTAATATTTAGCTCCTACTGGAATTTTAGTTTCTTTATGAAAGTTGCGTTACAGCATCATGCAACATTCTCGGAAGGTGATTAATGGACACTTCAGAACCCACAACAGTCAAAATTGACATTTTCAACAATCAATATCTGATAAAACCCACTGACAACTTGAGCGAGGACGATATACGAACCTTGGCGCACCATGTCGATCAACTGATGCGCCAGGTAAACCGCAAAGGTTATGATCAACTCAGTGTAGCAATTCTGGTCGCGCTCAATATCGCAGAACAGATGTATAAAGAACGGAAACATGCTTCGGAGGTAATTCAACGCCTGATACAGAACTTAGACAATGCATTAGGGCCGGAAGATAGTCCACCAGGTTCAAAGGCCTCCGACTAACAGCCTTTTCAGGAGCAAAATGAGGGTTCCATAAACCACGCCTTATATTTTCTCCATGGACTACTGCGCCATTGTGCCACACCATATGCGTCAATCCGCGCTTGATTTCTCGCCGTACGAACCAGAATCAGTTGCTCCCATCTAGCCTAACGACGTCATAGCACGACGAAACTCTTCAACAAATTCACCATCTCGGTGCAACTTACGCGTCTCTAGAATCCGGACCACACGAGTTTGGTAGACACTTCCCGCTGACAAGAAGACCTTTTCCATTCCAAATGCACGCTTTATGAAACATTCAAAGCGCGACGCGATCTTTGTAGATAGTTCCACAACCGCGTCCGAACCGTACAGCTCTGTCACTTGAAAAAGTAGAAGCCATTCAAAGCGTTCCGGAACCTTGCAACTGTTGTCGAATTAGATTGCACAGACTCATGAAGTAGGACACAGATATATCCTCCCTAAGGCGAGGCCACCGGGAACTATCTCCGCAGAAAATCAGATTGCGATCGACCCATGAGTAATTGGACTGGCCGAATTCCAGAAGCGGAAATCACAAAACACGGCCCCTCCACGTGCAACCCGAACTACCAGTATTCCTTCCGAATTTGAAGCTTCATCCGCGGGAAATGCCAACTCATTCTGCGAGTGACTTGGGTACACCACAGAGAAATTTTCGCAATCTTGTTCACTGGAGTCGGTGATAAAGAAACCAGTTTTCAGCGAGACAAAGGAACAGGATTCCAGTTCATACGTTTGTTCGCTGTTTCTCATAGGGAACAATTGGAGAGATGGCAGTCAAATGCAAATGACAGAGCTACAAATTCGAACACAGGATACCCACACCTTCGGAAATGTCTTAGACCAATCGCGCAGTTCCAGAAAGATGTTCCATCCCACCACAAGGTTAAGCATGTGCAAACGCCCATGAACGGCTAATGTTTTTTTGGTTGACGATTGGAATCGACAATGGCGGGGGCAATTCTATCTCTTAACATATCGGGCTCGCAGCCCGATATGTTAAGCATCAGGTTGATAGGTCTCAAGGTTAAGATTTTCGACCAACTTTGGGGACAGAGCATTTTCACACATGAAAATACCACTTTTTTTCAAATTCAAGACGTTCATCCTCAGCCAGAGGAAAATTTGAATACGCCGCCTTCAAAGATGTTCTCCGCTTTGTGTGCTTTCGGCAACAAACTTTCGACCCGAGTTACCAAGAAACCCCCTATTTAGGGGACAACTCGCCCAATGAAGTTTGACCGGGCAAGATAAATTCATCCTGCGGGCTTTCTATGCGTCCGTAGCCTTGCCACAGCTTGAACCCGAGCAACGACATGAGTTCACGTGATGCCTCCTTCAAAATCTTTGGATCTGTTCCAACCGTGAGGTTCTCCTGCTGTCGAAATTGGGGCGCACAAAAATAACTCAGCACACCAAGCCGTGACCCGCTACTGATATTTGCACCGGTGCTGTGCCACAGACGTCCGTCAAAAACCATCGCTGTTCCACCAGGAGCCTCCACTGCAACAGAACTCACACCTTCATCCAAGCACACATCCGGTTGCCTACCGCTCAAATGACTCGCTGGAACAACATGAGTTGCACCGTTGTCCATCGTAAAATCAGTGAGCATCCACATCACATTGCAAGCCACTGCGGGCGGAATCCACATCGTAGTTTCAGAGTGCAATGGAGCACTGGATCGACCTCTGAACTTTGCAGCAGTCATGGAACCTGGCTTAACCGTTTTCCTGTCAGAATTTGTGGGACACGGCATCCACCATTGGTCCGTGTGCATTGCCATTAGCCCACCAGGCTTAGCAATGTTTGCAGTAAAGCTTGATAGCACAAATTTCTCACCGAGAATGTGCGGTACGAGTTCACGTACCAAGTCATGTACCAGCAAGTCTCGGAACACTTTACCCTTGTTTACTAGAAACCAGACACGCTGATTCACACCACTTCCATTTGCACCAGCATCTTCATGCGCAAACCCACTCTGCTTCTCAGCAGCTGCCTGTGCCTCAAGTCTTTTGCGAAGCGATAGAACTTCATCTCGACCAACTGCATTTGCAATCAAGCAATAGCCAAACCGGTCCAGGTCTTCCTTCGCAATTGCCAAATCGGCCGTCAGCCTTGGCACATCATCGGCTTTGCTCATGATTAAGCCTCCAGTCGTTATAAATATCTGTCCTGTTTCGAAAACCGCATGCACATGGTTCCTAATCATGGACAAATGGGCAATAAGCGCCTCTACCACATACCTATCAACTTTCTTCCGTATCGGTGTCATTATATCATAGATTCTCATGCTACGGCGCAATTTTCACATCCGAAATAACTTGTCAATGCAAAAAAACAACAGAAAACTTGCGTTTTTCTAATTACCACTTGCAAATAAACTGGCAATTTTGTATAACAATAGGCTAATATAGAGGCCAGAGGGAAAGTGAAACATCAATTTACCTATTTTCGACGTGAATCACATCTAACGTCAAGTAGGTTAACTTTGAAAATACGTAGTATTGGTTTAAGGAGATGTAAAGTAATGGCAACAGGTCGAGTAAAATGGTTCAGCGATCAGAAAGGCTTCGGTTTCATCGTGGCGGATGACGGACAAGACGTGTTCGTGCACTATTCTAACATTGGAGGAGACGGATTCAAGACGCTTGACGAAGACCAAGAAGTCGAGTTCGATATTGTCCAGGGAAACAAGGGGCTTCAAGCCGAAAATGTAGTCAAGATTTGAAGTCGAATTGTCGTTAATACGACTAGATTGTCTAATTAAGCGCGCAAAGAGGCTCTCAGATTATGGGAGCCTCTTTCTATTTTGAGTTTGGGAATGACGGTAGTTACATCCTATTCAAACATCAGCTCTGTCATTGACATTACAACCCTCGCTATCAACCTGAAGCAAGAACAACGATTCGGAACGCGAAAGGTAGAACATGTCTTCCAACAAGCTCATCGATTCAAGACACATCCAACGTATACTAATTATCCGAATTGGACCGCTTGGCGAAACGGTTTTGATGACACCTGTTATTCGCGCATTGCGGCACAAATTCCCCTCCGCATTCATTGCCTGCATGGTTGATCCCGTGCGTACGGACCTAGTCGCAGCAAATCCCAGATTGAACGAAGTAATCCCCTACCAGCGGTCAATACCGAAGCTCCTATACGGTATGGCAAAACGGTCGTTCCAAATGGCTGTCGTGCTCCAACCAACGTTCCGACTAGTAATGCACACATTTCTTGCCGGAATTCCTTACCGGATTGGATTCTACACGAACTCCGGTGGGCGAAAACTACTACAGATTGCTGTGCCAAATAACACGAACCAGCATGAAACGTCCAGATATCTAGACGTGGTCCGCGGCCTGGGCATCCAGCCAGAGAGCGATGAACCGGAGGTATTTGTAGATCAGAAGACACAGTCGTGGGCAAACAACTACTTCGCCAATGCTGAAATCGCCGACAAACGACTGTTAATCGGGCTCAATCCTGGTGCCGGGGCAACAGATCGGCGGTGGGCAAAGGAAGGATTTGCCGAAGTCGCTAACCTCCTCTGCGATGCATACGACGCACAGATATGCATCACAGCGGGGCCACGAGAAAAAGCTCTACCAGACGAATTAGCACAGATGTTAACCAACAAACCAACAGTTGTCTCAAATACAACCACAATGCAACTCGCTGCAATTATTCAAAGATGTGATCTCTTTATAAGTAACGATACGGGACCTATGCACCTGAGTACAGCACTTAAAACAACGACGATCGCACTTTTCGGTGCGTCAAACCCCTTTCAGTGGGCACCAATCTGGCCACAGCATAAAGTAATTGCGCGTAAAAGCCTTGAGCAAGTCACCGTTCGAGAGGTATTCTCTGCCGCGCAGCAATCTCTAGATGAATCCTGTAACAGTTACAAATGAAGAACGAAAAAACACCGCGTACCTCACCGCTAAACACTTCGCCACTTAAGTAAATTCTATTAATATAGAATGACTCATAAGGAAGAATCTCAATGTCACCGTCCAGCGAAACGTCATCGAAGGAAATTACTCAACACGTCGATGATCCACTAGGAGTCGAACACACCCATATTATTCACCGCCGATTGTCAATCATCCGACGTCGGATGTGGGTACAGTCTGTATTCACGAAGCTGGCTCACCACGTTTTCTGGGGCCTTGTGCTCACTAGTGGCCTGATCTGCTTTAACCGATTCGTGCAACTCCCAACCCGAAATCTTCTCTTTTTTCCGCTTCTCTGTTCAATCATCTGGGCTATCAGTGTCGCAAAAAAAGCAACTCCTCTTTCCGCTGCACTCCTCGTTGATAAGCAGTTGAACCTCAAAGAACGCTTCAGTACGGCGGTTGAACTAATTGATCGCGGCGCAACAGACGACCTCAGTCGCCTACAGATTCATGACACTGCGACCATTGGGAGAGAAATCAGTTGCTCCGAAGTCGCTCGATATACGCCCCCATCGATTCTCAGATGGTTTCCAATACCGGTGTTGTTGATTTTCGCATCCACCGCCGTACCCCGCATGTACGACGTGCCCATTCTTCCGACGCTCGCTCAGCAAAGAGCGATTTTAGAGACTGCTAAAGCTCTCGTACAAATGACTCACAATCTGGATAACCCGGCGCTCACGGCCAAAATCGAAGACGCTGTAGCATTTCCTAAGAGAGCAGAGGTTCATGAAATTCAAGAGCGTCTGAGTCGACTCCGTGATGACGTTCGGAATCGGAGAGCAACGTTACCAGTACATGAGATTAAAGAGGCAACAAGGGTAATCGCAGAAATTAGCGAAAAGTTCGAACGCTTCAGACATGAGGACGCGAGCCAATTTATCGATGCCTTGGCGAGACTCGCTAGACAACAAGAATTGTCCCCCGGATTACGAGAAGAACTCCGGACTCTGTTTGATGTAATCTCAAGACAATTACCGATCAACCAGGTTACAACAGAGCTGACCAAGCAATTGGCTCAAGTTCAGTCAGAAACACTCAACCCTAATAGCCTACGGGAGATCGTGCGGCCGTTAACCGAAATCGACAAGCTCGCTAAGAACTATTCGCAGTTAAGCCAGATCTTGGCCCAGATTAGGAGTAGCCGGCAGCGTATTGCATTAGCTGAGATCGAGATGGATCGAGAATCGGGTAGTGTTGCAAATGCAAAAAGCAAACCAGGGGAAACATCCACAACAGGTGAAACCAGCGGGAGAACTGCCTCAGACGATCCGAAATTTGAGACAGAAAAGAGGAGCGACGACCCCGAATTTACGAAGTCACAACAGCAAAACAATTCGCTACGATCGCTCCACGCAGAAGGAGTTGCATTGACCTTGAAAAATCGCCCGTCGTATTCAGACAACTTCAAGGGAGTCTTTGTGGGTTTCGGGACTATGCATGATGAGGAACAACCCGAATATATGCAATACCGAGGTGTACTTCTCAATGCAAAACAACACTACGCAGAAGCTCTTGACAAAAATAACATCCCCGTTCGGTACCAGCAGCTGATTAAGGATTATCTAATAGCGATTACCGATCCACAACAAGAATAAATTGCTTCGCGCCGATTTTCAGCAGTCTCTCACTATGAACAAAAACTTCAAAAAATGTATCGCTACCGCCATTGTGGTTGCTTCTATCTGCGGGGTGCTGGGATATTTCAACGTTACCGAATATTTTTTCCAGAACGAGATTGTCACAATCGGAAAGCGACTCAACAGCTTTGGAGCGATTCCGCCCCTCGCGTACATTGGACTTTATATGATGGCCACCCTCCTCCTCCTCCCTGGTCTTCCCATGACAATGTTTTCTGGGCTTGCGTTTGGACCGGTTTGGGGCATCGTCTATACATCCATAGGATCGACCATTGGTATGTCTTGCGCATTTATAATTGGTCGTTATCTGGCGCGAAACATTGTTGAAGAATGGATTAAAGGACATCCACAACTTCAAAGAATAGATGAGGGCGTATCGAAACAAGGATGGAAAATCTTGATGATTACCCGCCTTGTACCCGTATTTCCATTCAATATCCAGAACTACGTCTATGGTCTTACTAAAATTAAGTTTGTGACTTTCCTATTAGTTTCATGGATTTGTATGTTGCCGGGAACGGCCGCATATGTCCAATTAGGCGCAGCAGCAGTCCACATTGACACGGGAAACACAGGAAAAACTTGGCTTTATCTCGCTGGCATTGGCATAGGCATCATCCTGGTGTCGCTGGCTCCCAGCCTAATCCACAAGCGACAGCAAAAGAAAACAGGAAACAAGCTGACCGACTTAGCCTAAAATCTGGCACTAGAACCAATAAACCCGGCCAAGCTGTCATCTTCTAAGTCCTCAAGTTTTTGGGCAAAACGACTAATCAGCTCACCCGTTGCACCTATGATAGGGTATCCCGTGGCGCAGAACATTTTTGATTCAAATAGCACAATTATGGCGGTAGCTAATTTCTCGTGCACGCCAAATTGACAAGAAAATTCTCAATATTGCCAATTTGGCATGAACCTCACACCTAATCTCCAGCTGATACGCCAAATTACATCAGCCAGTTTCTAGGGAAAATTCCGAGTTTTTAGTCGTTAATGAATAGCAAAAGAGTCGCCAAATACTAGGCTAGAGAAACTTACGGATATCTGTGTCTTAGAACTGTGACACACGCTCACAACCCTGGCACAAGTCTTGCAGCGTTTCACAACACCCATTGATGTTGTTGGGCCGAACTCTGATCAAGCTAGTGGGGAAGGGAAAACCGTACAATGGTTGGGCAAACACATCGTATTCTTATTGTTGACGATGATACCGCCTCATTAGAGGTACTAGGTGAGGTGTTAAATCGGGCCAACTACGAAACGTTTTCGGCCTCCTGTGGATACGATGCACTGAAAATTCTACAAGACAACCCACTAGATCTTGCAATTTTGGATTATGATCTGCCAGATACGACAGGCTTGGAACTACTGCAGCATATAAAACAGCGAGAGCCGGGTGTCTTTGTAATCATCATGAGCGCGAACACCTCGAAGAACGTGAAATTGGATGTGTTTGAAGCAGGAGCATTCACATTTATTCCCAAACCTATAGATTTGCGCCAATTCCTGCAATTCGTTGAACGCGCCTTGGATTTTAAACAGCATTCGGCGACAGGTTCGCAAGGACGGCCCCACGCCGTCCAGATTAAGAGATCAATATTTTACCGATGGATTCGAATCGTCAAATAAGCTAAAGTTAGTGAATGGAGGAAATATCATATGAGTAAAGTCATTGGGATTGATTTAGGAACAACCAACTCATGCGTTGCAATTTTGGAAAGCGGTGACCCCAAAGTAATCGAGAATGCTGAAGGCGCACGAACAACACCTTCGATTGTCGCGTTCACAAAAGACGCAGAAAGGCTAGTCGGCCAAGTAGCCAAACGTCAAGCTATTACCAATCCAACGAATACTGTATTCTCGATTAAGAGGTTCATGGGACGGAAGCATGCTGAGGTAGCCGAAGAACTCAAGCGTGTTCCCTATGAGGTAGTTGCCGACAAAGATGGTGATGTGGCGGTAAAGATTGAGGAAAAGACATACTCGCCCCCGGAGATTTCCGCAATGACACTCCAAAAGATGAGAGAAACGGCAGAGGCTTATCTCGGCGAGAAAGTTACCCAGGCCGTCGTCACCGTGCCTGCGTATTTTAACGACTCACAGCGGCAAGCAACGAAAGATGCCGGCAAAATTGCCGGACTAGAAGTCCTTCGCATCATTAATGAGCCAACAGCTGCATCGTTGGCATACGGGTTAGAAAACAAAAAAGATCTCAAAATCGCAGTATATGACCTAGGCGGTGGAACTTTCGACATCTCCATTCTAGAGATCGGCGACGGTGTTTTTGAAGTGAAGAGTACGAACGGTGATACACATCTTGGTGGAGATGACTTCGACCAGCAGATTATTGACTGGCTTGCCGATGAGTTTAAGCGGGAGCAGGGAATTGACCTACGCAAAGACACAATGGCGCTTCAGCGTCTCAAAGAAGGGGCCGAGAAAGCAAAGTGTGAACTGTCAACGGCATTACAAACAGACGTAAACTTGCCATTCATCACGGCCGATGCGAGTGGACCAAAGCACTTGAACATGCCTCTCGCACGTGCAAAACTCGAACAACTCACGGACGAGCTTGTCAGCCGAACTCTTGAACCGTGTCGAAAGGCACTGGCCGATGCAAATCTATCCCCTCAAGACATTGATGAAGTAATTCTCGTTGGTGGACAGACTCGAATGCCAAAAGTCCAAGAAGCAGTACAGCAACTCTTCGAGAGAGAGCCGCATAAGGGTGTAAACCCGGACGAAGTGGTTGCAGTCGGTGCCGCTATTCAGGGTGGAATCCTCTCCGGCGACTCGGAAGTCAAGGACATTTTACTCCTTGACGTAACACCACTGTCACTGGGTATAGAAACACTGGGTGGCATGTCTACAAAACTAATCGAACGAAATACAACCGTTCCGACAAAAAAATCGCAGATATTTACTACGGCGGAGGACAGTCAAACATCGGTGGACGTTCACGTCTTACAGGGTGAACGCGAACAATCGGTTTACAACAAGACAATTGGTCGTTTTCGCCTAGACGGCATCCCGCCAGCAGCACGTGGTATGCCACAGATTGAGGTCTCATTCGATATTGATGCGAACGGTATTCTCAAAGTATCGGCAAAGGACACTGCCACGGGCAAGGAACAGAATATCACAATTACTGCCTCCTCTGGCCTCTCAGAAACAGAAGTCGAGCAAATGGTCAAGGATGCCGAAGCACATGCCGACGAAGACCAGCGTAAGCGCGAAGAATTTGAAGTTCGCCACCAGGGTGATTCTCTCGTCTACGAAACTGAAAAAAGCTTGAATGAGTTCAGCGACAAGGTGGACGCCGAGACAAAGAGCAAGGTCGAGGCCGCGGTTGAGCGAGTCAAAGAAGCGTTAAATGGTGAGAACCATGAAGAAATCAAATCGGCAACTGAATCACTGACTCAAATATGGCATGAAGTTTCGGCCGAACTGTACCAACAGACGGCTTCAGAGCAACAGGAGGCTGAATCCAGCGGGAACGCCCCTGGTAGCGGTTCAACAACAGCTGAGTCCCCAGCCACAGATAGTGAAAGAGAACCAGAAGGTGAAGTCATCGACGCTGATTACGAGGTCATCGATGAAGATTCTCAGGAAACTAAACAATGATAGTCAAAACATTTCAGTCTAGAATAGCACCCCCGGATCGCAGTCTGATCTTCTCATAATCGACCTGCCTCAGTCACAACATCGTTCTGCATGTCAACTTCCACATGTGCGATGCCTCGCACGGGACGGCCAAGAGGCAGGGCTAGCCTTGGCCGTCCCGTGCGAAGAACCGCACAATCCAGCAATGCCCTCAACGTCACAATCAAGATTGCTAACACTTTCCGGGAACACAGAAATTCGACCTTGTTCAGCTGTATTGACAAGACAGAATTGATCTGCTCGTGGATATGATTTATTGGCACATTTACTGATTGTCACGCTCCTTGCCTTCGTTAACGTAAATTAACTGATTCGGACGCACATCAACCAATCGATTAAGCGTTCCAGCCGGCCAATTAACCTCAATCGATTCGATCTCCGTATCAATCCCAACGCCGAAGATTACTGAAAGCTCGCTCTGAGAACAGTAACTGCACCCGCTCTTAATTGTTTGGATCTGCTTTCCAGAGCTTGATGTTAGAGTAACCTTTGCGCCAATTCCGTTTCGATTACTCTGATCTCCAATCAACTTCAGTTTAATCCAATGGTTTTTATTGCCCCCGTCATTACGAAAAAGATACGGGCGACCGTTAGATGTCGAAATTAGAAGATCCCAGTCGCCATCGTTATCAATATCGCCGTATGCAGCACCTCGTCCAACGATGGGCTTCGCAAAATCTGAACCAACCCTCTCCGCAACGTCTTCGAACTTTGCCCCACCAATGTTTCGGAACAAGTGAGGCAGTTGTGCATAAGTTACCTCACTTTGTACCGCATTAATCTCATTTTCAACATGCCCATTGGCGGCAAATATATCGAGCATTCCGTCCAGATCGAAATCAAAGAAGAAACAGCCAAACGTGAGCGTGAGCAAGCTCGTACTCCCGATATGGGAAACAGGGGCATCATCAATAAAAAAATCTCCCTCATTGTGATAAAGATTAATCATCTCATTTGAAAAATTCCCAATCACCAAGCTTTCTTTTCCGCTTAGATCGTAGTCTCCTGCATCAATTCCCATGGCTCCGGTCGCAACGCCCCTTTCGTCATATGCGATTCCGGAGATCATTCCAGTTTCGAAAAACGTGCCATCGCCATTATTCTGATAGAGTTTGTTGGGTTGTGTATCATTTGCCTCAAATATATCGGGCCAACCATCATCATTGTAATCGAAGATGCACACACCGAGGGACTTACTTGTAGGATCTTCGATACGGGCAATCCGTGATACATCAACAAAAGTGCCGTTGCCACGGTTTCTGAACAATCGGCTAGATTGTCCTTTATAGGATTCTGGCGTGCAATAAGACTTATTTGTACCATCCAGAGTGCAAAACAGGTCGGTTCCCATCGTCCACTCCACGTAATTTGTAACATACAGGTCTAGATTACCATCTTTATTGTAATCGAACCAAGCGCAACTTGCTCCGAAACCCGGATTATGGATTCCGGACCTCTCCGTCACATCTACAAAGGTTCCGTCCCCTTGGTTTTGAAACAAGCGGTCATTGTCTAAGGAGCTAATATAGAAATCATCATTCCCATCGTTATCGTAGTCTGCAACAGCCACTCCCATCCCGTATACTGATATCATGAGACCTGCCGACTGCGTCACGTCAACGAATGTTCCGTCATGCCTATTTCGGTACAGCCCCATGGTTTGTCGCCGTCCAGTCGGATGGCCAACCCAGTCCCGACCGTTGAGCAACAGAATATCCTGCCAGCCATCGCTATCAAAGTCTATGAAAGCACAACCCGCTCCCATTGTTTCAGGGAGGTACTTCTTCCCGAACTTCCCACTGTTGTGGACAAAATCAATTCCGCATTCTCTCGTAATGTCGATGAATCGGGGAAGAGCTTCAGAGAAAGCTGGAAAATGAGCAACATAAGAGAATAACAGGCTTAACATCCAAGCGAAAACTCGATACGTTTTCGTGTCCATTCTTCTGTTAGCCTCCCATGAAAGTGTGGATTAATTCTTGACACGGTCGATTTCAACAGTTTGTTTCCCGCTAATCAAACTTCGTTGTGGAAGGGATTACCAAAAAGTTAACATTGGCATTTATAGGCTTGGCAACTTGGCTTTATCTACATGGCACACGTCGGTGCTTGATATTAGAAATAAAATTGCACAACGCTATGCACTAGCATAGTGAACTCAGAATTCCTTAGCCACCCATTCTAGTCACATAGAATACATTGAACAAGACATTTTCCTCGCACCAACATCCGGAGCCGCCAAAATCACACCATTCTACTTCATCGGCAAACCCTGAATCAGGCAGGTCAAGAACTAGTTCCTATTTACAACTTCGACGATGGTTGCTCGCTCTTGAAAATACGCCCGAGCCGTTGAAACGTTCATAAGCCATTAAGTCCCTTGTATAGCACAAACACCGAACAAACAATCGGGAGATTCTTCGCACAGTATTAAGACGCTTATTCAAGATATCAAGTATGAGCACGTTAAATCGCAAGCTACCATCTTCTTTTCTCTAGCCTATATGCGTCTCTATTAAAGAAAGCCACATTCTCAAACGCGCGTTCAGTCATCGGACGCAGAATTCGTCTTATCCGTGACAATAGAAACATAATTTCAAAGATACTAGCGAGCATCGATGGCGTGATGAGAAACATACTCCGAATTGATAGTCGGAGGGGTTCAATAGGATAATCATTGGGAAAGTCACAGTCGCAGAGATTGAACCTCGTTCCTGTTCATCTTCATTCATCCTTGTTCGCCAACAACCCGAAAACCGCGACAAAGAACAACCCTTTCAGGATGCCATGGCCCAAACGCATACCCAGTCCAACCAGAATTGGCCATCTTCACCCGTGGATTATGAACAAACACAACAATGAGGTAGGGAGCAATCAGTTAGATTGCTCCAAAACTTCGCGAAGAATCGGATAAGAATCCCCAGGGGCTTCAATAAGCGGAGAATGGCGACTACCCAGAAAGTCATGGAATCCACCACCAAGTCGCTGTGCAAGGCGAACTGAGTCTTCACGCGAACTAAAGGGATCCTTCTCTCCACGCGCAATCAGTATATTTGGGGTCACTCTACTCAGGAACGGCTGCAAGTCGCTAAATAGATTACAATTGCAGACCTGTTTCAATAGAACGCCAGCCGTAGGGACGTGAACCTGGCGCCGATTCTCAAAACCGACTTTAGCCCCATCGCCTGAGTGTCGAGAACACGAGTTCTTACACTTAGCGTCCAATTGCATCCACACTTGAAACATGCTCAAACACATAGTAACAATCCTGGATCGATTCACTAAAGGCCTTAAATAGGAAACACCAGTTATGGGCGCACCTGAGGCTATGATGCAGTTTACCGGGAAATCCGGACGTTTCAGCAGAAGTAGCGACAATATCGCACCCATTGAATGCCCGACAAGACCATGGAGCACCTTCCCATCCGAAATCTCATCTATCAACTTCGCAAGAATTGCTGAATAAGTCTGCAACGTTGTATGACATCTCGACACCGGCGCAGTTTGACCAAAACCGGGAAGGTCGAACGCCCACACTTCATAATGTCTAGCCAGAAAAGGCACCAGACGGTACCATCTCAGACTCGAATTCATCCAGCCGTGAACAAGAAGGACCTTTGCACCGATTCCCCATTTTCTGACAAACACTGGAATTTCGCCGATAGACGAAACTTCAAGATTAGCGTAGAAAGCTTTCATCACGTTTCAATCCACGATTGTGAAACCTTAATCCACATGGATTCTCTTTTACGGCATCGAGGTCGTTCGAATACCGAGGTGACAAAACAAATAACACACTGATTCTTTAGGTTGCAACCTAACTCAGAAGCAGTGTACGGAAGATGTAGGCGCGGCAAAACAACAGCCTAACACCAATCCAAAACAGGCCCAGACAAAATCGGTGATAAGCTACGCCGAGTAGATATTTCATTTGCAGTCAAGAGACTTGAAAGAACAGCAACACGCAAAACAAAACGATTTTATACCCGAGCACAACGCAGCTGTCCAGCCTGATTTGAATCCAGAATCCTTTTGTCTGTTAAAAAAAAACCGTCAAACAACAATGGCCCAATCTGTCAGCCACCAGAGACAAGCAATAATGGTATAATCCACTTGTCAGCTGCTAGCAGCTGACAAGTGGATTATACCATTATTGTTGGCAGATTCTCAACCACTTGTTGTAGTTACTCCTTCAACACATGCGGACAAGTAGACAACTTTTTGATTGCCTCTTTGATTGCCTCTTTGAGTAAACCAATTTTGCCATGACTCGTCCAAAACTCCCGAGTATTTTCGGAATTGAAGGTGGTCTGGCACGTCAGGAGACAAAAAAATGAGATTGGGAGAAGGTTTTTCGGCTGGGCTGGCAGCAATTCGGATTAACAAAATGCGATCGCTACTGACCATGCTTGGCATCATCATTGGTGTCGCTTCGGTACTTGCAATGATAGCGATTGGAGACGGCGCCAAACTGATTGTGCTTCGGGACGCGGAAAAACTCGGTGGTGTCAACCAATTCACATTATATCGCAGCTCACACATTCGGAAGGGGGAACGCTGGGTACCGAATCGAAGCAGTGAATACTTTCACTATGAAGATGCCCTGGCCATTGAAGCAGAATGTCCTTCTGTTAAATTGGTGGTCCCTAGAATTCCGCAATGGCGTGGTGTGCTAGTGCAAGCCAAAGACGGAAAAGAAACGCGCGTAGGATACAACGGTGTCAACGCGTCATTCTCTCAATCAATGAGTTGGAACGTGAAAGAAGGGCGCTTCATTTCAGATGCAGATGTCGAGAGCAAAAAGAAAGTCTGTGTTCTTGGAGACCAAGTCGTAGCCGAGCTTTTCCCAGATCAAGATCCCATCGGCAAAGAGATTAAGATTGGACTTGGATCCGGAAGTCATGGCCGCTGGGGGAAAAACAGACAAGACAGGAGCACGGAACGTTTTATAGTAGTCGGTACGATGATGCCACGTGGAAGAAGCCTACGATTCGGTTGGAATTTGGACAATATCATATTTTTGCCGCTCACAACAGTACAGCAAAGATTTTCAGGAAACGACCGCGTTACAATGCTCTCTGTGCACGCTAAAACGGCAGAACTACTTGACAAAGCAACCGAAGAGGTAAAATCAGTGATACGGAAACGACACCACAACCGAGACAATTTCTTCAATGTCTGGGTGTTAAAAGAAGGCATGGAACAACTAGAGAAAATCAGCACGATTATCAAAACTACGCTTGGTATCATCGCTGGATTTTCACTATTGGTTGGCGGTATCGGCATAATGAACATGATGATCGTATCAGTCACTGAGCGTACCAGAGAGATTGGCCTGCGAAAAGCCCTCGGTGCTAAACGAACCGACATCATGTTTCAATTCCTGGCGGAAGCAACACTGATGTGCAGTATTGGCGGACTACTTGGTATCGGACTAGGTCTATTTGCCGGACACGGAATGGCACATATCGCGGTCAGCATTGTCAAAATTGTACCTGAGTGGCCCGCTATCATTTCCACGCAATGGATGATTATCTCAGTAACTGTTTCAGCGGCAATTGGTGTGTTTTTTGGACTTTATCCAGCCATTCGCGCAGCACAACTCTCCCCCGTTGAAGCACTAAGAACAGAGTAAACAATTGGTTGCAATCTGCGACGCCATGAGTCTTTCCCTAATCAGTGCGAAAACGAGACGCGGCCATGAGTACCATTGCACGTCTCACCGGTAACATTCTAACTTTACTCACTATTCAAGAATGTTACCATGAGGCGGGGGGGGAGAAAACAAAAAAAAAAAAGAGGAGGCAAAACAAAAAAAGAAAACAAAAAAAAAAAAAAAAAAGAAACAA
>CAYZGU010000019.1:0-9564 GCA_964478165.1 uncultured bacterium | reverse complement strand
TCTGATTCCAACCGATGTAGAACACGCCAGACTTTCTCTTCTTGTATAGGTTTCATAATTTCCTTTCGACCATGTTTCTTCCGTCATAATGGTTCAAGTGGCTTCTTGATCCATAGAGGAAGTTCTGCCTTCTTAGGCTATAAGGTAGCTTGAAGTCTGTTAAAGCAACGCATAGCAGTTCCGAACTCTCAGGCCACACATTCTAATTCGAATCCGCCGCCGGGATAATGGGCAAGATTAATCGGGAAGGATGCTCAGCAGAGTGGAATATCGTTTGGTTTGCAGAAACTGTTCTGGTTGCTGTCGGAATGAATTCCCCCGTATTGGGATTTCGATCGTATCTTGGGAAATTGCTGCTTGAAATCTCCATCCGTATTCTGTGTCCTGCCCGAAATACATTGCTTGTAGCCCATAGTTCAATCTTAATCTTCTCAGGAAGTTGGCCTTGTTGATAATCACGACGCAGAATGCCATCGCAGAGATTATAAGCTTGTCCGTCAGGATATACGTCCACTAGTTTCGCAGTAAAATCCGTAGATGACACATCGGTAGATACATAAAGTATGACGTGCACCGGTCCAGTCACTTCGGTGGCTTCAGATAGAGGAGCAGTTGTATAAACAAGAACATCAGGGCGCAATTCAGTTTGATTTTGTGGTTGAATACCGGAACGTGGTCCAAGCATGGCCCCTCCCGTGGTAGGAACAGGGTTTTGTGGATCGTAGCAATACGTATCTGGGATTTCTACCGTCTTCGGTTCTCTTTTGTCCAAAACTCCATTGCCTAGCGGAGAGTTCGCGGATCCACCGCTGTGCAGGTAAAAGTTAGTATATTCTGTGCGTGCAAGTGGCCATTCATTTTCAGAACGCCACTCATTTATTCCCATTACGAAGATCTGTACTCGGGGCATACTCAAAGGGACATCAGTCATACCTAAGCATGAATCGAACCATGGAATGGTAGGAGCGAGAGATTTGAAGCGGAATGGCATCGGCTTATGTCCATTCGGCATTGTTATTGCTCTAGCATGTCCCCACGGTCCTATGATAAGGCGAACTTCTTCTGCCACATCTGGTTCTGCGTGATTGACTATATTTACAAAATCCTTAAGCTGGGATGGAAGAAAAGGGTCAAACCAGCCCGCCATAAGAAGCATTGAGGCTTGCAATGTATGCGTCCGATTTGTGCCATCAACGACTGTCCAATAAGCGTCGTCATCTTGATTAATCAACCAGTCATTGAAAAACGTTGAATTTGTGAAGGCGCGGTCATCAGCCTCAATAACAGGAAAACCCCAAACCCCTTTTTCTAGGTCTCCCATGTTTACTTTGTGGTTGCGATCCGGTCGACTATTCATTGCCCAATACAAAGCACTTTCCAAAGAAAAAGCATTGCCGGGAAAGAACATTTCTCGGAAATTCGTACTCGCAATTTGCACGAATAAGGCATCTGGACCGGGACGAGACTGGTCGGCAATAGCCCATTGTGTATGTCCAAATGCCGATGCACCCCACATAGCTAATCTTCCATCATACCAGGATTGTTTTGCCAACCAGTGGAGCGTTTCGATGCCATCGGCGTGTTCATGAATAAGCGGATAGAATGTACCATCTGATTCGTATCGGCCGCGAGTTCCCTGAATCACTACGGTGTAACCTCGGCTGGCCCAATAACGCGCGATTGAATCGGCACGAAGCCTATTGGCAAGTGTTCGGGTAAATGGAATGCGTATTAGGATCGTTGGCGTTTTTTCCAGTCCCTTTGGACGATGTATGTCAGCCCTTAGCTCAATGCCGTCCATCGTTCTAAATCCCACACCTCGTGATGTCGAGACCGCGTGCTCTTGCTTTCGGATTCCTTCGACTGGCAGGAAGAAACGGTTGCTTACATAGTCAAGTAAGGGTGCGCACCCTGTGACTCCTAGAAGAAATACCAGCAATCCGACCAGGGTTAACTTCCGGGAGCCCGTAGCACATTGAAGATTCTGGAAGGTTCGTTGAAGCCACGCATAACGGTTCTGAAATTTTAGAGCACACATTTCAATCCGAAGCCTTGTTTGGGAACCAGGGAATATTTAGAGAGAACCCCCCCCGTAGCAAAGACAAGAGGTGTCTCCACAATGTCCTTCTCGAGTAGGTATGTACCGAAAGCACCCTCTTGCGCCAGTAGAACGTTACGATAAGCATTCGCAATTGTGAGGGCCGATCTGGTGAGAATACTGGTTTCGCCAACCTGAGCGCCTATTATTATGGGTAGTTTCAACCGCATTGCCTCTTGAATAATCTCCAAAGAACGCAAGAGACCGCCCATTTTAGAGACGCGGACATTGATTATCCAGGTCTCTGGTGTTTCTACAATATGCTCAAATTGTTCGCGCCTAAGAAAGCTCTCGTCCAGGACAATTTTACTACCTGTTGATTGGCTTACCGCGCGGAGTGATTCATATTGATTTGTCTTTATGGGTTCCTCTATTGCAAAGAACTCCGCATCTAGCCGATGCAGATATTCAATTGCTTCATTTGATGTATTCCAAAGATTGTTGGCGTCCAATCGTATTCTCAAGTGTTTTTTTTCATTCTTGGTAAGTAGATCTAAATTCCTCAGATCAATATCCAACTTACCGCAAATCTTGACCTTAAAATCGGTAAAGCCGATGCTGATATATTTTTCGAACTGCTTCTTGAAAGTTTCATAATGGTTGGTCCCTAAAACAGCAGTATAATGAAAAGACCCCGAAATCAGCGGTAGGGAAAGGAGTTCTTCTACAGATTGGTTTTGCTCTTTTCCTAAAAGATCTAGCAATGCCAATTCGATGGCACACCACGCCGCTGGATTGACATCTACAGCTTCCTTTTGCGCTTGTGTCCACAGTCTAAGCTCTGTAAGATCTTCTATGCCTTGTATGGATGCCTTGTGTTTGTCGAAAAATGCCGTAGCTGATTCAATGTTCTCTTCTGTGACATAACTACGCGGGCAACCCTCACCGTAACCAGTATTTCCTCCGTGCGAATTCGCCACAACCAGAACACTTTCCGTCTCGTTTCGAGAGGCAGATGCATGCGTGAATCCTACATTGAAAGGTATCTTAAGTTGTCGAATCTCAATGTGAGAGATCTTCATGGTTTCCCTAGTGGATATGTGCGTCAATGTCAAAAGTGCAATCTTTTTTGTACTGGAGATGTAAGACCTTGAACTGACCCTCGCGTTGCCCAGTTTCGATACTATGACGTTTATAGGCCGCTGAAGCGCCACTTTTCAGAAATTTCAAGCGCAAGGGTTTTAACCGTCCGCTTTTCCTCTTAGTCTCGTACTCAATGTTGAGATCGGACAAATATTGTTCTAAAGTTCCCAGTAATATACCTGCATCAATGGGTTCATGTTCAACATAGAGTTTGTATTGTAGTTTCTCCGGATCGGCCAGCATTATGAAGAAATCAATATCTAAGAGATGCTTTTGTTTTGCTGCTTCTATCGCTTGGACAAGTTGGGTTTCGTAGAGCTTTTCTCCCGTTATATTCGTTACGCCTTTTCCCTTCTGAACGAAAGCGAAAGTGGGCGTTCTGTTGTGCCTTCCAGTGACTTCAATTATGTCATTTATATCGTAACGGTACAGCCCGTTTGGGGTGGTCACTAAAATGTAGTATTGCTTCCCTATTTCGATCTGTTCCAGGGTCAGAAAAGCAGGTTTCTCACTCTCCCAGTCTTCTTTTTGCACAAACTCAAAGAAATTTGTGTCCAATGTTGGAATAGCCTTGTTGTTGGGAATGTCGATTGTGATGTTTCCTCGGAATTCGGTGGACAAATATCCGAGTTCAACAATTCGCGTGGTTTTCAGCAGGTGTGTTTTCAGAGACGAGATTAGGACAGCGCAGCTTCCACCGGTCCACGTGCTAACAGCTCGCAAATTTGGCCATATGTCTGATAAGACTAGTTGCTTCTTTTCAGATAGGATTTGTTCTAGTTCGATTGCCCTGGAAGCGTTTTTTGTAAAAGTGTGATTAATGCATTTTCTCACGTCATCGGATAACGTTTTAAGATTCTCAAAGCTACCCCTCCTGATGTCACGAATCAAGCTGACTGACTGATATTCAAGAACATTCGCGATTTTGAGGATCGTCGAGGGATTTGCAGTGCCCATTAATGTAATGTTTTTCTCGGCAAGTGCAAATGCCGTGATTAAGTAGTATTTAATCTCATAGTCTTCAACTTCAAACAACTCGGGGGGAATGACATATTTTGAACGCACGAATTTCGGCATGCTTTTATAAATAAGCCCTGACATCGAACCATATGCGGTCCCTGATTCCAAGTAACCTTCTACAGCAGGGCTGACAATAGCCAAAATCTTTCCGCTGTAGACTCCTGGTATGTCAGCATACTGTGCGTACGCAAAGATGTGTTGACTTTTTCGGTGTTGGGAGATTGAACTTTCAAGAATCGCAATATATTTCGGTTTCCCTGTTGTACCACTTGTTTGTGCATACATTCCGGGTTGTTCAGCATATAAGTAGGGAGTCTTTTCTTCCTCTTGCTTTTCGATATAGGGGCGCAAGTCTTCATACGATTGAACAGGTACAGCCGCACAAAAATCTTGGTAGGAATTCATATGGGAAAAACCGTGAGTCTTTCCGAAAACGGTGTCTTTGCTTTTAAGAAGGATTTGTTTGAGCACTTCGGACTGGATTTGTTGCGGGTGGTTAGTTGTCCTAAGGAGCGGATTCCACAGAAAGCGCTTAATAAGGAGCATCCGCATCCAGGTGATAATATTTAGTACTTGATTAATCAGCGAGTCTATCATGGTTGTTCTTTATCCATTCCTTTGATAAAAGGTGCCCCTATCTGGCTGACGAAATCCAAAGGATATGTCCTGTTCTTCAACCCTAAGCGGTCAATCTCCCTAGCTTGGGGCAGGAACCAGGTACCAAAGAGCAAATCCCAGACAATCAAATTGTTCCCATAGTTCCTGTTCGATTCCGTGATAATGAATGAATGATGCCAACGATGCAATTCCGGACCACTGATAATATAGTTTAGGAACCCCAGCCGAAGGTTGATGTTGCAATGCTGGAAAAAGCCATTGATGGAATAAAACACGAAGTATATCCCCAATACTTCCTCCGAAATTCCAAGGACAATAAATGGCAAGGCGTCAAATAGAAACTGAAGTGCCTTGTCCATCGGGTGAAAACGACCGACGTTCACCCAATACAGTTTGTGTGGTGAGTGGTGAACCGCATGCAGGCGCCACAAGAGATACCATTCGTGACTAGCTCTGTGTAACCAGTACCTCAAAAAATCAGCAGTAAGAACCATAAGCGCGGCCTGAAGAAATGGTGCGAAGTCATTCGGCCAGTAGCCGCTAAGTGTTGTTCCGCTTGATTTCAGAAATTGTAAGAGTGTGATAGCAACAAAGTAAGACAGAAGCTTCGGCAGAATCACCTGTACCACTGCCATGAATACAACATCATTTGCAACATCTAATCTGTTGGGAAGCCATTCCTTCTTGTATGGACACGTTCGTTCAAGAAGCGTGACCAGGAAAGCACCAAGAATAACCGGGAGGTAAGTGCTCACGTGCCATGGATAATTGCGCAGGACAATTCCTTTTAGGATTAAGCAGAACGCAATGGTCGCAGGATAGGCTGTCATAGAAACGGTCTTTGTGATTTTGTCTTGTGCTAATCTCATTTCTATTTACCTCGAATCTCGTGTCCTTAGTCTGTGATAGCATCTCCCAAGGAGCAGAAGGAAGGACGCAAGTACCAAATGAAAGGCTGTTGGAATCGTGGCCGACCACCAATGATGCTCGGAGCCAAATGTTAGTCCTCCTAAGAGCCGGAATAACATAACAGAAAAGTACACACCCCCCAACCCCATATAGATCACACTCACCATCGGTTTTGGAGTTGTTCGGCCTCGTGCAAGTTGCACGAGGAGCTTTGTACAAATCAGTATGATGATTATCTGGATAGCTATGAGTACTGGGTACGGGAGCGCACCGCTCTGCCATTTGTCAAATGGAGGGAGGAAACTGAGGGCATAGAACTTCTGTACCAACTGTGCCACTACGCGAAAGGCGAACAATAGAAACAGGATTGTCAAGCAAACCACATCCCTTTTTCTAACAATCGGTTGGGTGTTTTCGATATCCTGATGTCTTTCGCAAGGATGCTGTATCATCTTGAATTGTCTTTTGAACTGGTGTGCTTCAAAGGAAGTTCGAACGAAGCTAAGATGATTGTTAGCCAAGCTAATTGCTTTGATAGTCGAACATTCCACAGCGGACGTTATAGAGGCGCGATACAAAAATGCTACCCACAATGTTTTTGAACTGTGTGCAGTGAACGAGAACGAATATCAAACAGTTTTGCTAAACAGATTGGATACATACCAGTAATGGTTCAACCGATTTGCAGTTCATGGTTGGTTATTGAACTAGAATGACCAGCGGGAGAACGTACAGTCAGGGTGAGAGATTTGAGTAGAATTCAGTTAGCCCAAGCTTAATGGCTTCGAGGCATACTCTTCATAAAATTTGCTCTAACAATAGGCGCAATACGCGGCTCTATAATTCGTTCCAGGCATAGTCTATGCCAGTTTACATAGATGTCAAGAGAAAACTGAACCAAACCGTCCTGAATTTCTTGGTTTTATGATCGAGGTCCGGAGATGGACGTTTCTAGGCTCGCGGTTGGAGTTGTTCTTACGCTGGCGTTCGGCGGTTTCTCCGAACTTCACTTCCTAGCCCTCGCTATATTCGAATACCTAATGATACGGGACCACTAGCGCTTGCGTAGATGATTTCAACCGCGCTGATATGTGCTTGGTCACGGCTTCTATTCGAACTACCTATGTTCTCGCCCTCATCATACAGATATATGCTCAGAATGGCTCTCTAGAGTGGGAACCGCCGTTATCTTACGGCAGAACCGGTGTTTGCGACGGTTGTTTGGCTTCCTCCTAGTGGGAGATTAATTGGCATAGACTCAAGGCATCGGAGTGGTCTTAATCTTGGTGTCGTTCTTAAGCAGTGAGGCGATGCCGGTCTTGAGATTTTACTGGACTTGTAACAACCCATTCTGTGGACCATGAAGCGTCGGAAGCTCTGGGTTCTCATACGTCCCAACGCTTCCGAATCTCCTCCATTGGAATCGTTTTACCATTTGTCCAAGCATAATGGGCTATGGGATTTTCTCCAATCCAACGCTCATCAACTGGTTCGTCAGCGCGCTGATAGCGCGTATCGGTGCTAATCCGAAATCGATCGGTTGTGTTATCCAGCGAACCGTGCATTACGTACATACCGAAAATGAGAACATCCCCCATCTCAAACGAGCTCGTTTCCCAGCGTCCGCCATAGCGATCTACCAATTCAATTGGATTACTCGAGAACGATCCGGTAACATGATCGCGATCGACGTCCATTTTTGCGTAAGTTTCTTTGAGTATCTCAAAGCGATGGGAACCAACAAGAAGTGCCAGTGGCCCCATTTCAAGGGAAATATCTCCGAGCGGTGTCCAACACGTGAGGACGTACTTTGTTCCACGTCCCATATAGACAATGTCGTAATGGGCACCTGTAAATCCTCCGGGGCTCATTACTCGCAGCCATTTGAAATCATAGGTAATCACCGGCGCATCGAAATATGCTTCGCAGAAATTCATAATTTCCGGCGATTCGACGACATTCAGAAAAGCTAGATTGTGGGTTACTGCCCTATTTCCCCCGAGGAATGCTCCTCGTTTTCCTTGTGTTGCAACGCCGTCCCAAAGTGTACAGGATTTGTCAATTTGTCCGTTCTGATCGAGCTTCTCAAGAAGAAACTGGCGAGCTGTCTCAACTTTTTCACGGTTGTGCAAACCACGAATAAGTAGGTATCCGTCCTCATTCATTCGTTCGTGTAGCGCATTGGAATCGCTGACTAATTCATTGGACGCGCGTAGCAGACCAAGATATCTCCCATTTAACTCTAACGAGTGTTTGTTCATCGTAAGAATCATGGCACACCTCCAAAATTCTAGAATATCATTCGCAACCATAACATCTTGTAACCACGCTGACAACTAAGAATAGGATGTCTCAGTTCAGTGAGGAGATTTTCAGGAATAAGGAAGTGCTTACATAGCAAAACGATGTTAGATATGTTGGGCTGTTGAAGGGAACTATTATTCGATTCGTTTAGTTTTCCAAAAGAATTTGTCACGCCCTCTGATACCGATATGTCTTTTTTTGTGAGTGACTTCATGGTCAGACTAGAGTAGTGGAAAAATCAGAACTGGGAAGAAAGGAACAGATTTAAGACCGCTATCCATATGACTTGTTTTGCAAAATCGCGGGTGCAAGTAATGACGGACCAAGGCATGCCGGCAATAAGACGAGAAGGATTCTGTTGGCTTATTGCCGGATTTTGGGTTTTTGGCCAACAAGGATATAACTTATTGGGTGTCTGGTAGTCTTGATGTTTATCTCCTGGAAAGTGAACAGAAATATAGTTGTGTTCAAATTTGTGCACACTTTTCCCTGTGAATATATTAGCAATTCATCGGGAACTGGGCTTATTAATTATTAAGCTAGAAACAAGTGCCTGTTAGGGTTTACAGCCGTTTAAATCGACAATTCGAGAGGTGTTTCTGCTCTTGGCACAGCTATTGCGCTATGGAGATTAGGCTTAACTATTGATATTAATTTGCAACAAAACAAACCGTTTCAATAAGGAGATAAAATCATGTTTAGTCTGCCGAACACCATTAAACAACTTGGTAGTCTTACAGTACTATTGTTGACACTTCTCACTCTTCAAGGGTGCGATAGCCCGGCAAACGATGTTCTACTTTCACCTGCTAAAACGAGCGCTATCAGTGAATCCATCGATGATCACATTGGAGCTGCACCATCGCCGATTGTCAGACGTAATCTCGATAGAGCAACGTCAATAGTCGGCATTCGTCCTGCCCGGAGAATCATGACAACCCTAGGCATTATTTCCGGTGGGGATCCGATGGCGCGCGGAAGTATAAGAATCAATAACATCAGCGGACGAGTCAGAGTCCACTTAACAGGGAGTCACCCGTCACATTTATACGAAATCTACTGGGTGGCGCCAGATGCAACAACCCTTACTGCAGATGCCATCTACATGGGTAATATTGTAACCGATAATACCGGTGCCGCGAGGGGTGAATGGTTGCGAGACATCGTCACATATGCTGACATCTTAGGTGCAACACCCGTTGATACTAGGACCAGGAAAATCAGCGAAGGATATCCGCCACGCACAAGGGGCTGGTTTCTATTCTTCAGCCGCGGTCCGTTTCCTCCAACTGGTTCCGGTCCCCTTCCGAATCCACTAGTCAACCTAACACCGACACCCGGTGACAGCAGCAGCTATATGCAATATATATCTACTGGCCTTCGAGGAATTGTCGAATAAGGTCATGGTTGCTAGTTGTCTATGGTATAAACACACTGGCTAAAACATACTTGTCATAGCGAAAGTCGGTTTAGCCAGTGTTCAGAAACGTTAAGGGGGCACTTGCATTGTACAAAGATTGCTTGGTTTTAGT
>CAYZGU010000018.1:0-44313 GCA_964478165.1 uncultured bacterium | reverse complement strand
AGCGAAGATAGTCACGTTTGTAGGTCAAGAAGCAATCGGCCTGCAAGATTCTCAAAACCTTGTGTAGATGTAGACCGGGACTTTTCTTCGCTGGTTACCAGTCGCATGTCCTGGGTTTGGGTTCCATAGGGACCAATTCCATTGTCCGAACCAATTTGTAAAAACTCTGCCATTGAAACACGCTCTGGGCGATGGATTATCTCTTGCGCTGTTTTCGCCGAGTTATGACATTAACATAATAGCATTGTCTGATTTGTGCCGCTGGTGTGATATGTTTTTACCCACGTCGTGGTATTGTATTAGGAGAAGATTCATCCTATCCATCTTTCTAGTTTTTGGGGTAATAATTTTAATGAAAGAAGTAATGAACAGTCGTCGGGGAAACTCGTGTTTCACACGTCACGTTTTGCGCGTCACGTTTTGTGTCCTCACATCTTTTCAGCTTTCGTCTGCAATTGCCGAAGAATGCAGTTTGTCGGAAGTCATTGCGAAAGCGATTCACCATCAAAATCTGGGGTTAGCTTATCTCGAAGAATCACAGCCCAACAAAGCGATCCCAGAGTTTGAGACACTTGTAAGATTGATTCCTGATGAGGCAATCGGTTATGGCAATCTCGCTGTCTCGCATCTACGTCTCAAGAATGGTGAAGAGGCCGAAGTATGGGCCAAGCGTGGATTAACGGTTCAACCAAACCAAAGCCAGCTGCATTTCATATTATCGGAGATCTATCAGTGGGCGGGGCAATTAGAGAATGCCATAGACGAAATGAACGAGGCTGTGAGACTCGCTTCCGATGATGTGAAATTACGATACAATCTGGTACGCCACTATCTTCGTCAGCGGAATAACCTGAATGCGACGCAGAAGGCCGCCATGCATCTAGAGGTTCTTCGGCATCAAGCGCCTACCAACATCGTGGTTCGGCTCAAGTTGGTGCAAGCACTCGTGCAACTCCAGGAGGTCCAAGCTGCGAAGGAAATGTGTGTAGAACTGAGAGCCCTATTTTGGGATGATGATGAAGACATATTGAAGTACCTTACACAAGGAATTAATCTGCTCGACCTGGGAGATCTCGAGGGCTCGGCGCGGTTCATTCGGATTTTTGAGAATGTGCAGAAAATTAGCCCCCGGTACCAGCAAGGAATTAGCGAGCTTGTGACAGACATTCTGGGACATCCAATCGAGATGTTTAGCCCTGGTTTTAAATCTCGTGTAAAAGCCAAACGGAGTCCCCCCATTAAAGTTGAATTTATTGATGTTACCAAAGATGTTTTCGCTAATATGCCAGTGATTGGAAAACCAAAAAGGGTCCTTTTGGCAGATATTGATGACGATAGCAAATTAGAGATTTACACGCTTTTTGAGCCCCCCGTCTGGGTTTCAGGCAGACCATTTTCGTCGAGTGATTACAGTGAGCCTCGGTCTGTTTCTGCATTTTTTGGGAAAGGGCTATTTGGACATGCCGCTGCTTTTGCAGATATCGACAAAGACCGTGACCAAGATTTGTTTGTTTTGTTCAAGAAGCGGGAGGAGTTGATTGAAACGATCGATGGGAATTTGCGATCTCGATTGTCTTCTAAGTGGATTGGTACAAAGCTGTTATTCCTTGATTATGACCATGATGGCGATCTTGACAAGTTCTCAGTGACAGACAATGAAATCGAAGTTCACCGAAACAACGGCGATAGCACGTTCACCGAGGTGACACATCAAACATTTATTCCAGCTGCGCCTTCGGGTGGTATTGACGCCGATTTCGCAGACTTTGACGATGATGGTGATATTGATCTCTTTGTCGTTAATCCTGCGACGGGTTGCACTCTCTACGACAACCTCCGTCAGGGTAGGCTTCGGGCATCAAGTGCCATGACAGGCATATCACAAGATGTTTCGTACACGGCGGTCGCTCTTGGCGATTATGATAATGATGGTGCAGTCGACCTATGTCTCACGACCTCGGGTCAAATAGAAACGCCGCACCAACTCTATCGCAACCTCGGTCATGGAAAATTCGTCGTTGATAACCGTTCTGACGTTGAAATGGCGGTAACAGGTTGGCTTAGCGGCCGGGATGCTCATTTTCTTGATTATGACAACGATGGATTTCTCGATTTATGGATACTCGGTGAACGACAGAACTCGATTAATCGCGAGGGGGCACGGGAAATTCTTCTGTTTCGGAACGACGGGACAGGAAAATTCACTGATGTCTCAAATCTCTTTCCAGACACCCTTACTAGCGGGATTGATGGTGCAGTCGGTGATTACGACGGCGATGGAGACCTTGATCTCTTTGTGGTTGATAGCCTCGGTCAAGTGGTTGCGTTACGAAATGAAGGTGGAAATCAGAACGATTGGCTACAGGTGCGCCTTGAGTCCGTTACTAGCGGTAATAACAAGGTCAATATTGACGGCATCGGCTCTAAGATTGAGGTGAAGGCCCGTGACCTTTATCAAACCAAATACGTGACCGAAGCCACCTCGCATTTTGGATTGGGAGCAGCTGGTCGGGCAGATGTGTTACGGGTGGTCTGGACTAACGGCGTGCCGCAGAATGTAACAAATCCCAAGGTAAATCAGCGAATTGTCGAAAAACAGATTTTGAAAGGTTCTTGCCCGTTTCTTTACATCCACGATGGCGAGAAATATCGTTTTGTAACAGACCTTCTGTGGCGTAGTCCTCTTGGAATGATTACGTCAATGGGATCTATTGCGCCCGATCAAACTGTTGATTACGTGAAAATCCCCAACGGTATGGTGCCAAAAGAGGGGTTTTATTCGATACAAATCACAGAAGAACTCTGGGAGACGGCGTATTTCGACAAAGTAAATCTGATTGCCGTGGACCATCCGGATGGAACAGAGATTTTCGTTGATGAAAAATATAGCCCACCACCTTTTCCTGAGTTTACGATTTTTAAAGCGCGGGAAACTTATCATCTGGATAGCGCCTTCGACCACGATGGAAACGATATTTCTGAGGCGCTCAACTCCTTCGATTATCGTTATGCGATTGAACATGATCCAGGAGAATATCAGGGTATTGTCACTCCCCATTCCATTGTTCTCAATCTTGGCGCTGTGCCTAACGATGAGACGCTGCGTCTTTTCCTTACCGGCTGGATTTTTCCCTCAGATACGAGCATCAATGTTTCACTCTCGCAGAATCCCTTGATTAACCCAAGCTTCCCGTATTTGCAGGTGCGAGACGTGAACGGAGAGTGGAAAACAGTGATTGAGTTACTCGGACTACCAGCAGGAAAGAATAAGACCATTGTAGTTGACCTAACAGGAAAATTTCTTTCTGATGACCGGTGGGTGAGGATTTCGACAGACATGCAAATCTACTGGGATGCTGCCTTTTTCACGATTGGGGGTCAGGAAGATGTGCCAAGTCGAGTGACAGAGATGTCTGCTAACTCGGCACATCTTCACTATCGTGGTTTCTCTGAAATGTACCGTCCTGGACCGCATGCTCCGCACTTGTTCGATTATGAAAAAGTGTCTACAGAGGGACGGTGGCGTGATCTTCAGGGCGACTACACGCGATACGGAGATGTCACGCAACTGTTACAAAGCGTTGATGATATGTATGTCATTATGAACGCAGGCGATGAGATGACCGTCAAGTTTGCGGCGGATGAACTGCCGCCGCTGGAAAATGGGTGGGTGAGGGATTTTATTCTCTTCAGTGATGGTTGGGACAAGGATGGAGACATAAATACCCTCTTTTCCCAGACGATTGATCCGCTGCCTTTTCACGGCATGACAACGTATCCGTACCCCGAAGGGGAGAGTTATCCTAACGATCGTGTGCATAAACATTATCGACTGAAGTACAATACACGGCGAGTGAATCACAAATTACCTTTGCTCGAGTGAGCTATGTGGAGAGATTTTATCTGTAATAGAACGTTAAGCGATGTTCTCGCGGTCGATGCGTCGTAACGGAAAAAAAAGAAAGACTGATGCAACAATTAAGATGCCCGCGGAAATCAAATAAGGCATTTGAAATGTTGCGGGACTGTACAGTTTACCTGCGAAAGGTGGGCCTAACACACGTCCAAGACTAAGGAAAGAATCCATTATGCCAATTGTAGTCCCGTGACCGATTTTTGTTTTCTTCGAGATCCATGAGGAATTGGTTGGACGAATTATCTGGGTCCCCATTGCGGTAACCGTTAAATTAACAGTTAGGGAAACAAGGGAGTCTGAGGAAGGCAACAACGTCAACCCTGCACACGTCATTATCAACCCGAGGAAGGTCAGTTTGAATTCTCCATATCTGTTGATTAGTCTTCCTAGCACACTTCCTTGAACAAGAGCGACAACTGTACCCATGATGAAAAACATTTGGCCGAGATCTTTGGCTCCATATTGCCACCGATCTGCGATGAAAAGCGGAAAAGTTGTCTCTAGCCCTGCAAATGCGAACGTCGAGAAAAACGCGACCAGAAACAATGGTGTTAATCGATTGTTGAACGTCCTTCGAGTTAATATTTCCCATGGAAAAATGCGGCGTTCCTGTTTGTCGAGACGGTTTTCAGACTTGAGTGATTCTGGTAAGAAGATTAGAGCGAAAATAGAGGTTGCAAGTGACAGTGCGCCTGCGATAAAGAATGGCGTATCATGCTGGCTCATGAGCGTTCCGATGGCAGGTCCGAAGATGAATCCGAGGCCCATTGCCGCGCCCATCAAACCCATTCCCCTGCCGCGTTCTTCCTTGCTCGTAACATCCGCTACATAAGCAATCACAGTTGGCAGGACTGCTGCCGACCACGCTCCTGATAAGGCTCGCGCAATGAAAATCCATGCCAACGTGTTCGAAAAACCAAAAAGCATCAGCGCAGCGGCGTTTCCAACCAGGCCAATCAAAATGAACGGTTTTCGCCCTTGTCGATCGGATAGTCGACCCCACATAGGTGCGAATACTAGCTGCATTGCCGAGTAGCTGGCTAATAGCCCGCCGATTTGTGTAGGGCTAGCGCCTAGGCTATCGGCATAATATGCAAGGTGTGGAATGATAATTCCGAAACCAAGCATAATAAAGAACATCGTTAGGAACAATATCGTCAAGGTACGCTTCTTCATCCGTATAATCCTGCTGTTGCCATTGAGGGACCAATTGTGAGATTATAGATGTCTTATCCTAACCATGTCAAGCTAAAATCTTGATAGTGGTATTGGGCACAAACTTCTGTGGACTTCGCGGTGATTGAATGGTATAATAGGCCCCGTCAGTACGTTAAAACCCCGTCCGCAGAGCCCCCCCCGCAGGTTATGATTCTTGGAGAACATCCGCTGGAAGTGTTCACAGGCGTTCGCAAATTTTTTCATCTTCTAAGAGATTCCGATAACATCGAGGTTGAAAAGCATGGCAAAATCCGAGTTTGTCCATCTGCATAATCACAGTGAATATAGCCTACTTGATGGAGCGTGTCGAATTGAGAGCATGATTGCCTGGGCATGTGAGCAGAGCGTGCCTGCTGTAGCGCTGACAGATCATGGAAACATGTTCGGCGCTTGGGATTTTTATAGGAAGGCAAAGGACAAAGGTGTCAATCCCATTGTTGGTTGTGAGGTCTATGTTGCTCCTGAAAGTCGACGTAGGCGTGGTAGAGAGCAAGGTAATCCATATCATCTAACCCTGCTCTCAGAGGATGCCACCGGATACAGAAACCTAATGAAACTCGTATCATTAGGTTATCTGGAAGGTTTCTATTCAAAGCCTCGCATTGACATGGAAATCTTAAGAGAACACCACGAGGGTATTATTGCGCTAACAGGATGTGTCCAGGGTTATGTTCCTGCGCTTCTGGTAGCCAATCAACGAGAGAAAGCAGTGAAAAACTTCCGGTTACTCCAAGAAATAATGGGACCGGACAATCTCTTTGTCGAGGTTCAGAACCACGGCATTCCGGAAGAAGAACGCGCTTACAAAGTGATGATGCAACTGGCCCAAGAGCATAACGTACCGGTCGTGGGGACGAATGACTGTCATTATCTGCACAAAGATGACCACAAGATGCATGATGTGTTATTGTGTATCCAGATGAAGAGAACTCTCAGCGAATCAGATCGCATGCGGTTCCTGAACCAGTTTTACTTCAAGGATGTTGATGAAATGCATGAAGCGCTCGCGGGTTTCCCGCCCGAAGCGATTGCGAACACGCTTGAAATTGCCAATCGGTGTCATCTTGAGCTCGATTACGGGGAACACATCATGCCGAAATATGAAGTCCCCGAAGGTTTTACGGC
Organism: uncultured bacterium; assembly: GCA_964478165.1. Lineage (GTDB taxonomy): Bacteria > Poribacteria > WGA-4E > WGA-4E > JAJDTR01 > CAYZGU01. The sequence goes on along the minus strand of CAYZGU010000018.1, from coordinate 38,054 downwards.
TGATTCATATCTCGCAAAGCGGTGCGCGGAGGGGCTTCAGGAAAAATATGGGGAGATCTCTACGAATCTGAAAGATCGATTCGAGTATGAGCTTGATATCATACGGAAGACAGGGTACGCTGGTTACCTTTTAATCGTATGGGATTATGTTAATTTCGCTCGCAAGCAAGGATTTCCGCTTAACGCGCGTGGCTCGGCGGGTGGAAGTCTAGTTCTGTTTGGACTGGGTGTGACTACCTTTGACCCGATAAAATATGATTGTCTTTTCGAACGGTTTCTCAATCTTGAACGAATAAGCATGCCCGATATTGACATCGATTTTGGCGACGAACACCGAAAGGTTGTCATTGATTATTTGACAGAGAAGTATGGTGCAGAGTGTGTTGGGCAAGTGGCAACATTCAGCACCTTCGCAGCGAAGGCGGCCGTGACGGATGTCGGTCGTGCACTCGATGTGCCAGTGTCAGATGTGAGACGTGTCACGCAACTAATTCCAACTATTCCCGGCGTTACGCTTGATGAATCCTTGGACGAGGTTCCACAACTTCGAGAAGTCGCTGAAGACTCAGAAAATCGCGAACTGATGGATATTGCCAAATCTATTGAGGGTATGAAGCGACATGTCTCCATCCATGCGTGTGGAGTTGTACTGGCAAATGGCCCTCTTACTGATTACGTGCCTCTTTTCAAGGACAAGAATGACAGAATCGCTACGCAATTCGATCTCAAGATGCTTGAGGATGTGGGAATGGTGAAATTCGATTTCCTCGGTTTGAGAACCTTGAGCGAGGTCTATGATTGTCTGGCGCGCATTCGTGAAAGACATGGTGTTGAACTAACACTTGACGATATTCCACTTGATGATACGGAGACATTCCAACTTGTTAGCCACGGTTTGGTTGGTGGGCTCTTCCAACTCGAAACCTCACCTGGAATGCGCCGAGTTATCATGCAGATTAAGCCCAACAAATTTGAAGATTTTATACCTATTCCTGCCTTGTACCGACCTGGACCTATTGATAGCGGGATGATGGACAGCTTTATTCGGCGAAAACTTGAGCTTGAAAAAGTGGCGTATCTTCATCCAACGTTGGAAAATGCGCTGAAGAATACCTACGGCGTATGCATTTACCAAGAGCAAGTCATGCAGATTGCCCGTGACATGTGCGGATTCACGCTAGGCGAAGCTGATATTCTCCGCGATGCGATGGGAAAAAAGAAAATGGATGTGCTCAAGATGCAGCGTCAGAAATTCATTAAAGGTGCGGAAAAAAATGGAATTGAAACGGAAACATCCGAAGAGATTTTCGACTATCTCGAGCCGTTTGGCCGATATGCTTTTAACCGTTCACACACCGTTGCATACGCAATTCTGTCTTATCAGACAGCTTATCTGAAAGCCCACTATCCGCGTGAATTCATGGCCGCGATGATGAGTGGCGAAGCAGCACACAGCGACAAGGTCATGAGGTATATAGCTGAATGTCAAAATCTATCAGAATTTCTCAAAATAAAGATGGATGTACTTCCTCCCGACGTAAACGGCAGTGGCTGGGACTTTACAACTGATGGCGAGGACATTCGGTTTGGGCTGGCCGCAGTTAAGAATGTCAGCGAAGGTGCAATTAAGACAATAGTTGAATCTCGTGAAAAGGACGGCTCATTCACATCGCTCCAGGATTTCTGTGAGCGAGTTGACGCGAAGTCTGTGAATAAGCGGGTAATTGAAAGTCTAGTAATGGCGGGTGCGTTCGATGCTTTGGAAGGACACCGGGCGGAGCTCTTGGCAAATCTCGAGCATGTGATGAAGATAGCGCAGAGTGCCCAGGCGGATCGCGAGAAGGGGCAAATGAACCTTTTTGGTGCAGTGGATCAAGAAACACCTACTAGTCAAGCTGTGCTTAACGTGACACCACAATGGTCACATGATGAATTGCTTAAAAACGAAAAGGAACAACTTGGTTTTTATCTTTCTGGACACCCGTTGGAAGCATACGATGATATCCTCAAATATTATACAACGGCGTGTGCACCAACCCTTTCTGAAACTCCTAATGGAACAGAGGTCTATATTGTAGGTTTAATATCCTCACTTCGCCTTACCAAAACCAAGAAAAGTGGCGAGTCTATGGCGATTCTAATCGTTGAAGATCTTGAAGGTGTTATTGATGTGGTTGTTTTCCCAGAAGCCTACAGGACATCTCAAAATGCGATTGAGGATGGTAGTGTTGTGTGGATACGTGGTACTGTAGGACAGAGTCGGCAGCAGAACAACGCTGATGAAGGCGAAATAGTAGAGGATGTTCGTCAAATCCAAGCGGCCGAAATTTTGCCAATTAGTCAAGTCATAGATCGATTGACATCAACCGTTGAAGTGACGATTCCGCAAGCCGATACTATAGATCAAGAGAAAATTGGAGCACTGAGGGAGGTCTGCCTCCAACATCGTGGGGAACATGATCTGATGTTACGGCTCGTCAACTCGAAATACGGAGAAATTATAGCACAATGTAGTTCCCGCTATAATGTCGCTTATGAGCCCGATCTTGTTGCCGAGGTTGAAGCTCTACTTGGAGAAAACAGTATCAAGCCCAGCAACCGGACCCTGCGAGTGGGACAACGTGCTGGGTAGTTTCATGTGCCTTGAGCCCTACAATGTGAAAAACCTGAGCTGCTGACACAATGATACGCGGAATCTCACTGGCCCCCGTTTTATCGAAAAAACACGTGGTTTCCTGCTTCAAGAAACCTATTGCATCATGCCAGGAATCTATGTTGTCAATCCCAGCCAGGAGCATTTAACGATGTTTCCGAATCTCGGAGAAAGATTCGCTTCATCGGATTTTCGGCTGATGGGGACCCTCTCGGGGTGTGGAACGCATTATCGCCACTGGTGGATTTGATGTGATGCAAATCCATTACAATCTAATGTACCAAAGTGCCTGTGACGGATTTGTGAATCGTGGTGTGATTCTCGATGCAAATGTCAGGAAGATGGGAATTATGTTGATGCGTTCTACAACGAGTGACGCATTTCCGAAATTGATGCGACAGTGTTTGCCACAGCAAATGCAATGAGTCGATCTCGATGGGTTTCTCCTAAATTATGCTCTCTGAAACCCATTGGTTGATACTGCGATGATGAGCTTAGAAAGCATTGAGGATGTGGATTGGACGAACGCCGTTTCAGCCAATCACGCTTTATGTGTTTCGCATTAAGTTCCGGATAACGTAATCCAGAATGCCACCGTGCTTGTAATACTCAATCTCAATGGGGGCATCGATCCGGACGATGAGTTCTGTTTCATGTGTCTCTCCAGATGTGGAAACGGACTCCATCTTTAGCATCTGTCCTGGTCGGAGATTCTCTGTTAGACCCGTAAGGCTGATAACTTCAGTGCCATCTATATTTAGAGATTGTGCGTTTTCACCTTCCTTAAACTGTAGCGGTAAAATTCCCATGCCGATCAAGTTGCTCCGGTGGATGCGTTCAAAACTCTCGACAATGACCGCTTTAACACCCTGAAGTTTGGGTCCCTTTGCGGCCCAATCCCGCGAACTTCCCATACCGTATTCTTTTCCGGCGAAGATGACCGTTGGGATGCCGTCCTCGAGGTAGTGCATTGCTGCTTCATAGATGGTGGTCTGCTTGTTTTCCGGATACTGAATTGTAAATCCGCCTTCGATGCCGGGTAACATGAGGTTTTTTACCCGATTGTTGGCAAACGTTCCACGTGCCATGATGCGATCGTTTCCGCGACGTGCCCCGTAGGTATTGAAATCTCGATTGTCTACACCAAGATCAGTTAAGTATCGTCCTGCTGGGCTATCAGAGGCAATTGCTCCGGCTGGTGATATATGATCGGTCGTAACCGAATCGCCGAAGATTCCAAGAATTCGCGCACCCTTGATGTCAGTAATTTGGTGTGGTTCCGATCTGAAATTTTCAAAGAATGGGGGCTTCTGAACGTAGGTGCTCGCGGTGTTCCACGGATAAAGCAAACCTGTTGTACCTTCCAATTCGTTCCATTCCGGACTCTGGTTGTCAATTTGTTCGTAAGTTTCTTTAAAGGTTCTTACATCCAACGATTGGTTGATTACATCAGAGATTTCATCCTGTGATGGCCAAATGTCTCTGAGGTAGACTGGTTTGCCATTTCTATCACAACCCAGTGGCTCACGCGTAAGATCAATGTCGATGCGTCCAGCAAGGCCATAGGCGATAACAAGCGGTGGTGACATTAAAAAGTTGGCTTTAACATCGGGATGGACTCGTGCTTCAAAATTTCGATTGCCACTCAGAACGCTGGCCGTGACGAGGTTGAGTTTGTCAATTGCTTCTTGTGTGACTTGGTTGAGTGGTCCGCTGTTACCAATACAGGTGGTACAGCCATATCCGACCAATCCAAACCCGAGTGTTTCTAGGTGGTTAAGTAGGCCGGCCTTGCGCAGATACTCGGTTACAACCCGCGAACCGGGGGCGAGGCTAGTTTTAACAGAATCAGGAACTGTTAGCCCCTTTTCTACGGCTTTCTTGGCGAGTAGTCCTGCGCCAATCATTACGGATGGATTGCTGGTGTTTGTGCAGCTTGTGATGGCGGAGATGACGACTGAGCCGTGGGTTATATTATGATGTTCGGATTTCTTTCTGCCATCGGCCTCGATTTTTTCCTTCGTTAACCCGAAACCACCTGCAGTGAGTGGTGTTGTCAGGAGGTCTGTGAACGCGTTCTTTGCGTTCGACAGTTCAATTCTATCTTGTGGCCTTTTGGGTCCGGCGATGCTTGGCTCAATGATGTTCAGGTCTATCTCCAGAACGTCGGAGTATTCGATATCTCCAAGCTTCGGAAGTCCAAATAGTCTTTGATGTTTGAGATAAGCCTCGATTAGTTGGATCTGTACTTCGTCCCTTCCAGTAAGTCTTAAGTAACGCATTGCTTCATTGTCAGGTGGAAAAAATCCGATAGTTGCTCCATATTCGGGGCACATATTCGAGATGGTTGCACGGTCTGGGAGTGAGAGTGTTTTTACACCCTCACCGAAAAACTCTACGAATTTTCCAACGACATGCTTTTCACGAAGGCGTTGAGTGATTGTCAGAACGAGATCTGTTGCTGTCACGCCAGACTCTAGTGCACCGGTCATGTGAACACCGAGCACCTCGGGCGTTAGGATATAAACAGCTTGTCCCAACATGGCGGCTTCAGCCTCAATGCCACCAACGCCCCAGCCCACGATGCCTAGACCATTAATCATTGTTGTGTGCGAATCAGTTCCAACCAGTGTGTCAGGATAAGCAACTGTAATCCCGTGTGTCTGATCGGTCATGACGCATTGCGCCAAGTATTCTAGATTAACTTGATGTACGATGCCGATTGTAGGCGGCACAATTTTGAACTTTTCGAAGGCTTGCTGGCCCCACTTTAGAAATTCATAGCGCTCTTTGTTGCGTTCAAACTCGCGTTGGGTGTTGACCTGGAATGCGTTTCCGATTCCGTATGCATCGACCTGAACCGAGTGATCGATGACGAGGTCGACAGGAACCAGTGGCTCGATTAACCTCGGGTCTTGACCGAGTTCTTGTGCCGCGGCACGCATTGACGCAAGATCGACGACCAAGGGCACACCCGTGAAATCTTGCGCGACTACACGCGCTGGTTTAAATGGCAGTTCCGCGGCTTTTGGACTGTTTGCGTCCCATGTCGCCAGGTTAACAATGTCTTCCTCTGTCACCTGGAGATTGTCGTAGTTTCTCAATAGCGATTCAAGCATGATTCTAATGCTGACGGGCAATTTGGAAATCAGACCGATTCCTTGCTCTTCGAGGACAGGAAGTGAGTAATAAAAGATTTGCTTTCCCCCGATTTCAAAGGATTGAAGCGAGTTAAAAAGAGAGTGCCTTGATTCTGACATGTTGCAACTCCTCCAGTTTTTGCGCATCTAGAAACGAGAGTCCCGATTTTTTCTTGTTCGATAGCGCCGAAAATAATTTAATGGAAAGGATTTGTACAAGTTTTGGAATAAATGTTTTGAATACGAGTTCAATAGTCGTTTGAATCTCAATTTGTGTGGGAACTCATTTCTGACAACCATTTTAATCAAAGTTATTATCTCATACGGTGGAAGCTGGGCGCAATCAAAACATCCCCCGGTTTGGTGTTCTGTTGAAGGTTTCTGCTAATGTGTGCTTCAAGTCAGAGGATTAGATCGGATTACCGTTGCTGAACTCAATAAAATTTAGCGTCATAGTTCTACGTTACTCTAGCGCTTCATGTCCCGTTTTAGTCTGGATTGTGTCGAGCCTCCTAAGCGAGGAACCTGAGTCTATTTCGTAGGATTTGGGCTATACTGTGCTATACATTGCAAAGATGAAATGCCTGCCTTAGTCCTTCAATCGGATTGGATTTGGGAATGAACTCGTGTGCGATATACTGGTCGTAACCAGTTTTTACGATGGCCGATATAATTGGTGGATAGTAAATTTCTTGTTGCGCATCCAGATTATTTCTGCCTGGGTTTCCCGCTGTATGGAAATGTCCGATATGCTCGATATTTTCCTGGATGGTACGGATGATGTCACCCTCCATAATTTGCATGTGGTAGATGTCATAAAGCAGCTTGACTCGTGGAGAGTTTACATGTTTACAGACCGCTACACCCCAGGCCGTGGAATTACCCTGGTATCCGGGGTGATCGACCTTTGTATTGAGTAGTTCGAGGCAGAGTGTAATGTTTTTTTCTTCTGCTGCTTTTGACACGCGGCTTAACCCAGCAGCAGTAACCTCGATTCCTTCATTATAGGACAAACCTTCATGTTGGTTACCGGAGAAAGTGAGAACCACAGGGATATCGTTTGCTGCCGCGAGGTCAATATTCAAAAGGATTTCGTTCTCAATGCGATTATGGTTCTCGCGCTTGTTGAGTCCGTCGGTCAAAGACTGGTGACCAATAAGTGCTGAGATCTTGAGTCCCAAGTCCCACGCGAGCGGCCAGTATTTCTGGTCTACCATTTCAACTGCGGCGAATCCGATTTCGGCCGCACTTCTAATGAAGTTCTCCGCCGTCAAATCTTCCTGAATGAAACTCCATCCCGTAGCGGATTGTTTGATTCGTGGCATTGGGTTCTCCTCCTAATCGATAGGATATGGTTCGACAATCTCTTTTTCGAGGACGGGTCTCTTCCACTCTCTGTTGTCTGCACCGTTCTAGATTGCCGTCGGTGAGGCCCAGAAAAACCGGGATCCTGTGCAAGATTGAGACATCGCACGTCATTCGCTGTGTCGATTGCACGCGATGTGGTAAAATGTGCCTTGGTGTGGCATGACTTGAAACTGGAGGAAGCCTTGGTAAGATCCTTGTGTCTCGTTTTCCTATTCCAGTTCACGAAATCGAGACAGAGTCCCACTTGTCCATCCAATGTTCCCAGTAGAGTGAACATATTTTCTGGAGTTGAAAGAAGGACTAACCAGTTTTCGGTCATGAGGCGCACATAGTTTGCCTCGGCCTGTTTTTCCAAGTTTCGGAATCCGCCAACGCTAATCTCCATTGATTCGTTCGAGGGCTGTATGTAATCTGCGATAACGCGGACAGCATGTGAATCAAGTATTTCGCCGTTTTCAATCCAGTTGCCGATTCATATGGCATCACGGTCGGCTGCTGGGCATGTAATGTTGTCGCAGTCGAGCCATAGGAGACTAGCTCAACGTTTGGTTTTTCTAACACGTCGCGGGGTTCGTTCGAATAGCTTTTGCCATGATCTGACTATCAAAGTCACAGAAATCCAGAGTATGGGTATTGCACTTCGTGGCGCGAGACTCTAGCCCTACCGCGTGTTTCGAGGAGAATGTCTTGTCCCTTTTCTGGACCGGTGCAAACAAAATGTCATAACTGATGGTGTGCGATTCATTTTGAAAGAGATAATCGCGGTCCGCTATAGGGGTGCCATGGATTTTTCGGGCTTGTAAAACAAGGTTACATTCTTGCGGGGGTGTTCTACTTTCCACGTATATTGTGTGGCAATCCAGACCATTGTTTCTCGCTTGTAGAAACACACGTGCGTGGGTTCACGGTGATACCACCAAGTGGCGAAATCCGCGTCATTACCTAATATTTCAGTCATTACTGCGAGCCAACCGGTTCTTCGGAGCAACCCATCGAACTTCTGAAATTCCGCACCTGGTTGATAAAAGTGCTCGACGGTTTCGGTGCATGTAATGAAGTCATACGTGCGTTCGAGCACATCGATTTGTGGCGCGAAGAAAGGATCGTAGATGTTCATCCGGAAATCCAGTTCTTCGAGCATTACAGAGAGCGTTGGTCCCGGGCCAGACCCGTAATCAAGCCCCTCTGCGTTGTGAGACAACCTCGGTACGAGGTGATTGGACAAGCGGCTCAAAAACTTTCGGTAACGAGAGTCGGCTGGATCGTTTTGGTGGAGGTGGTATCGCGCAATTTCGGCGGTGTCATCTAAATGATGCTTGGGCGATAGAAAGGTCAGGCAACAGAGGTCACATCTCCAGTATTGTTTGTTATCAATCGTTGTAAAATGCCGGGGCGCTTTCGAGTAACAGAGTGGACACATGTGCCTTACTAATTCAGCCGATTGAATTGGGTATTGATCCAACTTACAACCTGAGTCACCATCACGTTGGTAGATTTCTCACTGAAAACGTGGTCTGCGTTCTGAATCTCAATCAGTTCTTTCGGGTTATTCGCCTTGTTGAAGATTTCGCGTGAGTCCTTAATCGGTACAACATCATCTTCAGTCCCATGGACAAAAAGCCAAGGTATCGAGATCTTTGAAGTCTTATTAAGAACTGTCTTGATTCGGGACATGTCGTCCATGTATGCTCGTGATAAGGGACAGTCCGGTTCATTCCACATCAAACCTGCTCCTGGTGTTACATCGCCGAATTCAGTTTCAGCGAAGATTTGCGTGTGAACTATGCCAGCAAGAGAAACCAAAATCTTGATTCGGTCATCTTGACTGGCTCGTAACAATCCTACCGTACTACCCATACTATGCCCAACATAGCAAATCACGCAATCGTTCAAGGCATCGAGTACGGCTCCGAGGTCTGCAACCTCTTTGGAAATCGTTGATTCGGTGAACCTTCCTCCAGAATTACCATTTCCAGAGAAAGAAAAACGTAATGCCGGAATACCGCAGTCTGTCAGATTTTGGGCTAATGCGGCGATGAGCGGGCGATCTTTATCTCCTGTAACGCCGTGTCCCAGAATGACAATGTTCTTTCTATCTCCCTCAACCTTGTGGAAGCTGTAATCGAGCTGTTCACCGTGAGAATTTTTGATATTGTCAAACATGAGCTTCACTGTGTTGTTTCAACGAGAAATTATCTCCTTAGCTCCTTGTCATGGAACAGTACCAATGCATCTCTGAAATACACTGGTTTGTATCAGCCGCAACGCGTTCGATATCATATGGTAACAAGGAAGGGGTGTGCAATTGGACCGGCACCCGTTGAGTGGAGATTGGGTATAGAAACAGCAGATGACTTGGTGAGCCCCTCCGAAGATTCTGTTGGCCAGCTGCTCGACAGAATCTTCGGAGAATCCGAGTTATTTGCTTTTCTTGCCCTTTTTCTTTAAACCTTTCACGATCTTTTCAGGTTTAATCGGTAGGTCCGTAATCTGGACACCAGTCGCGTCAGTAACTGCGTTTGCAAAAGTAGCCAGTGTTGGTGTGAGTGAAGGCTCACCCACGCCCTTTGCACCGTAAGGACCATTAGGGGCAGGTACTTCCACGATGACAGTCTCAATCGTCGGTATGTCGGCTGATGTCGGAACCCGGTAATCCACAAAACCCGGGTTCATGTTTCCATTCTCGTCATACTGCATTTCTTCCATCATCGACCAGGCGTATCCCTGAACGACCCCGCCTTCGATTTGTCCTTCGACGGATATTGGATTAATTGCAAACCCGACGTCTTGTGAGGCAACCATCTTGAGGACTTTGGTATTTCCAGTTTCTGGATTGACCTCGACCTTGGCAATTTGGACCGCAATAGCTGGTGCACTTAGTTTTCCTGATAATGAACCTTTTCCAACAACCGGTCCACCGGTTGTGCTCAAACTGTATGCCGCTAGTTCACCAAGGGAGAGTGATTTAGGTGAATCTGTGATGGATAGCGAAATCTCGCCATCTCTGAGTTTTAGGTTGTCGATTTCCGTGTTCAACCGTTGCGCAGCGAGCTCTAGGAGACGTTGTCGGGCGTCTTCAGCGGCCAACTTAGCTGTGTTTCCCATTGTAAAGGTGACAACGCTTCCACCCGATCCGGTGTTATAAGGCGCAGAATTGGTGTCACCACAGGTGATAGCAACCTGCTCGAAAGGAACGGTTAGAACCTCAGCTACGATTTGGGCCATTGCTGTGTCTGATCCAGTGATATCCATAGAACCATGAAAGACACGGATGCTGCCGTCTTCATGGACAGAAACATATACTGCCCCCGGGCCACAACCATTAGTCCAATCACCGACGGCAACGCCCCAACCTTGATTGGAGCCCTTCTTTCTATTTGGCCAGTCTACCGCATCTGCGGCCGCTTGAAGGGTTTCTTTATAGCCAACTATGGGTTCTGTGGCGCCTGCAGGGACCTGATCGCCTTCTTCTCGCATGTTTTTCATGCGAAGTTCCACGGGGTCCATTCCAATCTGACGAGCAATCTCATCGAGTTGAGATTCGGCTGCAAAAATTGACTGAGGCGCGCCCGGTGCGCGATACGATGTTGTTCCAGATTTGTTGGTGTGTACTGAGTAAGCGTCCATCTGAAGGTGCGGGAATTTGTAGACACCACGGATACGGATAGTGTTGGCAATCGGACCACCAGCAACTGCGCCACAATCCCAGAACGCAAGTGCCTTACGTGCAACAATTGTTCCATCGTTCATTGCGCCTGTTTTAAGCCTAATGATGCAACCAGTTGCTGGGCGGCCATCAAGAAACTCCTCTTCTCGGTTCAGTTGTACTTTAACTGGGCGCCCTGTTTTTTGGGAAAGCATGACGGCTGGCACGTGGGTCATTTGGATGTTGAAACGTCCCCCGAAACCTCCACCCATAGTAACCCCAATGACATTAATGTCACTGAGAGGAATTCCAAGTAAACCAGCGATACCAGAACGAATTGCAAAATGTCCTTGGCTGCTGGCCCAAACAGTCAACTTACCGGAAGGTTCAGCATTAGCAACAGATACGTGTGGTTCCATATATACCTGATGGACGCGTGGAACAGTATACGTATTTTCAACGACAACATCGGATTCTTCGAATCCCTGTTCGACGTCACCCGCTGCTTCATGGGCTTCACCCGCGATATTGTAATAGATCTCGTCGTCGAGCCCTGATAGTTCCTTATTCAAGTTGTCGATCTCAGTACTATTGTCTTGTTCTGTCTGTTTTGACAGCGTTCTCAGTCGTTTGACGATTGTGCGACGATTTGGCCCATCTTTGGTTCTTTCACTAAGTAGATGAGGGGCATCTGGCTTAATTGCTTCCATTACATCCTGTACAACTGGCAGCGCTTCATACTTGACCTTGACGAGCGCGGCCGCTTCTTCAGCAATGTCAGGATCAATTGCAGCGACTGCGCCCAGTGGTTCACCAAGATACAGTACTTTTTCTTTTGCGAAGACCGTGCGGCCAGTCGAGACATCATTTTGTGTGATAATCGCCTGGACACCGGGTAACTTCTCAGCTTCACTCGTATCAATGCTGAGAATCTTCGCATGAACTTCCGTGCTACGGAAGATTTTGGCGTGGAGCATTCCAGGAAAGTTAATATCTGCACCATATTTTGCTGTACCTGTTACTTTTTCTAGGGCATCTACTCTTGGCACTCGTTTTCCAACAACTACATGTTCTGGCATTGAAACGCTTCCTTTCTAGACAAGTGATCTAGGGCAGCTTCTGAAGCTTGATTGGTCTATAGCTTACGCGCTGGCTGAGGCATAAGTCTACACGGCCTAATGAAAACCGATTAGCCATCAATCTAGTTTCATCATCGTACTCATATGTCTTTTTTTGTGACAAGAATGGCCATTTTCCGCGTCAATTTCATGAATTGTGTTTGATTATGACAGGTTTGCAACGACATCCTGTAATTTGCCACGGCCCAAAGCGACGTTACACCGCTTGCAGGTATTGATGGTCTTTTCGCCAATCTCGCGATTATACAGAATCTTTACGCCAGTCCTATTACAAACAGGACAAGTGCCTCGGCCACTATGATATTCGCCACGTAAGCCGTGTCCTCGATGGGTCTTAGCCATTGGAATCCCTTCTTTTGTGCTGTGATTTGGCAGCTGGGCGCATTATTTTCGCGGCGCTCATGACTGCCTCGATGATTTTCGTATATCCGGTGCACCGACAGATGTTGCCACCAAGTGCGTGCCGGATCTCGGTTTCTGGAAGATTTGGATTTTCATCAAGCAGTGCTTTAGCAGCCATGATAAACCCCGGAGTGCAGAAACCGCACTGATATCCTCCCTTTTGCAGAAAAGCTTCTTGAACGGGATGTAAACGGTCTGGGCTAGCGATTCCCTCGATTGTGGTAATCGATCTATCCTTCGCACTGACGGCGAGCATCATGCAAGATGTAATCGGTCTGCCGTCAAGAATCACTGTGCAAGCGCCACAATCACCAGTACTACAGCCTTCCTTCGTTCCTGTTAAACCTATCATGTCGCGGATGACTGCCAATAAGGTTTTACGCGGTTCAACAAACAGTTCGTACAAATCCCCGTTTACTGTTAAACTCATTGGTTGTTTCTTCATATTTCGATGATTCCTTTATTTGGCTTGGGCTCTTGTCACAGCAGCTAACACTGTTTCCTTGGTTAAGGCAGTTACTATCTCCCTGCGGTGATTCGCCGAACATCGTAGGTCTGATATAGGGCTCGATTGTGCCGCTGCGGCTCCTGCTGCCTGTCCCAGTATTTCGTTACTAATGGAATGTCCTGTAATTATTGCCTCGGCGTTAGTCGCCCGAATTGGCGTCGGGGCTACAGCTGCAAGAGCAATTTTGGTATTTGCTACAGTCCCGTTTTTCAGGTTCACGGCTGTTGCCACGCCGACGAAAGCGAGATCCATTACTTGCCGTATCTTGTGTTTGAGATATTGTGAACCAAAATTCTTGCAACTGGGTGGCATGGAAAAACCTGTTAGAATCTCGCCCGCTTGTAACACAGTTTGGCCAGGGCCAAGGAAGAAATCTGCAATCGACACCTCCCGTCCATCGTTGCCATTTGAAATATTAACTTTTGCATTTAGCACTAACAATGCGGCGGCAGTATCGGCTGCCGGGGATCCGTGAGCAATATTTCCACCAACTGTAGCGAGGTTGCGTATCTGGATAGATCCTACCTCTTCTGCGCCTTCTGCAAGAGCAGTATAGCGTTCCCGCACGATTGAAGAGCGTTCAATCGTGCTTAGCCTTGTCATAGCTCCGATCCATAACCCTTTGTCTTCGTCATGCGTTATGCCTTCTATGCCTGGCACTTGGCCCAGGCTAATTACGTGCTTTGGTGTTAGCTTCCGATCCTTCATGCTGATAATCAAGTCTGTACCCCCGCCCAAAAGTTCGGCGTTGCCGTGGTATTGAGTCAGTAAGGCCGATGCCTCTTCGATTGTGGTGGGTTCATAAAACTCGAAATTATTCAATATAAGCCTCCCTGGAAGTCCGAGGCTTTTTGCCTCGCAGCGTCGTCAACATACAATGAAGATTATGTCTGTAACAGCCTAAAGAATACCAAATATGGTTGGGGTTGTCAACCAAATAGCAGAGACTGTTCTTCAGTGACACGCAATGGGGGATTTGCTGTACTTATAGTCGTTAAAGAGTCTTTAAAGAGCATCCAAAGGTTGATTATTTCTGATTCTATGATGCTGAAGGCTAAGCAATCGTTTTGGTGCCAAGTATTTTCCACTTGTGAGTCCGATTGTAGTGTTTCATATTAGGGAAAGACTTTAATACTGTTTAGACTTCTTCGGTCCATGTCTTTTGTTGTGTCTTGTGTCCAATTCTGACTATATTCTTCACGCCTGAGTTGTTAGCTCTCAAGTTTCCTTGGTTAATGTAGCGAACGCTGTTTGGAAATTTTCAACTCAGTTGACAAGTTGTTGTGATGCAATTTCTTAGCGTTCACTGGTAGCCGACGAGTTAGTTTTATTGGTATAGATGTTCGAGAGGCTTATTCTAGGCCCAAAGAGTTTTGAAATGCTCATGAGTATGAGAACGGAGATGATGTGTTATCGCGTAAAACGAATTTTCGGTTTTCTCTAGTAAAACTGGGATACAGAGCCTTTATGCCTTGGACTCCGATGTTTACATCCGAGTTCAAGCTTGAGCAGGATGGTGTTATGTTTGGCGAGAGATACTGTAGATACGCGTTTACTTCGCACTGTCGACAAGTACAGTCATTGAACAGGCAGTTATGGATTTGTTGGACGAAATAGACTCTGCGATAAGTGGGGCTTCAGGAATGTCGACAGCCGTCCCAAATTGCTTGGTTTCCAGTAATCTCTCATGAGACTCTGTAAGTGAGGATGAGTAGATGGAAAATCTACTAGTCGCGTGTGATTCCGTGTCCATGTGATATGTGACACAACTCGAACCATCAATCGACGTGAAAGCTTTTCTAACAGACAGGAGATACAGACGCTTCAACACTTAGGAAAGTTCTCCATAGCCTGTCTCGAATCAGATGGCAGCAACATTGTTGATTTCGACGATAAAAAGCGCTTGAGTTGGGAATAAGCCGGATTCTGTACCCCGAGTTGCTTTCGCGCATCGGGGGGATGGTCATTCATCTGGGATCGGTGTTACCACCGACCTCAAGCAGCTTTACCCGAGAACGAGGCGGGCGAACCTAGATGTCCTCCTATTTAGCCTTGCTCCAGATGGGGTTTGCCAAGCTCGCGGTGTCACCACCGGGACTGGTGCGCTTTTACCGCACCGTTTCACCTTTACAACGCAAAGAGCGTTGTAGTCTTCTTTCTGTTGCACTTTCCATAGCGTCGCCGCTCCTGGGTGTTATCCAGCATCCCGCCCTGTGGAGTCCGGACTTTCCTCATTTCGATTGCTCGAAACGCGATCATCTACCCAACTCAAACACTGAATATGGTACCATAACGTTTCCGTGTCGTCAATTCGAATGGCAATTAGCGTAGGCATTTCAAGTGCAGATGGGTAGGGCGAAACATATTTTCCGACTTCACAGAGATCCGAACAGACGCGTCGGTATGGTTACATGAGCTGTTTGAAGCGCGATGTGAAAGGTTCATCAAAGGAGTTCAAACTAGAGACTATTACTGTCTTCCTTGCTGGGAGTTTCCTTGTAGCCAGTTGGTTCGATAGCGACAGAACCAATTGGCTACGTGAACTACCTTTCAGGAGCCCCTGTGTTGTGACTTAAACGGTTGACAATTTCCTTTTCTGAAGATAAACTAGCATGGTGGAGCGGAATTTGTAATCTTCTCTGTGGGAATCACAACGGCCTTAGGAGTGTCCTATATGTACGCTAACAAGGAGGGAATTAGGGTGGGAAAGAAGGCAATTGTTCTTTTGAGTGGAGGCGTTGACTCGACGACCACGCTTGCAATCGCCAAGTCTCAAGATTACGATGTATATGTAATGAGTTTTCGATATGGTCAGCGGCATGCGCTGGAACTCGAGAGAGCTAGACAGATTGCCGAGAAGATCGGAGTGAGTGGATATTCTGTTGTCGACATTGATCTCCAATCCTTTGGGAACTCGGCCCTAACCGATGATATCGAAGTGCCTAAGAATCGCTCGGATGAGGAAATGGGTACGACGATACCCGTAACATATGTCCCTGCGCGTAATACAATTTTCCTATCCTTTGCGCTTGCTTGGGCTGAGACTCTGCGGGCGGAGGCAATCTTTATCGGTGTTAACGCACTGGATTACAGTGGGTACCCGGATTGCAGACCAGAATATATTCGGGCGTATGAACGGATGGCGAGCCTTGCAACAAAAACAGGGGTGGAAGGGACGGTGCCGCTCAAAATCCAAACACCGCTGATTTCAATGACTAAGGCAGAGATTGTCAAGAGGGGTACGGAACTTGGAATTGACTATGGGCAGACTCTCAGTTGCTACGATCCGGATGATAAAGCCAGGGCATGTGGTGCGTGTGATAGTTGTCTTCTGAGGATGAAAGGGTTTGCGGAGGCAAACCTTCCGGACCCGACGATATATCAACTGCGGTAGAATGCTGGTCTCCACAAAAAGAAGTGCGCGTGCAAAGTGTCGATTAGAGTTTCCCCGCTGTCTGAAACGGTTGCACGAGAGCCCCCGGTTCGAAGCTACAGCGTTATTTGAATTGAAACGATTTACGACGGCTCTTCTGATTCGTTTGTCAGATGTTCACAAACTCAGGTTCTACCGGATGAGGTATAAGGCCAGACTTATAGCCACGACGAAGTAGCTCTCGAACTCCATTTCTACCCGCGTCGCCATAGTCGAGGGTATATTCGTTTACGTACATAGCTACAAATCGATCAGCAAGCTCTGTTTCCATGTCTCGTGCATATGTCATTGCGTGTGCAAGTCCTTTTTCACGATGGTCTAAGGCATACTGAATGCTTTGTTTGAGCAGTCTTGTAATCTGGCGAATCCTATCTTGTCCCAGATCTCGTCGAATAGCATTGGCACCGAGTGGGAGTGGTAATCCTGTTTCGTCATACCACCATTCTCCGAGGTCAACGACTTTGTGCAGTCCCATGCGCGCGTACGTCAATTGCCCTTCGTGAATAATTAAGCCGGCGTCTGCTTTACCGTCTTGAACGTAGTCCAGAATTTTGTCAAAGGGTACAGCTTCGACGTGTATATCGGGTTGAAAGAGATTCAGTGTAAGGTACGCGGTGGTGAGTTTTCCTGGGATTGCAACCTTTTTGCCGGCGAGATTCGTGTTATTCATTGGTTCTTTTGAAACGACCACCGGACCATACTTGTCACCGATACTTGCTCCACACGATGTGAGAGCGTAATTATCTGCGACGTAAGCGTATGTATGGACAGAAATTGCGGTAACTTCGAGTTCGGCGCTTAGCGCCCGACGGTTTAAGCTCTCAATGTCCTCGATGACGTGAAGCACTTGGATATCATCGGTTGGGATTAGCCCCTTCGCGAGAGCATAAAACATAAAGGCATCGTCCGAATCAGGACTATGACCGATTCGAATCTTTTCCATTTCTGGCATTTAACACTCCTTACTAAAACGTGAATACGTGAGTTTATGCGAATATCTTGGCGATTAGCCCATATCCATAATTGTCGACACCCGCATTGCTCGAGGTTCCGGCTTCTTGCAAAATAGTGTTATGTTCTTCGTTGGGTTGTCAATTAGATTAAGATGTGCGAAGTCATGTATGATACCATCTTTCTTCTAATTTCATCAACAGGAATATAAAGGATGATTTACCATTCTTATCTTTGGGTCAATCATTATGTCAGGCATTTGTAAATTCTAGATGGGTTCTGCTAGATTGGAATCTAAGTCTGGTCGTAGTTGACGAACTCGAACAACAGTTTCGATTCTTTTCGACGGCTCTGTGGAGTGCTTTCTCGGTTTCCGGAGTGTCATAGGCGGCTTATTACTTGAGTAGACATTCGGTGCCCGAGCTTTTCTTTAGTATTAACAATAGCCGTTTAGGCGTTTTTTTTATCCATTGCTGACACTCGTCTTGCACGTATATCATCAATGGGAGATCGTGATTCGATGTATTATAAGTTAGCAGTGCAAACATTGGCTGGTACAGAGTCTGGTGGGGATTCGCCAGTGTATGCTCTCGACGGATAAGTGTATTGATATGAACGTGACACGTGGATTGTTCTGGAAGTGCGTCCGTCTAGCTGCTTCTGGGTTCTAGGTCTGGTGTTCTTTTTAGAGAATAAGAGAATTGGGATCTATTAGATTGGGTTTAGAGGTCATGGCAACAAGGGTTCAGCAAGTTTGTCAATTCAACTCCCTCCACATCGAATGCTATTATCTCTTCCATCGCGCATGAATGCTTCAATCTCATCGATTTCCTTGGGGGCTCCTGCTGTCAAAATCTCAGCTCCCGATTCGGTGACTAATATGGCATCCTCAATCCTTACACCAAGGCCTAGATACTTTTCAGGGACTTTTTCGGCGTTTTCATAGACATAGATACCAGGTTCGACAGTTATAATCATGCCCGGTGCAAATTTTTTCAACCCTTGGCTGTTCCAGAGATTATTCACATCGTGGACATCAAGACCAAGCATATGCCCAACCTGGTGCATGAAGAATTGCGAGTATGTCTTTTCCGCTAGAGCTGTTTTCTTTTTTCCGTCTAACAGTCCAAGTGTCAGCATCCCATCTGTAAGTAAATCGATTGCCTTTCTGTTGGGTTCACCGATCGAATTTCCAGGACGAATGGTTTCAACTACGGCAAGTTGGACTTCGAGGACGAGCTCATAGATTTCACGTTGAGGAGAAGAGAATTTGCCATTGGCTGGGAAGGTGCGTGTTACGTCACCACTGTAGTATTCGTATTCGCAACCGGCGTCAACCAAAACTAGGTCTCCATCGTGGATTTGCTGGTTGTTCGCCGTGTAGTGGAGTGTGGTCGCGTTAGGTCCGGCGGCTACAATGGTTGGAAAGGCGGGACGTACTCCGCAACTCTTTCGAAAGGTTGACTCATCTATTGCTTCCTACTCGTATTCGTACATGCCCGGGCGTGCTGATTTCATTGCCGCACAGTGGGCGCCAACAGTTGCTGCTGATGCAAAACGAATTCGATTTACCTCTTCATCATTCTTAATTGTTCGCATTTCGGCTAGAATCTCGGTCGAATCAATGAGTGAATTTGGCCCTTTCCCATATCGGATTCGACGGCGATTGTATGTTTTGAAAAGGTCTATTATTTTTTCATCGAATTTCTCATCACTGCCAAAACCATAATAGAGTCGGTCAACTTTTTCCAGATACTCATGGATTTTCTCGGGAAATGATTCGATCGGGTAAGCCTCGTCGGCACCGAAATCTGACTTAGCGCCATCGAGCCCCGCACGTTTTCCGGTCCATGTTTCTCTGTCAGGATTGCGAGGACGGACAAAAAGGATATATTGATGTTCTGGATGATCCGGAGCGATGACACAAACCGCACCAGGTTCTTCAAAACCAGTTAGGTAGTAGAAGTTAGCCTCTTGATGGTAACGATATTCGGTGTCATAGTTGAACATTGCTGGCGGAGCACTAGGAAATATAGCAACTCCGCCCTTTATCTGTTGCATCAATGCGTCACGATTTTTTTTGTGCATACTATCCCGCGTTGTGATTCAGGAAACGCCTATAGGCATATTGAGAGGCAATACGACTACAATTCCCTACTATCCTGCCACATCCTTGTTGGATGGTGGTAGGTGTTAATCTGAGGAGAGTCACGTGCAATCAAACTATTAGCTGTAACCATTTTCGGCAAGACTGATGCAAGAAGACAAACATGTCAAGTGCACTGAGGGTGCTTCGAACTTCGATTCTCTATCGCTTGCAGTTATGGAAAGCTACTAAACTACATGAGGAAATGAATGCTTAGGAATGTTCAATAATTTACAATTTCGGTAGCTTCATTTTCCTTAGTAAATATCTCGAGCTAGCAGTTTGGAAGATTTCTGAGTCCTTCACAGTAAGCCTAGTGAATTGGAATACCGATTTTACCGACAGATTCTCCGGTGGCAACCATTGGATGCGCGGATCGCGACCAGAAAATACCATTGTCAGGCGCACGGACAACCTCCCGCGGACGGCCGAAAACATCACAAATCTCGACTATGGGTTGATGTACCCTAACATGATCATAGAGATCGACCTTGTAGTACAAGAATCCACCTTCGTTGCTTAAGAGCGTAATCAATCTATTTACGACAATTTGCTGTTCCGTATTCGTAACTTCTGGGTCGTCATCTATGAAGTTGTAGTAATTTAGTACATTCTGAACACCACGTACACCTTTGGCAATGCTGCTGGTATCCCAGCCTAAACAACCTCCCAACTCAGGGTCAATAGTTGGGATGCCCACATCCGGCGCGGCTTGAGCGAGTTGTCCTTGAGGTCCCTTCTTATCGAGAATGTGACCAATCCCAAAGACACGAGCCAATTCGACGCAGGCGTTGTGTTGAGGGTGAGTTCGATCAACTCGCACACGGACTTCATCGATCATTGGGTGAATGCCTCCCTGGTGTAAGTCAATACAGTAATCGGCCTGAGAAATCGCCGCATTAAATAGCCGATGTGCAATCCGTTCACTCGATGTCCCAGTTGGGTTTCCCGGGAAGCATCGATTCATCTTGATGTTGTCAACAGGGCTAAAAGCTTGTCTCGCATGGAACGCATGAAAATTTACGATAGGTACGGCGATAATCCTGCCGTTTAGATGCTCAGGACTAACCATTCGCAGTATCTCATGGATTACCGCGATTCCGTTGAGCTCGTCCCCATCACTGACAGATTGGATGTAAAGTGTTGCTCCCGTTTGGAGCCCATTCATTAAAACGAGAGGTAATCGAACCGCTGTCCCATCTTGCATTATGCCGGCATGAAGATATCCCTCTAGCTGGTAGCCCGGTTTAGCTACCAAAGTGTCAACGACAAGGTCAGTCTTACTAAAAAATTCGCTCATGCTGTCCTTCAAATCCTGGAAAATTTCGTCGAAATGATTTCTCACTTCTCAATGTGGTTTCTGACGAGGTGTGACTACAGTTCGCCGCGACGGATACGCGAGAATCAGATCTCATGACCGTATTGGGAAGCGTAATACCAGGTACCTGTGGCGGAGTGTCATTTCGTTGCCAATCTCCAACTTTTCGACTAAAGCGAAGGGCAGACGACTGCAGCTGTTTTTGAATGTGAACACCTGCGACAAACAGAATGGCTCCTGGCTCGACGGGGTTTAGTGTCGGTTTTGGCGCTAATTTGCCGCCCACTTTAATAACGAAAAGCGCGTTGTGGGCTGTTTGTTTAGCCACAGAGCGTCAAAATCGAAGCTAATGGGATACTGGTAAATATGCTGTCCGTTTTTTCGGAGGATGTCTGTGATTTTGAATTAACTCTTATGGTGTGTTCTCTACACCAAATTCACATAATCTTTGTGAATCGTTACATCGCCTAGGCAGAACCTATGATTTCCCAGTTGCGAAACATAGGTATGTGGGTTGTGCATGTGAGAGTTCGTCGAATTGGGCTGGTTATTTCATCAGTGCATGCGCGCAACCCAGAATCGTAGAACCTATCAGCGTCTTTTGCAGCTTGAGGGCCTCGGCTGGTTACTTAATTTCAGTGTAAATTTGTCGCATGGACTTCTTCGTAACTTCTGGTTTAGTCTGGCACGAGCGTTTCCCTATATAACGCTGCTTGTTCGACACGCTCTAGTATCGGTATATAGGGAGTACCGGCTACTCTTGAAGGTGTGAAGGTACAATCTTCGTTTAACACTAACTCCTGTTCTGTCAGATCCTGATGGTAGAAGAAGTTACTTGGGAATAGATCTCCGGGGTAGGTGAAGTTGTTTAGCGTTGCCAATTCCACCAAAATACCCGCCCCAATACCACTCTCCAACATACTACCAACCCAGCACGGAATGCCCGCGTTACGCGCCATGTCATGCAACTTCACGGCCACCGACAATCCTCCCACTCGCCCAGATTTCAGATTGAGGATTTGACAGGATTTCAATTTCAAAGCCTCTTCGAACGAACGTACTGAAGTAATGGATTCATCCAGGCACACTGGGGTGTTAATCTGCTTCTGCAATTCGGCATGTTCTAGCAGATCCGTGTGGTGTAGGGGTTGTTCAATCATTGCTAGTCCAAGCTTGTCGATGTTTCTGAAGAAGTCTACATTGTCCAAAGTGTAGCCCGAATTGCAATCGATGTGAAACGTGTGTTTAGGAAAAGCTGCACGCACTGCCTGCAACATCTCCAAATCCCAACCGGCGCGAACTTTGAGCTTAACTCGCTTGAAACCTCTGTTCACTGCCCCTTGGATTTTCTCCAACAACATGTCAATCGAATCTTGTACACCGAAGTCGGCTCCTGCTTCTATCTTTCTCGTGTTTCCCCCTAGCAATTTGTGCAGCGGTTTTTCCTCCATAGTCGCTCGTAGCATCCACCACGCGATTTCAGGTCCAGCTTTGGCAAACGGATTTCCTTTAACCCAGCTATATGTGGCGAGTAGTTGCTCTGCTGTTTCAAATACCTTTCCCACTAGTGGTGGTGCAATGAATTCTACGATTGTGTTATACGCTGACATCGCTGTTTCAGGGGAATACGCGGGAGCTCTGAGTGGCGTCGTTTCCCCCCATCCTTCGTACCCATTGGATTCCATGCGTACAAGAACTGAATGAATAGTCGCATCCTCGCCGTATGCTGTTCGCCACGGGTATATGAGTGGTAGTCTAACATAGAAAACATCAATACGATCGATTTTCATAGCTCTTTCCCCTGTGGTTCGGTGGTATCGTGAAGGAACGATTCAATGTCAATTACCCGCTCAGGACCGTTAGACGTTCAACCACCTTATTGCCGTGACAACTTCAAACTAAAGTCATAGCATCGCCTTGGGACCATAAGCCCAAAGGCCAAGATTCAAACTGGTTGTTGTTTTAATTCTCTAATGGCAACGCTAAAACACCACCATGCATAGAAACAGCATGCTTAGCGCTTAAGAAAACTTCAGAAGATATGAGGCATGGAACTTTGGAATGAACAATCTTTCGAGTGGCCAACAGGTTTTTTCAAGAGCAAATTCAGTCTACATAGGACGGTGTTCTGTCCGTCTGCAGGTGACTACAGGATTAGGACCGATGTGCTAGAGAGGAACTACATCGCACAGCCTGATTGCATGATGCCCCGTTTCAAAACTAGCTTAGTACATCGCTTAAGCTGTCAGATGAAGTCAGGAGTGCATTCGATTGTCCGTATTCCCGTTTTCTCCTGTGGAATGAAAGTGTTCCACAGAAGAAAACGTCCAATGTACGACGTATTGATACGAATCTCAGAGGTGTTTGGCCGCGAACCAATTATGAACTGCCTTGATTACTGAATTTGCGTTTCAGCTCCCGGAAAAACATTGATGGATTGAGACCGTCGCTCATTTGACGCCAGACAAAACGAATAAAAAAGGGACGGTGATTCGCTCTCACCGCCCCTCTACATTTTCAACTGGCTATGGTATTCTAACTGCGCCCTCTCATTCACTCTTTTCGCTCGCGGTGCTCCCATCAGATTCGTCTGATTCGTCGTCAATCTGGTTACTCTCGGTGACGGGTGCATCGTCTTTCAGGTCTTCCGCGCTTTTCAAGAGCTGGTCAACTTTGAATGCGTAAAGCATGAATATTGAATCATTATCCTTCCGTTTGGTATAATGCTTTCCATCCTCCTCCTTACCAACGAGGAGAATACGTGTTGAACCATCATTCAAAGTTGCTGATACCGATGCTCTGTGCGGATCGAATCCATACTTTGAAAGATCTTCTTCTCCCGCGAACTCATCTGCGTCCAGGGCGCTATAATTTTGCAATAGGGTATCGAGTTCCGTCTGTTTTACGGGGGAAGTGAAGGGCGCAAGCATCTCCCATTTACCTTCTGCATCTATTTTTAGCTCAATCTCTTCTTCTGAACTAATCGAGAGGTGTGTTACATCGCCTTTGTTGAAGCTGAAAATCGTTCGGTCCTTCCAGCTCCGGCTCCCTTTGTCGAAAGTAGATTTCAGATTTCCTTTTCCTACATATACATTGTTAGAATTTGCAGCGCGAAGATAGCTGCTCAGG
This sequence comes from uncultured bacterium, assembly GCA_964478165.1. Classification (GTDB taxonomy): domain Bacteria; phylum Poribacteria; class WGA-4E; order WGA-4E; family JAJDTR01; genus CAYZGU01. The sequence continues at coordinate 14,221 of CAYZGU010000018.1, read as the reverse complement.
TAACCGGGAGTGGTTTTCCCAAGGAAGAGGTGGGCAAGTGTGTTTCCGCCAGCATCTAATAATTCTGCCTCGACGCCTGAACTATCCACCTCGAATTCCGCCTGTTTCTCTGGATTGTTCGAAACGAGTTCACTTGTTTTGAACATGGCTACTTTTTCCAAGAGGCCTTGAACGCCTTCCGCATCAGCAGGATAATTGTCCATCGATACCACGTACCAATGACCGTTCTCTTTGCCGAGCGTTGTCGTCTGTCCCGATGCAGTTATTTCGATCTTCGCAGCGCTTTCCTTCGTGAAATTGGCAAACAGTGGCTTAGCTTCAGCCAACTTCCTCGTATATTCGCTCTTGGCGAAAGGTTTTTCAACGAGTGCTACGATTACAACCAAACCTATAAGAATCGCGACTAAAATTAAAAGCTTTTTAGTTTTCATGATTTAACTCAGATGGTTCCATATGCTTCAACCAACCGTTTCGCCCTCCTTCGTAGAAAGTATCTAAGCAATCCAAAAGCAACAACAATAAGGGGAATACCGAAAATACAGATGAACCGGATAAAAGCTTTTTCGCCCTCTGAGACCTCCTTTAGCGGTCGATCTGTGACGCTATGAGATCTGATGTTGATTAGGTCTTCACCGAGGGTGAGCCAATCCACCACATTCAAGAAAAACAGTTGCCCACCTGGACGCCCTTGTTCCAGAAATTTTGAATTTCCTACAACAACAATTTGGGTGGGCTCACTTTCTGTGTCTGTCTCTCGAGTTGCGGTGACCGTTGTCGGCTCTCCATTGACCTCGGATGCATCTGATTCGACCGGTGGAATAGCTTTCCCAGCATAAAAGCTCTTGAAGACACCTGACACTGCTCCTGCAACGATGTATGCTTTCTGTGTAGAGGTAGGTGGGGTTAACCGGTTGCTGGGATCGAGATTGTATGGGCTCTGAGTTGTCCAGGCAAATTGGCTGGTCTTAGCGAGCGCTACGGTTTCAATGTCCGTCTCCTTAGAAACGAGTTCAAGCGAACTAGCCCATGGCAGGACCATGCTTTCCAGTTCACTTGTGATGATGTGTTTACTAGATAAGCCCTCAGAGCTTTCTGCCGAGCTATACAGGTACTGTTTCAGTACCTTTATAAAATACAGGTACTGTTGGATGGTAATCCCTCGCATCGTTTGGAATCGGGTCATCTCGCTTGAGCGATCGAGCACAAGGTTATTTCCCAGCCTGATTCCATAGTGTTCGAGCAAATCGTTTAAACCAGTTGATAAAGGGGACGCTTGCAGCGAGGATTCTTGGGTGAGAATTGAATCGATTAGGAAAATTGCCCGTCCGCCTCGCATGATGAGCTGATCGATTTCATATTTCTCGCGTTCCGCTAATGTGCTTTTGGGGCCGGCGACAACTAACGTTGAGATGCTTTCATCAATCTCATTTCCATCTTCGATGTTAACTTTTATGATGTTGTATTGCCCATTTTGGTTTTTATCTAATTCTCGACGCAATCCCTCAAGGCTTCGGTCGTGAATATCAAGTTCGTCATGCCCCGCTAGAAAACCAACCGTCTTGGCCTTCTCGGCTGTTACTTTCAGAATCGCAGAAGTCAAATCGTATTCAAGGGTATTTGTATCTTCAACCACAGGAAGAACTTCTTCTTTGCCGCCGTAGCCGATTGCGACACTCATGTACACGTTTGCAACCTCGGCTTTGTCCTTCTGAATTACGTTGACTTGGAGCTCAGTGATACGCCTGAACCTCAACTCCTGCTTCTCACTTTCATCAAAGCCTGCCGGGTCAATAAAGTTGATTTGCAACTTATTCGAAAACGCACGGTATTCATCTAGCACGTCCCGAATTTTTCGGCGCCTCTCAGCAACTTGCGCGGGCTCGCGAGAGTAGAAGGCGTTAATTGTTACAACATCGTCTAAGCGCTTCAGAACGTTTTTTGTCGATTGCGAAATTGTATATCGTTTATCTTCGGTTAGGTCCGCCCGCACAAAACGACGATATGAAAGGAAGTTTACTACAGCCAACATTAGAAGAATAACAAGCGCAAAAGCTAGGGCATTACTGCCATATACCATTGTTTTCTTTATCATGTTCTACCCCACTTTCTGCATTTGAATTCTTAAAACACTGAGATAAAGGAAAAAACCGATGACGGAAAGATAGTAAATTAAGTCTCGCGAATCGATAACGCCCCTGAGGATGCTGCTAAAATGGGTGCCCAACCCGAGATAGCTAAAGATTGATGCTAGCCAAGGGCTTCCGATGTTGAACAATACAATGTCCTCACCAATAATCAGGAGGGCAAAGCACAAACCGATACCTACAATAAAGCCAATGATCTGGTTTTCCGTCAGCGTGGAAGCGAAGAGTCCGATTGAAAGATAGGCTGCACCCATCAATAAGAGACCGATGTAGCCACCGATGATTGGACCGCCGTCTAGGTCGCCGAGAGAGCCAACGGCAATCGGAAGAGAGAGTGATAAAAGAATTGTTACGCCCAGTAGGGCAAAACTTGCTAGGAATTTTCCGACGATTACCTCATAATCTTTAATTGGTAGGGTCATCAGGATTTCAACTGTTCCTAGTTTTCTCTCTTCAGCCCACAATTTCATCGTTACTGCTGGGATGAAAAACAGGAACAACCAAGGCATGAAGGTGAAAAACCCCCGCATGTTGGCCTGGCTTATGATGAAGAAACCACGAAAGAAAAACCAAGCCGAAAGGGCCAAAAAAAATGTAATAAAAATGTAAGCAATTGGTGAATTAAAGTAGCTTTTAAACTCTTTTCTGAAGATTGCTGATATGTTGTTCATATGTTTTTTACCCTGATTCCCCCTCGTGCCCCGGTTCATTTTCTGTCAATTCGAGAAACACCTGTTCTAAGCTGGCTGATTCCTGACGCAATTCGGTTAAACTCCAGTGGTTCTGGACAACGAAATGGAAAAGCTCCTCGGCCGCGTTTTTACCCTTTTCGGACGTGATCTCGAACCCACACACGCCGTCTTCAGATTTTACGTTCTTGAAGTCGTTAATGAAATCCAATTCGCTGAGTTTTGCCTCAATCGCGTCCTCGGGACCATGGATAGAGATATGCACAACCTCGCCACCCTTTGCCCGCCCCGCAAGATCTTCTGGAGTCCCGTTGGCAACAATCTGCCCCTCGTTAATGATTAGAATTCGACTGCAGGTTGCCGAAACTTCAGGGAGAATATGCGTACTAAAGATAATCATTTTTTCTTTGCCAACTTCTTTGATTAAGTTGCGAATTTCGATGATTTGGCTTGGGTCAAGTCCTGAGGTTGGCTCGTCTAGAATAAGAATGGGTGGATCGTGAATTAGACTTTGCGCTAAACCGAGCCTCTGACGGTAGCCTTTAGAGAGCTCGCCGATATCTTTCTGGATAACTTTCTCAAGCCCGCAGATATCAATAACGTCTTTTGTTCGCTGTTGGCGTTGGCTCTTCGGGACATCACGAACCTCGGCGATGAACTTGAGATAATCGATAACCCCCATGTCTAGGTAGAGTGGAGCACTTTCAGGTAAGTAACCAATTCGCTTTCGGACTTCGATCGACTGTTCAAAGACGTCATATCCATCAACGGTGGCGCTCCCCTCATCGGCTGAAAGATAGCAGGTCAGAACACGCATAGTTGTCGTCTTTCCCGCACCGTTCGGTCCAAGAAATCCTAACACCTCTCCTGCGCGTGCATCGAAGGACACACCGTTTACGGCAACCGTCGGACCATAGCGCTTGGTAAGATTTTTTACTTCAATCATGTATCTTTGCTCCCACACAATCTTGAATCGTTAAAATTTTCATCCCACTAGTGTAAACAGAAATCTTGGAATGGGCCACGAGGCCACGCTCCTTTGGGGTCAGATACATCGAAAGTTGACCCTACTCTTTCATTTGATGAATAGGCCATCAACACTTACATATCATAATTCGATTGAACCACAGATAAAAATATATCATTCATTGTAGAATTCAGTCAAGTCAAAATGAAAATTTTCTTGACTTTCTTTTGGTTGTTGTTGTAGCATTACGCTTTGTACTGCTGTTATGCTTGGTACTGCTGTTATGCTTGCCAAATTGAATATCTTGACCGTTAGGGGTGCTTTTGTGAGCCATTCAAGAGCTGAGAACACACCCTTTGAACGTGAATTGTATCATGCCAGCGTAGGAAGACACCGTTCGAGTGGGTCAAGACTCGTCGTTTTTGTGCGATTGAGCTCTCGAATTGAAGAGCCGTCTTCCTTAGTTGGGAGGCGGCTTTTTTTGACGGTATCGACCTAACTGTGCAAGCATGGATAACCAATCCTTGTGTCTCCTCGATTCGTGTGTTGTTTTGGAATGTTCCGAAAATGAGATAATCACTGTCCATATCCTTATGTTGCGAGGTTACGAAATGCCCCCTGAAAACGTAGAGATGAAGAGCAACGAGCCTCTTCCAAATCATAAGAAAATATATGTTGGCGGTAAATCGCGAAAAGATCTACGAGTGCCTTTTCGCGAGATTACACTCCAACCCACCCATCTGTCCGATGGAGAAGTGGAGTTGAACGAGTCTTTGCTTGTTTATGACACGAGCGGTCCTTGGGGAGATGATTCGCAGTCATGCGATATACGCTCGGGGCTTGTTCCGCTGCGCCGCGATTGGATACTCGACCGGGACGACGTTGAAGAGTATGAAGGACGTGAAATTCAACCGCAAGATAACGGCTATCTGACCAGAGGTCATGCGCAATATGCCAGTACTCGTGAAAAGGAGCGAGGTGGCTTGGAGTATTTTCCAGGATTGAAGCGCAAACCACTCCGAGGAAAATCCGGCAGCAATGTTACTCAGATGCACTATGCGAAACGAGGCATCGTTACACCGGAGATGGAGTTTGTTGCTATCCGGGAAAATCTGGGGAGGCAGAAGGCCTTTGAATCAGTTGACGGAGATTATCGGACTAGGAATGCTTTGAATCACCAGCACCCCGGAGAGTCATTTGGTTCGTCAGTTCCGGAGTACATTACCGCTGAATTCGTGCGCGAGGAGGTTGCCCGTGGTCGTGCTATCATTCCGGTGAACATAAATCACCCCGAAAATGAGCCCATGATTATTGGCCGGAATTTTCTGGTAAAAATCAATGCGAACATAGGAAATTCTGCGGTAGCATCTTCGATTGAAGAAGAGGTGGAAAAGATGCGATGGGCAACAAAGTGGGGAACAGACACTGTCATGGACCTGTCTACGGGGAAAAATATCCACGAAACACGAGAATGGATTCTCCGCAACTCCCCTGTTCCCATTGGCACAGTGCCGATATACCAAGCACTCGAAAAAGTTGGCGGGAAGGCAGAGGAACTGACGTGGAACGTCTACCGAGATACCTTAATTGAACAAGCTGAACAGGGTGTTGACTATTTTACGATTCACGCGGGTGTCCGACTTTCTTACGTCCCGCTCACGGCGAATCGTGCCTGTGGCATTGTATCCCGTGGTGGCAGCATCATGGCAAAATGGTGCCTTTCTCATCATGAAGAAAGTTTCCTCTATACCAATTTTAACGAAATTTGCGAAATTCTGAAATGCTATGATGTTTCTTTCTCGCTAGGTGATGGATTACGTCCGGGTGCTATTGCTGACGCCAATGATGAGGCCCAGTTTGCCGAATTGGAGACATTGGGCGAACTTACACGAATCGCATGGGGACATGATTGTCAAGTCATGATTGAGGGCCCAGGACATGTTCCGATGCAGCTAATCAAGGAGAATATGGATCTTCAACTCAAACACTGTGATGAAGCCCCGTTCTATACCCTTGGGCCTTTGACAACAGACGTTGCCCCTGGCTACGATCACATTACCAGTGGTATTGGGGCGGCTATGATAGGTTGGTTTGGTTGTGCAATGCTCTGCTATGTCACACCAAAAGAGCACCTTGGACTTCCTGACAAGGAAGATGTTAAAGAGGGGGTCATTGCGTATAAGATTGCGGCGCATGCGGCGGATCTTGCGAAGGGCCATCCGGGTGCTCAAGAACGAGACAATGTTCTATCGAAAGCGCGTTTCGAATTCCGTTGGGAGGATCAGTTCAACTTGAGTCTTGATCCGGAGACGGCGCGTGAGTATCACGATAAAACCCTGCCAAGTGAATCTGCTAAAACAGTTCATTTCTGTTCGATGTGTGGTCCGCATTTTTGCTCCATGAAGATCACAGAAGACGTTCGTAAGTACGCCGAGGAAAAGGGGATTGCCCAAGAGCAAGCAATTGCCGATGGCATGGCCGAAAAAAGCGAAGAATTCAGGGAGCAGGGCACGCAAGTCTATCGACCTATTTCGCAAGAACAAGTTGCTGATTAAGCACTGAAGTGGATTTTGTCACTATGCGAGGTTCGAAGGAGAGCATCATTATCATTGGTGGTGGGGTCATCGGACTCGGGATTGGTTGGCAGCTTGCGAAATCCGGATGTGCCGTGACCATCTACGACCGTGACCGTGCGGGGCGAGGCGCGTCGTGGGCAGCGGCAGGTATGCTTGCACCTGTCGCGGAGGTGCACTTCGAGGAACGTGACCTACTTGAGCTTGGCGGTATCAGTCTCCGGTTGTATCCCGAATGGGTACGGGAGCTGGAAGTCGATAGTCGAGTGAATGTCGGATTCAGGAAAGAAGGCACACTCGTTGTCGCTGTTGATCGAGATGACGCCAACTTACTCCAACACTTTTATGAGTCGCAAAAGCTATTAAATCTCAATGTATCCTGGCTCAGTGGTGCGGAGGCTCGTGAAATTGAGCCTCTCCTCTCACCAAAGATTACGGGCGCTATTTCCTGTATTGATGATCATCAGGTGGACAATCGTTTAATGGTGGACGCCTTGGTAACAGCGTACCAAAGAGCAGGAGGTGTTCTCTATGAGAACGTGCCCGTTGGAAGTATTGAGGTCTGTGAAGGGGTAGCCAAAGGAGTTAAGGTTGCAAATATTCTTCACGAAGCTGACGTGGTAATCCTTGCTGCTGGATGTTGGTCTGGCAAGGTTGAGGGCCTACCGCCGGAGGCCGTGCCGCCGATACGCCCGGTCAAGGGACAAATGCTTTCGCTGCGGATGGAATCGGGCATCACTCCCCAGAAGGTGATTCGGATGCCGAGGGCAAAGTATGTTACGAATGCATATCTAGTGCCCAAGTCCGATGGACGACTCATTGTTGGGGCGACGAGTGAGGAAATGGGTTTTGATACACGATTGAGTGCGGGTGGATTATTTGAACTACTCAGAAGTGCTCGGGACGTGATGCCGGGGATTTATGACCTCCCAGTCCTGGAAACATGGGTCGGTTTGCGTCCTGGGAGTCGAGATAATGCTCCAATCTTAGGGCGAACGGTCGTTAACAATCTGATTATGGCAACCGGACACTATCGGAACGGCATACTCCTTACCCCTGTCACCGCGCGCGAGATATCATCTCTTGTTTTGACGGGTCATAGTTCCAATGTTATTGCGCCGTTTCAATTGTCACGATTCTTTGCGTAAATCAGTTTGTGACGTGGTATTGGTTCCACTCAATATTGGAGGACGTCTCCAATGAAGATACGACTCAATGGAATAACTAAGACGGTCCGGGAGGGGCTGACGCTCTATCAACTGCTTGTCAATCTGGACATCGATCCTAGCCAACCGGGAATTGCTGTCGCGCTTGACTTAGAGGTAATTCCTAGAAAACGGTGGCGCGAATTCGAGATTACGGCAACCAGCGAGATTGAAATTATCCATGCGGTTCAGGGAGGATAGGAATATCGTGTTCGCATCCAGTCGAATGCATCTGAGGCAGGATAAAGGAATCAACGGTCCGTACACATAATCTCGGGAGGATCTGCCACTTGTTGGAAAGGAAATCATCCAGGTTGCACCGTGGGAGGACTACACAATGGCAATGATGGATGAGGAGGCGTTCGATCCGGCCTCACGGGTTTTGTGACGAGTCCGGCGTTCTCTCGCTTGATGAAGTTGTTAATCCTCTTAATCGAATTACGCACGATTCCCAGTCTATAACGCACGCCCAGTGGATTTTTCCGGTGGTGCAGCTAGTTTGCTGATTGTCCTTTACAGGCAAATTGATGTGTTTCAGAGATTGTATGAGCAGATCCCGGGTAGAGCATAGTTGCTGTGTCTGGCGTAAAATGGGATAGGCGTCCGGTGAACTTTACGGGGGTGTCCTACGGCAAGAAGATCCCATCCCCGGCTATCGTGTTGAGAATGGATGAACCCATACTGGCATGATGTGAGTTGTTCTTGAGCTGAATGATGTGGTGAATGATGCTGTTACTTGTTCCATTGTCAGAAGTCACAAGGCGAACTTCCCCATGCCTCCCGATTGTCTCCTGTTGGAAGATGCGAAATGAAGCCAAATTCTCATAAGTTACGGCTGCCCTGAGGACAGCGCCGTGTTCTTCATCGAAGTTGTCTCTGCGCTGCCGGTCCTTTATCGTAACGAGATAACCTGTGTGTTGTGGTACTCAACTCCTATTCTCCTAGACTACTGGCGCATGTCTTACCACCCTCCTATCGTTATTGCTGCGCGTTCCAGTGAAAACCAATCGTATTTCCGAGAAGCTTGAATTGCCGATTTCTGTGCCAGGGTCTTCGACGTACAGCACCATTTAGCGTTTACTGAGTAACGACGAACCAGGGGTGAGTGTCAATCACAGTCCCTCGGACTTTTGTGGTTTTCTTCGAAGCGTCGTTGTTGGGTTAGGTGCAGGCCATTTAATGAGGTAATTTTGAGATTCCAACGAAATGTTATCATCGCACTTGTTGCCCTGGTTGGCCTTTTTTTGATAGGTGTGGTTGGCTACGGTCTTATTGAGGGAGGCCATTCTCCAGAGGCGTGGACTGTGTTTGACTCGGTCTTTATGACAGTTATAACATTAACAACTGTCGGGTACGGGGATGAAGATATGTCCCAGAATGGAAGAATCTTCACCGTCTTTTTGTTAATTGGTGGATTTGGTGTTTTTGCTTATAGCATCACTCTCGCAACGGCTTTTATTGTTGAGGGGGGATTTATCCAGGTTCTTCGGAGGAGAAAGATGGAAAGTGGACTTGCGAAGTACTCAAATCACTATGTTATCTGTGGTTTAGGCAATACGGGTGTCCATGCACTTGATGAGTTGCTTCGCATGGAGGAACAGTTTGTTGCTATTGAGTGCGAAGACGCGCGGATTCAGAATCTTCTGGATAGCAGGCATTTCTCTTATGTTTGCGGTGATGCAACAGACGATGAGGTGCTGATTCACGCAGGAGTCAAACGAGCAACCGGGTTAATTACTTGTCTCTCGAAAGACAAAGATAATCTTTTCGTGGTTTTGTCAGCGAGGGAACTGAACTCTGACCTGCGAATTGTATCTAAGGCGATTGATGATAATACACCCCCCAAACTGTTGAAAGCAGGTGCTGCGGACGTTGTACTGTCCGATCAGATTGATGGAATGCGATTGGCGTCTCGGGCCGTGCGATCTGACGTGGTGGACTTTCTCGATACCATGCTCAAATGTCAGCAGGTTACACGGTTTTCTGAATCTGTCATCAGGGAAAGATCTGAATTAATTGGATTGACGCTTAGTCAAGCACGGATTCAAGATCGAACGGGATTAGTCACGATGGCTGTTCGAAATCGACAAGGTGAATTTATCTATAATCCAGGGGGGACCTTAAAACTCAATCTGGGTTCCGCGCTTATTGTGATTGCTGACAACGAGCAGCTAGAAGAGCTCAACAAAATAACAGGGGACTCTTAGGCGTTAGCCCTCCGACTCAGGTAATCTGTTGGAGTTCATGTTGATGTATAAATCGAATTCCATCTAGTCTTTAGTCATTTTGTTGGAGTTGTGCTGATTTTTGTTAGGAACCACTGACGGAGCTAAGTCCAAAACTATGTTGTCAGGGCGGTGATGAGACAACGAGATTGTTAACGTTGTCGAACATTCGTGCGTCGGACGTATTAGGTGAGGGTGATATGGAGTATGACAATGATGTTGCTCAATTGTTGGGGGCTGAAGAGGTGGTGGTAGGCGGTTTGATTGCTGGAAACGATAGTGGAACTGAGATATATTTTGAATGTGCTGGCCGGCTTAAATGGTATTGAAGGCATTTTGGGTGTTGTCTCTCTATTTAGGTGTGCATCGAAACACGAAATCTAGATCGTCTCCGTCGCGGGAAGCCGACCATTTGGCATGGTACGATTCGCTCGATTTCGACGCAAAGTCTTTCTGGCATTAGGAGAATAAAGCGATATGAAAGATATTGGTCTATTACACGTCATTACGGATACTAGCATTCAATTTCAATTTACACATGCCCAACTTGCAAAATTGGCAATAATGGGAGGTGCTGATACAATACAGTTTCGGCAGAAGTCTGGAGTAAGCCGGGAGTTGGTTAAAGTCGCCCAGGAAGTACAAGCTGTATGTGCACAACATAACGTTCCGCTAATTGTAAATGATCGGGCAGATATTGCGCTCGCTGTTGAGTCCACAGGCGTGCATTTTGGACAGGACGATCTGCCCGTTTCTATCGGGCGTAAGATTTTACCTGCTGAATTCATCATAGGTGCTTCGGCGCGGACGGAAGACAGGATACTTGAGGCGATTACTAGTGGCGCAGATTACATCGGGTTTGGCCCTATACGTCAGACTTCCTCCAAGCCGGATGCCGAATCGCCGAAGGGATTGGACGCTCTTTCCCGGATGTGTGAGATTGCTCAATGTCCGGTGATTGCTATTGGTGGCATCCGGCTTGAAGATGTCTATAACGTTATTCGCGCTGGTGCGCACGGGATTGCCGTCATCTCTGCTGTATGTGCACAACCCGATCCACTGCTTGCCACTCAACGATTGGTCTTCGAGATTCAACGAGCAAAGGAAGTTCGGTGTAACTCAACACAAAGTCTCTAACCGGCGCCTATGGCATCGCGTTTGGCTACTCTTGGAACGGTAAATACGAGGGAATGATTGTCATGAAAGTCCGAAGAACTCTTTTGTTGAGTCGAAAGCAGATTATTATGCGTGGCGGAACCATTCTAAGCCTTATCAACAATGGGTTATTGGAATTCGGACTGACTGCTTAAATCGCAGGAAATGTTAGGAGAAGAAGAGATGTACAAGTGAGATTGGAAATAGGTTCTCAAACTCTGATTTTCTTCCCGAGTTTTACAATGGTATGTCCCTCAGGAGAATGGCGAAAATGGGAGAAGTGTGAGAACCGATTGAGAAGATAAGTCAAGGAAGCAGAAGAAACTGCTAAGTTTTCATGGCGTGATTCTAGACTAATTGGTGACATGTTCGCAGATGGAATGATGCTAGTGGAATTTTCCGAAGAATGTGTTCTACCTCAGATTCATCGTGGTGCGGATGAATCGCATACTGGTGCGCAGATAACTTCTGGAAGTGGGTCGTACCTGAGACTGTGATTTTTGGTTGTGAAGGTGGCACCATAAGTTAGCATGGAGATTGTTCACATGCCATGTAGTTTCGATAATTGGTGCGGAAATCGTTCGAGGAGGAAAAGGAATGTCGGATGGAAAAAACGCCGAGAAAGTGCCAAATCTTCCAAAAAACCGGTCAAGGGTAACAAACATTTTGTCAAAGGGGGATACTTGGGAAGAGACAACGGTTTGTTGACAAGGCCTTGAGACTTGACCCAGGTACAACACAGGTTTTAGATGAAATGCATTTGGTTTTAGGAAGTAATTTGGAATAGGATCGGATTTCTAATAATTCTGAAATCTGGTTGCAGATCGTACAGACTTGTTTTCACGACCTTGTGGAACCGTATTGCGCCAGCGAATTCCATAGCGCAGTACTATTTGGGAGTGATGTGTACGTTCCAGAGGAAGTACGAACTGGCGGGGATTGTGCCATTAGAAATCGGTCAAGGCTGTCAAAAATCCAGGTGCCAAACCTATAGCGGTTCACGTATTTAAATACATTGTAGCCGTGATGTCGGAGCGGGCAAATCGCGCGTTAAATGTCTCAAATATTGTAGTATCTTCGAATCGTAGCTGTTTTGTGTCAGTACGTGTCTGTTTTTTCTACATCACCATGTTCAGCGGATCATCCAACTGCCTATAATTTCTTACGTGATTGAGTATGGAATTGCGAGTTAGTGGTGGGAAATCACCAATCGCCGGTTTCCGTAGACGATTGGATTTCGCGAATTCTTGGCGCAAGCTATTCAGGGAAATGGAGGAAACAATGTCTAAGGAGAATCGCATTAAGCTTATTGTTGTTATTGGGTTAGCAGTGCAGTTGATTGCATCGATAGAAGAGTGGGCAGTTGCCGAGGATGCGTCTTGGTATCCATCGGAATGGGGCCGTGACGATGAGCGTGGAGCAGCAAATCGACTCACCGCCGAAAAGGTATTGAAAGCAGCAAGTCTTATCAAGGAGGGAAAAATTTACCAGTTGGGCAGAGTCTATGAAATAGGCATGCCGGTGTTTGGTACACGTCATTATAGCCTACGTATTCCAGCTATGTCCGGTCCACTCGGTGAAAATATGATTACCTGGCATGAGGAAATTGTTAGTGGCGAAATTGGCCAAATCGGTACTCAATTCGATGGTCTTGGTCATGTTGGTATCGGAGATCTCTACTACAATGGTTTCAACCGCCACGAATTCGCGAGTGCCGAGGGATTGACCAAGATTGGCGTGGAAAATGCTGGTGCATTTGTCACTCGCGGAATACTAATTGACGTTCCCGCCTACAAGGGTATCGAACGTTTGGCGGATGGCTATGAGATTACCCTCACTGATTTGAAAGCAACACTTCATCACCAAGGGACAACAATTTCGGACGGTGATGTGATTCTCATCCACACTGGGTGGGGTGAGTTCTGGGCAACAGATAGCGAACGTTATAATGCAACGGAACCGGGTATTGGTCTGGAAGCTGCACGGTATCTGGTTGAACAGAAAATTGTGATGGTGTGTGCCGATAATTGGGGAGTGGAGGTTGTACCAAATCCTAATGAGTTGTTGGCTTTCCCTGTACACCAGTTGCTTTTGCCGAAAAATGGCATCTACATCCTTGAAAATGTTGTTACGGAAGAATTGGCGGCGGATAGAGTTTATGAATTTGCTTTCATGTTTGTACCTCTCAGACTTAAAGGGGCGACTGGTTCCCCGGGAAACCCAATCGCGATTCGGTAGATTTGCAATTTGGCACAGTGAGTTGGCAATCTTATGAGGTTCTGCGCTGCTGTCGACGAGATTTCGTTGCACCCTCCGAATGGAGTTAGGTATTGAAACGAGAGTGGTAGTGCAATGTTTGTCGCATTCTTGCTCTTGGTAAGAGTCGCAGGAGTGAAGGAATATCAAGCGTAACTAAAATCAGGGAAGCGATGGGGAGGCGCGCGGAATCGCAATTCGACAGGGTTCGTGACGAGTGATTGCATAAGGATTACTCCCTTATTCATAGCATATGATTCTGAACTCGAAGCTAGTCAGGCCTGTTTTCCCTAACTTGCGAGATGTTCTCCGCAAGTTCTCATCTTGTTAGAGCAATATGTACCGAATATTCGTATTACTGCGTTTGATTTTCCTCAGATGTGGGACATGCGATCGTGAGGATTGTCTCTGAATCCAGTTTGCCCGATTGCAGTTCAGTAGAGCCTGTCGTTGTAGACAAAGGCTTAATTCTGACTAATGCACAGATGGTAATATTTCTAACAGAGTTATTCGCCACCTTCTGAATCTATCGGCGACGCCTTGCGCGAGAGTGGCGGTTTCATGGTTCTAATGGTTTGATTAGAAATTTGATACATCTGACGGTCGGCAGCGCTCGTACTTGCATAAGCCTTTGTCGAACAATTGTAGGAAACGGGACTCCATTTCGGCGCAGGCTAGTTTTCGACGCTTTCCGTCCTGTATCACACTCTATTTGCGAAGTTGGATCGATAATTACACAGTCGAAACCTGGCTGGTTCAATTTTAATCGACCGTTCAGGTTGGCATTCGTCCATCGAACGTACTAGTTAAGAACGTTACTTGATATGCGTATTGATTTGACATCATTACCTCTCGCCTATACGAAGTTGGTTCCGGAGTTGTTTCCAATCGGTGGTGGGTTGGATGAATTCGAAGTGATTTCAGAAGACACTGTTACAGTACCTGCCGGTACATTCGATAATGTTTTCCAAGTTCAAGAGTCGTTCAGATGGACGTTCTTTGAGGCA
>CAYZGU010000017.1:0-45170 GCA_964478165.1 uncultured bacterium | reverse complement strand
CCGTTTCGCACGGCGATGCCGAACAGCAGAATAAACCCTCCCAATGATGGAATACTCAGCACGCCTCCAGTGAGGAAGACACTGACGACCCCGCCGATTAACGCCAACGGCAGGTTTAGCATCACAAGTAATGCAAGCCGGGCTGTCAACGCAAGAGGCATTACGGACGGCAACCAACAAGAGCGCCGAGTTCATGAATCTATCCAGAGTTGGTGAGATTAGAGCGGGCTATCATGCCGATTTCACGCTGTTGAACGGCAATCCCTTCGACGACCTCAACGTTTTGCGAAAACCATCTCATGTCTTCAAGTCGGGCCAGCTGGTGTATGAACATCCAACCGGCTCTCCGAGTTTACCTGCATCCGAGCACTAACCTGGCAATCTATGTACGTTCTTTAATCTGAGAGAAGTTTCATGATTAGCTGAAGGCATTTTCGCTACTGAAGGAGATGAAACAAATCTAGTTACGCAATGTGCGACAGGAACGCGTTATGCAGATAGACAGAGAACACACGCGCAAAATACGTGTTGAAACTAGACTCGCGAAATCTCACTACTCCGCTGAATAATTGGCAGGAATCATGGTTTGATAACAGGCTTGATTTTACCAAACAAATCGGGCAAATCATCACGCTCCCGCTTATCATTTGCTCATCTGTTGTCCTTTTACAACAGAACATTTGCAATTCAAATTGATCAAATGTCCTTCAATCTCTGAGAAATTAAAATTGAGATTACGCACTTCGCCAGTGTGTTCCGAATAGCCCTGCGGAGATTGGCACCGCAAGTCACATAGCCAATTTCTTCATCAATTCTGTTAATGGAGGAGAAGCATTCCAACGGCCTCATATGCTTGGTTTTGCGGAATTAATACGTTTTGACCTGCAAACAAAACCTCTTAATTTCTTTCTTATGCCGGGTTGTCAAGCGGAAGTGCGATCTAGTAGACACTCAGGAAAACTAGAGTTTAAACGTTCTTGTAGAAATTCCAAACCATCACTCCTCAAGAATCGTTCACTGATACAGAAGGAACAGCCGGCCCTCCCCCGAATCCAGCGAAATCTGAAGGCCTTCCATAGCGGGACTGTCGTCGACCACCAGGATTTCCCTCCCCGTCTTCTTGCAAACCTCGCGAACCTGATTCACCGGTATGTTGAACTTCACGGTTGACCACGCTGTGAAGGCGAAACTGTAATTGTTGAGCAAAACGGCTAATCGTCCATCTACGTGTTTGAACACACCAATCAAATAATCGCCGTTTGTCAGGTTGGTGATGGGGCTGCCTCTAAGCACTTGATTGGGATTGTCATCTGGCGTAATTCGATAGACCCCAGTACTGGTTAATTCCATTAGCGTCGATCCTAAGTTCTTGAGGTTGAGGTTGATGCGTTTCGCCTGTTCGTAGTGGCGTGTTTTCTGCCCCTCAGCGGTTATAATAGCCCCTCCTTTGCTGAACTCATGACCGAGTGGTGTGAAATAGCAGAAATACAACACACCCTTTGCTCCGTAGGCAATAGAGGTGTAGATTTGCCATCTCAACTGAGCTTCCGTCGGGTCATAGTGGGATCCGAATGGCATCGCATTGAAAAAATTCCAGAAAGGAATACCGTATGCGAGCGAATATTTCCGCATCACTTCGAGGTTCCTGCAGTAGCCCTCTCGTCCGTCCGCATCCGGCCTCATCTGTGGGTAGTGATCCATGCAGAGAACCTCAATTCCCACTTCTTGGACGAACCGCTCAACATGGTCGTCGTACGACTCAGTCCCCAGCTGCTCATTAGTTGCGTAGTTGGGAAACAGGTTGATGTACGGAAGCCGTCCCGGTCGTTCTAAACGAATGCGATCCACTTCATCGCGCAATCCGAAAAACTCTTCTATGCTCGGCTCATCACGAATCTTGTAGCCCCAAACGGCTGGGCTCTCGGGCATCGCCGTTGGTGGTAGTCCAACTGTTTCCACTATTGCTTTCAGACCATATTTCTCACAGAGAACGATTTGTTGTTCTACCGACTCAGGGGTTCGCGCACCGAACCCACCGATCGCCAATACGAAGTTGGCGGCCGCAATTTCAGCGTAGTATCGGTCCATGTGCTCGTCGGCCGGCGGATCTACCCAGAAACCAATGGCGAATTTATCTTGCACAAATCTCCTCTGTTCCGCTGATACGCTCATACTGAGACTCCCGAAATTACAATCATTACAACGTGAATGACACGATGGTTTTTCCGACTCACTTGACCTGTTTCAGGTCGAACATCCGATTTTGTAGTATCTGCTTTGACTTAAAGAATCGAATCAACTTCACTGAAAACGGCAAACTTTTCCGTAGAATCGAAACCTAGGCTTTAATATGGCATAGTAATACGCACTGATTGAAACTTGCCTACCGCATCCATTCCCTGCGTCCGATTAACATCTCCTTCCACAAAGTGTCATCTTCCCTGACTGTATGCTTAACAGGTAGGATTGAAAGAAAAATCCAAGGTCAGAGTGTGGCATTATCGGGGTTTACACCCCAACGCTCCAACAGCTTGTGCCACTACGCCATTCGTTCAAATACGCAGTTGAGTGCCCAAAGTCGGAACTCACGATTATCACGATTGCTCAATTTGATAAGTACAGTGTTTATCCCTTCTTCCAGCATCAAGGGGACCCGGGCTATCTCAAAACCTCTTTCATGGCGAAAAGTATTGATTAGTTCGCCGTTGACCCAGAGTGTGAGCCAGTCGTCGAATCCTAGACGCAAATAGTACATGCCGGTGTCCTCGATATGTACCTCCCCCCGCCCGTAGAAGGCGCATCCCAGTGACACACCCCCAAGGAGGTTGGGCTCTTTCTCCAAGAGGGCTTGGGCATAAGGGTGGCACAAATCTTTGAATCCACGGTATTGAGGCCGTGGATCAATCCACCCATGACGAGATTCTAGAGTCAAAATTGCTTTTCCATCAGCTATTTCTTTCCATTCAGCAGAGGTTTCCGCTGGGTTATCCTTTCTGAATGTATCATAACTTGAAGCATCAAACGGCCCGATGATTTCCCATTTTCTGGGCGTTAGTATTTCTGGTGCACTACTGCCGGGAATCTTGTAGTAGTGAATCATGGTCTGAGTATCGTCCGCGCGACTCCCAAAATGAATTATCATGGAAGTATTGAAGGGCACGGGATCTGGACCAAAGAAACGCCATGTGACCGCCTCATCGGTCGCTCGCTTGGTTGGGTACCCATAAGCACAACCGGACCACTCGCTTTGATATGGGAAATAACCGTACGAGAAGTTGAAATCGTCTTCCTCGTTAATCCCTCTATAGGCATTGGGTCCGGTTTCTCCGTCAATCAACCAGGTAGAACCTCCCGTGTGGTAGATTTGGTCACCTTGTTCCTTTTTTGCAAGTGCCTTAAACATGCACGCCACAAAACCTTCACCCTCCAGGTCCGCCGCATAAAAGATACCTTTCTTTTGCGCAGGGCGTTCTTCATGAAAATAGGCATGGAGACGGTGCGGAGTCAACTCTTGGCTGCGATCATATTGCTGCCAGTTGGCTTGGAAATACACGGTCGCTTTTTCGGGCCTTTCGGCAAGAAAAACTGATTCACGCGCGTCAATTCTGCCGCTTAATGCACTAACGAAAATTCTGATGGTACAGGATTTGCTAAAAGGGATTGGCAGATAGCAATTGTAGGCGTTTAAAGGTAGCACCTTAACTCCTGGCGATTCGACCCTATAAGGACTCTTATCCAACATTATACCAAAGAAGTGGTTGAGTTCCATATCTACCTGTGGCGTGACGGTTCCGTCCGTGTAAATTCGGAGGCGAAGGCCCCACCCTTTCGTGTTGTTACAAAGCCAGAAATGGTTAACACAGCCTGGGCCTTCCGCTTCAAAGATGCTGATTTCCTCTCCTTCGGAGATTTGATGACGACCGGTCTGGCGTTTCGGGACGAATTCCACAGGAGTTCGGATAAGCGGCAAAATCGGGTTGTTAATTGTAATCGACATTTTTCCTCTCCACACTTTAATAATTCTGTTCGTAGGCACGTAAACACCCTCATACAGAGCCAGACACAACATTGTTGTGACTGATGTCAAGTCCACCAGCCTCTAATTCGACTTGCATAGGAATGCCCTAGAAGTATTTTAGTCCTATCTGGCAAAATGTCAACCAGATAGAATTGACTCCTTTCGCCTTGTGAGAAAAAGTATCCGGAATAGTGCTTGCGGCGCGCCCCCGTCAATCATCCTTATTTGTCGCGCCATTCACTAACAACGACTGCTCAACTGAGCGTGTCTATTATGAAACGAGTTCACGCTTTACAATGGAGTTGACATCAGAGGAAATAACAGAATTAGTAACCTCCATCATCTGCTGGGAGAAACTAACCACCACCTGAACCAGATTGGAATTTCTCCACGCTAGACCGGCGGACTTTGGATAAATCCTTCGTCATCGGAGAGATTTGGTTTAAATGACAAGTAGGCGCTTTAAAGTAGGAAAACATCTTCCACGAAGACTAGCATGTGCTAGTGTCTGTAGTTGAATGACACCACCGGAATGTTGAAAAGAATCGAAGTAAAGCATCTGTCGATTTGGACGTTCCGATTGCCTGAAGTGCCACCGCGGCATGGAAACGCACGTAGCGTTTTTCATCTTTGAACGCATTTGTTAATGAGGAAACAGTCCCCTGATCAGGCCTACCAATCTGTCCCAAAGCCAGGGCAGTGTCGGAACGGACCAGTTCCTCTTCATCGTTCAATCCTTCTGCTAACGCTCGGACAGCGTCCTTAGACAGTTCACCAATCGTAACGATAATATCATCAGCGCACGATTGGCAACTGTCCTTCTGCCGATATCCCGGACCAACTATCCCACATGTTATGCGCGGGGGAATTCGTTATAGTCTCTTCAAGATCCCACCTCATTAATTCACCTAACACCGCTTTTCGGATGGTCTTGGAGCGATTATATCCCACCCCATGTGCCAATCGATGATGCCAGAAAATTATGTCGCCTGCTAGACCATGGCGCTCGACAGGAGAGTCTTTTCTAATTGCGTCTAGAGTGGACTTATATTCTTCTGTCCTTTCGTCACCGTGTTCAGTCTTGTGTCTATAGTAAAACACACTGTGGCTCTTGGACCAGACTGTGAATCCTCCCCCGTCCGGTGCCACATCATCGATGTAGCCTACAACACCAGGGTGAAAATTGTGCCTGTCAACGTGACAGTGGTCACCAATTGACTGATCGCCATTGTTTGGTTCGGGAAGACGACAATAAATGCCTCGAATCCTTGTGGGAACCGCGATGGTCTTTTTTCCTAGCAGCTGCTCAGCCATGCTCCAGATCTCACGATTCGTTAAAAGCATTTGAACCATCCAAGTCTCACGACCGATGCTCCGATAATACCACCCGAATTCACCACCATTATCTGGTGTGTTGAAATTACGTTCGTTGGATGTATCTACCCCGAGCGTGGTGTTTTCCTTCTTATACCTCCTAATCGGGCCCACCCAGGTATCCGGATCGTTTCGCTTAATCTCAGATGGCGTATTTTTCCACAATCGTTCGCGCGCGCGAACCATGAGCGTTTCATCCAAAACCTTACGCTTTATTACGTAACCTTCATCTCTAAAGAATCGAATCTCCTCAGAAGTTAATTTTATCACAATGACACTATACCATCCTTTCCCCCAATGAAACCGTCATTACGCAACGCATTCCTAAGAACGTCTTACAAGTCTAGGCAGCCAGTCTGCTAACCCTTCACTCTATATCCGCCTTCGTTACTCGGTCGGGCCGTTATCCACAATGTTGGAGAGCTACGAAGGCTTAACGCAGGACTCCTGTTTTGTTTATGCACGTAACCTTCTCTAATTATCTCATGGGTCACGAGAACGTTTCAGGACAAAATCAAACACAGGTCAATAGTTTATCATGTTTGCATTTCTTGTTGCTCCCTTGGTTCGGACCATGAAGCATTTGTCAAGCCGATGATTCCGTCGAAAACCATCACCTTAATCGGCTTGACATTGTTTTTCTGCCCCATTTCAAATTTCTTACATGACTGATTTTTTTGACTGAGATGAATTCAACCACAAGCTGTTCGCTCTCTTCAAATGCTGGGTATCGAGGTTGTCACTTTTTTATCACAGAAGTCGGATCTATTGGATGTAAGTGTCCCATAAACATTTAGTGATTCCATCGATAGCAGGCGTGAGATAGAATGAGCAGTCTCTTCACGAACAGCTAGCGTTGCGCGATTGACCGGGCCCGGTCGACTGGATGAACCAGATCGATAATTCCTGACAAATCACAGCGTGTTGGCAAGCA
Organism: uncultured bacterium; assembly: GCA_964478165.1. Taxonomy (GTDB): domain Bacteria; phylum Poribacteria; class WGA-4E; order WGA-4E; family JAJDTR01; genus CAYZGU01. Next base: position 38,844 of record CAYZGU010000017.1, on the reverse strand, counting down.
GTAAACTGGAATCATCTTCACTGACTTGTATCATAAACAAACGAGGGACAATAAGAACATGCCCGCCTAATGAGCCTGAGACCAGTTCGTGCCAGTCCCCATTTCCACCTCAATTGGGACTGACATTGGAATTGCTTTTTTCATGATTGTTTCAATTTGGATGGGAACCTCATCAAGCTCATCCCTGTGTAGATCAAATACCAGTTCATCGTGAATTTGTAATAACATCCGAGATCTATATTCTTTTTCAAGTAGCCCTGCATGGATGGCGCCCATTGCTATTTTAATCAAGTCAGCGGCCGAACCCTGAATTGGAGCATTCATTGCACTGCGTTCTGCCTGGCACCGAATGGTTGCATTACGTGAATTGATATCCTTGATATAGCATCGACGACCGGTGACGGTTTCGATGTAACCGTGTTGTCGGGTAAATTCAAGTGTCCGATCTATGTATGATTGTACACCAGGATATTGGGCAAGATACTGCTTGATTAAATCGCTTGCAAGTGCGCGAGGTATGTCAAGGCGCTTACTAAGGGCAGATGCCGAGACGCCGCAGATGATACCAAAATTAACAGCTTTGGCTTGTCGCCTAATTTTATCGGTTACACCTGACTTATCTATCCCATAAATTCGCGTTGCCGTATCCGTGTGGACGTCACCACCTTCAAGAAACGTTTTAAGTAGTTTCTCATCCTCGCATAACTCCGCTAAAATGCGCAGTTCTATTTGTGAATAATTTGCAGATAGCAGAAGATATCCATCATTACGAGATCTGAATACCTCGCGGATTCGCCAATCTGTGTCGGTTCTGATTAGAATATTCTGAAGATTAGACATGGAAGATTCTAGCCGTCCATTCACTGTGGACGTTTGTTCATACCTTGTATGGACACGTTCACTTCTCTCGTCGACAGAATCTGAAAATTGACTTACATAAACCGAGCGAAGCCTAGTGCAACTCCGGTATTGTAATACCTGTTCCACGATCTCATGTTTGGACGCTAGCCGCCTTAAAATCTTTTCGTCGGTCTTATACTGACCAGTTTTAGCAGTGCGTTGCGCTTTTGAATCAAGTTCCAACTTGTCGAATAGAATCTCGCCTAATTGCCTAGCCGAGCTAAGACCAAAACGTTTACCGGCCAATTCATACACCCGTTCAGCGGCATTGGTAATATGGAAATCCAATCTATTGGCCAGTTTTCTTAGCACACCAACATCGAGTCGAATGCCCTCATACTCCATTTCGACTAGGGCAGGAATTAGAGGACATTCTATCTCATGAAAGACCTTTTCTTGGTTCATGTCATGGAGTTTAGGACGTAATATTTCGTTAAGTTGAAAGGTTATATCCGCATTCTCGGAGACATAATCTGCTACCTGCTGCAGTGGCACGTCTCGCAACGTTAACTTTCGCCCACAATTTTCACTAATCAGGGATGTTATCTTGATTGTTTCGTAGTCTAGCAACTCCCTCGATAAATCCTGCACTGTGCAACGCATATTTGGATTAGTTAGCGATGCTGCAATCATGGTATCAAATAGGCGTCCTTTAACCATAATTCCCTTCCACCGCAACACGCTCAAATCGAATTTGAGGTTGTAACCGATTTTCTCGATGGACCTATCTTCAAAGATGGGTCTAAATTCCTCAAGAATCTGCCTCGTCTGCCTTGTATCATCAGTACAGGGCACAAAAAAACCACTATGCGGCGCATACGAAAACGCCAAACCGACTAATTCGCCTTTTTTGGAATCCATATGGGTAGTTTCCAAATCAAAGCAGAAGGATTTCCGCCGTGCCAAGCGATTAATTAATACTTTTCGATCGTAAGTTGTCGCAACTATCTTATATTGATGATTTGTGGTTTCAATGGTCTGTAGGTGGTGGGCAGGCTTTGATTCAACAAATTCATCACCAAAAATGCGTTTTCCCAAGGTTAAAAACTCAACCTCCTGGAATAGAGTTTTTAGACTATCTCTTTCCCACTCTTTGCACTGAAGTTCGTCTACGTCGATGTTGAGTGGCGCATCCAGACGGATTGTCACCAGATCTTTCGATAGTAGTGCTTGTTCGTGGTTCTCTTCAAGTACCTTACGCCTTTTTCCTCTTACGGTACTAAGGCTTTTGAGTAGATTCTCAACCGTGCCGTACTCGGCTATTAACTTCTTGGCTGTTTTCTCGCCGATACTTGGTACACCAGGCACGTTGTCACTAGTATCTCCCATCAATCCCAGAACATCTACCACTTGATCTATCCGTTCGACCTGCCATTGCGCTAGTATTTCACTCACCCCAAGCACCTCCATCCCGCTATCGTTGCGAGACGGTTTACACATATAGATGTTTTCCGAAACCAATTGGGCATAATCCTTATCAGGTGTAACCATGTATGTGATGTAGCCCTGTTGTTCTGCCTGTTTTGCGAAGGTTCCAATTATGTCATCTGCTTCCCAACCCGGCAACTCAAGAATCGCGACATTCAACGCTTCACATAAACGAATCACATAAGGTATAGTATTTTTGAGATCTTCGGGCATTTCTTCGCGGTGTGATTTGTACGCATTAAAGACTTCATGTCGATGAGTTGGTTCTGGGGTATCAAGGGCAACAGCAACATGTGTGCCCTTTTCTAATATGCTCAGGAGTGTTCGTGTGAACACAAGAAGCGCTGATGTATTCATTCCAGCAGAAGTCAATCGGGGATTTCGTATCATCCCAAAATGGCCCCGGTATATCAGCGACATGCCGTCAATCAGATAGAGAGTTTTTTGTTCATTGGCCATTCATGACCTCAATTCATTGAGATTTAGATGAAATGTAACCGAAACCGGCAATACCCTCTCGATTACTTCGTGTGCACAGACTTAGATAACCCATTTGCACAAGTACCAATCAGCAATAATCTTGTTAATTCGGTTTCGTGAGGCCACACCTGAAATCGCATTAGTAGAAAGCCCCTTCATGGATGGATGATGTAGATTAGACCCGGAAATCGGCAGAACTGCCGAATCCCGCATTTAGAAGCAGTGAAGTACTATCGTTGGCATTCCAGCTGGTTGTAAAAAATCAAGGCATCAAAAATGGTCAGTACATCGCGCAAATAGACGATTCAGTTCTGCAAAAGCATCTGCACCCCAACGTCTGGAGTTTCAGCGAGAGAATGTTTAATAACCCAAACGATATCAAGGCCTAGTTCCAATATCTGATTACACGCGACACCCGTTTTGATAATCTTGAACTTGGGATCTTAATAGCACATTCACGTATGCCCCGTTCGGTGTGGAGACTCTTCTAAAACATGGTGCGGAAGCTGACTTTGCTAGCGTTGCAAAAGACAGAAACGGTTCTCCAACTAAAAAAATGGACGAAATCCTGGCAGATCAAATGTCAAGAACTTTATTATGTGTTCCATCGTTCGTTGGTGTACGTAGAGTACACCAACTTTCCCTTACATTTCTTGCAAATCCGTCCCCGGGACCTTCTTTCTACAGTTACTTTCCAGCAATTGTTCTCGCATTTCATAATGTATCGTGGCGGCATAAATTTTATGTCGTGGCAGCGTTCTCCAGTGCTACCAATCTCAACCGCCTTTGCTTTCCATATCGCATTATGATGATGCCCCCTACCTACCAAAGCATGAGCAATTTCGTGTAGAATTGTGTTACGAACCTCGTGTTTTGCTGCTTTCATGGCAAAATGTTGTGAAAGTGATATGATCCTCTTGTCGTAGTAACAGCACCCAGCCCGTTTGGTTGCGTTATCGAACTGAAAGCTCCATCGATCTAAACCGTGTTCTGCCATTAGTTCTCGCGCCATAATGGATATGGATGTCAGCTCATCTTCTCTATTGCGTTCTAACCCGCAGTTGTCGTAGGTTGAGAAACACCTCAACAATTCATAGAGCACGAAATATTCCTGGCCGTCTGGACAGACCACATGAGCACGTTTAGGATTCAGTCGACTAATTGACCCATGAAGAATTCTATCCCTGGACTTGAAACTTACAAGATCATCCACTGAAAATCTCAAGCGCAATCGATCTGCTTTTGTAAACACATGTTTGCTCGCGCCAAGAACCCTGTAGAGTTTTGCATAAGGGACACGAAACTCCCTTTTTCCATCAGACACTACATGGGCGTACGAATCACCTTTCTTCGCAACATGACCGTACACGTCCTGTCCACAGGAAGAGAATTTTACTCTGTCGGAAACAACAATCTCTCTCAAATCTTGGATTGCAAGGTCCTCATAATTCATACGATGTTTTGGCGGAGAATCTTACATGGTATCTGTTGATGAAAAATTTGCGAAGTCAATGATGAACGCCACTTAGAATCAATCGAGGTGTACTTGTAAATGTTCGGTCCCACCGAGTGCGTTTCTTACTTGAACACATATCGTGCAAGCGAACTTCTGGTTCACCTGTGCAATGATGGTGTTCAACCGCACAGCAGCTCCCTACTGTTGCAGAGCACCTCGGAAAACTCATGGGCAAACTATAGAATCTATCTGTCGAATTTCGCTCGCTGCGCTGACACTATCTGTGTATGTCGATCATTACGCCTACCAAGATTTATTCGTTTCTCTCATTCCATAGGTCTATTTTATTCGACAGAAAACCGGAAAAATTGAGATATTAACATACACATGTTTTCGGCACATATCTCAATATAATCACAGAAGTCTTCATCAACTCGCGGGTCGAAGTTTTCATCTTACCGGACGAGCGACACCTTCGTTAAGACATTAAAACACGAATCATTGACAATTGAAAACTAAAAACTGAGAAATGTTTCGACGAGTAATGAATGATTGAATAACAGAACCTAGAAACCAAGAAAAGGATGGCTGTTCAATCTTGATTTGGTAAATCGTGATTACCGGTGCCAACGTCCTACCAAATCGTACTGTTTAAGGTTTATAGGATTTATAGAGTAACCCCTCGCTCGAGAAATTCTATAGGAACATATCCTCTTACTATTCTGTTATTAAACTAGCGAGAGCCCTCAAACATCTGAATGCTCAATATTGTTATTACTAGGAAAACCATGTCCAAACTTGGCCTTTAAGAACACGTTACGCTTTCTCAATCCGATATGTTCCCTGTTTCCGATCGTCAAATCCAGACGCGATTACATTCTGCCCTCTTATGTGATTTTACCCATCCTCATGTTTTGAATTCTCGTGAAATGTCCGAATTATATGGATTTCTCGATGCAATTCATATTATCAAAGCTGCTGAATCGTCTTGTTAACTCTCTTCCCCTACCTTGCTCATCTCTCACTCTAAATTTCCAGGGGATATCACCGTAATCGTTCCGCCTATCCATTAAACCATCGTTTGAAAGCAAAAATAACATGTCGAGTTTTTTCTTGACATACTTAACATATGTGTTGTATTATTTGCGCAGGCAGTAATCGAGAAAGGCAAAACGATGACTCTTTTTGGAATGGCAAATAATGTTCGCGTGCTTGATAATAGAAGCCATAGAGAATTTTCTAGAATATATTATACCAGATTTAATCACCTTCACCCCGAAGGTGGAAGTGGCAAATGACGGTTGTATCTACATTGACTTAGGTAAACCTGGAGCCATCGATGAGATTCAGGATGTGTTTTGGACACTTAAGAAAAAAATTGACGATGTGGCGGATAACAGTTGTATCTATATTGATTTAAGGAAATGCGGATCCACAAATGAGATTCAGAACGTGTTTCAGACACTTAAGAAAAAAATTTCCGGAACTCAGATTGGAATCGGTCCTAACCGCTTTACTAGCTTTGTTATCGCTAATCAAGCTGCACCCGGAACGTTTTTGATTGTCCCCCCAGATCACATTGAGGCATTTCTTACAAAGCAGGACATCTCACTTCTACAGATCAGGCCAGAGAACTTCAGACGTTTGTGTCTACTGGGAATTCGGACATTAGGCGAACTGGCCGCTCTTAAGATTCAAAATCTCACCGCCCAGTTTGGCAAGCAAGGCAGGCTAATGGCAGAATTAGCACGGGGAATCGATCCGACACCACTGACGCCCTATGACCCGCCAACGACTCATTGCAAAGGTGCCTGCCAAACCAACATCTGGGAAGATAAAACAGGCACCAATCCTTCTGGCGAGCCCATATCGGTTGATATTCTCTCAAACACCACAGGTTTTCCAAAAGCAATATATGAGGACAATCAATGGCTACCAATCGATGCTGTCATTGACTGGTGGAGACTGGAAACGCGGTGGTGGTCAGACCACCCCGAAAATTCTTGCTACTTTCAGGTATTTGCATCTGGAGAACAGTTCGTTCTTTCGCACAATATCGCAAGTCAACTTTGGTATCGATACTAAATGAACTATGCCGAGCTTCACTGCCATACCCATTATTCATTCCTCAATGGAACCTCCAGTCCAGCTGAGCTCACTGAGCGTGCAGTTCAGCTGGGGCTCACCGGGATGGCGCTTACCGACGATAACGGCCTCTATGGTGTCATTCCTTTCATCAAAAAGTGCAAGGAGTTAGACCTTACTTCTATCGTTGGTGCCCTGATTGCAGTCGAGCCCAATGACAAAATTCTTCTTCTATGCGAAAATTTGACTGGCTACCACAATCTCTCACGACTGATTACACGCGCTCAGGAGAATCAGCCGAAGGGCCAATCTTTAGCATCCCTCAACGATGTGAGTGAGTTGTCAGATGGGATAATCTGTCTCGTCGGCGGAAAAGAAGGAAACATCTCAACACTTCTAAAAAACCAGGAGATGAGCGCCGCCAAGATACAACTTGATGTTTATCGACAAATTTTTGGACACGATTATACCTTTGTCGAACTGACAAACAACCTTCAACCGGGCGATAGTCGACTTTGTCAGCAGCTTTACAAACTAGCTCTCGGTTTTTCTCTTCCATGCGTGGCCACCAATAACGTGCGTTATGCGACTCACGATGGCGCGAAATTATATGATGTCCTGCGATGCATTAAGCACAAGGTGAAAATTGACCAATCCGACGGGATTCGTCCCAAAAACCATCAACACTACTTAAAATCTCCACAAGAGATGACAGCTTTATTTTCTCATAATCCGCAAGCACTTCAAAACACACAATCCATTGTCGAAAGATGCCATTTCGAATTAGACTTTTCTCAACACCGACTTCCCGATTTTCCCGTACCAACAGGTCACAGCACTGACTCCTATCTCGTAATGCTATGCAAGGCGTTGCTCCATAAAAAATATGACGCAGTAACAACTGAAATCCGAACACGACTACACGAAGAGCTTGCGCTTATTGAGAGGCTACGGCTCTCCGGTTACTTTCTTGTAGTTTGGGACATTGTGGCATTTGCCAGAGCGCAGAGTATTCCGATACAGGGGCGCGGCTCGGCAGCCAATTCGTTAGTCGCCTATCTACTTGATATTACTACTGTTGATCCAATTGCCCATCAACTGTTTTTTGGCAGATTTCTCAATGAGAATAAAACTACTATTCCCGATATCGACTTGGACATTGCCGCCTCAAGGAATTCTGCTCTAGCCGATCGCGAAGACGTCATTCAATACGTCTATCAGAAATACGGATTTGAATACGTAGCACTTACCTGCACCTTCACCACCTACGGTGCAAAGGGAGCAATTCGTGAAGTGGGCAAGGTGTTTGGAATCCCGAACCATCTTCTGGAAAGAATGTCACGTCTAACCAACGGACAAAATGTTGATGCCGCATTCAAGAAAATCGATGAATCCAAGAAATTTCGTTCATACACCAATCGATTGATATGGAGACATTTCCACGAACACGTTGAAGCAATCATTGGGATTCCCAGGCATCTGTCAATGCACCCAGGTGGGATGGTGATTGCCTCATGTAAACTTCCACCTCTGGTGCCACTCGAACCTGCCCGCATGGAAGGGCGTAGAGTCTGCCAATGGGACAAAGACATGATTGAGGATGCTGGCCTTATCAAGGTTGATTTGCTCGGTTTGGGTATGCTCGCTGTAATTAGGGAAACCATAAACCTGGTTGCTGAGACTTCCAGAATAGAGCTCGATTATACTGACATCCCGCCCGACGATCCAGCGGTCTATGATATGCTGGCCGTGGCTGACACGCTCGGCGTATTTCAACTAGAATCTCGTGTCCAATGCCAGTCATTGCCGCGAACCCAACCAAGAAACCTGATTGAACTCGCAATTCAGCTTGCTATTATTCGACCAGGCCCAATTCAGGGAAACATGGTTGAACCTTACATCGCCCGAAAACGCGGAAAAGAATTAGTACATTATTTGCATCCGAAGCTCGAACCTATTCTGAAAGAAACTCTCGGGGTAATTCTCTTTCAAGAGCAGGTTTTACAAGTAGCCTGTAGAATCGCGGATTATACAGCAGGGGAGGCAGAAAATTTAAGACGGGAGCTGGACAGAAAACGTGGTGACAAAGGCATTGCACAAATGTGCAACGCCTTTGTCACGAGAGCTATACAGAACGGTGTACCCGAACGTAATGCCAATCAAATTTTCGAGTGTATTAAGAGTTTTGCTGCTTATGGATTTTGCAAATCCCATGCGTTGTCATTCGCACATCTGGCGTATCAATCTGCGTGGATGAAACACCATTACCCTGTCGAGTTTCTCTGTGCCGTATTGAGTAACCAACCCGTGGGATTTTACCCACCCGAAGTTCTGATTAACGATGCAATGCGGCACGACATTGAAATTCTACCTGTCGATATAAATAGGAGTAAAATCCGATGCACGATCGAAACTAATGTCCATGGGAAAAGTAAAATTCGTATGAACCTACTCTGTATTAAGGGGATAAGTCTTCAAAAAGCAAAGACAATTGAGGTTACACGCAGTAGTGGCTTTTTTTTATCATTAAAGGATTTCATCCAGCGGACAAACATAGATTGCAATTGCATCGAGCATCTGATTGGTGCAGGAGCGTGCGATAATTTCAACCTCTCACGAGTAGAACTCCTCTGGCAATTATGGATTATTGATCGCTGGCGAGAGGATAATTTGGTAATCAAACCAGAATTCAAGCTTCCTCCCCTACCAGAACCGGATGTGTGGAATAGATTGGGGCAGGAATATGATGCACAGGGATTTTCGACACATATTCATCCAATGCAACTCCTGCGAACCAAACTAAGAAGTAAAGTCCAGCGCAGAGATGCGTTGGAAGACCTGCGGGATGGTACCATAATTTGGGTCGCTGGTATAGTTATTAGCATGCAGCGTCCACCAACCGCTAACGGTTTTGCCTTTCTGTCATTGGAAGATGAAACGGGACTGATTAATATCGTTATTTCCCCTAAAGTGTATAACCAGTATCAGTCAGTTTTTCGCCTCGCACCGTTCGTCTGTGTCCATGGTGTTTTACAACATCGAGAGGGAGTAATTAACGTCCGCGCAAAGTCATTTGAACAGTTGAGATCGGAATAATCCGGTTTCTCGGCAGATTGTGGAAACAATAACCTGTCGGAATACAGGCGATATAAAAATCTTAGAGACAAGCAAGTATATAGTGATAATCCAAACCAGAGCGCACAAATCATTCGTATGCTTCAAACAGAGCGGATGACAAAATAGGCTGAGAAGCTCCCAGATTTTCATGATGTTTCATATTCTCTTGAATCACATTCATACGCTTCCACAAGCAAGCATGATTCACCAGAGCAGTGAGCGCAAGTGTACTCGGTCAATGATAGACACCCGAGCATGACATACCATCTATTACGAAAATTCAATTAGGGCACACATCACCACCCAAAGACTATCTTCATTATACAAAACAGATCCCCAGGATTACGCAATAACCTTTCCGGACGCGCCACTCTGTTTCCAATGCCAAGTAAATTGAGAAAAGTGCAATAAAATCAATCTTGATTACTATCCCTATGATGCTCAGACATTTTCTGGGAGGCTATTGCAACGAATCGGATAATAATTGCTCCAACTGCTAGATTCGAGGACTCAACTCGTGCTCCTCAAAAGTCTAGAGCCCTATGGTTGCTCTCGATTCTGAGGAACACCGGATATTCTTACACCCTTGCAATCGCAATTAGGTTTTTTCTTGAAACTACCAACAGACGTAACTTATAGTGTAGTTATCGGTCAAACCGAGCCCCCGTTTGTACGCGCTTCCGAAGTGTCCCACAGATTTCCCTCATTGCTGACACGATTGCGCCTCTGTTACCAGAATTCCTGGTTTGGTGGAATCTGTACATAACCAGACTACTATCTTGCCTGCCAATCGAGTAGGCGAAGCCTCCAAACAAAGGAGGATTTTCTTGTGATAGAAAAACCACCCGCTAAGCTTAATTAACTCAAACGCTGACTGATAACTACAAGGGGACAAACTGATTAACCGTCTGCCATCTTCGATTTAACGATTTTTGTTGAGCCACAAGCGAAATGCGAGTATAATAGCCTTCGGCTGTTGTAGAAGATTCGCTATCGTCAAGTTGCTATCACTTCGATGGATATGAGAATCTTCGGCAACTAATGGCCTACAACGCATTTCACGCGCGTGTACCGCGTCTCGGCTCTTTAATTTATGCTGTTTTCAACATTGCTAACGGCTGTATTTTAACAGTAGAAAAGTATATAGTGAGCAACTATCTATATCTTGCATTACGGCCCTGAGGAGCCCACGCCTAGACAATAGAACCAGGGGTTTCGAGTCGATTTCAGAATTGTAGTCCGGAAGACGACACCTGCTCCATAAACGCGAAATCTTGAACTTGGACATCAAACACCCCCGTTTGCGAATGGACTCCATCAACTGTTCTGTAATTATCAAATCCGCCGACCTTGACGAAGCAGAAAAAATCTTCCAAATACACTCGTTCGTCGTCAGCAGCACAGTCTGCAAAATAATGTAATTGGTTAATTGGGTAAAACCAGGCGTGTAGGCGCATGATGCCATAACATGAAGCGTAAGGCCTAGCTATAGGTCAGCAACCTTAGTGATGAATTTACACCTTCGCTTCAGATCAAGAGGAGAACCAGGCAAGACGTGCAAAATATCGTTACCAAATTTATTGAAGAAGAACTGAAAGAGTCGTATCTCACCTACGCGATGAGCGTCAACACTAACCGCGCGATTCCTGACGTCCGTGATGGGCTGAAACCCAGCACGAGGCGGATTCTATATGCAATGGGGGAAATAAACCTAACGTCAAATCGCTCATATGACAAGTGTGCTGCTGTTGTTGGCGAAGTCATGAAGAATTTCCACCCTCATGGAGACGGTCCTATCTACGACACGCTGGTGGGCTTGGCTCAGGAATTTGCCATACGTTATCCACTAGTAGATGGACAGGGCAATTTCGGCTCGATTGATAGCGATCCGGCCGGTGCGATGCGATATACGGAATGTCGTCTAGCTGCAATTGCAGATGAGATGTTGGTAGACATCCACAAAAACACCGTTGATTTTCAGCCCAACTACAAGGAATCAACCACTGAACCAATGGTGCTTCCGGCGTTATTACCAAATCTCCTTGTAAATGGGACTACCGGAATAGGTGTTGGTTATTTAACACGTATTCCGCCGCACAATTTAGGCGAAGTGGTTGATGGTCTCATATCAATGCTTGATGACCCGGCAGTGACCGTTGAAAAACTCATGGAACATATTCCAGGACCAGATTTTCCCACAGCCGGCATAATTATTGGGCGCGCTGGAATTAGAAATATGTATACCACTGGCAAGGGGAGCATTACTATCCGAGGGAGAGCAGTAATTGAAAGTAACGCGGACGGTAGAGAGCAGATTATTATCACTGAGATTCCATACCAGGTGAAGAAAAATCAGTTGCTGGAGAAGATGTACGCCTTGGTCACCGACAAGACAATAACAGGAATTTCAGATATACGCGATGAGTCAGACCGCGACATCCGTGTCGTAATCGTACTCAAGCGTGGCGAAATCTCGCAGGTCATTCTTAACCAGTTATACAAACACACGCAGATGCAGACAAATTATGGTGCGATTCTGCTGTGCCTTGTGGACGGCCTGCCACAGGTGCTCCCACTAAAGACTCTGCTAGAACACCATTTAGCCCACCGACGGCAGGTCATCCGTCGCCGTACACAATTCGATCTAGACCGTAACGAGGCACGGGCACATGTTCTGGAAGGATATCGCCTCGCCTTGAACAGTATCGAGGAAGTAATCGAAATCGTTCAGACAGCGGAATCACCACAAGATGCACATGAACGGTTGATGTCAAATTTCACCCTCTCGGAGATTCAAGCCAGTGAGATTTTGACCATGACACTTCGTCAGCTAACAGGCCTAGAACGACAGAAGATTAACGATGAATATGCCAACGTCTTGGAATATATTGAGGAATTTCGTGCAATTCTGGAGAGCGAAGAGCTCGTGACCGACATCATCAAGAACGAGCTCCTAGTGTTAAAGGAGAAATACAGCGATGAGCGTCGCACCGAGATGAGCGACGACGTTGGTGAATTCAATATCGAGGATTTGATTGCCGATGAAGAGATGGCCGTAACGATTTCCCACGCCGGTTATATCAAGCGAATACCAATTTCAACCTACCGCAGGCAAAATCGAGGTGGAGTTGGAGTGATAGGCATGGGTACAAAAGACGGCGATTTTCTCGAACATACGTTTATTGCAACAGCGCATCAATATATCTTGTTCTTTTCAGATCGCGGAAAATGCTATTGGCTGAAGGTGTTCGAGATTCCCGAAGGGGGTCGAACATCAGCCGGGCGCGCTGTTGTAAATCTCTTGAGATTAGAAAGTACCGAGAAAACTACTGCTTTTGTTCCCGTTCGCGATTTTGATGAAGATCGCTTCCTGTTCATGGCCACGCAAAAGGGAATCGTCAAGAAATGCCGCCTCTCTGATTTCAGCAATCCATACTCGGCGGGAATCATTGCGATTAACCTTGATGACGCGGATCAATTGATAGGTGTCCATCTAACTGAAGGACAGGACCATATCATCATGGTAACGGAACAGGGCACATCAATTCATTTTAGTGAGACAGAGGTCCGTAGTATGGGGCGCACTGCGATGGGAGTCCGCGGCATTCGCCTTGCAGACGATGATTCTGTAATCGGTATGGTGGCTTCGGCTGATGAAAATTCTTCCCTCCTCGTAGTCACAGCGAATGGCTATGGAAAACGAACCTCCATGAAGGCGTATCGGTCACAGGCACGGGGCGGCAAAGGAGTTATCGCTATCAAAACGACTGCTCGCAATGGAAATGTCGTTGCCACCAAGCCAGTCACAGACGGTGATGAATTGATTATAACAAGCTCAAATGGTATGGTAACTCGCATGGCCGTAGGCGATATTCGAGTCATCGGCAGAAATACTCAGGGTGTCCGTTTGATGTCACTGCAAAAGAACGAGAGCGTTGTTGATGTTGGAAGGATTTCTGATGAAGGTTCTTCGCAAGCTGAGTAAAGAACTGTGAGCTTCCTGGTCCGCATGATACGGGCGTAAAAATCAATCTGAAAAATATCATTTACATGAGGTTACCTCTCGACAGAAAAATAGGACAGGTAAGCCGGAAACCGTAACTGTTCCCACATCCGATCTCTACGGGACCAGTTACGCGCGTAATGCTAAAGAGATCCAAATAAGCGTTTGATTCGCCTAACCCGTACCCCGGTGAGAACCTCTGATGCCACAGGTGTAGAAGCATAGCTTACTGCCAGAGTGGTCCATTTGCTGTTGAGCCCCGAGTGTCAGGCTTGGCCAAGGTTGTCGGCTGTTTTCGAACCAGAATTTTCACCTCTCCTGGAATCCGATTAATCCATGTTAGTGAGGGTGCATGACCAGTGGTTTTCTTACTCATTCCACTGATGAGAAGACGGTTTCAGAACTCTCCTTCCCCACCGGCAGCAAGATCGTCAGCAAGGACATTATCACAAATGTTCAAAAAGCGCGTCAGGCACTTAAAGAAGTGCGATACACACGGATTAAGTTTCTCAACCATTGCCTCGACAGGTGTCACAATGTCAGACAGAATGGCAGGTTTTTGCCCAGCCAAGTGTTCCGTAGTCCGGAAATGTGTCATGTTCTCAAACTGAGGAATTGCATTCAAATCGATGACATCCGGGAACAACCGACGGTTCCTAAAGAGGCGAAAAAGGATATTGGGTTGTGATCAGACTGGATCAACGGTGCTCTTTTGCTAACTTCAGTTAGAAGTTGTGGTTTGCAATCTCATCCTCGTATCCTTTCTTTCATCCCTTACATACTCAGTTTGCTCTCGTGAGAGGATAGGAAATCTGTTCACCTCACCAAAGGAAGACAATATGTTATCCAATCATCATCTTCAACACAAGTACTACTGTGTATTGTTTATTCTGATAATCAACTTCGTTTGTACAGGTGTCTGCCCGGCAAACAGTAAAGAACTAAAACCTAGCGGGGATCCGAGTATCATACCTAGTGGCGCGGAGTTGAAAGAAGTCTTCGGCGATGGTTTTTTCACTGAAGGACCTGCTGTGGCACCAAATGGTACTGTTTACTTCAGCGACATTACTTTCACCTCTCAGTCCGGAATGAAAGCGGGCCACATCTGGAAATATGAACCCAACCTTAGAAAAACCAGCATCTTCCGTTCTCCAAGTGGCATGTCCAACGGCATAAAATTTGATGCTGAAGGCCGACTAATCGTAGCTGAGGGCGCAGACTTTGGTGGGCGCCGCGTTACGCGAACGGATATGACAACGGGAAAAAGTGAGATTATTGCCGGATTATACGAAGGGCGTCCATTTAATTCGCCCAACGATATCACTATCGATGAAAAAGGGCGCATCTATTTCAGCGATCCGCGATACCTGGGCCATGAACCGCTCGAACAACCTGTTATGGGCGTGTATCGCATAGACCCAGACGGCTCTATTCACCGTATTATCACCAATGCGGGAAAACCAAATGGTGTTGCAGTTTCACCTAATCAAAAGACGTTGTACGTTGTTAGCAACGACAATGGAGCAACAGGATTTGACCGCCTTCCAAACGGCGTTGCAATTCACAAAGGACGGATGGCTCTACTAGCGTACGACTTAGCCGTAGATGGAACTGCAGCATTTCGAAGAGTACTGGTCGACTACTATCCGCAAGACGGACCCGACGGTCTGGTTGTGGATGTTGAGGGGAATCTGTACGTAGCAGTGCGCGATGCGAACCGTCCTGGAATAAATGTCTATTCACCCGAGGGCAAAGAACTGGGACATATCCCAACGAAAGAACTCCCAACGAATGTAGCGTTTTCTCGCGGCGTGACACCCAAAACGCTATATATTACAGCAGGAGGAAGCCTCTACGAAATTGAGGTGATGAAAGAAGGTTATCACATCCCCTCGAACTGAATCAGTCAGTGTTAGTCTCGGTATTATTTCTATTTTGAGGCTGTTTGCTCAAAAGATTCAGTTGTTGACCAATGCAAAAATCCAAGAAATGTATGTGGGCACACAATATTTCGGTACATCAAAGATTGGAATGGAATTCCTGGTCCGTCATGGCGTAACGCATTTTGATGCCGCAGTAGATTGCTTCGATATGGCAACACTTGCACGACACAGGGAAGAAGCGCCACATATACGGTGGAACTCGAGATGGTCCACGCGAATCCAAATCCCAGCATCACCACGGCGACTGATTCTCGTCGCGATAGCGATATTGACGGTTCTGCAACTACATTGAAAACGTCGGGAGAACGGGCCTACGTGGTCTAAACTATAACTCTTGTGTGCTGATGCGGAAGGTAATGATGGTATCGTTCAGCGACCCGGGGGTACGCTGAATCGCGGTGGTAGCAGTACAGCACTTTCAAACTCTCGCGCTACGAAAACAACAGGCTATACAATGCTGGAGTAGTGTGTCGCGAAACGTTGTTTGAACGAGCGGCCTATTTCTTGGAGCCTGTAATTCGCGTATCCGAGGGATATAGGGTTCAGTTAGCATGTCACCTGGAGAATCCCCCCGCGCCGGTGCTAAATGGTGTCGAGAAATGGGATTGGCCTGTTTTTGAAGGTTTAAACCGATTTAGCGAACTTGTGGATAGCCCGAACCACAGATTCAATTTTTGCGGTGGAGTAGCCGGCGAGGGCTTGGAAAATCCCGCAAAGGAGCTACCACCAATTGTAAAATACTTCGCCGAACGGAAGAAATTTTCAATGTCCACTTTCGCAACATTCGCGGGGGACTTCACAATTTCGCCGAGACTTGGCATCTGAAGGCGTATCCAACCGTGTAAATCAAGCGTGGGATTTCCAGTTCGGCTACATCAGTGCCTTGATCGAGGCGATCGAAAACACGAGCGCTCAAAAGCCGAGTTTGACGCGATATTAACATATCGACGGAGAACCAAGAAAGATTTATTACTGCTCTGGGCTAGTACTGTGAGGAAATTGTAGAGTTCTCCTATCGATGAGCAGTATAATACAACTAAATTAGAATCGTCAAAAGCAACAGATCTGCTGCTTCTCCTGGTTTTCTACGTATAATCAGTTGTCCAACGTTTGTAACCACTGAATGATAATAGCTCGAGTCATTCCAAACCTACGCCGAGGTTATCCTGGAGAATCTGATGATCGACGAAAACTCAATAAGTTAACAAACCACTTCAGGAATTGATTCCCAGCTCCTTCTACTGCAACTCGCGTCAGGTTGTGGACCAACCTACTCGTCTTTTCGTGGGAGATTACCGATTTCCGTAAAGTTATAACAATGGCAGAAACAAGAAAAAGATTGATTCCTCAGCGAACTGAAATTCAGGAAGCCTCTCTAATCAGAAGGTTACCGAATTTCATGCAGATGAGAATCAGATCGATGGTCGAAACACTGGAGTGTTGGGATTCAAATGCGATTTGTATCAATCGGTGAAAGTTATTGAGGCGCATTTACTCCACCCAAACCATAGGAACAGGTCGGATAACCCAGTTGGTAAGGAAGACGGTTCAAATCCGCGCAAATTTAAGAGGAACGTTCAATGAAGAAACTTGATTCAATCGAGTTAGCTAAAGATATTATAGCGGTACCATCCGTAAGTCGTTGGAGCAATGTCGAGGTCTCCGATCTACTGCAAAACCGACTCATACAACTGGGTTTCGAGGTGGAACGTCTAAGCTATATCGATGATAACCAAGAAGAAAAGGTGAGTTTAGTGGCGAAAATTGGACAGGGCCGAGGTGGTTTCGCTCTGTTCTCGCATTCAGATACCGTTCCCGGTCAGGAGCAGGATTGGGCAGCCTTCAACCCAGTTGTCGAGGGTGGTCACCTGATTGGCCGAGGTAGTTGCGATATGAAAGGCCCCTTGGCCGCGACCATCATTGCCTCGACAACTGTTAATGTTCCACAGCTAAAGTGCCCGGTCTATGTTGTTGTAACGGCTGATGAAGAGGTTGGCAGCGGAGGTGCTGCACAAGTTGCCAGGGAATCAACTTTATTCAGGAACGATGGTCCGACCCACGGCATCATTGCTGAACCAACTGAACTTGCACCCGTTTATGCTCACAAGGGTGGCTGTCACATTGTGGTAACGGCCTATGGGGAAGCAGCACATACCAGCACGGATCGAGGAATATCAGCCAATTTTATGATGGCACCCTTTTTAGCTGAAATGGCTGAACTTGCAAAAGTAGTTAAGGAAGATGAGTCGTTTAGAAATTACGAGTTTAATCCGCCGACCCCTGGTTTCAACATGCGGCTTAATGATGGCGGGGGGCCTACCAACGTGACCGCGGCTAAGACGACTTGCACCATTAGTTTCCGTACGATGCCCGACGACCGCGCTGACGACCTGTGTTCAATAATCAGAACCAAAGCCGAGGGTTATAGCCTGGAAGTTTCTAGCCGGTTGGGTTCGCCCTTTTATACCTCACCGGATGGAAAATTGGTGCAAACCGCGTCCCACGTCACGGGTCAGCAACCTAAAACTGTCCCATTTGGCACAGATGCATTTGCCCTCCAGGATTCAATTGAATTGGTTGTCTTGGGACCAGGAAATATTGCCCAAGCACACACTGTTGGAGAATGGATTACGGTGGAGCAAATGCACCAGGCGGAAGTTATTTATCGTCAAATGATCGAAGCCTTTTGCTTTTAACTGAACTAACAACTTACTTGAGGAATCATTCTACTTTTGAAAATCTGCCGGGTTGAGACATGCAGAATCGTGAAACAAGTTCTTATCCAATGTGTTGCACCATCGGAGTTTGGATGGGACCACTTACGATGAGATCGGGCTTTTCAAGGTACTGGACCGAATTGGGGCGGTAGCGGTGAATTCAACGTAACCAGGTGCCGTTCGCTGAGCGGCATTGTCATTTTGATAAGAACTCTAGCACTTCGATTGTGGCTTCTAGCGGAAGTTCTTCCGGCAGAAAATGGCCGCAGTTGAGCTCGCTGCCGCGCACACCAATAGCCCGTTCTTGCCAGACGGAACGCATGTCCAATCTAGCGCCGGCCTTCCAATCTGGTCGCTTTTCCATCCCACAGTACCACCACCGGACAGGTTAGTTTACAACCTCGATTCTCGTCATCGTGCTTCAGGTCAAATTCGATTCCAGGGTAGTCAGACAGATTGCGCAAATTGTCTGAGAATTCCTGAAGCACCGTAGATACTCGGCGTACGCTTCAGAAGTAATCGAATCTTCGATTGCGCACCATTGCTCCGGTGGTAAGTTTAGATAGGCTTCGACACTGTTCCCGATCAGGGTTTCGGGAAACGGTTTCATTGACACATCAGGTGTCAATGAAACCAGGATCAGGCTAGTTGGGTATCCATGTCGTCAACGGCTGCCTGCGAGGGCACGACGTCGAGCGATGTAAGTATCCTGACCGCGTTGGGAAAATCGAGCCCCATGCGATGTGTAACGCGCACACCGCGGTCATGACCAACAACATGGAAAGCGTCGAAGCCAAGATGAGCCATCACCTCCACCAGGTCTAGTGGGAGCGTACGTTTACAATAAACACTCAAACCGCCATCAACCGCGCTCGGTTTTTCGCTATCACAGTATCCACGCAAATCGGGCGCGACTACTGTGTAATAAGTTGCCAATTTGATCGCAATTTTGTGCCATTCCACGTGGGTTTGGGGATACCCATGCAACAGCAAGAGTGGTGGTCCCGTATCACCACATAAGATTGATAGACACGCCATCCGCCGTGATTTGAATATTTGTGAAGCCTTCGAACATGACTAAACCTCCCCCTTTGATTTGCATCAGCTGCAATCACGCAAACCAAGAAACATCAAAATTTCGGGCTTCATCGCCAAGCATGTTACGCTATTGAAAACCATCCTTAGACGTCCGGCACAAATCCGCCAGACTATACTTGAGGTGCTATTATGGCTGTGATTCACACTAACGCTCTCAGCAACGAACAGATCACTGATTATAATGAAAACGGATTTCTCATTCTTCGAAATGTATTGTCTCCTAATGGGACGCATAAACTTCGCAATCTTGTCGAAGAACACGCGCCTAGCGATTCTTATTCCCTGAACTATCCTGAACCAGGCAAGTATACGATTAGCGGAAACAAGTTGGGAGTTCATCCGGGGTTCGCACCTATTGCTGAACACCCAGAAATTATCGATGCCGTTGAATGCTTGCTTGGAGCACGATCCCATCTGTCTGCTTACGTTGCATACGTGCGTACTCCAGGTGACAAAGGATCGCGAAAACACAATGACTATAAGCGCTGGCGTCCAGTTGGCTCATCTATGAACTGGTTGTTTGCTATCGTCCCGCTAACCGATTTCAACTCTGAATTTGGTCCACTTTTGGTTTCCCCTAAATCTCACAAACTCCATCGTATTATTGACACAACTACGCGTATTTGGGATGTTAAACAGCCTGATACAAACGATTTAAATCCCTTTATCGATCCTGAACTGAAGGCTGGAGATTTAATGCTTTTAAACATGTATACCTGGCATTGGGCACCGGGTGGCAATTCTACAAAAAACCGTTCAGGTATGTTCAATAAGTATTGCGCTGTCAACGCTCCACCTGCCGCTGGTCATTATCAGTACAATCAGGCCGCCCATTCCTCTTTAAGTGACCTAGGAAAACGCCTGCTAGCACTTCATACTGATATGCCCTTGATGACGACACGCTTGCTTATCGATCGACCATCCACAGAACAATCGGATTTCCTTCTAGTATATGATATAGAAAATCAGCGTTGGGATTTGCCCGGTGGCACCGGCTGGGAAGAAAAGAACCAAGTAGTTGGTTGGGACGTGGGTTCACGAATAGGATCTCTACAGTCCCTGGTTAGAACGCAACTGGACCTAAATGTTTCTTGGATGTCCTACATCTGCGATGTTGAGGAACCAACCGGCTTGTGCCGCGTGTATGGTTACACAGACACGCACAAATCTTTTGCGCCATCAGCCAAAAATGATTTTCGGTGTGACTGGTTCACGCAAGTCCAGCTAAATGACATGTTTCCGACTGACCATTACATCCCTAGCACGATTCGCACTTGGCAACGAGGCGACATTATTCGGGGTAAGGGTAAAGCGTGTAATCAGAGCGCATATCAATTCGATTGAATATCGTGCAGTTAGTAACAGGAGACCGCATAAAATGAGTCGTCCTCTGATGTTTGGAAAACAGTGCAAAGATGAGCGGGCATGGACTGCTTGTACAATTGACACTCCCACGTCTTGGTACTATATACTTTATCCAAAGACAGCCATTTTGCCTTTGAGGCCTTGATTAAGAGTTTGCAACATGACTCTCGAACCGGCACCGAGATCTCAATTAAAGAACCGCTTTTCGATACTCAGTTAGAAAGCAGTATCTCAGTGAGATCGGCCTGTCAAGAATGCCTTGAACCCATTCAAAATGCGCTGAACGCCGGACGCGGTTTTGCAATCATCGAACCTGTGTCTATTGAGTCAGCCACTGCTAGGGAAAAGAAAGCCATCTATTGGGTAATTGGTCAGTTCCTCGGCACGCCATTTGCCCAGAATATTGAAGGGACACTACTATATGACGTACGAGATACTGGTCGGGATGTTGCTAAGGGCGCTCGATTTTCGGTTACGAACGCCGACAGTTCGTTCCACGTAGATGGTGCGTTTGCTAATCCAATGCCTGATATTGTTGGGCTTCTCTACCTGCGAACGGCCAAGTCAGGCGGCCGAAGTCAACTAATCAGTGCCTATGCTATTCACAACGAACTATTTGGAACTTATCCTGATGTGCTCGAAACTCTATACGGATTATTCTACTTTGACCGTCGAGGTCAGTTCAAGCAAGGAGATGCTCCAACTTGCTAGTTTCCAATCTTTCACTGGCAAGACCAGAGACTAATCATGCGCTATTTGCATTACTACATCAAAGTTGGTCACAATCAAGTAGGCCAGCCACTGACTTCTATACAGGAGAAAGCCTTAAAGGTTTTTCAAATGATGCTCCAGCGTCCAGATTTTAGAATAGAGTTTTCCTTAAAACCTGGACAGATACTTTTCACCAATAATCGCTGGATTCTCCACAATCGTACCGAGTTTGAGGACTATCTCGATCCTAACCTTAGACGTTACTATATCCGGCTCTGGCTCAAGGACCGCAGTTAATCAGAAAAAGAGTAGCACATCTCTATTTGTCAAAACCATGAGCATTTAATTCAATGACGGTCCAAGACTTCTCCGTCACAGACTAGCACATGAATCGACGCAGTTGTCAAACATATTTGCGGACATCTTCGTGGACGATTGTACCTTGTCCTCCGGCACAATTTCTCCAGCCACCGTCAATGATGAATTCTTCTCCTGTTGTGTATGTTGCTTCGGCTGCCACATAGAGGACAAGGTCGGCAATCTCCTTTGGAGTCGCGACACGCCCCATCGCCTGTCGGACTTCAAACGTCTTTCGAAGTTGAGGCGTTGTCGCGCGATCACGCCTCCAAGATTCCGTGTCCACTGTTCCCGGGCAAACACAGTTAATGCGAAAACCGAGTTGCACATGATCATGTGCCAATGATTTGGTCAGAGCAATCACAGCACCCTTTGTAATCATGTACATATATCGATTAGCTGCCGCGAGCACACTTGAGGCGACGGAAGCCATATTGACAATACATTTATCCCCGTGTGGATTATGCATATTCATTTTTGGAATGAACGCTTTGCACATGTTATGTACAGACTTTGTGTTTATCTCCATTGACTCATACCACTGCTCATCATCACACACGTGAATGCTACCCTCGGGGACAAGGCCCACACAATTGAAGAGCACATCAATGGTCTTCTGTTCATTCGTCACAAGATCTGCAAATAATCGAATGGCTTCGGTATCTGTCACGTCAAGAGAAATTGGGATAATCCTATCTCCGGTTTCTTTTTTCAGTTGCTTAAGCTTACCTCCTTGCATATCACAAGCATAAACGGTCGCACCTTCTTCAGCAAATAGTCTCGCAGTTTCGCGGCCGATACCTTGCGCCGCGGCCGTGACAATTGCCACTTTGTTGCATAAACGGTTCATGTACTCATACTCCGTAGAATTGGGATACGTGTGGAAATCCTTTTGTTGAAGCCTATGAGAGTATTTAGCCAGTGCCGAATTCAAACAGGTTCTAGAACTCAGGCCAAGAGATCGTGCTTATCGGCTCCCTGTCTTTGACACAGGATACCATAGACTTGTGAGCCAATCAATAGATTCGTAAACACTAGAGAGGAAAACTATGTCCATTGCAATGACGGCGGAGCAGGAGCAAGATTTCAAGAGAAAAGGATTCGTCATTTTGAATGACTTTCTATCACAGACCGAATTAGGACGTTTGTTGATAGCGGTTGACGAAGTGGCTGTACGAATTCAAAAATCGACTGGCCTAGGAACCAATCAGCCGTTTGCCATTCGCAATGCGCTCACCCACCACGAAGCATTCCTCGACCTAATAGACCATCCCAGGATGCTGCCCTTGGTCGTCGATGCCATTGGCTGGAACATTCAGATTCGAACTACGCACCTGGACTACCGGCCACCGTACCCTAAAGGTCTACAATGCGGAACTGTTGGTAGTGCCAAGGGTGAAGACCACCAGGCTGTTTACCGCAACGTTCTGTGGCATCCTGACCTTGCCGGAGAATACTTGTTTGAAGCACCTTCCGTCGATGGACGACTGCCGTTCATGGAAATCAAAGTATTCTACGTTCTCTCGGATCTTCGCAAATCCAATTCAGG
Organism: uncultured bacterium; assembly: GCA_964478165.1. Taxonomy (GTDB): domain Bacteria; phylum Poribacteria; class WGA-4E; order WGA-4E; family JAJDTR01; genus CAYZGU01. The sequence continues at coordinate 15,635 of CAYZGU010000017.1, read as the reverse complement.
AAATCTTTGGATGGTACCCGGGAGCTACAAACAGGCACCGCAAGAACTGCGCGATTCTAATGGCAAGGTGGATAGCACTCAATCGGTGGAGCTAAAGTTAGCACCAGGGTCCGCGGTGCTTTGGCGCACCGCTACTTGGCACTGCGTTGGTCCGAACCTGTCGAACAAGACGCGGAAAGTTATACACGTTGGCTATCACTACCGCTGGCTTCGTCCCACTGACTACATTGAGCAGGATGCCAGTCTGATTGCCCGCAGTTCACCGATTCGACGGCAGTTGCTAGGCGCCCTAGGCACTGAGACCAATCCTTTGGGGGACGAGTCCGATTTTCATCCATCTTCCGAATACTGGATTCCGAGGGATTGGGACAACGTTCCGCTGAAGGCATGGTTCGAAGAACAAACGGGTGGCAAGGGTCTAACTAGGTTGCCTCTCTAGCTGCTGGTATTCCCTGTGGCTGAACGCAGGAATTCCCGTGTCAGCGCTCAAGACAGATTGCACTTCTCGTGATTTGAATCGAGAAAATGCCAATTTACTTCGGATTATATACTTCATACAACGGGTAAAACTGGGGGGCGGGGGGGTAGATCTGGGCCTGTCCTACTGCCATGGTTTCTACTATTCTCCAGCAACACAGTCCCACGGAATACGCGTGCTTTTTGATACTGCTACCAACAGCGGGGCCCTCTCAATGCTGTTGAATCAACTGGTGAATTCATCGGCACATCGAATAAGCCTGTGTGCGCATTTCGCATCAAGACGAAGATTAGGCGTCGAGAGTTTTGAATTAACACCCCTACCAAGAGCTCTGTACCGAGAAGACTCACATAGCATGGAGAATTTGTACTGATAACCAATACACTACGTACAGGCTTCCATGAAGGACTGATTGACCACCGGAAAGAGGTAGGGAAAATGGCGTTGTCGAGCGCAAAGATTCAGATTAAACACGGCACAGCCAATGGGATCTTGTGCACAGCCCATCTGAATCATAGGACTAATGCCTGCATTGCCACAAGACATAGGGATCTAACAACTATGGCAGACAAACTTAATTTGACTGTGGAAGCAACCTAATTCCTAGAGGTTTACCATGTGCGGTGGTTATATAACTCGTCACGGACCAGTCAATCTCAATACCCATCGCCACAACATGCCATGCGTTAATTAGTCGGCTTCCACATATCTCGCAATAACTCGACCTCTGGTTAGACAATCACCATCATGAAGAAAGGCAGCGCTTAGAATCCCCATGCAAATTCTGAGGCCAAGAGTCCAAAGACCTATGTGCAACATTGAGAAGAGAACAGGAAACCTATTTTTTGTAGGTTACGAACCAACGCAGGATAAACGTGTAACTTGGCGAAAATGCCACCGGCCAAGTAACAGAAGCCCCGTAGCCGGCGTACAGTTCACCACCCAGCTTGTTTCAGAAATTCCAACGCGATCATCGTATGTCCTACCGCATTCGGATGTATACCATCCTGGGTTGTCCACAAAACCGCGGGGCGCGACGCTACAGCGCGACTGAATATTTCGCTTGTTCTAACTAATCTTACGTCAAATTCGTCTGCCAAACGGTGTACGATGTCGTTATAGGCATTAACGGCAAGCCGACGTGGTTGTTCAACATCTTCCTTTACGTAGAAAATCTCAAAAGCAAAAAACGCCACATCGAGTTCCTCTTGCGCACGCTTGAGAATGCGCCGATAACATGCTTCCCATTTCGGAAGATACTTGTCATTTGGAATACCGTTAGCCACTTGTCGGCTGGCATTGTTGATGCCAATGCTCACAGAAATCCAGTCGGGCTGCTCTACAATGACGTCCGCATGCCACCGTTCCTCCAACCCTTCAACGACATCCCCTCCAATACCTTTATTGACATATTGAAGTTGACGTTCCGGATACTTCGCCGTGATGAGCTCGACAATTTTATTTACATAGCCATACCCAAATGGTGCGTGTTCGTCACGCCGCTCACAGTCCGTTATGCTGTCGCCAATAAAGAGTACTTTTTCGCCAGATTGAAACAATAGATCCCTCATAAATTCTCCAATTAAAGTAGGGCTTACGTATCGATTGATAGCAGAAATGAAAAAATCTATAAAATCAGAATCGGCACAGGACAACAGTAAGCATGACTAGGACACAGAATTAACTTAAGTCCGCTGCTCTTCTAGTTTGTGCCATACGACTTCGAACTTGTCTTTAGGCAAAAATCCCAGTATCTCCTTTGCTTTTTCATTAGAGAATTTGCCGTGCGGGAGATCAGTAAATATGTAGAATATCTCATTTTTCGATGGAAGCACAGTCAGATCGATTTCGAGTGCCAAACGGCACGCATCTGCCGCATCCCTCAACGAAACAACAAACGGAGTAAGATCTCGACCTGGGTAAAAGTCAGCATGTTCGTGATGTTTTAGGCCATAAAAGAGCAAGCACACGACATATAGTTCATGATTTTCTGCGAACACCTTGCATGTCTCTTGACCTAAAGACTTCGTCAGTGCGTATAAACCCGTGCCCGCATGTGGTGGAATCTGTTCGTTTATCATGAAATCATAGTTTTCATAGCTCGGCCCAGCAATTGTAAAATGCGGACCCGTATTTATCACTCTCTTGATGTCATGCTGCACTGCTGCTCTCATCATGTTGTAACAACCGCGAGCATTAACATCAAAAGCGATTTTCCTGTGTTCACGAAGTACAGAACAGTTGATAATGGCATCCATTCCCTCTGCCGCGTCCATGACCTCAGCTATCGAGGACATGTCCACACTGCGAAATTCGTGCTTCGTCTTCTCGAGAGCCTTAACATCGGTAATTCTTAGAGTATGGTGAGCCTCAAGTGCTTTGACAACGTGAGGGCCTAAGATTCCGTTACCGCCCAGAATTAACACATTCACCGTTTTTTCCTCCAATAACAAGTTTCATCCGCGAGCTTATCTAAATGACACGAATTTCCACACCGGCACCGCGAATCAAACAGAATGGATAAAACTTATGTCAGAGATAAAACACTCCGTGCTACTTTACCATTCGCAAGTGCTTCAAACGCGTCGTTAACTCCTTCAAGCGGATATGTCCGAGAGACCAATTCATCCAGCTTAAGTTTTCCGGCACGGTAGAGGCCAATCAGCCGGTGAAAATCCACATGGGTGCGTGCCGAACCATAGTAACAGCCGATGATCGATTTCTCATGCATCAACATTCGGGCGTCCATTTCGATAGGCGTATTAACCGGCGCGTGCCCGACAAAGACAGTGACACCGCGTTTGCGTGTACATTCGATACTCTGGAGGAATGGTTCACTCACCAATCCGATTGCTTCGAAGGCATAGTGGACCCCAAGCCCATCGCTTATTTGATTAATGAGATCAACCGGGTTTTCGATTGAGGAATTGATGGTGTGAGTAGCGCCAAATTCTTTTGCCATCTCTAGCTTCCGATCATGGATATCCACAGCAATTATGGGTTCAGCACTTGCGAGTACCGCACCTTGAATACAGTTAAGTCCCACACCGCCGCACCCGAAGATCGCCACTGAACTCCCAGGTTCCACTTGGGCAGTGTTAATCACCGCGCCCACTCCCGTCATAACGCCACACCCAATCAACGCAGCTTGTGCAAAGGGTATATCTCGACCAATGGGAACCACAGCATCTTGGGGGACAAGGACAGATGTGCTAAAGGTACCCATACCTACAAATCGGCGCATGGTCTCAGTGCGACCGGCAAATCGCGGTAGCCCCGAATCATAGGGAGGAAGATCGCATAAGTTGGGAAATCCTTTCTGGCACATCTCGCAGTGACCACAATGGCGTTTCCACGCTAGAATTACGTGGTCGCCTTCATTGACACCGGCTATTTGAGATCCCACTTCCTCGACGACCCCTGCCCCTTCGTGCCCAAGAATGCAAGGAATAGTGTGTTGAGGCCAGTCGCCTTTGACAACATGCCAATCCGAGTGGCACACCCCCGCCGCAGCTAACCTTACACGTATCATGTCAGATCCGGTTTCGGGTAACTCAAATTCCTCAATTTTCAAAGGTTTATTAACTTCGTATAGCACAGCAGCTTTCACCGCATTAACTCTCCTTCCAAATTGGTTAGTATTTAAGAGTACAAAAATAATCCACATCAGGGTCTACGATGGAGTTGCCTTTGGGGTCAATTTCAATTTTTCTAAACCACGGGGAAGACCCCCACTCTAGGCATGAGGATGATTAACAAAAACATTTTTTTGGCCATCGAAAATCTAGTCGCGACTCTCAGTTCCATCCGTGCATACCGAGACAAGTCTACATCTCTTAAAAATGAATTACCCAATAGGCCGACAAATTGCCCCGTCTTTGCAACTACGAACGCCATAGCTCTCTGGACTCCATTGGCAAATGTGGTAAAAACCGGAACAACAACTGAAAGGCTCCCTTTTCAAACGGCGAGCGCACAAGCGTAATCGTTAGCCACGTTAAATCAATGTCCATGCTGTTTGGTTCAACAAAAGCCTGTGGGCCGAATCACAAGGTCAATCAGTAGCCATCCTGTAACCAATCGCCGTGGCCAAAAACAACGAGAGTACCACTGTTCATCCAGCCTACATCCACCACCGCTTGGCAATCCTTGTATCAATCTGTGGTGGAAGCAAGCCAATCTATTAGTGGGTGCATATCTACTTGTGTCTGAAGACCTTAATCACACAAATAGGCAAGGTTACGACTCACTGAACCTGCTAAGAAACCTCAACCCCGCAATGCTGTTCGGCACATGACAACTTTGTTAATTAACGCCGTATACCCATCGACGAAACCAGTCATCATTTGGTTAAATCTCGGACACCCTATTGTCAAACAAAACTCTGACGCCTATCACACGGCATCCACATGAGCAAGGTAGAAACGACTGTATCTAAGTGTTATACAGTTCGATACCACCAACCTGAATTAGGTGTCGAGAGACCTAGACCTGTCGAAGCAGCTGACCCTCGGTGGAAACGATTTCTGTCACTAGTCATGGGAAAGACGTCACGTTCAGTTTGTCATCTGTGTGACTCCGCGTGTCGAGAAATTTTACCATAATGCTGAATATGTGTCAATTCTGAGAATGAAGAAATTAATGGCTATCGATTACGCGACACCGTCATTGACAAACGAGATGGGATATGCTATGCTATATTCTGTAATTTTGTCCACATTGGGACAGGAAGGAGGTGATCATTCTGCTAGTCGACTCTAGCGGAATGGTCAAGGGAGGTGCTGTCTCTTAGGAGGCAGCACCTCCCTTGATTGTTCTGCTTTTTTCAGTCAGAGCCCCCCTCTCGGTTTTTCCGTCCTCTTGTCCCATAAATTTTGGGATTTAGGGGAATGGCGGAGACATAGAGGGGGGCTTTCTCATATCTGACGTTATGACGTGAATTAATCATACTCGTCAGAGGGCCATAGAAATATGAGTTTGAATCAGTTGATGAAAAACATACTGCAGGAAACGTAGAAAGGAACAAATCATGATTTCCGTTATCATTGATGGTGCATGTGGACGCATGGGAAGGTTGATTGCTCAGGGTGTGATAGCAGAGGCTGACATGCAGTTGGTAGGTGCAATTGAATCCAGCGACCACCCCCAAATAGGCCAGGACATGGGAGAAGCGTCTGGAGTGCGGTCACTCGGGATTCCAATCAGCGACGATCTGCCCGCAATCCTCGATCGAGCTGATGCCGTCATTGAATTTACCACACCAAGCGCAACCATTGAACACTTGAAGGACGTTGTCAATGCTCAGAAAGCAATGGTCCTTGCGACGACAGGATATACAGCGGACGAACTCACAGAGATTCATGAATTGGCCAACGAAATCCCGTGTGTTCTTGCTCCTAATATGAGTGTTGGCGTGAACGTCATGCTACAAGCGATTCAACTCGTCGCGAAAGCACTCGGCGATGATTATGATGTTGAAGTAATAGAAACGCATCACAACCACAAAGTAGATTCACCCAGTGGAACAGCATTGCAAATCGGTGAGGTTCTCGCCAAAACACTCAATCGGGAATTGGAAGAAGTGGGTGTTTATGGAAGGCACGGCATGGTAGGATCTCGCACAAAAAAAGAGATTGGAATGCACGCCATTCGCGGTGGAGATATTGCGGGAGACCACACTGTCCTCTACGCCGGAGCAGGAGAACGGATCGAAATTACGCATCGCGCACATAGTCCCGAGGCATTTTCCAAAGGCGCCATTCGCGCTGCACGGTGGATAGTAAATGCGCCAAAGGGATTACATGACATCACAGAGGTTTTATTTTGAACCTCTCGTGCTATGCTATGATGTTGGGAGAAGATGGCGTCGAGGTGTTCGTGAGGCAGTCAGTTCACCATCACCCCAACGTGCGAGATTTTCGGATCTACACTGTCTCCGGACCATCCAAGTCAACATAAGGATTAGGGGAATCCGCTATCATGGATATGGTGTCCGACAGCGATGGGGTATTGGGAGGGTAATACGAGCTCGAGTCTATGGGAAAACAACAAGGCAAATTGCAGACTAAAAAGGAAGACAAATCTCCGCTAAATACCGTGCGAGCCGGCGCGGTCCAGATGCTCAGCACCGTAGAACATCCGGCGGGCAATATCGAAAAGGCAATTCGTTTCTGCGATGTTGCGGCCACGCGAGGCACACAAATTCTTTGCTTCCCCGAATGCGCGAGTACCGGATTTGACTGGGTTCACCAGCACGGGACCAAGCGCAACATCTACACCGAACCGGTTCCCGGGCCGATGGTAGAACGATTCGCCGCAAAAGCCAGAGAACTGGACATGTACATCATTATGGGGATGGTCGAACGCCCTCCTAGGTCAAAGAAGCTCTACAACACAGCGTTTGTAGTCGGACCAGAAGAGGGATACATAGGCAAGTACCGGAAGATATGGGCCGAGAAAGTGTTCACCCCCGGAACAGAAGCTCCTGTGTTCGACACCCGTCACGGTCGCATTGGTGTATTCATTTGTGCGGACATGCGTTCGACAGAAATCGCTCGCTTGCTCGTTTTAAAGGGCGCAACAATCCTGTTCCAGCCAACCGCATATTGGGGCGTCAAAGTGTCGGGCGCCTACTACGTGCGTCGCGAGCTGGAGGGCAAGCACGTGTCGCAGCGGTCACGGGCGATAGATAACGGTGTGCCGCTGGTAGTTGCAAACGTCGGTCGACTAGACCGGGTTAACGACAGTCGAATCCTCATGCCTAACACTCAGGGACCTGAGCAAAATCTCGCCCGCGCAAGACGGAAAGAACAGCTATTGGTGGCTGATGTACCATTGGATGTATCATACAACAAGGCCACAGACGCCGCTCGCGCGAGACCCTGGTTGTTCAGAGAACTGGCGCAGGAAATGCTGCGTGCCACACGACGTTAAACTCAAGTCCTGACTCGCAAAACACAATGAAACACAACTGTGCGTCAAAACCGACGGATGTAGCGTCCCAATGCACCTTCCCACAAGCTGTCCAACACAATGACTAATAGTGCTTGCTTTCCCCAGGCTATCGTCGATTAACGACAATGGCAAAATCGAGACTGAGAGATGTCTCAAAAACACAGAACTACACTATCGTGGGGAAAGGCGTACCACAGTTGCTTAAGCCAAGCCAGTCGTAGAACTAATCATGTTGGGCCACAACAGAGTACAGGATGAATAGATTGCAGAATGACGGACGTGTATTGAAGGTTTTTCGCGTTGAAAACCAGAACCCACGCGCCTTAACAACGAGACAGATTGAAGGCTTCAACAAGGATGGCTATGTAAAACCTCTCGATGTGTTCACTCCTCCAGAGGCAGACGCAAATCGTTGCTACTTCGACGAACTCCTAAGACAGACCCACGAACAGGGGTGCGATTCCTACAGCATTAACGCTTACCAGAAAACGGACGCTGCAATTTGGGACTTGACGATGCACCCTCGCATACTCGACTACGTTCAGGATCTCCTAGGAGAAAATTTCGTGTGCTGGGGGACACATTATTTCTGTAAACTCGGCCACAATTCAAAGTCAGTTCCCTGGCATCAGGACCCTTCCTACTGACCCCTAACACCATCGAAAACCGTGACCGTCTGGCTAGCCATGGATGACGCCACACGTAAGAACTCCGCAATGAAGGTGATTTCAGGTTCGCATCAATGTGGACACCTAGATTTCACTCTCGTCAAGGATCGAGAGGTAGTATTATCCCAGGAGTTTTTTGATGCCGAACGTTATGGAGAAGCCGAATATTTTGAATTACAAGCGGGACAGATATCACTTCATCTGATATGCTTGTTCACGGTTCAAATGCAAACCTATCTCCACATCGCCGATGTGGAGTCACAATCCGATACGCACCTGTCGACGTACGTGGCTTAGGTAAAAAGAAAAACCAAAAGTATATATTCCGGGGGATAAATCCAACTGGATACCGGGAGGATTTCCCGCGTCCTCAGGGGTCGAACAAATAGCCGAATGAAGGGGATATCCGCAAAACATGCAAACAGAACATTCTATTGAAATTTGCGCTTCATGATGCGAAGTTATATGCGTTTCAGCTTTAATTCAGAGTTAAATCCCATGATGAAAAAGAAGAATGACGTCAGTGCGCTCATGCTCTCCATTCTATTGCTTTTTGCTAGTTTCTCCCTCGTGAACCCTGTTGTTAGCATCGAAAAATTTGAGCCCAATTGGGATTCGTTGGCACAGTACCAATGCCCAGACTGGTTTCGTGATGCCAAGTTCGGCATCTACGCACACTGGGGACCGTATACTGTCCCACAGTTCTTCAGTGAATGGTATTCGCACTGGATGTACCAGCCTGGGCATGAAGTTCATCAGTTCCATGTGGAAAACTTCGGCCCTTTGGACAAATTCGGATACAAGGACTTTATCCCGATGTTTTCTGCCGAGAAATTTGACGCGGATGAGTGGGCAGAACTCTACCACAAAGCAGGATCGAGATTTGCCGGGCCTGTCGTCGAACACGCCGATGGCTTTGCCATGTGGGATAGCGCCCTGACCGAGTGGGATGCTAAGGACAAAGGCCCCAAGCGGGATATCGTAGATGAACTAGAAAAGGCAGTCCGTAAACGTGGCATGAAATTTATGACTACACTTCATCACACCACCAAATGGGGTTGGTACGCTACAAACATTAAAGATACTGTGATCCAAACCACACTGGATTGTACGACCGTGAACTACCTGTTTCCGCGTTCCCGTGGGGCGATCAACAGCAGCCAGAACCACCATCGGATCAGACCTTTGCCACCCAATGGCTAAAGAAAACAAAGGAAGTCATCGACAAGTATAAACCCGACTTGTTGTGGTTTGACTTCTGGCTTTGTTACTTGTCCGAGTCTTACTGGGTAGAAATGCTCCACTATTACTACAATCAGGCAGCACAACGCAACCAACCGGTCGTACTGACCTACAAGCCCACGGTCGGACCAGAAGAATTGAAAGCCGGAACAGCAACTGTCGATCTCGAAAGCAGCCGTATGGCGAACATTTATCCGTCACCGTGGTTGACTGACATCTCAATCACACAGCGTGGTTGGTCCTTTACCCAGGACACGACCTATCGCACGACAAGTCGACTTGTACATCTATTGGTCGACATTGTGAGCAAGAACGGATGCATGCTGCTGAACATTGTCCCGGAGGCAAGTGGGATAATTCCCGTTCAACAGCAACACACTCTCCTTGAAATTGGAACGTGGCTTGAAGTGAACGGTGAGGCTATCTATGGAACTCACCCTTGGGTGGTATTTGGCGAAGGACCTCCGAAAGCAGAGGGAGAAGATTTTTTCAACCCGTCAGAGGGTTTTAGTGACAGAGACATCCGATTCACAACGAACGGTGATGTGCTATATGCAATCGTCCTCGGCCAACCAGAATCACCGATACGTATCCACTCGATGTTGGCAGAACCAATACTTAATATTCGCTTGCTCGGGAGCGACGAACAGCTAGAATGGAGACACGACCGTGACGCGATTGAAAACCATCCACCCTCTACACTGCCATGCGAACATGCGGTTACTTTTAGAATCCAATTGCAATAAACCTTACATGAAGTATTGTGGATTCAGTCGTTCCTTTGCCCCAATCCTTTAAGCTTCCGAGCAAATACCACGATCCTGGTATATAGCCTCGGTAATAGATGTAACAATGACCATGCGGTGAAAAATATGAGCGAGCAGATTAGCATCTCTGTCTGGGCACTTCCCAACAACACGTGTTTGTCTGAACAAATAGAAAACGGGGGATATCATGTCTGCTAACGGGGGACGTTACTGTTTGAATACAAGTTCCATTCGCAACTGTGGGTTAAGCCTGAAGAAAAAGATTGAACTTTCTGCAAGTGTAGGCTATGACGCGATTGAGTTATGGGTTGATGAACTGGAGACATACCTGGACGGTGACGGCACCCTGTCACAACTTAGAGAGGTGCTCGACCAAAATAACATCACTGTGGCCAACATCATCGCGTTTTTCGAGTGGGCGGTTCCTGAGACGGAAGCACGCGAGAAAGGACTCCAAGATGCATTGTACCTGTTCGAAATTGCTCAAGCGATTCATTGCCCCCACGTTGCAGCGTCACCTTCGGGTCTCACACATAGAACAGACGTTCCATTGGATGCAATCGCCCGTTATTATCACGATCTACTGGAAATGACTGAATCAACAAACGCAACCCCGTTGCTCGAGTTTTGGAGCCATTCTAAAACCCTAGGATCTCTCAGGGACACAATGGAAGTGTTGCGATTGGTTGATAACCCAAGGGCACTGCTCCTCGCGGACGTTTTCCACATGGCAAAGGCCAAGGGTAGCTGGGAATCCTTGTGCGAGCTCGATGGGACGAGCATCGGGCTATTCCATGTAAACGATTATCCCCAAGCCACCGATATTCGCCAATTAACCGACGACCAACGTCTATATCCCGGAGATGGAGTAGCCCCCCTAACGGAAATTCGTAATACATTGGAGAAAATCGGCTATAGAGGCATCTATTCAATCGAATTGTTCAACGAGAAATATGAAGAAGCAGGTGCACTTGATGTGGCACAATCCGGACTGGCCAAGATGAAACAGCTACTGGGGTGACAGTTGAGTGACCGTGTTTTAACGATTCAGGACGGGACGGACACGGCAACCCTTTGGCTTACCCGTACCAATTAACTGTTATCAACAAACCGGTGTCCTCCTAATTTTCTACGATGACTAAGACCTCTCTACCGTCGTTCAGTAGAAAGGTGTTGGTGTTTTGGCCACGACAAGGATTCGCTTGCTTTGCCAGCTATAGTTAATGGATAACCCGAGATCTCTACAGCATTGTAATCTTACATTTACTCGTCCATTAAGCTACTGCCACCAAATCTGGTAGTATTGTATACACGATCAAAATTTGGGTTTATCCTCCCATATCAACACTTCCCTGAACTGTGTTCTTTTTGCCCTTGTTCCAGATGGTCATGATTGGGTGGGGAGAACAAATCGCAGTATTCATTTTGTCGCTTCATTTTTCCTGCGGGGTCTTTCTAATCGTTATGGTTAACCTGTGGATTTACGCAAAACCAAAGATTCCTCGAAATCCTAATAATGCGGCATATTCTCCTAGAAAAGACGGCGTATACACCTTCGACCACTTGTATGAGTTCAGTATTTGACTAATGTCCGCCTGCTAAGCCTGGCAGCATTCTGCCTGAAGTGTAAAGTTACTGTGTTATCTCTTGCTGCACAGGTGTATAAAATAGTGTACTCACAGGTGTCTGATGAGCGGACTGGATATGCCCCTTCTTCGTGACTCAGAGCCCTCGCAAATCTCAAGGCACCGATGGAGGGATGCTTCCATATTGCGCCAAGAATCACACTCGCCAAACCCCCGTCGATAGAAAGCCCGCACGCTAGTAACGAGAAATTACTTCCCCCACACTTTAGCGTTTTCAAACTCCCCTTACTTTCGCACTTGATACCCCTTATCGTTTTCGAGCAATTAATTTGGCACACGTCTTGCGTTCTATTGCGTTCTGAAAGGCAAAATCAGTTTTTGGCCGATGCAAAACAACGTTAATACATTTAATGCATCAACATATCTACAAAGCGGAAGGATAAGACAATGAAAAAAGGAAGTACTACCCGACGCATTCGAATGATTGACCGACGCACACGACTCACAAATAGAAAACTCTCTCAGTTTATTAGCATAGGCGCGTTTCTTCTTGCTATAGGCATCTCAATTCCAGGCGCTGAAGGTTCAGACCGTGATTCTGCCTGGAATGCAATGGAGTACTGGACTGAATCCATACACACATCACCGTTTCCAGTTGCACCAGAACTTCTCGGACAAACATGCCCAGGCGATCTGCCCGATGGAACCTGTCCCAGTGAAAAATTATTTGGCAAATTGGATCTCCCATTTAGTATTCCAGACAAACTGATGGGAAACTGTCCCACAGCGAAGGATCAAAATGAATCTTCGCAGAAAAGCAATGAGGTTAGGCAACCCCGATGGAAACAGTTTAAATCACTGTCTTCTAGGATGATGTTCAATAAGAACCAAAGTCATCCGCAAACGCAACTCGTGGCAATTGATCCTATCCCTTTCCCATCACCCAGTCGAGTAAACCCCGCACAGACGGAACAATGTCCTGGCGATATTCCGGGCGGAACTTGTCCTGCCGAGACAAAGGACGAAAATGGAAACTATATATACGACACAAATGGTGATGGAAGAGTCTCCGATAGTGAAAGAGACGTTGCTAGGAGAGATTTTCATGGCACAGAGACCGTTGGGATTCAACCTTTTCCATCGCCCAGTCCAGTAAACTCCGGACAGATGGAACAATGTCCTGGCGATAAACTATTTGGCAAAGTGAATTTGCCATTTCGTGTCCCAGATAGACTGACAGGCAAATGTCCCGGGAATGAGCCGAAGGACGAACATGGCAATTGTATACCCGGAGCCAATAACACTGCTCCGTCCTCTGAGCCCCAACAAGGGGAAACGCCATCACGTTGGAACTCTCTCAAAGTACTATTCTCTGGAGCAACTTTGAATCTCGGCGGCAGTGAGCCTTCATATCCGAAATCGCATGGAGAAATTGCAAAAGACGACGGCGGTGAGGTTCGCAAGGACAATGCAGGTAACTCCCGAGTCTATGAGTTGCCTGCTGGATGGACAAAACCGCATCGAGAAGGTCAGGAACAGGCACCAAAACGAGAGGACCTAGCCATTTCTAATGATTGGCATACACATCTCAATGATTCTCATAATGATAATGGCAACGGTTCCAGGCCTATCCCGAAAGAGCATGAACACGACGTTCCTGCGGAACGAAAGCTTCACAATGAAGAACCGTATCGCAACGAACATAATTGGGATAACAACTACGGTGAGTCGTCGATTATCCTGAATAATGACAACAGTCCCGCGGTTATCCGGGAAAGGGATGAACACAATGTTCCTGCGGGACGAAACCTTCGCAATGAAGAACCGTATCGCAACGAACATAATTGGGATAACAACTACGACAACTTGTCAATTATACCGCACTTTTCATTGACACCGTTCCACATATCGCCCGCTGATGATGACTTGCCAATGAGTCGAAGTTTTAGAGGGCATCGTTAACCCGTAACCTTCAGAGCACTATGGTTCGGGCAGAGGCCACAATAAATAAGGCAACTGCCCAGACCATACGTGCACACACCTTGAATCGCCAAGCCCCACCCCTCTTCCAACATCGGCAAAGTCCTTACAAGAAACCCAACAATAGTAAGTAGAAGTCTCCTCTGTGATTCAAGCTTGTCATTCTCACCGCTGAACTTTCACGGCCATCTATTGCAAAGTGTTGACTAGGAGCTCCAAATTCTGGGAACTCGTCTAGACGGTGTCAACAGTTCGGGAATAGACCAAACTCTCCGGTTTCATTTGAGCCAGATCAATTCAATGGCTTCCACTGATTCAAGCTGATAGGCAGAAAACACCGCACCCTTGGACCTCAATTGTTCTGCCGTTTCCGAAGAGTCTTCAAATAAGGCGATCTAACCTAATCTCGTACTAAAGCCGTCAACGGTAGTCGAAGGTGACACCGAACTATACATCACTATTACCAACGTGAATCCCACATGCCAATGCGTTTAATGGAACCCGCGTGGGATATTGCGATTTCTGTTCCCAATGTGTCCGAAATGTTCACTACCTTCACCAGCTCCAGCCCCTAGACTTGCCAGCGGAACCAACTCTTCGAAAGTACTACAAGGCTTGGCAATTCAAGTCTTAACACGTTAATCTAAGCATAATCTTTGAATCCCCGATTGCTAGGTAACACCAAATAGCAATACCCCATTCGGATCGCGTGGATTCAAATCTGATGATATTTCCGCTTGGGGCGTCACGAGATTCTTGCGCAGTTGAACAGCGATTTAAGCCAGAAAGGCACGGTTTCCTAGCCCTATCCCGATTTCGAACTATCAACACTGGGACATCACTTTCTGGTATGCTTACGTAGCCCATTTCGATAATCCAACGTTTACAAGATTGACAAACGTCCATAGCTGCCATCATCTTGATGTGCATCTCTGTCATCTTTTTGACTTGCGCTCCGTTGAAATGGATACATTCCGAGATATACATCATGGTGGCTACAAATATTAACGACAGATCGCCTAGCAACACTCCAATGATGCTGAATTAGGCCAATGGAACAACTCTAAGGCCCCTCTAACAAAGCAATCCAAACAAATTGTCAACAATGCATCTATTCTTTCGAGCATTCACAGTGATTTCCTTAATATCTTTCTCGCTTCTTCCGGGGTGTGGTGATGATGGTATGCGACATAACAATCTAGCCCCACGGATTCTTGTCTTTGAAGCCGAATCTGACATCGTGATACCTGGGACCCAGATTTCAATCGCATTAGAAGTCGTCGATCTCGAAGAAGATCCACTGATTTTGGAATGGACGACCACCGGTGGAATCATCAGTGGTAACACTAGCGGGGCAATATGGACTGCACCTGAGAAAGAAAGACGATACCAAATTAAGGTCAGTGTGAGCGACGGGCAAAAGTCAACCACTAGCACGATAGATGTTCGGGTGTGGCGTAATCGCCCCGGTGATTACTATCCATTAGCTGTTGGAAACACCTGGACCTATCGCGATGAAGAGGAAAACAAAGTCATCTTCGAAATCATTGACAAAATCGAGATTAATCTAGTAGATGGCAGTATGGTTGAGAGTTTCGTTCTTCAAAAATCCAGTCTTGATGAAGATTTCAACACAATCAAGAATTTTTCTTATTTAGGTAAGAAGGTTAACGCCGATGGGGCGCCTGACGGGATTGTTCAACATGCCCAAAATATCACACCTGGCACCGAAGATACGATCTTATTCTCTCCGTTTCTACCCTTATATAATTTCCCTTTGATTCCGGGTGTCAAGTGGATGACCCGTTTTAAGGCGGAATTGGTTCCGGAGTTGTTTCCAATCGGTGGTGGGTTGGATGAATTCGAAGTGATTTCAGAAGACACTGTTACAGTACCTGCCGGTACATTCGATAATGTTTTCCAAGTTCAAGAGTCGTTCAGATGGACGTTCTTTGAGGCA
>CAYZGU010000016.1:0-160441 GCA_964478165.1 uncultured bacterium | reverse complement strand
TTGCGTGTGTCCTAGCAGCGCGCTCCAAGCCAAAGGAGTAACTCCAAAATCACGGTCTCTCGCATTGATATCGCCACCGTTAGCTAATTCGTCTTTAAGCGTTTGAAGCTTTCCAGTTCTTACCGCGTGCAAAATCGCGTTTCTGTTTTTGTTATCGCGCTGGGCAGAACGATTCTGGGTAACGAATGGCATATGTGGTATCTTTTCCCATTCGGGCATTCCATTCGCAATTTCTTCAGTGATTTCGGAACGTCGGCGACGGATAAAATCCCGGGCTGATTGAATTGCGTAATCAAAGGTTCCCTTTCCCTCTGATTCATTCTTGGCGAAAAGTTGAGATTCCACCATGTGTGGTCTGACCATTGATTCGATGCGCTTTGTCTCCGTTAACAATTGCTCTTCATTCCAGTGCTTCTCAATGAGTTCAATGAGTGTTTTGGCGTAGCGCTGACGACCAGATTCGAGTTGATATAGTGTGTGAGCAAGCAGACCTTGCGTCTTGACAGAAATTGGGGCCCCCCGGTCATTCATGTGTTCGAGCTTGCTCAGATTCGTAAACAGCGAGTCTGCGCCCCATGGCAAGAAGTGAAATGTTTCGCTTCCTGGTTCGAGATAAATGAAATAATTGTTGTTGTTTCCAGAATATCCATCCCAAAATCCGAGAAGTCCTTCCAGCGCCCAAAAGGTATAGAACGCATCCAGATTGACCAATTTGGAAATTCGTTCGGGCATGTTTTCGTGCTTGTTGGTGAGAGTTCTTATTAGTTGGTTAATCTTCTTCCTACCGCGCTTATCTTTTCCAAGTTTGTGGTCAAAACTGCCAACCCAGCCGTCGTAAAAATCGACATATGGTCCTTCGTACAAGGTGCCTTGGTCATTGCCAAACGAACGCTTTAGCATCGATTTCCGAACTGTTTCTACGTGTGAATAGACTCCAAGATTCCTGCCATTTACGGTCACTTTGGCGTAAGCACACCGAGGCGCGGGTGAGCCCGCAGCATTGAAGAGGCCATAACCCATGAATTGGCTTAGTAGGCTCTCGTCTTGTAAATTGTTATTTAATGTCAAATTAGTCAGACCTTCAATGTGATTTTCTTTTGTCACGTGATTGAGTTTAACCTTCAGCGAAGGGCGGCTCCTGCTAAGCGATCCAAGAAATCCTTTCTTACGAACGCCGACATTGCCAAATGCTTTGCCGTCAATTGTGACCATGGCATCAAAATAGGTATAGGGGGATTCGATTGGCGTAAGTTTTCGACTCCCGTGAAGTGCTGTGTTAAAAGTGCGTGATTGATTGCGAAGGGTGTCCCAATCCTCGTCGTCGAGCGTGAGTTGGATGTCTAGCACACGATTGGTCGGAAAGACATCGTGCAAGGTCAATGTTTTAGACGCTGCGGAGCCTGGGGCACTCAGAATACACAATGCGGTTCCCAAAGCTAGCATTAATAGCTGTGAATTGGTTTGCATTCCTTGGTTCCCTTCTAATTTAGATGTTTGCAGATTAACCTATATCGTGCTCTAGGTGAGCGATGCTTGTCATGTCTGTCACAATCCGTAAGCTACATAATGTATAGAGACGACCGATTTTCATGACGTTGAAACGTTCCACATTTTAGGTTGAATCATATTGAAACCAAACAGAAAGTCCGGTATCATATCATGTGGTCAGATATACATCAACAATATTGTGATGGAGCACAACTGTGGCATCTCGACATGGAGTTCGCTTGACACTGTAAATCAAGACATGTTACTATCGCTCAAGGAGCGTTGTCAGTTGCGTCTCGCTAGTCACAGTAAGGTAGGCAGAGATGCGGTAGAACCGTGTTTGAATTTCATGCCGTAAATCCTACGTGATATTCT
The DNA here is from genome assembly GCA_964478165.1 of uncultured bacterium. Lineage (GTDB taxonomy): Bacteria > Poribacteria > WGA-4E > WGA-4E > JAJDTR01 > CAYZGU01. The sequence goes on along the minus strand of CAYZGU010000016.1, from coordinate 158,578 downwards.
GCATTATTGAAAAGAAACTGTACTGGATTAGAAATCTTCACTTCAGAGCCATGAGAAGTTGCCTTAACACTTTTCACCATACGGTTGGGGCCCGAAACACCTGGCGGAAGGGAAGAGGGACTATGACGCAAGACTCCTGGTCCGCGCATTCGTAATTTTCGGATATAGAACCACACGCAATGGTCATCACTATCTGCAACGTGTTGGCGATCTGGCTCTTGACCCGTCAGAGCGCTGGTAAGATTGTGGTACCAGATCGGTAGAAGAGCAACCTATGAAAGTTCTCTTTTTAGCTTTGGCGTCCATCGCGGTTTGTGGTTGCCACACTGTGGCAAATCTAAATGTGAAATCAGCACGCCAAAGCGAAAACACTGTAGAGGATTCGAGCCGAACGCTCCTACGAAAGAGTGAAGGGAAAACACTAGAAGAGGCATTTGTCGCCCGTCTTCGTCTTCCATCTCGACCGCTTCTTTTTGGTCCTGATGACCCAATCTTCCTTGAGGTTGCAATTGAAACAGGGCCATTCGAGCTTCTTGTACCCCATTCTATCGTAGAGAGCGAAGTACTGCTTGCGAATGTGCTCATCAAGGACGAACAAGGAACGATTGTCGAGACTAGGAAGCCTCACGCGTTCCAAAATGTAAAAAGAGAGCTCGTTCGGGCGGGTAGGAAAGTCGAGTGTATTCCAGGGCTTAAATTATCAGCGTACTCAGTTAGAAGCGTGATTCTGAAAGACCTTCAGGATAATTACGAGCTAAAATCAGGGAATTACACACTACAATTGTTAATGCATCTGAAAGTCTACAAGGAAACTCTTTCGGCTGAGTCGCTGCTGATTCACGATGCCGAGCAACGAATTGCCAGAGTACGAGCGAAATCGAAAATCGCGTCTCACACAAGAAAAAAACAGATCGCCGGTCTAGAGCGCTTTATTAAAGCACTGCAGCAACAGGCAGAGGAGTTGTCTGAAATCTATCTTCCCTTGGACTCCCTTCGTGGAACCACTGATCTACAGTCTAACGTTCTACATTTCATGATTGAAGAGCGTTAGATTCGGCGAAGACGAAATGAAGAATGATGTTCAGTCATCTAGGCTGCGTTGCCCAAACAATCGGTAAAGCGTTCCCTTACGGGCGCTCCGGGTCGCGTTTGTTTTATGGTGAAGAACGATTGGGGCGTTCAGGAGTGCCTTTATCGCCGGGATGTTCCGCTTCGACAAGCGTCGACTTATTAGGTGCTGTTCTAACGATTGGGCGGTGTTCAAGTTATCAGATTCAGTATCTGCAGTCGTGCTCGTTCAAGCGAGGTATGGGCTTGAACAACCAGGAGAAAAAAGACTGATAGTCCGATACATGAGTTATAATTATCAGTAGGGATATTTGCTAGCGGTAGGGTCCCATGGACTTCTAGGAGAACAGGCTCGAACGAATCATATTGTTTCCAAGATTTGAAAAGTTGTGGTATAATTCATCTCCTTGAGATTCCAGAAGAAAGCTTGTCATACGCTGGCCAATCCTATTATTCCGATCAGCCCATTGGACCTGGGTGTTTATGTGGCGGAGTCACAATTGTACTAAAGTGTTATTATGATTTCAGTCTCGGCTGTTACCAAGCGATTTGGGGATTTGAGTGCGGTTAATCGCTTGACAATGGAAATCGAATCGGGTGAACTGTTTGGCTTCCTCGGCCCGAATGGTGCTGGGAAGACAACGACTATAAACATTCTCGCTGGCTTAATTAGACCTACTTCGGGCAGCGCGAGAGTTTGCGGATACGATGTTCAAACTGACGCATTGAAGGTTAAATCAGTTACCGGATTAATGTCTCACACGGTAGATCTTTACGATGCGCTGACCGGTCGGCAGTTTGTGCGTTTCATTGCGGACCTATACGAGGTGACTCCCAAGCGTTCTGAGGGCATTATGGAAGAACTGCTCGATCGTTTTGATCTGCGCTACCCAGGAGATCAACTTATCAAGAGTTATTCGCACGGAATGCAGAAGAAGCTTTTGTTGACAGCGCTACTGGTCCACGAACCCCGTGTGCTCTTTTTGGATGAGCCCACGAGCGGTCTTGATCCGAAAAGCGCGCGCACGGTCAAGGAGATTCTCCGCGAAAAATGTGACCTGGGATGTACGGTGTTTATGACAACGCATATACTTGAAATTGCTGAGCGTGTCTGCGATCGTATCGGTATTATCGATAAAGGACATTTGACTGCGATTGGAACTGTGAGGGAATTGTGCCAAACAAGCACGCATGCGAATCGCAGTCTAGAAGATGTCTTTATGAATCTTACCGAAACCGCGAGCTGCAAAGAACGCGAGCGAGGTGAGAGTTTGTAGGTACCCTCGTCGTTGTTATTAACCTCAATCGGAGGATGCCACCTCGGAATGGGTTAATGGGAATCCATCAGGCATAATTGGGAAGCCGAAGTGTTTCAGCCATTAGCAGATAGAAACGGAAAGTATTTGCTCTGTATTCTAAATATGCGAATTTTCAAAATTTTGTTGAGTTTAAGTTGGCGCTGCTGGCTAAATCGCATTCGATATGGCGCAGACCAAAGGCGGAAAGGTCTAATCCACCTGCTTGGACTTGTCGTGTTCCTCACTGCATTGTACTTGATTGGGCGTTCTGTTCTCGGCCAGGTTACCGATGACCAAGTTCCTATCGTACTAAAGATTGTCAGTGTGTTCATGACGTTTGGCGCTCTTGTTGTTGTGAAAGATGTAATGGAAGGATCGCTGAAGCGGCTATATGAAGCCGCGGAAATCTCCCATCTTCTGTCATTGCCGTTATCACCCTCGACCATTTTCGGTGTAAAGCTTGCTGAACTAATTGCTTCAAATCTCTTAAGCATGTTCGTGTGGCTGATGCCGCCCTGGATTGCGTTTGGTCAGCTATTTAATCTGCCGTGGCATTTCTATTGTGCGCTCCTGCCAACGTGCCTTTGTTTCCATTTGATCGTTGTAAGTCAGGCCACGGTGGGAATGATGCTCATTGTTCGTTTCTTCTCCTCAGGACTGTTGATTCGCGCCATCAAGTTTCTGTGTGTCTTACTAGGAATCTGCGCTGGGTTTCTGCTTGTCATGAGCCTTCTTTTGGTTGATGAGCCCGATCGACTGATACAGTTGCTCCTGACTGGGATTAGAATTCCTATGCCAGACTGGTCTCCCCAACTTTGGGTTGTGAACTTGATGATGGCCTGGTTGCCAGGCGCTGATATAGTCCGATGGCAATGGGTATGCAAACTAGTGGTGGCAGCCATTGGAACGCCACTCGTGGCGTTCTTTCTTGCCTCCAGATTCTACGTGCAAAGCTGGGAACGTGCTAAATGTGTAGAGGTTCGACGGAAGAGAAAGTTGACTACGCGCCCATGGTTGTCAGCGCTCGGGCGTGGCAAGATCCGATCGATGATGAGAAAAGACTTCTGGGTTTTCATCAGGCACCGCGGACGGTTCTCCATGGCAATCATGTTAACTCTGATACTTCTGGTAACTCTTATTTCATCTGCCTATGAAGTCAGAGGGATTAATCTGGACGGTCAGAACGGGCAGGTTGCGCTATTTAGGCTCGCTATACAGGCAATATTCTACAGCATTATTGTGACGCTTGGATTAACGTGGGGTGGGTTCAAAACCGAGACCAAAACATGGTGGTTGCTGAGATCGAGCCCAATCTCCTCAGATGTGATTTTTCATAGTAGGCTTCTTATTGCATTGGTGTGTACGGCGTTCTATGCAGAGATTTGGGTTCTGTTAGGTGTCATCCTCTTTCAAGTTCCCATGCATTTGTGGATGCCGGTACTCTGCGGCACATTTTTGATTACTGCGACAGTAACCTCCCTTAATACTGCTATTGGTACGCTTCCGTGGATAGCGGGGATTGAAACAAGAAATTCTCTACTCAGAGCAGAATCGGTTATTCGAATTGCAACAATGATAGCCGGTATGATGCTCAATGGAATCCTCGTGATTGCTCCGGCAGTGGCGCTGACTGATATTGCCGTGCAGGATCTGTCAGTGGGCATATTACCCCGCATCTTGCCTATAATGACTCCGCTGGTGGTTGGTGCCTCTACCATATTGAGCCTTGTGTTGGTTGCGGGCGCATCATATGTTATCGGCAGCCGAAATCTAAAAAAAATATACTCTGTGAAACCTTTAAAGGAGAATAGATGCGCGTGACTGTATCTAACCCTTTCGGCTAGGGAATCCTTTGGGGTTTGATGTATCCGAGCATCTGGTCTGGTGCGCTATTACCGAAGGCGTGTGTGTCGTTTTTCGACTCTTTCATTTGAGAACCAAGCCATGGAGGTGTTGGCATTGTAGCATAGTGTTGCGAATGTTGAGGACTTTCCAAACGAGCTGCCGGACTATTTATGCTGGCTCAAGACTCTGGAACTTTGCGCTTACAAGATTCGCGTGCAGAATGCAGGACGGTCTAATTCTATATTGGAGGCGAAACTATGATTCTAAACGTTGAAGGGCACGTTCCTAAGATTCACTCAAGCGCATTTATCGCTCCAGGTGCAATGATTATCGGTGACGTGGTCATTGGGGAACAGTCCGGGATTTGGTTCAATTGCGTGTTACGTGGAGACATTGACAGGATTATGATTGGGGCGCGTTCGAATATTCAGGATGGTACGGTAGTTCATCTTGATCCAGGTTCTCCAGTCGTGATCGGTGATGATGTAACAATCGGACATGCCGCGATTATCCATGCTTGTACCATTGGGAACGGTGCATTGATTGGAATGGGCGCAATCGTTCTCTCCGGCGCTCAGATTGGATCGGAGGCAATCGTAGCCGCGGGAACATTGGTTCGCGAGGGCCAACAGATTCCTAGTAAGACCGTTGCGATGGGAGTGCCCGCGCAAGTGAAACGTGGTGCAACGGACGAAGACATCATGCGCGTCCGTGAGGGATCCACCGAATACGTTCGACGTGGAGAAATCATGCGAAATGTATTAGCAAAAACGCAACCCTGATTTTGAACAAAAAGAATCTGGGATGAACCTCAATCCTGTTCGATAATGAAGCGCATCAGAATATTCGCATCTGATGCGGCGACCAGTGCAACATGGCTAGGATGATATAGGAACATTGACAACACATTGTCGATCGCGATTTGGAGATTTGACAACTCCATGCGCAAAAATCGATGTCTTTAGCGATATGGTGTCACGCATAGTGACTTCTAATCCATGTCTGTTTGTTTAGCGACGTTAATGGGTTTTACAACATCATGATAGATCGCGATTCGAAACTGCCACTCACGCTGGACGAAATTTCGGAAGATGAACAACAGACACTTCTGCATCGAATTGCGACGGGGATAGTAGAACGACATCTGACGGTTCCTGCCATTCTGGCACTTGAAATGTGTAAACCGCTCAATTTTCTCGGGAGTCAAGTGCTTCTTGCTTTCAATCCGTTTGTACAGTCGATTATCAATTCCATCGATTACCAGAAATTCTCATTGATAATCGAGAAAGACGCCAACGTTGAGTCTCTTATTCAGCTAATCGAAGACTTAGCCAAAGAGGAGAAAAAGTGCTAGCCCTAGTAAATGATACAGAGATTAGTGAACTACTGCGGTCAAAGGCTGAGATTCGTTCAATCATTGCGACAGACTGTGGAAGTACAACCACAAAGGCAATTCTCATTGAAAAGCGTGGTGACAAATATCAATTAATCGTGCGGGGTGAGGCACCGACAACTGTAGAGGCTCCCGTTGAGGATGTAACTGCTGGCGTAATCAACGCGATTACGGAACTCGAAGAACTGTCCGGTCGGAAACTCCTGAACGGTGGACGCATTCTAAAGCCGCAAATGGATGATGACGGAGTAGATATTTATATCTCAACCAGTAGTGCCGGAGGCGGACTCCAGATGATGGTGGCTGGTGTTGTGCGCAATCTTACCGCGGAAAGCGCGGAGCGGGGTGCGCTTGGCGCCGGAGCGATTGTGATGGACGTAATTGCGTCGAATGACAAACGGTTACCGCATGAAAAGATTGAAAGAATACGCAATTTGCGTCCAGACATGATACTTCTCTCGGGTGGCGTTGACGGTGGAACAACGTCTCACGTGGTTGAACTTGCGGAGATAATTGCGGCCGCAAATCCAACACCCCGTTTGGGAATTGGCTATGATTTGCCCGTCATCTTCGCAGGGAATATAGATGCTAGAGATCTTATTCAGAATGAACTCGAAGGCAAGATGTCGCTTGAAATTGTGGATAACCTACGACCTGTGATAGAGCACGAGAATTTGCTGCCAACTCGTATGAAGATTCAGGATGAGTTTTTAGAGCATGTGATGGCCCATGCGCCAGGCTACGCAAAGCTGATTGATTGGGCCGATGCGCCTATTATACCCACCCCTGGAGCCGTCGGGGCAATCATTCAAACTGTTGCCGAACAAAAAGACATTCAGGTTGTGGGAGTGGATATTGGTGGTGCGACTACCGATGTCTTCTCGGTTTTTGAGAACCGCGAAGGTGAAGCAACTTTTAATCGTACCGTGAGTGCCAACCTAGGAATGAGTTACAGCATCTCCAATGTGCTCGCGGAAGCGACCCTGGAAAACATTCTTCGTTGGCTTCCGTTCGACATTGACGATGGGGAATTACGTAATCGGATCAAGAATAAGACTATCCGTCCAACTACGGTACCACAAACGCTTCAAGAATTGACCATCGAGCAAGCCATTGCGCGTGAGGCCCTTCGACTGGCGTTCGAGCAGCACAAACAGCTTGCAGTTGAATTGCGGGGCGTCCAACAACAACGTACGATTTCGGAGGCCTTCGCGCAGTCTGAAGGCGGGGAGAGCCTTGTGAATATGATGGGCCTGGATATGATTATTGGAAGTGGAGGCGTGATTTCTCATGCTCCACGACGTCAGCAAGCGATGCTGATGATGATTGATGCATTTCAGCCTCAGGGCATCACTAGGCTTGCCGTCGACAGCATCTTTATGATGCCGCAACTCGGTGTACTTGCGCACGTTAACCCCGCAGCCGCGACACAGGTATTTGAACGTGACTGCTTGATTCATCTTGGGACCTGTGTCGCTCCAGTGGGTGTGTCGAACCCAGGCGACGTCTGCATCTCAATTACCTTAGAACGTGATGGAATGGATGCCATTGTTGAGGATGTGCCGTACGGCGAAGTCCGTTTATTTCCCCTTGGTGCTGACGAGAAAGCACGGCTAAAACTCGATCCGGATCGTCGTTTCGCCATTAGTGTTGACAGAGGACATTCTATTGAAACGGAAATAACGGGTGGTGTAGTTGGCCTAGTTGTAGATACACGCGGACGTCCATTAAATGTGCCAATGGATTATGAGACGCGCGTGGGTTGCTTGAAACAATGGCTGGAAGCGCTGAAGATCTATCCAAATATGTGATTGCGTCCTATCCAACCCGTTTGAAATGGTCCGATTTCCTGCTCGAATAGAGAATGCAGTGATCCCTTGACGTGTCTGTGGGGTGTGCGAGGAAAAATATCACGGAGCAGAATGATGGCGATAGTTCAACGTGCCAAGACAATTTCGCGCGTGTTCCTGGCGGATTAGCGGAAATCTGGTGAAATCTGGAATCCTACTGTCCTACAGAATAGGATTAGCACCGATTGTTTTAAAGATGTCTAACACCTCAAGTGAACGGGCAGGAGCTGACCTAGATTGGAAACACGGAAGTGTTGTTTGAGATGTGCCAGTAGTTTTGTAGGAAGGCCCGGAGATTAAGCATTTAATGTGCCGTGACGAGGAATTTATCAATTTCCTCGGATGTAGGAAGCGAAGGGGCAGCTCCGAGAACCGTCACGGCCAACGCCCCAGCGGCGTTCGCGAAGGTCACAGCTTCCTCAATTTTCGCGCCGCGTCCCAACGCCGTTGCCAATGCACCGCAGAACGCATCACCGGCACCCGTTGTATCAACAACATCAATCTCGTACCCCTTAATCAATTTTTGTTGATTGTTCGTCGATAGAAGGCTTCCGCGACTTCCCAAGGTTAACACAATCGTTGAGATGCCTTTATCAAGCAACACGTTCGCGGCCCTTCGTGCTCCTTCCTCATCTGTGACAGTGACTCCAGAGAGGAATTCGGTTTCTAGCTCATTGGGGGTGAGAACATCGACTTGCGCAAGGAATTCGTCGTGCAACGGTCCTGCGGGAGCGGGATTGAGAATGACCTGTGCACCGTTGGTTTGCGCAAGCTGAGCTGCGCATTGGGACGACTCAATGGGGACTTCCATCTGTAGGAGCAGAACGTCAGCTTCAGCAATGCGCGATGACGCGCGATTTACATCCTCAGGACTCAAAGCCATGTTGGCTTGTGGAACAATGATGATGCTGTTTTCACCGTCCGCATCAATGACTGGAGAGGCAACTCCTGTTCCAAGCGTTGCATCGCGGACTACGTACCTGGTATCAATATTCTCTTTGGCAAACTCAGCCATAAACCTATCACCGAATGGGTCCGTCCCAAGCCGACCAACCATCGTCACCTCCGCCCCTAACCTCGCAGCAGCAATGGCCTGATTCGATCCCTTCCCACCGATGAACATCGCAAACTCATTTCCAATGAGGGTTTCTCCGCTTTTTGGGCGTCGATCCGCTTTGATAACCAGGTCCATATTGAAGCTTCCTACGACAACAATCTTTGGGCTCTTTTGTATCATCGTATGCCTCCGAAGGTAGATGTGGTTCGGGGATTCAGCTCGCCGCCTATACTAGAGTATAGTACAGGTTCATGTGTTTGTCAATCGTGATAATCAGTGAAGTTCAGAGTTCAGTAAAAACACTCTAAGCTATTCATTTCTTCGTATTTAGGTTAATCATAGCAGGAGTACTAGGCAGGTTAGTAAGAGTCTACGGAGTGTTACTAATCCACTAGAGATTTCGTAATTGAAAGAGGGTCTGAAAAGGAGCCCACTGGATTCCGAAGGAGTACAGTGCTGAAACAGCCAACGGTGTATATCATCTCCGTCCCACTAGAGCTCCCGACCTGGTGATATCTAAGCAAATCACCGCCTTTTGGTTCACATTCGGTCGTGAATCCAGTCCATGAATAATCGAGGGGATGACGAATCTCTATCTCGATTTATGAGGGACACGTGCCTTGTTGCCCGATGCTTCTCCCTCGGCATCGCCCGTACACCAAGTTTGCACCCTGGCGTAGGAATTCGGTGGGAAGCATCGAGGCCTGGAGATGAAGGAGTCGAGTTTTGTCCATGACGATTGGAATATGCTTAAGACTAGCTGACAGCGATTGGGCTGTCTTTTTATGCGGAGAATAGGGTTCATTGACCAAGAAGAAAAGAGGCGTAGTTGGATTGGGGTGCCATTGTGTTACGAACAGCCATCATTGTGGGCGTGGAAGTCAAACTGTCCATTGTGTATACAGACTGCAACTAGGATGAGACCGGAACAGATTACCAGTGATCCATAGAATGTGGAAAGACGCCGACTTCGAGAAGTATCAATCCGTTGGAATAGAGAATTAGGGCAGGCACAGACTGTGGCATTGTCCTCGAATTAAAGTGCTCATCTCGAGATCGTCCAAACAGAATCCCTCTGTTGTGTTGGCTTGCGAATGACATCGATTGGGTGAACTAGATGGTCTACCGACTTTGTCCAACGGAATAGAATAGCTTTGCGTTTCGCCTGTAAGAACGTGTGGGAGTCATAGGTACAGAAGGTTACCGAGATTTGAGTGGAAGCGTTTTGGAAATATTATTAGCTAGAATTCGGAAGGTGGCACTGTTGGTCAATTGACGCTTCGTAGATAGGCATTGGGAATGTCAGATTCAAATCGGCGAGCTAATCATTCTGCCTATTTCGGCATGGTGAGCGCCAACCGATTCATTGATAACTGGTGCGTTGTTTGCTTCGTCGAGGTAGCCGCAATGGAAATCTGGAATTCAGAAGTAGGTTCATGGCTAAAGTCCGAAAGTGTATTAGTAGCGTGGGCCAAGATGGGTCTGCCGATCGGATGGACTTGTAAAACGCCTATTTCCGTTGACCATGAGCTACCAAATATGTAAAATGTGTCAACTTGTTGATTGAATGGAGTTGTGAAGTTACGCAGCTTATTGTAAAACGGACGAGCTTGTATGCAATCTTGGAAAACGACGGTTAAAGCGCTTACGGTTGATGTTTTTGGGACAGCCACAGACTGGCATTCTAGCATTGTACGAGAAGGCGAACAATTGAGTTTGCACAAACAGATTGTCGTCGATTGGCACCGCCTTGCCAGGGCCTGGCGTAGCGGCTATGAACCAGCGATGGCAAGGGTACGGCGCGGAGAACTGCCATGGACAAAGATAGACGATTTGCACAGAATGATTCTCGATGAGATTCTTACCCAGCACGGGATGCCTGAATTTAGCCATCGGGAACGGAGTGCCTTTAATCGCGTTTGGCATAGACTGGATCCTTGGCCGGATGTAATTGGAGGAATCCTGAGACTTAGAACCCGGTATACGGTTGCAGCGCTCTCAAATGCTAATATTTCAATGCTGACGAATATGGCGAAGTATAATGGCATTCCTTGGGACTGCATACTTTCAGCAGAGCTTGCGCGACATTACAAGCCCGACAAAGAGGTGTACGAAACAGCGGCACAGCTTCTCGATTTGGAACCTAATGCCATTATGATGATAGCGACCCATGGCGACGATCTTGAGGGTGCACGTTCTGTTGGTTTCAAAACCGCGTTTGTTTCGCGTCCTCTTGAATGGGGAGAAAACAGTGGTATTGATACCACGAACACTGACAATTGTGACATCGTTGCTCGTGATTTTCAGGATTTAGCAGACCAGCTAGCGACGTAATTTCATGTGCCGGAGAAACAGAACATTCATATCGCGAAGAGTCTTGATGCCAAGGAGACTCGTACTTGTCGGTCATGACCAGATGGACATGGAGCGTAGAGCCAAAGATTCGCGCCGGTTTGAATGAAGAATAACACCACGTCCGTCTCTTGCACCAGCACTCTTCGCAATCTGTTATTCTAATAATTCATCGATGCATGCGACGCAAAGTCAGTAGTGACTGAGAGGAGAGCTTCCATGAGAAGATGTAAAGTCGGAATAATTGGTTGCGGCGGACGTGGACATCGCCATGCGCAAGGATATATGGGTTTTCCCGATGTCGAACTCGTTGCATGCGCGGATCCGGATTCAGAAGCCTGTCGTGCGCTTGCAGATGAGTATGAGATTTCGAAAACGTATCGATGTTACAAAGACCTTTTACAGGAAGGTGGTCTCGATGTCATTAGCATCTGCACATGGCCTAAATTTCACAAAGATATCGTGGTGTGTGCCGTGCATAGTGGTATTCAAGGAATTCTATGTGAAAAGCCGATGGCACTGACTTGGGGAGATTCGAAGGTTCTCTACCAATCGTGTGTGGACAATGATGTAGCGATTAGCCTCTGTCATCAGCGTCGGTTTGGAGCTAGGTTTGTGAAAGCAAAGGAATTAGCCAATGACGGCACCATTGGACAGCTCCGACGTGTAGAGGGTGCATGCGCAAATCTGTTCGATTGGGGCACACATTGGTTCGACATGTTCTTTTTTTACAACAACCAGGAACCCGCTCAGTGGGTATTTGGTCAGATTGACATGTCCGAAGAGCGACGGGTGTTTGGTGCATTGGTGGAAACCGGTGGAGTCTCGTGGGTTCGATGGGAAAACGAGGTGGAAGGTTTTTTGACGACTGGCGTAGCCGCGGCAAACCACATTGCGAATCGTCTTATAGGGTCCGATGGTATGATTGAGCTTGGTGGGCGAAATGCCCCAGCAATCCGCGTGTCGAGTTCACGATCGGGAGCTTGGTACGTGCCTAGCCTGGATGGAGTTATGCCTGAAACTGCGGAGAAAACTCTTCCGATGCAAGATATCATCGATGCTGTCAAAACAGGTCGCGAGCCTGAATTGAGTGGACGCAACGCGCTACAGGCGACTGAGCTTATCTTCGCAACTTATGAATCGAGCCGCCGTCGAGCGAAGATCATGTTACCGCTTGATGCTAATGATTCGGCCTTGTTAACGATGCACGAAAAAGGCATGCTGGGATAACATTCTGAGCGCTATAGATGCGCTAATTTAATCATTGAGTGCGCTGTCCAATTTGGAGAAATGGCGAAAACGATGGAACATTCACACATTTATCGTGCAGGGATCATCGGTACTGGCCCTCGCGGCATGGCGCTATATGAAGACGTATCTCAATCAAACCGAATGTCAGTTGTGGCGGCCGCTGATGCGTGTGGAACTAACTTCGAGAAGCTAAATCTGGGCGATGCTCTCTATCAAGAGTTCGAGGAGATGCTTCAGCAGGAATCTATAGATGTAGCGATTATCGCCACACCCATCACCACGCATTATGAAATCGCTCGCCGCGTGCTCAATTTTCCAATCACAGGGTTGTATCTTGAAAAATCGATGTCGACTCGACTGTGGGAGGCAGATAATCTGGTGCAACGAGCGAAAGAACGTGAGGTGTACTTTGTCGTGGGTCATCAACTTCGCTACAGTCCCAAATGGGCGAGCGTCAAGAAACTTCTTGATGACGGTTTTGTGGGAGAACTGCAGTACATTCGTGCGCACCGTGGTGCAGCATTGCTTACCCATCACACTCATCAGACTGATCTCATGAGGTACTATCTTGACGATTCACCGGTCTCTTGGGTGCTAGGTCAAATCGGCCGGAGCGAATCGTTCCGATCTGAGGGAATGGAGTCAGAAACTCAGGGATTAGGATTTGTCCAATTTGAAAATGGTGTTGCCGGAGTGATAGAATCGGGCGAATATCAACCATCAGCAGGCAATCATTTGATGCTCATTGGGGAAAACGGTGAGATTCGCGTGGGATCTGATTCGCGATGTCGCAGTAACAAGACGGCTGGAAATTGGATGCCACTTCCAGAATATGAACAACCTAATTGTTTTGATGACTTGTGCGGATGGATTGAAGGGGGGCCTGAACACCGTAGCTGCGGGCGAAACGGACGCGACACCCTGGAGGTGATACTAGCCATTTACGAATCTAGCCGTTCGCGTTCTCGCGTTTTGTTGCCACTTGAACATCGGGGCAATGCGCTAGAAGAAATGATGATTGATGGTACGCTGCCATAGTCCGTTTGCAATGGCAGTTAACGAACCGTGTGGAGGACGTGAAAAATAACGCTGCTTCAAGATCGCTCCGTTGTTTCTAGACGTGAAATATGTATAGGTCACGATTCTCCATTGGCAGCTGAATGTACTTGTTCTCTTGCCGATGACTTTCTGCTACTGTGATACAGGCTTCTGTGATGTGGTGGGTGATTTCGACGTTTCCTCGTGAGGGTTGTCCGGATTCATAAGAGGATACGAGATTCTCCAGGCAGCAGATAACCGCGCTGACGGGCGCGATAGGAGGTAACGATACTCCTCGCAAGTCGATTGGCCATTCATCGACGCTGTTGCCTCGACGTACCGCTACGACAGAACCGTCGCGCATAGTTCTAATGGCGCCTTCTGTTCCGATAATTTCATATTCTCCTCCGCCTGCTGGAGCCGACCAAGCTTCGATCCCGTTTGCGAATGAGATTTGAAACATTGCCCGTGGATCCCTGGTAAGTCGGTTTCGTTCGATTGGCGTGCGTCGAGGCAATAAGTCGCCTCGCACACCTCTGATTTTTGGGTCCCCAAGGAGAAAAGAAAGCGTATCAATTGAGTGAATGTGTGTGTGCATCAGGTTAGCGGTTCCATAAACTACCACTGTTTTGGGTTCACCTATGTCTCCTGCCATAATCATGTTTCGTGTTGCGTGGTAGTGTTCGTTAAAACGCCTCAACACTCCCGTATTGAACACTGTGCCTAATTGTTTGCAAGCTCGAAGGACTTCGTCCGCTTTTCGTACAGAGCAGGACATTGCTTTCTCGACAAAGAGCATGGGGACTCCGGCGTGAATTGCCTGGATCGCGATATCTGCGTGAGCATCGTTTCGAAACTCGTTTGATGGCGCCTGATTTCCGGGCTTAGCTAGACCTGTGGCGGTCGTACAAACTGCTACTAGGTCGGGGTGCTCTTTTTCAATCATTTCCTGGTAGTCATGATACACTGCTGGCACGCCCCACTTTTTTCTGAATTCCGCCTGTCTGGATGGGATAGTGTCTGCCCCGGCTACAAGACGCAACCGTCTGCTTCCCAGACATGCCGATGCGATTGACTGCTCAAGAGTACTTCCCATACGCCCTAAACCCACAATGGCTACGCGGTACGTTTTCATGGTATTTAGCTCCAGAACTAATATGTTGTTCGGATTGCGAATGATGTGGAAGTTGAGGTCGCCGGGTTGGCTTCCACTCACAAATGTAATCCGAGCTACTCCCGGAAAAGGATGAAAAACCGTAGGGAGTGATTTCTTTGGTTGTTTGCCGTAGAGCGGGTTAAGAATCTCCGGGTGCAGGCTCGCAACTTCGCCAGTTTAGTTACGGAGTGTCGAGCGGCATGACACTCTGTAATGTTGGTTAGCATACGCGATAGAATTCTTCCTCTGATTCTACCGTGAAGGGACCGCAGATTTTGGAAGAATGCAGACCGACGGGTTCACCGGTATTCTCTCGAGAAGTCTGCGTCGAAGCATATGTAGCCAAGGTGTGTCAGTAGTTATTTGGCAGGTTGAGGTAGACGCTGCGTGTCCGGTGAGGCAGTGTCTATACTAGCAGTCTGTATGCAAGTGAAGTCATACATCCCCAAACGTGATGAATCAATACCAATCGCGAGCAAGGACTGGTAATCAGGTGCAGTCAATTTGTGGAATCACACGCGCGGTTAAAGGTCTAAGTATCCGGATATAGACAAGTTGTGGAGATTTTGGAGTCGAAGCGCCGTCCTTGGTAAGGTTAAGGTGTGCCGTCCTTAGTGGATTTGAATGTCAGATTCGGTACAGATACGTCGCACGCTTGCACTGGCGCGAGGATACTGTTCATTTTCAAGATGCTCTAGTAGCATGTATCCGCTAGGATTAATCTCGTCCCAACGTTTGAGCGCAGTTGACATATCAATCTCGCCTTCGCCAGGAATTGCCTCCTCAATGTGTAAAACCAGTCCAGGTCTGACACGAATGTCCTTGCAATGGGCTATGGGGGAGACTGGGCCCATGACAGAATAGATATGGTTGAGACGCTCAGTGCTGTTGTACACCTGGTGCATTGATTCGAAGTGGTTCACATAGTCCATGACAACTCCCAAGCGGTGTGAGCCGACAGTACTTATAATCTCTTTATTGATTTGCGGTGAACCCATGATCGTGAGTGCATGCGTTTCTATGGTGACCATGACGCCCTCTTTTTCGGCCTTCGCCGCAATTTGTATTAAGCTTTCAATGAGTCGGTCTCTGGACTCGTCTTCGAAGTTCTCTTTGCAAGGACTGTATGATCCAGCCGGATTTAGGCTGCCAGTGCGGACGAGAGCCGTATGGGCGTCGAGGTCCCGTGCAATCTCGATTCCACAATTTATTTTGTTGAGCGCGTAGGATCGAACGTGAGCGTCGCGATCGAAAAGGCATTCGTTGTAGGCGATACCGAACTGAGGCAGGTCCATGCCGGTATCACCATAGATCTTTCGAATCTCTGTGCACTCCGATAATCCAATGTCGAAGAGTTCATTGCCGCTCGCGTGGAAAGCGGCACCAGTCAGGCCGAGCTCCCGAATGCTTTCCAGATGCACATGTGTGATATTACGAAAATCGGGAGGTAGCATTCCGCAGACACCAAGTCGCATATCTATACCTCATTATCTCTTATAGAAGTGGGAATGCTACCAAAGAGGTTCGGAGTATTGTTCATGACGTTGTGCGATTGTACGTTCTTTTTGGATTAATTGTCAAATACTGAGATATCACCTGAGAAGGTGGCGGCATGGGGATAACTAGCAGAAGCCCGGGCACTTTTATTAGCAAGCTGGCTCTTTTACGAATAACGCTAAATCGAGTCTCAGTAGCGCAGATTAGCTTCTTTCCACACCGTGTTCAGGGATTTCGAGGTTTCATTGGCAGCATCATGAGGGTTCATCGCGTTAATGTCAGCGCTGAATGGCTCAGGCGTTACAGGGCCGTCATAGTTCTTAGTGTCTAGAATCTGTAGTAATTCAGAGACCGGAATTACTCCTGTGGCGCCGGGTAGACAGCGGACTTGGTCTATTTGACTATCCGGAACAATTCCTGCCGGTGCATCATTGATGTGAACGTAAACTATGTCCTCGGCGGTAAGTTTCTTGACATCGTCAACTGTGGCATGACAAGTATACCAGTGCCACATATCGAACAAGAGCCCAACATTACCCGTACCAATTGCCGCAGCAAGTCCAAGGACTGCATCCATTGTGTAAGTGAAAAGATGTTTCTGTGGCTTGCGAAGCGTTGCCGGGGATATAAATTCTATTCCGAGCGAGTGTCCGTACTCATTGAGAATCTCTGCGCCGGGGCGTAAGCGATTCACGTGAAATTCCCAGTTCTCCCTGAATGGTACATCGCTTGCCGGGAGGACACCGGTTGTCACGCGAAAACATCCGAGATCGGCTGCAAGCTTCGCGAGGTTCGGTAACTCTAATAGGCTTTCCTCGTATTCAGCGTCTGTTCCGCGAAAATTCAGCGGAAACCCCCAACCACCCATTTTAAGCCCGGAGGCTTGCCAGAGCTCACTGACGTAGTTGACGGAATAATCCTTGGCAATACTATTGGCCTCATTTATCGGTAAATCCAAGCCTTCGAATCCCACAGATTTGGCCAGATGTAATCCGTCTTGCATGTTTGTCGTGATGCCAATAGCGCGAGGTGACAAATTCTTGAACATTCTTTTCCTTTCTTGGGTTTCACAGTATAAAAACTCTTGAGCTCAAGCTGTGTGTGGATTTCCATTTATCCATCACATAGAGGCTTTACGATGTTTTTTGAAGAGCATTAGCGCGCGCAGATTGGTTCTTTGCGTATAGCCCTAGTTGTGGCGAGGTCTAATCTCCTATCTCTGGTCAGGGTGTCTCTATGAGAGCGCAGGCTCGCACGGGCGACCCGTCGCGCCCTGTAATTTTCAAAGGTAAGGCAATTAGCTGAAAGAACTCGCTTCCAATACGGTCGAGATTGGTGAGGTTCTCTACGATTAAAACATCATTGCCCAATACAATGAAATGAGAATCGTGCGGAGGTTTGTCAATAGAGGGTGTGTCAATTCCTATCAACGAAGCACCGGAGTCGACTAGTAATTTCGCAGCATCCGGGGTGAGCACAGGAAAATCGATGAAGTAGTTATTCATTCCCCAGTTTTCAGCCCAACCAGTATTCAGAATCACGTTTGGCGTGTGATGAATCTTGTCCTGATATTGGCGGAGATCTCTCGTGGTTATGTTTGCGTTAGGCGATTTGGAAGAGAGGTCAATGAGACATGCCTTTCCCATGCATCGATTCAGGGGGATGTCGTCCACGGATTGACCATCCCGATAGTAATGGAAAGGGGCGTCAATGTGCGTTCCTGTGTGCACGTTGGTTTTTACGGAGCAGACGTTCGACTTACCATGCTTGCCCGCTGGGTGATGCGCGGGAATAGTCTGAACGACGCTAATTTCGACGCGGCCATTGCCGGGGAATGGGGGTGTTGACTCGTCGAGATTGTAGCTCAAATCAACAATCCTTCCTGTCATTAATGGCACCTTTTGTCAGTAGACGATCGTTTCTCGGATTAAGTTGCGCTCTGACATTCTGCGAATCGATGTCAATCTTTGTCCCTGTCAGATTCAAACACCAACTCCATCATTGCCCACCACTCGCCAGTTTGCACTTCGGAGACCGGCTCTTGGAATGTGCGCATCAGTTTGTCCCACTCGCGACATCGGGGATCTAGCTGCAGATATCGGGAAAAATCACGAGCGGGATCGAAACTGTCGATGGCTTCTATTGTCATGAATAGCCGACGACCTAATAGATAAATCTTCATCCGATTAATGCCCACGCGTTTCAGGCTATCTAACACTTCTGGCCAAACATCACGGTGGTATGTTTTGTATTTCTCGATTGCTTCGGAATCGTCTTTTAGGTCTAGTGTCAGTCCAAAATGTTTCATCTTCTATTCCTCAAATAAGATTGCAGGTTGCGGACATGTTTCGTTAGATGGGTGACTAAAGCACCAGAATCGGAGTCGTCCGAAAAAACACGCGAATTGGTAGAGCAATGGTGGTTTGGCGCCCACCAAATCCGAAGCCGGCGTTTGTAGTTTGTTGAAGCTTATGTGATTGAGGGTGTTTATGTTCCGCTATTAGGAATACACCTATTTTATCCAACGCGGTGTGAGCGAGCATGCAAATCCATTATACGTACTCCCAGGTTTATGTCAACAGAAATGTGGTCGTGAATGTGACTTGATTAAATAGAGTTAGAACAACCTCAAGTAAACTTCGAGATTTGACCGTCCTGTGTCTATCTGCGAGCAACTCAAACTCCGGTTTGCCAAGTAATAACATTTCGCTTTGAGAAGTGAATCGAAACTGTGAGCCTTGCTCACACAGATGCGATCAACAGCGCACGCTGCGTTCTAGATGAGGATAGTGTAGGATAGGTGGTTTTCGCTATCCCTTGATTACCCCAATTGGACGTAAACGTGCTACCTGACGAGAAAGTCCTGCTTCATCAACGCCATGGACCACCTCATCAACACCTTTGTAGGCTTCGGGGATTTGCTCCTGGAGCGTTCGACGGCCTTCAGATTGTACGAAGATTGCCATGTTTTCAAGATCTTGTGCGATTGCTCGCCCGTGCGTGACTTCAATTGCTTTTCGACGGTACAAAAGTCTGCCCCTCCATGGCGCTTAGTGGCCCAGGTTTGCTTCGGACGCCATTGGTGACAAATAATCTTGTCCTTCTTTCGAATGTATTGGGACAGCCGCTAGTTGCCGATCGGGAAGCTGGATTCCATGATTGTGAGCGACCTTAATCCAGCCTTTTACATGCTGGTCGCATACCTGATATGCAAATCCGCGCGAGCCCGTGTGAATCATAATACAAATTTGCCCCTCCTTCGGTCCCTTCGCATCGCTAGCCTCGGGGTAGGGAACTCGGTCTACCACCTGGACTTCTATAGGAAGGGATTTTCCGAACCGAGTGTTCCTAGTTGGTTTTTTCCGCGTTCAAGTTCCCGTTGGCTTGTCGGATTTGGCTCCGCGGTCGCCAGGTGCCCATTTTCCTCTGTAAACTCGAGATTTTCGGGTAGCCATATCCCTTCTCAATTGCCCAGCGAGAAGCTTTTTCAAGCATCTGTCGTTCCCCTTGAATTGACAGCCGAATCTTTCCAGTCGAACCAATAGCGCATGGGATATTGTCAAATAGTTGTCCTACATGATCGCCTATGTTATCCCGCAGTCCTTGGATGTCTAGCTTTGGGCGAATCAGCCGTACATCCCAATTCGAAACCACAAATGCGTTGGGAATGCAGTTGCGATTTGGGTGCGTGACTGAAAGGTCGCAGACGTATTCATCAATGTGTATTGGTGTAATTGATGCAATGCGATTCCAAACTAGCCCACTCCTCGCGAGGTCCTTGGTCGCTTTCCCGATGTATTCGTCGAAGGATGCAAATGGGTGATTAAGTCCTGATGCTATCGAGTGTCCGGGGAAGGGAACCTCTTGCGATGCAGTTGATTGTCGTTCTTTGAGGTTCAGGTGCTGTAGGGATACATTTGCGAGAGCCTTGAGTTCTAGGTTCTATTCGCATCCCGTTTGTTCCCATAGGTTAATTACGTTCGTATTGGTCTCAGTAACGGCGAGTCGTAATCGATAGGAGCGCAGCTCTTCTGAAATCATGTCATGCGAGAAGGCATGTTAGCACAGTGCGATGTGTTTGTAGTAGGGCAGAAGATACGATGCAAATACCAGTGAATATTCAATCCTACATTCATAACATCGTACTAATGTGTCAGACGGCGGAGGACAGATTGGGAGGGTTCCGCACCATTTATTATGTATGAGAATATGGCAAGGAGTAGGGGATTGGCTCAATAAAAGTGTTCTATAGATATCGCCTAAGCCGTGGCAAGGTGGTGCGTGGGCATGGCTACGGGCAGAGCCCGAAGTGGGGTAGTCTCGATGGGAGCCGAAAAGAGCTGATGACCACGTTGGTTTTGTGCAAACTCCAAAACGCACGGAACGACATAGTGAACGTAGCCCAGGCCAACCCGTCAGGAAAGAGAACAATCAGACTATGCTATAAACTATCGGGAATTACGGAGGTGCAGCTCTTGAAATCTGGGGTTGCATCGCTGAAAGGTCTGAAACGCCAGATTTTAAGAGCGAAGGAATCTATTTTTGCACTATGGCGCTGAAGCCGGCCTCTGTAACGGCTGTTGTTAATGCCTCTTTGCTAACTTTTGCGGCATCGATGTGCACTATGGCGCTGTCAGGCATTGTCACGGCAGCGTCGACAACCCCTGCAATTGCAGAAAGTGCAGCCTGCACTTTCGTAGCGCACGCACCTCAGGTCATACCAGAAACGGCGAGTTTTACTTCCTGTGGCTGCGTTGCGAGAGACTGAGTTGCGTTAGGTTCGGTGGTCTTTGCCTGTTTTTCCGGATTACATCCGAGGGCAACGATTAGCACCGCGAAACAGGATAGGATCAAAAACGTAGTTCGCATGCTGGGTTATCTCCTTTCTTGAAAAACGCATCTCACATTCCGGTTAACGGGATGGTTCGGCTCCAAATCCCGCATCTTCCACCGCAGAGGTAAGAGCGGAGGCGGGAACTTTGCCCTCCTCGACTTTAACGACTGCTTCTTCCAATGAGACGATGTTGACATCTGAGACACCAGGAACTCTCGAGAGTGCAGACTGCACTTTCGCGACACATCCACCTCAGGTGACTCCGGTCAAGTTTAATTTAATCTCTTGGAGGGCCGATGGGGCTGGAGCTTGTGGGCTCACAGTGTTGCCTGTGACTTCTGGTGACAACGAAGATGTGTCGGGCAGTTCGACCGTTGTCGTTGTGCATGCCGTCACAGCGAAGGTTAAGATTGTAAAGATCGATAGCAATTTCGCAATATACATTTAATTACCTTCTTTCACGAATAAGAATTTGAATCCCAGGTCAGGCGATTACTTCCATTTTATCTGAATGGGGATCTAGTTGTCAAGGCCGATTGCAGCACAATCTTGTGATTCGGCTGGCTCAAGGGCTGTAACCGTGCGAGCGCCAGTTCCTAAAGTCTATTCATAATCCTTATCTTACTTTCTTATTGTTGTGCGCTGAAATTTCCACGGACATGATTAATTTAAATAACGCTCTCTAGTGGATTTCAATGCATCCCCCTGGATGCTCTGAGGTAATAGAGAGGGCCATGAAGACTGCCGGAGCCGGAATGGGGGTTGTGCCATTATGGCTGTCAAGTGACGTGAGTCTCCGGGGGCCTGTTCTAGAGATGCTAAAGTGAAGGATATCTTCAAATCGCTGGAACTCTTAAATTGCGTTGCGACGCCATGAGCGTGTAGATCAATATATTTGGAGCCCGGTGCGCTCGTGCTTTTGATGATCGGTTGGGATAGCTTTTCCACATATAACGTTGGGCTGAGTCGTGTGGTGTTTTGGGATTTCCAATCACTTTTCAAGGGCTCTGCAGATTATTCCATTGGATGCGATGTGCATTTCTTGTGCTTGAGTAAGAACTTGAGGGATTGGGGTTGACAAGTCATTCGAGAAGGAGTAGAATTGATACAAATCTGGGTCAAGGAGAGTGAGATGGCAATTTTGGAAGGTGGTCAGGTGCTGGCTAAGGCGCTGAAGCTCGAAAATGTAGATTATCTATTTACGCTTTGTGGTGGTACGATTGAGTCTATTTATGACGGCTGTCTTGACGAAGACATCAAGATTGTTGATGTCCGCGTGGACCAATCCGCAACGATGATGGCAGATGCCTATGCTCGTCTGACCGGAAAGGTTGGTGTAAGTGCTGTTACGAGAGGTCCGGGGCATGCAAACATGATCTATGGCTTGGCGACTGCTCATATGATGGGTAGTCCAGTGTTTGCGATTAGCGGGAACAGTGATGCTGACCAACTCGACATGGGTGGCTCTCAGGAATTCAATCAGGTCGGGATGGTAAAGCCCATAACAAAATGGGCGCGTTTGGTGATGCAAACGGCCCGTGTTCCCGAGTTTGTAGCGGGAGGATTTCGCAAAGCGTGGGCCGGACGCCCTGGTCCTGTACACCTGAGCGTTCCGTATGATATTCTTTACGATAAAATCGATGAGGCTGAATTGACTTTTTCACCCCCGTCACAGTATCGATCGTCCGCGCGAACATGTGGAGATCCAGATCTAATTAAGCAAGCGCTAGAACTCCTTTCTAAGGCTAACAGTCCCGTCATTATTGCCGGTGGGCTGGTTCACTGGCATAAAGCCGCGAATGAACTTATGGATTTCGTGGATGCGACAGGAATTCCCTTTTTCACTAAGGAAAGTGATGTCAACGCGATTAACTGTCCACATCCACTGTTTTTCGGCAAGGCTACACCAAAATTCGCTAATGCCGGAAAAGAACTTCGACATGCCGACGTAATTCTAGCACTCGGTGTAAAGTTTGATACACTACTGGACTATGGCCGTCCACCTCTTTTCGACAAGGATGTAACTATAATCAATGTGGATCTTGATGTGGACGAAATCGGCAAGAATCGTTCCTTTGAGGTTGGAATTGTTGGCGATATGTCTTCGGTCTTGACTGAGATGAATCGGTGTGTGAGTGGATACGAATTTAAGACGTCATCGGATTGGATTGAGCGTCTAAACGCAGCTCGATCCCAATTTTTACGTCGCGTCGCTGAGGCCGAGAACTCAGACGCCGTTCCTGTGCATCCGTTGCGTGTGTGTAAGGAGGTGCGTGAACTCTTTGGCGATGACGCAACGATGACTGTGGACGGAGGCGATACTGCGCTATTTTCTTATATGGCGTTCGATCATTATCACCCATCCCACTTCTTGTTTACAGGCCCAATCGGTGGAATCGGTCAGGGTGTTCCTTTTGCGCTGGCGGGGAAGCTCGTGAGGCCCGATAAGCCCAGCATTTTGATTAGTGGTGACGGGTCATTCGGATATGGAATAATTGAATACGACATCGCTCTCAAGCACAATTTGCCGATTATCACAATCGTATCAAACGATCAGGCGTGGGGAATTGTGCGCCATCCGCAGATTGAGCGATACGGCATCGACCGAGCGGTCGCCACTGATCTTCGTTCAGTCAGTTATGAGCGCGTTGCAGAAGCGCTTGGTTGTCATGGAGAACTTGTGAACAAGCCGGCTGAAATTCGGCCAGCGTTACAAAGGGCGGTTGATGCCGGTGTTCCTGCAGTGATTAACGTTCCAACCGCCTTTACCAATGCCTCGGATTTCTGCGCACAATAGTCTCAAGATGAGAACACGTTGTGGTGTTAGTAGCGATGAGGTGCCTTCTATCGGTCAGTGTCCTCTGCCATTCTAATTTATGGTCAATTCCCGTTTCTTTGCTACAACTGCTAAAGGTATCGAGTCTATCCTTGCCAAGGAACTCCGAGTTCTTGGCGTTCAGAACGTCGCGCCAGTCAGCGGGGGTGTCCACTTTGAGGGTTCGATGCGAGATATGTATCGCGCGAATTTGTGGCTTCGCACAGCAAATCGCGTATTGATGCAACTCGCAGAGTTTCCGTGCTCCACGCCGGAAGCCCTTTACGAGAACACCCGTCAGATTCCTTGGGACCAGTGGACTTCGATACAACAGACGTTGGCCGTCAATTGCCATTGTCGGAATTCCTCAATCACACATTCTCACTATGCGGCCTTGAAGGTTAAAGATGCCATTGTCGACCAATTCCGCGATAAGACTGGGAGGCGTCCAAATGTAGACACGAAACATCCCTTCCTTCGCGTCAACGCGTATATTTCAGAAGACGTATGTGTACTCAGTCTTGATTCCTCTGGTGATGCACTGCATATGCGTGGATATAGACGGCAGGCCACTGGTGCTCCATTGCGTGAGACCTTGGCAGCAGCAATTGTTGACTTAGTTGGATGGGATAGTGAAGGTTTCTTCATCGATCCCATGTGCGGGTCCGGCACCATTCTAATCGAAGCTGCGTTAAAAACCATGAATTATGCCCCCGGGCTTCTTCGATGCCGTGATAACGCCTTTGGGTTTCAGCGATGGCCCCGATTTGATAATAAGTTGTGGGAGAAACTGACTGGTGAGGCAACTAATCAGATTCGCGAGAATATCCCGGGCCGTGTGCTTGGATATGACATTTCAAGGTCGGCCATCGAGGTGGCTAGAGAAAACGTAGCTGCGTCCGGTCTCGCACGGAAAATTCGTTTGGCACGCGGAGATGTGTTAAATCTCTATCCGTCCGGACACACAGGCAGAATCGTCTGTAATCTGCCTTTCGGTGAACGCTCCGGAAAATCAGAAGAACTTGTGACCCTTTACAAAGGCGTCAGCGATATTCTTAAGCAGCGCTGCACCGGCTACAAGGCGTACTTATTCACCGGAAACTTGGCTTTAGCGAAAGCTATTGCTCTTCGCACCTCTCGTCGCTTTACTCTCTACAATGGCCCAATTGAGTGCCGTCTTCTAGAATATGAGTTGTACTGAGCTAGTGCAAGCATCCTAAAATCCTGTCTAATTTGACAACCTCGATAAGGATAGTATCTGCATATGAATGCGAGGGATTCGACTCCCAGCCTGTCTGTGTCAAAAAAGACGATGCGTTTTACCGAATCGATTATTCGAGGCATGACACGGCACTGCATTCGACACAATGCGATTAATCTCTCTCAAGGCACCCCGGGATTTGACCCCCCTGAGTCCGTCAAACAAGCAGCCATTGACGCTATACAGAATGGTTGCAATCAATACAGTGTGATCTGAGGAACACCGAATCTACGGCAAGCAATCGCCGATAAAATGACGGCCATTAATGGTATCGCAACCTCAGGAGATGAAAATGTGACCGTGACGTGTGGTGCAACTGAGGGAATGATGTGCGCCATGTTGGCAATCATTAACCCGGGGAATGAGGTCATCATTTTTGAACCATTTTATGAAAATTATGGTCCAGATGTAATTATCTCTGGGGCAAAACCGGTATATGTTCCCTTGCGGGATCTGATTGTGTCAGACGGATCTGTTTCCTCGTCGTACGATCTAGATGAATTGGATCGCGCGTTTAGCGCGAAGACCAAGCGGTGGTGTTGAACACACCGAATAACCCACTTGGGAAAGTGTTCAGTCGTGAAGAGCTTGAGCAAATTTCCTCGCTTTGTTGTGGATATGACTGCCTTGCCCTCACCGACGAGATATACGAGCGTATCGTCTATGACGGCAAAGCGCATATAAGCATCGGCTCTCTACCAGAAATCAGGAATCGGACGATTACAATTTCGGGGTTGTGCAAAACCTACTCGATGACGGGCTGGCGTATTGGATATGTGGTTGCTCCAGAACATCTAACGGAATCGATTAGAAAAGTGCATGACTTCCTGACAGTCGGGCGCCTCATCCACTCCAAATGCGTTGCATTGGGAGCGTACGTACTCACGTTGATTGTCAGCATATCGAGAATAATTGAGGTGAACTCCATGAAGTCCTTTGCTTGGAAGCATTCAAGTAAAACCGTAATGCTCGCTTTGTTTGCCGGGTGCTTAATCTGCTCTCAGGATTCCGAAGGACGTGTGTTTCGGATGGTGAAACTTCCGGATCGGGGTGCAAACTGGGGTTGTGGTAGCTGTCATGTAAACCGATTCGGAGGCGGTGTCCGACATTCGTTTGGGATCGATTATGAAGAACTTGCGCTTCCCGCGGGGGATGTTTACACAGCAGAGCTTGGACGGACTGACTCGGATGGCGATGGGTTCTCGAATGATGATGAATTCAATGCCGAACCACCAACAGAACCCTGGAACTCGGATTCCTACCCACTGGAGAAGGCGCATGTTGTCGAGTTCAGGAAAAAGGTCGTTTTGCTCTGGGGACGCCTTAAACTTCCAGGGCCTGTCGAAAAATGGCGTGCTAGTTCAGTCTGGAAAACGCCCGTTGTGTCGTGGAACGGAGAGCCCGAAATCGGCACGAGCACACATGATAAAAACGCTGTCAGGCTCATTGGATATTCGCGATCTGAAGTGAAAAATCGCCGAAGCGCGCTAAAGATTCTGCGGAGTCAAAAGGTCCTGAGGAAGACGGTCCAACTCATTAGGAAGTGAGTTAAGCACCATAGGCAAATCCCTTGTAACTTTCAGATTCAAGAAATCCACACTTAAATCGTTGATACTCTTGAATCTGCGAACAAACAGAGTGGCATTGTCACGTGCAATCTTAGCTCGCGTTTTGCGAAAGGCAAACATGTCAAGACCTTTTGTGTTTGACGGTGGTGTGTGTTTGCCGATACGCATGAGTCTTGGTGATGCTGAGATTGCTAATGCCGTCGTTCTAAGTTTCTTGGTGCTGTGAAGCCTGAAAATCAGTTTCCTACGTGCTCATCGTATGTAAAGGACGTGGTTTATGGATCTTTTTGAGCAAAACTATAAGGAAATGAGAAAAAAGATCGCGCCATTAGCACATCGCATGCGTCCCGAATCTCTTGATGATTTTGTTGGACAGGAGCATCTGCTGGGAGATCAATGCCCTCTGCGGGTCGCAATCGAAGAGGATAACATAGCTTCCTTTATCTTTTGGGGCCCGCCAGGGACAGGGAAAACGACATTGGCACATCTCATAGCTCACCATAGCGCTGCGCACTTTGAACCACTAAACGCAAGTACTACCGGTGTTCCGGAATTACGTAAACATATAGCTAAGTCGGAAGAACGGCTGCGCTATAATGGTCAACGCACCATCCTCTTTCTCGATGAGCTGCATCGTTTTAACAAGGCCCAACAGGACTTCCTGCTCTCATTTGTGGAAAATGGAATACTGTTGCTGATTGGTGCCACAACAGAAAATCCCTCTTTTGAAGTTAATTCCCCACTCCTTTCGCGCATGCAAGTCTACGTGTTTGAGCCTCTCAGACCCGAGCACGTGGGTCAGATTGTTGAGCGTGCCCTTAGGAACGAGAGCCGGGGGCTAGCTCGCTATCAGCCCGTTGTATCGGAAGACGGAATGAAAGCGCTAACTCACATTGCTGACGGGGATATCCGCCTCGCGCTCAATGCCGTGGAGGTCTGTGTACAGTTTTGCAAACCGAATGACGAAGGACTCCGACTTGTGGATGCGCCGATGGTGTACAATATCGTGCAGGAGCGAATGGTGCGGCATGACAAAACAGGCGACGAGCATTACAACGTAATCTCAGCATTCATTAAAAGCATGCGTGATTCGGATCCGGATGCGGCCGTGTACTGGCTTGCGCGGTTGCTGAAAGCTGGAGAAGATCCGCGTTTCATCGCACGGAGAATGGTTATTCTGGCTTCCGAGGACGTGGGAAATGCGGACTCTCATGCACTATTGATTGCAGATGCTGTTGCACGAGCGGTGGAGTTTGTCGGCCTTCCAGAAGCACAATTACACCTGGCACATGGCGCGATCTATTTAGCATGCGCAAAGAAGAGCAACGCAACATATTCAGCGTTGCTGGCCGCGCAAGAAGATGTCTGCAACGAGCCGGTGTACCCTGTTCCACTTCACCTCAGAAACGCTCCCACACAGTTAATGAAAGATTGTGGTTATGGGGCCGGGTACCAGTACGCCCATGACAGTCCGAAACGAATCGTCAAACAGGACCACCTCCCCGATCAGATAAGGGATAGAACCTATTACGAACCGACCGACAACGGAGCGGAAAAGGAGATTAGAATACACCTGGAATTCATTAGAAGGACGCGTGAAGAGGCATAAATCGACTTCCATGCCCATCTTTTGCGAGTTGCCGGCTGTTGTTACAGTTGCGCCCGCCCAACAAAGATGCAACCTAAATTCGCAGTGAGTGTGTGTTCGCATGGACACTTGTGGAGGTTAGCGATGGCAGAACTGGACGATGAATTGATGAAACGCTGTCAGAAGGGCGATATGGAGGCATTTAATCTTATCGTGCGTCGGCACCGCGTTGCCCTTGTGAATTTCATTGCTCAATTCATCGGTAGTAACCAGGATATTGCTGAGGATTTGGCTCAGGAGACGTTTGTGCGTATGTTCAAGGCTGCTAAACGTTATAGGATGGGCACAGCTAAGTTTACTACTTGGATGTATCACATCGCTTCGAATCTTTGTAAGAATGAGTTGCGAAACCGTGGGCGCCGTAGTCGCTTTTTTGTAGATAGTGTGAGCTCTGACGACGAAGGCAAACTTGGAACAAGTGGAGATCTGATTGCTAGCGCTCCTGCACATGCCTCTTGCCAGCCGGAAGTTCAATTCGAACAAAACGAACTTCAACGTAATGTTCAGGCTGCTATTGCTCAATTACCTGAACGTTACAGATTACCGCTGGTGCTTCGAGATTTGCAATCCCTGAACTATGAAGAAATAAGTGTGGTGTTAGCGCTCCCGCTTGGGACAACCAAGTCTCGGATTAATCGCGCACGACTGATGCTCAAAGACAAATTGAAGACTTTTCACTATGAATTGTTTAGACGCTGAAAAACATTTCTCCGCATATCTAGAAGACGAGCTTGATTATCATATGATACGCGGCCTTGAGACGCATCTGGAACATTGCGATTCCTGTCAGTACGGGTTTGAGGGTTTCCGTAAATCGCTAGATGTGCTGCACCATCTTCCACATCTAGAGCCGTCATTCGATTTTAACAATGAGGTTCAGATCTGCATTGACGATCTAGAGCTAGGGAGAGATCGCCCCTGGCATCCCATCGTAGACGCTGTTCGGTCGCAAGCTGTGTGGGTCTTTACTGGTATCGGGACGCTTATGGCTCTAATAATAATACTCATGGGTGTATTTGTTTATCAGAATGGCACAAAATCGGTTCGAAGCCCGCGTGCTTCGGGAGTCCTAAATGCTCATCCGAGCGATGGACTATTACGTGAACGCGGATTGGACCGGATGACACGAATTGCGCGTCCTGTTCCGCCTGTGATCCTACCATTCCCAATTGGGGAGTTCGGGTTCGATAAGGCCGAGGAGTCCGAGACTAATAACGAGCATCGGCGTACCGAACAAAACTACATTCTACAGACGATAGATTACAGCGCCCCAAGTGGTGGCGGATTATAGGTAAATAGAGGACAGGACACAATGCTAGGAAACATGTTGCGCATCAGAATTCTGTTTGGTATTGCGGGCATAGTGTTTTGGGTGCCTTCCACTGGATTTGCCGAGATAAATATACTGCAAGCAATGGAGAAACAGTTTCAAGAGATTGCTCACGCGGTGAAACCGTCAGTTGTCGAAGTTGTGGGCACGCGCGAAATTCGTGAATTGGACAGAAGTGAAAGCGATCATTCGCGCGGGGTCATCAACAGCAGCTCTTTTTATCATTCTCAGAACATCGGATCGGGTATCATCATCAGTTCAAATGGTCACATTGCTACAACATGTGCGGTAGTTTCACGAATGGATAAGATAGAAATTACATACGCGGACGGACGACGCGAAGCGGCTGAACTCGTCGGCATAGATCCGTGGACCGACATCGCCGTCTTGCGCGTTCGAACTGTCGAGTTTCCTAGGACGCCGCTGGGGAATTCTGATGAAATAAAAGCAGGTGCTTGGGTTATGACGTTGGGAAGTTCATATGGTAAATGCTCGACGCTAGCCTTTGGTATCGTGAACGGCCGTGAAACCTTGCCCACGCAGCCTTTCTGCGAAGCAATTCAAATCAACGTTGCTCTCACACCGGGTAATAGTGGCGGGGCGGTTGCCAACACATCCGGGGAGGTAATTGGCCTCATTACAGGCACCCTAGCCCGTGACGTGAGAATGCGGCCTGTTGGAGAGTTGGCTGAACCTCAGGAACCCTCTAGTAAAATCTGCTTCCCACGTAACATTAGCTTCGCGCTCCCAATCAATGCTGTAGAGTCAATTGCTCGTGAATTGATTGAACATGGAACAGTTCGCCGCGGCTGGCTTGGAGTCTCGGTAGCCCCGCATGTCGAGGGTGTGCAGATAACACAGGTCTTGGACGAGAGTCCCGCCGAAAAAGCAGGATTACTCCGTGGTGACATAATCCTGGCATTCAACGGAGCCCGGGTCAAAAGCTATGTTGAACTCAACCAGTTAGTTGCTTCATTGCGGCCTGAAACACATGCCACCATTGCCGTCCAACGGCAATCGCAGCGTGTTACATCTGAAGTGATACTCGGGAGACGTAACTGAAGTAGGGTATTAGGTTTGTCGATTCTTGATTTGCAGTTGGAGTGGGACTAGATTTGTGCTTCACCGTTTCCTCGACGTGTCTGTAGCATTGCATTTGTGGTGATCGTGGCCTGTTGTTGTATGTCCGAAACTTAATCGATTACAGCACCACGCAACGATTACAAGTGGGATTATTAACTAACTAATGGGATTTGGTACCTAATGGTCCCATTAACCGACGTAATCATTCAGCATTCAAATGATGTTATGGCGATTGTCTGAGCTAAAGAAGTTTCAATGAGATAACTTGTGAGAGGGACTTGATAGAATGATTAACCATAAGCTGAAAGCTGTAGAATCGCGCTCCCTGTTCTCGGGGGCGGGATTTATAGTCGCGTGTCTGTGTATAGGGATGCTCCTAATGTCGTTATCGTCTCTGTTATGGGCCCAACGTTTGTCGGACAAGGGCTCCGACTTTAGGCTGTACCTCAAAACCTACACCTTTGATCCCTTAACGCAACAGCCTTCGGTGGATTCCGAGCTTCACGTCAAGACTGCCCCTGCCGTGTCGGCTTATTACCTAGTCCAGTTTAATCACTCGCTTACTCGCCGGGAACGTGAGGTTATGCGCCGTCAATATGGACTTAAACTAGCCCTCTATGTTCCGAACTTTGCGTTTTTGGAACGCGTTACCCCGATACAAATTGCACAATTGAAACAGGCGGCCTTGGTACGCTCGATTACCCTGTATCAACCGGCGTACAAGCTTGATCCGCGAATCGGACAGATAAAGTTTCGCACCCCAGAACGGCAGTCAGTGGTGGGTCTGCTGGTGCGAGTTCTACTCTTTCCAGACACTGAGGCGACCTCGATTGTTTCCCTCTTTCGGGAACTGGGGATTTCTCAGTATTTGGTGCTTGACGACCGCGAGCTCGGCGGCCGACTACGTGTGAGGTGCCAGTTGCCGTCGCAAGACGTCCTCCCTAGAATAGCGAGGCTCATGGAAGTGCAGTGGATTGAGGAAGTCGACGAGATCATTGAAGACAATGCCTTTGTGGCAGGCACAAATCAGTCCGGTGCTGCGGCAACGACCCCGATTTGGAATCAAAACCTTAACGGTGAGGGGCAAATCATCGGAATCTTTGATAGCGGCCCGCCCGACATCAATCATTGTTTTTTTCTGGACACCACTGACAACACTCCACGGTTAGATCATCGCAAGATTCTCGCCATTCGTAACACTTCTGGCCGTGCTTTGAATTGGCATGCCCACTTTGTTGCGGGTGCCGCTGCGGGCGATGATGTTAATAACCCTGGTACGCACCCAAGACGAGGAAGCGCCTGGGCAAGTCGTTTGGTTGCCGGGACCACGGGGGACTTAGCTACATCAACCCTGCTATTTCAACTCGACGCTGCGGCGACAGTGGGCGCAACTATCCACACCAACAGTTGGCATAACAATACGGCAGGGGCTGGCAATCCCGCCACCTACAATCAGAACTCGGCTGATGTAGATGCATTCACATGGAACAATGAAGATCACCTGGTTCTCGGCTCTGCTGGCAATACAGGTGAAGAGCAGGGGCCACCTGGGACAGCGAAGAACGCTATTTGCGTCGGAGCTGCTCAAAGTGACCCGGCAGAGTTGACTTTTGGAGATGGTAATCCCGGGACAACGCAAGACGGAAGGCGAAAACCAGACCTGTACGGCGTCGGATGCGCTGTGACATCGGCGAATCCAGTGGGTTCCGCTTGCGGGGTGCAAAATGGCGGTTGTGCGACTAGCTGGGCCACTCCACATGTTGCAGGGGCCGCAGCCCTTGTCCGACAGTATTACTCAGAAGGCTGGTATCCGAATGGGACAAAACAACTTCACAATGCCTTTATCCCTTCTGGGGCGCTTCTCAAAGCGACACTAGTTAACTCGACAATCGATATGACCGGACCCCTCTTCATTCCTCCAGGGTATCCCGGACCGCTGGAAGGCTGGGGCTTAATTCGCCTCGATGACGCATTGTTTTTCGACACAGATGCTAGAAACCTTCAAATTTGGGATTATCGGAATGCCGATGGGTTGTACACCGGTGAGTCGCGAACGCATCAAATTGAGATTGTGAGCAACGCAGAGCCTTTGAAAGTGACTTTGGTTTGGACGGAACCGCCTGGCCTGTCCGGGACACTTACTCCAGTGATTAACGACCTTGATCTGGTTGTCACGTCGCCAGATGGAACACAGACATTTCTTGGTAATGTCTTCGTCGCTGGGTTTTTCGGTGGGGGTTTTTCAAGTGTTGGTGGCGCTCCCGATTCCCTGAATAATGTGGAAATGGTTCTTGTTAACACTCCAGCTGTTGGTGTGTGGACGATCTCCGTGAATGCTCCGGCTGTTAACACCGGTAATCCTGCTCAAGGATACGCTCTTGTTGCCAACGGCGATATGCCAGACGGCCCAGCGCCGCTAGGCGACCAGAACTTGCTTGTGGTTCGTGCGAACTTCAGCGACATCGCCTTTGTGCCGTCCTTGCCTAATCTGATGAACACGATTAATGACGCGGCAAACTATTTTAGCGAAGTCACTTATGGCGAAGTCAGCATTATTCCTACCTATCGTGGTCCCATCAATCTGGATCACCCCACAACCTTCTACTACCATCCAAGTCGTACTCCTATCATTGAACTGTCAGAAGAGGTTATTTCCAAGCTCATCGCTGCGGATCCGGGTATCTTTGATGGTGATGACCCAGCGGACCCTTCCGACGATATAGATCGTCTCATCATTGTTATTAATGATGAAGATTTCACAGGCGATTGGTCAACAACCGGAGCGTGGCCCTATGATATGCCAACTGGATTGACGCGCCGTGTCTCGGTGTCCATTCAGGGATACGAAAACAGTGTTGCACGCTTTACGCATGGTTTGGGACATCAATTCGGTTTAGAGGACCTATATGCGCACGAGAATGTTGTGTTTGCGAAGCCTCATGTTGATGAATGGGATAACATGGCCAAGCCCCTAACCAACAGCCATTTTCTTGCGTGGTCAAAAGAACGTGCAAATTGGATTACCGCTCACGGATCCGATATTCTCTACATCCCTCGCCCTGCGGCGGGCACCGTCTACGCCGGTCTGAACCCAATTCCCATAAATGTTCTAACCTCAATGTCGCTGAATCGAAAGGCGGTCGTCTTTGGGTTGAGCGAGGGTGCGGCTTCTATTGACGACGAAGATGTGTTTTATGTTGTTGAAGCACGTGATAATAGCAGTGGCACACTAGACAGCGTCTTACCTGGCAGCGGAGTATTGATTTACTACGTCAACGAAATGATTCTTCAGGGGGAGGGTCCTGTACAACTCCGTGACAATGGCCCGGGTACAGCCAGCTTGCTAGACGCAGCATTCCAGGTGGGAGATATGTGTGTAATCGCTGGCACGGGAATCGAGATTGCTGTGGAGGCTGGTACTGGCGGCGCAGACTACAATATCAATGTACAGTATGATCCGCCAGCAATTGACAACGACGTGAATATCGTGAGGGGAGATACAATTGATGGCGTGTTTAAGGCGTGGCACAGTCCTGATATCTGGGTCGACTCGTTGAAAGATGGTTTTGACGAAGAGGCAGGACTCACTCCTATGGACCGTGGAGACAGGCCGGTAACAGGTGAAACGAATCGTCTTTACGCTCGGATTCACAATCCAGGTCCCGGCGATGCGTTTGAGTTTGATGTGTTTTTTCGAATTTCCGAGCCGTATCATACAGTCGGTGGCGCCGCCGATTTTGATACCTTTCTTGGGCAACGACATGTGGAGAGCTTGAGCGCGGGCGATGACTGGATTGGGTTTGTTGAGTGGACTCCGGTTGACGATGGAGATCCTCATTCCTGCGCGTCCATAACGATGCCGCACGTTAATAACGATATTAACGAACACAACAATGGGGCGCAGCAAAATCTCCGGGAGGTTGAGTCCGTAACGGCTAGTCCATACGAACGGGTGACCTACCGATTTGATTTTACGAATCCTTATCAAGAGCCTGCTCTTATCTACTTCCGTCTTGAAGGTCTGCCATCTCCAGAGTGGGTGGTGGAGTTAAGTCCGAAGAAGGCCCTATTGAGTGTCGGGCAGCAAATACTGGGAGAGTTGACCGTGCAGCCTCCGGATGAAGCGCCGCCATGCCACGATTTTCAATTTGACATCACGTCCTGGACGCCACGTGGGGATACGATGATTCAGGTTGGTGGCGGGACGGTCCAGGCCAATCTCCGAACCCGCACCAAGATGACTTTTGATACTGGCATCGTTGATTGTAATCGCAAGATGATAGACTCACTCATGCGGAAAAGTAAACAGTCGAAGACACATCGACCACGAGGCTTCTACGGCGTGGGCGACGTGTCTTCTCACAAAAACCCATGTGCCATCATCACTGCGCAGGGGTGCACTAGTCCACGGCGGCCTTACGAAGAGATTGTCGTCAAATACATCGACCCTGCGGGAAATCCTATCTACCACACGGTTGTGACCGATGCTAGTGGTTGCTTCGAGGACTTCTATGTGGTTGTTGAGGGTGGACCGTGGAAAGTCACCGCAGAATATGTTGGGGACGACTGTGGTGGCGGCGTGCTGGCCGGGCCCTCAGTTGTAAATGTACCGTTGCCGCGAGATGGTGACCAAGATAACGACGGAATTCCTGACAAAAAGGAGCGCCAGGGAGATGCAGATGGGGATGGTGTTCCCAACTGGATTGACGAAGATAGTGACAACGATGGGATTCCTGATGGCGAAGATAGAACGCCGTATGGTGGCCCCCAGACTGGCGTGTCGCCGGAACAAACAGAGGCTGGGCCTCCGAAGCGGAATGAGCCTACAACACGCAGAGGCGGCTTGTGGGGAAGTCTGCATGTCGGGCAAAACGCCAATCGAATCACCAACGACGAAATTGCGCTCGTGTTGGACTATACCTATCATATATCCGACCGAATCTCCTTGGTTCAGTCGTTCGGATGGCACCGGTTCGATGAGGGCGATGCGGAGTTCGGGTGGTACCAATTGGACGAAGACGATGAAGCTAAACGCCAGGCACTCTTTCAGGCGTCTCTCAACCTTAAATTAGAGTTGGTTCGGACGTTCGGTCTTAGATGGTTTGCCAGTGCAGGATATGGTAACTATTGGCGAAGTTCCACTGTCTCGGGTAGGGGGTACAACTTCGGTGGTGGGGTGATTATGCCCTTGACGTCGTGGTTGTCATTCCAAGTAGACCACTTCATGCACGATGTGTTCCGTGTCGATGAGGAGACGCATCCGAGGCGTTTCGGCGTTCTGAAGGGTGGGATTCTCTTTAAGTACTGAAGGATGCAGCGTATAACGCGCACAACGGCGTAATGACTCAACCCTAAGGGAGAGTTCCCGGTATACGCAGGTTACTGGGAACTCTCCGCGTCGAGCATGAGCCGAGCAAAGGTCATTACGTCCTCTCGAAAGTCTTTGGTGAACTCATCCGCTTTCTTGACCTGCGCGAACCGGGCAAACACCGTTTCTAAGGCTGCGAAAAAGGCCTCGGGCTCGTTCGCGTCCGAGGCCTGACGTTTCATTTGTTGTAGGATAATCTCCTTTTCGGCAGCCTCTCTCTCTGCTTCGATTTCCTGGATTGATTTCTCGAATGACAATCTTAACGTTTCCACAATGTGGTATGCCATGGAACGCCCATATTTACACGCATCGCGTTTCGCGCCCTCGTATACCTCGAACGGTAGTAATATGCTAACCTGTTTCTTTAGAGAGTCCTTTGGTTGCCGATATTCACGCATTGTTATTCCTGTATGTGTGATGGTTGGTATTCCGACCATATAGAAATGGATGTGTATACATAATAGTAATATGCCTATGCTTTCGTGATAAAGAGCGTAGCTGATTCAGATAACATATGAGTACTAGTCGCGATAGTAATGGGACTATCGGGCGACCGTCATTCCCACGATATGCTGTTCATGGTAACATGCAGGTCTCGATCGGTAGGAATTGTGTATAATGACGTGGTAGCGATACTTGAATGTCCTAAAATTCGTGCTACTCGATCGATGGGATTTCCGGCGTCAATAAGATTCTTCGCACAGGTATGCCTAAAGATGTGAGGCGTAACGTGTGGCAATTTAGCGATATAGGCATATTTCTTTATTAGGTGCCGAACACCTCGGTCAGAAAGCGGCATTCTCTTTTGGCCATAGAATAAGAACTGGGGTGTCATCGCGTGCGAAGCCGTTGAAGTTACGGGTGGAGTGCAGTTCTGTGAGTTTAAGTACTCCTTTAAAACTCTAGTTATCGTTGGGTTTAGCGGAACCGAGCGCTGTTTAGTGCCCTTACCCTTTCGCACGGTAAGCATATTACTAAGTGGTGATAGAGTAATATCGCTATGGGTTAAATTGCACAGTTCGCCAACGCGTATGCCTGTATGTAAAAGGAGAGTTATTATTGTCAGGTCTCTTAGTTTGCCAGTTTTTCGGACCGCTCTGATAAAGGCCAGCTGTTCCTTGCGCTCGAGCGATTGTGGGCCGAGGGTCTGCTCTGTGACAGTGTGCACACCAATTGCGGGATTGCTTGAGATTATGTTTTCTTGTTCGGCCCATTGAAGGAAGTTTGAGATGCTGATTAAGGTGCGATTGATCGTGGCGGGCTTTTTATGCGCCTCGAGCAGTACGCTCCGGTAATCAATGATGTCTAAAGGGGTTATTTCGTCTGCGGTAGCTTCGGACGCATGGTCACGTGCAAACCAGTCAAAAAAAAGGCGGAGGTCGGTCAGATAGGCGCGAATGGTCCGCTCGGATTTATCCTCATCATAAAGGAAGTCTTGGTAATCTTGTAGATACTTGTTCATTCTTATGTATTTGTTATCGGACATTAATTGTGATCAAGGCCGTCGCATCAGTCTCTACTACGCGACTCGACGCTGAAACGTTTCACTTATCGGACGTAATCTAGTGCCATAATGTCCGATAATGATACTTATCGGACATTATGGCACTAGATGCCACAACATCAAGAACTGGGATGCCCGACACGTGTTTGTAACGCTAAATATAGTTGGCTTAGTCGTGCTGCCATACCTTAACTATTTGTTTTCCAATATCCCCCCTTGAGCATGCTTATGAACGCTTTTTGAGCGTTTTCCAGACCGTTCGTGATTGTCTCCCTGTGTTTGAGCATAGCGCTCCATAGCCATTCTCCCATCTGTTGGAGCCCCTCGGCGTGTCTATTTCGAAATCCCTGACCAATAGTCCTTCGACTCGCGCGCGTTTCGCAATGAGATGCCATAATAATCTCGGGCCTATCTGCGTGTCAATGGCGTTGTACTGGGAAATCTGTCCGCAGATAGCCATTCGCTCGTTAACGTTAATATTCAGGAAGACGGCATCGGTCACTTGGCTTCCGGTATTATCGAAGTACAGATCAATTCCGTTCGGGCACACCTCTTGCAATTTGGCATTATAATCTGCAACAGTGTTGTAATTGAATGCGTCATCGAAACCCAGTTCGTTCACAATGTAATCGACTTTCTGTTGGGTTGCAGCTACGCCAACTACGTGGCATTTCTTAATCTTTGCAATTTGTCCCACGGCCGAACCTACGGCACCACCCGCACCGAAAACAAGAACCCGCTCTCCAATCTTTAGTTGGCCAACTTCTAACAGACCGAAATATGCGGTTAAACCCGGAATGCCAAGGATTCCAAGCGCAGATGTTATCGGTGTAATTGAAGGTTCGACTTTAGTTAACGCTGCACGTCTCATTATAGCGTACTCTTGCCAACCCAAGGGTGGCTTGAGATCTCCCCTCGCTGAAAGTTCGCATCCCTTGATTCGATCACTTGTCCGAGTCCCTCTGCGAGAACAACGTCGTTGAGCTCGAGCATGGGTGCATAGGAATTTGTTTCGCGCATGCGGTTCCGCACGTAGGGATCAGCCGAGATGTAGCAGGTACGTATCAACACATCGCCCGTTTCCGGTCGCGGAATGGGCGATGTCACCATTTTGAAGTCGGACTCTTTGGGGTATCCGACCGGTCTTGAATCTAGAAGAAATCTTCGATTTGCTCTAGGCACGTGACATTCCCTTCTTGTCCTCTACTATTCTTGAATGCATAGCGCAGCGGTTAGGAAGAGAGACGATCTGCCTAACGCTTATTCCGCGGGTGGTTCTGTGAAACGGGAACCCGGAATCTAAGTCAAAGCGGACATTAACGTAAGATTTACTGCATTAGGAAACCATCGGACTTTAGTCGATGTTGAGGCAGTCCAAACGGATGTGTGGCTTCGGAGACAGTGATTCATTCGCAGCATGTAAATGTCTATTCTAGCGTGAGAGCATAGGACTGTATCGAGTAAGCTACGTAAGTGTTGTCTGGATATCATGTTTCAGTGCACAAACGTTCTTGCATAGTGTTCTTGATAGCCATCGTCCGGTCGGCGTTTGTCACCTTCGTCCCGTCCGTGTCGGTGACGTAGAACGAATCCATTGCGATGAAACCTTCTGTAGAAATCTTTGCTACTCGTACGTCGAGGTTTAACTTGAAAATTTGATCCAAGATGGTGAAGAGTAGACCAATGCGGTCCGCGGCCCTGATGTCGATGATTGTCGCGAGAGGAGATGCGGCGTTATCAATTCTTACTTCTGGCAAGAAGTCACGTCGGTTCAGGTTGTTGGAATCCGAACCCCTAGCGTTCAGGAGCAAATCATCAAGGCTCAATCTATCATGCCATACGGCCTTCAGTGTTTGTGCAATTTCAGTTTGCTGGGCGGCACTGAGGCATCCTCCGTTGCTGGTGTTCGTCAAGTTTATGGCGTCAATAGCAAAGTCATCATTCCGTGTCTCGATGTCTGCACTCAAAATGTTAACGTTGTG
Organism: uncultured bacterium; assembly: GCA_964478165.1. Classification (GTDB taxonomy): domain Bacteria; phylum Poribacteria; class WGA-4E; order WGA-4E; family JAJDTR01; genus CAYZGU01. Next base: position 119,380 of record CAYZGU010000016.1, on the reverse strand, counting down.
CATCGTCATTACCGCCGTGATTCGACGAAGGGTGCCGCGCGTGTCGCGCGTGCAAATACCGAGCTGTGTGTGCGTATTCCTTTCGGCAAAACACGAAACTCTAATCGGGGCGTTTCCAAGGTGTGAAATAAGCTGAATCTGCTTGATGATGAATTCGGGACTGTTACCTGCTAACTCTTGTTCCGGCATCATTTCGAAGTGCAGGCCAATCTCGTGTGGTGAAAGGCTACTGTCCTTTATCTGGTTGACCTGTTCCTTAAGCTCTTTCAACTTTAATCGATACGGTTCACCTCGGAGGTGTTTTAATGTGCGATCGTAAAGTTGGCGGAGTAGAATTGCGTTCCATTCTGTCCAAATACCCACACTGACCGCGCGCATATCTGCGAACGTGAGCAAATAGAGCATTTTAAGTTTTTCTTCGTCACCGACTAATTGGGCGAATTGTTCAATCGTGACCGCATCATCAAGATCGCGCTGTCGGGCGATGCGGTTCATCTCGAGATGGGTTGAGATTAAGAACAATATGAGTTGCGAATCTTCACTTTGAAGGCCGAGTCGATTCAAGACCGGCTTTGCTGCTTCCACACTTCGATGGTCATGATCCTGATGCCCTTGTATTCCTTTGCCCACATCGTGTAACAGAATCGCAAGTCTTAACATCTCAGGCTTTTGGAGCGATTTTAATATATTGAGGAAATGTCCGCCATCCCCCATTTCTAGGAGTGTCTTCTCTTCAGAGTTTTCAATAGCACACATGGTATGTTCGTCAACTGTGTATTCGTGCGGACGATTATACCGCACCAGCGAACGAATCGCGGCGAATTCCGGTATGTAATTGTCGAGGACTTGCCAACGGTGCATACGGCGTAGAGTCGAGGCGATGTGTTTGGAATGGCCAAGAATCGAAAGAAACAACTGTGCGTTCTGACGCATGTGGCGAAACGCGTCATCAATGCGATTAAGGTTGACCGCAATTCCGTAACGCACGTCAGCTCCGACGCGGCATTCCTGTTCCTGAGCATGGACAAACACCCTCATGATGCGGGTCGAATCTTTTGACAAATCAGAGCGCGTTGTTTGGAACCTAATGTATCCCCGGCTTATCGAAAATCCATCAGATAACTTACGTGTGTAGAGACGATTAATTGCGGAGGTGAACCAGGTGTGCCTGTACGTTACGCGGTCAATTATAAGCGATGCGAATTCAAATAGAGTTTCGGCGTGTAGATAGTAATCTCGCATCATCTGCTCTTCCGCCAGGACGTTTTCTCCGTCGGTGTAGCCTAGATTAGTAGCAATGGTCTGTTGAACCTCAAACGTTAGACTATCTGCTCTGCGTCTTGTCACATAGTGCAGTTCATTGCGCAGTCTCCATAGATAATCTAGCGATGCTTCGCACGCTTCTGCGATAGCCTGCGGAACAATCTTACGCTTAGCGAGCGTGTCTAACTCTTTGATGCCATACCTCACAGCCGCGACCCAAATCGCTGTATGAAAATCCCTAAGTCCTCCGACGCTTTCTTTGATATTCGGTTCCTGTAAGTAGATTGTTGAGCCATATGTCTCATGACGCTGCTTCCACTCTTGGATGGTTGTTGTGATGAATCGATTTACCTTTCGTTTGTAGAAGTGTTTTGATGTCTGCCGCCGAAATTCCTGATAAACCGTTTTAGCGCCTACGATGTAGCGTGCCTCGATCATTGAGGTTTTTGAAAACACGTCTTGATACGTCGCTTGAATACAGTCATTTATGGACCTGCAACTGTGTCCGACCTCGAAACCCACATCCCAGAGGACCGAGATTAGCTGATTCGCAAATGACTGCAACTGTTTTATCGTCACACTAGAACCATCATAGACCAACATTATGTCAATATCCGAATACGGATTAAGTTCGCATCGACCGTATCCACCTAGGGCTAAAACAGCGGCCGGAGTGTCGTTCCCAATCAGACCTTCCGCTGTTGCACACTGATATATCCGTTGAATCACGTTATCTGCCAGATGGGTATACTCCTGGAGAATCTCCGCACCGTTGATACCAAAACGATGGCGGCTTTCAATCCGTGTGCGTGATTGTGTGCAAAACTCGTTTAGTTGATTAATAAGTGACGAAGGTGCGGGTGTCGCCATCTTCATTCTCCAAACATGAGTAGGGTGTCAATCAGATGACTACATTTTGTGGGTGGCCCTTCAGAAACGCGATTACGTTGTCTACCACACCTTCGTTGAGAAGATTTACTCCTTCGGGTGTCATATCTGCACAATGAGGTGTGAGCACAACCTGGGCACACGAGAGAAGGGGATGGTCCGGTGGAATCGGTTCTTCGTCAAACACATCTATGGCCGCGCCACCGAGATGTCCGGAGTTTAGCGCATCGACGAGCGCAATAGTATCGACAATCGGACCCCGGGCGACATTGACAAATAACGTATTCTGCTTCATGCATTGAAACTCTTTGTGTCCAATTAAGCCTCGAGTGGTCTCAGTCAACTTGAGGTTGAGACTCACAACGTCCGCCGTGCGAAGCAGAGTATCCAATTCAACATATTCGATTCCCAATCTTGTCGCACGTTCAGGAGACGGACGGAATGTCCAGGCAATGACCTTCATTCCTATAGCTCGCGCGAGGCGGGCTAGTTCTGATCCGATACTTCCAGTGCCAATTATCCCCAACGTTTTTCCAGTCAAAAAGGTGTGATCCATCCGAGGCCACCGACCACAACGCATTTCCTCAGTGAAATATGTTGTACGCTTTGCAAGGGCAAACATCAATCCGAATGCGTGTTCGGCGACCACTGGAGCAGTGCGACCTGGCTGATTGCTCACGAGGATGCCAAGTTCGTTAGCTGCAACAAGATCAATCATGTCGGTTCCAATTGAACAGGTCGCTATAAGGCGTAATTTGGGCAATTGTCGCAACACGTCGCTCGGCCAGGTAACTAGGCCACGTGAATTGATTAAAACCTCAGCATCTTTGGCCCGTTCCAACTTTTGCTGACTTGTTGCACACGAGTCTCTGTATACAACCACATCAGCATGTTGGCTTAGACGTTCTAGATGTGGGGAATCCTGAATCTGTGGAGGATTATCGCCTGGCACTACAACTTTCGGATGCGTTGAGCCATTCGTGGGCATTTTTATCATATTCCTTATTAAAGTATCATAGAGCATTGTCTGCGGGATTATTATCCCAGTCCTGATTGTTCCCACAATTTCTTCAATGACTTGAATGAACCCTGAACAGCAAGATGCGCTGGCATGGATTCGAGCTCAGTGTTGTAGGCTTCAGGAGTCACGGGTCCGTCATAACCAATATCGCTTAGTACCTGCATCACTTCCGAGGACGGAATCACACCGGTCGAGGAAGGTAGATAGCGTTCGTCGTCGCGCTGTTCTTCAGGCGGGATGCCTGTCGGGGCATCGTTAACCTCAACGTAAATCACTTCATCTTTAGATAGTTTTCGGACATCATCTAGCGAGGAACAACACGTGTACCAGTGCCAGGTGTCGAAGAGGAGGCCGACGTTCCCTGTTCCGATTGTCGTTGCGAGTGTGAGAACCATTTGCATCGTGTAGGAAAAATCGAATCTGTGCATCCGACGACTGGATGCGGGACCGATGAACTCCAAACCAAGTGAATGTCCGTAATGTCTTAGGATTTCTGCAGCAGGTCGCAGGCGTCGGATGTGAAACTCCCAATTCTCATTGAACGGTGCATTACTCCAGTTAAAGACTTCGGTAGTAGCGCGATAACAACCAAGTTCAGCGGCAAGTCTCGCGCGTCCAGGAAATGCAGCGAGGCTCGATTCATACTCAACATCACCAGCACGCCAATTGAGAGGAAATCCCCAGCTACCCATTCTCATATCATACTCTGCCCACAACGCTTTGAGATAATCGACAGAATATTTCCGCACGAGCCTGCAGGCCTCGGGAAGATGAACATCCAAACCCTCGAATCCGGCAGAACGCGCAATTTCAAGAATTTTCCGTATGTCCAGATGAATACCGATGGAGGTTGGTGATAGATTCTTGAACATACGCTTTATGTTTGCGTGCGATAGACCCTTTGGTTGTCATGGATAACAGCAGAAGAAAAGTGGTCTTGAGCGAATCTAACTGTCGATAGAATCGACCTCATCAAGTTACCTTACTGGTTGAATGTGGACGACGCGAAGTCTGACTTAGATGCACAAAACTATTCACCAACGCTGAGTTCCAATGCCGTTGTACGCATCATTGATGCCGCTTGTGACACGGAATCGTTCGAGTGCGTAGAAAAGACTTGAAGACCCATATAGGTTGGCTGAATGTTGAAAAAAAAGCCACATAGCGCTGAGGTGGCTATATGGCTTAGTATGCCGGAGGTCGGACTCGAACCGACATGGACCCAGGGCCCGCTGGATTTTGAATCCAGTGCGTCTACCGATTTCACCACTCCGGCCACAGATTCCTATTCTAGCACATTTCCATGGAAAGAATCAAGGCCAAAACACGGATGCTGTCCAATGTTTGGCGGCTGACAAGGAGCCTGGATTTCGAACACTCTATGTTGCTCGCTCATAGAACGTGAGCACACTGAAAGGGTCTTCATTTGGTTTGCCATTCGATTTTCCGCTAGACCCCTAGGATTCGGGAATAATTAGATAACAACTGCCGTTACCCCAACGTGAATTTAACCGCTAACTATTCACAGCCCAAACGCTTGTTAACGAAAGCTTAGCGATTAAAGCCCTTGTGGGTGATGTTATTATGCAGTGGAGCACTTGTATTTGGAAAACAACCGGCTCTCAGCAGGTGTTTCAACCTGTGGAAGTACCTCGGCATACCTGTCACGGCTAACAGCGGCCACATCTGAACTAACCCGTCTGACGTTTTGAATCGGACAGATAGGAATCGGAATGCCTAGACAGGTTGGAGGATAGAGTGGACAATCGGTCGTCATCCATCATTAGAGCGCGCGGTAGTGGCTCTATAGGATCGAGCATATAGTTGGCAGGTTATCCATGAGACGCGTCATTTTTGAGATCTAGAGCCTCCTTCGACAAATAATTCGACTGATGGTCATTTATAAACTATCGCAGGACATGGTAGTTAACTAGGAATGTGGGACTGCACCCACCTCTGCAACAACCATATCCGCCCATCTTTGTAGCGTGCATGTCTGGGCATTCCAGGGATTACGATCTGTCGCTGTCGGCGGTTTTCGGATCATGAGCCATCCGCATGTGATGGCTGCGCAGTGGAAGACGCATTCCGAAGCCGCTGCGTCAGCTGGTCACGTTACGGTTCGAGGCGATTGGTTTGTGTCACGCAACGTTTTCGTTGCGAACTCAACTGAATGAGCGTTAAAGCGTGCCCGAGAGAACCCACTTGGAAGATGTGCGCAGTACATTCGTGATTTCACCGCGCGCTACGCGCCGACAGGTCTTAGCATATGTAAGCGCGATGAAAGTATGACGGACGTCGAGTGCACTCTGGATTATCTCATGAAGGAAGTCGGAATCGTAGGGAATGCGGAAACTGTGACGGGGCCCTTTTCCCATTTCGTGAGAAGGTGCGAAACTTTGGAACACCAGTGGTTGTAGGCCATGATTGCGACAATCGAGAGCATTTGGATACGAGCTTTGGGGTATTCGCTAGGGAAGTGGTTCCTACGTTTAATGATGCGATTGGTGCGGCGCACTAGCCGAGTTGGTGTTCGCGGCCACGAAACTCCTAGCCTCCTTAACCTCGTCAGGTGTTCCATGGCGAATTTCCAGCACCTTTAAGATATCGGCTGGTAGCTGTCGGATGATGCCGTGAAAATCAAGATCCCCGAGACTGGGCGGATGGTACTCATCCAGGTCTTTGAGGTCGTGTAAATTGACGCCAATTAAGTTGTCTTTGTATGCGTCCATCCACTTCTCTGACCAGCAGACTCCAAGACGCTCCTGGATTGCTGCGTGGCCGACATCGTGCCAATATCGCATGTTGCTGCCGCTGAATGCATTCAGAAAGATTTCGACCTCCTCAAAGTTCGGAATCTGATAATATCGAGGCCGATTTTCAATTGCCAGGAAGAGGTCCATCCGTACCGCAAGTTCGTTAAGCTCATCCAGACTGAATAGAACTGCGTCGCGGTGTTTTGCCTGTTTTCTTTCGCGCCAATCCATAGCCTCTGTTACCTTATTGCTGAATGCTTCAAACTCACGCTCACCAGATTCATAAAGATTATTCATAAGATAAGAACGGTCATATGTAGTCACTTCACCCAGGTGAATCACAACAATAGGAATTTCAAGATCGGAAGCTAGTTCCATGGTCCGAATGGTCCAGCTAAGTGCCTGTGTGCGTTCATTTATGTCAAGGCTCGAGAGCAGTATCGGATCCCTTTCGATATCTGCTTGGACAGCATTAGGCAGAATGGGACAGAAATTGTGAATCGAAGAAGGCTTAGTGTGTATAAGATGTGGCTTGAATTGTTCAATTTGATTGCGTGTCAGGTCTCGGCTCAGTTCAACTGAGTCGAACCCTAAATCATTAATCTGACTGATGAGGGCTGCTCCATCAGGTTCCTTTGATGCATTCCACATTGTTGAAATAGAAATCATTCTAGTCTGATTCCTCCACAAGAACCTTTCGGCCAGTGACGGTGATTCTTCCTGCCGCGTACCATCTAACGACTTTCGGGTAAAGTTTGTGTTCTTCTTCCCGCAAACGCGCATGCAGGCTTTCCTCATTATCGGACTTCAATACACGCACGGGGACCTGTGCTATGATGGGACCGGAGTCCATCCCTTCGTCCACAAAATGGACAGTTACACCCGTAATCTTAGATCCATAAGCGAGAGTATCGGGCACGGGATTTGCTCCCGGAAACGCCGGGAGGAGTGCCGGATGGATGTTGATGATGCGCCGACGATATTTTTGAACAAACGCGGGCTTAAACAACTTCATGAAACCTGCTAGGACCACCAGTTGTACAGCATGCTTCTCGAGTTTGTCAGAGATACTGTCATCGAAGGCCTGACGATCTGGAAAGTCAGAGGCGCGTACGACATAATTGGGAATCCCCGCCGCTAGCGCACGTGTTAGTGCATAGGCCTTTGTTCGATCGCTAATGACAACTGAAATCTCAATCTCGCTCAGTTCATCATGGTGAACTTGGTCTATTAAAGCCTGTAGGTTACTTCCACTTCCAGAAACTAGAACGCCAATTTTCATGGTGTCTGCTCGGTTGGCTTGTGCTCCGCTAAGGGCAAACTGGGGGCACCCTGAAAGCCCTCATCAACGGTTTCTCCCTGCAGCACCGCATCTTCGAATCCTGTGAGCGTGACAGAAACAATTTGATTAATCTTTGATGCGGGCGCATTCATCTGCACGCGAAGATAATTTGGGGTGAATCCGGAAAGTTGGGCTGAGCGTCCTTCGCGGCTATCTTCGACCAAGACATACATGTGTTTACCTAACATACGACGTCTAAAATCTAGCTCCAGACGCCGTCCGAGGTCAATCATTGCCCTGCTACGTGCTGCAGAAACGTCTGGTGGAACTTGATTTAGATAGTTTGCTGCCGGGGTGCCTCGGCGTGGAGAGTAGCGGAAGACGTGGAGTTGGCTGAACCCAATGTCGTCAACAAAGTTGAACGATTCCTCAAAATGCTCATCGCTTTCTCCCGGAAACCCAACCATTATGTCGGTCGTGATGCCCACATCTGGAAACGCATCTCGAAGTTTTTCAACTAAGTTGCCATACTCTGCTGAGGTGTACCGACGACGCATGTCGTGCAAGGTTTTATCACAGCCCGACTGAAGTGGCACGTGGAAATGCGGCATGCACTTCGGCAGGCTCGCCATGCGAGATACTAGCGAGTCTGGAAAATTCATGGGTTCGATTGAACTCAATCGAATACGCTCGATACCTTCGACTGAATGGATGTTTTCCAATATATCCGCAATTTGAATCGCGCTGTCAACGTCGAGCCCGTATGCGCCCAAGTGAACTCCGGTAATTACGACTTCCTTGTACCCGTTCGCCGCAAGGCGATCAGCCTCGCTAAGAATATCAGAAATCGGGCGACTGCTCATGCGACCACGAACATATGGGATAATGCAGTAAGTACAGAAAGCACTACAGCCGTCCTGCACCTTAATTAGAGCGCGCGTTCGCTGTGCGGAATGACTTACCCCCGTACTAAATCTGGCGTGCTCACGAACGGAATCGTGTCGCATAGGCTTAATCTGCAGGAGGTCTGATTCATGCATCTTGTCAAGGTAGGTTTGCAAGTCGGATTTTTCACGATTTCCGAACACGAAGGTGACTCCAGGAATGCTCTCAACTGCTTTGCGATCGCTTTCGGCGTAGCAGCCTGTGACCAAAACCTTCGCTTCCGAATTTTGTCGAACAATGCGTCGGATTGACTTTCGCGCCTTTTGATCCGCGACATTTGTAACGGTACAAGTATTGACAATGTAGACATCAGCAACATCGCTCTCATCAACGATTGTGTAACCGTTACGAGTCATGGTTTCGTACATTGACTCGGTATCATATTGATTAACCTTGCAACCCATGGTGATAAGTGCGGCTCTTGGCATTTTAATTGTCTCTACAATGTGAGTTTCAATTCGAGATGTCGGTAAACGCTAGATGATATATTATCGATTAGCTGTTGTCAAGATTGATTAATCGGTTTGAAATTCATAAACAGACAGCGCGACAGCTACAATGGCTGAAGTTTCCGTCCGTAGGATGTTCCGGCCAAATGTGCTAGCGGTGCATCCTTTGTGGATCGCTAGTTCAACTTCTTCTGGCGCGAATCCTCCTTCTGGACCAGTAAATAGCGCAATCGATTCGATGGAATCATGTGAACGTAGCGCTGTTTTGACTGTAAGATGTCTCTCATCTTCCCACAATAGTAAGGATAGGTCATAATCGCTGACTTGTTTGAAGCATTCATCGAGTTCTCGAGTTTCAAGCACATCGGAGAACCACGCGCGCCCTGACTGTTTGCACGCTTCTATGGCAATGCGATTCCAGCGATTATGCTGTCGCCTTTGTGCTCCTTGTGTTCTTTTAGGAATAGATCTCTGGCTTATCATGGGAGTTATTACATCTACTCCAATTTCTGTGACCTTTTGAACAATCCAATCCATCTTGTCCGATTTGGGAATCGCCTGGAAGAGCGTGATATGTGGCGTTTCCCTAGGATGGAATTGATGGCACTGAATAAGGGCCGTTGCAAAAGGGGTGTCTCTATTCGTCAAATGGGCGATGTACCTATTTCCTTTTCCGTCAAATACTTGGATGCTGTCGCCGGACGTGAGACGTAGCACATTAAGAAGGTGGTGGCGTTCCGGGTTCCCAATATGGATGGTATCGGCGTGGATATGTGTCGATGGCACATAACAATTATGCATTGCTCATGGGGGATAGCTCAAAAAATCGGTTGCCGGGAAACGGACGCATTCACGCTGTTACCAAATGAGAAAGCTTCAGCATCTTCGCTTAGTTCCAATCGAAACACGTCGCAATTAGTCAGGAATATCAATGGAGTAAACTCTACCGTGCTTTGTGCTCCGTATTTTCAAGTGCAAAAGAGTGGTGCACACATCGACTGGGTCAATGTGTGCACCACTAAAATTAGTGAATCTCCTTTTGCCCGGAACACTTTCTGACAAATGCACCGCACGTAGGACTCAGGATTCAGCCTCCGGGTTTGTTGACATGCTAGAATATCTTAGGCCGACTAGAAGGAGCATCACACCCCATCGGCCAGAATAAAGATCGGCAACCTTTTAGTATCTTTATTGTCTTCCTAAATACTTGAAGTCGCGACACGACGAAAAAGAAGTTAGTGGTGACGAGCGGTTAATATAGCAAGTACCCTTCCGCTCCGTTGTTGGTGTTCAAAGACGATACTGGTGAAAAGCTGTCTTGATACCTTTCTGAACGCGCGTGCGTTTTCTCCTTCATTCATTATGCTCAATCAAGAGTAACGGGCACACCATCGAGCAATCCATTCTTGTGCATGTCGACCCATTGGTCCATGAAAATCTCATTCCACTCGTTGGTAAGCGGGTGATCTAGCATGTCGCGGTAGACTGTCCACATGGTTACAAGTTCGTCAGCGCCATCGCGTAGAGCCGCGTGGGCGGTCTCCACCGACCTCACGAGTGCTGCCATGATATAGGGACGCTGCTCCCAACCGCCAAACATTTGAGCACATTCCCGGACGAGTTGCGTCGGATTTCCTCCAACGGCCTTTACTGGATCGCAAAATGGTAGGATATGATCTACACCGGCCTGAGCAACGACAGCAGCTTGGGTTAAAGAAAACACGGTTGTGCAGAAGGTCTCTATACCATCGTTCTTAAGGATTCCGAACGTCTTGAGACCATTTGCCGAGCAAGGGATTTTTAAGATTATTTGCGGAGATAAATCTGTGAATACCTTTCCTACAGATAGTAATTCTTCGACTGAGTGGCCGTCAATCTCGACGACTACGGGTTTTTCTGTGATGTCTAGGTACCTTTTGATGAGATTAATCACAGATCCATAGGCTTTGGCGTACTCATTGAGCACTACAGTATTCGTAACAATCCCCGCAACGCCTAGTGGCATCCATTCTTCCAATTCGTCGGGTGCCCCAGCCAGCCAAATTGTGGGGCCGCGCCCTCTTGCGCGAGTGTTGGATACAGGTCCCTTCGCTATCATGAATTGACTTCCTCCTGGTGTTGGTTATAGGATAGGTTCGCTTTCACGCATATGGTATTTGTGTGCTACGTGAGTAGAAGGACTGAAATCGGAAACACAGACTTAGGCCCCAGACAGTTTAAGTGTTCGCGACTATATACGACAGGTGGGCAGCGGATGCTCCTCGGAAAAGTGTGGTTGTGTCGGGCTCTGATTCACGGGTAACCATGAGCAGTATGGCGTTCCAGTTTCACCTGCGCTTGCGAAATCGCATAGACGGACGGTTTTTCCATTCGTAGCATTGACTTCCACGAGGAGTAGCGGGGGTAACCATTCTGAGTATTGGAGACGCTTGACTCCCATGTTTTGCGCGTCGATAGGTGGAATATTTAACATACAGGTTTGCGAATCCCAATTGTCAACATCCCGAATCTCATCCTTTTCTCCATTGGCATTGTCAAGATTGTATCGATGATCGTACGCTAGTAGAATGGGACCGCGGTAGACCGACGAGAGGCCATCACACTCCTTTTCGCCTCGCCAAAAGTGCATGGACATGTCCAAATTGATAAAAATTTTGTCTCCTGAGTTCCAAGTGCGATTAAGCGTTAAGTGAGTGCCCGCGTATACACCCGAGACGGAATCGTCGTTAATTCGAATCTGCGTCTGTCTAGACCACTGTGGTATCCGGAGTTTCAAGGTAAAAGCGGCGGATATAGATAGTTGGAGCTGTATAACTATGCTCCCATCAAGCGGATAGTCTGTTTCCTGTGCAAGAGTTACGGATAAATCCTCGGTCAATCTAGTGCATAGGGTCGATGGGCCGTAGTAGTTCAGAATTAGGCTGTCTTTCTCCTTCATGAGAGCCCATTCACTGAGAATTCCGAATCCACGAGGCGTATTGACGCTGCAGCAATTCAATTCGGGGGAGCCCTCACGAGATTGGAACACAATCGCATGGGCACTCGCGCGGCGTATTCCATTCATCGGAGTGTTGTAGGTGGCCCAGTGACCGCTCGATGAATGCATGCCGACAATCGAATTAAACATCGAAAGCTCTAGTTCGTCGGCAACTATGGACGAACCAGTAAGCTTAAGCATCTCAACACCCATTGCGGTCCACGCAATGGTGCAACAGGATTCGATGGCTCCAGGATGATACGGGTTCCCAGTAGCCTTTTCTCCAGAGGAGAAGCCGCCATTATTGTGGCGATCGAATTTAGCGATGCTCCACCAAATTTGTTCGAAGGCTTGACGATATTGAGTCTCACCAGTAATCCAGTAGAGTTCTGCGAGCGCCATGATCGCATGTAGGCTTTCCCATCGCGGCTTTGGCGTCTCAAAAAACTCCTTTCCCAGGAGGGCTTGTCGAAGATAGTCACCTGCAAGTGGTTTGCCGTCTAGTGTGGCCCCAAACTCGTCTAGAATCTGGAGAGCCAACCCGAGATAGTTCTTGTTTTGAGTCTTGCGATACAGGACACAGAGGGCGTGGATAGGTGCTAGATTCATCTCCGTCGCTCCTGTATCCACCAGGCGAATTTTCTTCTCGCCTAAGTACATACGACAGAGCAGATCGGCAATGCGGCAGGCACATGCCAGCGCCTGCGGGTCGTCAGTTTCTTCATCCCAGTATATAAGCCCTAGCATGACATGATAGTGTCCCCACGTATCCCATGTCTGACGACCTGCAGAATCAGTGTTTGTCAGTCGGCAGCGTTTTGGCCATGGTCCCAGGTAACCGTCCGCAGCTTGACCACTTACAAGGATGCGTACGAAGTCATTGAGCCACTGTTTCAACCTGACATTCCCGGTAACGCGTAGCATCTGAACCGATGCGGTCAGGTACTTTCCCGCGAACTCTCCCGCCCATGGAACCATATCGCGTAGTGGGGGTGCGTCACGATCCTGGAACATCTCCAACATGCTGGGATTAGATTTTGGCGCGACTAGCAGCCAATTGGAAGTAATGCTATCAATATACTCGCCCACGAACCCATCCAGCTGTAGACCGGTGTTTGGAATTCTTTCACAGATAGCTGTTGTCATTACTAACTCCCATTGCTGTTATCATTTTGGATTGAACGATTCAAGAAACAGGACATTCCGAAATGATTTAACCATATATGGTCGTGTTCGTTAGGACACAGGCATACTGAGTCGGTGGTCGCAAACACACCACGAGTCTTATTGGCTTGGGGGCTAATCTCGATACGCTTTTCAGGACGCGAGATGAGCAGATAAGCAATAGGTTATAATCAGGTTGCGAATCGGTCGAATGCAATCATTCGAAACAACTGCGTTGTGACTTAACTGCCCTCGGCAATGCCCTAACATTACAACCAATCTATATCACATTTACGTGAGAGGTGTAGCCATCTCTTACCGCCATTAGTATCAGTTCGAGAAGTGATTCGCTTCGGTGATGCCTACGAACAAAAGAGGTTTCTTATCTTGCTCCCGTTAGCTATCATGCTGCGCCTCAAGCTCCCCATATTCATGCGGTTCGGCGTCCATATCTAGTTTTACAAAAGATAGATCGCACGTAAGTCTTTACAATGTCGGCTTAAGCATTGCGCAGCGACACGTGGGAGGTGGACCGAGACATGTACAGGTACAAGAGGTCTGGATTCCTTCGTGTTGTCGCTAAGAATCTACACCGATGAAATTCACCGTTATCTGCTAGTGGTTGACACGGTTCACTAGAAAACACGCCTTTCAATGGCACAGATTCATTCTTCAGAATTCCCCATTGAAACCGTCTTCAAGAACTGATACAATGGAGTTGTATCGAACGCCTTGAATTATACTTCCCTTCTAGGCGACCGTCAAGCCAAAACCGGTCGGAAACTGTTCAGTTATATCTATATTTGCGACTAACAGAGCTGAGCGGCTTGAGCGAACTAATCCTTTGTTGGGCTACGGGAACTTTGAATACGCGCAATGAAAATTGCTTACATTACTGCAGGCGCTGCGGGCATGTACTGTGGAACCTGCATCCATGATAATACGCTCGCCAAAGCCCTACAAGATATGGGGCACGACGTTGCGTTAATTCCCACGTACACGCCTATTCGCACAGACGAGCTGGATGTTAGCATCGACCATGTGTTTTTCGGCGGAATTAATGTTTATTTAGAACAGAAATCCTGGTTCTTTCGGCATACGCCTTGGTGCTTCGACGAGCTACTCAATAGCTCTTTTCTCTTGCGAAATTTGTCGCGATTCACTGGGGTCACGGATTCTGAAAGCCTTGGTGAACTCACGCTTTCCATGCTGGAAGGTGAAAATGGAAAGCAGAAGAAAGAGCTTAAAAAGCTGATAAAGTGGCTGAGAGATTCGTATCAACCCGATCTCGTTCACCTTACAAATTCAATGTTTGTGGGATTGGCGAGAGAGATAAAGACCGCGTTGCGGACTCCCATTGTTTGCGCGCTTCAGGGAGAGGACTTGTTTCTTGAAGGCTTGGTCGAACCTTATAAATCGTGTGTCCGCAGATTGCTTCGTGAACGCGCTGTAGATGTCAACGGATTCATCGCTCCCTGTCGATACTACGCCGAATTTATGGGCAATTATCTCAATGTTCCTGAGACCAAGATTGATGTCGTGCCGCTCGGTCTCAATCTGGAAGGCCATGGAGTCATAGAGAAGCCTATCGGACCCGATTCGGTCTTCGTAATCGGATATCTAGCGCGCATCTGTCCTGCGAAAGGGCTTCATTTGCTGGTAGAAGCATTTTACCGGTTGACTCAGGAGATTGGAACTGATAGAATTCGCCTTAAGGTCGCTGGATATATTGGGTTACGGGATAAAGAGTATCTTGACGGAATTCTCAAGCAAATTAACGCCTGGGGATTGACAGATGTCTTTTCGTATCAAGGAGAAGTAAATCGTCCGCAAAAAATACAGTTTCTCAACAGTATACACGTGTTGTCAGTCCCGACATCTTATCCTGAGCCGAAAGGGCTATTCGTTTTGGAAGCGCTTGCTAATGGGGTGCCAGTTGTGGTTCCACGTCATGGCGGATTTCCAGAATTGGTAGACGCAACCGGTGGAGGTTTACTAGTCAACCCAAACCAGCCAATGGCAATAGCGGAAGCCATATTAGAATTACTCAATAATCCCACGCATCGGATACAACTTGGTGCTAAGGGAAAAGAAAGTGTAAATGAGAGGTTTAGCGACGATGTAATGGCGAAAGATACTCTGGCGGTTTATCGTCAATATATTTTGCCATAGGGGAGATTTAGCATATGGCTTGGTTAATTTTTGCCCTTGTCACAGTTGTCTCATGGGGTGTTTATGGTGTGTTTCTGCATTCCGGGCAACTGTTAATGGACGATCCAGAAAATGGAAGATATAAAGCGTTCCTATTCGTTGGAGTTGCGTATTTGTTGATGGCACTCATAGGTTCGCTGGTTATACTCTTTCTGAATGATGCTACATGGAGGTTTCCAGCGAAAGGTGTTGGCTTGTCAACGGCAGCCGGTCTTGTGGGTGCGATTGGAGCGTTTAGCCTTCTATTGGCTTTCGGAGCCAAGGGAACCCCAGCGGTGGTGATGTCAATCGTGTTTGCAGGTGCCCCGGTTGTCAATGCGGTTGTTGCGATGTGGGTGCATCCACCTCACGGTGGGTGGGGTACCGTGCGCTGGCAGTTCATAGTCGGTATTGTGATTGCGTCTTTTGGTGGTTGGCTCGTTACGCTATATCGTCCGGGTTCGTAGGGAGACAGAGATTAGTCAATTCATGATTCATCTCAACCACATCCAATCTGTTTGCGGTGTTTGGCACAGATCGAGTGTTCACTAGTAGAATGCGGGCAATAGCATTCACATTATGGAATCGAACGATCAGTTTGCACGTTAAATATCAGCGGATTCGCTGTTAGGCGCAGAATTCGACGACACACTGACGTATGGCTTACATCTGATGTTATATTATGCGGATTCGATCGAACCAATGAAAAAGTGCCGAGTTCTAAAGAAAACACACTAGTGGAACGTACATTGTAGGCAAATGAGGATTTTGAAATCGAATTAATGCGAGCTTAGGAGTGCGACAACGAGTTTCAGCAAACTCACCGGAGGAAGTCGAATCCCACCATGCCCTGTGAATATCGTACGCGGCGCCAGATAGAATTTTCCGATACCGATATGGCTGGTATCGTCCATTTTTCACGGTTTTTCGTTTTTATGGAAACTACTGAGCATGAGTTCCTTCGCTCATTGGGAACAAGTGCTACGACAAAATGGCAGGGGCATACTATAGGTTGGCCGCGCTTGTCAGCAACTTGTCAGTATGTGCAGCCAGTGAAATTTGAGGATAAGTTGGACATCCATCTGAGAATCGTAAAGAAGGGGCGTACGACGATGATGTACCAATTTGACTTTAGAAAAGATTTTGTTGACATTGCCCGCGGTGAGATGCAAACGGTCTGCTGCATATGCGGGCCTGACATGACGTTGAAGCCGATTCCCATTCCTGGAGACATCGCAGCCAAGCTCGATAACACACAAGTAGCTAACGAGCGAAGTTGTAACGACTAAGGTTTAACCGATTAGACCTAAGACTTACTGCTTATCCAAGTGGATGCGCCTAATACTGATTTAGGAGTAATGACAAAACTCAATCCGATTTCACTTAAAGTTTCGAATGTATGCAAGACCTATGAGCGGAAGAGTCATTTAGTCGAGGTTTTGCGCGGAGTGTCCTTCGAGGTTAATCAAGGAGACGTACTCGCGCTGACGGGACCGTCTGGTTCTGGGAAAAGCACATTGCTTCAATTAATCGGCACACTAGATCCTCCCACTGAAGGCGTAATCGAAATCAACGGGAAGAACCCGTTTGAGCTTCCAGAAGCGCAACTATCAAGATTTCGAAACTGCTCAATTGGCTTTGTTTTTCAAGATCACCACCTATTGCCTCAATATTCGGTTCTAGAAAACGTTCTGATACCGGCTCTTGCGTTTAAGCAAGGGCTTCCCGGTGCGCAGATTCGGGCTAGAATGCTACTGGACCGCGTGGGACTTTCTCGTCGATTGACCCACCGTCCTCATGAACTATCTGGTGGTGAATGCCAGCGTGTGGCAGTCGCACGTGCCTTGATAAATCAGCCTAGTCTCCTCTTGTGCGATGAACCCACGGGGAACCTTGACCATTCTACTGCAGACAACATTGCGTCCCTTCTGTTCGAACTACACACAAATGAAAATAACATATTGATTGTAGTCACCCACAGCCTCGAGCTCGCAAATCGTTTTCAACGCCGATTTGAACTTGTCGACGGTCTGGTGTGCTGAGTGTGTCTTTCGAATGATTGTGATCCTAAGTCCACGAATTTTAAGTAGCCTCATGGTTTTTCCGCTATGCGTCGAAGTCTAAGTCATTTCTGGCGTATTCACCTTGCCGTGCTCCTCAGTGTAGCAGTTTTGTCGTCGGTACTTACCGGCGTGCTGATAATCGGGGATTCAGTCCGAGCAAGTTTGCGCAATTTCACCCTGGACCGCCTAGGCAGAATCGATGGTGTTCTGACATCAGAGCGCTTCTTTCGAGAAACGTTAGCGATGCAGTTTTCAGAGAATCGCATGTTCAAGGCACGAGTTGATCTGGCCGCACCTGCGATTCTCATTACTGGTGCGGTTGTGAACCCGGCCAATGAGGCTCGCGCTTCACGCGTTCATCTTCAGGGCATCGATCGAAGGTTCCTCTCGCTGTGGAACGATGACACGATCGGTTACGAAACAGATTTTATAAAAAAACCTTCCGAAAATCCATTTCCATCACTGATTGTAAATCAATCTCTACAGAAGGAACTGAAAGTGGAGGTGGGTCAGTCCCTCCTAATATCTTTTAAGCGGCAGAACGATGTTCACCCAGAGTTTCTTTTCGGCCAGCGGAGCGCTTCTTCAAGTCTCAGGACGCTGCGATTCACTGTAACAAAAGTGATTCCTGACCAAGGGATTGGTAGATTTGGTCTACGCGCAAATCAGAGAATCCCTTTGAACGCATTTGCGCAGTTGCCCGTTTTGCAAAGCGCATTAGATCAGTCGGGAAAGGTTAATTCGATTTTCGTCGCGAATTCAGCGATGGCAACTGGTAGTGCTCCGTATATGTCCCAAGATGGACTCCGACATGTGTTCAAATTGGGTGACCTCGGCCTGCGATTTGAACGAAGGGAAGGCTACCTCTCTCTTGAAAGTCCGCAGTTTTTGCTGAATCCGCATATTGTTACGGCGGCCAAGGCATTGGCAAGAGAAAATAGCATTTCTATCACGACTATCATGACGTACCTTGCGAATGAGATTTCTACTGCCAAAAAGACATTTCCTTATTCAACTATTACCGCGTTGGGTTTACCGGCGCACATGTTGATGACCGATCGTCTGCAACCCAGAGGGCAGGTGGCTCTGCAAATTGCCGGTTTGGCTGACAGTGAAATTCTCCTTAATTCGTGGGCTGCAGAAGATTTGAACGCTGAGGTCGGAGATTTGATTGAAGTAAGTTATTATGTTGCTGGAGACCGAAACATGCTCCTGACAAAGCGTGCGCAATTTGGATTAAAGGGCGTGGTTCCAATGCAAGGATTGGCGCGGGACCGACAATTGACGCCCGAATTTCACGAACTCTTTGATTCGAATGACATCTCCAGTTGGAATGCGACGTTTCCACTGGAGATGAACCGCATTCGTTCGAAAGACGAAAGGTACTGGGATGAGTTTGGTGCTACGCCGAAGGCCTTTATTTCACCGTCGAGTGCACAAAGACTTTGGGGTACTCGATTCGGTGTCTTGTCCGCCATTCGGTTTCACTCAACCACGAACATGAGTACACAGGCAATAGAGGCTATTTTGCACACGCGGTTGCCCGCACTACTCAGTCCTGAACACGTTGGGTTCCGATTTCATTCAGTGATGGCGCAGGGCCTCGATGCCTCGTCAGGTACGACAGATTTTAGCATGCTGTTCGGGGGATTTAGCATATTCCTTATCGGGTCGGCCCTGCTCTTAGTGGGCTTACTCTTCAAGTTGGGAGTTGACCAACGAGCATCAGAGATTGGTCTCCTTTTAACGACGGGTTATTCGTTGTCCAGTGTACGTTTGCGATTCCTGAAAGAGGGCACTATCCTTGCTACGATCGGAAGTGCTCTTGGCTTGGTAGGGGCCATTGGCTATGGTTGGTTAATGATGATGGGTTTGCGCGACTGGTGGAATGGTGGAGTGGGAACGCCATTGCTTACGCTTAACGTCGGTTCCGTAAGCTTACTAATTGGTTTTGTTACGTCGATTCTTTGTGTGCTAATTTCAATCGTGTGGGCAGTGCGTGGCTGTGGTAAGATTACCGTTCGCACCTTGCTGAAAGGAACGAATGAGTTGGAGAGGAACCCAAACGCACGTCTTGCCCCCGTGATTGCTTATGCAGGAATAGGCCTTGCGATGAGCCTTGTGAGTTTTGCGATCTACAGGGATTCAACATCCTCACCTGCCGTATTTTTCGTCGCTGGTACACTTCTACTGTTTTCAGGATTAGCGGCTTTTTTGGCGTGTCTGAAATCGATATCAGCAATACAAAGTACACTTCCCCTGCGAGGGAAACTCCGAATGGGTATCAGGAATTGTGCGCTCCACCCAGGACGGAGCATTGTCTGTGCTGCCCTGGTTGCCAGCGCCAGTTTTGTAATTGTTGCCGTGGGCACGCAACGCCAAAGCGACACCAGTAATGAAATAGTAAACCAATTGAAGTCCGGCACTGGTGGATTTTCACTGGTTGGGGAGGCCGCGATTCCATTTCAAGATGACTTGAACTCGGAAACGGCCAGATTAGGGCTAGGAGTCTCTCACCGTGATGCGAAGATGTTCCATGGCTCCGAGATTATACCATTGCGATTACTTCAAGGTGATGACATGAGCTGTCTTAACCTTTATCAACCGCAGCAACCGCGGATACTCGCGGCGTCCAAAAGTTTTGCTTCACGTGGAGGGTTCCGATTCCGGAACAGCCTGAGGGACAAGACGTCCCCATGGGAACTGCTCTTCGAAGATGTCGGGACGGATGTAATTCCGGCAATTGGCGATTACAATTCTGTGACCTGGGGCTTGCACCTCGCTCTCGGAAGTGAGTTAATTGTTAAGAATGAATTAGGCCAACCTCTAAGACTCCGTCTGGTTGCACTTCTACAGGACAGCATGTTTCAGAGTGAGCTGCTCATCTCCGAAGATAATTTCACCAAACATTTCCCGAGCAATATTGGGTATGGATACTTCCTCATTGATACGCCTTCTGATGTCTTAGGCGATGTTGGTAGGATTTTAGAAAAATCTCTTCGCAATTATGGATTCGATGTCATGCCCGCCAGCGAAAAAGTCGCCAGCTATCGAATCGTGGAAAATACATACCTGTCCACGTTTCAGACTCTCGGTGGTCTCGGAATGCTGCTGGGCACTTTGGGCTTAGGGGTTGTGCTTGTTAGAAACGCACTGGACCGGAGCAGGGAACTAGCAACGCTTCGCGCTTTCGGATTCCGTCGAACAACAATATCGTTCATGCTCCTAATGGAAAATATTATTCTTTTGTAGGTAGGAATGTTAATCGGAACTTGTTCTGCGCTAATCGCCGTAGCACCTCGAATCTTCGAATCCGTCAGTACCGTGCCGGTGTTTTCTATCTTCGTGACATTATTTCTCGTGTTTCTCGTGGGGGTAATTGTTAGCGTCGCGTCTGTTTTGGTTATCGTTCGTGCGCCGCTATTGTCCTATCTAAAATCGGGATGACTCCTGAACGTGTGGCGTACCGAAAGGCCATCTTAGTACCGGAAAGGATTATAGTGCGTAATCGAATTATACGTTTGAACAGTTTGAGCAAACAACACAAGCAGGGTAGTCAACATCATTTCGTGTTGGATCGGGTTAGTGAGCAATTTTATGAGGGTGAATTCGTTTGCGTTCTGGGACAATCTGGCAGTGGAAAGAGCACGTTGCTCAACCTCATAGCGGGTCTTGATCTCCCGTGTTCCGGCGACATATTGATTCAAACTCCTGATGGGGAAATTGGTCTCAACCACATGAGTGAAAACGAACGCACGCTCTTCCGACGGAACCACATCGGTTTCGTATTCCAATTCTTCAATCTTATTCCAACCCTAACGGTGCTCGAAAATGTGAGCTTGCCACTCGACTTATCGGGCGCTCCCCGAAGTGTCCAGTACAGTGTCTCGCTTCTGGACGCTGTTGGACTTTCGGCCCGACTGGATAGCTATCCCGACAAATTGAGTGGTGGTGAACAGCAGCGCGTTGCCATTGCTCGTGCTTTGGTAAACAACCCATTGCTTTTGCTCGCAGATGAGCCGACAGGTAATCTGGATGCTGACAATAGCGAAAAAGTCCTGTCGCTCTTACTGCGTTTGAGTAGGAATTCCGGAAAAACACTGATAATGGCCACTCATGCCACTGAGATTGCACAGCGTGCGGACCGCGTGTTTCAAATCGATCGAGGAAAACTACACTTGTATGACGCATGATTACGGAGTTCGCCGAAAGATCAACACGCTGTGTCGATTAGCATCCAGGCATGCGTGTCGTAATCCGTTTCAGAGTCTGTTCTTCATCGTTGGAGTCTCTATCGGCGTCGGGATGATTATTGCTATCGACCTTGCCAACTCATCCGTACATCGGGCCTTCGACATTGGGACAGATTTGGTTGTGGGTAGTGCCACTCATCAGATTTTGGGGGGTCCCTTAGGAGTTGACGAAGCAGTGTATGTGCGGATTCGTCGCGAACTGGGCTATCGCCAAATCGTTCCAGTTGTTGAAGGGTATGTTAAGGCGGAGTCCGTAAACGGAAGAGTCATGCATCTTTTAGGGATTGATGTCTTTGCGGGAGAATCGTTCCGGAAGGGAGTTGGTCCGATTCAGATCGGCATCTCGGACCAACAAGATTTGATTTTATTCATGGCTCATCCAAATACGGTGGTAATTGGGGAACAATTTGGAGATGAGCATCAATTAATCGTGGGTGACACGCTTGTTGTTCGGGTAGGAAGTCATCAACACCGCCTGCGAATTGTAGGTGTAATCAGCTCAGAAAATAAGCGGCTGGCAAGCTCGTTCGAAAATGTGTTACTAGCCGACATTGCTACTGCTCAAGAAATGTTTGGGAAGGAAGGCACTCTAGACCGTATCGACGTTGTTCTTCCGGGAACCCGGTTAGGTCAGGAGTTGCTTCATCGCGTCCAATCGATGCTTCCAGCGGGGACACGAATCGAAACTTCCGAAGCACGGCGGGGCGCGGTCGTCCAGATGACAAAATCGTTCCGCCTTAATCTTACGGCATTGAGTTTACTGGCTCTGCTTGTGGGCATGTTTCTGATCTACAACACTGTTTCGTTTAGCGTGTTACAACAACTCTCGGTCATTGGAAGGCTACGAGCTGTCGGAACAACCCGTGCAGAGATCTTCGGTATAATTCTCGCTGAGGCGTGTCTGCTTGGACTAGCGGGGGCGCTGCTCGGATTGGTGATGGGTCCAATTCTCGGGAGGGGGGCCGTAGCTTTGGTCACAAACAGTATCAACGATTTGTTCTTTGTAAATAGCGTTCGCGAAGTCGACGTTCCGTTTCTGACGCTCTTCAAAGGAATTCTTTTTGGTTTATCGGCGGCAATTGTTGGAGCACTTCTCCCTGCGTATCAAGCTACCCAGATCTCTCCGATAAGTAATCTTCAAAGAAGCGACATTGAAGCCCGGACAGTGCAAGCCATTCGTTGGACTAGAATTGGAGGGGTTAGCGCGCTGCTCATTGGGATTGGCTTACTACTACCGCAATTGCATCTCATAATTGCCTTTATTGGCGTGCTCATGGTTCTGATAGGAATGGCGCTCTTGACCCCATCGATTATGCGTGCTCTCATTAAAATAGCAACGCATAATCCGACGCGATGCAGAGTGCCTGTGCTAGGGGTAATGGCGCTTCGCAACATCGATCGCTCCTTGAGTCGCACGTCTGTCACTGTTGCGGCACTGATGATTGCAGTTAGTGTGATTATCGGCGTAAGCGTGATGATGGGAAGTTTTCGTGGCACTGTTGAACGGTGGTTGACCGATTTGCTGCAGGCTGATATTTTTGTAACCCCACCAACACTCTCTAGTGGTCATCTCACTGAGAGGCTTGACCCGTGGGCCCTCAAGCAATTGCGAACAATTCCGGCTATTGCAGAGATTGCCACGGCTCGAAGTGTCGAGGTTCACGCGAGCGGAATTGGTTCCCTCATTTTGGCGGCTGTCTCACGCGACATCGCAGGCAAAAAGCGTCAGTACAAGTCTGCTATTGGGTCTCCGCGTGAAACTTGGAATGCCCTGAAAGCGGGTGGACTGATTGTTAACGAACCACTAGCCACTCGCTATAAAATTGGCGTCAATGATACGGTAACTCTATTCACGGACCGCGGTGAAATGCCATTCAAGGTTGTTGGTGTGGCCTATGACTTCGATGTCCGTTTGTGTGCAATTATTCATGATGAGGTCTATCGTGAATTTTGGAGTGATCCCCATTTCTCCTCAGCTGCGCTCTATCTCCAACCTGGAGTTGATATTTCCAAGAAGATTGAGGAAATTCAGGCTGCTTTTAAAGGGAAACTTGAATTAGTAATTCGTTCAAATAAGGTGTTAAGAGAGTCCGCTCTCGCGGTATTTGATAGAACGTTTAGTATTACCGCTGCTTTGCAAATTCTTGCAATCATTGTTGCTTTCATTGGGGTGCTCTCTGCGTTGATGAGTCTTCAGCTAGAACGCGCGCGTGAGGTGGGTACATTACGCGCGCTCGGTCTTACCGGGAGACAGCTCTCAAAATTAACAATGTTCGAGACAGTATTGATGGGAGCGTTCGCCGGAGTTATAGCAATCCCAACAGGTCTGCTACTAGGCGCAATCCTGATATATGTTATCAACGTTCGCTCCTTCGGATGGACCGTGCAGATGCAGCCAGCACCTTTACATTTAATTCTCGGACTTGGGGTTTCACTTGCTGCATCCACGTTAGCAGGGATATATCCGTCATGGCGAATGAGTAAAATGAAACTCGTCCAATCATTACGGACAGAATAGAGATTCAAATGCTTGGAAGTAATGTAAAACCGATTCCATACTTTGATAGATTTTCTACACGGTTTTCAAGTCGTGTGTATGGACACAACGCGCACCTCCCTATCGATTTAACTATGTTTCGGTAGACAGGTGCACGGCTCCCTCTTCTCAGAAAATGATCGGCACATCGAAAATATCCTTCGGCATTGGGGGGTCATTAGTACATGTCCACACCCCAGAGCAGACACCAGTTGTCATCGGGTTCCAATATTCTCTGAATCTGCACCCATCGCCAGCCTTACGACACGATTGGTCGTTTGGGTAACCCGTATGTTTCGACGCCGAATATCGAGAACCTAGTTGATGAGGGTGTTGCGTTCACACATAGTTTCTGTCAAGATTCGACGTGTACGCCGAGCCGCGAGTTTTATGATCGAGATGTACCAAAGCTCGGTACATGTCAATGGTAACGGGAACGGATTTTTCCTGGATACGTTCCCATTGGTTACTCGTAGCCTTGTAGAATCGGGTTATGACTGTGGGGTCATTCCGAATCTGCGCCTTGCGAGTGCCCATAGGCGGATTGACACGTGTGCGAATGGTGAATACCGATACTGCCAGTCCAGTCACACCCGCCGCGACGACTGGACTCATGGACATGATTATGCCAACTGGCTAAGGCAAAAGGGGTATATTCTGAGGCAGTTCACCCGGGATGCTGAGGGAATGCCGCCTGAAGTGCATGAGACTACGTGGTGTGTGGAAAAGACGATTTGGAACAGTAGAAGGAATTGGACTTTGTCAATTTGCAGTCAAAGTTTTCAATCAAAGAGTAGATATTCACAATCTTGGATGTTCGAAGTGCTGTATTGGTCCTATATAGTCACAGCTGGGGGTGGGCTCATACGACATCTTCCCGATGCCGGCCTAGCCAATGAGGCATGGCTGGTAGAGATGCTTGTGCTAACGGGACATCAGGATTCGTGGGACATCCATTCTGCTACAGAGCATAAACGAGCTTAGGAAGTCATGGACCGAGTTCCCATACATCCAGGAGAGTTGCGATGATATTCGGAAATTACCGTTAATCTAGGAGCCGTCGGTTTCATAGCTTTTCGACACATCAACTTAATCTCTACTCCTACGTCACATAGAATACGGATAAAGAGGGCCCTAAATGCCGAGAATCTGACGCACTTCTGCAAAACTCCGAACGCGAGCTATAGCTTCTGCAAGTTCTCGTGTACTCCACGGCGTGAATTTGGAGTCCCACGTACACGCATTCCAACGGCACCCACGCGGGGCGAATTCCGAGCCCATCCCATGGGGATGAGGTTGTACATCATGAGCGTGTTTCCGCCGGACGTAGAAGCATAAGCCAATGGATTGCTGATTCCAACGCGTCTGACTACAACAAACCGTAATACCCTAGAGCATATTGTTTCTTAGACATGATGATTGATTAATAAGAGCTACGACTAAAATTCCATATTAGGAGGCGCGGTGTGCTTTGACTTATAGACTTGTAGAGGCTACGTCGCGAATTTATAATGATTGACCTGTCCCAATCCCAAGCTTGTTTATCACTCGCTAACGCGGTTCCGACGAATCCAGGGACCTGTTGGTTAAATGACCAACGCATTGCCGTTGATGCTCCTCCAGACCGGGATGTGAATCCACGCCCTGAAGCGCGATGGTCGAGTACTCTTGAACGCACGGGTCTGTGCGGCGCTGTTAGCCCCAGAGTCGTGACCTTGCGGAATGGTAGTTATCGCTTGTATTACACCCAGATTCAGCCACGTACTGGCTTTGCAGGGGGTGCTAGCGATTATGATAACGCCACAACACGAATCTTGAGTGCCACCTCATCGGATGGTGTGATGTGGGCTCCTGAACCGGGAATCCGACTATCAGCAGAGCAGGGCGGTGCGGGCGAATACCGGGTCGTCTCATCGGAAGTGGTGCCCATTCCCGATGACGACTGGCGACTTCGCATGTATTTCGAATGCTGTCCCGGACCCCAGTCCATACAGAATTCTATACGCAGCGCAATCTCGGACGATGGCGGTCTGGTTTGGCGGGTGGAACGGGGAGTTCGTTTCTCGGCTGCAAAACGTAACGTCAACGCTCCAAGAATAGTATATCTGGATGATGGAAGATGTCGTTTGTATTGCTGCGATATGGGCGGCGGCATCATCAGCGCACTGTCTAATGACGGTCTCATTTTTCGAAAGGAGCCAGGATTTCGAATTGCGAAGGATACAGCCTATGACCGACATATTGCATTTGCACCCGAAATCGTCCGCATCCCCGATGGAAGTTACGTGATGTACTACGCTGGATACGCATCAGCAGGCGAAACGCACATTCTCCAAGCAACCTCAAAGGACGGATTGTGTTGGCGCAAGAATCCGCAACCGATAATCTCTCCGGGGGGCAGTGCTTGGGATACCGCTAAGTGTTCGGAGATGAGTGTGTATAAACTGCCAGTGCAGGAAGGAGGGATTCCCCGGTTTCGCATGGTCTACGAGGGATGCGATGGAACGGTCGCTGATATGCGTGGCGTATGGCGGATTGTGAGTGCTGTATCGGAGTCCTAAGCTCTGAGCGGCACGAAAAGAAAAGGCTCACAGCATTCATTGGTGCATCCACTTCGAACATCGGTTCCTGCGAGGAGTCGGCGTATTATATGTTAGTACCACTATTAGAGGCGCCAGACTGCTGAAATGAATCTGTGTAGATGAGCGGTAAGCGTTCGCGAACTCAGGTGTATTTCCGTTAGAATTACATTCGCCTTGACAAATGTGGAACCTACATGTCAAAGGGGAAAGTAGCGAGGAGACAAATTAAACTGGCTCATCTCACTCCCGAAGTTCGCACTTATGATGATTTGTAAAGTGTTGAACTATAAGTCACACTGGATTGAACGAGACCTCGCAGCGATTTTTCAAAGACATATTTTTCAGATTAACACAACTTGGGTACTCTCGGACACGTGCTTGACAGGATTGGTCCCGAACACGCTACGCTGTATTCATGACCAGAATCCAGGGATTGTTAATTTCTCCGAGAAAGACGTTCACATGTCGGCAGACGATCAGATTCTTCCAAACAAACAACTCAATTTGGCTTGTAAATGGGAAGCATTCGCGAGCGTCAGCTGTTATTTCCGATCTTGACAGCATTCCGGAATCGCGTAGGCTCGTCCGAATGTTTTCATAGGTGAGACGTCTCTCAAAAGCCTCAGAACTGTTTTGATGTGTGCAGTCGTGAAGTTTGACTTGGTCGGTTAGAATGGCCTTCCCAAATTGGTGGGTAATGCCGTACACACTCGTTTCGCAAGTTCGATACGCGTGTGGCACTTCGGAAGTCCAATTTCTATTTCCGCAGAATGACAGGAGCAGATTCTCATTTGCAGCGTGGTCAGGAAGGATGGCAGAAATACCATAAAGCGTGTTTTAGACTACCTGCCTCAGGAGATGGGTCAGAGCTCAACTTCTTAATGTCTTGGCAGCATCTGTGGGCGTTCGTATGAAACACACCTAGTCAATCTGCTGCCAAGCATAAATCGCCATATCTTGGGCCAAATTCCATTGCTAAACGTGATAACAGGATTTGGTGTTGGTGTGGGTGCTATTGTTTGACATAGTCCCCACGCAGGGCGAAGATGTGTAGGTCTGTGCGGCTAGTGTGATTTGGAAGCTCATCGAAAATTGTCTTAATCTCCTCGCGCTCTAGATATCGCGTGGCATCTTGCATCGTGGCAAACTCAAATTCGACCATGCGATGAGGGTTTTCGCCAAGGTAATTATCATATGCAGCTATCCGCTTTAGCTCTTCGGGTGCTCTTATAGCATCACCGACTGATTTGACCCACGCAAGATATTCTGATTTTTTACCGAGCGGGTAGTCGACCATTGCAACCAATTTGATTCCGTTTGACTGGTGCGTATGGTGGTCTGCTGTTGCTGTCGGAACCATTAATTTCGCACCCCATTGGCATAGCAGGACTAGGAGTGCCCCCGCTAGAAGGTATGTCGTTTTCGCGGTTAATTTCATATCACATCTCCTTTTTTGAATTAGCTGAACGTGGTTAAAGCAAGGAATGGTCAACGGGAGAAGCCCTCTTAACTTTTAGAATCACAACTGATGCCGCGGCGGCGCGGTTGAGAAGTGGACCATGCGTGTTCTGGTAGAGATGCGCGTTATGGCTATTCGGAAGTCCAACACCGACTCAATGTGAGCGACTTATTCTAAAGAGACAAGGCCAAGAGTACCCGGATTAGTGTTTTGCGCCCCGACAGTTTATATCCGGCGATTCAATTCGTCGTGTCTAAACTGTCGAGATGAGGCTGAATTATATCCGATTCCTTGAAACGCTGCAAGAATATTTTCTCATCCACAACTAATAAGGAGCAAGCTATCCGCGGCATGAGCTGCAGCGCTCTGGTTATTTTCTTATGTTTATCACATGATTGGCAATCGTGTTTTGGACTAGCTCGTGTCGATTCTGCATCGTGTGCATACGAGAACAACAGTCGTTACATATGAATGTTGTGTCTTAGAATTGAAAGTTCATATGGTGCAGGCTGATTAAGTATCTGTCGCTGTTAAATCTCGCGCCTGGAATAGAGTCTCAAATTCAGAAAACTTATTCACAACTAGATGCCGCTGAAATATCGACATGAATGCTCTCAACGGCATAGATAGCTTAATAATAGCCAACACCTTTCACCCAAATGGGTGCGAATCTGAGAGCCTGGCTAGACGATTCATCCTCTAATTCATTCCGTCAAGACAGAATAGCATCTACATGACCAACGGGATTGGTTGTTTCTATGTTAATCATGTTTTCGAAGATGAGTATGCTTTGCGATGCCCGCGCGATCGCCGAATACAGGTCGCAGTTCTAGCAGCTGTTATCGGTCATACGTTCCAGCTGTGGAAAGTGAAACACGGCTTGCATGCACCGGACTCATCGGTCCCAACCGTATTCCTGTCATACCCCTGGGCATCAGCCTGAATGCGATGGCGTTGAAATTTGCATCAGGAACGAAGTGTTTCCCGTCTAATTGTCCGATTTTCTATGGACCTATCGCACTATTTGCACATCTTGTACTGGAGAACATCACTTGCCTACGTTCAGAACGGTTTGCGAATCTACGTACACTGACGAATAAGCGCACGCAATTTTGTTGGTTGTAAAATGGACGAAAGTCTGTTAGTATGGATCGTGTAGGCGGTCACAGTCTGTTTTTCGCATCAAAACTCGTTTGTTCGTTATCTGTGGATGGTTCGTGCAAAGACTTTTCTGATTCTCGTCAGATTGCGATGTTGCTGATAGTTATGAACTATGGTCATTTGTACGGCATTGCTGCCCGTATTGCTAGACAGAGTCAATGGATTCTGTGCATGTCCGCACCAGTAGACAAGACGCTCCGTATTCATGGCCCGTGAAGATTTTGGAGTAAACAGAGCTTCCCAGACTACCGTGCCTGGCGCATACTGGGAACGCATTGGGGATGAATCACCCGAGGTCTCTACCGGTTAGTTGTGTCCTTTGTAGTAATCTGGATGTTCATTAATACTCACTATCTCGAATCCTTAATCCTGGCTCTCAAAGGGGGAAACATGAAAACATATCGCGTTGCTATTTTAGGCTGTCGCTCTCGGGGAACGTCAGCTGCTAGAGTCTATCATGCTCATCCGCGTACTGAGGTGGTCGGTTTGTGTGACTTGCTAGAGGATCGACTGGCAATCTTGGGCAATGAACTTGATGTCGCGGATCGATTCACGGATCTCGACGCAATGATTAGTCAAACGAAGCCGGATATTGTTGCCATCCCAACTGCTCCCGCGTTACATGCCCCGCTCGCCATGCGGGTGTTGGAACATGGAGTGAATATTGAGGTCGAAAAACCGATGGGAATGGACCTCCTTGAGACGGACGCGGTAATGGATAAGGCAGTTGAAAAAGGTGTACAAGTTGCAGTTCATCATCAGTGGCGTTTAAGTGCTTGGACCCAAGCGATAAATCAGGCATACGAGGCTGGTCAAATTGGAGATTTGCGCTACATTTTTGCAAGTGGAAAGGGCTATTACGGCGGTTTCGGTCTGATGGAAATCGGCACACATCTATTGACACACATGATTAAATTCGGGGGTCATTGCCAAAGCGTCACGGCGCATGCTCTGACACGTGGGCGACCAATTACCCCACACGATGTCCTACCGGCCCCTCGTGGGAATGGGACCATCGCAGGAGATCACCTCACGGCAAACCTCCAGTTCGGCGGTGGAGTCACGGGAACGCTTCTTCAGCATCGATTCGACAACATAGAGGTAGAGGCACATGTTGTTGAGCTTTATGGCACAGAAGGGCGATTGCTCTGGTACCCACAAGGAGCCTGGAGGTTGCCGAATCCGCACGAGTTGCCGACAAAAGGCCTCGACCAATGGGAATCCCTAACCCCTGTCTACGCTGAGAGTTTTGCGGAGGCCTCAAAATCTATTAAACCGAATTCCACCCTGAACGAAGGTGATTATTGGTTTGTGGATGAGTATGTAAGGGCGCTCGATGAAGGACGAGAGCACGAATGTAGTGGCGCAGAAGGTCGTCATGTAATCGAGATTATTATGGGAATCTTCGAATCGGCGGCGTATGGAACCCGGGTTCAATTGCCGCAAGTGAACCGTGTCCACCCACTCACGCGTTGGCGTGCGGAGGCCGGATTAGAGGCACCAGATCAGATGCCAATGGCAGACTCGGAATGGCTTGTGGAAGAGGACAAACGCCTGGGCACTTAATCTGCCGCACCCGGCGCTTTATCTCACAGTAATCCATTATGGAGAACGTCCCTATAATGTTAAAGACGTTCTAACTGTCAAGCGAAGGACGTATTTCATCGTCCCCACGCGCTTACATAGATGCGTTGGCGTTTATCGTCCTTTTCAACAGTAAGAAGTCCATAATTTAACCTGGAGGTTAAAATACATACTCAACGATGTAACTACGGAACAGTAGCGGGTCCACATTCAAGCAGTGCTAAAGCGGGAGTCGCAATTCTTAAGCAGGGAGGAAACGCCATTGATGCGGCCGTTGGCGCCGCCTTTACCGAGGCGGTTGTGGAACCCAGTCATA
This sequence comes from uncultured bacterium, assembly GCA_964478165.1. Classification (GTDB taxonomy): domain Bacteria; phylum Poribacteria; class WGA-4E; order WGA-4E; family JAJDTR01; genus CAYZGU01. The sequence continues at coordinate 88,491 of CAYZGU010000016.1, read as the reverse complement.
ACGGTGTAGGTGGCTACGGTGGATGCCTTGTTGTTTACATTGCGGCCTCGCGAAAAGTGGTTGCAATTGACTTTAATACAACGGCCCCAGCTGCCGCATCGGCTGATATGTTTGTTTTGGAGAATACCGACTCCCCGGCTGGATATCGCGTGACCGGTCAAACTCACATTCATGGTGGCCTCTCGGTAGGAGTACCTGGTGTTGTATCGGGATTGTGCCTTGCTCTTGAAACATTTGGAACGATGCCGTTGGCTGAGGTTTTGGAACCGGCTGTTCACTCCGCGCGTCACGGATTTGTTGCAAACGCCGTCACGCGAGAGCGGATTGCAATGTATATGAAGTATTGGAAGAAGAGATTCCCAGAAACAGGAAGGGCCCTGCTCAAAGGAGGACGGTTACCCAGATCGGATGAACGAATAATACAACACGACCTCTCCCGAACACTTGAAGAGGTCGCGGAGGGTGGCGCTCCAGCTTTCTACGAGGGCGAAATCGCGCGCAAGATTGTCGAATGCGTGCAATCAAACGGTGGTTTGCTCACGCTCGAAGATTTGCAGAACTATAGTGCTCGTCTAGTCGTTCCTGATCAGATTGCCTATCGTGGGTATACGATTCATACTCCGCCGTTGGGGGCCGGCGGACTGACGGTGTTACAAATGCTTCGGGTAATCGAGGAACATGACATCGTAGGCCTGAGCCCCTCTGCTCGATTTCACGTTCTTGCAGAAGTAATGAAAATCGGATGGGTAGAGCGATTAAGTCGATTTGGAGATTCGAGATTCGTGAATATCGATTCTTCGAGAGAGCTCGGCGACGGACGTATCTCGAAACTCAGTGCGCGTCTGAAGCAAGCGTTGCCAACGCCTCAGCCCGGGAAGATTATAGCTTACGAACCACTGAGCTGCACTAGTCACATCTCTACCGCAGACGTCCGCGGCAACCTGGTAGCACTTACTCAGACCCACGGTGGTGCCTTTGGATCGATGCTCACAGTTCCGGGTACGGGTTTGTTACTCGGGCATGGAGTGGGTCGTTTCGACCCGCGGCCCGGACTTCCAAATTCCATTGCTCCTGGAAAGCAACCCATACATAACATGGCACCGATTGTTTTGTTGCAGCAAGAAAAACCATTTGCAAGTTATGGTATTCCCGGTGGCCGAACGATTCCGAATAATCAGCTCACCATCTCTATGAATCTCATGGATTTGTCGATGACCCCCCAACAGGCACTGAATGCGCCTCGCATTCATAGTGAAGGCGCTGAACCGATCCAGCTTGAAGAACGCACGGAAGAGGCAATCGGTGGCGAATTGGAAAGGCTAGGGCATGATGTGGAAATCGTTACGAGCATTGGAGGGTCGGGCCAGTGTATTGTGCTTTCAGAAGACCCGGCTCATCAGATAGGTGCCACAGATCCGCGGGGAGAAGGCGGCGTGTCTTGGGCGTAATTGGGCTCGTGACGCCATAGTGCCCAATCCGAGATTAGTTGGATTAATCGCAGCGTTAACCGACCTGCCGAGCAACCGTCATAGCAATAAGAAGGCTACAGAACTTAGGAACGTGCGCGACTCCAAAATGGCCACCGATGCGAGTTTGTGTCAGCCCTCACTCTATCCTTCCCACATGTCGATCGTTGATCGTCTTGGCCAAATGGCTTGGACATAAATTGTGCCCGTCGCGAACAGCTTCTATGAGGTGCAAGTGCTGGAGGTTCACGTTGCCAACTCCGAGAGTCATGCTGATAATGGGGCGGCATTCGAAAAGGACAGTAGGTATGGCTTCTAGAATGCTTCTGTGCCATAGCGCAGTCCGGGGTCTTCGACCGACGTGTAACCCGGGCACGCGTTCGCAAACTAAGATATGCGCAGTATAGATTCCAACTCCCAACGCTCCACAATTGTTTGGATAGCCGAACGCAACACACGGGTGAAATAGATAAGGTGCCGAACTGTCGCTCCTGATTTCTACTCGAAGCCTATTGGGAGGTTCTTCTGCCTAACATACTGTTTCACCCAGATTCATATATATGCTGTCGTAGAAGAAAGAGCCCTAATTTGGTTCACACGTGCGCGCTATTCGTTGCCTATAGCAAATATCTCATTCTCCCACTTTATGATTTAAATCTATACCTACTTATGTTACAATCCAAATGATTGTAGCTGCATTCCTCAGCTAACCTCTCGACCGGATGGATACTTTGCTACAAGGGCTCAAACTAATTGAAAGAGGAGCGTAGGAGTGTTGGTTAGATTCTTTTAACGTTCTGCGACACGGAGCCCTGATTTAGGAGAAAGCATAGCAATGATAAACAAGGCTGTTGAGCTTTTGAAACAGAATCAACCCATCTATTATGTCGGAGCGCATTGCGGACATGTCTTGACATTTGACCAGGGCACGCAGGATGCGCAGTCATGGGCAGACTACATAAACATAGGTATGGAACACGGATGTTTCGACATGACAGGTCTTGACAATTATATCAAGGGCCTAATCGCGGGTGGGCCTACGAAGTCAGGACACCGCACTCCGTCCGTTATCGTTGAATTGCCATCGGAGGGGGTGAATGAACAAGTAATTCGGTTCAACGCTTGGCAGATTAGACAGATTTTGGCACGAGGTGTACACGGGATACTACTATGTCAGGCAGAATGTCCAGATGCCGTTAGAGCGTTTGTCGAGAGTTGCAGATACCCAACACATACATACGGTGTTGGAGAAGGTTTAGGCAGGGGAACTAGAGGAGTCGGTTCTGAAGGTTCAGCTTCAGTAGTATGGGGAACCGATTCGCAGGGATATATCAATTCAGCAGATCCTTGGCCGATTAACCCTAACGGAGAACTTTTGCTGGGGTTAAAAATTGAATCCGTAGCTGGGTTGGAGCGATGCGAAGAGATTCTGCGCGTTCCTGGAATCGGGTTTGCGGAAATGGGGCCTGGAGATATGTCGATGTCTATGGGGATTCGAAGGGATGACCCGAAAGAGGCGCGACGGCTCATGAACGCAAAACAACGCGTGAATCTCGCCTGTAAGGAGAATGATATAGCGTTCTTAGCCCATGTTTCTAAAGAAAACATTGCGGAGCAGATATCTTCAGGAGCTAGGGTCATGTCTGGTGCGAACGAGGATGTGGCAAGAATCGGCCGAATTTACAGCAAGCGCGTGATGCCATGACCATTTGCCAGATGTTAAGCCCTGTGAACGCTCCGGAAGACATCTTCTTCAGGCCAAAATACCTCGTCGGGAGGACGAGGCATTTTAGTGCACAGTTCATCGCCTGTTGGCCGGTGTCACCCTTCCGATAACTGGCAACTGTCGTCGAGCACATACCAGGTTGCTTTTCGATTTCTCGAGATTCGTCATTGTTCCTTTCGTGTGAGTTAATTCAGAATGAATTATTCGTCCAATCTAATGCAAGAATCTCTCGGCAGTCAGTGCTTGGAAGGGGTCGGAACAAAGTCGTCCCATCCCTATATATTGCGAAGGCAATGGACTGTAATCAGGCGTGCGTCAAATACTTTAGGCCCTACGTATATACTACGTGTGCGGTTCGTGTCTGGCGCATGAGTGTCCTGAGAGTTCCCTTTTTTCGTGCATTTGAAGTGTTCCGAAACCCCGGTTACCGTTTGCTTTGGCCCGCCAACTTTCTCGCTTACATCGCACGCTGGATGCAGGTAACCCTACTTGGTTGGCTCGTTCTAGAACTGACCAACTCGGCATTTCGCGTGGCGTTGCTTGGAGCATTTGGAATGCTGCCGTTGTTGTGCTTCGGCCTGGTTGGCGGAGTTCTAGCTGACCGAGTGAACAAGCAACAACTTCTCATCGTCACCCAGACGATGAGTTGTGGTGCGTCCGTCTTCATGGTCTCCATGCTTATAGCTGACGTAGTCTGCTTCTGGCACGCCTATCTCGCGATTGGTGTCACTGGCATCGGATGGGCGCTAGATATGCCATCACGACGATCCCTTGTACATGACCTGGTGGGCGGGCCTAAATTAACAAATGCTATTGCCATGGACTCAGTGGGAATGCAGGCGAGTCGAATGATTGGACCGGGCCTTGCCGGTGCGCTGATTACTATGACTGACGTGCTCGGTGGATACGCAGTAGTTAGCATCGTCTATATCGTTGGACTAGCTCTCATTGTGGTGGCAAGGATTCCCGGCGCCTCGCGCTCGGCAGAGGAAAAGGATCAAACGCCGGGAAACCTGCTAGCTGCAATGCGGCATGTGACCAGCGACAAAGTGCTTCTGGCCACGGTGTTCGTCACCATCCTGATGAATTTGCTGTTGTTCCCGCATGTGGAACTTCTTCCGGTCATTGCACGAGACGTGTTGCAAATAGGACCTGGACGAATGGGCACCCTGCTAGCCATTGAAGGATTTGGCGCTCTTTTCGGAGCGATTTCCATCGCATCGATGGGGGCTATACGATACCATGGACGGTTCTATACCGTGGGTTCGATGCTCGCCCTAATCATGCTATTTTGTTTCTCAATGTGTCAAGGATACTTAGTCACTTTAGTGATCCTGTTCTTCTTGGGTTTCGCAACATCGGGCTTCGCGACAATGCAGTCGACGCTTGTGCTACTCCGAACCGACCAGGCCATGCGTGGTCGTGCATTGGGGGTCATTAGCCTTGCCATTGGGGCCGGTCCCTTGGGTGCCATGATGATTGGCATTCTTGCCGAAAAGAGAAGTGTTACGTTTGCGCTGGAAGTGCATTCGCTACTTGGAATTCTATCTCTCAGTTTGATTGGATTCCTGATGCCGCGATTATGGCGGCATCCAACGGTTCTGCGTTAAGAATTACGACCATCGAGGGCCATGTTCGCCGTTTTCCTGATGTGAGCGCAGCCATCGACGCTGGCTTTATTCGGACAACAGACTTTCGGGGTTTGCGCATGCGTCAAAGAGCTTGCAGCATTGCCTTCTGGATGGTGCAAATAATCCTCTACTGTGCGATGCCTCGCCCTATAGTCTTCTAGAACAACGGCTTACTGGGCTCGAGCCTTACCTAGAATAAGTCGATTAAGTTCGAATCGGGTTAGGCTGAAGTTCAGTACAAAGGTAACTAGAATGACTTCTCTGTCGCCTGTCACAATGTGCGGTTCGGGAGCGCTAAGTTTGTGGGTGTCTGATGGCAACGCATGATTTGACTGGATTGATTCAATTACTATGTCGACAAAAAACCTAATATTCACTCAATGGTGCGCAACTTAGGCCCCAGGATCCACCTCGTCACAATATTACACTTGTATTCTCAGTCGGGCGCAACTTATAAAATTACCAATTAGTTAAATACTATTCGGAACAACAGATGAATTACAGAATGTTCATATGTGTTTGGCCTAGAGAGTGCTAGTCCAAACTACGTTGGCCCTGTTAGGTAAGAAGTAACATTCCAGTGGGACCCTCATCCGACTTATTAAAGGGGAACAGATGAAAACGAGAGCCGCAGTTGTTTACAAAGTGAATGAGCCCGTCGTCGTTGAAGAGATTGAACTAGACCCGCCAAAGTCCGGAGAAGTCCTTGTCAAGATGGGGGCAAGCGGTGTGTGCCATAGTGATTTATCCGTAATCGACGGAACGATTCCTATGGGCCTCCCAGTAATATTAGGCCATGAGGGAGCTGGCACCATTCAGCAAGTTGGTCCAGGAGTAACATCAGTAAAGCCCGGAGATTCTGTAATGTTGACGTTTGTAACGCCCTGCGGGCATTGCGCGTACTGCACAATCGGAAAGCCAAACCTGTGCGCAACACACTGGGAAACCACACCAAAGGGAGTGCTATTTGACGGGACCAGTCGTTTCCACAAGAATGGACAGACGTTTTATCAGTTCACCCGCACTGGAACTATGTCTGAGTACACCGTCTGTTCCGCGAATGCCGTAATTCCCGTTCCTAAAGATACTCCGCTAGACAAGGCTGCCCTTATCGGATGTGGGGTGACCACGGGTGTGGGCGCTGTTGTAAACACGGCAAAAGTTGAAGCCGGTAGCAGTGTTGCGGTCATTGGCGCCGGAGGTGTGGGCATCAATGTTGTACAAGGGTCCGCGCTTGTGGGCGCAGGAAAAATTATTGTAATCGATCGCGTGGCTCGAAAACTTGATTTTGCGCGAACCTTTGGAGCTACTCATGTGGTGAACGGTTCCAAGGAAGACGCCGTTGAGAAGGTAATGCAACTTACGCAGGGAGAAGGTGTGGATTATGCTTTCGAGATTATCGGTAACCCCGTGACAATTGCCCAAGCTTTTCAAATGCTGCGTAGGGCTGGTACTGCCATCGTCGTCGGTATTGCACAGGGTGATGCACAGGTCTCTCTTCCTGCGGCCCAATTTCCTTACGGCGAACGACGGATTGTGGGCTCAATGTATGGTTCGAGCCGTATGCGCGTCGACATGCCGCGTTTATTGGAATACTACCGGGCCGGTAAATTGAAACTGGATGAACTCATTACGAAAACATACAGGCTGGACCAGATTAACGAGGCCTTTGCGGATATGCAAGATGGGTTGAATATTCGTGGCGTAATAATGTATGGCCAGTAACTAACCACTTAGTGGATTATGTTGCCGTCCTGAAGATTGGCTGTGTATAGGTCATCCGAACCGAGTCACGAAACGCTAATTCGATTGTAAATGCCTGCGTAATTGGAAGAGGGATGAAAAAATCAAAGGAGTGCTGGTGCCAGTATTACAGGGTTTGTGTTCCGGACTATCCGAATAACCATGTGTTCATAGTCTGACGACGCCATAGTAGAACTCTGTGGAGAAGCAAATCTCCAGGCACACTTGTGATCTTATCTGGAACATGGAGAACGCATTATGAACGAATGCATTCGGTCCGCGCAAGAGGTTCTGGAACTTGTAGAACCTGGTTCGCCAGTCTAATTATAAATCCGATCGGGTTGCGCAGAATCCCAACGTAAGCCCGCCGTCAGCAACGATACTCCCGCCTGTCAGATAATCACTCTTATCCGACGATAGGAATCCAACCAAATTAGCGATTTCGGTGGCTTCGCCAATCCTCCCTGCTGGAATCGAGGCCAGAAGAGTCTGCGATCTGTCGGCCGGGGTCATGTCAGTGGCAATTGCTCCAGCTATGATAGCCATCACTTGAATATTATATTCCGCCAACTCCAGGGCCATACATTTAGTGAGCATTTCCAGACCGGATTTGGAGCAACTATACGGTGCGAAATTGCGCTTTGGGGCGTGCGCATGTACTGAAGCAATGTTGATAATCTTTCCACTGCCTTGCACCCGCATCATGCGAGCAGCGCGTTGGCTACATAGAAACGGTGCTTTCAAATTCACGTCCATGATTAAGTCCCAGTCCGATGCGGCTACTTCAAGAAATGGACAAGGTGTCTGCGTTGCGGCGTTGTTAACAAGAATGTCGACACGACCCAGCTCATCCCGTGTTCTGTCGAACAGCCCGTCGATTGAACCCTGTTCGGAGAGATTCGCGACTACTCTGATAGAGTCAGGACTGTGTTCTTTCACATCTTGATATGATGCATCAAGATGCGCCGAGGCTGAGGCTCCGTTGACAACCACAACACACCCTTCCTCAGCTAGGTTGCACGCGATAGCCCGCCCGATACCACGGCTCGAACCTGTGACGACTGCTACTTTACCGTTAAGATTCATAGTTAGTTCTGCCTTCCTAGATGTCCGTCTCGAAGAAACATAGTACTACTCCTTCGATCTGGACATACAAGATGGGTCTCGTCATTCTGTATCTTCAAAGCGAAGGAGTATGGGGTTTATTAATTGCTAATCACTCATGACCCCATCCACGTGTCAACCGTGATGGGTACAAGGCAAGTTGTCGACCTCCTGAGTAATCAATTGACCCCGCTCAACACGAGGCATTAACATTTCAAAAGAAAAAAAACGAAAAGTGAGCTCAGGTTTTCCAGTGTTCGTCAATTTTTCGCCTTAAAAATGCCACAGATCTTTCTAATTGATCAAAGCTATCGACACCATCCTCAACGCTAATCCACCCATCGAATCCCGCGCCTTCCAGTTCTGAAAATATCGCATCGTAGTCGTTCACGCCCTGCCCGATTTCACCATGGGCAAGTTGGTCAGCATAACCTTCGTGCGCCCCCTGCTGCCTAAGCTCATCAATGGTACCGTATTTGAGGTACCGATCCGATGCATGCATTGTAACAACGCGGTGCTTAATTCGCCGCAACAATTCAAGGGCGTCCTCGCCGGCTAGAAGAGTGTTGCTCGGATCGTAGTTTATTCCGAAATTTGGGTATTCATCTGGTCGAATCTGATCAACCAGTTCGCAAAACACATCCATTCGCTGCGCAAATTCGGGAAATTCCCAGTAGTTGTCTTTATAGTGATTCTCAAGGATTAATGTGATTCCAGCATTTCGAGCATAGTCGTGACAAGCAATAATCGCATCGACGCTGTAACGAATCCCGTCTTCTTTGGAGATTTCTGGACGACGTTGGCCGGAGAGGACTCGGCAATACGATCCACCCAAGGTAGCTGCCATGTCAATCCAATATTTCTCCTTTTCAATTTGTTTGGTCCTATAGGCGCTGGATGGATGAGTGAAGTCGGGTGAGCAACAGAGCATAGGAATTGACATCCCATAATCTGCGGTACGACGTCGGTACTCTTCCCACTTCAGGGGATTTCTTAAATCGAGACAGTCGGAGTAGAATTCAAGTCCCGGAACCTTTAAAGTGGCGGCCAGACTAATCCAGTCGTTTAACGACATGGTTCCGTCCTTGCACAGGGAATCGAGGTAAGCCTTAGGAAAGACTGCTAGATTTGGCATTTTACAGGTTTAAATGCATTAGAACGAGATGGAGTCTGACACATGGAAGCCGTGATGACAATGGCACGTTGTGCAAGTTGGTTCAGCTAGAATCAAGGGCCCCTTATGCTGGATGGAGAATAGCCTTTACGATGTTTCCACTACTCATACTCTCAAATGCTTCGTGCCAATCCTCAAGTGACCAATGTTTTATGAGTAGAGGAGACAAATTTAGCAGGTCTTCCCCTAGCAACCGAAGGACTCGTTCCCATGTGGCCCAGGTATGGCTAAAGCTTCCTTGCAATCTGATGCCTTTTTGAACCAAAGGGTCGAGTGAACAACCAAGTGGTTCTGGTCCCCAACCGACCTTGCTAATCCAACCGTTGGGACGGACAATGTCCATTGCTTGTGATAGTGTATTAGAGACGCCGGCAGCGTCGATTACGCCGTCAACTCCGAGACCATCTCCCTGGTTCGCCCAGTCGCGTGCATCCAGGAGAATTGGGGTACAGCCGTATTGTTCAGCGACGGCGAGCCGTGGTTTATCGTGTTCGATCCCTACCACACCAACTTCAGCGCCTGAAAGTCTTGCCATAGCGGCGCACATTAGTCCTATTGGTCCGGGACCGTAGACAATAATCCGATCGCCAAGACGGATGTTCGTGTTCATTATGGCCGCACTGAACGCGACGCAAAGCGGTTCAGTCAGTGCCGCGTTGTCAAAAGAGACTTTCGGTGGAATTAGATGCAAACAGCGAGCTGGTACCCCAACGTATCGAGTCATAGCCCCGTTAACTCCATAACCGAAGCCCTTTCGGGATGGATCAAGATTATACAATCCTTGCCTTGTCATCGGATTGTTGTAATCGATTATCGCGGCTGTCTCACTCACGACGCGATCGCCCTTTGCCCAATGTGAAACTGACGTTCCGATGTCCGAAACGACACCGGAGAACTCGTGTCCAAGTACGACCGGATAGCTCACGGGCCAACTGTGCTCCGCCGTCCACTGGTGTAGGTCGCTACCGCAAACACCAACGGCCTTGACTTCTACTAAGACCTCGTCACTGTGAATTCTTGGCAGTTCAATGTCGCGCAATTCGACTGAGTAGGGTTTAGCTTCAAAATTGACAACCGCAGCATTAGGCATAAGTTAATCCCCATTTACTGTTCCTTCTAATAGATAGAAAAGCATTCATGTGTAGGCCGTTTTTGCACCGTGTGGAATGTCGACAATGAAATAAATCGCCAAATCTTGAAACCTTAGTCTCAATTGAGCACCGCTGCGCGCCATATCGCGCGCATATTAACGGCAGGTGCTGTGAAGCCTTAATAAGGGATTGACAGTCAGTATCACACTCGAATCAAACCCTATTGCTCCGGGATTGCTATTAGCAAGAAACACGCGAGAAGTGCTCCGTGGTAACAAGAACAAAAGACGTAATCCAACAACAGCGGCACTGCCAACTACGCTAGAGCTTGTATCATAATTTTGTTTGCTCTGCAACTAGATTCGGATAATGCGATTCCAGTTCTTGTCTCACTCTTCTAGTCGTGTAGAGTGTTGTGTTCGGAATGTATCTCAAACTCCGTGAACTCAATATCAGAATTCAGGCTGCAGTTTGCCTTCTCCAGCATCCATTCAACACCACTACCTATAACCAAAGGTCCATCACAAAAAAGTGCGAACACGAGTCAAACCGAATAATTCACATCTTAGATACCATCAGTAGCGTTGTGGCGCCCAGAATCTCAAGTCTCGGTTTGTGTTAGATGTGGGACGAGTCACGTAGTCCCACATCTAACTCATGGCGATGATGGAAGTGCTTGCCCATAAGATATTTGACTTCGAATTCCACGTCACGAATATAGATGGACGGGGTTACGTCTAAATCGCGGTCAAGAAGTGTAACTCCGAGTGTATTAAGCCCCTGAGGTGGCCAGTATCTTCGGCTCAGATGATAGATGAACCAGTAGCCTGAACCGGTGCGATAACGTGGAGATTGCATCTGATAGATCTGATTGATTCTGCGCAGTGACTTGTCTGGAAGAACAGTCCCATTGAGATGAAAGCGCAAGTCGTCTAGCTCGGTCGTGTTCATAATACGTACTCGAAGTAGAACCTCATGCACGCGGCCGGTGCTGTCCCAACGACACAGGTCGTCGCTGATTCTGAACGGAATCGAAATCGGCGTATCAAGTTCAAGTGGTACGGGCAACGTCCTTCTCAGTCCGGGACCCGCTGACGGTTTGGAATATCGACCTGTTTCGGTCGGCACATAATAAAATTTGTCCTTTGTTGACATGACTTCCGCGTGGGGCAATTCACGTAGCTTTGCGTAAAACGACGGGTCATATGGCCAATTACCAAACCAGTGGGCTAAGTAGAGTCCATCCACGCCTTGCGCCCAATAATTTGTTGCTGCTCCCCGTATCATCTCGATACTACCCTCCCCAAATCGATCCGAATCGACATGGCTCTGAATTACGGCGTGAATTCTGGCCTTGGCGCCGCTGGCAGCTTCAACAAGCGGCCTAAAATCAATGGTCGAATCAAGTAACTCCGGGCCCGCAAATGTCTGACCGATTACCACATCCACAATCCCTTCGTGCATCCAGGTACTAACATCAAGGCCACTTTCCCAGCAGCCTTGGACACTCGCGGGAACACGGATGGCTAATTCGCGCTCGGGTCCGCTGTTTTTCACTGTCTCGTACACCTGGCGAATCCAATCCGTCATCAGCGATCTACCTGATTCAATCTCATCAGGATGGAAGAAGTACGGAAAATAGTTAAGCTGCAATTCGAAGCCATCGATTTGATAGTTCATTAGCGTTTCCTCAATTAGTGCAAAGCGTTCCTGACGCACTAATTCGTGCTTAAAATCCAGACATGTTAGACCGGGAAAGCTTTCGTCCAGAGTACCAGATGCCCCAATCTCAAGATTTGTATTCTTGAACCGGAATTCGGAACAGCGAACATCCTGGTCGCGAGCAGCCCGCCCCTGTTGTACCAAAAGGGATGGATAGAGCATTAGGCCTTTTGCGTGAGCACGATCGCAGACAATGCGCAAAGGATCGTATCCTCGTTGAATCAATTCTCGAGCGTTTTGATGGGCTCTCCGAAAGATTAAGTGTGACCATGTGTCGACATTATGCCCCCAGAGTTCACCTTCTTTGGTATCGTGCAACATGGTTCGACCATCTCCGAGACCGAACATCAACGCGTCAACTGGAGTGCCAACCACTTCATCAACCGCAGCCTCAAATTCCTCTTTCTGAATGGGGGGTTCGTACATGTACAATAATGGATGGCGTCCATCATTATAGAACATGATTCGCGGCTTTGGCATATTTGGCTCTCCTAAGCTATCTGCGAGCACATTCTCGCAGAGACTTGCGCCTTATGACGTGAAACTGAACTGGGAACGGTAGTCTTCGGCCAAATCATTCGCTCTTCGCATCTGAAGAGCGATGAAGCGTGCTAAATGACACTCAGGACAATCCTAATACCCGCCGCACAGCTACACGGCACAGGAGCGCAAAGGTTGACCGTTAGGCTCATTCTATGTGTATGGGTGTATGGCAAAGAATGATATTAAAAGTTCAGAATTAGATTGAATTATTGCTTGATAGTGCCCCAGAGCAGAGCGAGCTTCGCTCCTGGCGAAGTGGAACGGATTGCATTATCGAACCCAAGCATGAGATGTTTTATATCAACCTCGCTGAGGGTAGTGTGGAACACGGCAAGCTCATCGATAGTGTTGTCGCTGTGGGAGTTAAAGGACTCCCCGTGGAACGCACCAATTCGAACATCATAGTGATTCGGTACCAGCAGCACTTTTTTTTCACCGTCATGATGTTTGATGGGTTTCAACACGCCGTCGATATACAATTCTAACCTTATTGGTTTCGCTCTTACATCAACAATGACGGTATAGTGATGCCAATCGCCATCGTCGACTCCACTCACTCCTTGAAATCCGCCTTTGTACCAAAAATAGAACATGTTGTCGAAGACTTTGTGTAGTGAGACACCATAATTCGCCCCGGCTATGCGCTGCCATTCTTGACCTTTGGCCAGAATAGGATAGGGAGCTCTGTCCCTGGGCGGCTTTTTGATAGGCCTTTTAACCCATGCGGCAACGGTAAAGGCTTCAGAAAAATTAAAATCTGCATCATTCGGTACTTCTAGAAAACTTTTGGTTTTCTCGCTCATTTGCATCGCCATTCCGAAGCGGCCCGGCACCAACTCCGGAGAATTGACGAATAGCGCATCATGGCCGTTTCCGGTTAAATCCTCGATAAGGCCTCCCTTCTTTGCTTCCTCAAAAGACCATATTGCAACAGCTCTTCTGAGGAACCTGTCACCTGTCTGTGTGTGGCCGAAGTTGATTAAGACCAGATTCAGAATCATTAGGCTAACGCTGAGTTTGTAGACATGACTTATACGACCTGGCATTTGTGCTGTCTCACTTTCCTCGCGAATGACTTTCGTTAAGACCAACCCGTTCTAGATCGTTTATTGAACAGGCACTCCTGAACGACAAACAAGCATAGTTTAATAGTAAAGAGTCGCAATGTCAATCGCGAATTGCATCTCTCATATTTAAAGACAAAGTTTTCAAGTCTGAGAGCTTATGATATGGCTGTGCTCCAAAATGCTGGGTACCATACACGGCGCGCTCTACGATTGTGGCACTGAACTGGAAAGGCCGAATCCCGAAACTTCAACATCACTTATCGATAGGAGCCGAATACGCAAAGGAGTAGTGGTTAGAAACCACTACGGCTCATGGAGAAGAGGGAAATGTCTTCAAAAAACCAAATGTTATTCGTGATTTTGGTTCGGATTAGAAGCCTGGGAAATCAATCTGATAATGTTTCTCGAATGCTGTGGCTTCTGTTGTATCTACGCTTAATTCTTAACTTCACTATTCTCTTTACACTATACTGCACCCACATATTACCGTAGAATTTCGACCGAATGTGAATCTTGTTCTTCTGTTCACTGATGGATTCTGATTAGATCTTAACGACTTGAAACTTGAAACACAGAGCCTCGTCACATAGGATTTACACCGAAGAGATTGGTCGACTTCTGATGAATCGATTCATTGAATTTCAATTCCTTGTTTATCTGCATCAAGTTCTTTGAGAATCATGTCTTCCGAATCGTTTCATTCCTACTTCTCAAGGATGCGCTAAACCGGGCGAGATGGGCTCTGAACCGGTTTTCGGAAAACACCCTCATTCTATTATTGACTTAAGTCTTGTAAATCTGTTAAGCTATACAAGGCCATGCGGTGGCATCTGACAGGTAGTCTGAGGTTATTAATGCGAGTGTGGAGAGAAAAGTAGGCCCTCTCTACCAGTGTCGAGTTAATGTGGCAAGGAATCAATGAATCCCCTCGTCACGGGATCGAAAGGAACAGACAATGAGTGATCCGAAGGCTGACGTACCCAGGTTTCCAGCCGAAATCCTGAGTCGGATTGTGTCGGAGTTTCGCGGCCGAATAGGGTTCTATTTAGAGGACCTAACGACCGGTGAATCGGAGCATCATAATGGAGACCAACGGTTTCCCACTGCAAGCGTCTGTAAAATCCCGGTCATGATTGAACTTTTTCGACAAGTTGAGGAGGGCGCGCTTTCTCTTAACGATCGACGTCAGTGTCAAGGGGATATCTCAACGCATGGATCCGGTTTGCTTAGTCTTTTGCAAGATCGCCCGGAATTGACATTACGCGACTACTGTCGCCTAATGATTAGCGTGAGCGACAACGTTGCCACTGATTTCCTGATCGACGTCGTTGGTCTTTCATCGATCAATGCAACGTTAGATAAGCTCGGATTGCCAAATACCCGCACCAGTGTGACTCTTGGACGATACCATTATCGCATGGTGGGAATGGACGATGTGCCGTGCAATAGTGAAAATGACAAACTACAGATTGAACGCTCACGAGTAAAAGGCATAGACTTTCAGAGTCTATCGTTCCAGGATTCGCTCGAAAACAATGTGGCTACGCCTCAGGATATGGCGTTTATCCTAAAGCAACTATATTACGGTCAACTAGTGAGCCGGCAGGCCTCTGAGGACATGATAGAGCTGTTAAAAACAGCAAAAGATCGTCGCATGATACGGCGCGATCTGGACTCCAATCTCTCAATTGCTCACAAGTATGGATCTAGCGGACGTATCAAGGGCGATGTGGGTATCGTCTTTCTGCCGACAGGCCCATTAATTATTTCAGCATTCGCACTGGCTGCGGACGATGATGCCCGAGGAGATACCGCGATTGCGGAAATAAGTCGTGCCGCTGTTCAAGCCTTCTCTCCGGCCAGTATTGTCACGTGAAGGGGCAGTTTGAAATAAAAATCTTAATTCTATCTTAAATGGAGATTGTTACTATGACGCAACTACATGATTCTTGTAAACGGGATTTTGATGTATACGACAGGGTTGAAGAACTTGGAATCGATCTCGGCACCAAGGAAGGATCAATTCGAGAGCCAGCTGGTCGACGCATATGCATGTTAACATTTACGCCATCTGGACTTGTGTTCACCTCGGGTACAGGCGGCGGAAAGGGTGCGGTAACCAACGACGACCGAGACGTCGAAGCTGGTAATGAGGCAGGGCGAGTTGCGGGAATAAATCATATCCGTGTCCTGCATTGGGGCCTCCAACCTTTTGGCACGTTGAACGACATATGGTATTGCGTAAAATGCATTGGTATGGTCAACTCGCATGGCGGTGGCTCATTTTCCAAATCACCAAGGGTCGTAGATGGATACTCGAAAATATTTCATGATGTATTTGGTGGACCAATATCTGAATTTTCGAAAGACGGATTGGATACATCCTTGTCTGGATGGCATACTCGTAGTGCTGTTGCAGGTTTTGACCTGCCCGGCCACACACGCATAGAACCCGAAATGATTGTCCAGATTGACCCTGACCTGGCACTTAAAATTGTTCGCGAGCGCGGACCTCATGTTTAATCCGCGCTCGTGGCGACCCTTGCCATAAGAGCAACTCGCGACTTTACACGTACGAAACATTTGACTTAGTGTGGGTTCTAAATGCATACCACCTAAAACAGCATTCAATTATCAAATGAGGTAAGGCACTTCATATGGGAACACTTGTTGGCGTGGATATTGGTGGTACGTTCACCGACATTGTCGTTTTGGACGAAGACCAAAAGCGTTTATTTATTGGCAAGGCGGCTAGTACTCCGCAAGACCAATCAGAAGGTTTAATCACTGGCCTCGACGCTCTTCAGGTCTCGTACAGTGATATCGAGTTAATCATCCATGGTACGACCGTGGCCACCAACGCTATTCTTGAGCGTAAGGGCGTGCGCTGTGGATTGATTGCCACCCGCGGTTTCCGGGACATCCTAGAATTGAGGCGTCGCGATCGTCCTCATGCATATGGCCTGAGCGGTTCCTACGAACCTCTTGTCCCACGACATCGCCGCACCGAGGTCTCAGAACGCATATCCGCAGAAGGAGAAGTCATCACACCGCTTGACGAAGGGGAATTGATTTCTGCCGCCGAAAATCTTGTCGCCGACGGTGTCGAGGCGATCGTAGTGAGTTTTTTGAACGCATATATCAATTCCGCCCATGAACGCCGGGCCAAAGCAATTCTGGAGTCGCGTTGGCCGGACATGTACGTGGTGGCATCAGCTGATATCCTTCCGCTCTTCCGCGAATTTGAACGCACGAGTACGGCTGTAGCTAACGCCTATGTGCAACCGATAGTAAGTCGCTACCTGGCGAGGCTCGAAAATCGGCTGAAGCGGCAGGGCTACTCCGGAGATCTTCTCATTATGCAATCGAATGGTGGAATGATGTCCGTAGACGCGGCACGAGATTTTTCGGTAAATACAGTGCTTTCGGGGCCCGCTGCTGGAGTTATTGCTGCGACTAGGATTGCCGCAGAGAGCGGGGCGCAGAACTTAATCGCCTATGACATGGGCGGTACAAGTCTCGATGTGTCTGTCGTTTCGGATGGAAAACCGATGGTTTCGAATGGCATAGAACCGGAGTTTGGCATCCCAATTATGGTTTCGATGATTGACATTCATACCATCGGCGCCGGAGGCGGAAGCGTGGCTCGTATCGATCCTGGTGGACTCCTTCAAGTGGGTCCGGATAGCGCCGGCGCGGAACCAGGACCTGTATGCTACGGTCTCGGGGGAACCGAGCCAACCGTAACTGACGCGAACTTGGTTCTAGGGAGGATTAATCCTGAGTATGCTATCGCTCGCGGAAAAGAATTCTCATTTGACATTGACGCTTCACGTACGGCGATTACGAATCAGATTGGCAAGCCATTAGGCCTCTCTGCGGAAGAAGCGGCGATGGCAGTTATCAGTGTTGCGAATAACCGGATTGCCGGTAGTGTCAGACGGATTTCAATTGATCGTGGCCATGATCCACGTGATTTCGTCCTTTTCTCATTCGGGGGTGGGGGGCCCTTGCTAGCAAGCTTTCTACTACGCGAGCTCGGTGTCGCGCAGGTGATGATTCCCTACTATCCGGGTATTGCCTCAGCGTGGGGTTGTGTAATAGCGGACATACAGCATGATTTTGTGACCATGATCAATCGACGTCTCTCCGATCTTGACGCGTCTGGGCTGGAAGAGGTCTTTGCCGACCATCTTGCCCAAGGAGAGGAGCTCATTCAGCGGGAAAAAGTTCCGCTCGCGCAGATGAATGTTCTGCGTGAGGCGGAGATTTCGTATGAAGGCCAAACGCATGTCATCCGTACAATACTGCCGTCTGGTGCGCTCTCATCTAGTCTTATTGCGGAACGTTTTCGTGATGCGTATCTCCGTCAATACGGGCGTGTTGAGGAGGCGTTTGGGGGGTTAGAAAGCCTGCTAGAGCATGTACCAATCCATCTCTTGAACCTTCGCACATCAGTGATTGGTATTCGACCCGATCTGGCCCTGAAGAATTTTGTGCCCAGAGCAAGTACAACGTTGAAAGAAGCTCAAAACGGGTCACGAAGGGTATATGCCGAGGATGGTTTCATAGAGTGCCCCATCTACCAGCGCTCACGGCTGCCCTGGGGAGCCAGCTTCAATGGCCCGGCCGTAGTAGAGCAAGCGGACACAACAATTTGGATGGAACCCTGGGTTACTGCTAATGTGGATGATGGCGGTAGTCTGTTGATCAGTGAAAGATAGCGTTAACGAAGCTCGGCGACCACGTTTGTCTGGACACGCACTCCTTAATGAAGCCTGTATCTCCTTAAGATAGGGGCTGCGCTTCGGTCCGATGCCTAATATAATCCAGGCGGTGAGTTGTGCGTTCTTATTCTAGGCAATTAATGTCCAAACGCGAAGAACATGTCCTCCGTAATCTTCCCTCAGAATTGGATGCGCAAGGGAGTCGAAAGAAAACATAACATTCACTGTGCTACGTCCCGATTCTGCTAACGCTCTTAATAGCAACAACCGGTGATTCATCGCGGTCGGCTCTAACTCTAATCGACAACGGGCAATTCATGTGTCCCATTGTAATCTCGCCCGAACTGAAGGGCTCTCAGCGGGTGCTTTGCATCTGTCGTACTATTTTTCGGAAGATGTCAGGCGCAGAGGTGCCGATTGTACGCGATTCCAGGCAAGTTCGAGGAACTGATATCTACATAGGCGTGCGACCACCGAATTCAAAGGTCAAGGCGGACTAAAGTTGCGCGCCGCCTTTTCCTGTTTGCTTGACAACAGTCTAACGCAGTACCAATCTTAGGGTTGCAGACACATTGTTCTGGACCGTTGCTGACCAATGGAAGTTTATTAGCGTCTGTTGGACCCACTATATGTTCAATCACGTTACTTGGAGGTGAAAGTTTGATGAAAATCGATCCTATAACCCTTGCCGTAGTTCGTGGCAGCTTGGAACAAATTGCTGACGAAATGGATGCTACGCTGGAGCGCATGGCGTTTTCGCCGGTCATTTCGGATGGGTTCGACCGCGCCAGTGGCATCTACGATAAACGCAATGGTGAGGTGATAATGCAAGGTCCTCGTGGGCTGCCGAGCTTTATCTATGTCATGGAATTCACCACTCGTACGGTGATTGAGAGAATTGAAGATATCTCCCCGGGTGACGTGTATATTGTCAACGATCCGTATCTTGGTGGAACACATCTCATGGATGTAAAGATGGTGAAGCCCTTCTTTTATCGAGGTAAATTGACAGCCTTTCTAGCAAACAGTGGTCATTGGCCCGATATCGGAGGACGAGTTGCGGGGGGATTCTCGAGCAAAGCTACGGAGATTTACCAGGAGGGCTTGCGTCTACCTCCTATACGATTCTTTGATCGTGGCACGCTGAACCAGGAAGTAGTTGACATAATTCTCCATAACGTACGTGTTCCCGAAGAACGACGAGGCGACTTGATTGCGCAAGTTACTTCGCTCAACCTCGGTGCGGATCGCTTGACAAAATTGCTGGACCGCTATGGCGAAGATACCGTGTTCGAAACCATTGCTGAATTGAATTCGCGTTCAGAGGCGCTAATGCGTTCTCACATAGAGAGTATTCCAGATGGAAAATACGTATTCGAAGACTACATCGACAGCGATGGTGTCGAATGGAAACCGCTTACCATAAACATGGAGATGGACGTCAAGGGCAGCGACGTGCATATTGATTTCTCCAAAAGCAGTCCGCCTTGCAAAGGACCGCTGAATAGCGTGCTCAGCACCACAATCGCGGGAGTTTACATCGGATTTAAGCACGTTTTCCCGGATGTCCCGGTCAATGCAGGCTGCTTCGCCCCATTCACCTTCAACCTCCCAACTACCACATTTATCAACGCTCAACTCCCTCGTCCCGTGTCTGGGTGTGCCTCTGAAGTATGCCAGCGCATCATTGATGTTGTGCTCGGCGCACTTAGCCAAGCAATACCCGAGAGGAGCTATGCCTGTCCTATGGGTACTGTGACGAATCTCTCCGTAGGCGGAGAAGATCCTGAAAAGGGGTATTACGTGTTTTACTCATTTATTGGAGGTGGGTATGGTGGCAATTACCTCACAGACGGATTGATAAATGGTAATCCGACTATCGCCCTCGCACGAACTCAAGCGCTGGAAATTTTTGAATCAAGATATCCAGTCCTCTTTACGCGCTATTCGATCCGTGAAGGATCGGGCGGCGCCGGTATGCGCCGTGGCGGACTCGGCGTAATTCTTGAGTTTAAGATAAGACGAGGGCAAGCCAGTGCCTCTATGTTAGGTGAACGGGGACGGTTCGCTCCATTTGGGGTACTGGGGGGTAAGTCGGCCAAATCAGCGAAACACACATTCATATTGAGCGGAAAGAAATACCGACCGCCTCACATCAGCAAGGACGAAGGTATTCCCATGGAACCCGGGGATCTTCTGACACTTGAAACGCCGGGCGGGGGCGGGTATGGTAATCCGTTGGACCGTCCGCACGAACTCGTTTCGGAAGACGTCAAACGCGGATATTATTGTACAAATGTCGCAGAAAGTGAGTACGGTGTGCTTATTAAGGAAGATACTGGGGAAGTTGATGTCGAGCGGACGCAAGAACTGCGGAGAGACCTGCGTGACGACGCGTAATGCTCACCGCGATAGGTCCTGGACTCAGACATCGAGGCAATTCTAGCTATCGAACCTGGCAGTCGACTGTCAGGTTCGATAGCGCGCAGTAGATCTGGTCACATACTTCTTTTCAATCTTCGCAGCGACCGTTCCAATCTGATAGTAACCTACGGAGAGCTGACCCACGTGAGTCAAGATATCATAAGCCTTCCAGCGATCCCAGTCGAACTCAGCTTCCATCCAGAGGATCAGCCACGCGTATGCTTCAGCCGTTGAGCGTTCCATGGGACAACCCGTTGCGACCGTCATGATCTCCGTAGGAGATTCGATTCGCGGGCCTGGCAGGCATGCATCCTTAATCAGATCGACTTTGATTACTGTTTCCGATGGCATTTCTAGTCCGGATGCCGATAGTTCTCCGTGCCCCATAGCCGCATGGGCGTCGCCCAAATATAAATAGCCACCAGGAACCGACACCGGTAGATAAACCGTGTTCCCCGGACAGGTTTCGACGAGATCCATGTTTCCGCCATGACGCCCTGCCGGAATGGTTGTCGGTACGCCCGTGTCCGGTGCAGTCCCAATGCAACCCAGCATTGGGGCATACGGGATAGTGATTTCGTCACTCCAGTAGATCGTGTCATCGCGAATTGGACAGACATGAACACCATGCGGACAGTCATTACCCAGCCACTCTGAAAGTTGTTGCGGGTTAGAAGTGCGTGTAGCACACTGTCCAATGCTGGGTCTAATTTCGCAGATTTTCACCGCAAGGGCGTCTCCGGGAGCGGCGCCATTAATGAAAATTGGGCCAGTTTGTGGATTTCCGAATGGTGTCTTAATTCTGTCGCGGCGATCTTTGTTCGTACGGATTTGACCGGAAAAAGCGTCCTCCGCCTCTACCAGCACTGTCTCCCCCGAATCGATACTCAAACGCGGTTCATTGTGACGGCTAAATTCATAGTACAGTGGGCCAATTCGCAATCGTTTCATAGTCTACTGTATCCCTGTTTTAGTTGTGCTTTCGGCGGCCACCCATGCTACGATAGAGCGACGAATACGCTGACGCGATTTCCTCTGAAGCGCGATAAGCCCGCGTAGGCCAATAACCAAAGGCCTCCCGCATTTGTAGCCGTGTGTGAAATAAACCTTCTTCTGGCTTCCCGACTTGTGGATCGCTGGGATTGCCACGTCTGCATTCGGAACAGACAGCGAGGGGCTCAGCTTTTCTGTGGGGCCCAGCAATGTAACCACCACCCCCGCCATCGACGTGCAAGTAAAATGCATGTAACGCGTCAGCGCTACCACTTGCCTGACCCTCAAAGGCATCCACGGTCCCAGAAACAATATCAGCATTGGATGGATGTAGAACCAACCTCGCACCGAACATTACTGGCAAGGTCGACAAGTCTGGATACCGACGATCGTGGCAAATATGCAACGTTGTAGGTACACCGCACACGTCAAATTCATTGAGCTCATAACCATGCCAAAAATTATCCTCAGCTGAATACACCTTTGCATGTGTGGAAACTATCTCGCCATCTGGATCATACACCCGAGACACATTGTACCGTGTCTCTATATTACGATGTTCCGGCACATTCTTCCACACGGGAAAACCGGCAATCAGGTAGGGTGCTTGCGGCAACTGGCGGATGAATTCTCGGAGTTTGCGTTCGGCACCAGCAATAGGTCCACGTTCATTGGTGACAGGGCTGTTGGGAAACAGTCCTGTCAAAGAGGTCTCAGGGGTTACAATTAACTGAACCCCTTGTTCAACCGCTTGCACGAGTCCTCTACATATAGAATCTAGGTTTGATTCAATTGACTCGATATTTCGCATCTGCCAACCACCAAGATTCAGAGATTCGGGTACGCCAGACGGTACACCTCTATGAATTACCTCCTCAACACACACCTGACCTTGGTTGACTTCAATGATTACACTCATCTCGGGTAGGATGTCTAGGTTGGGAGCATCCAAGCATGGTTTGCCATCTATGTAAATTTGAACATTCGCTTTCTTAACGAGATCGCCGTCTCCCTCTGTTTTTTCAATCAGGACTGTATGCGTGCTGCTATTGTTGAGAGATAGGTCTGTAGATTCGATCGGCTGAGGCAGACGCCAGTCCGTGGTGAACAAAGAAAGCTTATTAGTCGCGAAATCAAGCTGTGCAAGGGCGTGTTCGTGCCCGGCCGCATCAAAACCAAATCGAAAGCGACCCCTAGTCGCTTGGTTGGGAATGCGAAACCTCAATTCAATGCTATCGCCATTCCGTGTATGTAGACCCGGATGGCGAAGCGTGTGCGCCTTATCGGCGTGGGCTGAGAGTATAAGTCCGTCGGTATCATGCTCA
This sequence comes from uncultured bacterium, assembly GCA_964478165.1. Lineage (GTDB taxonomy): Bacteria > Poribacteria > WGA-4E > WGA-4E > JAJDTR01 > CAYZGU01. The sequence goes on along the minus strand of CAYZGU010000016.1, from coordinate 65,755 downwards.
ATCCATGGTTCAGCCTCAGCGTGTGTCCAACCGTGCTGAGGTGTGTCAAAACGGGTTTGTTGAATAATCTGCGAGCGCAACAGTCTCTCCTCTATCAAACATGGTTCAGGGTTTTATCTTAGCGCCAGCCCAAGTCATCGCGAGTTTCGTTCGGTGATTGACGCTCAAATTTCCAGTAATGTTCTGGTTAATCTCTTTGTGACTGAGGGGCCTATCGTAGATGCGTACAAGCGCGAGCGCCCCATTGAACGTGCGATCAATATCCCAGGCATGGAAAATCGTCGGCCATAGCGCTTCATCGAAGTCGAAGCGGTGATTGAGTTTTATTGCACCAACCCGCTTGCCGTTCTGATATGCTTCTAGGTGTTTTCCACTAGTAAAAACCAAAGCTATCCAGTGCCACGCTTTCTCCCCGATATCAATCCCGAGCTTGTCTGCCCCAAACCAACCGCCTCTTCCTGTAGGTTTTCCCTCAATCCAAACTATAAATTTGCCTGTATCCGGGCCATGCATCAAGATGCGGACGACTTGGCTGTCCCTGTCGCGCGAGTGGAAACCTGCGAATTGAGGGGTGACGACAAGATTGGGCCACTTCGGACCGTTTCGCTTCACGAGAAATTCAGCGGTCCAGTCTTTGAGCTTAATTGCCGGCGTTAGATCGGGCTTACCCGCAAAGCCCTGTCCCGGGGCCTTAATAGTATACCATTGCAACTTGCGGCTAAACTCAATGTCTGGTATTCTTATCGTCCCGGTTTTGAGCTGCGGGATTGCGCCGGTGTGAGGGATGGCTCCACCCGCAGAACCGAGGTTGTTCCAAGATCCATCTCGTTTGTGTTGTTCGGTAGCATCAAGATAGAGAACTGCGCCAGGAATACCTCTTTGAGCCATCACACTAGGTGGAATAAGCATCAGACCGACAATTGTGACACGTACGATTGCGCATTTCCAACGCATCATGGTAATACCATAGTTTTTAGCTGACACCACGTTGTTGCGAGTTTCGTTCGGTGATTGACGCTCAAGTCTCCAGTAATGTTCTGGTTAATCTCTCTGTGACTGAACGCTCTGTCGTAGATGCGGATAATGGCAAATGCACCGTTGAATGTGCGATCGCTTTCCCAAGCGCTAAAAATAGTCGGCCACATCTCTTCGTCGCCGTGGAAGCGTTGTGTGGTCGGAAGGGCCGCAACCTTTTTGCCATTTTGATAGATTTCAAGCTTTTGACGGTCATGATAAACCAAACTTACCCAGTGCCACGATTTCTTTTCCATATCGATTCCGTTTTGCGCAGCAGCAAACCACTTACCTTTTGCAGTATTTGCTCCTTTAATCCAAACAACTACTTCGCCTGTATCCGGACCATTCATCAAGATGCGCAGTCCTTGGCGGCCTCTCTCGCGCGAGTGAAAACCGATAACCTGCGTTGCGACGACAAGATCAGGCCATTTCGGACCGTTTCGTTTCACGAGAAATTCAACGGTCCAGTCTTTGAGCTTAATTGCCGGCGTTAGATCGGGCTTACCCGCAAAGCCTTCTCCTCTTGCGCTCACGGTGTACCACTTTAGCTTCCGAGTGAATCCTGCTTCTGGTATTCTTATCGTCCCGTCCTTGATATCAGGGGTTGAGTCATTTGGTGGAAGCTGCCCACCAGCGAGACCCAGGTTTTTCCATGCTTTGTCCCGGATATTCTGTGTTGACGCGTCAAGATGAATCAATGCGCCAGGCAGCGATCCTTGCCCGAACGCGGAAGTATGGACCATTAGAAGTGAAATGGAAACAAGTACAATGTTAATTGTATTTTTTGGTCTCATTGCTATATCCTTGAGAATTCTCTCCGTATCGAGTAGGTAACTATTTAGCGCCTACTCGAAGTTTGGCCCAGCTAGTAGCAAGCCTGTCCGCCGATTGAACTGGGTAAAGACTTCGATTGAGCCCCTTGTTCATAACGTGCTTAATGTCAGCGTGCGTCAACTCGCTTCTAAAGATGGCAACCTCATCGATTGTGTTGTCACTAAAAGAGTGAAACCTGGGTTTATGGTGCATCAAGGCGCCTATAATTAGGTTAATCTTGCTGTTTTCCGGACTACGCGCCAGATTTATTCGTGTTTTCCCGTCTACATGTGTAACTTTTTTCGGCTCTCCGTCAATGTACATGGTGGGTGTCGTGCTTCCATTTCTGGCGACAACGGCGTAGTGATGCCACTCCCCATCTATTATACCATCAGTGCCTTGATATCCCCCTTTGTACCAGAAGAAGAGCATGTTGTCAAATACCTTGTGAAGGGCGATTCCGTATGCTGGTACATCCCATTGCCACTCCCTGCCTTTTGCAAGTATGTAGTACGGTGCTCTGTCTTCCGCCTCGATGGGGCGTTTCACCCAGGCAACAATCGATATCACATCAGTAATCTGAAGTTCTTCATGATCTGGAACCTCCAAATAAGTCTTAGCGTGAAAAGCGCCATTGAAGCGCATTGCTCGGCCAAATTTTCCCTTTACGAGTTTCGGACTATTTCTAATGTCTGCGTGATGACCATTTCCGGAAATATCCTTGATGACCCGAGGTCTACCACCGTCATCAAACAACCACATGGCCACGACCTTTCGAAGTAACGGAGATTGTCCAAAACTATTACCTGTGACGGCGAGATTAAACGCAATCGATGTGAGGCCAATCAAACACAATTTGATAATCAAATTTCTCATTTCGACGATCCCCTCGACTTTATCCGATTAATAGTCAAAAACATTACCAACGGTTTGAAGGACACAATTGGCAGTTTTGAAGACAGAGGCGCCTTCTGTGTATCAGAGAAACAGATTCTATACAAGAGCCGATCAAATGTCAACGCAAAATGGCCATTTAAGATTAGAAGATTGATTCTAAAGTAAAACTATGCAGGAGATGTTCATTTCTTGACGAATTCGCACGCCGAACGTAAGAAGATGAGCTTTAGATAATCGGTAGAATTGAGTTCGGTGGCGCTCGATGATAAAAGTTAGGACCGATTTTATCAAAATGGGCGTCTAACTGTCTTCTGAAGGTGCCATCCCACGTTTGCGTACTATAATAACGTTCTAAGACTACATCTGGATTCTTTTTTTCTCGAATCTAAGACAATTTTATTAATATCGACTTGACGCACATTATCGAATATGTTAAACTGAACGGGTGGCTTGTTTTCATTCCCGGTGGCGCCTCAGGCTTCTGCGTCGAGTGCGGCATTTAAGATTATGTAAGCACCGCAATCGCCGCCATTCTTGAGAGGAGTTAAGAATTGGCTACTATTGAATGTTAACATTCCTATCTTTTATTGACACTTAACAGCAAACAAGGAGTTAAAATTGAAAAAGCAAATAATATTGCACGCTAGCATGGTGTTGGTAGCTACACTGATAATCAGTCCGGCCCTCTTTGCACAGTCCATTTCATTCGACGCGGGTCAGCAGGTACCAGCCGATGAGCCGGCAGAAGGCACGGTCGTTCGAGTTGCACATAGCGAAAGCCTGAACCTGGGCGAGCAACTCACACTCGAAGCGTGGATTTATCCGACAGCCATTGATGCCGCTGGTGGACGTTCATTCATCGCTGGCAAAGCGGACACGTTCATGCATGCCGTTAAAGTTGGTGATAACACCTACCAAGCTGCTGTTAATTCAGCGGAGTGGGCATGGAACGGTAGTGGAGATGTAGACACGGACGAGTGGACCCACGTCGCAACGTCGTTTGACGGTGCTGTTATCGAACTTCATGTCAACGGAACCCACAAGGACACTATTGAAGCTCCGGGTGCGATTAACACATCGCTCGCCGATTTTCTAGTTGGATGGTTGCCGCAGTGGGGCGAAGCGTTCACGGGACAGATTGATGAGGTTAGGGTGTCCAACGTGGCGCGATATCCAGCTGCCGATATCGATGTTCCAACAAGCGAATTCACAGCGGACGGTGATACTGTTGCACTTTATCACTTCAACGAAGGTTCAGGCGATGAAACTGCCGACTCTTCAGGCAACGAAAACACCGGAGTCCTCGAGGGTGGAGCTGAGTGGGCAGCAGACGGCGCTCCATTAGCCGGCGGCACCGCCGTTGAGCCGACGGCCAAATTGGCAAGCACTTGGGCCGCGGTCAAGCGCCAATACTAGAATCTTCTAGCTTCTGGGAGTAGTGAGCTTCTAGTTATTGCTCCTGGACAACATCTGTACATGTAAATATGCCTCCTGATTGCGAGATTAAATAGTAAGATTTGCTATCGTACTCAGGGGGCTTTTCTTTTTAATTCTGAATGTGGGGGGGGATAGCCTAAATGATTCTAATGAGCCCGAGCGTTGCTTTGGGAAACACGGCAGAGGCGCGCGCCGAATTTCTGTATAAAGTTGGGCTGATGGAGGTCAAGACTGTAACGACTCATACGCCTAGAGACTGGAGCGATTCAGATGCCGAAGAGGCCAAACGATTTCTTGACGATCATGGTATTCGGGTCGGCGAGTGTAGCGGGCACCAAGGCGGATTCGCTTCACCAGACAAGCAAGAGTATCGGGAGGCAATTGAAGGACATCGCCGCCAGTTACGTCACGCTAGCATATTGGGGGCACACTGTATCGCCTGCGCCGTACTCATTGGCAGAATTTGGAAGGATGAGCTCCCCAAAACCTTCAAAGGGCGAGGTGGACAAATTCCACCGATGTGGTCCGATGAGACCTTCACCCGTGTCATCGGTGCTGTTGAGGAATTAATGCCTTATGCTGAAGAGGTAGGCGTTGATGTTGGAATCCATCCTCACATTGTCACTCCGATCTACTCTATACAACGTTACAAACAACTGTTTGACGCTGTTCCATCACCTCGGCTCAAAGCGCTTCTCGATCCTGTCAATTTGACCTGGCCCCAGATGTTCCTTAGAATGACGGACTTTGCCAATGAGATTTTCGACGAAATTGGCGATAAGGTTGTTGCTCTCCACGCAAAGGACGCGACGATTCACTCAGCCTCACCGATAAGCATAATCTGCCGTGTGGATGAAGCGGTACCAGGCACCGGTGGTATCGACTACGCAACCATCCTACGCCGTTTGGACCAGTTGGACCACGATGTTATGATACACGTAGAGCACTTTCCGGAAGCAGGTACGATTGCCGGACAACAATACATTAGGCAGGTTGCGAGAGAAGTTGGTGTGACCATAGGTTAATCGTCTGGGAACGAATATACATTTCACCTCTATTAACTCAACAGGCGGAGTAGGCGCGACACACAGAGGAGTTCCAATGGAATCAGGCCAGCAATGGGCACCGCTCGTATCCGATTTCGAGACCATACGTGCACACTACCCAAATCCGATTGATGAGCTGGCCTCAGGTCGTATTCCAGCGTTAATAATTCGCCAAGCGTTTAAGCCCAATCATTGTTCTGGATTGATTAAGCGCTTCTATGAACGTGGATTACTATACGACCCGCGGCAACTCGACAGCGACAAGATTCCACGTGTGGATATAGGAACTAGCCTAGGCACACACGGCAAGGATAGGGAACACTTCTTCCGACACGCCGAACAAACTCATCGTCTATTTTCAAGTCTGTTTGATGGATACGATGACCCGATCAAGTTCATTTATACGGCGTTATCCACACTCATTCCGGAAAAGAATGTAGTGGTTGCGCACGAACGAGACGGAAGTTACTATGGCCCTGCCATTTTTCGAACATATTATGAAGGTGTGGGTCACTCCCCGCACTTCGATTCAGTTTCGAAACGTGGACGGCTGAGCGATTATGCTGTTTCGGGCTTTGACAAGCAGTTCGCTGCGGTGCTCTGCTTCCAGACCCCGCAAGATGATGGGGAGACCGGGCACGCCGTTCTGTACAATCGCCAATGGACACCAGACTTGCAAGACGTATTTAAACACAGCAAATTTCACGAGTTCGCTGTAACCCATCAGATCGATCGAACCCGTATTACTCTAAATCAGGGTGATTTTTATGTGTTTTGCTCAGAAACCCTTCATGAACTGCCACCTTTCTCCGGAACTACGCCACGCATCGTGCTTGCCGTGTTCTTTGCTATCTCGCCAGATAATGATGAGGTTTTCGTTTGGTCGTAATCAATTGTCCAATCAAACAACCCCGATTCAGAGTCACAATCCGTGCTCAGTCTGACGCACACTACAAACAACAACACTATAAACCATGTCTATTTATGAAGAGTTTGGATTAAGTCCAATTATTAATGCATCCGGATCCGTTACACGGTTGGGCGGCGCGCCAATGCCTGAAGAAGTTCTCGATGCATTTCGGGAGGCAGCTGGCCATGCCGTTCCCCTGGAGCAGCTGCAGGCCGTGGCTTCACGAAGGATTGCCGAAACCACCAACACGGAAGCCGGTCTCGTAACAGCTGGGGCATTCTCGGCCTTAACTTTGGGAACAGCCTCTATCCTGACTGGCTTTGACCTCAGTAAGATGGAGAGGCTTCCTCATACTGAAGGCTTTCCTCATGAATTCATTGTGGCGAGAGAACAGCGCAGCGGGTACGATCACGCGGTACGTGCAGCAGGCGCACGACTCGTGGAAGTGGGATTTAATGAGATTGTGTCTAATGCAGGAGTACGACGAACCGAGGTCTGGGAGTACGAGGCCGCGGTTGGTCCGCAAACAGCCGGCATCCTGTACGTATACGGCGCCAATAGTACTCCACCACTGGAAGACTTGGTGCAATCCGCTCATCGACGTGGCCTCAAAGTCATAGTCGATGCCGCCGGTGAGCTGCCACCACGTAGCAACTTGAACACGATTGCAGCGACAGGTGCCGACTTAGTGGCATTCAGCGGTGGAAAATCAATTCGTGGCCCTCAGTCAACCGGAATTCTGTGCGGCTCTCGCGATCTTATTGGTGCGGCGGCACTACAGCTACTAGATATGGATGATCATCTAGAACTTTGGCAACCACCACTTGAATTTATTGACAAGTCGAAGTTTTCTGGTATTCCCAGACACGGCATCGGCCGTGGATTTAAGGTGTCAAAGGAAGAAATTATTGCTTTACTTGTGGCTTTAAAACTCTTTACTGCGGGGGCTTATGATGACCGGCCGGATAAGGCCCGTGCCCTTCTCAAGCAGGTCATCGCAAAAGTGGATGGCTGCCCGGCAAAATGCTCTATCGTAGACAAAGAGGATGGCGAAAGCCTTCCTCTTTTGGAAATCGACATTGATGAAGGCGCAATAGGTCGAAGTGCTATGGACCTGTGTCGCGCCCTCCGACAGGGCACTCCACCAATTTACGTCAGTCACAACGGCGTCCGAGAGGCAAAACTCCGTATCAATCCACTCCATCTTAACGACGATAACACGGTTGTCCTAGCACAACGAATACGTCAGGAACTCGTTGGATAGTCCGAAAATTCGCAAGAGACCTTCCGGCGCCTAACTTCTGATAACCGGACAATCGTCTTCATTTAATGTATCGCACAGAAGCCTTCGGGCAATAGGGAAAATTTAATGCAATTTGACTATGTCATTCTTGGCGGAACGATCGTGGATGGAACCGGAAAGCGTGCTCCATACAAAGCAGACGTTGGAGTTTCTCATGACAAGATTGTTGCAATCGGAAAGCTCGATGCGCCTCAAGCACATTACACCATCGACGCCAAGGATCAAGTCGTAAGCCCTGGTTTCATCGACGTGCACATCCACGGAGAAATTGCACTGTTGGGAGGACGGGATCAGATGGGTAGTGTTCGTCAGGGAGTCACTACCCAACTTACAGCTCCAGATGGGTTCGGTTGGGCACCGTTGCCACCAAAAAAGGCGCGGGAACTTTGGCATTATACCCAATTCGCATATGGCGATACCGATCTCTCACTCGACTGGAACACAGTTGAGGCATATTTGGGCGAGTTCGTTGGCCGCATTCCGGCGAACCTTTATCCACAGGTCCCACATTGTGCGGTTCGCCTAGAAGCCATGGGATGGGACGCACGTCCCGCGACCGACGAAGAGCTCTCCCAAATGCTCAAGACCACTCGTGAATGGCTTGATGCGGGTGCCGGTTGCCTTTGTCTGGGCCTGGATTATCAACCGAGCGCCAATTCGGATTTACGCGAGCTCGTTACGCTATCGAAGCTTGCCAAGGAATACGGTGCCATCTACGCTGCCCATATTCGCTACCGCACCGTCGGTCGAAAAAAAGCGTGGGAAGAGACCCTGGAAATAGCACGGCAATCTGGGATTCCGGTTCATATTTCACACGAACGTGTTGACCAGGAGTCGGCTGAATTGCTGGACCGTGTTGATCGGGAGGGAATCGATCTGTCTTTCGAGTCATATCTCTATACGGCCGGAATGACACATCTCACAATGATGCTTCCCTTAGAATACCAGATCGGAAGCATGGAACATCGATTGGAAGTTTTGAGGCGTCCCGAGACACGCGAGAAATCCTTGCCATATTTGCGCGACAGTATCGGCCCAGACGGAGATCAGATCGTCGGCTATACGGGCTCGGGACGATTTGTTGGCATGACCTTGGCTCAGGCGGCGGAGTCTGAAGGCAAATCCTGGGACCAGTTTGCATACGATTTGATGATCGACGAAGATGGAATTGAAACATTCGTATTCCCCTGGCAGACGCCTCGTGAGGACCATGAAGCGTGTCTCGATGAGACCGCAGTTCACCCGCGCATGATGATTGCAAGCGATGGGGTCTACAACATTCCCCATCCACATCCTAGAGGATACGGTTGTTTTGTTCAGTTTCTTGGCCGTTATGTGCGAAATCGTAAGTTGCTCTCATTGGAAGAGGCAATCTACAAGATGAGCGGATACCCAGCTGAACGCTTTGGCATAGGGGATCGGGGTCGCATTGCTGAGGGGCTTGCGGCGGACTTGGTTGTATTCAATCCGGAAACTGTGTCGGATTGCTCAACATGGGATAACCCCGTGGAGCCGCCGATCGGCGTACATTGGGTACTGGTCAACGGCATACCGGTAGTGAAGGAAGGAACTCTCACCGCACAGTTGCCGGGACGCGTGCTCAGGCACCTGTCTTGACCCTACGCAGTATGTCCTCGTTAATGGTGGAGATGAACCCCGCTTAGATGAAAATCTATATTGGTACAGATAGCGAAGGCCAGGCGTGCGTTACTCGTGAACCTCATTCTGAAACGGTCTATGGCCCGTGGCAGGCTGACTACATTCGTAAGCGCGCTACGGAAGAAACTACCGCGGCAATCGAAGCTGCACGTGCCGCGGGAGCCACCGAAATAGTCGTACAAGACATCGGGTTCATTCGCGGAGTGTCTCCCGCCGGGCTTATTCTCCACTACGACGAGCTTCCGAGAGGAATCCGTATCGGCTTGGGAGGGGTGCCATTGCATCTCGTTGTCGACGCTAGCTTCGACGCTGTTATTCTATTGGGACACCACGCAATGGCAGGTGCGGAAGACGGGGTGATGGCACATACCTTCAGTTCACTGGAAATCGAAAACATGTGGCTAAATGGCAGGCGCATTGGTGAAATCGGAATGGAAGCCCTAATATTCGGTAGCTTTGGTGTTCCTGTCGTTATGGTTTCTGCAGATGAAGCAGGATGTCTTGAAGCCCAGGAGTGGCTCGGCGACGTAGAGGTCGCTTCGGTAAAAAAGGGCCTCGGACCGCATTGGGCCATATCGCTCCATCCGGCAGACGCTGATGATCTAATTCGTGAGAAGGTTTCAACGGCCCTTCATCGCTTGAGTGATTTCAAGCCACTCGCGATTGCGCCTCCTTTGGAACTACAAGTCGACTGCTATACGGAGGAACAGGTCCAACGCCGGATTGGCTTGGAATCAGAGGTGACCCGGATTGGTCCAAAAACCTTTGTAATTCGAGCGGACAGTGTGATTGATTTTAACCGGCAGATGTGCGGATAAATCCGCACATCATTAAACTGGATTTGTCTTCAACAATTTCAGCTTCTAGGATCTAAACTTTGTACGCGGCAAAGAGTCAGACTGTTCAAAAATCCCGAATCAAGGTTTTGCACGACTTTCTCATCGCAGTTCTAGTTTGTGCCTTACTAAATCAAAGAAGAAACCACAATGACGATTGAAGAGATTGTATTAAAGATAAAAACGAGTGGCTGGTGTGTTATCGAAGATGTAATTCCACCAGGTAAAGTTGATGCAATCCGTAAGAGTGTTGAGGAAACGACGGCTGCGGATGGTGTTGATTCTCCAATACGCGGTGTGACAACACGCAAAGGATTATTGGCCTTTAACCAATCCTTTGCGCCTTATCTCGCTGACAAACGGATTTTATCGATTGCAGATAATTTCTTTGGATCCCACTTCAGAATCTCTTTCACAAGCGCTCACATCAACCTTCCGGGAAATGAGCGCGGCGGATGGCACGCCGACTGGCCATTTAATCAGAACAATGCTGGGCACATCCCAGCTCCTTATTCGGACGCTGTCATGCACCTTACGACCTTGTGGATGCTCTCACCTTTCACGTCTGAAAGCGGCGCGACATGGATTGTACCCGGCAGTCACTCCGAGACTAACAACCCCACAGGAAACAATGGTGTGGATCCCAACACACCACACCCTGACGAGATACAGGCTACCGGACGCGCTGGGAGTGTTCTTGTACTTGACAGTCGTATGTGGCATGCGACTGCCGTTAATAACTCTGATAAGCCAAGGGTAGGAGTTGCGGTGCGATATGCACCTTGGTGGCTTAACTTGGATAGCCTAAAACCTGGCTCTGTCCAACGCGTGCGCATGTCTGATGAAACAGGAACATTTGAGCCGGATCAGGTTCCCATATCGGCAGACATTTACGAATCGCTTTCGAACTCTGTCAAACCCCTGTTTCGCCACTGGGTAGCAGAATAATTGTCTTTACCATGTTCGGCTTGCATTCGCATGCGCTAGTAATCTAATGAGGCGACATTGAGATGACGCAACCCAACGTACTTCTTATATGCACCGATCACTGGCCAGGGCCATTGATCGGTGCAATGGGACATGAGCGCATTCTGACTCCCACCTTCAATACAATTGCGGATAATGGCGTACGCTATAGCCAGGCATATAGCGCGACCCCTACCTGTATTCCAGCGCGTCGGGCACTGATGACTGGTACAACGGCCCAAACCCATGGGGATCGGAATTTCAACGAGCACCTGGAAATGAATCCGGATCTACCTACTATGCCTCAGAGTTTTCGAACTGCAGGTTATCAAGCCTATGCGGTCGGAAAGCTGCACGTGTATCCACAACGCAGCCGTATAGGTTTCGATGATGTTACTCTTTGTGAAGAGGGCCGACACCAGTTTGGAGGCGATCTCGATGACTTCGAACGATTTCTTCAACGAGAAGGTTATGCCGGGCAAGAATTTACGCATGGAATGAGTAGTAATGAGTTCAGTTCACGTACGTGGCATCTGCCAGAATATTGTCATCCAACTAATTGGACTACACGGGAAATGTGCTATACCATTCAGCGACGGGACCCCACTCGTCCGGCGTTTTGGTACTGTTCATATACTGCTCCGCATCCGCCAATTACACCGCCGCGCGATTACCTTGAAATGTACCGTGATATCGGTGTCGACGAACCGGTGGTCGGTGAATGGGCGAAAGATTTTGACAAACTACCGTACGCGCTTAAACAACACATAGACCACATTACCGCCCCTAATACAATCGAGACCTCTCTGGCCCGGATGGGATTCTATGCCCAATGCACCTATATAGATAATCAGGTTCGGCTTCTTATTGGAACACTACGTGAAGAGGGTTTATTGGATGATACCATCATCATGCTAGTGTCGGACCACGGTGACATGCTAGGCAACCACAATCTTTGGGCAAAGCCACCGATGTTCGAATGGTCGGCCAAGATACCAATGGTTCTCATGTCAACAGCTGAGGATGAAGTCGTTGGACATCATCGTGTCGATGATCGGCTAGCGGAGCTACGAGACGTCATGCCGACTCTGCTGGACCTCTGTAAAATTCCGATACCGGACACAGTAGAAGGACATTCACTGGTGTCTGCCACCAGCCGTGACCACTTGTATTGCGAACATTATGAGGATGATAAGGCGATGCGAATGATTCGCGCCCAGCAGTACAAGCTTATCTGGTATCCGATTGGAAACAGACTTCAACTCTTCGATCTTGAAAACGATCCTTCTGAGATGCGAGACTGCTCTGAAGATTCAGAATACGCTGATGTACGAGGCTATTTAATCGAGTTGCTCCTCCAAAATCTGTATGGAAGCGACCGCGAATGGGTCAAAGATGGGACCCTAGTGGGGGTACCCGACAAAACATTTAGACCTTTGCCAAATCGCGGTCTCGCAAATCAGCGGGGCTGGCGATGAACATGTGCACTATTCGGGCAACGTCCAACGAGTCCATAACAGGCTGCATTTCTCCGTGGCAGATTCACGCTTCTGGTAATACATCGTAAACAACTCCCCATTTGCCAGCTCCACGGTCGAAGGATAACCAAGATCTGACGCAGGCCCATCGTCCCGCAAAATGTAATCATATTCCCAACTGTCCCCACCATCACGGCTAATCATCAACCTCTCTCCATATGGGGATTGACGATAACCGTAGGCGCAGATTAGCGTTCCACTCGAATGGGATAGCAGATGGGGTGGCGAGCCGTGAAATCCAAGGGGCTCTGCGCGGGTCCAGGTTTTGCCACCGTCCTTCGAAACAGTCTGGAAAAGCGAGAAATTCACTAGGTCCTCGTTCGACTTGGGTTTCTGACTCCGTGGCTTCCCAAATCTAATTAAACCTAGAAGTGTACCGTCAGGCAACTCTGCAACATGCGGTTCATGGTAATTCGATTCCCCGGTACCTGCGTAGAGCGACACAGAACCCAATTTTTCCCATGTACGTCCGTCGTCTTTGCTTTTCATGGCTGTAATTCCGCCTACCCCGTTCTGAAACCCTTTCATCTCGACTAGAAATTCCTTGCCAAAGTACAACAGTTCTCCACTCTTAAGTCGAATCGGGCCGTGTGGAGCCGTTAGCGGTGCCCTCACGGGCAAATCCCAGCTTTCGCCAGCGTCATTACTCGTGCATATCCACGCCCCAACCCAACGCTTCGCATTTGTATCGTTCACACGGGCGAAACCGGAACTCCAACTTGCTACCAACTCCGGGCTCCGTCGTTGAGCGTGCTCTCGGTTGTCGGTCGTAAACCAAGAGAGCAGTAGACGATCTCCTCCCAAGTTAACGGCACCCGTATCACGGTCATCTAGTGGAGAATCGTTGACTACGCGAGGGCTTGTCCATGTACGACCCTCGTCGATACTAGTACAAATTACGTTTCTCCCAAATGGGCATACGTGTTCGTTACGCATTCCGGATGCGGCCGCTATCAGCATACCGTTATCCATTCTCGTCAGTGTCGGCCAGCCGAAATACCCTAGATAATCATTAGGAAACGAACTCACAACGCCATGATCGGCTTCAATTGTTTTACCCATCTTCATCAATCGCATCACCCCTCCTCACTACTGTTTAGGATGTTTCCGTACAATCATTCCGCTCTATGAATTCCACATATCCAATCTGAGCGTGGGCTTTAAAAAACTCAATCACCTGGTTTAGCTCAACGGGTTCTCCTAATTCACAGGATATCATTTCGGCAATTTCATCCAATCGCCTTTCCCCATCGGCCCAAAATAATGCCCACGGCTGGATGTTACTCAGCTCGATTTGGGATTTTACATCAGCACTCACGTTGCTGAAAGTGTCTGGTGTTAACAACATTATTCGCTGTGGGACAAGATTCGCGCCGGCTACGGTTTGCCTTTTCCTTCGCGTCTGCGCAGCATCGCTCTTTACAATTAACTCATCGATTCTAGCTTCACAAATACTCAGCTGACGACGGGCTTCTTCTCTCGCGCTGTCCGACGTCCAGCGCGTGAGCTGTCGCATATTCTCCCGATATCGAACCCGAATATAATTTTTCTCTATTGTTGATGTTAAGAGGTTCTTACTTACCGCTTGCATTTGTGCAAGAGAGTGCTCAGTCTCCGACGTCACAAGTTCAGCAATCTCGGCGCTGCCAGCATCAGCAAGATAGTAGAGGTAACCAGCCATAGCGGTTATGCAAGTCGCAATTCCCTCCGGGCTTATAAGATTAGGTGTATCGCCAGAGGAATGATAAGCGTCGGATCCAACATTCTTAGCCTTATGATGCGTCGAAATCCATGGCGCCGGAAACCCGTACTGCGGATCTCCGATAAGTGTGTCCGAAGTTGCTATGAATGGCTCGAGAAAGAGCGCGTAACCCGGCTTAGAAAGCGCCAAGGCACGGCGAATCATTGTCTCACCCACCCTATCGACAAACCCGGCCGACATCGGTAGTGTGGCATGCCATTCTAGACGGCGATTGCAAACATCGAGTCTGGATCCAACGGTATCGATGACCACCCCTGCCAGCGGAATATGCGCTCTTTTGACATCTTCGAGATACTTGAAGAATCCATAACACTCATAACCATGAAGCATGCGAATGGAGCGACGCGGACGAGGAAGGGTCCCACTCGCGATTAAGGTCTCAATGACACGGGAAATTTCACCGCACGCCGCCACACCTGAAGCGTTGTCGAGGGCACCAGGTTCCTTGTCGTGTGACAACACCCATAATTCAGGCTCTTCGTCATCTGTTCCGCGAACAATCCCGCTCAGCAGATCATGTGTGCCCGCATACCTACGCGTATCAACGGTCGTATGCAGCAACACTCTCTCTGATTGTCCACTGAGATTGCGGAGTTTCGCACCCTGATTTTGCGACAACACCAGACCAACAAGATGGATGGCCGCATCGGAAACTGGAATGCCACCCCATCCGAATTTCGTCCAAGCCGTTGCATTGGGTAGATTTGGTACTGGAACGTCACTGATAACTGCCGTTGCGCCTGTGCTCGCAAATAGTTGTAGGCATGGTCGGGGATTCATACAGGTCAAGATTGTATTTCCTGACAAACTACCGCATGGAACCTCTTCAAGCTCCTTTATCGAATCGATGATGACTAATTCGCTTTCCATTCCACCTTCTGGAGTGGCCGCGCTCCATTGTATAACATGCCACGGATTGTTTGCGTAGTCTAGGATTCGCTCCTTTACAGGATGTATCACATCAACCCTGGCAGCCTGTACATCCGCAGCCTCGTGGATTACCCATCTTCCGGAACCAACGCCTCCGCCCGTATTTAGGCGGGAGATCTCCACATCAGCGGAAGCTTCCTTGTAATACTTCGCCAGGATTTCTGTCGTCTCATGAAACTTCTCAAAAGAGTTCCACTTGTCGGTATCCACGATAGCCTCTACTGTCTTTAATGCGCGAACGCCATCTGTGTTCTCATGAATCAACGGTAGCACTTCACGGCAGAATCTAATCAAGGATTTCGGTTCAGACCAAGCCATTTTGTCTCCTCTTTACGATCTTCGCAATGATTGAATGATTAGTTGGTACTATTCTGAGGCCGTCCAGATGCTGCCAAGAGATTCATTTGTCGTGACGTCGAAGCTATTTCATCCCACAGTAATATTTGAGTTAAGACAGGATGTAGCATTCTCCGTGACCCGTGCTGTCAATCTAATCAGTGTTCGATTAAATTGAAGGAGGACACCGAAGACCGAGCGGATATCTCAGCGAATGGAGCGCATTGGGTCGCCGTACTTTGGAAAATCGGACCACAATAGATTAGCACATTAAGAGTACGCGTTGGTCTCAACTTAACATTTCCCACGATTTATCTCGCAACTGGAGTTCTATGGGCTCAGGGTTCAGATATGTCTGATTTTCTAGACATTCGATTCCAAATTTACGGACATAGTAACGCATCAATCTGAGAATCTCACTGAATGGGAGCGCATCGTGCGCATACTGGTTAAGCATCTTACAAACTTGGCTGTTCTGATACGAATCCAACTGTTTACGGAAAGACTCGAAAACGAAATACAATACAGTTAAATGGCCCTTACGCGTCGCTGCTCTGCGCATGATGTCCGAAAACGTTTTAATGTATGCCGACGTTCTCTCCTGAACGTCCATAAAATTGTTACAGCCTGCAACGATGTCGGTCAGGCGTCGAACTGCATGCGGATTTCGCGCCATTACAGTGAGCTTGTGCCTGTGATGAAAGTGTTTAAATGATTTGAGTGTCACACCGGATGTTTCATATTGACGCCACTTCGAATAGGTAAGAACGCGAACCACGAAATTCTCAAGGACTGCAGGGGTGTTCAAGCGTCCTTCTTCTTCTACTGGCAGGTATGGAATGCGCTTTAGCAACGCATCTGCGAAAAGGCCATTTCCAGACTGACTAGTCACATCATTCGTCCGATAGATTCGCACACTATTCATGCCACATGATGGAGATCCGCGTTTCAGTACGTACCCGGACAGATTCGCCCTGGCCAATTCCTTAGTGCGGCGTTCAGCGTAATTCCGCATTCCGTTCGTATAATCTTTTCCACTCTTCATGTTGACAAACCGAATCTCGTCTCCGTGTCTCAACAGGCGAATCGGTTCTCTGGGAATCCCGAGACCTAATTCCACCTCAGGACAAACAGGAATCCAGGTAAAATGATGTCCTAAAACCTCGCGTAGAAATCGGCTTTCTTTGTGCCCTCCATCATATCTGACCTTTTCGCCCAAGAGGCAACTCGAAATCCCCAACCGGATTAGGAAATTTTGTCTAGGTTGTTTGACCATTCTGACTTATCACTATCCTTGAACCCGAATACGACTATTTTACCTCGTGCCAATGGACATGTTTCGTGCAAACCATCGACTTCAAGCCGCCAAAAAGGTCTACAAGATGGAAGCAGCTAATGAACGGGCTAATACTCAAGATTCCGAAGAACAGGAATCTCTCGTCTCACTGGTGCGTCCGAGATGCCTCAGACTGTTTGGAATTCCATAACCTCGGCTGGTCAGTCTCCGAGAGCGAGGCGTGAACTAATTCATTACAGGCTGCGACGATGAATGTGGCCAAGTCAGCACGCTTTCATCATCGTAGCCCGTTAATTCAGCATAGCCACGACCTTTCATCCGGATTCCATCGATTTTTGCTTCGACTGAGACGGCGCCTTCCCAATACGTATAACTATTCGATAGTTCCTGATTCGGAATCAGGGGTCTGATTTCTAAATAGACGTTTAGATTAATGAACTCAATGTCCCACCCCGACGGATAAGTGATACCGGATGCGGGACTGGTCCATCTGTCCACTGTTTCGACGGAAAATTCGCTAGGCGACACCGAGCGTATACGACCATCGGCATACGCTATTGTCCCATGAAAAATACTTCCAGAGGTTCCATCGGCATTCCGTAACCACCCTAACATGAGCGCAGTTCCATCTTCCAGCTGTAGCCCAAACCAATTCCATCCGATTACGCCTTCACTAAGGGCACTCGTCCCGAACTCATGGTCCATCCAGCTGAGTCCTGTCACCTTGTGTGTTTCGCCGTTGCACTGAATGGTTCCTTCCGTTTGAAGTCCAATGAGGCTGTAGTAATAGTTTGCGTTTCCGAAACCGGGGAGTTTCTGACTCAGCCCAGCGAATCCGTGTAACAGAGGTGAACGGGTCTCTTTCAACTGCAGATTAACGAGGTGTTCAGGGTTCATTCGATTGTCAACTGCCCGAAGACGAATAGTACCACTCTCATCAGCAGACGCGGACCAGTCTTCGAGCCACACTTCGTATAGAGGTTCTCCTCGCGCACCCGCCAATCCAGCGGCACCGCGACTAAAGCGCTCAAAACTGTCGTGCGTCACAGATTCGACGTCCGTTAATGCAAAGTGAGCCATATATATCTGGGTTGTGCCCAGATTAGATGACCTTTTCGCACTCTGTGGAGTAAGGGCATTCCGAAAAAAAGTGAGCTGGTATCCGAACTCGCGTTTATCCGAGCTTTGTAGATTGCCGGTATAATACCACCATTCTGTCTTAAACTCTCTGTGAGGACCATGGTCTTTGGGAAACTGAAAGCCGATCGGCTCAATGGCCCGTGCGAATCCGACTGGCGCATCAGCAGCGAGGAGTTGAATCGGACCTACCCCGTTTGCGTCCTCTGCGTAGGCTGTACTAGCGACAAGTCGGATAAATAGTGCGGTGAATCCGAATACGGTAATCTTCATGAGATTTACATAGCCGCACTCAATACAAGCGAGAATCGGCTGGCAGACAAGAAATGAGTCGTCAACTAATGCACCTAACTGTTCGCGCCACCATCACGATTCAAAAATGGCGCGTCACCCTTGACCGTGACACGGAGCCCTCGACGACGCTCTGGATAGTAGTCCCACATGGCATGATGTTGAGCACAACAATTATCCCAGAAGGCTACCGAGCCAGGTTTCCACTGGAAGCGACATTGGAATTCCGGCTGTTCTATATGCTCAAGAAGCATGTGCAGTAGAGCGTTGCTCTCGCGTTGGGAAAGTTGAACTATATGCGTTGTAAATGTTCGATTAACGAAAAGCGCCTTACGCCCACTAACCGGATGCGTGCGGACCACGGGATGCTCGGAACGAGGATACGTTTTGTCCAAATCCGGATCCGGTCCATAGGCAGGGTGGTAGCGATCGCGATACACATGTTCGCCGTCGTGCACCGCAGTTAAGGACTCAAGGAATTCTTGTAGCGTGTTTGAGAGGCTTTCAAAGGCTTCGTATGTATTCGCGAACAACGTGTCACCACCGACTATAGGTGTTTCAATCATGTGGAGAATCGTACCGTGTGGTGGTTCGGTGTCACAGGACACATCCGAATGCCACTGTTCGCCAGCAACGCGTTTGCTGTTCTCGTCGGTGTAAATCTCCATGACCTCGGGATGCCCCTTCACAACTCTCGGCCAAGCGGGGTGAATGTGGAGTTCACCGAATCGATTTCCCAGCTTTTTCTGTTGCTCAGGAGACATTCGTTGGTCGCGAAAAAATAGAACGCAGTGAGCGGCAAGCGCTGTCCTAATAGCCTTAATCGTGTCTTCATCAAGCGGCTGGGAAAGGTCAATATCATGAATTTCA
Organism: uncultured bacterium; assembly: GCA_964478165.1. Lineage (GTDB taxonomy): Bacteria > Poribacteria > WGA-4E > WGA-4E > JAJDTR01 > CAYZGU01. The sequence continues at coordinate 46,710 of CAYZGU010000016.1, read as the reverse complement.
GCCCCACAGTGCGGCGTCACTTTTTCAATCTTGAGTTTATTCGAATTCATAGGATGATGTCCTTCAGAGGTGATATTGCGACTTGCGCACGCTGGTGTCTGAACTACTAGTCCAATTACTGGGCATGGAACCGTTGGAGGTTCGTGGTCTCCGTCCGTACGCTATACTTTATGAAAGGCGGCCGTCAGGCGAGCGTACGGACACGATAGATGAGGCTATTCCATCGTAGACAGGCTCTAACCAATCCGTTTTATCCTTTGTACCTTCTCGCCAGACCGAAATCTCAGAACCACTCCGCCCGTCAACAACGAAGGCTTTGACCTCTGGCGGCAGATCGTCGAACGCGGGCCAGTACCAGATAGTGATGACCGTTCTATGCGCGTTTCCGCAGTTCGGGTGCGTAGCGTGTAGCATTCGGGCATCTCCGATGACCAAGTCCCCGGCTCTCACGGGTACGTCAATCTCACCTTCGGCTACGCTGAAAGCAGGATGGTTAATCTCTGTACCTCGACTTACTCCGTCATCTTGATGCGCCACGCGCTGCAGATTATGGAGCGCGTGGCGTTTCAGGTGTGACCCCGGAAGCACGCGCAGACACCCATTATGGCGGTTCGTGTCTACCAAATAGTACATCAGAAAATACTGTTGAGGTTTTTCGGTGTACCCAATTGGGTGTCCCCACAAATGACCATCTTGATGCCAAAACAGTCCTGGGCTGTGCGGTGGTTTGCTAATCACATACCCGCTTCCCACTCTGGGATGCTCGAAACCTAGTTCTGCGAGAGTTTCAATGGCTTTGGGATATGCAATAAGGTTAGCAAAATCCTGATGGGGATATTTGCAGTACGGAATTAGACTCCCTTGCGATCGGAAACGATCAAAATGATCCGTTTCTTCTTGAGCTATCATCCAGGTGCTCATACGCTCCAACTTTATGAGCATCTCTTGTTTCAGCACGTTCCTAAAGACACAAAATCCGTCACGAATGAGTTCAAGTCGTTTTTGAGTGGCTGTTATGCGCATAGCACTCCAGGCAAGTCGCGTACATATTCTTACACTTAGACGACACGGCCGCGTATGGCCATTTGAGCCACAAACCGCCAGAGTGTTCGTGACTTGTGGGAAAGCAACCCTTGCATTCAAATAGCATGCGATGTATACTATTGATTGCTATTCGCAAACTGAAACACATGCGATATTATAGCGTGAATCGGAATTTTGTCAAGCGTTATCCGGTGGTGAATCGCTACCCTCCGAGATGCTTTTAGACGATGGCGAGCACTGGTGAATGGACTATGGGTTCTAGAGTCAAACCGTATAAGCCATCCAAAGATCAGCTTCAATCCGCTGTGGGACATACCGTTCCTGATGTAATTGCGGCCGGATTAAGCGTGTTGTTCTGCGGAATCTATCCCAGTTTGTACTCGGCGGCTGTGGGCCATCATTTCGCTAGGCCCGGAAACAGGTTTTGGCCTGCACTGCACCGTTCTGGATTTACTGATCGTGAGTTTGCACCGTCCGACGAAAAATTACTGTTGACATCGGGATATGGAATCACGAACCTGGTTGCCGGCGCCACCGCTCGTGCGTCCGATATTGAGCTATCGGTACTATTTGATGGTGTGGACCGCCTGAGGAAAAAGATATGTCTCTACCAGATTGAGATCCTGGCAATACTGGGGATTACCGCCTATCGGACTGGATTCAACCAACCCGATGCCGTAGTTGGAATTCAGCCAAACCACATCCACAATTGTACTATCTGGGCGCTCCCAAATCCCAGTGGATTGAATGCGAATTACCGCATCGAAGACATAGTCCGATGCTACCGACATCTGCAACGTTCCGTGACCAAACAGATCTGACTTTCGAAACAATCCGGATTCGATGTGCCGGTTTCAACAACACATCGAAGGTTTGCTCCAGAAACCACCCACTGCATAGAAAGGCACTCAGCCGACATAGAAGCGTTAGGGCATCAAGAGTCGACAAACGCCGGTCCTGATTCAGTGTGCCGACTCTGCCGGAACAACAGAACTAACTATAATTCAACTTCAGCTCACCGACACATGAGCGCGACTTGCCTATATGGTAGTCGCGCTCATGTGTCAGCAGAATTGCGGAGGAGTTCAAAGTCATGAAAGTGCTCGATTTTTACCGTTCATACATTTTTTTCGAAATGGATTGGGAGAAACATCCACCAAAAACCATCTCGGATACTCGTCAAAACGTGCATAACAGATCCCGTATAGTGATTGAGTGCCGTTGCGAAATCACTGATACGCACGGAACATCAGTAGAATATTTTTTGGGAGAAGCGACAAAAACCGAAAGAATTGGGGCAGACCAGAATCTAGGAATCTTCACCGAACCAAATGCTGAATTCCGCCCTATCTTGTCCGAAGAGGACAGCATCTTGTTGAAGAGTTGGGACAGAAATGACAAAGGTGTAATGCTACAACCTCCCACGCTTGGACAGCAACCTGAACGTCAGATTATCAGCACGAGAGACGCATTTCACAGCCACAAAATCGAGGTTACATCGGCACATGGAATCCTACTTAATCGTACATCTGATATTGTTCAAGCTGCACAGACAAGCCGTCCTCTCCTAGGGAGGACAGAGTTTACAACATCCGGCTATAAGGTGGTACTTGATTATCCAATCTGGACAATGAACTTTAGCGAGCGATTAGGCGCGTTCCAGACCGATACAGGCCCGGTGATATATCCCGATTTCTCCGTTCCCCATGATAGGGTCATCGAGACATTCTGGCTTGCTTTCTCTGCATTCAACCAGTTCGACTGGATCGAGTTTATCGTTCAGAAGCCGACCCCGATTCGATCTGGACTATCCGTAAACCATTACTCGGAGATAGTGTGCGTAGAAAACTGTAAAAATTCGGTAATTGCGACAGATTGAGCAAAGGTTCAGTTCTTTCCTAGCAGTGAAAGAATCTTCTGTTTTATGATTAATGGAAGAGACGCCCGACGAGCGTTGGATTGGGTAAATCTTCAAATCGTTGCCTCTGATCGGGCATCTGCTAACGCGTCAAAAAACACTGGCTCTCAAATCGAATCGCCTAAAATACTGGAGAGGCGTTCAGGGGATGACTTTGACGTAATCAAACAATCATCACGCTGTACACTCGTGACGCGCGATTTGACTTTCAATACGCACGCGACTGTAGACCATTCTTCTTCTATTTCTATGTTGAAGTGTTTGTTCGGTCCGTATTCGCGTCGAATGCCACAGCATGGAATATCTTTTAGAACATCGTCCGCCACCATTCTTCAAGCACCTCTCCATGTTGGCCGAGTTTTCAGAACAAGCTGTGCGCTATGGTTTCTGTGCTTCAAGTTGGCTGGACAACAGAGCTAAGACACACCAAAATCAGTACGCACCCTTCAAGCTGTACGGCACACATGATGCGCTACGCCTTACCGAGTCCAACTAACACTTGACGGATATCCAATTAATTCAATTCGGCGGCCGCCAGGATTCGCGTCAGTTGCGCGTCGGTTTTGTTCAATCGCGTTGAGAAGTCATTAAAATCGAGATTTGCGAAAGGATTCCAGACACGTTCACTCATCATGGGAAGGCGCTTGCGAAGACTAGGAATCTCCCGCATTTCAGCTTGTTCCCAGGCGCATATCTGAGCGCCCAATACCATTTTCGTCGGTGCGAGCTCCACTATTCTACCGTGTAGAGAAGACGCACGATTTAATGGTTCCCATCGGTACAAATTCCAGCGGTATATGTGTTCAGCCGAGCATTTATCGTCATTCACAACGTACAATGGAATCGATGAGGCATTAATCACTGAATATCCATCCTTCACCAGGTCAAATGGCGTGTTGTAAAGACACTCGAAGACCATCACGATAATGTCGCGAGGTATCGAAATCTTCCCCCTCTTGTGAAAGCCCTCCCAAACGATTGTCTGCTTGCCGTATCGCTTAACGATGGTGTTCAATCGAGTAATAAAATGCCTATATAGTTCACTAGGCTCAGTCAGGTTATGGGTCTGCATGTACGATCTACAAGCTGTGCATTTCCGCCACCCATCCACAATTACTTCGTCGCATCCGATATGAAAATATTTGGTGGTTTGGAAAATTTCGCACAATTCGCAGATGAGGGTATCAATAATCTTGTAGGTCGTCTCTTTGCCACAGCACATTGCATCTCCCATTGGTTCGCATCTCAGCTGGGGAATGGATTGGCGCAACGCCGCTGAATGCCCGGGAGTATTAAGCTCCGGTACAATCGTCACCCCTCTCGTAGTGGCAAACGCTTGGAGGTCACAAAGCTGATTCGTTGTATAATGCCTGCTGAAAGCACCGCTGTGCGGATATGACCTGCTTCGAAACACACTGCTCTGATCGTCAGTTAGGTGCAGCTGTAGATAGTGAATCTTGTACCAACGGCACATTACGACAATCTGCTTAAGACTTTCGAGAGAATGCCAATTCCGAGCCAGGTCAATTAAGAGTCCGCGGTACGACGCGAACGGGGCATCTAACAGCTTCATTCTCGGCAACTTAAGCAAACTCTGCTGCGAGGATATTACTTGCAAAATGGAAACCGTACCGCTTGCAAGAGCGCAGTAGTCTACACCCCGAACTTCAGCCGTCTTTCCAATCTCAAGTGAATATTCCTCATCCTTCAATGTCTCGTCGATGGATAGTCGCACATCACCGTCCACCGCTTCACCCTCACGGATTAAAAACCGTCGTCCGGTTAGCGCCCAAAGTTCTTCCGCTAGGACGACGGCGAGAGGGAATAGTTCTCGCTCTGACACTACTAGCTGGCTGCCGACAATCATTTCTGCTCCACCCAACTTCATCGCACGGGGGGTCGGTATTATCGATGTGTCTCGCTGGTCGCACTTACTATTACTCACTGGCACCTTACTCTCTGCAGCCGGAGCTTACGACATGTTTATACATTCGGACGACCTCGTCCGGCTCGCACACTGCATGCCAACGCTCATGCGCCAGCTGGTGTGGGACGACATTAAACAACAAGCTTATGCGCGCGTGCAATAGAGATTGGCAGAAGCGGACTGGTAGAGAGAGTAGCGCCCGCATACACGCAGCCGTGGGCTACATCGTCTTCCATCTATAGACCTTCCTCACGCTCATCAGGTTCTGGACTTATTGCCTGATCAACATAAATCTCCTCCGTCTGAAAGTCGTCTTGTTCTGCTACTTCTTCAGATTCATCAACAGAGAATATGTGAAGATCGTCCGTATCGGACGCCGCACTTCCCAATTCCCTGTAGCCAATCTTTCCGGCAACAAACTCGTCTATCGCGAGGGTCGACGGTTTGGTCTCAACTTGGAAGAAAGGCGAAGTTTCCTGATTAATTTGACGTCCACGTTGGGCCATTACATTGATTCCAAGAAATTTGTTCTCAATCTTTTTGGTTACGTCTTGAAGATAAACCACTGGCATCTTTAACACCTCCATTATCCTACTTCTTAGGTATTATGACAACACACCGGACGTCGGCAATCTCTCGTAGACTCAATTTTCGTGTTTTTCGATCATTTCTTCGTGTCGGACTTATCCAAGAAACGGGCCTAACAAGTCGGCAGCTCACTTAGCCGAGTTCGGAAGCCAATGGTGCTGCGACGAAGGCCTTAACGCCTTAACGGGCGTAGGTTTTCTCACTACACTCTCTCCCCCAGAAACAAACTCTGTTCGTATAGAGGAATTCTTCGGCATATGTATGATTCTGCTATGCTTGTGCAAAGAAATTATAACACATATATAACAGAAATCAAGTAGAAAGCTATTGCACGGCAGAAGGGTAGAATTGCGTTGGTAATGATTCGCGTGTCTGACTGTATTGAGCTTAGGAACTGTTCGGTCTCCTACTTACCACAACTAGACGTGATGGCGTTGTCCAACTTCACGACTCACAAATCGAAACTCCCTTGGGCGTGTGTTAGAAAGGCGATGCACATCCTATAGTAGCTATACACGACTTTCATCTCGGCCTTGTTTTCGACAGAGCTGCTCTGTCCAGCAGTCAGTACTATGCACACTGATTTACGCCGGGTTTCGGACAATGATTGGCAAGACCGACTGAAACTATGCCCTCATAGTCACCATCATCGCCAAGTCGATGTGAGCATGCGCAGTTAACTAAAAACCGCGGAGTAGTTGTAGACTTGCGAAGTGGAGCACACGGACCAGCGAGTTAACTTTGTTTCTTCCGATCTGCCTGACACCGTTCGCCAAGGCAGCGCGGCGCTACACCACCAAGCTACGGATGGAGGCACGAATCGCCTCAGTAAACTATGGGTGGCAGAGGTAGTAACTGGACCCGTTCGTAAAATCCCCCCAAAGGATGGTGCGTGCGAACAGTGTAAGGTTCGACTCGTCAGATTGCGGATAACAGAGAATGTCCATGAAATTCCTTGACAATCTCGGCACTCAATAAGAATTGAACAAATTTTTCGCGATTCAGAATAGTAGCGCGTTGCGTGTAGGATCTATCTGACGAGGGGAAGCATTTTGATGCTCCGTGTTGTCCAGAATCGTACACTAAGAAAGCCATTTTTAAACCGTAGCACTAGGGTATGATGACTCTCTTCGCTTGCAACAAGGGAGCGACTCTTCTAGTGAATGGAAAGCATGACATCAATTTGACAATTGTGCATAATTGCGGACGTTGGACAAATATCGCGTACTGTTCGCAATCTACATGAATCGCCTACCTGCACATGCCCTAAAAGCATATAGTAAACCAACTTCCACCTAATCTTACAAGATTTGTCATTCGAAGAGCTGCAACTGTCGCGGGCGTTCATGCTCCCACTGTGAGATTGACACTCCGAGAAGGCTTACTCCTAAAGATTTAGCCTCAGTTTTCCCAAGCAATTCAACAACCCGCCGGTGTATGGTATCCTTTGTCCGTATACCAGTTGCCAACGTCTGAGATCTGGTTACCACCCGAAAATTTGGGTAACGAACCTTCAACCTTGTCGTTCTACCCCTTAAGCCCTCCGACTCCAGGACAGTGAACACCGAATTGCTAAGATCTTTCAGCGCGCATCTTATCCCTTGGATTGAGAAGATGTTGCTAGCGAAAGTTTTCTCGCGACTTATAGAGTTTCGCTTGTCAGAAGGATCGACTGGTCGATTATCTATACCTCTGGCAACATGATAGAAGTAAACACCCATTTTTCCAAATTCGTGGACCAGGAGTGCTAGCGAACACTGCCGAAGTTGTCCTATGAATTCGATTCCCAACGTGGCCAAACGTTTCTCGGTAACGGCGCCGACGCCTCCAATTTTATTCACCGGTAGTTCCCGGAGAAAAGGTTCAACTTGATACGGTCTTAGAACAACCAAACCATCCGGCTTCTGCATATCAGACGCGATCTTTGCCAGGAACTTGTTGTGTGCAACCCCGGCCGATGCTGTGAGCGCGAGTTCGCACCAGATGCGCTCCTTAATCTGCTGCGCAACTCCGATAACATACGAGATATCGGCAACGGCGCGCTCGCTATCCGTCACGTCTAGATAGCACTCATCAAGGGCCACTGGTTCAACCAGATTGGTGTAACGATGAAGAATCTTACGAATTTTCGCAGAGACGCTACGGTAGTGGTCTTTGCGAGGTGGAACAACTACCGCGTAAGGACACCTCTGGAGTGCGGTTCTCATCGGCATAGCACTGTGTATTCCAAAACGACGTGCTTCGTAGCTTGCGGCGGCAACCACGCCATGTTCGCCAGGAGTCCCACCCACGAGAACCGCTCTTCCGCGCATCTGAGGATTATCGCGCTGTTCAACAGACGCGAAGAAAGCATCGAGGTCAATGTGAATGATGTGTCGAATTGGCAAGATTATTCTCCATGAGTAGGCACCTCCAACAAACACTAGACTCAACATTTAGCAATACAAGCTATATGTATTACTTCTGAAGCCCACGACAGCCTTACTAACCTAAAACTAATGTTCGGTTTTACCCAACACTGCTTATCATATGCGCTGAATCACAATGAGTCTGTGATTCAGCGCATTATACCACAACCAGCTATTGACAGACGAAAAAGATGGAGTAGAAACCATTATGACAATGTGTGCCACTCTTCTCCTCTAGAGAAAGGCACGATGTACAAGGGCTTGTTCTGTAACCATATATTCCGCCAGTGATTGAAATCATCTATTTCAATCACTGGCGGAACCAGAATCCGATTATAGTGTGATAGACTTAGGTAGAAGTTAAAGCAGTAACAACAGGTAGAACGTGATCTTCACAAGCCTCCAACTGTAAAGGAACTCACGGGGACTTTCGATAAACAGTGAGCACAGTGTTTCCCCAAATCGCTATGGAGTTTACGACCAAAACATCCGATCTTCTCAAGGCAATTCAGTCCCTACAAACACGCGCTGCGCAACTGACACAACTCGCGAATTTTCCGTACCTCTTGCTGCGCACTGTCGGGACTGACAATATCGAACTCTCCGCGGCCGAAGTTCTTCCTGATGCAGAAGTTCGGGTACAGGCAGCGGTTAATAAGACCGGGGCAGTATTTCTTCAGGTTGAACAGCTCAACACCATCCTCTCTAGCGGAAAAGCGGAAACAGCAGACTTTAAAGTCCTCTCTGATGGTCGAGTGCGCCTGAAGATTGGACTACAGGCTTTTTCGCTTCAATCGACAAGCTTCGCCTCGTTCGCCGCTCCTTCGTTGACGAAACGACGCATTCTGATGAGACAAAGGAAGAAAGTTGGAACGGCTACATCGCTGTCAATATTCATACATCTGCTCTTTGTAGTCATCCTCATGTTAGCAATCAAAGATCAGTATCTCAAAGAGGAGGATTATATCTCTGTAGAGCTAATTGATCGTCTGTCCTCTGCACCGCGTGTGCTCAAGAAGCCACCGGAGAAGCACCATCAACCGCAAGTAGCCCACACAACTTCATTCAGGCCCAAGGCTACACCCACAAAACTGATAGATGCTACGCGCCAGGCGCTTGCGCCCCCGCGCCCCAACGTAGAACTGGCAAGGGTATCAAACCCGATTCGAATGCCGGCGTCTACAATTGGAGAAATACCAATAGGCCCTGAAAGCTTATTGCTGCCCTCCGATATGGAAGGCACCGGCGACCGGCTGAGAGGACCCTCAGCTTCGTCAGGCCGGTTTAGCACACCGAGCCGCGCGGATTCCTCCTCTCGGCGCATTAGCTCGATGATTCAATCTACGCTCGCGGTGGATTCGGCCGATCTCTCCGATGACCGTTTTAGAGATCTTGTAATGGTACCTGAGGATAAGCTCGGGGCAATCCTTATTGGTGAAGGAATGGACGTGCAAGGACATATCCAACTCATTCGCCTCAAGCATTCGCTTTCTGACTGGTGGCAGGACCCAACCGCTTTGCCAAGCTTCATGAAATGGCTGTCTGAACATACACGCTTGCGCGCAGATATGAAATTTGCCGGAGGTGCACTCCCCATGGAAGACTCACGAATTCTCGATGCCCCAATTATTTTTATGACAGGGCATGATCGAGATATTACGGTTGGAAGAAATATGGTCAAGGGCGCGCCATTGACAACCTCTTTTTCAGGCGCGGAACGGGCAGCTTTAAGAAAATACATAATAGAACGCGGCGGGATGCTCTTCTTCGACGATTGCGGTTTCAACGGATTGTTCGCGGCGCAGGTCGCTGAGGAATTGGGTCGAATCTTTCCCGAGTTTCCGATGAAGAACATCCCCCACTCACACGAACTCTACACAATCTATTACACACTATCGGTACCTCCCAACGGAGGCGATGTTTACTGGGGGTCTGAAAACAATCCGAAAGCCTCCAAATTCAGATACCAGAAAGGAATTTCGATTGGAAACCGGCTTGTGGTTGTCTACAACCGAAAAGATTACATGTGTGCTATGGAAACGGCAGAGATTGAGAGTCGTACGATGTTGCGCATGCGCCGGTCCTCAGACGTTCATCGATTCATGACAAATTTGCTAGTTTACGCGATGAAGTATGGCGGAAATACGGACAGATCGGGCTACAAGCAGTAGTGGCCCATAGTATGCTGTGCTAACCAACAAAAGCACCTGAAATGTGGCCGTCAACACAGAAGGATTAATAAGATACGAGCACGTCAATGGCAACTAGACAGATATAAACAGGTTCCGCGCGCAAACCTTAATCATATCGCCTCCAATCGAGGGAGCCCCTACCACCCAAATGCGTACGCGTCAGATCGCGAATCTGCGCCGGCTGTGCGTAGCCCAGTATCAGAATCCACAATAATAGCACACACGGAACTAACAGCTCCCCATTCTCCACCATCTTCGATGATATGCCCGCGCGCGCTGAGTTCGTCTCGCACCTTCTGGACAATGCGGGATTCTACTGTTATCGCACCGGGGCGAATAACATGTGGCCAGAATGAGTTCGGAAAACTATGTGTAACCGCTCGAGGCGCTTCAATCGCGACCTGAGGGTCCATGCCGAACTCAACGACATTTAGAAACACCTGTAGCATTCCCTGAACCTGGGCGTCTCCTCCTGGACAACCAAACGGCATGAATGCCTTACCATCTTTCAGAACCATAGCAGGATTCGGAGTGAGACGCGGACGTTTCCAGGGTTCTATCCGGGAGGGGTGTTCTGAATCGAGCCAACTCTGACTGCCCCGAGACGAGATAGGGAACCCCAGACCGGGAACAATTGGGCTCGCAATCACGCCATCCGATGGTGTTGCCGAAAAAGCGTTTCCTTCGGAATCCACCACGCAGAGATAGCTCGTATCGCTCTCCCAATGTGCTGTGTGCTCAGACTTTGCGCGGTTCGAGTTCAGAGTTTGAGGCGAGGAATCTGTGCTACGATCAAATGAATTAAAGCGCCAGGGATCTCCTGGTTTCGGCATGTTGGGCGCAGCATGATGCACATCAATCTTTTCACGTCTCTCAGAAGCATATTGATGAGTTAATAGTCCTGAGATGGGTACCTGGACAAAATCCGGATCACCGAAATAAGCGTGACGATCGGCGAAAACTAATTTGAGAGCCTCGAGGACAGTGTGGAGATAGTCTGCAGAATTATGCCCGAGCGCTTGCAAATCAAAGCCCTCAAGGATTTTTAGGCACATACTCAGCATAGGCCCCTGACACCAGGGACCACACGTGTAAACATCATAGGCTTTGTATTCGGCATGTGTGGGTGCCTCGATTCGAACGGCGAACGACGCAAGGTCGTCGTAAGTAAGTAATCCGGACTCCGTCCGGTAGAAATCAGCAATTTCGCGCGCAATCTCACCTTTGTAAACCAAATTACGCGCTGCCCGTATCCCGGCATACCGGTCCCCAGTGGCGTTACGTTCTGCTTCTATCATTCGTTTGAAGGTCATAGCGAGGTCCTTCTGGAGAAAATTCTCCCCTACGCGGGGAATCCTCCCACTAGGTCGAAAGACTTCGGCGGTTGACCTGGCGTTCTCTAAATCATTCGAGCTAACAAATTGATGGAATTCCTCATCAACTGGTCGACCATTCTCGGCCAGCTCCAAGGCCGGTTGGATTACCTCCTCAAAAGGCATTGTTCCGAACCGGGCAAGTGCTGTGAGCCACGCATCAGGAGCCGCAGGAGTGACGCTACGTAAAATTCCATTCGGCAATGCGCCGCCATGATGTTGGCGAAAATAATCGATACTCGCTGACTTCGGCCAGCGTCCCAATCCGCTCACAGTTTCAACGGAGTCGCCTGAAGCGTGACAATAAATAATCGGCGCCACACCTCCGAAATGAGCCGAACCGGGCTGCAGCACGTTGATGCACAGTCCAGTCGCAATTCCGGCGTCAGCAGCGTTTCCACCGTTTTCAAGCATTCGAACGCCAGCCATGGTCGCAAGATGATGTAAAGAGGAAACCATATGATGTTTTCCTCGGATTGATGGACGATGGCTCTTTCGCATGAAATCCGTTCTCCAAAATTAAAGTTCAGTCAGATAACGTTCTTACACCAATAGATTCGTCCTACCATCTCAAAATGCCGTAACAGCAATTAAAGTGTTCCACAAACGTTACTCCGCTCTAAGTGCGTCCACCGGTGTCATTTTCGCAGCCCGATTAGCCGGATACAATCCAAAGAACAGCCCAACAGCCAAAGAAACAGCCATCGAAAGTAGCAGGGTCTTTGGCGAGACAATTGCCGGCCAATTACTCCCAGGCCACGCGTACGCGTCTATAAGTGCGGCAGTGGTATAGCCCATCAACACGCCGAGGATTGCGCCAACAATCCCCCCAGAAAGCGTAAGTGTTAGTGCTTCCACAAGAAACTGCAACAAGATGTCATGGCGTGTTGCCCCCAAGGCCTTGCGCAATCCGATCTCTTTTGTGCGCTCGGTTACGGACACTAACATGATATTCATTACTCCAATTCCAGCTACAACTAATGCAATCCCTGCAATCCCACCCATTAGAACCTTCATAGTCCAACCAATTCGTTCAGCAATTTGCAACTCCTCTGTCGCTGTCCAGTACTGATATTCGTCGCCAGAGTTTTGGTGAATCCGTCCCAGGACCTCTTTCGACGCTTTCTTAACCGATTCAATCTGCTCGGTGTTTGCAGCCTCTATCCGCAATCGTTCTACATCTTTACTTCCTTTAAAGCGCTGTTGAAGTGTGGTAATGGGAATTATAAATCGTCCGTCCCATCCTTCCGTATCCATCGCGTCACCTTTCTCTTGCATAACGCCAATTACGGTCAAACGCACATCGTATCGACGTCCCCAAGAGCTAGTACGTGTCGCCTTAACCTCTTTACCAATAGGATTCGCCCCCTTAAAAACATCCTGGTGGATTCTAGATCCGATAACAGCGACGCTGCTGCAGCCGTCTACCTCGTCCTCGCTGAAAAATCGTCCTATTTCCGGGTGCCAATTATGAGATCGGGCGTAACCTGCCGTTGATCCAACGATTTGGCAATCCTTAGTAATCCCTTCATAATTGACATTCCATCCACCCATGTCATCTTCAACGATTACGTCGACAACGTTATTAACCCGCTCCAGAATAGCGTATGCGTCGGCGGTTTTCAGGTGTTCGGCACGATTGCGCTGCCACCGTCTCCTTCGAACAGTCTTTCCGGCCGCCCGGGTTAAAGTACCAGATTGCCTATCCCAATCGTCCCGATAAATCTCAATTATGTTCGTACCACCGGTACGCTCAATCTCGCGTAGTACCATTGCTCGAGAGCCGTCACCAACTGACAGCATGCTGACAACGGAGCCAACACCAACTACAATACCTAGAATCGTCAACAAAGAACGTAACGGGTTGCGTCTTAGACTAGAGACTCCGAGGATAATGCATTCGATGATATTCATCATTACTACCCCTTAATCGAATCGAATGTTTCTGAAATCCGTTGCATTCGTATTAAATGATGCCCCTGGACTCAGACCCAGTAATTCCGCATAGTCGCAAGAATTTTGACGAAAACCTTTCGCAATTAGTTTAAGATTGCCGATCCTAATACCTACCCAATAATGGCGATTGTAGACATGATTAGATTCTGAGCGTCACTATGAACCCTAAAGACTAATTTACACCAGGCACAACCTCGATGTCGCAATTGATAAACTGTGTATAAACGGAGATTATCCATCACGTGACCAGACTTCACATGTTTTGAGAGGCTCTGGCGATCCAACACCTTAATGTTGGCTGACATCACCCGATTTTATGAAGATGAATTTAATCTCGCAGACAACAGCCTGCACCCATCGCCTTCTAATACCCCCCGTCTCAGAAACGTTCCCGTGCACACGGCCGTAGAAATTAGGAGGGATGGATTCGCTAAACTCGGACAAGAAGGCGAGCCATCATGCCCGGAACTGTGCCGACATCATCCGACAAGTGAAGATAACGCTGGAAAATGTAGTGTGCATTTCACTTCCATTGTGCTCGCAATTGCGATAGCGTACACCTAGGACATGGAGTTCGCGCAAGAGTGGGTCAAACTTGTAGCCGACGAAGACAACGGCATTGGACGCCCAATGTTCGTCGATCGTAGCGGAGCCACGGTGTTATAAGGTATGCCTCCTGTGGCTTCGTGAAAATCTTGTCAACACGATTCGAACACAACTGGCCAGAACAGGCTAGGCTAGCTCCCAGACGTGACGGGGGTGTTTGATCAACAGTTGCCGCTAGCGGGAACACTGTTGCAATCGGAGAGCTTTGGGATAATGAGGGCCCTCAGAACGCCAGTGGAGTCTGGATTTGTGTGCAGGATGGGACCAGCTGCTAGCAGCATTCCAGCCCTAGTGCCTCACATCGGCAAGCAGACGATAACTTCGGTTCAGCTGTATAATTCGATAGGAATACGGTATTGTTTTGCCACGCCTGGCCATGATACTTCGGGAAAGAATTGTATTACGGTTTACGCCCTCGTGTGCGACGGTGCTACTTACACTCAGGGGTCTAAGATTAGCGTCGGCGTTCCAGCGACGGCCGACGGATTTGGAGACCGAGCTTCCAACGGCGGAAGCACAGTCGTTATTGGATCTCCATTCGTCGACGGAGCGCGCGGGGTAGATGTTGACGCAGCGTACGTTTTTGTGCCGCAGGACAAGGATGCAAGCGACAAGTGCGGTTGAGAATCCTGGGCGCGAAGAAGGGATTGAACCTTGGAAACGGGATTGAGGCCAGCCGAAACATCATATCATTGCTGCACCGGGTTACGACGATTCAGAGCCTGAATCGGGAGCAGCTTACGCATTTCCGTGTTAACCGAATCTGGAAGAGACACGAGGAGCTCACACCTGAAGATGGCGCGAAAGACATTCGCTTTGGTCAGATGGTTACACTAAGCGTAATCAAGACAGTGGTTTTCGCGTCACATAGCGGTCCGTTTTCGACTCAGGATGGAACACCAAATGGTGACGGCCACGTAGCCTACATCTTCACTACGATTGCGCCATTCGGTATTCCACGATTTAGGGTTGCTTCACGTGTGCTCCAGAAGTTTCCGAATCCGTTCAACCAAGAGACTTGCGTCCTATGCAAACTACCAGAGCTCTCATCTGTGAATGTCTATGCCCACAACGTCCATGGAAATGTAATTCGAGGCCTGCACCTCGGATTTCAAGCTGTAGGCCATTGCGTGAGTCAGGACCGAACCGCATACTGGGATGGAAAGTACGATTGCGGCGGAGTTGTCTCAACCGGTATCTATTTTTACACACTACCGACGTACTGGGTGCGAGATACGCGGCGGATGTGTGCATGCCAGGAATGCGCTCGGTCAGTTATTGCGTATGGATTAAATGCATTTCATCTGAATTGCGACCTGCATTTTCTCTGAGCAGAGCACTCAGTGCAAGATCCCGACAACAGGACTTGTCATATAACCAACGGCCTAGCGCGCACTCTTCCATCCCATCTGCGCAGCGGTCGCTTGACATTGATTCTGTCTACAATCGTCAGTCGTAACTCACGTAGCTTTCCTGCACTTCGGATAGATCTACTAACACGTTCCCCCTCCACTTTAGAAACCGCCCATTAATGATGGCGAACTCCACAATGTTTTCACCCACATCAAAGCGCAGAAAAAGGTATTCGCCGCTGAACTCTATTTCTCTGGTGCACATGTCGACGAAACCATCGTCGGAGATAAGAAAGAGGTCGGTAAACTGAGAGTGCCTGACACAGAACCCAGTTCTTCGTACATCTTCTGCGGCAGTTACACCTATTGACTTAATTTGAATCGCCATCTCTACTCCGACACGTAATGGAAACAAGATTGTGCTCATCGCGGACGGCAGGTGACAGCGCCTAGCATACGTGAGATTCTGCGAGGCTCCTTGGCCGGAATCCAGCCTGATCTCTAGATTATCCGCATCGCTTGGAGCAATAATGATGTTACTTAACCCGTCCTGAACCGTCTGTACAATACCACAGTCGGACGCGTTTACTTTTACCCGTTCCGCGTTGTCATTAGCCTTAAGTAATATCGGCGGCAAGTGGAAGATTATTTCCACATCATGCTCATCCTGGCCTAGAACCAAATCGTGAAGGACGTAATACTCAGATTTATGATAGAATATCGATCTCTTGTGCATGAAGTCAGAACACAGATCATCTTCGTCATCACTCCCATAACCATCCTTATTCCACCCTTCGACAAAGTCAAAGGTGTCGGTTGAAATCCAACGAGTATCTGGATTCGGGACAATGCCATCACAATTCTTCCGCTTTCGACGTTGTCCTTTTCCATCGATGATTAAGCTGTTATGGGCCATGGTTGATGGCGAATAGTTTCGGAAGCCTACCTGATCTGGAGCAACATCTTGGGCATGCTGCAGATTTGCAGGATTGGCAATCAGAGCACGCCCATGTGCATAAAGCATGAAAAAGAGCTTGCCTTCGTACCCTCCGACGTTACCGAACTGTCCCGCATCAAAGAGGAGATACTGGGCATCGGGTGACCAGCTGTCTCGCATCACGTAAACACCAGCATATGGAAAAGCGTGTGAAGTCTGTTGAAACACTGTTCCAACTTTGGCTTCTGATAGAATAGGTTTAAACTCCTGTCGATCGAGCAGTTCGATACCACTGTCGATTGATGGGTGAATTCCAAATTTCTGGTGATTAGACTCCCCTAACGGCGGCAGACAATTATCGGGTTGTTTCAGATATCTCGTTGCTTTTAGCATCTGGAGTAGCTGCGATTCGAAGGCTTGTTGAACGGGAATGCCACTGAGTGTTATGAAACGATTAAACCGCAAAAGCTGGTCCTGAACGTAGTGATGTACGAGCGGTGAACCGCCATCATGCAGACCGTCAGGAAGAATATGATTCGCGACAATCGACTTAGCGCGGCGTAGTGAGAGCATTAGAAATTGTTGGCTGGGCTTCCATTCTGGAAAAAGAATAGCCGCAATACCAATGCTTGAGATTCTTGACAGGGAATGAACGCATAGGTTAGATGCGGATCGCTCGGTCTGGGTGGATAGATAGAGTATCCGCTCGAAACTACTTTTGGCCGCCAAAAACGTGGGCTGCAGTAATTGTACGTCAAACCAGCTTCGATGATTCAATGCTTGCCGATACAATTGCGAACTGTCCAACCTCCGCCGTAAAAACGCCTGATAATTTGCTTTTGCGACGGAGATATTTTCAACCTCCAAGGACGATCTTGTTGCTTCCAAACCCGGAGACCGAAGATTTATCAAATCAAAGAACATCTCATCCGACAACTGGGAGGGCGATCGATGCTCGTAGACCAAATCTGGATTAAGAGCCGCATGATATGCTTCAATGGCTTCGTGCGGAATGAACAAACCGAACTGGGTCGCCACCTCAAATGTCATGTGAATGGGATTAATCAAGTAGGCTGGACTCGATGGTCCAACAACCCCTTTAATCACCTCCGCCATCCGGGCAAAACCGGCGAATCGCCATTGTACGGATGGCGCAATCGGATAACATACTGTCCCCGCAAGAGCCAATGCCGTTCCTCCGATCAACCGTTCGCGTCGCTGGGTAGAGTCGTGATAGGTATACAAGTATTCGGCGTGTTCGAGTATAATACGCGACAGAGAGCGCCAACTATCCTGCGCGATGTTCTCGTGTACAGCGATAGCAACCGCTTCGATGAGGCGCGCCGCAACGGATTCCGTTCGCCAGATGGGGTTGCTATCGCAACTGGTAATCGGCATGGGATGCTCAATATCAAATGTAAAAAGTTCTTCGACATCAGCGATTGGTTTAATTGCTTCTAGGGGCAGCATGCCTAACTTAGCGAGGAGCGATGACACGAGGCAAATATGTTCCGATGTAATTGTTGAAAAGTGTTTATATTCCATCAATGTCTTTGTATGCTTCCTACGCCGAAGATCTGAAACCGAACAGGGCGGCGAATAATTGTGATACCTATGCGCCAAAACCCATGTCATCACTCTACTGAATGATTCCGCACATTAGTTTCCTGAATGCGCGACATTCACGCGTCGAAGGGACATGGATAGCAAGACTAATGCAATCGAATTAATTAGTATTAATGTGCAAATCGCGTTAATTTCCGGAGTAATTCCAAATTTCAACATGGAATAGATGTGTATAGGTAGTGTTGTATGTCCGACACCTGCTGTAAAAAACGTAATGACAAAGTCATCAATTGACAGCGTAAAGGCTAACAATCCTCCACTCAGCACACCTGGTGTAATTAGGGGTAAGGTGATGTGCCAGAATGTTCTCCATTCGTTGGCACCGAGATCCTGGGCAGACTCTTCAACTGATTGATCAAAGCCTTGTAATCTGGAACGAACAATGATAGTCACATATGATATATTGAATGATACGTGCGCAATGACGATTGACGTAAGTCCAAGCGTCATGTTAACTTGAACGTAGAACATCAGGAGCGCAATGGCCATGACAATGTCAGGAACAATAATTGGCAAAAACACAACTCGTATAAAGATTCGACGCAGTGGAAATACATATCTTTGTATAGCAAGGGCGGTCATCGTGCCGATAATTGTCGCGATTACACTCGAAGTGCCTGCGACCATTACGCTGTTGCGAGTGGCACGCCATAAATCCGCGTTTCGAAGTAGTTTTTCGTACCAACTAAGCGTGAAACCCTTCCACACTGCGGTCTGCTCGGACATGTTGAATGAAAACAGAACAATCGCGACTATCGGCGCGTAGAGGAAGGCAAAAACGAATACTACGTTAACTTGGAGGAGTCGTTTCATGCTAAATCCTGCACTAGCATATGCCGGTCTGAAGCTCGGGCGTAATTCA
Organism: uncultured bacterium; assembly: GCA_964478165.1. GTDB lineage: Bacteria > Poribacteria > WGA-4E > WGA-4E > JAJDTR01 > CAYZGU01. The sequence goes on along the minus strand of CAYZGU010000016.1, from coordinate 27,921 downwards.
TCCTCATCGCGGATGGAGGGTTGGACGATTAGGCGACGATTAATCTCATTCTCAGAAACATCATGTGAGCCATTACATAACCATTGCCACTCGCAACAGCTTGTCGAGCTCTAAACCCACTGTTCAAAATACAATCCGCTACAGTCTCCGATTGAGGAAGTCTCAGGAAATAGTCTAGCACCCAAGTCCATATTAATCTAAGGCCAGATTAGACATTGTTGAGCCACTTCAAAGAATTAGAAACCCGCGGAGCCGACGCGTATTGTTATACCATATCTCCGTTAAAATTGTCGCCTAAATCTGTATACGAGAATAAAGCGACACGCCACTGCTGAGGGCAAGGTGAAAGAAAAATTCGGAGCCATACAATCCGCTGCGCCACAGGCCGCGGCTCCTCGCACGAATCAAGTACCCTAATTTTGCTCCTTCTCATGCAGGCTTACAACATAGATGCTGTCAAATGACGTGTAAGCAAGTGACTAATTGCATCTCTTTGAGGTAGTACACTATTGACAGATTCTCACGTCTTAACGAATCCGTAATACGATTGTTTCTCTGCTTTGTTTTCTCTACTCCAATGCGGGCATGGTCGCATGTTAATGGGATTCAATATTGATGAGCGGCGGAGACTGACATCAATCGACAACCCGAAGCTTTTTAAGCTTTGTGTTTGCATAAGATCTACGATTCAGATTGGTAAACATGACGACTCGGCCACAATCGACAGGTGAACGGTCTCACAACTGCATTGTCTATAGAATCGAGAATCAGAATATGTCCATTCACAGTGTTCCGATAATCAAACAGTAAATCAACCTTATCCATTGTGTTTTCTATCGTCTCACCCGGATAGGTGGCCTAACCCTCTCCTACGTCAGTCCCCTGAGAGCTCTGTCGTCAGCTCGAAACATACCAGGCACTTTCTTGAATCTGCGAACGAAATCGAATCCGTCTCGTAAGCATCAACACCATCGTCAACCATTCTTTGAACCGTAAACATTTCAGAATGTCAACACCATTGACGCAAGCATGGCTATCATTCACTAGCGCTTCTTCGGCTACGAGATTTTCACACCTATCAATCTTAAGGTAGTTTAGATTATGACTTTAGCATACTAGAGGTTTTCGTCAGATATATCGGCACCGGTGTCTGCACGAGATGCGATTCGAATCTGCTACTCACAAAGCCTAATTGACCTCAAGCGCCGGTGGAACATCAAGTCAAAAATGGAAGAAAAGTCCCGATAGGCTAAGTCTCCTTCTAGACAACTCCGCTCGCGCAGACAACGGACAATCTCAATTTTTCATAAACGCAGAACTGTTCTCGTTCGTCCAAACACTAGCCGTAATCCGGCGCAATACACTCAGCGTGAGCATCTCGATCCTCAATCCTACACATTTATCCTCACTAGAATCCCAGTGCCATTCCCGCGGAGTGGATTGACTTCGCCTCCCAGATCATCTAGGCCTAGTGAAAGCCAATGAAAATAAAAGAGATTAAGGCCATTAAACTGAATCCGGAATCTTCAGCGATAACGCGTACCGCCCCGCGCCGTCCGTCATGGCTAGAGTATTCGGAAGTTGCCAATCCAATGTCGAAGTACCCCAGATTCAAACGCAGACGTTCCAGCTGGATGCCAAAATGGGGCAGCGTGTTTGTCAAAATTACGGTAGAGGACGGTACGTGGGGAATTGGACAAACTTCGTATGGACGACCCGTCGCGGCAATCATCGATGACCACTTTGCTCCGATGCTGGTAGGTGAAGACTGTTTTGCAGTTGAACGCATGTGGGACATGATGTTTCGATTGTCCAAGCCGTACGGCTCGCTTGGTCTAACGAGTTGCGCAATAAGCGCCATTGACCTTGCCCTATGGGACGTTATTGGCAGGCTCAAAAACCAGCCTGTCTATGAGCTATTGGGGGGACCAGTCCATAACAAACTCTTTACATACGCGACGGGCAACGATACGGATTGGCAACTTGAGCTCGGCTTCAAAGCCGTGAAGCTTGCATGTCCTTATGGACCAGTGGACGGAATGCGGGGCCTAAAAGAGAATGAAAGACTTGTTGACAAAACTCGCCATCTCGTTGGTGACGACATCGAGCTAATGTTGGATTGTTATATGGCTTTTGACGTCGATTACACCGTCCGGCTAGCCGAAAGACTCAAACCATATCGATTAAAGTGGATTGAGGAATTTCTCATTCCTGAAGACATCGACGGGCACACGAAGGTCCGAAACGCAGTAGACTGGATCTCGCTCGCTGGCGGAGAGCATCTATATACCACTTGGCCCTTTAAGGAAATTATTGAGAAGAAGGCTCTTGACATCTTGCAACCCGATATACTCTGGGTTGGAGGCATTACAGCATGTGTCAAGATTTGTCAAATGGCAGATGCGGCAGGTCTTACCGTAATATTGCATGGTGGAGGTGGAAATCAATATGGTCTCCATCTTTCGGCAGCGATGGCAAATACACCGTGGGTGGAATACTTCGTTCCGACGGCCCCAGGTGTTCCACTCGCAGAGGCGCAGTCAATAACCGGGCAATCCATTCCCAAGGATGGTTACATGATGCCCAATAGTGGACCCGGGTTCGGCTTGGAAATCGCAGAGGAATCTCTTGTCCCTTTCTGGGATTAGGCTCTCACCAACAGTACACGCAGGGCCTCCAGTAGGGTTCCGGGTACACGGGCTGCATCCCACATAAAACCGGTTCCATCATTGTTACACTTGATCGGCATTCAGTGTAATGCGTTTCAATACTAGACCTTCGAATCGAATAGATACTGGCCTAGAACCAAATCCATCTCCAAAGCTTCAAAACGCTAAATGCCATGTCGTAGCTTTTCCAATCCCAAACATAGTGGTGAATCCGTTACGGTTTTACGCATCCAGCCCCGTCGGGAATCGTTTCATCCGGGACTGCTCTACCCATGGCGTACGTAGCCGTTCCACTGGAAATCCTGCTATCTCAACTCGCTTGCAAGGCAGCTATGCGATAACTATGACTCACCGAGTGGATGGAATAACCCTTCAAATAGAAAAGCGAAGGCGGCAATGCCGTTGAAACCGCATGCCGTTAACGCTGAGATAATTCTCACTCTTGATTGCGGCATCCAAAAGGAAGGGGAATCGGCTTTCGGTTTCTATCGTTTTCACTTGATTTATACCTAAGAACAGGCGGGCGATACATTCCACCTTTCTCCATTTTTTGGATTCCGTTCTTTTTAGCGCCACAACTCCATGAGGCAAACTATGAAAGCATTGGTTCTTAAGGAATACAACAACCTCGTTTATGAAGAGGTTCCCGAACCCGCGTACGGAAAAGAAGAGGTACTCGTTCAAGTAAAGTCCTGCGGAATATGTGGAAGCGACGTCCACGGATTGGACGGTAGTACAGGTCGCCGTATTCCACCAGTAATAATGGGCCATGAAGCCGCCGGAGTAATAAAGGAAGTCGGCGATAATGTCACAGAATGGTCAAGTGGGGACAGAGTTACGTTTGATTCGACCCTGTACCGGATGGATGATTGGTACACGCAAAGAGGTCAATACAATCTTAGTGACCATCGTCAGGTGCTTGGCGTTTCCTGTAACGAATTCAAACGTGATGGTGCTTTTGCCGAATATGTAGCCGTGCCCCAACATATCCTACATCACGTGCCCAAGACTGTAAGCTTTGACCAGGCTGCGATGACTGAACCAGTCTCTGTCGCCATGCACGCCGTAAATCTAACACCTGTCACTGATGACGCCACCGCGTTAGTCATCGGTTCAGGTATGATTGGTTTATTTGTCGTCCAGGTTCTTAAATCTAGAGGGTGCCAGAAGGTAATTGCGGTAGATGTGGTGGACAGTCAGCTAGATATGGCCACAAAGTTTGGCGCGGATGTTACGTACAATGCCCGTGAGACGGGTGTCGTAGAGCAAATTAAGCGGCAAACAAACGATCGTGGCGCGGATGTGGCGCTTGAGGCAGTCGGAATAACGGATGCAGTCACGTGCGCAATTGAGGGCGTAAGAAAAGGTGGAACCGTCACTCTGATTGGTAACGTATCAAAACACATTAACTTGCCGCTCCAATCTGTTGTAAGCCGGCAGATACGCCTTCAGGGAAGTTGCGCCATTGGCGGAGAATGTCCTGAGGCGCTAGAACTAATCGCCGCCAGGAAAATAATCGTAGATGATGTAATCACTGCAAGCAGGCCCCTATCAGAGGGCAGAAAGTGGTTCGCCCGACTGCAAAAACAAGAGCCAGGGTTAATGAAGGTTGTTCTGAACCCGTAATCTGAGATGAGACCTGCGATCGACGACACAACATCGATTGCTAGAAAGAATCAATAAGCACTTCCCGTCCTTTGTCCTGGCTTCGATAAATGGCGTCTAAAATCGAAATCACCTGCAAAGACTCTTCAGCTGGCACCGGCGACGGTGCATCATCTACAATGGCCTGAGCAAACTCCATACATTCCTGTGCGTGGGCTTCCAGCCCCGTGGGAAGATGGCGTAAGCCTCGATTATACTGTTGGCGAATCTCATTGTTATTTTCAAGCATCTCGCACTTCGGCCAGTGGGCGCCACCTTGTGTACCATAGAGCCACATCTGCATATCTTCACCTTGAGGATTATCGTGGTGTAACATCCAACTGACTTCCAGGATTAAGGTTGCACCGTTGTCGAATCGAATGAAGGCCGCGGCAAAATCCTCGACATCAAACGAAGGCGGAATTGTACCGGCCCACGCACTAAACGCACCTTCCTGATTCGCTAATTCGGTCCGTGCCACACCGGTTACTGCCAAAGGTTGAGGGTTTCCCATGAACCAGCAGGTCAAATCCAGAATGTGAACACCAATATCAATACAACAACCCCCACCGCTGTTCCTCTTGTGGATGAATCCGGAAGTCGTCGGACACCCACCTCGACGCAGCATCCAACTGCGTGAATGGTATACGTCTCCTAAGGTCCCCGTATCAATCTCAGCTTTCATTGCTTTCGAAGTAGGCTGAAATCGAAAGTGTTGCGCTGTCATGAGCAGTTTGCCAGAACTGTCTCTGGCCGCCATCATCTGCCGAATGGACTCGGGTGTGGGTGCCAACGGTTTCTCGCAGATTACGTGCTTACCCGCCTCCAACGCTGCAATCACTAGCGGTGCGTGATACATATTAGGAGTGCAGACATCAATTATATCGATATCGCGATCCGAAAACAGATCTGCCGCATTCTTCACAAGCTTTTTTATATCGTTCTGTTTTCCCCATGCCTCAAGCGCAGCCTCTTGCACATCACAGCCAGCGATTAATTCAGCGTGTGGAGAAGCGCGCCATCCGGGAATATGGGATTTTGAGATTCCCCCAACGCCAACAATTCCAACCTTGAGTGTTTTCGGCATGCCTACGTCCTCCCTCGATTGTGCCAATAACAACGTCTTTTTTCTCACCCGCATTCAATTACAAACTCTCTGAACACAGCACTAGCTTCCGTTATCCGCGAGTTGGATTCTCCGTGTATAGCACACCGGAATAGTGTTTGTTCACGCATGAACCCAATCTCTCTATCTACATTGATAGTGCTGGGCCGTTTGACAACATATTCGACCTCAAATTATGGTTTCCTTTCACACGGCACTGACTGAGAGCCTCACGCCTTGCATGGGACATCTCAGTCAGTGCCAGTAGGGTCAGGACTCCATACCGTCCACACTACCATTTGTATGGCAAATGAACAGGTCCTACCTATTACGTGGGATACATTATCCGCCAATTTACGTGGCAGAAACATGTGACATTCGCTACGTTTTCTGAAAGCATGTAAGCTTAATTGGCGTTTCCTTGGTGAACGTACCAGGCGGGCTCAGCTCGGGCATTTGCCCGCAATTAGCTGAACCTGAATCCGTAGACGTCCGAATCAATGACCTCCAGGAGGACGATAACGTTTCGATTGCGCAATTGCTCTACGCTCCGGTCCTTGAATCTCACCTCATGACGGACACTGTCATCTACGACTGGTTCACAAGCATCGAAACTAAATCCTTTGAGAAAATTGTTCAGGCGACCACTTTCACTATAAAAAAGGTGCGCTGCGGTCGATGGTGTATCTCCAAATGTCATAATCGGATCGGCTGCGGCCAAGCCGACGCGGACTCGCCCGCGACTCGCATCAAGATTAAGTTCAAGCGAGCTTCCGGAGACTGTAACCGGTTTCGAAATTAGAACCTCCTTCTGATTACAGGCAGTCAGACTCACATAACGATTATGTTTTTGAATGTAGAGTGCGGTCTGACTACGCCTTAGGCGGTTGCGTACATACGATCCCTGCTCTAAATTGTTGAGAGTGGTGAGATGGTCTCCATCGTTCACGGAAACATAGAACCAGTCCTCGTCGCCTATAGCAATTGGTGGAACTGCACCGATTACCAAGCGGTCGTAGCTGTCCTGTTCTGTACCGTGTGGTATCCACGGTTCACGGCTGGAGGTCCGGTCCCAGGTTCGTCCACCGTCACGACTAACTGTGATTCGCATCTCGTTTGTACCCTTTCGTGCATAGGGCCATATGCGCGCATGATCGGGGGAAGAATCGAGCTGCGGACCACCATAGGGATGGGTACGGTCCGAGTGAAACCAACTCAGAAGACCGAATACGATCCCTTCCGCACAGAAAGGAGTGAGACTCATGGGTTCATCGTAGCACTGCGGCAAATGCGAGTCCGACGAATCCGGATACAGGACCGAATCGGAGGTCCAATGAATCAAGTCTTTTGAGGCAAACCGGGCAACATCACGACTAGGCAACCAGTGTCCGATTACTCCTTGATCCATCGCAGTCCATTCTTCATTAACATCATCCCAGAAATGGACTAAATTACGCCGCGGCGAAAAATCCCCACCTGAATCCATTAGCTGATTACGCCAATTCGGATCATTTAGAAAGTCAGGAATCTCTGCGGCAAAATATCCGCGAGGAGCGTGCCTCCAACTAGCGCCGACACCGACCGCTTCCCCATTCTTTTCAGGAGCAAGGCGAAGTGCATACCGCTTGTTTGAATCCCGCACATTCCCGTATTGAGCCAGGTCGGCGACCACCACGAACGGTACACCCAGATTGTTTTCAACTGACATGCCCTGGACAGCCGGATAAGGGGCGTGACGCAGACAATCAACGGAGGATGGAGCTTCCACCAGACCTAGGTGTGGCTTTCGCCAATGTATCCCATCTTCACTTTCGAAGTAGGCTTGCCGTGCAAAGACGTCGTGCGCACGATCGCCATGAAAGCCATCGACCTCGGTAGCGGCCTTCTCAAGATCCCACCACGATGCACGTCCGAACGCAACAAACGTCCCATCCGCGAGATGTTTCACATGCCCCAACCCCACACCGGCCGTTTCCCACGGCTTGTCAGCTGGCAAAACAACTCCAATCGGACGTGGATGATGGACAACGCGGTCAAATCCTGTGGACCTTGCTACAATGTGGTCATCGATGAATAACTGCCAGTGCCCTGTGTTCATCTTCTGTAATCCCTATTTGACGGTTTCTTCTTCGATTAGTAAAACAAACCTAAATGGAGACATATCGACACACTTTTGACGCGAAAGTTGATGAATTAGTGAGCATTACTATGACGCTACTCTCAGAACAAGTTCAATCATCCTGGTACCACGTATGCAATCTTAACGCAACCCTACAATCGGCGGTAGAAATAAAGGCGTACAGAACTGGGACAATTTTGCAAATCGGATCGACCAAGTATCTTACTATTGTAAATACTCAACACCCAAGACAGCCGGACACAACCACTGTCCCGAGATGGTCTACTACGTGGGTTGCGGCTGCGCCCGTAGATCCTAGCGTCCTCGGTGTATCCAGCAGCGCTAAACCGCTGCGATTGTGCGCAATTCGTAAAAAATTCAGATGGGTAGTGTTATCTGAAAAACACGCGTCTAGCCGATACATTCTCCAATGTTTAAGCTTGACAAAAAGAGGGGAGAATTAGTGGTGTGTTGAAAAACCCAGTGATTCCAGGAGCAGCAACAATGAAGAAATGACTACTGTGCCGATACACACCTGTATCAAGACCAGTTTACGATTCCCCCCATGAATCACGTTTGGCAACACATCAACTGTTGCGACATATAAAAAAGTACCCGCCGCTGCTAATACGGCCATTCCAAGCCAATACTCCTCAAGACTCCCTAACATACACCAGGATATAAGCAACGCCAGAGGGGTTGCAACGCTGAAAAAGACCAACTCGCGCCATGTCCGGCGCATGTCACCATGCGAATGCTGACTAAAGACCGAGAGGCTCAGTGCCGCGGGCATCTTGTGCATAATAATTCCAAGCATTAGGGGCGTTGTTAACGCAACAGAACCTGTTGCTAGAGCTGCTCCCATGGCCAAACCATCGGTGACGGCATGAATGGTCAAACCAATGATAATTGCTGATCCCAGTCCACGTCCCTCAGGGGTTCCAGCAGACGGATGATGCAGGTGGTCTCCCTGCGCACCTTCGTGATGATGTTCTTCATGCAAATCATGGCCAAATCCCAACGATTCAACAATTAGCATGAGCATAAAACCTGCCAATAGCGCAAGGCCTGGGGCCAAGTGAAATCTAATTCCAACTCGTTTGTCACCGCTCTCTGCCTTATCTTCTAGAACATGAACGACATCAGCTTCGCTCCTTCTTTGGCTCACGTCCTTCTCATGCGAATGCACAGTGTCACGAGCGTTCTTCTCGCCTGACACCAGTTCAAATCCCTCAGGCACGGCTACGAGCAGCGCTGACGCGATGAGAAAACCCGCCGCAACACTGGTCGCCCACCGCAGGAAATCCTTGTGGGTTCGAATACCAAGGAGGGGAACGGCGCCAGCCAATAATGGTGTAACAAACATTGCAAATAATATCGCGACAAGTACACCAGTTTCAGAATGTGACGAATTGCATCCGGTGCTACAACCCGTTAGAATCACAACCGCAACTAAGCGAGCGATAGGCGTCAGCTGTTTTTTGAAGGTTAGCAGTACGATGTCCATAGTTCGTGCAATGAGTTGAAGGAGCTGAATCCTCTCGAAATGTTTAAGAGGGGAAAACTGTTTAGCAGTCCGAATCCAATTAGTCGTAAGTGATGACCGTTCGCGGCAGCAAAATCCGCAATACGTCAAAGACGCGTCACAACTAACTTGGTCACAAGACAAAATTGGTAAAACGGCATTTTCTGACGTGTTTGGAGAGTCGGGTTGTACGACAGGTGAAGGATTAAAGCGAATGTTGTACAACTGGACCACGGCAGACGTTTGGAACATCCTGCCATAGCGGAACGAATTTCTCGAACATATAAAATCGACAATTTGTGCTTTTCTAAACCGTCATAGCTAATGGGACAATACGAAGCCTGTCATTCAACAACCCAGGTATCGCCTGAACTGAGCAGTGCTTCCAAATCACCTTCTCCCCGATTGCGCTTGGCAGTACGAATCTGTTGATACATCAACTCTTCATAGCAAGGCTGTTCGGAAGCGCGGAAGATACCCATAGGGGTCGGTATCTCTTCCATGTCAGTCATGCGAGCAAGAAAGTATGCAAGGGTTGGGTTTTCAGCGGTTTGATCATGCACCATCAGATCCTCTACGCTGGACTTCCCATCTACAAGTGAAACAACCTCTGGTCCCAACTCATTCAGGCGGATTCCCTTATCGCGATCCCTACCAAACACTAGCGGTTCACCGTGTTTCAAGGTAATGGTGTTATCAAGCTTTGTCTCCTTGTCGGTGTACGATGAGAAAGCACCGTCGTTGTAGACATTGCAGTTCTGATATATCTCAACAAATGACGTCCCCTTATGTTCAAACGCAGCTTTGATAACTCCACGTAGGTGATCTGGATCTCTGTCGAGCGAACGAGCAACGAATGTGACTCTGGAGGCCAAAGCGAGGCTAATGGTATTGAATGGCTGCTCAATTGAGCCCATAGGAGACGAATAGGTCAACTTCCCTTGCTCGGAGGTGGGAGAATATTGTCCCTTCGTTAAGCCGTAGATACGGTTATTAAACAGCAGTACGTTGATATCCAAATTACGACGCATCATGTGAATGAAGTGATTACCGCCGATGGAGAGAGCATCTCCATCCCCGGTGATTACCCATACGGACAGGTCCGGATTGGCAGCCTTGACACCAGCAGCGATAGTGGGTGCTCGCCCGTGGATTGTATGAAAACCATATGTGTTCATGTAATAAGGAAATCGGCTGGAGCAACCAATCCCTGAAATAAAGACAAGATCTTCTTTAGGAATACCTAGCTCAGGAAGAATTCGCTGAGTTTGAGCGAGAATTGAGTAATCGCCGCAGCCCGGACACCATCGAACATCTTGGTCGGATTCAAAGTGCTTCTTGGTCAAAATCGAATCGGCTGTAGGAACCTGAGAAAACATTTCGCTTTTCATACACCACCTTTTACCAATTTATCAATCTTTAACATAATTTCGGACACCTGAAAAGGTTGGCCCTGAACCTTATTTAGGCCGACCGCTGCTACTAGATACTCGGCTCGCACGAGACTACGGAGCTGACCCAGATTGAGCTCAGGAATGAGCACCTGCTTAAAACGTTTTAGAATAGAACCCAAATCGCCCGGAAATGGATTTAGGTATCGCAAGTGCACGTGCGATACTGACATACCCTCTTTCCGTTTATGCTCGACGGCCGTTCGAACTGCACCATATGTGCCCCCCCAACTCAGGATGAGCAAATCCCCTTCCGTAACCCCAAAGATTTCGGTATCAGGAATATCGTCAGCAACACGCGCAACCTTTTGCGCTCTGAGCTTCGTCATCTTCTCATGATTCTCTGCATCGTAACTAACATTTCCAGAGATGTTTTCCTTTTCTAGACCACCAATGCGATGTTCTAAACCGGGCGTTCCGGGCTTAACCCACGGCCGAGCCAGAGTCGCATCATCTCGTAGGTAGGGATAGAACCCATCACATTCCGTCTGAAAATGTACGTCAATCGAACCCAGGTCGGACACACTCGGAATAAGCCAAGGCTCCGCGCCAAAAGCCACACAAAGATCGGACATAAAAATCACCGGTGTCATGTATTTAATCGCAACACGACAGGCTTCATACACTGCCTCGAAACAATCCGATGGGCGTGACGCGGCAATAATGGGAATAGGGGATTCTCCATTCCGTCCATAATACATTTGCAACAAATCCGCCTGCTCCGTCTTGGTAGGCATTCCAGTCGAAGGACCCGCGCGCTGTATGTTACAAACGACGAGGGGCAACTCCGCAACCATGGCAAGATTTATTGCTTCTGACTTCAGGGCAAGTCCTGGACCACTGCTACCAGTCACGCCCAATGAGCCACTAAAGGCTGCACCAATAGCAACACCGACAGCGGCAATCTCGTCCTCCATCTGCATGGTAACCACGCCAAAGTCCTTGTGATCTGACAATGTGTGCAGAATGCTACTCGCCGGGGTAATCGGATAACTCCCATAAACGAGCTGCAATCCAGATTTCTTTGACGCGGCGATCAGTCCAAGGGCTGTGCCCATATTTCCTTCAATGTTGCGATAAGTTCCAGGGGGGAATTTAGCTGGCTGGACTTCGTAAGAAGTTGCGAACTGTTCTGTCGCTTCGCAATACACGTTGCCAGCCTTGAGAGCAAGTGTGTTCGCCTCAACATATTCGGGTTTCGCGCTATACTTGTCTGCGATGAATTTCAATGTGTAATCCATCGGGCGATTATACAACCAACAGACCATTCCGACTGCAAAGAAATTCTTGCATCGATCAATCTCGCGTTGAGAAAGACTTGTTACTTTGAGGGCTTCCCTTGTCAACCTGGTTAGTTCTACAGCAAATACCTGGTATGGGACCAACGAACCATCTTCTAGGGGATTCGTATCATAACCAGCCAATTTGAGATTTCGCGCGGCAAAATTATTTGAATTGACGATTAGAATACCATTCGCTTTCAAATTTTCTACATTTACCCTCAGTGCCGCTGGGTTCATCGCCACCAGCACGTCACACATATCACCCGCCGTATAAATATTTTCGCTAGAAAAGTGTAATTGGAATCCTGATATACCGGCCAGTGAGCCCGCCGGGGCTCGAATCTCAGCAGGATAGTCCGGGAGTGTGGACACGTCATTTCCCGCCATTGCAGAAGCTTCGGTCATTTGCGTGCCGATGGTCTGCGACCCATCCCCAGAGTCCCCCGCAAATAGGATGGTAGCGTCCTGCACAGATGTTGCACTTTTGTTCATCACACCTCCTCTTCTTCAAACTCTTCAGCACAAATTGGATTCTGTGCCGCCGGCCTTTTGAACCGGCCGGTCTAGTATGTCTGCGCACGTCCCACAGAGACATTGCACATGGTCAGCTATTCTCTTATGCCCCCTCCCGTGCTTTCATCGCGCTACGAATCGGTGCTGGAGGTAACGTGAGTACATCCTGAGGAAAATGTTCAACGAGGTGGGAAATAATGTCCCGAACGGACACCACGCCAACAGGACGATTCTCAGCATCTATGATAGGCAGATGTCGGTATCCTCCTTTCGCCATGTAAAGTATCGCTTTATCGAGAGAATGCTGCGCACTCGCCGTTTGCGGCTTAGCCTTCATGAAATCGGAAACTGGGAGCTCTGGCAAGCCACCCGAAACATCGTTCGGAACCTTTACTAGCACATCCCGTTCAGTGAAAATTCCCACAAGTTCATCATCGGAGACGACCAGCACATAACCAGTATTACAGCTAAGCATTAAATCTATCGCCACTTCTATGTTTGTGTCCATCGGGACCGTAGGCGGAGTATGCATCAAAGACTCCAACGGCACCTGAACCTCGTTCGCCGTAGACGGATTTGGGGCTTCAGCTTGCAATTCTGCAATGATAGCCAATTCCTCATCGACCACATCCTTGTATAGCACAGCTTATTCCTCCTCTCCATTCGCCAAAAAGGTTGCAACGTAATTCATAATGTCCTTGGTTGACACAATGCCAACTGGGCAATAATCCCCTTCCTGACGATCGACTGTGACCAGAGGCACGTGACGATAACGGCCCAGATGCATATGATTTAACGCGAATGCAATCGGATCGCTTGAACAAAGTGCTTCAGGATTCGGCGTCATAACATCATCAACGATAGTATTTTCTGCATCTACACGCCTTCCAAAGATGTGCACGAGAACATCTCGTTCCGTGACAATTCCCACAAGCTGCCTCCGCGAATCAACTACTAAGAGGCATCCAAATTTACCATCTTGCATTAATTCAACCGCGCGGCTAACACGGGTGCCAATCTCAACGCAACAGGGCTGTTTTGGATTCAGGATAGAAATCGGCATGGACAATGTTTGCGCATGCATTTCCGCCTCCCTTCAGGAAAAACGAACAGACGTTAGTTTAGTCTTCGAAAAACCACTGATGAAAGTTTAGCACGCGTCGAGGAACTTTGCAACTCCAAACGCGCTGTAAACCGATTCACTTGTGCATTTGTGCCAACCAACTCTATAAGGGCTCAGACAGCGCCTGTTGCGTTTGCAGATTAAATGGATATCCTCTGTCAGGAAACGCCGCAAGAGTCGTGTGTACTAGGGGGTGTACTTTTGCTCTCTCGGCTGACAGATTCCTGAACATCACGTTTGCTTAACCTGTCACCATTCATCGTCCTGGCGCGTCCACGTATTGCCACGCGCGCCATCTCACCCATTGGCAGTTCCCATATCGCTACTACGGTCATCAGTCACTCTACCAATATTTTCCGTCATTTTCGAAAATATTATCCTTATCACGAATAATTAACAAACACTGATTTGACACACTGTCAAGAAACATAGATTAAGTGACAATCTGGTTGAACATCACAAAACCGTGAGTTTCTTTGCCCTCTGAATCAGGAAAGGATGAGCGGTCATAAGGAAACCAACACCACACCCCTGTGTGTGCCATTCCATAGAATAACCAATCTATCTTCAAAATTGAGATTGAGTTTGAATCATCCGAGCTTATAATACGCGTGCTACATCATGACGGCGCGGACCCAGAAACTGCGCGCAGGATATCGATCGAAGTCAAGATGAAAACACACGCAATTACGGTTCAACAGCAGAGCGCGAAAATCTTCTCCCAACTTGGCACCCTCTTTTTAAGATACCATCGCGGTCTCATCACACATACGGTGGGGTTGACAGTAATAGAACTCCCTGTTATGATTGTATCAAAATTGGGGTGTGGTTAACAAGGGAGAATTAGATTGACTTCTATTACATTTGAAGGTGTGAAGGCAGCAGGTAACGTTCTACAGCAGTTCTTTAATCCGACTCCGCTAGTGGGATATCCTGAGCTGTCTGAATTCTTAGGATTCAATGCGCATGTCAAGCATGAAAACCATCTTCCAACTGGAAGCTTCAAGGTTCGAGGTGGCTTAAACTTCATGCACCAGCTTGAGTACGAGCAAAAACGGCGAGGCGTGATCACCGCAACACGCGGAAATCATGGTGCATCCATCGCGTACGCAGGTAAGATGTTCTCCGTTCATACAACAATCGTCGTCCCGCACGGAAATAATCCTGAGAAAAACAGCGCAATTCGCGCCTACGGTGCTGAACTCATTGAACATGGCGCTGATTTTGATGAAGCCCGTCAATTCTGCGAGCAATTGCAAGCTGAACGCGGTCTCTACTATGTAAATCCATGCACCGAACCCTCTCTTTTCCATGGAATCGGAACATACGCGCTCGAAATTTTTGACAAGCTTTCTGACGCCGACGTAATCATTGTACCAATCGGTGGCGGTAGCGGCTGCTGCGGAACAATCACGGTAAGTCGTAAGATTAATCCTAAAACAAAGATTATTGGTGTACAGGCGGAGAATGCTCCAGCATTTTATCTGTCATGGAACGCCGGAAAAGTCATTGAAACCGACTCATGTGAAACGATCGCCGAAGGACTAGCGACACGCATGCCGTTTAGCCTTCCACTTACAATACTCAAGGACACGATGCATCAAATCGTCTTGCTGAGCGAAGAAGAAATTCGAGAAGGAGTCCGAATGGCGCTCCGCTACACACACAATTTGGCAGAACCAAGCGGCGCTACCACTCTTGCCGCCGCACAGAAACTCCAAAGTGAATTGGCGAATCAGAACGTAGTTATGGTAATGAGCGGTGGAAACATCGACACTCCCACTTTGCGAACTATCCTCAAATAAGTCGTTAGGGATTCAATCAATTACCATCTAACTATTCTCTCTGTTCGGAATGCGCGTCCAACTTGGTGAACACGCCGAGCACACCCAAGGACAAACCATGCCTATTAAGCAGAATGAAGCTTTTATCCTTCACAGGACTGTTAAGAAGGAATGGAAATACATCACACATGGACAAGGCGTTTATCTTTTTGACACAGATGGAAAACGGTATCTCGACGCTGCTGCCGGAGTTCATGTGGTTAGCATAGGTCATGGTGTTAAGGAAGTAATCGATGCGATGCAGCAACAGGCGAACAAAGTGTGCTTCACATATGGACGTTTTCTCACACAGGCCCAGGTTGAGCTCGCTGAACAAATCGTCCAACTGACACCAGAGCTTCTTACTAAAGTGTTTTTCATCTCGGGAGGGTCTGAAGCCACAGAATCTGCAGTAAAAATGGCACGCAAATATCACATCGAAACAGGAAATCCGCAAAAATACAAAGTGATTTCCCGGTGGCAAAGTTGGCACGGCAACACACTTGGCGCGCTCTCTTTGTCCGGACGGACAGCGTGGCGAGAGGATTATGTACCCTATCTGCTGGATTTTCCGCACATTCCCCCACCATTCTGTCACCGCTGTCCATACGATGACACTCATCCTGACTGTCATCTCAGATGCGCTGAGGAACTAGAACGAGTGATTAATCAAGAAGGAAGCCAATATATTTCGGCTTTCATCGCCGAGCCGATTCTTGGCACGTCTGCCGCAGGTGCTACTCCGCCTCCAGATTATTTCCCAAGGATTCGGGAGATCTGCGACCGCCATGACATACTCCTGATTGTTGATGAAGTGGTAACCGGATACGGACGAACAGGCTTAAACTTTGGGATTGACCACTGGGATGTCACGCCTGACATCATGGCTACAGGAAAGGGATTAAGCAGTGGTTATACTCCAATTGCGGCAACAATTGTTCACGAGAAAATCTACAACGCTATCCACAACGATCCCACCGGATTTGTACATGGACATACCTATGGGGGAAATCCATTGTCCTGCGCGGTAGCGCTCGCCGTTCAGCGCTACATTCAAAAGCATAGCCTCGTCCCACAATGTGCACGAATGGGCGAACTAATGCTGGAGAAACTATACGACCTTCAACACCTACCAATCGTGGGAGAGATTCGCGGCAAAGGGCTCCTTATTGGCGTCGAATTCGTTGCGGATAAGAAACAACGCGCGCCATTCCCTGCGTCGAAGCACGTAACGACAATGGTTGTCAATTCCGCATTCGATAGGGGACTTCTAGTTATGCCTGGTGCACCGGGCATAATCGACGGAGTAAACGGAGATCACATCGCCATTAGCCCACCTTTCACAATTAATGAATCAGAGATATTGTGGGCGGTCGAAGTACTAAAAGATAGCATCGATGAAACGGCAAAGGCTCTTGGTTATTAGGAGTTTACCTAACCAGTCCTGGAAATGGTAACACTTGGACAGATTGGATTCTCTATTTCCAACCCATGCGCTCATATAGTCCCAGAGGCTGGGGGCCTGGGTTAATCATAGAGAATCCAATGGTAGCCAGATGAAAACCGCCAGTCCCATGGCGAGTCAATGTAGACAACAATTAAACGTCGGAGCCTTTGCTCGCGCTTAACGAGCTAGAATCATGCATACGTTCTGCTTGTTGTCTCAGACGCGCCCAATCTCAAACAGCAAGTTGAAGGGTCTTGCACTAGCATCAATGCGCTCTCCACTTTGAACCGACCACAATTCAATATGGAGATGATAACGTTAATGACTCGACAAGATTCCTAGCACGCAAACAAACCTGCGCGATTCTCTGTGCGATGCATTCGTATTCTCTACCCGCACTTCACCGGGAATTCAGAAATTATTAGCCGCACTAGCGGACGTACTTTCCTTACTCGGTCTGTTCTCGCACAGCAACTGCCCTCGCGCCCACGCCAAGGACCGATAGAAAACCTTCTGAATCTTTGTGATCAAAGTCTCCAACCGATTCCATCGAGGCTGTTTCCTCAGAATAGAGTGAATGAGGAACATCATTCGCCTCACAAAAAGAGACGTTTCCTTTGTAGACCTCCACGGTGATGAGACCCTGTGCTAATCGGGAGAACGGTGCCACTGACTCCAATAGGGATCTTGTTGTTGGGTCAAACCAATATCCTTGATAGATTTGCTCCGCGATTTCACTCGAAACCCGATTAAAAAGACGTCGTGCGCGCCTATCAAGGATAAGCTGAAGCAAATATTCGTAGCACCTTCCGAGCAATTCCATACCGGGCGATTCATAGATGCCCCGACTTTTAATACCTACAAATCGGTTCTCAACGGCGTGAATCCCTATTCCAACGCCATTCCTACCGGCGATCTGATTTGCCTCCAAAATCGCTTGTACGGGGGTAACCGAATTTCCGTTGATTTCTATCGGCAATCCTCCCGCAAACGCTACGGAAAACTGCTCTGGCGAATTCGGAGCTTGTTGAGGGTGCACTCCCATCCCTGGTGTGATGAAACTAGTAGGCGTCTTCAGCGACTCTAATCTACCGGCTTCATGAGTTAATCCGAGGAGATTGGCATCAGTCGAATATGGCTTTTCATGGGTGGCAACAATTGGCAATTCACGCGCATTACAGAAGTCGATCATTTCCTTCCTACCGCCAAACTGTTCTAAGAACGCCGAATCTCGCCATGGCGCGTATACCGCGACTCGCGGATTCAGCATATTGGCCGCAAGTTGAAAACGTACTTGATCATTGCCTCGCCCGGTGCATCCGTGAGCAAGGATATCAATGCCACGTGCCTCCATTTCCGGAAGGATTGCGGCTACCGTAACATGCCGAGCTATTCCCGTTGTATTCCAATATCCACCCTCATATACAGCTTGGCTTTGTATGAGGGTGAATCCAACCAGTGCAAGGGCATCTTTTGCATCAACAATTATGGATTCTTTTGCACCGGAGGCTAGCATCCGCTTACTAATCTGCTCACTTCCCTTCTCATCGGGCTGACCGAGATCCGCAGTGAAACATACAACGCTTACGTCATAATCTGACAACCATCTTGTAATCGTGCAGCTATCGAGCCCCCCTGAGACGGCTGCCGCGACGGTTTTTCCTCTCAATTCTTCGACGTTCATCTTCGTTCTCCTAGCCAATAATGCAACTGGAACAATGGCTGACGTACATGCAGCACGGAACTCACTACATATGTGTCATTGTGAGCACAGCCATTCCATCCACCATAGTTAATCGAAACGTTCTACACTAATTAGCAACTAGGACCGTGATAATTGAATATTGTACCCTAACTAAATCTTGAAATAAAGTGAAAAATGGGGACCAGAGGGAAACACACGCTTGACAAATCTCAACTTGGCTCATAAAATCTATTACACACAAGAGCGCGGCCGTAGATAGTAACCTTGATTTAATCGCCCTTCTGTAACTAGGGAAGCTCAGTTTGAGCATGTTGAAGTCCTAAGGAGGTGCCATTCAATCTTCCAAGAACACCTCATTCACGATGCTCTCCATCAGGACAGGCGTCCATCTGTATAGTTCGATGTTCGCTCTCATTCTTCTTAAATCGTCGAGTCTGGAAGAAAGGCAAACTCAATCGTCCTCAATCGTTTGATTAGACCATTTGTCCAAATGGCACTCCCCAGTTTCGTCCATATGCGCTTGCGCATCGACATGATATTTTCAGAGTATACCTAGCACCCGCGGGCTTAACTTTCGACTCAGGACACGCTATGAACAAAAACTGGCGCCTTCTAGACACAGGCAAACGCGATGCCGCCACAAACATGGCAATCGATGAGGCGATTCTTCTGCAACAGGAATCCCAGCCTCAACCCACCCTGCGATTTTACGATTGGAATCAACCATCTTTTAGTTTTGGATATTTTCAACAGGTGGCCTCACAACTCGACACTTACAGGTGCGCCGACGAAGAGGTAGAACTCGTACGCCGCATTACGGGAGGAGGCATCGTTATTCACGGTTGGGACTTGACCTACTCCATAATTGCGCCTCGAGACACGGTATTGATTCGCGCAGATCTGTCCTCTTCCTATCGATGGATTGCTGATTGTCTCTTTGCCGCTTTTCACCAACTCCGAATCCCCGCTGAGCGCCATGGTAGCAAGGCAAAACCCATCGCCGACGGAGCCAACACGTGCCTTACAAATGCCGCCGAGAATGACATGATGCTGAATGGAAGAAAGATTGCGGGTGTATCACAACGACGAAACCGATTCGCGGCAATGTACCAAGGCTATATCGCGGTGCGTATGCCACCGCATCACATCTTGGCTCTCACTTCACACGGAACTAATTCCGAATCCGAATTTCTGCGAAAATCGACGGGCATAAACTCGGATGCGATGCCTTCAATAGAGCGTTCGGAGCTCGTGCAGGCTGTTATTTTCGGCTTCGAAACTGTGTCGCAGATTAATCTAGTTTCAGCCGAACTTTCGGCCGCGGAAATTAGAACCGCTGAATTTCTCGCGAAATCGAAGTATGCCACCAGAGATTGGACACTCCGCCAATGAGACAACTCCCCAATAGCTCCGGGAAGCTCTCTTCCACTTCGGTTCTAATCCGCGTAGGTACATTCATCATGGCTTCAGACTTCGTACCATCCTAATGGTACGGACGTACAAGATTCGAAGCATGTCAGGACGGGTGCATCTCCAATCCACTTCAGTACGCTTAGTCGGCTACAATATTGATTGATAGACTGTGACAAATCCAGTGCACGAAATCTTCATACGGGATTCTGATTACCCCAGCGCCGCTCACTGCTCCGAAAGAGAGAGTCTCGCTCGCCTATCTTATCTTCGTGTAGTGGGCATCAACTGGCATAATGCCAAAACCTATGCGAAATGTTCCGGCAAACGATTACCCACAGAACCGAAATGAGAAACGGGGGCCAGAGGCACTTGTGCACACGTATATCCTTGGCGCAACACATTTGATTTATCTAGATTCGATACCATGCTAAGAATAACGTTCAACGCAAGGACACGTCCACTGCGGCACAAGTTATCGCAGAGCTTGCCACCACTGTGGGCCAACGCGCCACAGTGGTGGCAAGCTCATACGGTGTGGACGACATGATCGACAATGTATGGACAGTGGGCGGATTATTAGTAAAGTAATACTTCAATCCGCAGCCGCGCTGCCGCGATTATGGAGAAGCACATACGCTTCTGCAAGGTTGGTTGTGGCTCGAAATTAAGGATCAAACCACCGAGCGATATTGCCGCTGCGCTAACTGGTTCCATGTCCCACACAGCACTGTCGAAAGAACATTGGTTTTCGAGATGAAACGAAACAAGAACCGCGAATCCACTCGTCTCAAATTATCTCATCACAGTCACGAATTATGTCCACCAGGAAAAACTCACGAAGTTTATGTATCGTCCAACGCACCGCCAGGAAGCAAGCTATTCAATTTGTGCTCATTTCGCACACTTTAACCGCCGGCCCGCTTTCTGGAATGATGTTTCCGCAAGAGGCAGTGCCAAGTTTCACGAGTAGCCTACTTGCCCCTGTCTTCGGGTTCTGCGTTGGTGTAAACGTCTGGCGTGAATGGCAGGCGGTTACACGTTCAAACAACGCCTAAATTGACCTAGCAGCAGTGGAGGAACGCAGAAAACGGACATAACTTGGCCCTCGAATTTCATGACTAATCACCTAGAAGAACACGTCACATGATGATTGGAGTCTGGTGGTTTACCCGACACATCATTTTGCGAAACATCGATGCACTAGAACGTGCGATAAGTACGACCCGACTGTGTTGTATTAGTGTAAGCCTCAATCCATCGACAACCGCGCCAAGCTGCTCACATTCACTAAGTGCTCCCAGATTAGGGTCCTGGTTTTCAGCAATACGCTGCGCTGCGTGCACACTTCTGGGTTGATTTTTCTAATTCAACCTGTTAGGCTATCCTGAAGCATAGTCAGATTAAACTGACGCCTTCACTTTTTGCAGATCGTAGCTCGGTAGCCCAACTCGGAAGACACATTTTTTCTCACTGATGCTCGTTTTCAGTTATCGACAACGACCCATCGCTCACGACAGTGAACCTCAGTGTTGAACCACCATCACAGTTTGACCGTGCGCACGGTCTCCAAAAGCATTCAATCCGCAGCACACCGGTAACGCCGGCAACACTTGTTCCTGATAGCTACGAAGACTTGAGAGTTCTAAGCGAACGAAACACAACGTCTTTATCTTCTAATTCAATGCCCCTAAAGACCAAACGAGAATAGGACGGCTAACTATCACTATCGAGTACCTCTCGAAATTTTATGCCACCATTGTCCCAATGCGTTGAAACAACGAAAACGATGCTTAATTCAGCCCATGCGTCCCCACCGATGATTTTACGCGCAAAATATCTCATGCCGCATAGCGAATTGCTTATCGAGAATGGTGCTATTGTAATTGACGGTTCACAGATTGTTGATGTAGGAAAGTATCAAACGATTCGAAAAGGTAATTCTTTGCCGGTTCGCGATATGGGAGAATCGCTTATTATGCCTGGATTTGTGAATGCCCACACACACCTAGAGCTCACGAATCATTCTGAGTTAATCCACAACACAAACCAATTCAAGAACTGGATTCTAGAGCTGATAGGTAGCAAAACTTTGACTCAGGAACAAGTAGATTCTGCCATTGCGCGTGGAATCGAAATGAGTCTGGAGGCTGGAACGACTTCGATTGGTGACATTCAGTCCATCGGAGTTCCCTCTCACCGACACAAGGACTCTCCAATCCGCGCTGTCCTCTTCTTCGAAACAACTGGCTTTTCGGCTCAACGGACTCAGATTGGCCTTAGCCGGATTGACGAACATCTCGCATCAGCACCACCGCGTGATCCCCTCTTTACCCCTGGTATTTCTCCTCACGCTCCCTACTCAACCTCCGAAGCACTCTATAGACACTGCGTCCAGCTCGCTCGGGAACGCCAACTATCATTGTGTACACACCTTGCGGAAACGGCCGAGGAACGCGAATTCCTGATGTCAGGCACAGGCATCTTTGTAGAACTATTAAACTCTTTAGGAATCTCACTTGAGTGCTGGACACCTCCTAAGTGTTCACCGGTGGAATATCTGAGAGATTTAGGTGTTTTAGCGGTTAATCCAATAATCGCCCATTGCAACTATCTCACAGAGAATGACGTCCTAATCCTTCGCGGCAATGCTGTCTCGGTCGTCTTCTGTCCGCGAACTCATCATCTCTTCGACCACACGGCCCATCCCGTGCCCAATCTTCTTACGAGTGGCGTTAACGTCGCAATCGGGACAGACAGTTTAGCGAGTAATTGGTCACTGAGCATGCTCGATGAACTGAAGTTTCTTGCGAACACACACAAAACGATTTCACCCGAATCCATGTTCAATCTTGTTACTCTCAACGGCGCAAAGGCCTTATCGTTGACTCGCACTGGGGTGCTACGGCCAGGCTGGCAGGCGGATCTTATCGCGTTATCGATTCCAAACGACGCCCGCAAGGTCCCTGAACAGATTATCGATTCCGCATCGGGAAACATTCTTACTGTTGTATCCGGTCGAGTGTGTTATGTGAGAACTTAACGTCGTTAAGAACGAAACCGAAGTCGTCAGCGCAATCTTGAGTACGTTTGGCTACCACTGCCGCGATTCACAATTTCGTCCCAGCATCGGACTCGTGCCGTTTGCACCGCCCATTGTCGCCCTTCCAAAAAGCTTCCATCGTATCTGACCGAAATTATGTTTGACTTTATTAGGTTATGTATATTAGAATAAAATGCAACCAATCTAGTCATGTTTCTTAGTTAAGGGTGTAAGATGCGTCTATCCGCTCGATTGAAGTATGTAGTTGTGGCTATGCTGGAGTTGGCCCTTCAATATCCTAAACAATTTGTTTCGGTTGCCCACCTTGCGGAAAAACATGGGATTTCGTGTCCTTTTCTTGAAAAGCTTCTACTTCAACTCAAACAATCTGGCTTGACTATGAGCCGACGTGGTCCCGATGGCGGATACCGGCTGAGTGTGCCTCCAGAGAAAATACGAATCGGAGACATCTTTGAGGCGGTGGAGGGCCCCGTCAGTTTTGCTAAGAGCTTTGTAGCCTCCTCACAATGTGAGGCCACTAACCACTGTATGGCAGGTTTGCTACAGGAACTCGAAGCCGGTATCTCTGACGTTCTAAACGAAAAGACACTGCACGAGCTTTGTTCCCAAGCTCGTAGGTTTAGACGGCTGTCGCAACCTGCACACACCATTTCATTTTCAATTTGACATGAAACCTGCTCGTAATATTGTCGATCTCATTGGAAACACTCCACTAATCCGGCTCAGTCGTCTGGCCGGAAAGGATGGCGCAGCAGTCGTTGCAAAACTCGAATCATACAACCCTTGTGGGAGTATCAAAGACCGAATAGCACATGCAATGATAGTAGACGGCGAAGCCCGCGGCAAACTTAAACCCGGGTATACAATTGTTGAGCCCACAGCTGGGAACACAGGCCTTGGGATTTCAGCCGTCGGAATCGCCAGTGGTTATAAAGTTGTTTTAACCATGCCGGAAAACGTTAGTCGGGAAAAGTACACTCTGTTATCCGCCTTTGGTGCGAAGATTATTCTAACACCCGAAAATGCTGGAATGGCCGGCGCGATTTGGGAAGCCGAGGACATTATGCGCCACAAACCAAAGCACTTTATGCCAAACCAATTTTCGAATCCTGCAAATGCAGAAATCCATCGACTTACCACAGCTCCTGAGATCCTGGACAGACTAAGGCGTCCCGTCGATGTTTTCGTAGCTGGCGTGGGTACAGGAGGCACATTGACGGGAGTAGGAGAAGTTCTTAAGTCACAATACCCTGATGTGCAGATTATCGCTGTCGAACCGAGCATCTCGCCAGTCCTTTCGGGTGGCAATCCTGGTCCCACCCGCATCGACGGTATAGGCGCTGGAATCATACCAGAAATTCTAAATGTTGACATTATCGATGAGGTGTTGACCGTCACGGACGACGACGCATACCACACGATGAAGCACATTTCACAGACCGAAGGCCTACTAGTCGGCATGTCGTCCGGAGCCAATGTTCACGCGGCATTGAGAGTAGCTAAAGACCTTGGACCTGATAAGACGGTCGTCACAATTCTTCCCGACACGGGAGAGCGCTACTTCAGCTTAAGCCAATACTTTGAGACCAAATCAGATGTCTTGGACGCCATACCGTGAGTTTGAACCCACATACCTAGCTTGTTTGTTCGACGGCCAAGCCGCATTCGTGGTTCTAAACCAAGTTCGAGACATCAGACAAAGAATGAGGATATCGGGTGACTAAATCTGTTGAGCCGCAAAATTTCATAACCGAGAACCTGTGTCACCAGATTAACTCAATTGATAATCCACGGGAGATTCTTGTTTCGCTGTTCAAGCGTTTTGAAGACCGCGCTGCGATTGTCACAAGCGGCCAGTTATCTGGAATGATTCTCATTCATCTCGCCCATGAACATCAATTTCCTTTCCGCGTGTCTACCCTTGATACGCTCCGCTTATTTCCAGAAACCTATGAGTTCTTTGAGAACATAGAGAAACGTTACAACATATGCATTGAACGAATTAAGCCGGACCGACAAGAGGTAGAACTGATGGTCACAAAACATGGGGAACACCTCTTTTTCGATAGTAAACAGAAACAGAACTACTGCTGTAACATCAGAAAAGTCAAACCAATGCAACGGCTATTGGACACATTGGATGTATGGTTTACAGGACTGCGTCGAGACCAGTCCGCGCACAGAGAACATGTACCGCGCGCAGAAATAATAGACCACAAGGGGCGTTCTATTCTAAAAGTTAGCCCCTTAGTCGATTGGAACGAGAACAAGGTGTGGAAATTCGTTCGAGAGAACGACGTTCCAGTAAATCCCCTTCTCAAACCAGATGCTCATGGCGCTTATTTTGAATCACTCGGATGCGTTATCTGTACTACCCGAATTAGCCCAGAGGAACCGAAGCGTGCAGGTCGATGGCGGTGGCAAAACGGAGTTTCCACTGATAACGCCAAAGAGTGTGGTTTGCACTTTGCTATTTAACAAATCAAATAAGAAAGAAGGGAACTAAATTCATGGCTGTTACCGTTCGCATTCCAACCCCGTTAAGAAAGCTAACAAACGACTTGCCGGAAATTGAGGTTTCCGGGTCGGATATTGAGAATATTATCGACAATCTTGAAGCAAACTATTCCGGCATTAAGGAGCGAATCTGCGATGAGTCTGGTAACGTTCGGCGTTTTGTTAACATTTACCTCAACGATGAAGATATTCGGTTTTTAGACGGAAAGTCAACCGTTGTCACAGACGGGGATGAAATTTCCATAATTCCGGCGATTGCAGGTGGTTCCGCCAAAATAGTGCCGACCGTTAGACGCTTGAGAATGTACTCGCAAATTCACGCTCACGCGGCACAGAGCACTTAGGCTCAGGACGTTATGCCTCTCCGCTCTTCGTCTCTTCCTGGGAGGAATTGATGTGTTTAGTTTGGAGCAAGATACGGCAGAAGAGATACTTTGCCATGCGAAAGAAGAGTTTCCTTATGAGTGCTGCGGCGCAATTTTAAGCGACGACAGTCTGGAATACGTGCGCCGTTGCACAAACATCCAGAACGAACGTCACAGAATGGATCCGGAAGCTTATCCCCGTGATGCGCGTACAGCCTACTTAGTCGACCCGGATGACCTTATCAATCTGCATAAGGAAGCTCATCTCAAACACCGATCGATAAAGGCATTCTACCATTCGCATCCTAACGAAGACGCATACTTCTCAGAGAAAGACAAATCTGATGCAACTCAGCCTTGGAGCACGCCCAACTATCCTGACACCACTTATATCGTAATCTCTGTCTGCGATCTAAGTATCAAGGAAGTAAGGGCCTATGCCTGGGATGATGGTACTGAAGAGTTTTCCGAAATTTCGATAAATCTCAACGCCTAATCGAAGAATTATTAGTGTTCCTATGCTTAGCAAACCAGCAGGCATGGGTTTTCAGAAGTCAGCTGTGGCTCCTACACAAACAGAATTCCATCTTTCTAATTCGCGTACCTTTCGTGCTATGTGTACCGTGATATGAATAGAAGTACTCAGACTCTCAAGAGATCGAACGCAAGAGAATAGAGAATGTCTGAATCTACAAACGAAAAGAAAACTATCTTCGGCTGGTGCATGTACGATTGGGCCAATTCGGCATACGCTACAACCGTGGCAGGAGCATTACTACAGACATATCTTGCAAGAATTGTCGTTGGAACAGACGGAATCCAGCTTGGGCACAGCACTATTAGCGCCACCTCCCTATGGGGCTATATGGTTGCCATTGCTGCTTTTTTATCCTTTCTCTTCACCCCCGTCCTCGGCGCCATATCGGATGTCTGTTCGGCAAAGAAGAAGTTCCTAGTGTGTTTCGCCTATGTCGGAAGCCTATCCACCACACTGTTATATTTTTCTGAAGCCGGCGATGTATGGCAAACAGCGC
The DNA here is from genome assembly GCA_964478165.1 of uncultured bacterium. Lineage (GTDB taxonomy): Bacteria > Poribacteria > WGA-4E > WGA-4E > JAJDTR01 > CAYZGU01. Next base: position 1,124 of record CAYZGU010000016.1, on the reverse strand, counting down.
TAATCTTTGTTATCTGCCAGATCGCGTTCGTGGGTGGAAACGTATTCTATGATGGATTTCTGCCTCAGATTGTAAGTGAAGACAAACTCGATTGGCTATCTGCAAAAGGAGTTGCCTATGGATACGTCGGTGGTGCCCTTCAATTTGCCATGGCGCTAGGTCTTATTAAAGGCCATGCCATACTAGGCATAGATCAGTCACTTGCGACACGACTGGCAATGGCAATGGCCGGTATCTGGTGGGCAGGATTCACGATTTTTACTGTGAAGTACCTGAAAGAACCCGGAGATACCCCATCGCCACTCATTTCAGAGTCAAACGAGACCCTAGCAAGAATCACAACTTATGTTACAACTGGAGTTCGGCGGACATTCGCCACGGTAAGGAAGGTACGACGTTTCAAACATCTGTTGCTCTTTTTGATTGCATTCACAATCTATAACGACGGCATTCAGACGGTCGTAAGTGTAGCGGCCATCTATGGAACAGAAGAGCTAAACCTATCAACCGCTGCGGTGATGGTAACCTTTCTGACCCTGCAGATTGTTGGCTCCGTGGGCGCACCCTTATTGAGCAAGCTCGCAACCAGGATTGGGACAAAGCATTCTGTAATGGTATCGCTAGTCATGTGGTGTGCTGTTGTAACATACGCCTATTTCCTACATTCAGCCATTGAATTTTTCGTACTGGGAATCATCGTGGGCATTGTCCTTGGCGGCTCACAGGCGCTTAGCCGCTCGTTATACGGATCAATGATTCCTGAGCAAGCGAGTGCCGAGTTCTACGGGTTCTACTCTGTGTTTAGCAAATTTTCAGCAATCTGGGGTCCGCTTGCATTTGCAATAATTAGGCAGATTACGGGAACTGCGCGGCTCTCGATTATTGCATTGATGATCTTTTTCATCGTAGGCCTCGTTCTTCTGAGCTTAGTGAACACGGAGAAAGCACGCGAAGCCAAGCTTTTAGGCGCCTTCTAAGTATGTCTAATGCGATCCTGTCTTGTCAATCGACCAAGGTTGGAATTCAGCAGACGACTTCTATCGGGACGCTTCCGGTATTGACTATCTCGTAGGCCGATAGACGCGCAGGAACAAACACCGACCTTCCACGTGAGATTGATACAT
>CAYZGU010000015.1:0-13826 GCA_964478165.1 uncultured bacterium | reverse complement strand
TCGAATAAGGTCATGGTTGCTAGTTGTCTATGGTATAAACACACTGGCTAAAACATACTTGTCATAGCGAAAGTCGGTTTAGCCAGTGTTCAGAAACGTTAAGGGGGCACTTGCATTGTACAAAGATTGCTTGGTTTTAGTCATCCTCGTACAATGTTCTTCTGTCTTTCTTAAAATCGCCTTATTATCAAGCACTGAGCACTTCACGGTCACGATCGACGCCAAGCAAGGGCAACTCCACCCATGCTGCGTTTCGAGCGTGCGACACATGAAAACCAACGACGGCTTCTAGCGTTCCTGCGGCTTCGTCGGCCGCATATGGGAATGGTGTGCCGTCATTAAGCCAAGCAACTATTTCTCCCACGGCCCTGTCCATTGATGTTTTTCCATCATTCGAGGGAGGCCACTGCTGTTCATTGTCGTTCTCATAGTCGATAGTGACTTGCGACCGGTCGGTGATTGCCCGTCCAGCTGTACCATTAATGCAGATTTGTAGTGGTACGTTACCATAATCTGGTGCATTTACCGTTACCATAAGCCCGTTTTCAAGCTGTATGACACCCCAGGCGCCTGGATCCCGAAATTTTGGTCCACGACAATCAGGCCTGCCAGATAAATCGAGGGTGCCAGAAACTGCCAACACTCTCCGACTGGTCAACATGCAAAGGGCATCAATGACATGCGTCCCTACTCCTCCTAGTCGACCTGTGCTCCACTGGACCGATGCAGAGGTCAGTTCACCTAATTGGTTCGCGAGGATAAGATCTCTTAAACGGCGACAATTGGGGCTAAATCGGGCATTGTGGTTGATAACTAGGAGTGCGCCATTTTCTCTGCACACTTCAAGCATCCGCTCAGCATCCGATAATCGAGTTGCAATCGCTTTTTCGCAGTAGATGACACGGACACCATGCTCAGCACACGCAATTGAGATCTCAGCATGGGACGGAGTATATGTGGCAACACTAACGATATCGAGTTCCTCTTGAGCAAGTAATTCACGCCAATCTGAGTACGTTCGCGCCTCGGTACGCCGCGCAAAACGCTCTCGCCGACCCAAATCACGGCTGCTGCCTGCCACCAGATCAACGCATGGGTGGTTCGAGAGGGCGACTGAGTGAGTGCCATCAAGATTGGACACTTTCTGGCCTACATTATCACCGGAGACCTGATCTGCGCCACCAATAAATCCGAGGCCAATGATTGCTGCTTGGTATATTGTGTCGGTCATCTTCTATTGTCAGTTCTCCTGCTTAGAATTAGTAACCTCATTACCGAAAACATTCGGGATATTTTGCAGAGATTTTGGCGATAGACAATTTGGGTACGGCATTCCGTTTTGGCTTTCCTTTTTGGCACATGGCCTGTCTCATCCTCAATTCTTTGGCTGTGTGAGCACGAATAACTTCAGGTATATTCACATCGTAGCGCCCCGCATATTTCCTCAGAAACTAGAACTGTTCTAATGTTATCGTTAACCGTAGATTGACGATAACATTAATTTTGACATGTTCATCCTCTGTGTTCGGGGAGAATATGTTACATAATGATCTAGGGACTTACCACAATGGGAGTGGACTATTTGTTCAATTCGCTGGGTTCCACTCTTGTTAACTTCAGCGCCAATGCAAATCGAAATAGTCGAAGTTGGTATATGTTATCTGTCTCATCTCTCCGTTTGCTACATTGATTGTATAGAGCTCGCTCGTTCGCCGGCCGCGTTGGTCCTGCCCGATGAAGGCGATTTGCTTACCGTTAGGGCTCCAAGTGGCACCCTTACCTTTAAAGCGACTCAAGTTTCGATATGATGTGAATTTGCCCCGTTTGACTGTCGCTACACAAATTTCACTGCGAAGATAAAATAGGACCTGTTTCCCGTCAGGTGACCATTCTTCAATCCGTTCACACGGCACTTCGTTCCTCTGCAAAACCCAGAATCCGGTTGCACTAATCGCATCGACATCGGCGATAGCAAGCACCCCATTTGTAATAAATGTGAGGTGTTTTCGCGAAGGCGACCACTTTGGCCAACTGACATCATCTGGCATTGCATCAATGAAACGATTTCTCGGTGTTTTCACTTTTTTCCCGTCTGGATTCCATCGAATCCACCCCCGGGTGAATCGACCACTACGCCATCGTTGTGTCTTCTTACCGTCAATGCTAACGACCCAGTTTTCGAGCCGATCTTTGGCACGGTCAATTTCGACAGCTAGTAAGATCGCGTCACCGGCTGGAGACCACCAATACTCGTGGATATGGTACTGTTTTTTGACCAGTTCTTTCGGGTGCCGACCGTCTGCCATCATTACAAAAAGCGATTGGTGGATACCGATTCCGGAAATATAAGCAATCCGTGTGCGATCTTGTGACCAGCGTGGATGGCGAGACAGTCCATCGTTAGTGAGTTTCTGGAAGTCCGATCCATCAGGATTTATTGTACAGATGTCAGATTGGTAGAACTCCCACCATTTCTGTGGTCCACGTCCTTTTTCCAAAGTACCAGTTGCGGCCCGAAATCCATCTCGGGTCACATACGAATCTCGGATTGAGAACACCAACTTACCTTCGTTTAGTCCTAGATTTTCATCACTAAAGACACAATTGACAATGCTAAAACAAAAGAGGCAGATCGTCATTCTTAATGCTTCTGCGTTTCTACTATGGATTCCAAGAATTCCTATTTTCATGGCTTAACTCCTTTGGCAGGCGGTTCACAAATTAGACCTTTTGCGTCTCCATTATCATGCCCTCCTCCCCTTCCTCTGCCCCACTTTCACACAACTCCTAGTTCTTTGCTTAGTGTATCATGGCCTGTGGAGGAGTAACAATCTTTCGCCACTTACAGGACGCCACCTTATATTGGATGAGATAGAGAACTTGTGCAAAGATTTCCAATGTATCTTCTTATTCATTTTCCATTTCTAAGCCCCCCATTAGAGACTCGATCTTGACCAATGATTGAAGCTGATAAAGCAGATTTATTCTTTAGGAGTTTCGCGGGGAAGTTCCGATTTGTGGGGTAGTCAAGAGGGGTTAAATAGTCTCAGGGTTTAGTTAAAGTATGGTATCGAAAGGTCGCCGGCTCAGGTAAGAAACAGACAAGATCCCAAATTGTGTCGCGAAGAGTCAAAGTCTACCTCAACATCTTTTCAGCTCTGTTTTCTGCCATTACCGTCTATATTATAGTGCTTTCATGCCCAATGTCAATCAGAAAGGTGTTAGGTCCATCAGATTGTTGTTAAGAAGCCTTCACAATCTTAAGCCGGAGATCGGCGGGAAATCTTCTCATCTACTTCGGCAAGAATGCTTCCTCCTCTCTCAAGAGCAAGTTACTAACAAAGTCCCATCGATTCTCACTCCTGATGTCTCCGCAGATTATGACATTGTTTCCACAGAAAAGAACAATTAACAAGGGGTTGGCTCGCATTCACTGAATTTGAATTTTGAGCGGTGCTTGTCTGTCAGGCAATCGTGTCTGGGATTTCCGATTTGACGATTTCTGTTGATTTAGGGCAGTAAGCCGTGTAAACTGGATCATGTGATGATGAGGGCTGGTTATCATCGCCAAACATTTTTTGCCATGGCCTGATGTAATGAAAACATTCAACATCGGATTTTTAAGTCACGACGAAAGAACTGATTATGCGAGACTTTAGGAAGCCGTTTCCCGCTTTAACGCCGGTAGAGCGTCTGCATCTTGAAGTCTGCGGTTACGTTGTTATCGAACAAGCGCTGTCAGAGGAACGAGTTTCCGTGTTGCTCGATAAAATCCATGAAATCGAAAGTGTTTTTCGTCAAACGGGTGAGTACCCATTCGGAATTGTTGCAAATTCACATAGCAGAACCGAACCAGATTATTTTCGCATCGATAATCTCCCACACATCGATGAATGCTTTTTCGATTATCTGACTAATCCATATTTGGTTGGGCTTGCCCAAGAAATCGTTGGAACTCATGTCCGACTGCTACAGTCGGATGTCCATGTTATTCGTTATTCGCCAGATAAAATTACGCTGCAGCAATACGGATTCCATGGCGGCTGGCGGCCAGAATTTGGTGGCACGACGCATGGTCTGTACCACTGTCCATTTATCAAAACACTTACGAATCTAACGAATTTGGGAGATGAGGACGGGGGAACGGCCGTTATTCTCGGGAGCCACAAGCTAGGTAACATCAAAAGGGAGGATATCATCGCAGTAGCGTTGAAATCCCCTGAAAAACTGATTCACCACGTGGTTGCTCCGGCGGGTTCAACACTGCTATTTTTCGAATCTCTCGTACATTCGGGCGGAATCTGTACTTCAGGAAAGGAACGTGTATTTATTGTTGGTGGGTACGGTCCATCCATGTTCCAACCATATCAGGGGTATGAACCAGATGAAGAATTCTTGAAGACTATTCCGGAAGAATATCATCCTGTGTTGACCGGAAGTAGGGGTTTCCCATTGGAGAATCTCACACGAGAACTCAAAACGCCAGCTGAGAAATATCCGTTCGTTTAACTCAATGCTGTGAAATTGCCACTGGTGTTGTAGTGTTTCGATTCTTAAAATCGATGCTGCGGGACGATGAATACTAATATCCCAATCGGTTATGGTGAGGTGTGTATGGAGAGACGGGTAGCAGCTTTCATGTTGCCCTCTGTTTCCTCGCTTCAGGTTCCGCCTCACTGTCTTGTGAGAATTATCAAAATCGCTTGTGACTGGTCCGATTATGTAAGATGTACGACCCGACAAGCTTCAGGGGACACCCGCGCTTCAGTTCAACAGACAGTTTCTACTAATTCTCAATCTTTATTCCCACCTGTTCTAACGAGAGAACCCCTTCTCGCATTGGCTGATTTCTTGTCAAAATGTTTTCGTAATTATGTGGAATAATCCGTTTGTGATGGGATCTGTGTTTTTTACCCAGGACAATGTTCTGCCCATCACATTAACCGGGACAGAGTTGATGTGAGCTCGGAAATCAGGGTTCAGCACTATGCCCGCCAAGGTGGGACGATAAATCATACTATTAGAATATGAAGAAGGGACAAGCACAATCTCAATCGGTCGATCGACAACGTGGATTGACCTGGCGCGTATCGCTTATTGTTCTGCTCGTTGTTCCAATCAACTGTTACCTGCTCATCCAGATGGAATTGGTACGCTACACCTTTCCAACATGGGTTGTGCCACTTTCAAATGTCATTTTCATTCTGATGGGGACGCTCGTCATTAATGGACTCATCAATGTCTTTGTGCCGCACATGGCACTTCGACGGGATGAACTACTGCTGCTCTACGTGATGCTTTCTCTGACCACAACGCTGGCTGGATGTGACGTTCTGCAAGCAGTACTGTCTGTCTTAGGACATGGCTTTTGGTTCGCGACTGAAGAAAATGAATGGAAAACGCTATTCTGGTCCTATATTCCCAGCTGGCTGACTGTTGATGATGAAAAGGCACTGCAAGGGTACTATCTAGGCGAATCAAGCTTCTACATAAAGCACCATCTCAAAGTGTGGATTCCTGTCATACTCGCGTGGTTAGGACTATTCCTTCTTTTGGCCTTCATTTTTCTCTGTTTGAATTCGATTCTGCGTCGGCAATGGGCAGACCGTGAGCGATTAACCTTCCCAATCATTCAGCTTCCCCTACAAATGACCGACCCGACCTCAGGTTTCTTTCGCAATAAGAGAATGTGGGTTGGATTTGCCATCGCGGGGGGAATCAGCCTTCTCAATGGGCTCAGTACACTCTATCCCGTCGTTCCGGATATCCCGGTTACACGGCGTTATTTCGCGTTCCACGAGTCGCCATTTAACCTGTACGACGGTGTAACAGTTGCTTTCTATCCATTTGCTATTGGAATCATGTTCTTGATGCCTCTCGATGTGCTTTTTTCAACAGCTGTCTTTTACTTTCTTTACAGAAACGAGCTTGCATTTGCAAATCTGTATGGTTTTGGTAAACTTCCCAAGTTCCCTTATCAGGATGAACAGACCTTTGGTGCTTTTTTAGGACTCTGTATCTTTTTCCTTTGGGTCGGAAGGCAACATTTCAGAGGAATTTTGAAGAATGTTCTTGTGCGGGATGCCATACGCGATGACGTGGGTGAACCTATGCGCTATCGCACGGCACTTTGGGGGCTGGTTGGTGGGCTCTTTGTTTTCACTCTCGCACTCCACAGAGCTGGCATGTCACTCGGTGTGGCTTCGGTCTTTAGCTTCCTTTTTCTCGTCACACCTATAATTACGACACGGATTCGCGCTGAGGCGGGGATCTTCGTACATGCCTACCATTGGCAGGCGCCCCGATATGTGTTGAATACGATTCTGGGTACTCGAGGTCTCGGTGCACAAAACTTAACAGCACTATCAATCTGTTTTTTCAATAGAGATTACCGGCCTCAGCAGATGCCCCATCAATTGGAAGCGTTCAAGATTGCTGAGCAAGCTAAAATTGAGCCACGGCGAATGCTTGCTGGAATCCTGATTGCGACCGGAATCGGCATTATTGCCTACTTATGGGTCCAACTTCATTTGTATTATGAGAAGGGGGCTGATTCTGCGTATTTTGGGAAATGGTCCTTGGGATATGGCCAAGAATATTTCGCCAGGTTGACCAATTTTCTTCACTATCCGACTGCTACCGATTGGGCTGGCGTGGTGTTCATGGCGCTGGGGTTCGGTGTAATGGGGTTGTTGACATACTTGCGCGTCAAGTTCTTCTGGCTCCCACTGCATCCACTGGGCTACGTGATGGCATCAAATCAGGAGATGTCGGATCTCTGGGCCCCCATTCTCATTTGCCTGGTTTTAAAATGGGTAATCCTTAGACACGGTGGTATTCGGAGTTACCGACGCGCAATTCCATTTTTTCTGGGACTTGTCCTAGGTGATTATCTTATGGGTAGTATTTGGAGTTTCTTGAATGTGATATTGAATACAACGATGTATCAATTTTATCCTTAAAAAGATTTGTCCAGTGCTTCCGGAGAGATCGTTCAGGCAACGTGATAGAAAGTACTGTGATTCGAGAGGTCGCTTTCAAAGCGTGTTCTGGATATCGGAAACATTCCTTAGATACTCTTTCTGTGCTGAAACAGGTCCAACCCCGGTGGGCCATTCGTCGATAGACGCTCGTCCGGGAAACGGTTGTACTTCATTGGAATCGCATCACCAGTGTAACACGGGATAACTGCGTCGATTGCTTTTAGCGCAGCCTTTGGCCAGTCTATATGTCTGCGGTGGAATTCCTCGTGAATCCAGCTCTGTGTGCCCGGTGAAAGGCCATTGAATTTCGGGTGATACCAAATTGTAATTACCGTTCGACGTTCGCAGGATCTATTCGCATGAGTGGCATGAAACATGCGCGCATCACCTATGACCAGATCTCCAGCGCACATCGGCAAATCCTGTTCATCTGGATAATTGAGAAATCGGGGGTCATTCGGATTTTCCATGCTGTTGATGTCAGGTGTATGTGCTTCGCCCATTTCATGAAGAATGTGGCGTCTTCGATGGGTTCCAGGTAACACTCGTAAGCACCCGTTGTCACGAGTTGTATCCTCTAAGTAGTACATCAGAAAAATCATTGGTGGAATCGCACTGTATGACCGCGCGTCTTGCCACATTAGACAATCCTGGTGCCAATACAGTCGTGGACCACCAGGTGGTTTGCTAATAATCACCGCTTTCCAAAATTTGCTGTCAGTAAGACCCATTCCATCAAGCGCTTTCAGAGCAATCGGGTTCCCGATAAGCGCCGCCAAATCGGGGTGATGTTCAGCAGCTATTAGCGTGCCAGGCGAACGGACGCGTGCGAGTGCTTCGGAGTCTTGTGAGGTAATTGCCAGGTCGACACAGGCGCGTGTGTGCTCGATGAGAGCGTGAGGGACCGCGTTTTCTAGGATACAATATCCCTCATTCTGGAGCTTCATTAGTGCCAAGGACAATTCGGACATTGAAATTGCTTTTGGACTCAACTTGCCACCTCTCCGTTATTGTTTGTCACGGCGTCGGTTCATACCGTCTCCGTGATGATTAGTTTGTTCTCGATGCAATAATTGCTTTTCTCAACCTATAACAAATCCCGAGGTGGAGTTCTACACAAATGTTTGACTTCATCAAGGACGATTTTCAGAACACGCCCAACTATCCCGTGTTCCAGCCCGATGAGAAAGTTTCCTACAACCATTGCCTCCTACATCCAAATATCTCCGAACCAAGATTCTTGATATTCACGGAGAAATTTCCAAGCCCGTCCGTAGTTGGTTTTTCGGCATTGTCTTTGATGCCATTCGTATAAAGAAAAAGGTGTCCTGACGTGTGCGGGCCTGTCGTGTCAAATCTGTTGCCGCAGTATGTATTAGTAGCGAGTTCACGTTACCAAGTTCATCAGAAGCTTTTCCGAAAAAGCGACAATGATTAGTAGGTTGACCAAACAGCGGTTCACACAGTCTCTGCGACTTTCTCCAAGGACTATCTGGCCTGTTCCGATGCTCGATTGGAAATTCACGTTAAGTCGACGGTGCCCCCTTTCTGTTATTTTGTAGAACTCATCTATGTCTTCTCGCACTTGGATTCTCCACTTGGTCGCAAATCCGAAATACAAGCTCATTCCAGACCCCGAGTGGTCCCAACCCGTTTGCTAGTGAGGCTGATTGTAGGGTAATCTACCATCGAGATCTGGCTAACATAGTCATCCTTACCAAGCTTTCCATACGGTCAGCCAAAGAGTAGCAAGAGTCTGAGAATAGCAGGTGCACTTACCATTCTGAACTCGCCAAGGATATGCAACTGGTGTAAATGCCAAAATCGTTAGGTCCTGAGATTCTAGCATGTAAGACTTCTTCTTTAGTGTAACATCGCAAAGAGTTAATACTTCATTATTTTACAGAACAGATGAGCAGCTCTTGCAAACGTGTTGGCAGATTTTCGTAAACGTTTCGCTCCACCAAAGGCCACGTATCTTTTGGACGATGAACGTACCTTGCGAGGTAGAAGATGTTCACCGTACCCCGCTGTTGGTTTCGACTTGTATTTTCACCGCGCCGATGCCACAACCCGGGGTGCATCAGCAATACAGATCCTTTCTTTCCGAGAATGGGTTTTTCCTGAAGATATCTGGCCTGTGTTGGGGGTCTCCGCGTGTGTTGACTGAAAGGAACAACAACTGTTGCACCGTTTTCCGAAGTGTAATCGGTGAGCATCCAGAACACCTGTAATGCTGTGGGAACGGAGGGCCACGGTTGAGGCATCCAGGACAATGGAACATCTGCATGTAAGGGTTGACACGGCGATCCGGGATCGCTCCAAGTGACGTCCACGTTGTTCGCCAAGATAAAACCGCTGCCAAGTTCATGTTCTACTATCTCGAGAACCTCCGAGTGTAGACAGAGCTGGGCGAGTTGAGGCACTTCGTTAAGTGCGCACCCCAGATGGAAGAAATTTGGCTCAGGTTGCTCCATCCGGGGCATCGCCAACTCGCGAATCCGGTCCGCTGACACCGAATCCAAAACACTTGGCAACAGACAATAGCCTTCTTCATCCAAGTGTGTCCTGGCTTCATCTAAACTAATCATTAGAAATGGTTCTCCTTTTTTGGTCTAGTGCAGCACATTCTTCGTCCACTGACGGTATTCTATTAATCTCCATTTCTAACTGGAGCTGTTATTAATCTCACGAGCAGTTCTTGAGAAAGCTACTGCTCTTTCCCGAGAAGTAACGGAGGGTTGACTGTTTGCGAAGCATAAAACTTGAAGGAGTGTTTATCTCCTAGATGTGTATTTCGGCGTTTCGACACGTTTTAAGTTGTCCGTCGGCGTCGCCATTTAAGCTGAAATGCAGAGAACGTTGCCTTGTGCAGGCAAATTTTGAATTTCACGGTTACTGCTTCTTCAGTCTACAGTTCCTGCCGGATTCGCATCCGTCGGGACGAGAGATGAGTATGACTTACAGAATTGTCATTAAGCATCGGTTCAGGTTTCGTGCCAATCATATAACTAGTGTTCATCCGGTTCGACGCTTTGGTCATCCGGCATTACACGTGTCCTTGATTCCTGATGTACGGGACCGGTAGCCCTAGGTGTTTCCACCACTTGTATCGAAAGCGATAAAGACACAGTGGAAAGAATCAGCAATTGAATAGAATATGCTCCCCTTGGAATCGGTGCTCTCGCAGGTGTAATTTATCACATTTTTTACTTGTGGCCGAGGTTTCAGTTTTTCGGGCGGAATTGTTTGCGCTCTAGGTCTCCTATTATAACATTTTCGTTCCGAATTCTGATACTCGTTATAGGATTAGATGCCGCTACCGAAGCTCGAATGTGAGTCAATCAGAAGTTAATTACGCTGCGGCGAGCGGACATGTTTCGAACTAATCCAATGTGGTTCAACGCAAATCCGGGTCGGGTGGAGTTGCGGGCCCAAGGCTGTATATCAGGCTGACTGCGGAATGAGCCCAAAATGTCGGCTGATTTTGCAGTCAAAATCTGTTATACGAAACGGGAATGTTTCTTTCAAATTAATTCTCTATCGTGAGTCAGCGGTAGTGGTTTCAGACTGTGGGATTTGATTCACTATCTTCAATTGCTAAAGGAACGGACTGTTTGACAGCCTTGATTCGGGTAAGAGTAGGCGCTGCCTCTTCATAGAGCTCCGCATAAATTGTAATGAGATGGACCGTAAATCGACGCGGTTAAGGCGTTAAGCGGTGAGGGGACCAAAGAACCCGCCTCACATAACGTTTGTTTTCCCACGGATTACAGATGGTATTCAAATGATGATTAATAGTATAATACATCTCTGGTTCCGAATGACCTCGAAACTTGCATCTGCTCTCCAGATCCAAGGCGGATGCGAAGCGACGGATTAGAACTGCGGTAACCAGATATGATGAAATCTATTCCGAAAGATTAGAAGCCCCTGAATCTTTCTGGGCAAGTGTTGCCGAGGATGTCCACCGGTACAAGAAGTGGACTGTCGTGCTCGACCATTCGCGAAAGCCTTTTGCCGATGGTTCTCGGGTGGTGTTGTCAATTCCTGATACAATCCCGTTAGGCCTACAATAGAAAACGGCCAGGGAGAGCGACTGGACCCCATCCATGATATCCTTATCACCGGAACAATCAAGATCGTTCTCTATTGTAAACTGATTTCCCCGCTAGTACGCTTGCTGACATCCTCAACAGCGAAGGAATAGAGAAAAGCGATTGAGTCGTCACCTAGATGCCTGTGGTATCTGATACCGTTATCCGGATGCTCGCTTGCACCCGGATTGGGTCAGTGCACTTACCTAGGGGGTTTTGGAGGATTCGCGTCCAATGCGCTGAGAAACGCATTGATAATGTGAATCCGAAGCCAATCATCTCTACATTATGTGGCATCGAGGTGGACTGCATGATTCCTTACAAGTCTTGTTGGACAAGGATATTGGGTTTGCTAAAGAAAAAACCTCAGCGGAACACGACCGCGATGGGTTGCCGACATCGGTAGGCCGAAGCACTCGTGGCAAATTCTACGGAATATTTCCATAAAACCCAAGAATTTTGACAGATTTTGACGTATCAAGGAGAATTTTTCTATTGATGATATCTAATGACTATGAGGAGCGCCTGTACGCCGGTGTTCTCGGTAAAATCATTGGCGTTTACCTAGGACGCCCCTTTGAGAACTGGACTTACCACCGAATTATGGCCGATCTCGGCGAGGTGAACTACTATGTCCACGAGCGGCTCAAGAAACCGTTGATTGTCACAGACGACGACATTTCTGGGACGTTTACTTTCTTCCGTGCGTTGGCCGATTACGATAACAATCCGGAGTTGACGGCGCAACAGATTGGGCAGACTTGGCTTAATTACATCATCGAGGGACGAACCATCCTCTGGTGGGGTGGTATGGGAAACTCAACTGAACATACCGCATTTTTGCGTCTTAAGAACGGCATACCCGCACCTAGAAGTGGATGTATTGGGCTGAACAGCCGGGTGGTTGCGGAACAGATTGGTGCCCAGATTTTTATTGACGCGTGGGGAATGTCGTGTCCCGGTAACCCCGAGTTGGCTGTGGAGCTGGCGCGCAAAGCCGCGAGCGTCAGTCATGATGGAGAAGCTATTTATGGTGCACAAGTTGTCGCAGCAATCGAAGCCCAGGCGTTCGTAGAACCGGACATGAATAAGCTTTTGGATACAGCGGTCCGATTTATTCCAAAGGATTCCATTATTTATCGCATGATAGGTAAGATTCGTGATTGGCATCATCGCGACGACGATTGGCGAACGACACGGCGACAGATTGTTACTAATTATGGCTACGACAGGTACGGAGGTAATGTGCATATAGTGCCAAACCATGCCTTAATCGTTCTTGCGTTACTGTATGCTGATGACAATTTTCAACAGGCTCTGAAAATTGTGAACACGGCGGGTTGGGATACTGACTGCAATTCTGGAAACGTCGGCTGTATTATGGGAATCAAAAACGGTTTGGCAGGGATTGACGCTGGTCCTGATTGGCGGAGTCCTGTGGCGGATCGTCTTTATATTTCCACCGCTGATGGTGGGCGTGCCATTACAGATGCCGTGCGTGAGACTTACGAGATTAGCAAGTTTGCGCGTGCACTGGCAAATCAACCGCTTGCTCCCCCTAAAAGTGGAGCGCGCTACCACTTTGAATTGCCGGGTGCCGTGCAGGGATTCAGGCTCGAAGAGAGTACCGAAAGCTATGGGACCGCGACCATCGAAAATATTGATGGCTACAGTGTCGAAGGGTCTCGCAGTCTAGCTATTCGGTATAGTCAATTAGCGGTAGATCGTGTGACGCGCGTAGCAACCCCGACTTTCATTCCGCCGGAAGCAATAGATATGCCTGGGTACCAATTGTTGGCTTCTCCGACGCTCTACGCTGGTCAAACCATTCAAGCACGTGTGTCTGGCGATCGTAATAATGATAGTTCGGTCACATGTGCCCTTTATATTCAGATCTATGGCGCAGATAACGCTCTTGTTCTACGCCGGGGCGAGACACACGAAATTGGACCAGGCAGTGATGTGGAATTCAACTGGTGCCTAGATGCTACGGATGGCGCGCCGATTGCCGCAGTGGGTATCGAAGTTAGTTCGGACACAGCTGCCTCTGGAGCGATTTATCTTGACTACCTAACCTGGAATGGGGCTCCCGAGCTCTCGCTCGGAGTGCCAGCCTCTGGCGGTACGATGTGGCAGCGGGCATGGGTTGACGCTGTCGACAAGGTCGAGAAGCCCAAGGAAGGTAAGCTAACTTATCGACTCGTTCAGAACCACGACACAGGTTTGTTAATTCAGGGAACACGGGAGTGGACAAACTATACGTTTTCTGCTGTTGTCAATCCGCACCTTGTCAACGAGACTGGAATAGCCGTGTGTGTTCAGGGGCTCAAGCGATACTACGCCCTTCTGCTCAGTGATAATGGAGTCATACGCTTAATTAAGGAACTTGACGGGCGCATTGTTTTTGCTGAAAGAGAGAAGGTTTTCGATTGGGACACTGATTACCCGCTGTCCTTGAGCATTGCAGATGCCACTTTGACGGCCAGAATCAATGGGACTCTTGTTTTTGAGCACACCGATACGGATCGTCCACTGTTGTCCGGTGCTGTTGCATTGGTTTGCACTCCAGGCCGTGTCGATTTCGGTGCAGTTAGGGTTCGACCGCGAAAATCCCAAGAATCGAAAATCAGTTTACACTAACCGCCGGGTACTTACTTCAATCTTTTTACCAATTGGAACACTGACAGATTCCATGAGTGGATGATCGGTTAAAGCCTGTATATACTGATCAGACCCCTCGTTACCA
>CAYZGU010000014.1:0-230940 GCA_964478165.1 uncultured bacterium | reverse complement strand
TCTATTGACCACGGGAAGAACCGAGGAAACAAACGAACACCAGATTGCTGGTACGAAACTTTGGAACACCATTTTGACTCAGTACCATCAGTTCATTATTGAGAAGAATCGCGTTTGAGAAGGCTGTCGTGCTATGAGATTGCCGAGTAACTAAAGACACCCAAACCGCATCTAGTTTATCCAAGATTCTATCGTTTGTGAAGCAGTACAACGGTTTCAAAATGATACGTCATCGGAAACAGGTCAACCAAATCAAGAGAACAGACTTCATAGTTTTCGTTCAGTCGTAAAAGGTCCCGAGCAAGGGTAGTTGGATTACAAGAAATGTATAACACATGTGGCGAATCGATACTTTTTAATGCCTCAATATCCTCTGGCCAACAACCTCCCCGCGGTGGATTAAGAACTACGAGATCAGCTTCGAATCGATCAAGCTTGGCAAGATTTCCGACGAGGAATTTGACATTTCGCATTCTGTTGCAACGCATATTTTTCCGAGCAAGTAGAACAGAATCGGAGTGAAGATCGAGTCCGATTGCAGATTGGACAAATCGAGAAATCGGCAACGTGAACGTTCCAACACCACAGTGCGCGTCCACGCAAGATAATGGCGCAACGGACGCCACGTGCCGTTCGACAATCTCCAAAACTTGACCAAGCCCCGCCATGTTACGCTGAAAAAATGTCTCGGGACCAATCTCATAAGATATACCGGCTAACGTCTCAACAATTGTTCGTTTTCCAGCAATCCATCTGGCCTTGCTTTTATTCCCATTTTTTACAAAAAGTGATGTCAACGCAGGATAATCGCCAAAATGCTCAATCAAAGGTTTGGGTTGTAACCTATAGTGTTTAGAAAAGACGATGGTAAGCATTACCTCGTCCGTCGTCGCAGAGGTTTGAAAAATGACCTCTTCAGCATGGCGAAATTGATGCCTCGCGATTAGCCATCTAACTTGCGGCAACGCCCGATTAATTGCGGGACAGGCTATTTCACAACGACTAATGGGAACAACGCTATGGGTGCCTTCCTCCTTGAATCCAAACTCAATGCGCGATCGAGTGGAACTGATAGCCAAACGAATCTTATTGCGATATCCTAGAGGATTTAAAGCAGGATAAACGTCGGGCGAGGGCAAATCAGTCATCTTGCCAATTCGCTTCAAGTTTTCGACCAAAAAGCGCTCTTTTGATGCCAGCTGCGCTTTATAATTGACGTGTTGCCACTGGCAACCACCACACCCGTCAACAAAGTGAGCGCACCCTGGAACACATCGATCCGGGGACGGAGAAATCAGCTTCGTAATCTTCGCACGCAAATGGCGCTTTTTCTTCTCTGTAATTTCAACGCAAGCCGTATCACCCGGTGCCCCCCCCTTTACAAACGCCACGACTCCGTCGATTCGCCCCAGAGCATCCGCAGAGTACGTTAGGTCAGTCAATCGGATCTCGCATCGATCTCCAACATCAAACGGCAAAAGTTGCGCTTTTTTCATAAGAACCTTTCGCATTGAATCTAGTGCCACAGCAAAGAAGAATCACTCCCAACACTTGTGTGCGCGGAAGAAGGCTCTTCTTGAGGCCCTTGACCCAAACCTCGCGTAGTTCGTATATCTTTTTCCAATTAATGAGCTTAGAATCTAAGGGTTTCTCAGTCAACAATCGTTTTTTTTGTCACCACGAAGGCATCCGCCCCTCGCAGGCTTAAATGCTTTTGGATGTCTGCCGCAATCACATGGGTAATTCCTTTGACCGACAGTAATTGGTCGAGACTTGCACACCGAATATTTTCAATCGACCCGAAATGCTGAAGTAGCGACTTTTTCCGCCTAGAACCTATATTGCGGATTTCGTCTAGCACAGAGTGGCTAATTTCCCGGTCGCGGAGCTTGCGGTGATAGGTAACGGCAAAACGATGTGCTTCGTCACGCAAACGTTGGAAAAGATGCAGAGTTGAATTATCATGGCGCAGTACAATGGGATCGGCCCGCTGCGGCAAGAAAAGGAACTCACAACGCTTTGCGATTCCGATGATAGGAAGATGGCTTAGATCAAGACGATTCAATACCTCACAGGCAGCGCCCAGCTGTCCCTTGCCACCATCAATCAGCATGAGATCTGGGAAACTGTTCTCTTCGATTGCACGGCATAATCGGCGATTCAGCACTTCTTTCATCATAGCAAAATCATTCTGTCGGTCCACCGTACGAATCTTGAATCGACGGTACTCTGATTTTGTCGGTTCACCATCCTCCATTACCACCATCGAACCAACAGCAAATCGATTTCCAAGATTGGATATATCAAATCCTTCAATCCGCTGAGGCGGGCGAGCTAACTTCAATAACTCTTGAAGTTCGATCAATGCGGGGTTTTCACCAGCCATGTGGATGACTTTCAATTCCTTCTGACTCAGGATGAGATCCGCATTTTTCGACGCCATTTCCACCAAACGGCACATTCTGCCTTTTTGCGGGACATGCAACGTTGTAGCACTGCCGCGCTTTTCAGAAAGCCAGTTCTGAATAACCTCTGGCATGTCGACCGGATTCGGCAAAACAATTTTTTTTGGAATAAAGGATGCATTCTGGTAATACTGCTGGACAAAAGCGGTCAAAGATTGCATTGGGAACTCTGAATCAACATCGTTCATAAAATAATGTTCTCGGTCTATCAGCTTACCATTTCGAACCATCAACACTTGAGCACACGCCCCAGTCCCTTTGTACGCGACGCCAATCACATCCTCATCAGCAGCAGACACAGTATCAAGATGCTGCGTATCAATTGCTTGGGTAATGGTTTCAATCTGATCTCGGTATTTCGCTGCTCCTTCAAAATCTAACTCGACAGCCGCAAGCTCCATTCGTTCTTTGAGTTCACGGATGACTTCCCGCGTGTTTCCGCCCAAGAATCGACAGACATTCTGAACAATTTTTTCATATTCCGCAGTGCTGATTAGGTTGGCGCAGGGACCTGGACAGCGTTTGATGTGATAGTCTAGACAAACACGATGGGAATTTTCAGACGCCTTTAAGTCCAGAGTACAGGTCCGGATAGGAAAGACTTTCGTGAGCTGCTTGATTGTCTGACGTATAGCCCGTACATGCACGAAAGGGCCAAAAAATCTTCCGCCAGTACTATCAGCTTGGCGAGTAACGAAAAGTCCCGGGAACGCTTCACCGACAGAGACCTTCAAATAAGGATATCGTTTATCATCCTTGAGTTTGACATTGTAACGCGGTTGATGCTTTTTGATTAGATTATTCTCGAGAACTAATGCTTCGACATTGTTCGGTGTAACAACAAAATCGATATCATCGACATAGCGCAGCATAGGTTGGGTCAACGCATTCCATTGTACCGAGGCATGAAAATACGAACGCACCCGCTGACGCAATGATGCCGCCTTTCCAACATAAAGAACAACACCTTCTATGTCCTTCATTAGATAGACGCCGGAATTTGGTGGAAGATTGACAAGTTTATCAGCAATTTGTTTTTTCATTCCTGCTTAGATCCTGTATCGAACGAAGGAAAACATGGAGAAGTCGGCGGGCTGAAGTTGGCACACATGGGCCCAGAATTTTCGTCTGAGGCTCTCACACTTCATGTTTCTCATACATAGCACGATAGATCTTGCGTCCCTCAGCTAAATATCTCATCTCAAAGTTGGTTTGAATGCGATCTATTTCAGACAAATCTAATGGCTTTTCAACCACAGTCTTTGACTGGGATAGACGAGCGCAAATCTCGAGAAAATACTCCTCGTAATCCGTCGCCAAATAAAGACGACCGCCCCTTGGATAAAGAGTTCGAGTGAAGCCTTGCAACCACAGTTCACTTCTGAAGAGGCGGCGCTTATGCTGGCGCTTCTTCGGCCATGGATCGGGAAAATAGACATGATATGCTTTTACGGTATCCTCAGGAAGATAGCGATCGACAAAATACGCGGCGTCACTCCAAACTAATCGAACATTGGAGAAGGGCAAAGATTTCGACTTTCCACGAAGACTGCCCGTGTGCTTGATGTGCTTTAGAAAACGCATTTGTGTCCGTCGAATATATTTCGGGGCACGCTCTATTCCCAAATAGTTAATCTCCGGACATCGTTTTGCCGCTTCAAGCAAGAAACGGCCTCTGCCACAACCAACCTCAATTTCAACCGGATTCTCATTTCCAAAAATCCGAGGCCAACAGATTGGAGGATTAACCTGATCCAAGAGTATCTTTCTATCTGTGGCGAGATCAATAATACAAGAGTCACTTTGTGTCGACCTGTAGAACGCCTCGCTATAACAGGGCTCTTCGCGCATTAATTCCGCCAAACTAGTAGGGCATAAGGGGTAATTTTCACTTATTTGTCAAGCTCCTTGTTCGTCTCTATAGAGACATTCCCAACAGACCGCATACAATGTGAATCAGACTGAAATCCAACCCTAACGAACTTATCTGCATCGGACCGAGCGTATGCACAATTGGCTATAGATTCCCACGTTAGCATCTTCGGGAACGCAGCGTTTAAGCATGGGAAGGTATAACAACACTCCATAAGTCCCTTGTTCTTTCCGAAAAGCTTCCTGCTCTCTTCTTCGCATGCCATAGTCTCAAAAGAACTTGAAAATCGAACAACTATACAACAATCGAAAGATACTTTGTAACATCAATAGCGTAAGCGCTGAGGTTATTTTTCGTCGTTGGTAACAACACGTACTTGGCAAACATGGCACAAACCGCAGCACTCCATAGAAGCATTTCGGTTGAAATATTTTGATGGCGCTGGGCCACGCCAAAGCGTATTCTAACAACTCCTCCGCCAACTTGATGTCGCGTTTATAAAAAATCTTCTCTGAGCGACTGAAATTCAAAATTGGGGAAGACGAAGACGGCAGCCTCTTCGACGTTTCACTAAGAAACAGAGTAGTGCTAGAAGATAGTTCGCGTCGTGTTAATCCAGAAATTGGACCTCTCAAATCATGAGACCGTGGACGTAATCTCATCTTCCATAGTCTGAAGCGTGTAATTTTCTTTTCGAATCCGAAGATCGTAGTAAAGTACTGTGGTCGTACAGACCTTGAATGGTTCTATTAGGAGTGGCAGACAAATTAACAGAAATCTGAAACACAAGTTCGCGCTAACGGACGTCCGAAATTGTAATGCAAGCGAATACACAAGCACGGCTAAAATGAGTTGTCCGATAGCTAAGAACACAACAACAGCGAATGCTTTGTTCCAGTACCCCTTGACAATCACACAGCTTCGCTTTAACGCACCCACGCCACCTTCCCCTTCAACCATGATAACCGCAGGCGCTAAGCAAAACCAACCGTACGCGACTACCCCTGGTATATAGAGCATGATGAAGCCTGCAGAAATAGCGGTAGATGAAAGTGTTAAGGCCCCGAGGAGTGGAAAAATCGCATCGACAACCCTCAAAAATGACTGTCTAATTGTAACTTCTCGATTCAGAAAACGCTCTGAAATCACGATCGCTCCTGCGGCGGAACCAATTGCGGATACGAAGAGCACAATTGTCCCGAACAAAAACACGCCTAGAATTTTTGATGCCTCGGCGACAACTGGAGCAAAACTAAACCAATCGCCAAATATTAACAGGTATGCAGCGCAACCGATGATTACACTTGGTGCAACGCTACCGATCAATGTCCGAAAATTCTGGCGATAGAGCGTAAGCGATTGGCAAAGAATGCCCTTGATTTTCATGGCCTTTAGTCGGTGCTGAGAATCGTCGCTCATTTTCTAGTATAGTTTCTTGAATTGACTGAGGTACTGTTCCAGCTCCTTGTCTCTCGGATCAAGCTGATAAGCCTGTTGCAGATAATCAACAGCCGTATCAGATTGACCAAGCTTCATAAAAAGAGATCCAAGATTTCGATAAGCCGGACTGTATGTTGGTTTGAGGTCTATCGCGCGGAGATAAGCATCACGTGCCTTGGCTAGATACTCTTGTGTTTGTCCGATTAACACACTAATCGTGGCATGCTCCTCCCACGCCACGGTGTACACGGTTGCACCATGCTGTTTTGCCTGCGTTTGAAGCGCTTCAGTAAGAACGCGGTTATCGGTTTTTACCTCGATATAGCCTGACACGGTCTGATTCATTGCAGTTCTAAGTTCGTCGAGAACTTCGGTTACCGTCTTTCCAGCGAGATTACTTCGCCACGAAGGCCAACTCGGACCAGCATATTCCAAGCCAAATGCGTAGTAGGTTGCTCCCAGATCATTATGTACTTCCGCATTTTCAGGACGCATTTTCACAGATTCTTGATAAAGAGCTATCGCCTGTTCGTACTTCTTGGCGTTAAACGCTTCCTTCGCATGGGTCCGCATCAGCTTGAACTCTTCGCTTTCCAGATTAACACCAACCCCCGTTCCATCTTCATCTACCCTCACAAAATTAAGAATCAGCGCCATGATGATAAGGGCGAAGCACAGGGCGATAATTGTCGGCATTGTCAAGCGCATATTTATTCACCTCCTTGCCGGATCAGTAAGTGTGGAATGTGGGACCATCCCCGCACTTGCAGTAGCCTAACTTAACTGACGAGTATCAAACATTAAGATTATTCAGCCAAAGGAAGAACACATTCCACCCGTAAGTGTCGGAACAAACTCCTACTGAATAATTAAGTTGCGTGATTTCAATCGCTTTCCATCACGTTCAAAATAGATTGCGATCCGTTGATGACGTTGCAATTGGTTGATAATTCGCTTGAAATCCTCGACTGACTTAATCTTTGACTCGTTAATCTGGTAGAGGAGGTCATTGCGCTTAAGAAGTCCCGTTAGTGTGCTACGACGATCGAGCCTAATAACGAGAACACCATGTTGTTGATATCTTTGGGCAGTTTTTCGATCTATTTGCTCAATCGTAATACCCCAACCCGGGACATCGAACGACCACTGGAGCTCTTGGATAGACAGTTGTAACTCTCTCCGCTTTCGATTTCGAATAATTTGGAACGTAACAGTCTGATTTTCCTCCAACAGCCGCGTAACGGCATTGAACACGGACAGATTGGGAGTCGACTGCTGGTTAACTGCCTCGATAACGTCGCCACGCCTGACCCCGGCTTCCTTCGCTGGGCTTCCTCTCTGCACAGAAGAAACTAGAACCCCCGCTCGTCCCCCCAATTCGAATTCTTCAACCAAGTCGGCCGTCAATGGCTGGCCTTCAATTCCGATGTATGGAGGGACAACTGCTCCATACAGAACAAGGGGGTTAATTATCTTCTTCGCCGTATTCACCGGAATCGCAAATCCGATTCCCTGTGAACCACCGCTTGTCGAATAAATCGCAGCATTAATCCCTATTAACTGCCCATACATGTTCGCCAGCGCACCGCCACTATTGCCCGGGTTAATCGAGGCATCCGTCTGGATTAGATGCTGATACAGTCTGTCCTCCGTTTTGAGAGCGCGATTTGTGGCACTGACCACCCCCATGGTAACAGTCGGCCTGGGGTTCCCAACCGCAGCTGCAAACGGGTGACCAATCGCAATGGCCCACTCTCCGATTAGAAGGCTGTCCGAGTCTCCCAACTCAATCTGAATCAGATCTGGTGCGTCGATTTTCAACATAGCGAGATCTGACAGGAAGTCCTCACCAACGATTTCAGCTTCAAACTCGCGCCCGTCCGAAAGAATGACTTTCGTTTCGTCGGCAGCCTGAATGACATGCTGATTGGTAAGCACGTAGCCTTCCCGATCTATTATTACGCCCGAACCGAGCCCATGAAGTTCGCGCTGCCGGGGAATTTCGAAAGGATAATTAAAAAACCAAAAGTCGTCAAAAATTGGGCGCACACTGACCTGTTGAATCCGTGTCGTACTGATATTGACAACGGCGGGGCTTGCCTTCTCTACAGCCTGCACAAGGGCATTCCTTCGAGACGCTGCGATATCCTCTTGTAACGCCGATTTCGGCCAAGTTACGCTCACAAGTGATATCGCAAACAATACACATAGTACGATGAGCCTTCTAGAAAAAAGACAAAAGATATCCGCGAATATCAACAAGATGAACTCCCCCTACTCTAACACGTGCTGATCTGATAGTCTTGTGAAAACTCCCGATTTCCCCGACGTATCCCATATCAGTTTGAGCACGCCTGCAGCACACGAATTCACAAATTCCCTCTCATAACTATATCCAAGGCAATGGGACGCGTAGAGCACACCATCAACAATTCGGTGGCGATTGCGATGTTGGTGGCCATACACATGAATTGCGGACCCGAGCTGTCGAATTTGTTCTTCGAGACACGAACATCCAGCAACTCGACTGAAATTAAACGTTGGATGGCGATCTCTACACTGTATCTCTGAAGTCTGGCGCTCCAGCCCAGTCCTAAAAATGAGATCCCGGCGGGGCACAAAGTGGCTAAAGGAAATCACCAACGCATCATAGTGTTTTTGGACCTCTTTTTCATTGATGTGGAGGAAATAATCTGCGATGTTAGTACCACTGTCCACTGGTGGCCACCGAGTGAAACGGTTGTCCCCCCAGCCGGCGAGCGTAGGATCTTCATCGTTTTTGGGCACAAACAGGCTACACGATCCCTCTTCAGGTTTAACGTACCATGAAAAAAGAGGCACGATCCAAACACCATCGCCTTCCAAATTCCCAACTTTGTACGGACTGGTCTTTACGCCAAGCTCTCCACATAACTCCAAAACGTGCCAGAACTTCTCGATAGAGTTAACGCACCCACCTCTCCGAATCCAGAGCTCGTGGTTCCCAGGCACGAAAAAGACGTGTGCAAACTTCCGCCTCAAATCTGTGAAAACAACCTTGAGATTATCTACATCATCGCTGATATCCCCTGCAAGGATGAGCACATCGAACCTAAAATCACTGTCGGAAATTCGCTGAACGTAGGACAGATTAGATCGATAATCCACATGCAAGTCAGATAGAGCGAGTATGCGCATCCATTAACCTTTTTTGCTATTCACAGGCTTAGGATTCCGTGGGCGCAATCCGTCATCGAGAACGATGTCTTGCCAATTCGAGAGACACACGATATCCCTCCAGTCCAGAATCGGTGTCAATAAGTCCCTGAACCGCTTGATTGCTACGGCGTTGCGCCGGGAAGTTTTCAGCATTGGCAATTCGAAGTGCAAGCTGGGCACCAAGAGCACTGGCCTTTTGCAAATTCACTAACTCTATTTTCTCTAGCGTGTCATAAGCCGTGTGTCCGAACCCTCTTCCATGTGGGGGGGCTTGAGGATCGCTCATATCACCTGACGGAACCCCCTTTAAAATAAACGGAAAGTGATCAGAGTGCGAATTGACCTTTTGACCAATAGGAATTTCCATTGCCATTTCCCTGGCTGCCCGCTGAAAGAAATCCTCCAGTGATGGCCATTGATGCAGTCCAATTCCTTTACGACCCGTTCCACCTGCAGCATCCATGTTCAACATAAACCGCACGTTGTCTAGCTCATCCGCATGCGCCTCTACATACCGATGGGAACCGGTTAATCCGATCTCTTCGGTCCCAAAGGCAATAAATCGCACCGTGCGCTTCAGGGTGTTCACTGCATACTTCGACAAAACCCGTGACGCTTCAATCAGAGAGACCATTCCCGAGGCCGGGTCATGGGCACCCTGAGAGATATCATGCCCATCGTAGTGACACCCAACAACCACCATTTCATTTGGAATTTTGCATCCTGGAAGATCGGCTATAACATTCCACGACGTTCTAGGCTCGTTGACATCCTTTGTGCAAACACGTAACCTGACCTTTCCATATCTTTCCATCAACCTCAATAGAAAAGCACCATCCTCTTTACAGATTGAGATACCCGGAACCGGCGCAGGCGAGTCACTTTGGAGACTTCCAGTTTCTGGCCCAACTCCGGAGTGTTCACTTACGAAGATAAACACAGCCGCACCGGCGAGCACGGCACGGTCATATTTCTCTTTTCGATGAACCCATCGTCCCAAATTCGGTGGTGACGCACTCCCTGCCATGACAATCGCATTAGCCATTTCGCCATTGCACTCATCATATTCAGCCGGGCTTCCATACCCCACGGACACGAGTTTTGATGTGATTTCGTTCGCCGGGCAGTACGGCAATGAGATACAGTGAATTGACCGCTGAATCGGTTCGATGACCTCCAGTGTTGCTGGACCACGCGACCATCCTGCATATACATAGGATTCAGAACGCACCCCCTTAAGCCCGTATCGATCAAAAGTCCCTTCGATGAATTCTGCGGCTTTACATTCCTCCGGGGTCCCTGCAAATCGAGATCCAAAATCATCACACAAAACCGTAAGGTTCTGCATAACCTCGCACGATGTATAGATATCGCCAAGCATTTGACGGTCAATCTGCAAATACTGATTTACGTGATTCAATGTCAGCTCCTTCAAGTCCCAGCAGACAAGTGATAACGGGTTAACATCTCTGTTTAAATTATCTTCAATTGTTCGAGTGCACTACGCGAATCTATCACAAAAAGTGTTAATCCGACACCTTACCCCAATCGCCTTACGTCGAAACACTAAAAAGAATTAAGGGTAAAAACGAGAACCCAGTGTACTCGGAATTTCAATCAATTTCAACTGATTTGTTAATTAACTGATCATTCGTTTTCAAACGGTTAAATTCCTCCATGTACAGCCGTTCAGTGGATATTAAATGACGCCAGGGGAACCAAGCCCACTCATGTCGGATTCCTCCGGGGATGGAATCTCTAATTCTTGGGTTTTGGCATCTGCAAGCTTCTTAAGCCGCCACTGATCGAGAACCATGATTCGGCGAGATCGTATTCGTATAATGTTCAGCCGTCCCAACTCTTTGAGCAACGCGCTTGTCGTTTCGCTTGCCGCTCCAATGAGATTGGAAAGTTCTTGCTCCGACAACTTTACGCTTAGGACAATTCCGCGGCTATCATGAGCAACATAGGTTCCGGCTAAGGAAAGCAAGAATAGGGCAAACCGGGAAGATACGGTTCTGAATAACAGCCTTTCTAATGGATTTTCGATACGTCGTCTACGCAGCCCGATTAGCTTCGTAACACGCATCGCCAACTCGCTTTTTTTCTTAAGGAACAGTTCAAAATCTCGACGGCGAATACTACATACCAACGATTCATCTAGTGTCTCCGCTATAGTGCCTCCCGCCGAATCGTTAACAGCTTGCATCACGCCAAAAATATCACCCGCTTGGAGAATTCCTAGTGTATGTTCTTCGCCATCTAGAGAGCGCTTGTACATTTTAACCCGCCCCTGTTTGAGAAGGCAAACAACACTCCCAGGATTGCCCTGCCCATTTATACACTCACGATGCCCGTATGCGGTGGTCGTGTACGTGATTCGGTCAAACATCTTCAGATCTGCTTCCGTCAAATCGCGAAAGATTCTGATGTTTTCCAAATAAAACATCTTCTCTTCAACCCCCCCCATATTTCGCCTCCTCCAAGAAACTCGAATTACACCGAACGATTTTTCAAAGAGCCTATCTACTCAACTAATTTAATTTGTGCTTGCACCTCTCATCGCGCTGATTCTTTTTCACAAGCTCGCTCCGATTTTAACACTCCACGAACCGAATTCCACAGCCTTAACCCGCTAACTTGCTGGAGAACACCGGGAGAACGACTGCTCACCACCGTACGGATTCTGACGGACAGCCAGGGGCATAGGATTCTCTCCATCGAACAAAGCATCAGAATGAATTGAAGGGCTCTTGAACTTAGAGTCTTTCGCAACTCAGATGGCGTTAGCACAACGTCACCAATGATGTGAAGAGAATCAAGAGAAGGTATCGGCGATTTTATCATAAATTAAATCGGAGGACAATACAATCTTTCAGTACTGAACCCCAACAGGTATCTATTCCTTAATTTTCCCTATTTTATAAACTCCATCGCTGTTCAATAGACCCTGACGCGGTCCAAGCGGCCGCGGGGAATAATATCGGAGTGAAAGCGAGAGTACGAAAACAAGATTGCAACAAATCCTTCGGACATGTTCTCGAAAAATTCTCTGATTCTCGGATTTACCAGCCCGTTTCCTAAGGATTTTCCAAGACATGGTTGGGATGAATCCTACCAGTTGTTCAAAACTGTCCAAATCATAACCTTTTAGTGATTATAGACACTCATAGAATTAATTACAACATTAGGATCGGTAGGAATAGACACAAGATTTTCCCTTAAGCCACACTTCTTATCGGAGTTCCCCTGAAGAACAACGATTCGCCCACCGGGATAGTATATCTCCTACAATGGTAATTCCAAATAGACCCAGTTATGAAGCCCGAAGATTCATCAAAAACACGGCAGCATTTTTTCGGAGAACGGTATGAAAACACTTACTCCGAGAAATCGAATCCGCAATATCGCAATACCGTTGAGAAAAATTCAGAGAATCGTAAGAAGACGCTCACACGTTCGATTGTCTACGCCTGCATAGTCTTTCGTCAGACCGACATCGTTGGGATCTTCGGCAGCTCTACGGACTCCAGCGGTGAGAAATCGCAATGCTTATCTGAAGATTTATCACATTGCAGATGCCTTTTTGACAGAGGCACCCAGACAGCTACTATTAAACACTTAAGGAAGGGATGTAAGAAGGCTGGGTGTGTTCATCTTTGAAATTTTTTTGCGTAAATGGATTAGATACAATCAAATCCGGACATTGGTGGAACCCCGGAAGATTGTATGCTATACCGCCCGTGGCCTGTCATGTCAGTCATTCAAATTGATGACCCACCAAAGTCTTTCACCGCCTCTACTGCCACCTCTCCACACAGAGTAACGAAATTTGATTTGACCTGCCAACCGGCATGATTGTATAATGTGCCTATCGATAGAGCACCTCACCCCCGACACAATCGAGATTCAGGGTAATCCTACCAACCGAATGCCATGAAACCTGCCAATAAACTAGACACTTCAACGCATAAGCCACAAAAGCCTGTCCGCGAACGCATGCGCCAATTTTATGAAACGTCAGCAAAATATAAAGAATTGCTCGCCGAGCATGACGAAGCTTACCAGCAGACGTATGTTGCCCTGGTGCACCGCTATGCGGCGCCCAACTCTCGCATCCTAGATGTTGGTTGTGGAAACGGAATTTCAGCGATGCTTCTCAATCGGGCTGGGCACGACGTCATTGGAACAGATATTTCAGCACTTTTCCTCGAAGACGCAGAATCATGGCAGAACAAAGCGACTGATTCGGGTGGACGTACTCTGGCATATAGGGTTTGTGATGTCCTTGAACTCCCATTTGATAATGAAAGTTTTGACGTTGTGTGTTCGAACGAATTAATCGAACATCTGCCGGATGTTGAAACCGCTCTGTGTGAGATGATCCGCGTGACCCGGAAAGGGGGGAAAATCATCGTTTCTGGTCCGAATCTGTGTTCACCCTTAATGCCACTGCTTGACCTAATACGACTAATCCGCGGAAAATCTGGTAGGCCAGTGTGGGGAGAAACAAAAAAACAGGCACTTGAAAACAGCTTGAAAAATTGCGCTCTATACTTCAGGAAACGTCTGTCGTCCCGTCCACAATTCCTCTATCGAGAACCAGATTTGGAACATCAGATCGTCGGTGGGGACGGTGACAGTGCCTACTATGCAAATCCAATCGATCTTGAGAGGTATTTTCAGCTGCACGGCCTCCGTGTCGTAAAACGATGCGTTGGGATTGGAACTAAGGGCCAGATTATGGCCTCCTATTTCCCACGAATTAGCCTCTACATTAGTATGGTTGTCGAAAAATGAACATAAGGCCTGATGACTTCGTTCTAGAGATAGGAAGCGGACATAATCCGAAGATCCGCTCCGACATCCTATGTGACAAATTCATTGATGATGACCTGCAAAGAGGGGGAAGCATTATCAGTGATCGACCGCTTGTGGAAGCAGATGGTCAATCCTTGCCATTTGCTGACGCGTCATTTGACTACGTCATCTGTTCTCACATCTTGGAGCATGTTGAAGATCCGGAGCGATTTCTGAGTGAATTGGCTCGAGTTGCTTCAGCCGGATATATCGAAACGCCATCGGAGATTGCTGAAAAACTTTATGGATGGCCTTATCATAACTGGATGGTCAACCTGTTCGAGAATCGCCTGATTATTCAGGAGAAAACAATCGAGAGTCAATTTGGACAGCTCTTTCATGCTCTGGCGGAAAATGACAAGTATTTCTCAAGGTTTCATCTCACTCATCACAAACTCTTCCTTGTTCAATACGAGTGGGCAGGAAAGATTGATTACGAAATTATCCCAGTGCACGCGTCCACCTTAGATCTGGAATCAAGAGAAACAACCGAACGCATATTGAACGAAGTTAATAGCAGATCAATATGGGAAAAATTGGTTCCAATGGTAAAAGGTGCTATTCCTAGAGACCTTGTTTTTAAAGCGAAATCTCTTTTTGCTAAACAGCGCCCGGAACCAGCGAAGGTTTTGAAAGATATACTCGTATGCCCAATCTGCAAAGGAACGCTCACATGGAGAACCGATTGGGTTTGCTGCCAACATTGCAAGATAGACTATCCGATCATAGACAACATCCCACGCATGCACACGATGCCCCCTGAATCAAAAAAGAAAGACTATGCCCAAAATTAAGATCTATACGACCGATTCTTGTCCCTGGTGTGACCGTGCAAAACGGATTTTTGAAGAGCTGCGTATCGAATTCGAAGAGATTAATATTCGTGGCAGTTCCGCGATGCGGAAAGAACTCGAGGTGTTGACAGGCCGCCGGGATGTCCCTCAGATTTTCATCAATAATCAACACATAGGAGATGACGACGACCTCGTAGAACTTGTTCAGAGCGGCCAATTGGAAGAGAGATTCCAAACCAAAGGATAAAAACACATGACAGAAATCAAAAAAGGCGCTGGCGACAGTGTCGAAGAACGGAATGCGGTCATAATCGGTGGTGGAACGGCCGGCTTCGCCGCCGGAATCTACACTTCTCGAGCGATGCTCAAACCGTTACTTATCACGGGCGATGCGGTTGGTGGACAGCTCTCATTAACATTGGATCTTGAAAACTATCCCGGCTTCTTCGGGACGGAAGCTGCCGAATTTATCCAGGGACTGCAGCAACAAGCGGAGCGTTTCGGCACAGAAGTTCGGTTTGATACGGTCACCGAGGTGAACTTTAATCGGCACCCATTCCACGTAAAAACCTATGACAGACATTATCTAGCAAAATCAGTCATAATATGCACGGGCGCATCGCCGCGCAAACTCGAAATTCCCGGCGAAGAAGAGTTTTCTGGACGAGGTGTTTCCTATTGTGCAACATGCGACGGGTTCTTCTTCCAAGACCAGCGACTGATTGTTGTAGGTGGTGGTGATGCTGCTCTAGAGGAGGGCATATTTCTTACTAAGTACGCCTCAGAGGTTTACATTGTCCACCGTCGAGATCGCCTTCGCGCAAGCCAGATAATGCAAGATCGGGCCTTCAAGAACGACCGCATAAGATTCATATGGAATACCGTTGTCGAAGAGGTAATAGGTAACAACGACAAAGTTACTGGTGCACGACTCAAGGATGTCAAGACCGGTGAAAGACGGGATTTTCCCATTGAAGGAGTATTCATCTTCGTCGGACACTTTCCAAACACCGATCTGCTTAAGGGAGCAATCGACCTTGACGAACAAGGCTACATCATCGTCGACGAGCTGCAACAAACAAATGTTCCCGGCGTTTTCGCGGCAGGCGATGTTCACGACCATATTTTCCGCCAGGCCATCACAGCAGGGGGTGCCGGAGCGGCAGCCGGCATTTCGGCCGAAAAATTCATCGCAGCATTAGATAATGAGTCAGAGCCAGGAAAATAGATTGTAACGCCCACGTTCCAGACAGGTAAAAGGAACCTAAGCTCTCAAAATCAATCTTAAACTTTTCTGAGGAACGAGACGACTTCGTTCTGCACACCTTCATCCGTCACGGATCGAAAATATGAAACAATTGAACCCGAGTTGTCTCCTCCACTCGGACATATTCATCCTACTCGGTGGCTATTGGGATGCATTGCAAGAAACCCTATCCGCCCTCGGACAACAGGCAAGACAAATCTTCTGATACGTTTAGCATTAAACCGAAGTCTTCAAATTCTGATGGATTGTTTCAACTTCCGCACAATAAGCAATACGTCAGTACCGAGCCTTTTTAACCGATGCTTCAACGGATGGGATTGCTGCATTCCAGTACGATGTTTTTAGTTCAGTCCTACACAATTCACGAAAGGGTCCACTGACTAGAAATGCACCACATGTTAATAATCATAATGAACTTATTCCTCATGATAGCGATACTAACCGGGTGCAGCGATGAGACGCCGGTTCCCAAGATCGGTGTAAGTGTTCCCGAGACAATCGCCCCCATGTATACCTTGATGAAACAGGCAATGCTCGAACATGAACAAGAGTACGGTGTAGAGATTCTGTGGAACGGCGTAAAGGATAAAGGTCCAACGAAGAACCCGGTAATCGCAGAAAGGCAACAGATTCAGAAAATGTTCGAAGAAAACATCGCGGCATTAATCATCAAACCCGTTGACGCAAGAGCAGCGTATCCAGTCCTTAAGGAAGCCCGACGCTGGAACATACCCGTTGTGTCCCTGGATCGAATGCTCATCAGTATGCCGGTCCAAGGACACGTAACAATGGACAATATTGGTCTCGGAGAAGCTGCCGCGCGATATGGAACGACGCGGATTGGTTATAAAGGTAATGTCCTAGTTTTGGAAGGTCCGGTCAAAATCGAGGCAATGCGCCAAATTGCAATAGGTGTTTATCGCGTATTGGATCAGTATCCAGACAACATACAGGTTTTCTCGCGGACTTCGGCCCACGAGGTAAAGGCCGCTTTCGACGTCACCAACCGTATTCTAAAGAATTACGCGGGTAACATCCAGGCCATTATTGCGGTGGACAGTACAATCGCATTGGGGGCCGTTCAAGGAGTGCGGCTACATGGTCTTGCAGACTTAATTGTTACCGTCGGAGTGGGAGCAGGAGAAGACGCATGTCGACAAATCATGTTGAAACAACATGATGCGGAGGTTGATTTAATCCCCTATGACCGCGGACTCGCCGCACTGAACTCAGCCTTATCCATACTACAGGACGGAGCGTTTCCTCATGACACCAGCTTGCCCAACGGTGAAATCTCGACAAAAACGAAATTCGGTCCTATGCGTCTCATCACACCGGCGAACTATCTTGTTCTCAAGCGAATGTGGCCCGGACTATTTCCATCATACTAGGGAAGGACAATACTCCTATCCAGTTGAACACATATCACTGTTGATTTGTTTACGGCTCACAAACACGTGCCTTGGACAAGATTGGCTAGGACGCCTCGCCGACATCTGGCGCCATACCCGCCCCCACTTCAATCGAACGGGCCATCACATCAATGCACACATTAATCCCATGCTAAGCTACTATTTTCTAATCATTAGTGGACAGAAAAATGAGCAACCAGTTGGACACATGTACTAAGACTGGTCACTAAAAACTTTGGACTTCTGAGGTGAGAACTGGATTATGGTATATCTTGTCACTGGCTGTGCAGGGTTCATTGGATATAAAGTCACCGAATTACTCCTCAAAGATGGGCACACGGTAATTGGTGTTGACGAACTTAATGATGCGTACGATGTGGGATTAAAGCGATGGCGGCTCCAACAGATTGATAAGAAGTCCGGGTTTCAGTTTCAGCAATTGAACATTTGCAACCAATCTGACCTTAGAAAGACATTCAATTCTAGCAAACTCGACGCTGTAATAAACTTAGCCGCCCGTGCTGGCGTACGCCAGTCAGTTGAAAATCCCTGGGCATATTATGAGACGAATGTCAACGGGACACTCAACCTAATGGACCTGTGTCGCGAGTGCGGCGTCAAGAAATTTGTACTTGCATCGACATCCAGTTTGTACGGGGCAGATAGCCAGGAACCTTTTCACGAGAACTCTAACACAGACGCACCATTTTCGCCATATGCGGCGTCGAAGAAAGGAGCGGAAACCCTATCTTATAGCTATCACCACTTGCATCACCTTGATGTGACGGTTCTGCGTTTTTTCACTGTCTACGGCCCAGCGGGAAGACCAGATATGAGTGCATTTCGATTTGTACAATGGATAAGCGAAGGGCGTCCAGTCACCGTATATGGCGATGGGAAACAATCACGCGACTACACTTACGTAGATGACATTGCACGTGGTGCAATTGCAGGCATCAAGCCATTAGGTCATGAGGTAATAAACCTCGGTTCTTCCAGCCCTGTGGTGCTGATGGATGTCATCCATCTAGTGGAGGAAATGGTTGGGAAAAGAGCAGAGATTGAGTATAAACCGTCTCACACAGCAGACGTCCAGGCAACTTGGGCCGACATAGGAAAAGCGGAACGGATTTTGGAATGGCGACCACAATTCACATTCCGCGACGGTATCTCAACGCTAGTGAAATGGTATCAAGACAATCGAAATTGGGCGAAGGAAATCGCGACGGACTAGACATCACACGTAAAATCACAGCGTGGCTCCGTTCTGAGATGAGATTTGCATGTCAACATTTAATGTTATTGTGCAGTCGCACTAGTCGTTTCGTGCTCGAGATATCAACACAATTGCAGTCGAGTGTTTCAAAGCTTCCATTTGAAATCCGCCGCAGAATTTTGTCAAACGCGTTCTTCGTCTCGAAACACCCGATTTCCCGTAACATCAGGGAATATACGCTCGCTCGCAACCTTGATGATTAATGCCCACACAAGCACCTCGCCTCTGGGTATCGGTGGTTTCTGCGCGTTTTAGGTAATGTTCACAGCATTTACGCGCCTCAACAATCTTGAGTTCAGGCTCCACACCGTCGTTGTGAGCTATGCCATCGAACAATTCCAATAGGAAACTCCCTCTTTCATCACTGTCTCCACTGAAAAGATTACATCAAAACACTGCCAAGTGAGATGAAGCATAGGAACGACACTCACACGCTCAAAAACATTCTTGACTTTTCTTGGAATGCAACTAAAATGAACGCAATCCAATTTGGTACAGAATAGTACGTCATCACCCGGTGCCTACATTTTTAGATTCTCGCTTCAATCACAATCAATCGATGAGCCAAAGCTACAATACGTCTCGTTAGCGCGAAAATCTCATGCGGATTTTCAGTCAATGGAAATCAGACAAATTCCTAGGAACCAGATGAGTACGGCAGTCATTCTCGAGTGCGTAATCCCCTTACACCATAAAATGCTACTGACATGATTGATGGGTTTCGAATTAGACAGATATAGCCCACGAATGGACGGACCATAAAACCAATAGGAATGAAGGCCAACGTGGAGAAGCTCGCATTCAGCTTTACATTGAGTTCGAATTGTGGAAGGAGTGAATATTGTAATTACAAAATGAAGCAAGACATATCCCCTTAGCCCAACGAATCTCCTACTAAGCGGCAGAGCGTCAATCTTTCTCATGATAGTACTGCTGACATACAAACTAATGCCGAAGCAACTGAGAATCAGATTTGCGAACGATATGATAACTTGACCATGACTGCAGAAACAACACGGTAAATTTCCATTCCCATGCATACCAATGTTATCAGACTCGCTTGCAGATAAGAACATCAACCTTTCCACAAAAAGTGCACAAAGAGATGCTAACGCATAAAGATATTATAACTATGACCAAGCAGTCGATTCATTCCCATTCTAGAGAACACCCCCAATTTTGTAATCTCTTATTCGTAGTTTGTCTCTGCTTTTCAACAATCCCATCCGTCTTTGGGACAATCAACATTGAATCAATAGAGTTTGGATTAGGTGACCACTACAAACGAGATCGATGGATACCACTTCACATTCTCACCGTGAGTGAGAACGAACCCGAAGAATTTCTTGGGGAGATTATCGTCGAAGTCAACAACGCGTTTTCAGGCGAAAACATCCAGGTGTACTCAGTACCACTATCGCTGATGCGAACTGATCGCAGGCGGCATGTGCTCTATGTTTTCCAACCCGGAACTTCTACGAAGCTGACGCTTACACTTCTGCACACGGATGGACGAGTATACGCCAACCGAGTAATCGTTCCAAGCCTTCCAAAAGAGCCAAGAGACCTACTGATTCTGGAGTTGACTTCACCGGGGAAACACGTTTTAGACCAGTGGAACGGGCGCAAAATCGATTCAGAAACCAAGGATCGGGTCTTCGTTAGTCATGCTAGATCCCACAAGTATATGCCCTCCCAGTGGAAAGGCTACGATTCGATTGACCTACTTGCCATTCGCGACGTGTCATTGACGTGGAAACACTTTGCAAAAAGACAACAGGTGGCGCTCCTTGATTGGGTTCAGAGTGGGGGAACATTACTCATTTCGGGGGGAAGCAATATACAATACCTCCGAAATAGTTTTCTTGAGCCTCTCCTACCAGTTCATCTCGGACGATTGAAAACAGCCTTAGATGTCCCGGAATTATTCGAAAGTTTCGGATTGAAATCGGCTTCTCCCATTGATCTCATTGAATTCGAATCAGCGAATTCTGGCGAAACCCTGTTCAACAATGAAGAACGGATTCTTGTTTCAAGGCGATTTTTCGGCAGTGGACAGATAGTTTGCTTGGCTTTTGACTACAATACTCCGCTCTTTTCCCAGTTGCCGGAGAGCAACCAATTCTGGATGTGGTTATTCAAATCAGTAGGCAAATCGCCACGACGTTTTACAGATCGTTATGAAGCCTATCGTAGAGACGGAGAAAAGATGTACAAACTATTGTCAACTCTCTCTTCGGTCCGTGTGCCTTTGATCCGGATGCTCTCTTTGTTCTTGCTGACATATCTCGTCTGCATGGCTGGATTTCTCTGGTGGGTGGGCAGACCTGGACAACAACCGCGCACGTATTGGATTGGTAGCTCTCTAATCACGATTGTTTTCTCCTGTGCAGTGCTCCTATCGCGACATTTCCTCCCGGTTTCAATGTCCGTTAATCGGTTTTCAATATTATCCACCCACACTGCCAGTCCCCGTGCCGAATTGCAGACTTATTTTGGTATTACGGCCCTAGCTGAATCAAAACCATCAATCCAATTCAAGGAAGGAACATTCATTAAACCTTTGACGCCACAATCTACCGACCCTATACACCTAGTAGAAGCGAAGAACTCGCAACTCCGTCAGATGGCACTAAGTGGATGGAAGGCACGAGGCTATTTTGTTGAGTCATTCTTAAATCTATCCCAACGAAAAGGCGAAGCAGAACTATGTATAATGGCCACACGCCACGGCACGCTGGAATCAGTCAAGCATTATCTGCCTGGAGTACTTGAAAACTCAGGTGTAATCCATCAGAAGCAGTATACTTATCTTGGAACAGTTCCACCAAATACCTTCGCGAAAATCGGACGATTAACTACAACGGTAGCAGGCCTTCCATCCCTTGAAGAACTTTCCCCGACACGGGAGAGATTCTCACGCATCCTTTCCAATGAAGGGGTGTTACAATATCTTACACAAGAAACCACACCAAAGCTGGTCGGCTGGATGCGCAAGCCGTTTTTACCAATGAATCTCAATCACCCAGCCAAGATAATTGATGAAACATTTGTAATTGTGTATTTGAACGGCGATAGAAATCTAGGCAATCCAGTTCAAGAGTGAACAGGACACAAACATTCTGGGATTTCAAACCCCCAGGTCATTACACAGATTGAGGTAAATAAATGGACGTGCTATCTCTCGGAATCTTCGTTGTGGATGTCATTGGTCGCCCTGTCGACAATTTCCCAGAAGAAGGGGGATTAGAGGTGTTTGATGAACTTGAAATACACGCTGGTGGGGGCGCAAATAATACGGGAATTGGGCTCGCAAAACTGGGAATCGATGTTGGTGCAGCAGGAAGAATTGGTCAGGACGCGTTCGGAGACTTGGTGCTCGACACTTTGAAGACCCATAACATTGACACAGGTGGAATAGTTCGCGATGAAACAACCAAAACCTCTGTCACATTTGTAGCCGTTGCTTCGGATGGCGAACGGAGCTTCCTACATCACATTGGAGCGAATGGTGCTTTCTCAGAAACGGATGTCAACATGGACATGCTGAAGACGTGTAAAATTCTGCATGTCGCCGGGACCTTTGTTATGCCAGAGCTGGATGGTCAACCAACAGCACGCCTTCTAGAGCAAGCACAAAAAGCCGGAGTGACGACATCACTAGACCCCGCATGGGACGCTACAGGACGCTGGCTAAAGACACTGGAACCGTGCTTACCACATGTTGACATCTTTTTACCAAGCATCAAAGAAGCAGAACAATTAACAGGGCTGAATTCTCCGCCAAAGATTGCCGAATTCTTGATGAACTATGGAATTCAAACTATTGGTCTAAAAATGGGAAAGCGCGGAAGTTACGTTCGCACAGTAGACGCTGAACTATATATTCCGGCATTTCAGGTTGACGTTGTTGATACGACTGGATCCGGAGATGCCTACGCGGCAGGATTTCTTGCCGGAACCATTAAGGAATGGGACCTAGAACGAACAGCGCAACTCGCAGCTGCAACCGGTGCGGCATGCGCAACAGCAATGGGAACAACAGCAGGCATCCAGAATCTGGAGAAAACATTAGCAATCATCAAAGGATAGACCCTTACACGATAAAGATGCTCTTCGTCAATCCTGAACCTTAACTTACGCGAAGAACAAGTTAACCGATAATTGCTAACGAGCAATCTTCCAAAACAGTATGGCCCGAGAACTGATACGCGCGAATTGCATTGCTCTTGCCGCTATCCGAGAAATGGCTAGATTATCAGCCGCAAAGAGCGCAAGAAACTCGACGCTACTCAGATTAAGAAGAGGACAACCACAACCTAACAAAGGAGCATCAACCGGTCTAGATAAGCCAGACTGCAATAATACAGAAATCAGCAATCGAATCGCGTATAAATCGCGTATAGTTGTACCATACGATTACGCGCCGGCCCAATCCGTCAATGTTGCATGGTACTGACGCATTCTTCCTTGATGAACCTTTGACAAACGCGAAAGCAGACCGGGGAAAATTCCACTTCTCAAAGCACAGAAAAGCGCTAGTATAGCCTAACAGGCGAAAAGTCAAGGACAATCCAGATCTCGAACGGAATCGCCGGAACCAACAAGCGGCAGATGGAGTTGTATAAGCATCGCATAAAGAGCCAAGTTTAACTTCTAATTGTCCAATCTGTCACAGCTTGAAAAACTATCGAAGCCAAATCGTACCTGCAGATGTGGGGCAAGTTGTAATAAACAGACCCAACTCCCTCTTCTAATTGCGTTTTGAAAACCGTACCACACCACGCAGATGGGAAACGGGAAATTCGCCTTGGAGAACATGGCGATCAGGATACAGACAGCTCTTCGTTATACGCATCAGATTTAGCACCTTCCTCTACCTCCAACCCTGGTACTTCAATCATCGGCGCCTCCGTCCAAAGGCGTTCAAGGTTATAATACTTCCGTTTTTCATCGAGAAAAATGTGCACAACAAAGTCGACGTAATCGAGCAAGATCCAATCGGACCGCCGTTCTCCCTCACGATGCCAAGGCCGCACATTCCAGTTGGACTTGAGTGCCTCCAATACCGCCTCCGATATAGATTCGATTTGAATATCAGAGGTACCACTGCAAATCGCAAAGAAATCGGTGAACGAATCCAACTGCCGTACATCCAAAACCAGCGGATCTCGAGCACGTCGGCCCGCTGCAGCCCGGACAGCAGCTTTCACCATCTCCATCGTCGTATTTTCTGCCAAACTGTCTCTCCTTAAACTCCCAAGTGTCAATCGCGATTAATTAATTGTGCGATGGGCACTATTGTAAACAGCGATAGTGTCCGGATGGACCACCGCGCCTTTATCAATCAAACGGGTAATTTTCGATCGAGCGACTTCAAAGACAGCCTTATCAAGATTTCGACCAGCAATTTCACGCACCCTATCAGCATTCTTATGGACTCGCCGAGGCTCTGCAAAATCAGCGACGTATAAAATCTTGTCAAGTAACGTCATTGATTGATTCCCCTTAGTATGGCTTCGCACCGCACAAAGAACCTCCTCATCCGTAACGGCGAAGAAATCAACCGCGAGTGCGGCTCCAACATTTGCGTGCAGCAACGCCGTGTTTCTCTGTTCGAATTCATCTAGCTCAAGGTCGTACGCTGCAACCGCTTCATATTGTTGACTGATTGTCATCCACTTCGCACAATCATGAAGCAACGCAGCAAGGTCCGTTTTCTCTAGATCTGCTCCGTACACGTGCGCCAGCTCAAGGGCAGTATCGCGAACCGACAAAACATGTTTGTAACGCTTACGCTCTAGTTTGGTTTTGAGATATTTTTCAATCTCAACACTTCTGGATTGCAGAAGGAGATCCGAATTCTCAGAACGCTTGCTACTCATCTTCATCGCTAACCTCGTCAGCCTCTTCTGTATCAAACGAAAACTGGGCAAACACTTCCTCCTCATCAGCGGTCATGAACTCCATATGAGGAAAGTCAGTGCTAAATTTATACTCCTCGTTCAACCATTTTTGCAAATCGACAGCTTTGCAACGCGCACTACAGAACGGAAAATCGGACGGTAATTGTTCCCCTTTGTGATATTCAAATACGTACGTTTGTCCACAAATTCCACATGTATGTTGCACTTTGTCAGCCCACCTTAAGATGTGAAGGGGCTACATTTGTATTCCGACGTAAATCAGACATGAAAGCGTTAATCCACATACACCGCTACTTGTAAAGCTTATTCTGCGCAATGTACTCCATGACTGCGCTTGGCACAAGATATCGCATCGAGTACCCCTTCCGAACACTTTGACGCACCTCTGTCGAGGAAATATCAAATCCCGTAATGGGAAAGATTTGGACGCGGTTCCGCAATACCGGTGGCACACTTTCAAGGCTATAATTCGGTCGCGTGGTTGCAATGAAGTGACAAACATCTAATAGTTCATCAAAATCCTTCCAAATTTTAAATTCAATCAGCGAGTCTGCTCCAATAATCCATGCAAGCTTGCAATGCTTTCCGTAACATCTTTGTAAATCCTTAACCGTCTGGATTGCGTATGATGGAC
Source organism: uncultured bacterium (assembly GCA_964478165.1). Classification (GTDB taxonomy): domain Bacteria; phylum Poribacteria; class WGA-4E; order WGA-4E; family JAJDTR01; genus CAYZGU01. Next base: position 205,794 of record CAYZGU010000014.1, on the reverse strand, counting down.
CCGTTCTGTCCAACTCAATTCGAGACACTTCAAAACGAGAATTATCCGCGATAGCACGACGGGCCATTTGATAGCGATGTTCCGAGTCAATAATATCCCGGAGATCCTTGTGTGGAGGACGAGCGGAAGGGACAAAAAGAATCTTATCGTAGGACAACCCGTCGCACACCTGCTCTGCACTCAACAGATGCCCATAGTGAATGGGGTTGAATGTCCCACCCATGATGGCAATTTTCATTGAGAATAATGACCTCACTTACCCTCATGACACACCTTCAAATCCACACCCAAGCCTGCGTAGCACCTGGGAACCTAATTCTGCACCGCACTAAAAGCCCGTTCGCCATACCAAATAACGCCACTTTGGCGAGACAAAACGTTCTTAACACTCCCCCCAAAACCATTCTACCAAAAAAAATACAGATATTCAATGTAAAAGATGCTCAGACCAAACCGAACCATTTATAAATTCATGGAATTTTCACTGCCAATCATAAGGCGAAATCCAGAGACACTCCAGATAGCTCACAACCAAATCTTGGCCCACAGACCTGGAATCCGTTTCAGCAAAACCTGTGAGGAACCGAACGCGGGTAAAAACGAGTACGCTAGCGCCGATTGGGCCGCACAGGTTGTCCTGTACGATCAGATTCGTATATAGCATCCATCAATTCACAATGAATGATGCCATTTTCCACACTAGTGCGTGCCTCGGCATGACCGAGAATGGCTTCAACGAAGTTCTGATCCGGACTACCTGCGCTCATATCGTCAGTTATGGTTGGTGGGTCGAGGCATTCGCTCCCCTCCCAAACACGAATCCAATTGCCGTTCCAACCATCAATCTCGATGCGCCCATTTTCAAAGACAAACACTGAATGAGATCCGCTTTTTGCCGAATTTCCGCTAATTACAATGCCAGCGAACACACCGCTTTCAAATCGAATGTTGATTGACGAATTGACATCCACCGGGGTATCTTGATTATCAACGAAAGCATGAACTTCCGCAATCTTCGATTCGACCGACCAGCAGACTCCGTTCAGCAAGTGCGCACCACTGTCGAACGCTTGGCCGCCTCCCGCAATCTTAGGGTCTTGCCGCCACGACCCTCTCGTCGCGCTTTTCCAATTCTGAGTAAGATAAGCCGATACGAGCTCGAGTTCTCCAAAGACCTGATTCCGAATACACTCCCGTAGAAAATAGAAATTGGCAGTGCAAGGTGTATTATAGCCAACAACAAAGACCTTCCCCACCGCTCGGACTTTTTCAGCTAACATGTAAGCGTGTTCGGCGGAAATCACCATCGGTTTCTCCATCAGCACGTGGCAACCGGTATCGAGTGCCTGCATGCCATGTTGAAAGTGTAGGATATGCGGTGTAGCAATCACAACCGCGTCCAGCTTCGTCTCGGCGAGCATTTCCGACATACTACCATACGCAACAGGCCGCGGTTCAATTCCTTTGAGGTTGTTTTCAACATAATTGCTGGCGAACTCCATGTTTAGGTCACATACACTAACAATCTGGACATCAGAGATGCCTTTCATTCGACGGGCATGGCTAACAGACATACTGCCACATCCCACGATTCCAAGACGTATTTTCGTCATGTGCCCTCTTTTTGTTGATTGGATTTCTGGTTGATGTTGTCCGATTTTCAGATAGTGACAATCGGCAAAAGAAACACCAACAACTCACGCGCACTTGATGTGTTCCAAGAAAATTGGAGGGGAAACACTCGAATGCTATTCTCCATTAACGCATCATCATTGGCTTTCAGGCTTTCAAAAATCCGAGTAGGCAGCAATAAGCATTGCCATTTCGAAAATCGGGCCTACGCGTCCATGTCACTGTATCACCTGAGTAATATAATAGATAACGCTATCGGTGCACAGCTTCCCTAGGATCTGTCCTGTCCTCCGTGAGCTCCAGTTCCACACATCAAACGCTTTCCCATGCGTTTTGTACGCTATAGTAGAAGATAGTTCGGTACCCTGCCTTATAAAAAACTGGTCCAATTATATACACTCGCCTCGTAATGTCAATCGGAAACGGGTATCAGAGGAATATAACAGGGTGAAATCCTCTCGTTCTGTTTTTCCGTTGCGTTTCCGAAATAACCATGATATGCTATCGTTACTGGTGCATTGTTTTTCCGACGCTTATTCTATAACTTCGCCGGGGACTGGTTAAATTCGCTTCATGAAAAGTGTAGGTCGTCTATCCATTCTTGCACTTGTAGTTCTGTTTTTAGCTGCTAAGTTGACTGCGGCCGAAGTTCCTATTGTTCGGTTTGGAAAAGCGCTAGCGACTATCCAAATCGGTTCCGCTGCATCAGAACAAGAAAAATTTGCTGCGGAAGAAATTCAGAACTTTATTAGAAATTTCACGCACGTCAAGTTAACAGTTGTCACAAACCGTGAGAAGACATCAACCCCTACTGTTATCGTACTTGGAACGCCAACGTCCAACCCTACCATTAACGCTCTCTTGACGGAAGTAGACCCAAATCTTGGCACAGAAGGGTATTCCATTGACACAATCGGCCTGGTAGAAGAAATAGTGATTACCATCGCAGCTCATACTGCTCGAGGAGTCATTCACGGAGCCTATGCGTTTGTCGAAGCTTGTATCACAGCATTAACAGGTCTTTCGCCGGCTCACCTTGATTTCCTTGTGCCAGTGTCAACTAATCTGAATCTGCCATACATTGACGAAACATCTCGCCCTTTCTATCCCCTGAGAGCGGTTTTGGAAGTTGAAGATCCCGATTTACTCTCTCGAAATAGAATCAACATGAGTGGTGCAGAAGGAGTCTGGACCGGCACAGGAATTGACGATGGCCTTGGAACAGCATTTAAATACATTGATTCCCCAGTTTTTGAAGCTTGGCAAGATGAATCTCGTCCGCAACGCCAGGAGCGCATACGGGGTTTGCAAAATCGCTTCGACGCACTCAGTCAAAGAGGAATCGACTCATATCTTTTCATGTATGTCACTGGGGAAGCTACTGAAGCGCTAATTTCCAAACGCCCAGACCTTTTCGGTCCACCCGTCGCTTATGGAACGTCGCGTAACAGCACCTCTTATCGCCCATTTTGCTGGTCACGGCCAGGAGTTCACGAACTCATCGGCGGGCTTGTACGGGAAATTGTCCGAACCTATCAGAGACTTTCTGGTTTTCATCTGCGATCATGGGGACACGAGACTCGGGCTTGCAACTGTCCGGAATGTGGAAATCGCTCTAGCAGAGGACAGGAACTGCTCTGGCAGATCTATTTTACCATTGTCGACGCGGCCCGAGAAATTCGGCCTGACTTCAAATTTTATATCTCCGGTTACGACAGGAGTTGGCTAAAAGATCCAGAGACTCGCTACATTCGACACTTACCAAAGGGAACGATCTTCTCTCAGAAATGGGGCATAGACGGTGAACCAGTCACTGATGCAGGGGTTTCAATCAATCGGTTAAGAACACTTGGCGAACTAGGGCATCACCTTATCGTTCTCTCGCACGATGTTGAAGAAGTCATGCCACTATGGATGGTAGAAGGAGATCTCTTTGCAGAGGGTGTTCGGCAACTCGCAAATAACTCTACTCTGACTGGATTAGGAGGATTCACTGTTCAAGGCGCACATCAAGGATTTGGTCGACTGGATCGAGTCTTAAGCGCCAAGCTAAACTGGGATGTCGATCTCAATTACCTGAAATTGCTCGAAAACGACCTCTCGACCCGGGTCGGTAAAAATGCCGCTGCAATTCTCCTTAATGCATTGCGAATCAACTCGTGGACCTTGTCGAGCTACTTTAATGACTATGCAGGTTCAGTCTCGCTCACTGGCGACTACGGTAATGGTTCGAAAGGATTTGCGACACGGTTCTGGGACATCATCGGTGTACGAGCTGTCAAGGACATGCTCTCGATTCCAGATCTTGCTTCGGCACGTTACTCAGTCCAACGATATGATAGCCTACTTGCCCAACAGAAGAATGCAAACGCTGAAACCACACGGGCTGCAGAGATCGCACGCCCAACGTCTGAAAAGGAAGCGAAGGAGCTAAACGACACCGTTAATCTCATGCAACTTTGGACGCTATTTTTTGAGGGCCGCATGCGTCTGATTGAGGCGGTTGCATCTGCTCACCAAAATGGCGAGGAATCTCAAATTCGCGCAAAACTCGACAGCGCAATAGATTTGTCCAAATCTATGCTACCAGTTATTCAATCTATTAACGCATTTGTCCCAGTATTTGGCTATTCTAACAATACGCTCCAAGCAAGTATCATTGAATTACTGAAAGAAGAGATTTCATGGCTCACAAACTTTGATGAAAGCGCGCTCATCCGGCTCGAAGACAACTCTAGGAATGAAAACGAACCGCCAGTCGGAATCAAACTTTTGCACAACCACCCGAATCCCTTCGTTACCGGAACAACGTTGATGTATGAGTTGAGCCGCGAGGCTGATGAGGCTTCAATCTCGTTCTACACGGCGTCTGGCCGTCGAATATTTCGCCTCGAAAATATTTCAGCCCAGCAAGGATATAATGAGGCAATGTGGGACGGGCGGGACGAAGATGGGAAAGCGATCGCAAACGGCACGTATCTCTACAGAATTCTTGCAATCTCTGGTGGTGATGAGACGCGAGCCACTGGTCGAATCGCGATTTTAAGATGAAGCGCTTTGAAAATCGGGCCAAGATTTTAAAAATGCTCACTTACTGACCTCCTTATCAAACTGGCAGACACTGAAATATCGAAAACTATAAACACGATATGCCATGCCTATCATCGCGGCGCTCTTCCTGCGTAGCGACTGAGCGGGCGACAATACTCATCCTAAATAGAAAGAGTTGGTAGCCCCAATTCTCGGTTCTCAATCTACTAGCACATGGCAAAGACCGGAAATATTGGTAGCACACCAGTGAGATTCTAATGGAAATCGAATGTGTAATCAGAACCCGTCGAGAAAGATTCTCTGTGAGTGGCTGAGTTTGATTTACAATAGCGTTTCTTAGGTGTGGAAAGGTATGCAAAGAATTGAACTCTCTTGACAAACGCACTGACGTCAACCTTGACGAGAATGGCCATGATACGCGATGCGACTCCAATGCTCGGAGAACCGTAACCCGAGAAGTTTGCGTTTTCAGAAAGATGCTCGAAACATAGTAGCGAGATTAGAAGATGGTGTCAATTTTTTTATGTTTCATTTTCTCGCCACAAAATATCACCTTAAAAGCAACAAAGCACTGGATTGGATCTGGGAGCTAGAGCAACTGTTTCGACAGATTAAGCGCGGTCCAGTTTTCCAAGATGGCAGAGCGGATTCCAGCCGCGTTGGGAGAATTGCATTAAGAATTTTTTATCTCAGCGTTCAGACTAAACCGCTTTCAAAAACCCAAAAGAAAGATTTATTGTAAGAATGAAAAAAACAGTTAATTCCATTCAGTCCATGAAGCATGACGGACAAAAGATTTCGATGCTCACGGCGTATGACTATCCAACAGCACGCATTCTCAACGACGCCGAGATTGACATTATTCTCGTAGGAGATTCACTCGGTATGGTAGTTCTCGGTTTTACGGACACCCGCTCTGTCACAATGGCTGACATGCTTCACCACACTCGAATCGTCGCACGTGGCAACAACAATTGTCTACTTGTTGCAGATTTTCCGTATCGGACTTATGAAACACGTGAGCAGGCAGTTGAGAATGCGCATCTCCTCCGTCAAGCTGGCGCACATGCGGTCAAACCGGAAGGTAACAAGCCTGAGATTGTTAAAGCAATCGTCGATAATGACATTCCAGTGATGGGACATGTTGGATTGTTGCCACAGACAAGCGAGAAGTTTCGCGTGCACGGCAGAAAATCGTGCGAAGCGGCACAGATTACTGACGACGCGAAAGCACTCGAAGCTGCAGGTTGCTTTGCCATTGTGCTTGAAGGTATTCCAGCTCACCTTGCAGAAACAATCACCAACGCATTGGACATCCCAACAATCGGCATTGGGGCAGGAGCCGCATGCGACGGTCAAGTGCTCGTTATCCACGATTTGATTGGACTTTTCGACAGATTCAGTCCGACATTCGTCAAACAGTATGCAAATCTAGGCAAGGAGCTACGTCGAGCGGTAACGCTTTATAGGCTAGAAGTTAGGAAGGGTTTATTCCCCGATGAGGATCATACGTACTATTAGTGAAAGGTCAAAAAATGTTCAGCATTGGCGTGGTTGGTGATGAGGTTTCACAAGATTTCCAAACTGTCGTGAACTTCGTTTCTGAGTTCAATCTTGACGCCATCGAAATTCGGTCTGTCTGGGAGAAACCACCTCACATGCTGTCCACTCAAGATGTTGACAAAATGAAATGTATTCTCAACGGGAGAAACATCAAAATCGTTGGCATCGCATCCCCCTTCTTTAAATGCGACATCAACGATATGGCAGAGCGCGAAGAGCATCTCGGTCTATTGAAGGCATGTATCAAATTAGCAAAGGCATTTGACACAAACCTAATCCGCACTTTTGCATTCTGGAAAACATTTAATCTGGAAGACCAATGGGACCAAGTCATATCCGCCTACAACGAACCAGTTCAAATCGCCCAGGATGAAGGAATAATTCTCGGGATGGAAAACGAATCCTCTACTTCGCTTGCAACCGCCAAACTGACCGAACGCTTCGTACGCGAGATCGATTCGCCAAATGTCCGTGCCATCTGGGATCCAGCAAACGAAGCGCATGCCGATTTCGATGGTGAGAAACCCTATCCCAACGCTTACGACCGACTTAAGTCGATTATCGTTCACGTACACCTCAAAGACGTGGGAAGAAACACTGAAACAGGTAAACTGGAATCAGTTGCCCTCGGCAACGGAATCGTTGACTGGCTAGGGCAACTGCAGGCGTTAATTGACGATGGGTACAATGGGCACATCTGCCTAGAAACTCACTGGCGACCGGGACAGAAGATTAGTGACAGTTTGCTCAATCGTCCAGGCGGCGGCGCATTCTCTGAAGAAGGTGAATCAGCGTCTCGAATTTGCATTCGTAAACTATTTAAGATGGTTGACAGACTCCGGGACTAAATCAACAATAGTGGAAACAAAGCAACCTTCTCTACACGAATTACTCTCCACTGCTGAAACACATTTCACGGCTCTGGAGTGACATGTGTTTAACAAGTGCTCAGTATTCTGAACGTTTCTCCCGCCAAACAGGAGAAGCTTGAGATTAAGCAAGTGATGAACCATAGGAGAGGGCAATCGCGAGGGGCGCTAATCTTTGGACACAGCCTACGTTCTGATGAGATTTGGAGCGTATGTGACTAGTTTTGTCACCCATAGTGGCGTCCACTGGACGAATTCCTCCACCGCATCTTCACCGCGCCACAGACAACTAAAAACTATCAAACAAACACTGTACGAGACCGTCGCAAAGCATTACACATGGATTAATCTTGTTTAAGCTGATTCCTACTTTGATTTACCCAACGCAGCATCCACAGTCCACTCAGATTGTCTACTCAATTTTCATACCCGTTGCAAAAGGCATCTCTATAACAGGCACACCGAATTGGGAGCTAAATATCTGGGGGAATTCCGGAATGCCTCAGAAACTATCTGGAGACCCTCTCTGAACCGCATCCACAACCCATAGTTCAGATTTCAAAATAGTTCAATCAGATGTAGCAGACCATGATTATTACCTGCGAGGAAGTCCGTTTCTCCAGGGCACGTATCCCTTTTGTTCGCTCGGCAGATGGGGTCTCCGTTCCCGTAACCACATGCTCGCATGGCAATAACACAATCCCTGAAGACAATCCTTTGTCTCGGAATTCCACTACTGCCTATTCGCTCAATTACTCCTAACAAAATTGCCTCAAGAAACAATCTATTCACTTCTACGATCTAACACACTGGCGGACCCGGATAACGCACTTTTTTCAGCGACTAAACAGAGAATACAGAACTCCAGATCCACACTAATCTCTCGAAATTGCGGAATGACCATGCCAGATATGAGCGACCGACCAACGATGCAAAACTAGCCCTTCAGCTTATAGGCGAGGTGTTGTTCAAGTCACATCGAAGACGTTGTGACTTGAATATATACACATGCTGAGCGCGCAATTTGAGAAAGGGTGACAAGCGCTACTGTCGCGAACGCGGAACGTATTTTCTCCGCACATCTATATGTCAAGAATGTCAAGATTATCGGATTTCCACCCCCTGATACGGAATTTGTGTCGGGAAGTACGAACACGCAAACATATTACTCTGGCTAGATTACAGGATTAGGATAGATATCTCTTGATCGTGCAGGCTCTTCTCGAGCTCGGGGTTTCAGCAACCAACACCAAATGTAGAATTCCCACCCGGAGCACTACCACCTTCACAGAAGATGGTGGCGCATGGTATCATGTTGGTGAGCTAGAATCGAGTGCTCCATTTCGAATCGATACTGTAACAGGCATGAACAAGAACCATTCGGTGATTAAGTGCAAATCTGCCCTGTACACTGTGGATTCCGATCACAAACAATCAATACTTCTGAAAGATTGTAGGTATTTTAACAGACAATCTTCGTTCGTATCACTCGGTTCATGAACCATCTTGACATTCCCATTGGACTTCCGCAAGGAAGGGGGATTGCATAAAACAGGTGGCGCAGTCAAGTGAACCGTGCTCATTAACATCATAACTGGCGCGCTGCGTTCGGTGCGCATACAGCGTGCCAGAATGGAAACTTCAAATGACCGTTAAAGACTTCCAGAAAAAGGTTGAACAGATTTACTTTCAGCGAGATGCAGCGCGTGGCGTAGATGGAACGTTTGTCTGGTTTGTGGAGGAGGTGGGTGAGCTCGCCAAGGAAATTCGCCGTCACCCGCGAGACATGGAAAGACTACGTGAGGAGTTCGCCGATGTATTCGCGTGGCTCACAACACTCGCAAGTCTAGTTGGAATAGAACTCCGAGAAGCAGCAGAAATCTATGAAAATGGATGTCCCAAATGCCAATCTACCCCCTGTGCTTGCTAGACTACACAATGGGAGAGAAGAACACAGTGGAGAAGCACTCTCATTGCGAAAACTACGAGATTGGGTCTCCACTAACTTTCTGTCGAACGAAATCGACTATCTCATCAGTCCTACTGCACCCGAAACGCAGGTAAACACCCCGGAAATTCTCCAGTCGAGAAGGCTTAACAAATGGACTGAGGAGGACGCCCCCACGATTGACGTAAAAACTTCGAAAATCAGACCATGGCTTCGTCACTCGCGCGGAAAATGAAAACACAACCACGAAATCGTCGTATAACTCATATCGATAGGGAACAAAATATCTGTGTAGCGAAGGGATGAGAAAAACTGCTGAAAGAACTACGGCAGAAAGCGACTGGTATATCCAGTAGATAGTCGAGAATAGCACGGCGAGAAAAACAAACAAAAGGAAGGAACGTTTCCAATTATCACGCACTAGATGAACATTCCAAGCACATTGCGGTACGCTCACATCAGACATCAGCAAACCCACGACCACATCATCAACAGAAAGCGAGCCACGACAGGACGAAGTCGCGAAGAAACGGTAAGGAACCAAGGCAATTTCCTACTCCTGCCTTGGTTCTCGTTCTCACTTCCGAGCGGCATCTGTGTCTTCGGTTTCTGCGTCAGGTATTCTGGATGAATTTGCAGAGGCTTCTTCGGTCGTCTTCTCATCATCATCGACACCTCCAGTTTCACCACTACCCGCCGAAACCTCCGATTGTTCGGTCTGTGCTTCGAGTGGTGTCAGCCCTGCCCCTGTCTCATCGCCGTAAAATTTCATGAGAAATAACGAAATCAACATGAACGCAATCGCCACATACGTCGTTAATTTCGACAAAAAGGAGGCAGCACCCCTACCACCTAGGATAGATTGCATCTCCGACGCGCCAAAGGCACTTCCCGAAAGCCCTTCCCCCTTACTATCTTGCAGCAAAATACTAATCGTTAGCAGAACACACACGGGGACAAAAACAACAACTACGATTCCAACAAGAATTCCCATGACACACTCTCTCTTCGGCTTTTAGCCATTCGCCGCTGGGGCAATGCTTGACCTTTTCACAATCTGTGCAAACAAGTCAGCTTCCAAACTTGCGCCGCCAACCAGCGCACCATCCACGTCCGATTGCGAAAGCAAATTAACTGTGTTATCCGGCTTAACGCTTCCACCATACTGAATACGAACCTCCGCCGCCACGCCAGTAGAATATCTCTCCATCACCAACGATCTGATAAATTCATGGGCTTCCTGAACTTGCTGAGGAGTTGCCGTCACGCCAGTGCCTATTGCCCACACAGGTTCATAGGCAATTACGGTCGATCGCATCGCCAGTTCTGATAGTCCAGTGATTCCGTGTGCCACGTCCTCCTTGATTACCGCTTCCGTTCTCCCGGCCTTTCGATCTTTAAGACTTTCTCCTACACAGATGATCGGTTTTAAGTTGTGGGCATGCGCAGCTTGGACTTTCTTGTTGACGGTTTCGTTTGTCTCGCCAAAATATTGACGACGCTCGGAGTGGCCAACTATTACATATTCACAGCCAACGTCCTTGAGCATCACAGGCGAAATTCCGCCCGTGAAAGCGCCACTATGCTCCCAAAACATGTCCTGTGCTGAGAGAGAAATACTACTACCCTCCAGTTCCGCAGCAACAGCAGCGAGCACCGTAAACGGTGGAGCAAGAACAACCTCAACACCAGTCGTATCAGCAATCAAGCCCTTAAGCACCGAAACGTGCTCGATCGCCTCATTGACTGTTTTGTTGAGTTTCCAATTGCCGGTGATTATACGCGTTCTTAGATTCTGACCTTTGCCCATTTACAGCAATCTTCCCGCCAATTCAACGAGGCGGTTCGAGTATCCCCATTCGTTGTCATACCATGAAAGGACCTTGACCAGACCATCTTCGATGATTTTGGTAAACGGTGCATCGAAGATCGAAGAGAGGGCATTTCCGTTGAAGTCTGTTGAAACCAAGTCAAGCTTCGAATACCCCAATATGCCCTTCAAGCCCTGTTCTGAGGCGAGTTCCACGGCGCCGTTGAGGTCATCAACACTCGGCCTCCTCTCCAAATCAACAGTGAGATCAACAACAGAAACATTTGCTGTTGGAACTCGAATGGCAACACCATCTAGTCTGCCATCAAGTTCAGGTAGAACACGACCCACAGCGGCGGCAGCACCTGTTGTTGTTGGAACCATCGAAAGCGCAGCAGCACGAGCCCGTCTTAGATCCTTATGTGGAAAGTCGTGAACACGCTGATCTCCCGTATAGGCATGCACAGTGGTCATCAATCCACTGCGGATGTGAAAATTTTCATGCAGAACCTTCGCCAGTGGGGCAAGGCAGTTTGTTGTACACGAAGCATTGGATATAACATGATGCCTCTCTTTGTCATATTGATTATCATTAACACCTAGCACGATTGTAATGTCATCACCCGTAGACGGAGCAGAGATGATTACCTTCTGCGCTCCCCCGCTAGTAATGTGTTTTACAGCATCCTCTCGACTCGTAAAAATCCCCGTTGACTCAATGACAACATCAACTCCAAGCTCCTTCCAGGGTAGCTTGGAAGGATCGCGTTCAGCAACTACGTTAATCATCTTACCATTGACAATAATCCCGAGCTCGGTAGGCTCTACCACAACCGACAGAATACCATGCACGGAATCATATTTAAGTAAGTGTGCAAGTATTTCCGGCTGAGTCAGATCATTAATTGCAACAACTTCCACAGGCAAATCCGGATTTTGAATCACCGCACGGAGGGCATTCCGCCCAATTCGTCCAAACCCATTAATACCAACTCTCACCGACATTAAAGAACTCCCAAACTGATTCCCATTTCATTCTGGACTGCGAACATTGGAACATGGCAAAACACCGGCAGAACTCGAGCCAAATACTCTCAAGCCACGCACACCTCAAAATCCCTCAATTCTGACTGAACCTAGTCCACCACTAGAACTCCAGACACTCTGTTAGAAAGCGTCCGACGTCCGGAATTATCTCATATTAATGCCACATTAGTCAAATAATTTTTCGGTTTATTGCTAACTGGTTAAATCAGAGCCTTTCGAAAACGCAGGAAGAAGAACGATGCGCTGAAATATTCCAATACTCAAAAAACTTCACAACGGTGTCAGGAACGCTACTAGTTACCGTGTAGAACCGTTCCAGTCAAATTAACTTTTGCTGTCATTGACATAACGCCAGAACAATATAGAGAGGGAACCTGGAGAGCTGAAAAACTCAACCTGACCCTGCGCTTGGAACCTCGGGGATCCGCTGCATGGAAATCGCTGCCTTCCAAACATGCTCGTCTCTTAATCTCGAAATGAGACCGCTATAAATTTGAAACACGTTATTAGGAGTCTCACTCAGATTAAACTTTTTTGGTTCCTAACTGGGTGCGAATTGAATCCCCAAACATCATATAGCTAAAGTGACCCGGCGACTTCAATCTTTTACGCACCACTCGTAACATACTCGTTATTAACTAACCGGAAATCCTTATCTTTTTACACGATCGGCATACGGAAGGAGAGATCGGCGTTATTAGCAGATTAAGCCATTTCGTTTGTAAGTGCAATGCGCAATAAAACCCCAGAACAAGCATACCAGTACTCGCTGATTATAACCCTCGATGCATGGAATAAAATGATTGCGGAAATTCAGATGAGATGATAGACTTCCCTTTGAAGACACAGTATCAACTTGATCCGCATGAGATTAAACCATGAGGTTAAACTTGGAAACTCCTATCGTGTTTCATAATCATGGACAACAGCTTGTTGGGATGTTACACACGCCCGAAGAGGCGAAAACTCCGTCTCCAGCTGTGGTCCTATTTCATGGTTTTGGTGGAACAAAGGTTGAAGCACATCGGATACTAGTCAAGACAGCGCGAAAGCTGGCATCATCCGGATTTCTCGCACTGCGCTTCGACTTTCGCGGTTGCGGCGATAGCGAGGGGGATTTTTCGGATGTTACCATCGGCGGAGAGATCTCAGACGCAATAAAGTCCATAGACATGCTGACGAACATGAAGGGAGTAGATAAATGTCGGGTTGGGGCTCTTGGTCTAAGCCTGGGGGGCTGTGTCGCTGCGTGTGTTTCAGGAAAAGATTCAAGAATCCGGTCCACAGTCCTGTGGGCACCCGTATCTGACAATCCACCGGACATGTTGAAATCTATGCTAGAAACCCACATGGAGCGCCCCAATCCTAACGAAGATTTTACTGATTTTTGGAACGGTAACACAGTCGGCGCAGCGTTCTTCGAAGAATTACCGGACATTAAGCCATCGATAGCAATTCAACAATTTGCTGGCGCGCTCCTCATCATCCACGGTGAGAATGATGAAACCGTTCCAGTCAGTCATGGAAAACAGTACTACGAACTCATGAAGAGCCGTGAGGCCTCAACGGAGATTGAGATTGTGCCAGACGCGGATCACACATTCAACAGAAGGTTGTGGGAAAACGCGGTCATTGGTCGATCCGTTGAGTGGTTTCAGAGGACACTGTAGCATTTGAATTCTGCCAAGGACGGCCGTCAGATAACGTCCCAGATGAGTCACAAAACCGCTACTACTTTAGGTGGTCATGCCAACTCTTCCGCCAAAACGTTCAAGTCCCACTCTCAATCAGAAACAACATGTTCCTAGACCTTCAAGACGATGGCGAAGGAATCCGTCTTCCAATGTTTCTCACGGTTAGATCGAGCGTCCGAAAAATTTCTACAACCTTTAACATGCAGAACCTAACGCACTGTACACGTCCCAACGGTCATACACTCCTGAATCTAGCCCGGAGGCCAACCGTTGTAGTGTCGACCGACTAAGTGCCATCGGTCGACACCAGCAGTGCACAAAAACTAAAATCATTATGAATAGATTTTGGTTCTACCACGGAACCAACACCATCTGAACGGCATCAGCTGAGAAGCACATCTTTCGGTATCGATTGACAACACAACTCTCCTCAAACACAACCTTCCCAGTAATAAGTCCGTAAGATCGAAAACCTAATAATAGATTTAATCCATTCTGACCACCGTTAGAGTTTCCCGTCAAACCAAAAATGGGCGCGAATTTCACTTGAGTTTTAACGCACGCATGTGTTATAATTGACGGTCGTTGGGTGCACGTCGTTCAGGCTTTCTCAATTTCATCAACCGAACCTGTTTCCCAGCCCAAAATCACAACCCACTGCCAAGGAGGCAACACTACAATGGCACATCAATTACCCATGCTGCCTTACGCTCACAACGCATTAGAACCTCACATCGACACTCAGACAATGCAAATTCATCACGGAAAACACCACCAAGCGTACATTGACAAACTCAATGCTGCCCTTGAGGGCCTTGGCGAACTGCACTCTCTGCCGATTGAAGATCTTCTTCGCAACATCAATGACGTTCCGGAAGCGCAAAGACAAGCCGTAATAAACAACGGTGGCGGCCACGCTAACCATTCGCTGTTCTGGACAATTATGAGCCCCAACGGTGGCGGCCAGCCATCGGGAGAACTAATGGGTGCCATTGAATCTGCATTTGGGTCGGGCGATGCAGCACGCGAGACATTCGTTGACGCTGCCACGACCCGTTTCGGATCTGGTTGGACCTGGCTGGTTGTCAACGAAAATAGCGGATTAGAGATCTACTCCACCGCCAATCAAGATAGCCCTCTCATGCAGGGACATACTCCGATACTCGGCCTAGATGTCTGGGAGCATGCATATTATTTGAACTACCAAAACAGGCGTCCCGACTACATCGAAGCCTGGACCAACGTCATAAACTGGGATGAAGTTGCTAAGCGTTATGCCACTGCGCAAAGCTAATCTGAACACGCAGACTAGAGACCTGTAGGACAGGTTTCACGCTGGTCTTTTCGCCACACTTGACATCTTATAAGTCCATCGGTATACTTAGGTTGGAAAGAGTGTTGAATCAGCCGGACGATCATGAATGCGAAAATTTGG
This sequence comes from uncultured bacterium, assembly GCA_964478165.1. Lineage (GTDB taxonomy): Bacteria > Poribacteria > WGA-4E > WGA-4E > JAJDTR01 > CAYZGU01. Next base: position 190,745 of record CAYZGU010000014.1, on the reverse strand, counting down.
CCGTTAACCTCGAAAAAGAGAGAAGTTAACTGACCGAGAATTTTCTCTCGAGGCCTCTCTGACAGAACTTCACCCTTGAGATGCTAGCCTGAAGGATTGAAGTAAGGCTGGACCATTGATGCTCGTAATCACATCCCAATGAGTGCCTTTGCATACGATTGCAAGAGAAAATTGGAATGGTAGGGCGTTAAGGTCTTTTTTTAAAAAGCCCTTCTCGTCTCCAAATTCGGAACGGGAAGGGCTTTTTTTCGGCCATCTTCAATGCACGCTTGATTCTGGCATCACCAATCGGATTGACCTCTTCGGGCTGCCAATCGTCTTAACACTATCTGTTCCAGTCTCATCGGCAAATCCCGTTCATGAGTTCCTTTTTCTCAAGAAGCAAGAACAAGAAAGCTATTGAAATTGACTGAACCTATCTCAAATCGAGGACAACAGATAAGAGTAATGTCCCGATTAAAATCGAGTCCGCGAGAAACGTCTTCAACACACTGCTTTGTTGGGTTTTTCTACAAGTGAGAACGATTATGGAGACAGCAACAGGTGCAAAAATCCTTATTGAAAGTTTAAAGAGATCCGGTGTCGAGTACATCTTTGGAGTAAACGGCGGAGCCGCAATGCCAATCTTTGACGCACTGTACGACGCGCAAGGAATCACGCTGATTCCGATGCGACATGAACAAGGCGCCGCTCACGCTGCTGACGGATATGCTCGTGCAACAGGAAAGGTAGGGGTCACCCTTGCCACATCGGGTCCGGGTGCAACCAATCTGGTTACGGGCATTGCGACAGCCAACATGGATTCTATCCCAATGGTGGCAATCACTGGACAAGTGTTCACTCATTTGATAGGTAACGACGCCTTCCAGGAATCTGACGTCATTGGAATCACCCGGCCAATTTGCAAGCACAGTTACCTAATTAAAAGCAGCGACGAAGTAGCGGACGTCGTCGCAGAGGCATTCCACATCGCAAGCACTGGACGTCCTGGACCTGTCGTAATTGATTTCGCCAAGGACGCACAGATTCACGAATCACTCTTCCATTACCCTGAGGAAGTCAATATCCGAAGCTACAAACCGAAAGTTGATGGACACCCTCGCCAAATCGCTAAAGCGGCAGAATTGATTCATCATGCAGAACGTCCAATGCTCTACGGCGGTGGGGGTGTGGTTCTTTCGAACGCTTCAGAGGAACTATACCAATTGGCTGTAAAGACGGGCATCCCGGTCACAGTCACACTGATGGGACTTGGTGCGTTCCCCGAAACCCATCCACTCTCGATGCAGATGCCTGGAATGCACGGCTCCTGCTGCGCCAACTATGCATTCACCGATTCCGATCTAATAATTGCCGTTGGCGCTCGGTTCGACGACCGTGTGACAGGGAATCTAGACAAGTTCGCACCGAACGCCAAAAAGATTCACATCGATATCGATCCGTCTTGCATCAGCAAAAATGTGCCTGTTGATGTTCCCATAGTCGGTGATGCAAAACGTGTTTTAACAGAACTGAATGAGCTAGTTCATCAAGTGGACATCCAACCCTGGTTGCGCCAAATCAATGAATGGCAGCAGAAGTACCCTTTCGAATTCCGACAGAACGGCGACAAAATTATGCCACAATACGTCATTGAACAGATCTATAAAACGTATCCGGATGCCATAATTGTCGCGGATGTTGGACAGCACCAAATGTGGGCAGCCCAACATTTCAAGTATACCGAACCGAGACAATTTATTAATTCAGGAGGCTTAGGAACTATGGGGTTCAGCCTACCTGCCGCAATTGGAGCCCAGTTTGGTTGTCCGGAAAAAACGGTCATCAACATCAATGGCGACGGATCCTATGTTATGACAATACAAGAATTAATCCCGGCAATCACGCACAGACTCCCGATTAAGATCTTCATTATCAATAACATGTATCTTGGCATGGTGCGCCAGTGGCAAGAACTGTTCCACAACAAACGCTATTCGGCCGTTGACTATCACGACAACCCTGACTTTGCGCTTCTTGCACAAGCCTTCGGCGCAACCGGCCTGCGGGTCGAACGCATCGAAGACGTCGGCCCTGCATTGGAAAAAGCAAAGGGTATTAACAATGGTCCCGTTGTTATCGATTTCATTGTGGATGAGGAAGAAAATGTGTTTCCTATGGTCCCATCTGGTGCAGGACTTGGTGATGTAATCCGAGGGTTGGCATAATGACTGCTGAAAGGCACATCTTCTCAGTGTTCGTCGAAAACCGATTCGGTGTACTTGCGCGGATATCCGGATTATTTAGCGGGCGAGGTTATAACATTGACAGCTTGAACGTCGCCGAAACTGAGGACCCTGAGATCTCTCACATGACAATCGTCACACATGGTGATGCTCACATCATTGAACAGATCTGTAAACATTTGAACAATCTAATAGACGTCGTGAAGGTAACGGATCTTACGGCCGAAAATCATGTTGAGCGTGAATTGCTACTAATTAAAATACATTGCGAACCGAAAAAGCGTGGAGAGATTCTCCAGATTGTGGAAATCTTCCGCGCTCGGACAGTAGACGTCAGCCCGACAACGCTAACAATCGAGGTGACGGGTGACGAGGGCAAGATCAAAGCTGCGCTTGATATGCTCCGTCCCTATGGCATCCGGGACGTTGTACGCACTGGCAAAATCGCAACGATGCGAGGAGCTGCGAAGTGATGTCGATTCAAATTTGCCTCTTCAAATAGCACACGGTTCAAGTTAAGGAGGATTTCATGGCAACAATTTATTACGAAAGCGACGCAAATTTTGATTTGCTTAAGGAACGAACCGTTGGAGTAATCGGCTATGGCGCACAAGGGCGGGCGCAAGCGTTAAATCTCAATGATAGTGGAGCAAATGTCGTTGTTGGGCTACGTCCCAGCAGTGCGTCCTGGCCAGAAGCAGAAGCCGCAGGCCTGACAGTCAAAAGTGTTGAGGAAACGGCGGCAATAGCCGACATAGTACAAATCCTTATCCCTGACGAACAACACGGTACAGTTTACAAGAACCATATCGAGCCGAATCTACAAACGGACAACATGGTTATGGTTTCACACGGTTTCAGCATCCATTTCGGACAGATTGTCCCGTCCAGTGATATTGACGTGACAATGATTGCGCCAAAAGGTCCAGGTTCGCTGGTACGGGAAGTGTACTCAGAAGGGGGTGGAGTCCCATGCCTTATCGCCATTCAGCAGGACACCACGGGACACGCAAGAGACATCGCATTAGCTTACGCGAAAGGAATTGGGGGCGCGCGAGCAGGCATAATTGAAACAACCTTCCGTGAGGAAACAGAAACAGATCTCTTTGGGGAACAAGCCGTCCTCTGCGGCGGTACGTCCGCGCTAATCAAAGCAGCATTTGATACGCTTGTCGAGGCAGGTTACCAACCTGAGATGGCTTACTTCGAATGTATGCACGAATTGAAGCTGATTGTCGATTTAATCTACGCTGGTGGCCTTAGCAAGATGCGCAACGACATCAGCAATACGGCCGAATACGGAGATCTTACTCGTGGCCATCGTGTAGTTGACAAGGATGTAAAAGAGCGCATGCGAAAAATTCTTAAAGATATACAAGAAGGCGAATACGCACGAGAATGGGTACTGGAAAACCAGGCCAATCAGCCGGTATTACAAGCACTTCGTCGCCAAGAATCGGAGTTAGAAATTGAAAAAGTTGGTAAGGGTTTGCGAAGTATGATGAGTTGGCTTGACGAGTAACGCGCAAATAAGAAGCCTTGTGCAAGATGTCAGTGGTACTGGAACGATATTAGCGTGGCAAATCCTTCTGTTGGCATCATGGAATTCAATCGTCCAGCTTGGACGGTGCGACACCAGTCGAACCTCCCTAGCCTTCCAAACCCACATAATGCCTCAGAAAATTCAATCTCTAGAAGAAACACTCCACAGCTGTGTACTGATCTTGGCACTAATCGTGCTCGTGACCAGGACATACTATCAGGGCATACCCAAGTTGACGACACACTATTTTCGAGGAATCTGTGGAATTCGAAAAGAAAAAAGCCATCGAGGCAGTTCTGAAAGCAGCACGATTGTGTCAACAAGTTCAATCCGATTTGGCGCACACCGACTCGATAGAGAAAGACGATAGAAGTCCAGTGACAATTGCGGATTTCGGCTCCCAGGCGCTAATCTGTCAGGCTATATGCGATGCTTTTCCAGGTGATGCAATCATGGCCGAAGAGAACTCCAGCGAGTTGAGCGAAAACCCACTTCTACTTGAACGCGTGGCAAGTTATGTCAACCGATTCTCCCAAGCATCAACCGCGCAAGTCTGTGATTGGCTGAATCGAGGAAATGGCGAAGCATGCGAACGGTTTTGGACTCTGGATCCGATTGATGGGACAAAAGGTTTCTTGCGAAACAGACAATACGCAATCGCGCTTGCCCTAATTGTTGATGGCGAGGTAAGATTAGGAGTATTGGCCTGTCCGAACCTCCCTCACACCTGGGGTGGTTCAGGAGCAGAACTGGGGTCTCTCTTGGTCGCCATGCAAGACAGTGGCGCGTACATGCATGCATTGGATGGTCATGTTCTAAAGCAAATTCAAGTTGCTGATACGCCGCTCCGATTTGCTGAAAGCTACGTGTCCGCCCACGGAGATCGCAACGCACATGTTGATCTTGCTCAGAATCTTGACATTACTGAACCGTCCATCCGGATAGACAGCCAAGCAAAGTATGGTTTGCTTGCACGCGGAGAGGTGTCGGCTTACATTCGCTTGCCAAATCCCAAAACACCCGATTATCGCGAGCGCATTTGGGATCATGCAGCTGGAATAATCGTCGTTGACGAAGCTGGGGGTAAAGTCACAGACGCTGAGGGAAAATCTTTGAATTTCCTACAAGGCAAACAGATGACAGCCAATCGAGGGATCTTAGCGACAAATGGAAAACTCCACAATCGGATGTTGGAGGGCATTCGCGCTCTCAAGCACGCCGACGCCCAGCCGTTGTTTTGATATCGAACTAGCCCAAATGTGCTAATGCAATCATTCATCTTCGTCGACTAAGAACCAGTCTCACCATAAACTGTAAATCACCAAATCATACGAGAAAGCGAACGATGCACGGATAGCGAAACACTCGCTCTATTATAGATTATGACGCACAGAAAACTAGACACCAAAATCAACAACGTCGAAAAAGCTCTACAAAACTCCATCGAAAGATACGCCCCTGCGATGCGCCGATTCGTCTTCCGTTGGGCGCACTTTGCTTTTACCGCTACCTATACGACACGTTGACCACACACACATATCAAAAAACTAGAAATACGAAGAGCAAGACAAAAATCTACAACAAAGCGATACAACTCGTAAAAAGAGTTGATACAGTTCAATAATTGAAAGCGTTCTGGAACAGTTGGAGTTTCCTAAGATTATGAAAAATATGATGATGACTTTCTGCCTCATCGTCACAATTATCTTCATTTGGATTTGGCATCATCAAACCCAATTCAACGACCACTCACGACGGGGTCTATTTCTGCTAAAAAACAACGAGTTGGAGCCGGCAATCTCAGCATATACGAAAGCTATTCAGCATAAGAAGAACACGTGGTTTTTCCCGCAAGAACCATCAGTATACAACAATCTTGGCCTAGTTTACCTCAAACAAGCGCAGTATGAGAAGGCGGTTAGCGCCTTTGAGAAAGCAAGCTCACTCAAACCAGAGTCACAAGAAGCGTATATTAATCTAGCAACCACCTACCTAAAACAGGGTATTCCAAACCTGGCTATCGAATTTTGTGAACGAGCCATACGAATCTCCCCACACAATGCTGCTACGCATTATAATCTCGCTTGTGCTTATGCACTCAAAAGTGACAACCAAAAAGCTATGGGTTCGCTCAACAGAGCTGTTGCCCTAGATCCACGAATGCAAGATTTGGCGAAGCACGAACCAGCCTTCGATAATTTGGAATCGCACAAGTCATTTCCATTCGAAAAGGACTGACAATTCCCAGCGCCGTATTAGATGAATTGCATCCCCATCCACTCCCAAAATTCAAACTACCAACTAAGATCGCGACCGCCAATCCAGAAAGACCCTATTTCACCCTTTAATTGAACAACTCGAACAAACATCTCCAACTCCCATTCGCGTTTTTTATCAAACTAGTGTTTCAAGGCAACTATTGTCCGAACAACTACTTCGACAATCACACGCCGGAGATAACTCGCAACTGGTCTACCAAAGCATCTCAATAGAAGCAGAATTGCACGAAGCAGTTTATACCATGTAAAATCAATCACAACTTTCCATTTACGCCATACACGGGTCTACACTCCTCTAGTTCGAGCGATACCAGAACAAAGAAAAGACCACTTAGTCATTGACTCGGAGTACGTAAATAACACAGACTGATAGCTCAGACATGGTATCTGCACGTCTTTGTCAACAAATTACGGTTGAAGTTCTGTATTCATTAGTACGATCTCTTCTCTTGACAGCGAATGAACTAGCACAGAAGTCAACAAATTCGCAAACAACTTTGCAAGAGTACCGGCATTCATGCGAAAGCGCTTGACGCCGAAAATTGGGCATTGTATAATATGCGAATCCTCCGAGAGAGACAAAATCTACTGGTTTCGACTATGCAACTCCATAAATCGGTGAACAATTTAAGAAACGAGGAGACACCACAAATTATGGTCCATCAGAAAAGACACGCTGGTAGCATTATCATCTTCGCAGTAATTACGTCGCTCCTTCTTGCAACCAACAGTCCAGCATCCGAAAAGACATGGACATCTGTCCGTGGATCGAAATGGACAGCTCCGTTATTTGACGTGTACTTTGTAGATGACCAACACGGTTGGATTGTAGGTGGAGAATCGACGATATTACACACGGCTGATGGCGGAAACAACTGGAAAAGTCAACCCAGCCAGCCACTCCCATTCAAAATGGATTTGCGCAAAATAAGATTTGTTGATTCTCGAGTGGGTTGGATTGCTGGAGACCATGGAACAATTCTGAAAACGGTCGATGGTGGAGAAACATGGATGAAACTGACAACCGGTACAAAAGCAGCGTTGACAACCGTATCTTTCGTTGACGCAAAGAACGGCTGGGCCGGCGGCGACGGAGGTGTTGTTATTCATACCATCGACGGTGGTGCGTCCTGGACACTACAAGATACAGGCACGAATAACGTAATCGAGGGAATCAATTTCCTCAACACAGAGATTGGATGGGCAGCGGGAGGTGCTGGCACGCTCATACACACGACTGATGGTGGTCAGAATTGGACACATCAGAGAAGTGGAACCGCGTCACCCCTCGACTCTCTTTCTATCCTCAGCGAAACCGAAGGATGGGCATGCGGTGGTAACGGGGCATTAGTACACACCATTGACGGTGGCGAAACCTGGATCGCGCAGGAAAGTAGTGTCCCCCATTCGAACGGGATGCCCGAACCTATTTGGGACATTCATTTTGTTGATGCCAATCAAGGGCTAGCAGCTGCAGAGTTCGGTGTTGTCCTGCGAACGACCGATGGCGGGAAAACCTGGGCACCTCTGGCCCCGAGGCCTGTCTCCGCAAAACTCAATGGTGTCCATCAAATCAATTCTCAGAAAGCATGGATCGTAGGCGATTATGGAACAATTTTGCATAGCACAACCGGTGGAAAATCGTGGGAAATCGTTTCGAGCAGCAGCCACCTGACCCGAATTCACTTCCTAGGTAACGACCTGGGATGGACAATTAGTATGGCAGGGACGGTTTTGCACACGAGTGATGGCGGACAGACCTGGAATCCCCAAAACAGCGGAAACGTCTTTCAACTATTTGGGATTGCATTTGTTAATCCGGGTTTGGGATATATCGTTGGAAGTAACGGAACAATGATGGAAACCCACGATGGAGGCGCAAATTGGCACAACTTTAGCGACCCGAGTGATGAGGGACATGGTACCGTAAAGCGCATCCAATTCAGCGATCCATACACAAGTTGGAAGAGCGCTCTTGGCTTTTACGATCTTTGCTTCTCGACGCCTCTCCACGGCTGGGGCGTGGGAGAGGTCGGCAAAATAGCTCATACCAATGATGGCGGAAAAACATGGATTGGGCAGGATTCAGGGGATCCTGTAATCGGATTCCGTAACTTCTTTGGCGTCTACTTTGTTGATTCGGCTGTCGGTTGGGTAGTGGGCCAATCAGGAACGATAATTAAAACAGAAGACGGGGGTGAAACGTGGACCATACAAGAAGCTGAATTTGATGAATTGAGAGCTGTGTTTGCACTCAACAGTGAGACTGCCTGGATTGCCGGAGACCAAGGCGCAATTTATGCCACGAGCGATGGAGGCACCACGTGGGTACGTCAAATATCACCCACAAGCGAGAAGCTGAACGGCATCCGATTCAAGAATGAGAATCAAGGTTGGGCTGCTGGAGAAAAAGGAACGCTTCTACACACACCCGACGGTGGTGTAACATGGAAGTCCCAGCAAAGTCCAACGCGAGCAAACCTCACCCACATCACACACTCAAGCAATGGAACCGTCTGGGCCGTTGGCGAATCAAGTACCATTCTAAGATACTAGACATGAATCAAGTGAGTAGATGCGCAAGACTCTCCAACCAGTGAGATGTAGGAACCAATAGAACCGCCGGGCCAAAATGACATCTTGATCCGGCGGTTCTATTACCACTCTGATACAATCCGCCTGCAGCCTCATAACGCGTGCCTGCGGACACGGTTCGGTATCCTTCTATCCGGAAAAAAGATGGGGCATGGGTAGAGTCGGTTCGACAATCCTTTGTACCTGTTTCCCCGGAATGTTTGCCTTCAACACATTAAGGCTGGGGTAACTCGATTCCGACGGTTCGGAACCCGTTTAAATTGTTCCTCCAAAACCGGAAACGATCTAAAAAAGATTACTGGGATAATCTGCCAGCACCGAAGCAGGTTCAAGACTGCCAATCGTTGGCAAGGCACCGAGAAAATCGGCGACATGCGCAGAAACCTAGAAATCAGCGTGTGCAAACACGCATCTTTGACTGCTAGGAATCATGACAATCTCAAGCTTCAAACAAGGCGAAAAATCCAGAATCAACTAATCAGACTTTCTGAGTGGCTCGTTAAGTGTCTGACTCCTCTCGCAGAGTCAGACACCCGTACAGATGAGACCTCGGACAATCGGAACAGAAGCGTGAATGCGCGGCAATGCTCTGATGACCAAGTTGATAAATAAGTCTCCTCTCATAGACCCTACGCATACCCCCGGAAGCCTCACGCCACAAAATCAAGATTAAAGATATAGACATGGATTCGGAGCGTTGGACATTTGCAAAATTCCTATTCCGTTCCAGACTTACCAAACCTCGATCCTTCCCCACGTCCTTCCGCATCCAAACCGGAGTGGACACCTTAGTTTTCCTAAAAAAGACGAAACACTCATGCACCGAGAAATCAATCTCAGTCTGTCACAAGACGGCAATGACGAGAAGATAGGTAAACCTTCTGAATGGGATGCACTTGTCAGTACCAATAAGATCTCTAGAAAATAAAAAACTTACACCGCAGTAAAACCTGGCGGAACATGCGAGGGAGGGAGGCACACAGTCATGAGCACAGAAGATATTCTAAAAGGTGGCCAACCTATAAAGATAGAAGAGATTTCTGGGCCTGGAACCAAGCCGCATGATATTCTCGAATTTGAGGCACTGCTACGGTGTCAAGACGCACAGTTGTTTGGTGCATGCGGTTTTGAAAAGATCGGTAAGGTTGTACTCACTCGGGCCCACAGCCGCTTGGACATCATGGGGGGAATTGCTGACTACTGTGGAGCAAATGTCCTCGAATCGACACTTGAACCTTCGGCGATTGTTGGATGTCAGACCCGCAAGGATAGAGAGTTGAGGGCGCTGAGCCTCGGACCCGAAAGCGATTCTTGGCTAGGATTGGGGATTTCTATCGACGATTTCTACCTCCATGGCCGGCTCAAATCATATAGTCAGATTCAAGAGCTCTTCGCACGAAATCCCAAAACAGACTGGGCAGCGCATGTCCTCGGCGGATTTTATGCAGTACTCAGCGAGAGGAAGATTAGTCATTTGCCGCATGGCGCTACCATTGCTCTTAAGAGCAGCATACCGGCGTGCGCAGGAATCGCTTCTTCCGCTGCCATCGAGATTTCAGCGTTAATGGCAATAAACAACCTATACAAATTAGGGTTAACCTCAAAGGAAATCGCTCGGATAGGCCAAATTGTCGAAAACCGCGTCGTCGGTGTGCCTTGTGGTCCAATAGACCACATTGTCGCAGCAGATGGAAAGCCTGGCGAAATTCTTTCCATTCTTTGTCAACCCGATCGAATTCTTGGAACTGTGGTTCTTCCTCCCAACACAAGACTAATCGGCATCGACAGCAAAGTTAAGCGCGCATCAAATGCCGTCTACATTGACGCCCGTACTTCGACCTTAATGGGTTTAACCATACTCAAAAAAGAGTTGAATCTAAAGGAGCTACGCACCAACTATTTATGTAATCTCTCAATTGAGGACTTCCGGCAGAGGTGCCGAAGATTTCTGCCAACAGTCATGGCGGGAGAACAGTTCATCAAACGATATGGTAAACTTGTAGACGCGCCGACTGAAATCACACCGAAGAAACATTACCACATTCGAAGCCGCGTTGAACACCCAATCTATGAGCACGCGCGTGTTAGACAATTCATTCGTTGCATCGAAAACGCCAAGAACGATAAGAACAATACGAAGAACTATCTAACCAGAGCAGGCCAACTTATGTACGCGTCACACTGGAGTTATCGATATCGAGTAGGACTTGGTTCCGCACAGGTTGAACAGATCGTGAATTCTGTACGAACACTTGGAACAGATGGAGGCTTCTACGGTGCCAGAATGAGTAGTCGCGGAGAGGGCGGAACTGTTTCCGTGCTCTGCCATGGCGATATTTCCAGCGCATTGATCCAGACGCTTGCCGCTTACAAGTTGACCTGGGGCTTCGAGGCAGACATTTTCAATACAACAGCGCCAGCGGCTTACGAATCTAAACATTCTGTCTTACGACTTCTACAAGCATGACACCGAATTACGTTCTGTAACTTAGTGCGTCAACCTCAATCAACAAACTGATAAAACCGGGAAACATTTGAGGCCACATACGTTAGCCTTGAGTATTGCTCCTATTCCTGAAATAGAAAGTCGCGTCATCACAACACGAAAATAAAGAAAGGGTCAACATGCGATTTAGGAAATGCTTGTCTACTTGTCTCTTGTGGTTTTCCTACAGCCTCAGCATAATAGGAACCGCAACTTGTGAGGACGGCAGTCATGCCGCTGAATTTCTCAGCCATGGTGTTGGCGCTAGGGCATTGGGAATGGGAAGTGCTTTTGTATCAATTGCTGATGACGCCACTGCAGCCTACTGGAATCCAGCGGGACTTGCCATGGTAAAGAAGCGCGCGTTCTCTACCATGTACTCTGATTCTTTCGGAACAAGTGCAGGCAACGCGCTCAATGACGGCCTACTGCATTACAGCTTTCTCAACTATGTGCAACACATTGAAGGGTTTGGAAGCCTCGGATTGAGCTGGATTCGACTTGGAATAGATGATATTCCACTTACAACTTTCAACGACACAAACGGAAACGGAATCCTAGGCGACTTCCAAGACAAGAATGGGAACGGCATTAAAGAGGAAGGCGAGTTATACATCGATCGTCCAGAGATAAAAAAATTTTTCAGCAACACCGACAATGCCCTCTTCATCTCCTATGCACACCAGGTTAACCGAACGCTCGCCCTCGGTGGAAATCTCAAACTCCTGAGGCAGTCAATCTTTGAAAATAGTGGCAGCGGATTTGGACTAGATCTCGGTCTCATTCTAGAACCAGTCGCTGGATTGCGAATCGGAGCAATGTTGGAAGACGCAACTGGAACCCAAGTGCAATGGGACACCGCAGCCGAACCAACCTTTACACGAAATCCACAGTTCAGACTTGGCGCTTCTTACCAACTCCCCCTGCCGCTAATCGGAAATACGACAATCGGCGCCGATTTGCAAACGAATCAAAAAGACCTCGATGCCAGTGATAATTCAATTAGCACGCTTATGCGTTTCGGCGCAGAGTACTGGCTATTTAACATGGTTGCGTTTCGAATTGGTACGCACAACAACAGGTTGGCAGCAGGTGCTGGAATTCGTCTCCATTTAGGCCAGACAACGATATTCACAGATTACGCATTTAACGCACATGACATTGGGGATTCTCAGCGAATTTCGATCTCTGGGTTATTTTAGCGCTCGCGGTAAGCTCTATCCGATTAACCCATCAGAATGCCTCTCAAGAACCATCTGATGCAGCGTTTTATTTTCATCTTCAGACCGTGCTCAAAAGTTCAAGGGAGAGGATCATGGAGTGTATCGTTTTGGTGACAACCGCCGCGCAATCGAAGACAAAACCTTTTGATTCAACATCGTCGGAAGATTTTAACGTGAAAAGGATTAATCAGATAGATGAGATTATCGCGCCTGAAGAACATGGCGAACTCTTATGATCGAAAATAGAGCCTACGGAGGCGGTGACATAAGCGGGGCAAGATTACCCGCCTACTGTTTGTCCAGTTGCTTGATTGTACACGGGGACTCTCAAAGACTGGAAGGAGTTCTATCATTGAACCTTTATGGTGTGCCGTTTTTTTTACCGCTGTAGTAGACACGCTGTCCTTTTGTTGGACGTTCAATGGGTTGCTCGGTGGCATCAATGATGATTGTTTGGAGATTGTTCTCTAATAAGTGCTTTCGATTCTTCAGCGACAGCACTTTAACTAACACATCAAGTATCTGATGATAGATTTTATTTGCATAAGACTCACTGATACCAAACTCTGTGCCTAATCTGGCAAAGGTTGGATAGTGACGCAAATAGGTGAATGTCAATAGAAGGCAATCGGTCAATGCCACTTCCGATTTCTTTCCTCGTTTCTTCATCGGCCGTTCTTCTCGAAGGTTTTCGAGGTGAGTAGCCACACGCTCCAAAATAAGGTTGAACGTTGGCTTGTCAACACCAACCGCTCGCAGAAATTGCTCATCTGATAACTTTACTGCTTTTTCAAATTGACTCATGGGTATCCTTTCTACAATAGAAGATAGTGAAAGGATATAACGTAAAATCAAGCCAAATGGACACTTATTTTGGAAAGATGTCTAATTTCCGCATGAAATTCGGTTGCTCCCACAAGTTCATCTGATTGTCCCACGAATTGAGACGTGTCGCCTTCCGTTTCTCCTGTTAGGACATTCGAAACGGCTATGAGTTGCAAAGCGAGTGTCTGCTCAAAATTCAACCGATCTATCTTGAGTTCGACTGCTTTTTGAGCGAATCGTACCGGTTTTTCCACCTCGCCATCCAGTACGTAGCCAGTAAGTTTTCCAGTTACTTTCTCCAGCACAAATTCAACGTGCGCGAACTCTTCGCCCAATTCGACCAGCGTGCCGTCATGCGGCGCCTCATGCTCATGATGGGCATGTTTTTCGTGCGCCCCTTCCTGTTTGCCGTGATGTGCGCCTTTTTTCTCACAACCGAATTGGATGTATGTGATTGTCAGGATTGCTGTCCATATCACGATGGTATTTCGGATTTTCACGATGATTTCCCTTAGATCCTGTTTGAAAAGTCCAAATCCGTCTTCGAGAGCGGTCATTTTCGGGTAAACGTCTTGACAATCCGATGATTTTGACCCTCACATGACCAAAAATGGCTTTGCCACCTACTTTTCAAACAGGATCTGAGAAAGGACGTGATAGGTAGGATATCAATCTTCAATCTCGCTTCGCGATTCCTTCGGCATTCCCATCTGTGATTCGTAATACAGGTGCACATCGCGTTGCGGAAAAGCAACCACAATGCTTTGCTCACGAAATATTTCATCAATCATAAAATGAAGATCGCTCGCAATGTCAAACCGCTGTGCCACATCAGCGATCCAAACCAACAATTCGAAGTCCAGCGAGGATTCACCAATTCTAGAAAATCGTACTAGCGGTGGTCCGGCCTGTGGCATTCCTCCGGCAGGCCCATCTAGAACTTGAGCATGAGCTGCTGCAACCTCAAGTAGCACCTGTTTGGTCAACGCCGTATCTGAACCGTGGACTACACCTATAGAAAGTACAATCCGTATAGCTGTGTCGCTATCATATGTCCAGTTAGTAATTTCCTTTGAGAGAAACTGGGAATTTGGAACAATGATTTCGACGTTCTCCAGCGTGGTCACAACCGTCGCAAGCAGATTTATCGCTCGCACCGTCCCGAACGTATCACCAACAGTTACGCGGTCTCCAACCCGAATGGGACGTTGAAAAATTAGGATTATACCTGACACGAGATTATTTGCAATGTGTTGTAGTCCAAAGCCGATGCCAATACTAAGTCCGCCCAATACAACCATTAAACTGCTGAATTTCCAACCCGTAACTTTGAGCCCCATGAGGATCCCAAAGCCTAAAATTACGAAATGGATCATCTGAAGCAGAAGAAAACGCGAATTCTGCGGTAAGTGGAAAGGTGGCAGGACTTGATCTCGCAGAATTAGGCGTAGATACTTGGATAAGATTACCGAAGAAACTACCACAGCCACAAATGACAACACCTTGGCCAAAGTCAGATGTGTTTCTTCATCAATGCTGATACCTTTCGTCAAGATGCTGCCAATCAGCGTAACATCAACCCCAATGACACGCAAACCAAGGATTAATCCCACGAACATCACGAGGAGCATTATCGGTAGCAACAAGCGCTGCTGGGCATCCTCACCTAAATTTATATGAGTAAAGAAACGGCACAGGATTCGCTGCAGAATTTTTGCAAGTACCACGAAAGCGCCCCAAACAAGGAAAAACCAAATAATTTCTAGGAAGTTCGTTCCGTCCGTTCCCACGGGTAAGAATGGATGACGTAATACATCTGAGAGTTTTTGGACAAAATTATCCATCCTGGTAATAGCTATCCTTTCATCTCATCAGTGCCCACAAGCTCGTCAATTTTCTCGATACCCATCTGGCGCATGTACATCCGCCGATAAACACTCGGCCGCGCCAACAGTTCTTGATGTGTACCGGTTTCCTCAACCTGTCCATTACGCATAACAACAACCTTATCAGCGTCTTCACATATAGAAAGACGCGAGGCGGTAACAATTATCGTGCGCCCCGAAAAACGGTTACTAATCGCGGTTTGGAGTTGTCTCTCTACATCCTCGGACACCGATGCATAAGTATCATCAATAGTCAAAATAGTTGGATTAGTCAATAATGCCCTTGCTATGCTCAATTTCAAGAGCTCTGCCTCGCTGAGGGAAATCCCATTATGGCCCAATATGGTTTCATAACCCTCTGATTGCTGCTCAACAAATTCGTGCAAGTCAACAAGACGAGTAATCTCCTCGACGTCTGCTTGGGTTGACTCTGGTGCGCCATAACTTATGTTGTCCGCAATCGTGCCGGTAAAAATGACAGGTTCGCGAAAGACATTTCCGATGGTAAGTCGCAATTGTCTAAGCGGGGCCTGTTTAATATCAACGCCACCAATTGTGATGACACCCTCTGTCGGATCATGAAGGCGACTCAGCAGTGTGAGCAAGGTGGCTTTACCGGAACCAATCGCTCCAACGATACAAGTGGTTTTTCCGACGGGAAGTTCTAAATTTACATTTGCAACTTCAAGAGGCCCACCTTCCTCATATCGCAGCGACACATCCTCGAAAACAACATCACCCTCTAGTCCTAGAGGAGCGTCGCCATCACATCCTTTCGGCAGACTCGCCGGTAGATCAAGAATGTCAAAAACACGCTTACCCAGAATTTGCAGTGTTTGAGCAACGGTTGTCATACCCACGAGAGCACCGATTGGCACAAAAAGCTGCGAGGTAATCTGATAGAATGCCATTGTTTCTCCCAATTGCATCCGTCCTGATTTAATGTTCATGAACCCGAAAGCTAAGACCGCGATTGTTCCGACACTCCTAATCAGCCCGGTCAACGTTCCGAATCCGAGGGTAAGACGCTGTTGAGAACCTTGTAAATCCATATTTTCATCCAGAATACTGCCAAACTGCCTCACTTCACGATCTTCTTGAGCATAGTTCTTGATTGTTTCCACATTCGAAAGTCGTTCGACTACAAAACCATTAAATGCCGCGCCGCGAGTTCGGAGGTCTGCAGCATTTCGCTTAATCCTAGGCAGAAATATTGCACAGATGAGCCCATAAAATGGAAGCGCGATTAACGCAATTGGTGCGAGCTTGGCATTCAGGCTAAAAAGTAAATATGCCCCCAGGCCGAGCATCGCAACCTGTGTAAAGGAATTGACTACAAGATTAGTCAGATTCCCTGGCAACCCAGAGGTGTCGTCCATAATTCTTGTCATCAATTGTCCAACCTGCTCACGTCTAAATAGCCCTTCATCTAATCCGGCGATTTTCTCCCGAACCTCACTTCTTAGATTATAGGTCGTTCTTTGGATAACTCGGGTGTTCAAGTAAGCAGATAACATGCTCAACCCCGTGGTCACGATGTGAATAACGAGACTGGCCACCAGGAAGATGAGGAGGAGGTGAATTTTCTCCTCCGTAGTTTTTGCCTTCCACTCTAACCGTAGTTGATCCGGGCTAATAGCTGTAGGTTCGCTCTCTCTTGTTTCAGACTTTGGAGAATCAGTTACCTGAAGTGCTTCATCTACCAACCACTTGCCCAAAAAACTAAAAGCATACGGAGCAGAAGATACAATCCCAGCAATCAGCAACATGAACAATAAATTCGCCAGGTGACCTCTGAGCTGTGTGCGAATCAACCGCCATATCACGTTTTACATCTCCCTCACCGGTGGCAGACGCTCTTCACCATATTGTTTCGCAAATAGCTCGCGGCAGAGGCTGTCTGGATTGGTCACCAACTCTTCATAGGTCCCTCGCTCAAAGATCCGGCCTTCCTTCAACGCGATAACCTCGTCACTCTCACTCGCCAAAAGAACACGGTGTACAATCATAATGCAGGTACGATCCTTCATCGCTTTCTGAATGGCCTTCTCAGCCACCACGGCTGATTCAACATCCATTGGAACAGTGGCGTGATCAACAATGAGGATGAATGGGTCGGAAACGAGTGCGCGAGCGATTCCAACCCGCTGTAGATTGCCGGTTTCGAGCCGTAGGCCCCCGGTTCCCAAGCGTGTGTCATATCCAAGCGCTAAGCCCGCTACGAAGTCGTGAAGACCGATAGATTCCGAGACTTCAACCATACGCTGTTCAGAAGCACCCGGATTGCCATAACAGAGATTATCACGAATGGTGCCGTCGAATATTGCCGTTTCGGGCAGAATGAGCGCAAGGGATTTTCGATAATCACGCAAGCGATAGTCCTGGATGTTAACGCCATCAACTTCTATTTCACCCGTATCGGGTTCAAAAAAACGTCGCAGTAACTTACCAAGTGTGCTTCGACCTGAGCCTAACGCACCTAAAATCGCAAGATGCGTTCCAGCGCGTATATCCAAATCAACATTTTTCAGCGATGGGCTCTTCGAATCATATTGAAACGATAATCCATTAATACGTATATCACCTCTGAGAGCATCTATAGGCCGTGCATCAGGATAATCCTTGATTGCAGGTGGCCGATTGAGAATCTCATCAATCCGATCAATTGACAGACCCACCTGCACAATCTGATTAGATACAGACGAGAAACGCACCACCGGTCCAAGGATTTGTGCAACATAAGCGCAGAACGCAACAACATCCCCATATCCCATCGCTCCTTTCACAAAGAAATAACACCCACCACAATATATCAATGTATTCCCAAGCTTGTTGATAAACGCCGAAATGTTGCTAAAAGAGATGTTGTAAACAGATCCACGTATAGCCAAGTCCATAATCTGTTTCGCCTGAGACGAGAAATGAGTTGATTCCTTCTGTTCTTGTGCGTAAGATTGAATCAATTGATGAGCACTTAATCGCTCCTGCAACGACGATGAAATATGATCCATGTGTGTCCGGACCACAGAATTAGTGTCCTTAATACGCTTTGAAAAGAAACGGAAGTTGATGTAGTAAAGCGGCAACAACGCAAACGTCAACGCCGAGAGTTGCCAATTAAGTCGAAGCATCACAGTCACAGCAAATGTAACAGCAACAACATCCGCAATCAATGTGACAATACCACCCGTCATGACATTTGAAATTGTACCAACATCCCCCATCAAACGCTGATTGATGCTACCTGCAGGCATATCACCGTAAAATCGCATGGATAAACGCATTAGGTGTTCATACATCTGCTTACGCGTATTGGTAATCATTCCGATGCCGACCTTACGGAGCGTCAAATTAGTAAGCATGCTGACTATAGCACGAAGCACGGGAACACCAAACAGGAGGGTCATAATTAAGGGGAAAATGGCCCAGTTTCCATCTCGTGCGACATCATTGATGAGCCTTCCCATTAGCAAAGGCGGAACCATGCCAATGAGCGTCAGAACCCCCGTGCACAATATCGCAAACATAATCTGCCACAGGAATGGACGCATGAAACCGATGAGCTTTCCTAAATTTTTCTTCATAGTTGATACTAGGACGGAGCTAGCTTCGATAGGACGTATATTGAAAAGCTACCATGTCAGGCACCAGTGAGGAAAATGCGATTGCCAGTATGTAATAATGAACTCGCGGGGTGAACCCGAATACCTCATGCCGAACAGCACTGTCAGAGCCAAGCGTTTCACGCCCAAATTGACAAAAACTTCCAGAACAAAAAACATCACGTGCTCTGCGGCAGTGATACGAAGCGATTTCGTCTCGAACGGCCTTTCGGCATTGTTGAAACAAATTTCACACGAGCCACACAGCATCATTATAGCATACATCTGAAAAAATTGCATATAGAGCATGACATGCCCCGGATAATTGAAAAACGAAGGATAGCGGTCATTCCGAAAATGCGTCATCCTTGGTGAAAGGACCTTGAGACGGCCTACAGTGATTGAAACATCAATTGCCTCGACCCGTTGCAGAATCGTACGGCGTGTCCAGCATCTGTCTTTTAAAGCGATTTTTGTCAATGCCATAACGCACTCCAGACACGCTGAATACTAACCTACACTCCAACACCTGAACCAAAGCCGATTCAGCCGTGAATCCTGTCTCAAACTTACATTCGAAATGGAAATCTAATACACGACATTTTCCAACTCGGTAAATCACAACCAATTCTTCCAAACAGTGGCGCTTACTGCGCGTCGTGAAGATGGAGAATCAACGCATCAACACGCCATACGACATACATGCCGCCGTAATCCCGCCTACTTTCATTAATTATATCCAATCATCATAACCATGCGTTAAGGTATTGCGTTGATTTTTAGAATGGTGCTATAATGCTTGCTTATCATTAACAGGTTCTGAGGAACAGTGTCGAAAATAGGCGTGTGTAGTCGAGCCGAATCGGAAATTGAAACAGGTAGCTTATCCACATCGAATCGAGAGAAAACAATTGAGTCAGCAACTCAGGCCAACAGATCTTAAGCAGGCCTATCTAGCAATCCAGTAGGACAAAGATTCCAGCAAATAAACCGTCTTTCGGTTGGCTAACAATGATTAACTAAGTTTTGTCGATAAACATAGCGTGCCCAGCACCTAGCTGATTGATTCAAAAAGCCTTATCCGATGGGCTGCTCCAATCGCATTCACATACTCCTAAGATTCTGCGAAATTTCTGATTACAGTGTAGAGTTTGAGAATCGATAAGCAGCCGCCACCTCCCACAGCCCGGTGCGCCGCGTGAACAACACCAAAGCTCCGCAAGAAAGGAAAGTATGGAAGCCATCGATTTGAGGAGTGACACAGTCACCAAACCAACAGAGGCGATGCTAGCAGACATAGCGGCTGCAGAGGTTGGCGATGATGTTTATGGGGAGGATCCCAGCGTCAACCATCTAGAGTCTCTAGCGGCAGAGATGCTCGGAAAAGAAGCCGCTGTATTTGCCTCCAGCGGCACGCAGAGCAACCTACTCGGGTTAATGTCCCATTGTCTGAGAGGTGATGAATATATCGTGGGGCAAGACGCCCACACTTACAAAGCTGAAGGTGGGGGGGCGGCAGTACTAGGAAGTATCCAGCCGCAACCTTTGGACTTTGAAACTGACGGCACCTTAGATTTGGACAAGGTCGCCGGGCTAATCAAACCGGATAATATCCACTACGCGCGCACCAAGCTGTTGTGTCTTGAAAACACACAGGCAGGAATCGCTTTACCCCTTGATTATATCACGCAGGCACGCAAGTTCACGAAGAATCATGCACTTAAACTACACCTCGATGGCGCTCGTGTATTCAATGCCGCGGTGAAACTCAAGATCCCTGTAGATGAGATTGCAAACGCCTTCGATTCTGTGTCATTCTGCCTGTCCAAGGGTTTAGGTGCGCCAGTCGGTTCTATCCTCTGTTCGACGGACGAGATCATAACAATAGCACGACGTTGGCGCAAGGTCCTTGGCGGGGGAATGCGACAAGCCGGCATAATTGCGGCCGCCGGCGTTTTCGCTCTGAAAAATAATGTCAACAGGCTTGAAGAGGATCATGCAAATGCTGCTCTTCTTGCAGAAGGACTCAATGAGATAGACGAATTAACAGTTGACTATCAGCCGATGCAAACCAACATGGTGTTTATTGAATTCGACAGATGTCATACAGATAGTTTTCCAGAACACATGAGAAAGGCAGGAATTCTTATCTCCACTGGTACCAGAATTCGTCTAACAACACACCTCAACATTAAACACGAAGATATTTATATAATCATTAAAGCATGTAAAGAATTCTTTCGAAAAGGATATGCATAAATAGAATCAACAGGGGTTAGCTGTAGATCTTAACTTTACATTTAGCACACATTAACGCAGTAAATATTCGGTGCGTCATTCTAACGTACAAAACACTGCAACACATGTGGAGCAGTGGAATTTGATATATATTAACTAGCGGAAACGACGAATCTGTCAGATCATTACCCACTGAGCGAGACGATGTGTATGCTATGGTCGCTCCACGCAGAGGCCTTCCACCCTTCCGCAACACGTTTACGAAAAATGAAGACGATTTTCGTGGGCAACATTAAACAACCGAATACCGAACGAGAGCAATCGTGACCCTAGTAAATAAACCAACGGTCTATGTTAGGCGGTGGTGCAATGGCCGATGCATGATTTCCCGACTTCTTACGCAAAAGTATCTGAAAGCTACGAGATACAGACCGAACGACGCATCTACTTATAAACTTGAACCAACAGAAGAGAACGCGTAGGTATTTTGAGTTTGAATGGGATTGGGCAAATCTGCTCATGCTCTTTGGTTCAAAAAGAGATACCAAACTCATTCTCGACCAATCGTGCTCCCGAATAGGTGAGAGACCTATTTCGTCACAATAAAAGCCTTGTGACAATTCAGCGATTGGTCGAACATCGAGGGGCACGAAGAGCCAGCACGGGACTCCCATAACCTTTCGATGCAAATCGCCTGGAAAACAAATTAGCAACAACAGAAATGGGATATACAACAGACGTCATAGAGGTTCTTAATGTAACCAAGGCTCTGGCATCGTCCATGGCGATAACAAGCTAATGCACGCACGACAGCGTTCGGATGGAACCGTCCAGGGCCATAGTTGACTAAAGAATCCCAGCGCGATACTTGAATGTCAGATATTCGGCTGACATTGAAATAATCAAGTGGTATTGATACAGATAATGATGAACCCCTTCACGGTCCATCTTCCCATGATTCCACCAATTGTCAACCGCTGATTGATGACAGCATTGGATAACCATGTAGAACTAATCTAAAACTCAAATCAACATCGACAGGACATAGGTTAGTAGAACACGGAGATTATTTGACGACAGCCGTTTACTCGCATTCATACAAATGTAACATATTACTAATGAATATAAGTTCCAATGTTGGCTCGAATCGCAATCCCTCTGACAACACAGTTAGGATTGCGACCAAATAGGGTTCATTTTTCCAGTCCTTTTTCTACTTCTGTAGATAGAGTTACGTCAATTACTAAACAATTCCCGCTTCGTTCAGCAATTGACTCCAACCTTAAACCAAAGAGCAGATTTCACAAGGAGACATTTCATGGTTGTCGTTCCACATGCAGTGCTTAAAGAATTTGTCTGCAATATTTATATGTCCGCTGGTGCCGTTGAAGAGGATGCACAAATCGTGGCCAACCACCTCGTCGAGTCCAATCTCATGGGACATGACTCGCACGGGGTAATACGCACTGACTTCTATATCAACACCATGAAAGTCGGACCGTCATCCGACAGGATGGAGATTGTTCGTGAAACACCAACGAGTGCCGTCATAAACGTTAATAATGCTCTAGGAATGGTTGCAGCAAAGAAAGCCATGAGTCTGGCAATCAAGAAAGCCAAAACACACACTCTCGGTGCAGTTGCACTACATAACTGTGGACATGCTGGTCGGATGGGAGCTTACCCCACACAAGCCGCGGAAGAAGGGATGATTGGTATTGTTCTTCTAAACGGTGGAGCACGATTTATGCACCCATTTGGAGGAACCTCCCGGCGATTGCCGCCCAATCCGATCGCCATTTCAGCCCCCCGCAAGAACGGCGAACCGCTGCTCCTCGATATGACATTGAGCGTCGTCGCTGGCGGAAAAATAGCCATCAAAGCCGCGCGTAATGAACAAATGCCGGAAGGGTGGCTGATTGACGCAGAAGGAAACTCGGTCACAGATCCCCGTGAATTTGAGAGTCGTAATGATACCGCCGTCACGCCACTTGGAGGTTTTCAATTTGGACATAAAGGCTTCGGTTTAGGATTCATGATTGATGCTATTGCGGGGGGGCTGTCATGGGCCGGGTGCAGTCGTGATGAACCAACGCGCGGCGGAAGTGGAATCGTAATGATAGCCATAAAGATAGCAGATTTTATCGATTCCAACGCCTTCACTCGCGAAATTGAGTATATGATTGATTGGGTAAAATCGTCAGATAAACTCCCCGGTGTTGATGAAATCTACGTTCCCGGCGAATCTGAGGCACAATGCAGAGCAAAACGCATGAGAGAAGGCATCCCGATAGAAGAAAAAACATGGAATCGTATCGTCAAAATTGCAACGTCACACAGGGTATCTATACCGCAGACATAAACCTAGAAATGGTGGCCCGGCATACATCGAGCATCAAAATCACCATTAAGTCGATCTAGAACATCGCCTAGAGACCTATAGCCAGAAACGGAAGTGACATAGATTACACGGATTCCACTCAAAGGGCTGGTTAGCGCTAAAGAGTGCGCAAACTACGCCATCTTCTAATTGCTGTGTTTTTTTCCTAAACCCTTCTGTGAGTCAATACCGGGGCAACCAGAAGCCACCATCAACTCGAAGAGAAGCGCCAGTAATATAATCTGCTGCATCTGAGCAGAGAAACGCCGCGGCTTTCCCAATATCTTCAATTGTTCCGAGGCGTCCCAAGGGCAACTTCGTCGCTTCTTCTCGCAGTTTCTCCTCCGAAGAGTGCCTTCGCTCTCCGGGTGTATCCGTCCAACCAGGCTCAATAACGTTTACGTTAATTCGGTGTTGCGCAAGCTCCGTGGCAATAGTATTCCCCATGTTTATGATTCCTGCTTTTGCGGTATTATAAGGAACAGAATCACCAAAGGGAATAAAGGAATGAACCGAACTGATAATGAGAATTTTCCCGCCAGCACCACGCTGAACCATGTGGTTAGCAACTACCTGACTACAATGGAACACCCCCCACATACACACACCAATTGTCCGCTCCGCTTCCGTAGTGGAGATTTTCAGGAAGGGATTTCTGACACTCGCTCCGGCGTTGTTTACGAGAATGTCGATTTTCCCAAAACGATCGATTCCCTCGCGCACGATTCGCTCGACGTCTTCACGATCCGAAACATCACCCACCAGGGAAATAGCCTGTCGTCCATGCTGACGAATAACTTCTTCAGTCTCTGCTGCTTCATCAAGATTCGCGCAGTCGTTGATGATGATGTCTGCACCACATTTTGCCATCTCAACCGCGCAACCGCGTCCAATTCCACGGGCGGCGCCAGTGATGAGTGCTACTTTGTTTTGTAAGTCAATCATGTCTTTTTTCTCCCGAAAACAGCTGGTTGAAAAATCCGGCAACTAGGATCAAGCTAACAATATTATATTCCGTAGATGGATTCGTTTGCATATAATCTACTGCCTTCCAAAAAGGGGTGACCATCGGTGAATTCGGTCCGCGGGGATTTCGCGAATAACCCTTGAAGCCGAACACTCTCGATTCCCGCGGCAATGGGAAACTGAGGTGAGATACAGCTGTTCTTTGGCACGTGTCATTCCAACATAGAACAACCCCCCTTTCTTCTTCAATCTCGGCCAACGAACGATGCCTGCGGCTGATGGGGAAAGTACCGTTTTCCATACCCGCAACGATGACAACAGGGAACTCAGTTCCCTTTGCCGCATGAATCGTCATCAGCGTGATTTTGTCGAATCTCACCTCCGTCTCATCGGTGCTACTGGTTATTTTCTGGTAATCCAGCTAAGCAGAGATTCCCTCTTCTCGGCTGTTCACCTCGAAACACCCAAAGCCGTTCATGGAACTCACAAGCTTGTTCTCCCAATCTCTGTCTTTCGCAAACTCCGGAACTACAGTCTTACAAAGAGTTTGAATAGATCCTTCTATCTTCTCAGTCTCGACGGAACCGAACAGCGAAAATCCACTGTTCACATCCGCTCTATGACTTTTCACATAACGCGCAGCAGCCTGAAGAAACACCTACGGCGTTCCGGACCATCGATTGTCACTCGGTAACTTTGCAAGACACTTCTCACTTTGGTCCGCCAAAATCCAAATTCCTACAAACGGCAAGATCTCCGCCAGCGATCGGGCTTCGCACCGCCGGAGATCGACCTTAATTATTTAACTCAGAGAAAGGGTTTTCATCAACCCCAAGACGTCATCGGGCTCACAATACACACCCAAACATTCGATATCAGAGGACCAATTAGCAAGTACGTAACTTCGGCAGTACATGCTGATCGCGTGCCCCGAAAACAACACTTGGCCAAACTCTCTTTGTAATGAACGTGACACGGTCGTTGAGGCTGCATCCAAAAACTCCATACCAACATTTTCCCCAAAACTAAACGAGAAACGCCAATCGGAGAACCAGAACTACCCGAAATTTGTCCATTGAGACTTCACTTAAGTGCCTTTCTTAAAAACCGTGCAGACATCTGGACTGATGCTCACAACCATTTGTTTGCCGACTGTGAAACTTTCATCCAAGGCGGAGCTCATCCTCTGAACCTTGATACCACCCAGCTCTCGTGTGCGATTCACAAGATGTATCCGTGTCAACGAACCCGTAAAATCTACCTTCTTCACCCACAATTTCAGTGCATCACTCTGATTTCCAATCGCAACATCCTCAGGCCTAAATGCAACCAGAACTTCGTCTTCGATACAATAATGGGCGGCCTTTCTTGTCCGGATTATCCCGATTTGAGTTTCGACAATCAGCGCACCGTCTTCGATGGCTTTTACGGAACCGTTTAAGATGTTGTTCTCACCGAAGAAATTGGCGATAAACGGAGTTTTAGGACTGTAATATATTTCCTCAGGAGTCCCTATCTGTTCAAGTTGATGGTTATTTAACACGGCGATTCTGTCGGATAAGACAATTGCTTCTTCTTGATCATGGGTAATAAAAACGAAAGTAGTCTTAATCTGCTTTTGCAAATCCTTTAGAAAACCCTGCATCTGCTTCCTGAGCTCCGCATCCAGGGCGCCCAGTGGTTCATCCAATAACACAACCTTCGGTTCGCAGACAATTGCCCTGGCAAGTGCAACTCTTTGCTGTTGACCTCCCGATAATTGGTTTGGCATTCGACTGTGTAACTTGTCTAAACCTAGGACAGCTATGACTTCATAGACTTTCTTCTGGATAATTTTCTTATCGATCTTCTTCATCTTCAACCCAAAACTTACATTTTGGAAGACATTCATATTCGGGAAAAGCGCGTAATGTTGAAACACGGTGTTGAATGGCCTCTTGAAGGGTGGAACTTGATTTATCACCTCTCCCCGATACCTGATATCCCCCGCCGTCGGCTGCAGGAATCCACCCAACAGGCGAAGGATTGTGGTTTTACCAGAACCACTTGCACCCAGAATCGTCAAAAATTCTCCGTCAATGATTGACAGATCAACGCTCTTCAAAACATCGATACCGCCAAAGTTTTGGCTGACCTTCACAAGTTGAAGAAAGCAGTCGTTATTTCTTGCCATTTAATTCACGATCAATCTAGCTCGTATCTTAACTACACTCCAAATCTTATTTCGACGCACGAAGCCCTCGAGCAGCTCCTCAAAAAAACAAACATTTCAGTAAAATGTAGATCGAGCGGATCAAACCCCGTTGTGCCACAGCTGATTCTTTATGTATCAGCCCTTTGCAGACTTCCTAAGACAAGCATAGTATGAGTTACAATCCAACTGTTTAAGCTCCGTCTCTGGAAACTTGTTAATGGACAACACTGGATTGGCACATCTTTGCCAAATTGAATTCCCTTCTCCGAAACTGGCACGGTAGTTCTCATGAGTCTCTGTCACTCAATAAAATTTCGCTTGAGCTCCTCCAGATCTCGATTTCAGACACATTGTACACGTTAAGTCATTCTGGCAACGATTGCAGGATTGACAACGCGTTTACTGGTATAGTCCGACACAGTCATTTCACATTCGTGTCAGGCATCTCAAAACACCTGCCGACAGCCGAGTTGCATTCATTTCCCAAAAACCCACGTCGTAAAACAGGTTGGTAGAAGCCAATACATGAGTAGCACCATTTAGTATCTCTGACATTTGTTACATTGGGAATCGACCTAATCTGACGCTCAGGCGGAAATCACCCCAGTTGGCAGATCCAGACGTGTCGAAGGATCTAATTAAGACACCGATCTAGACACTCTAATACAAGTCCTCGCCTAAACACTGCGCGACACATGAACCTCTCACGTCAGTCATGCCCAGTGAGATTCGCGTTAACCGTATGCCTAGAACCCTGTCGACAATCTCACTCTTTGTAGCAAGTGTGCCCGCTTCCTTGAACATTCGCCACATCCACATTAAGGACATGGACTTAACTGGTTCATCGTTTCGAATTCTCAGTCGAGATTCCGTGCCTTTCTTACCTTAAAACACCATCTCTAGTACTCAAAGCACTCCCACACTTACTTGGAAACTTACATAGGCTTAGGAACGCGTTTGATAACGTCCAATATCAGACGGTTCAACAACCTCCTCGGCCAAGGAGACGTTCAAATGCTTTGCGGCGGCTTGTATCTGTTGATAGACAGTTTCAGGAATGTCAATCCCCTGCGTGAGACGCTCTCCACGAAGTCGATGTTCAAAATCGCCGGGCACAAGTACTTCATCAAAACCTGGCGCTGGAGACGTTGATTTCATACCGTCAAGGAAGGCACGCACACCTTTCTGGTATTTATCCAGCGAAGTGAAAGCTTCAACGTTTATGACCTCCATGAACACACCACTCATGCGACCCTCATTAATATTAATCTCTTCGGACAAACCACCTAGTAAACACGTAATCAATGCCAGAGAGTAGCCTTTGTGAGCCCCGAACGGCAGTAAGGATCCTCCATCATAGAAATCAGAAGGTTTGACACTGGGATTACCGTGCTTATCGATGATGCAGCCTTCTGGAAGATCGACGTTTTTACTCCTTGCAACTTGGACTTTTCCCTCAGCAAGTACGCTCGTCGCAAAGTCGGATACGAACGGTGCGTCGTCACCTGTTGGAGCGCCCACGGCAATTGGATTAGTGGACAATCCACCAACCGCTCCTCCAAAAGGAACAACTCGCCCTCGATCAGTTGTACCCCCACCGACACCAAACGTAATGATGCTGATGCACCCCGCCCGCGCGGCCACTTCAGCGTACTCTCCCAACCGGCCGATGTGACTGGTATCGAGAAGACTTGCACAAGCTACGTTAGCAGCCTTCGCTTTTTCAATCGCAAGCCGCATTGCTTGCTGGGCCGTATAATGTCCAAACCCTTTGTTCCCATCAATTAGGAGAGTATTGGCCGTCTCTTTGACAACTGCCGGCTCAGCGGTAGGATTCAGTTTCTTATTGGAGATTTGTCCCAAATACTGCGGAATACGTAGTACCCCGTGCGAATCGTGTCCCGTGAGATTCGCATTGACCAGGATTTCTGCAACAATCTCTGCGATGAATCGAGGTGTACCCACTGATGCAAATATTTCCCGCGTAATAGCGTGCAAATAGCTCGCTTGTAGATTTATAGCCACGAATTGTTCTCCTTCCCATTTGCTTTTCGTTCGCAATACCAAAACCTTGGAAGACAGCTCTCCAACCTTTCCTGCGCTACAATTCAAGTTGATACCGCTCGATGTCAGACGCTTCTACTATGTCTTCAGCTATAGACACATTTAGGTCAGCCGCATGCTCCTGGATTTTCTGACGAATGGTATTGGGAATTTCAATTCCATTAACTAACCGATGACTCCGACACCGCTGTTCAAAGTCACCCGGAACCATCACCTCATCAAAACCCGGGGCCGGAGGCGTCGTCTTCATACCGTCTAAGAACGCACGAACACCCCGCTGATATTTCTCCAGTGGTGCAAACGCGTCCACATTTATGACTTGCATAAACGCCCCAGACATCT
The DNA here is from genome assembly GCA_964478165.1 of uncultured bacterium. Taxonomy (GTDB): domain Bacteria; phylum Poribacteria; class WGA-4E; order WGA-4E; family JAJDTR01; genus CAYZGU01. Next base: position 161,898 of record CAYZGU010000014.1, on the reverse strand, counting down.
GGCCTTTTTCGCAATTAAATTCCTGAGATAAGCCCCCCAGCAAGCAGGTCACCAGAGACAGAGCATAGCCCTTGTGGCCTCCAAACGGTAACAAGTACCCACCCTCATAAAAATCGGAGGTCTTGACCGTGGGATTACCGTACTTATCCAGAATGTATCCTTCGGGGACGTCAACCTTCTTGCTCCGGGCTACACGAAGTTTCCCCTCAGCAATGACGCTTGTAGCAATATCCGCCACAAACGGTGAGTTATCACCCGTTGGACATCCAACAGCAAACGGATTTGTTCCCAAGCCCCCAACTGCGCCACCGAATGGCACAACAGGCCAGGCACCTTGTTGACCCATACCAAGCGTAACTAAACTAATGCATCCTGCGCGTGATGCGACTTCTGTATACTCTCCGAGACGTCCAATATGACTGGTATCAACAAGGCTTGCGCAAGCCACGTTGTGAGACTTTGCCTTTTCAATCAGCTTTTCGATTGAAATCTGAGCCGTGTAGTGCCCAAAACCGTGACCGCCATTGACAACCAGTGTATTGTCAGTTTCCTTTACTACTTTTGGCTCAGCAGTAGGATGTAATCGCTTCTGGTCCATCCAGTCTAGATACATCGTAATGCGGAGCACGCCGTGCGAATCGTGACCAGTGAGATTCGCTTTGACCAGAATTCCGGCGACCGTGTCGGCTATGTACCGCGGTGTGTTCACTGCCGTAAATATTTCCCGTGTAACTGCATGGAGGTAGCTCGCTTGAAAATTATGAGTATCAGCCAAAATCCCTTCTCCCTAATTAGCTATTTAAAATAAGTCTTCTTGTTGAACTTCGTCCAAGCCTTCGACTAGTTACAATCCGATGGAAGCGCACAGCACATGCTGCACTTTCAATGCGAAACGGACCTGTTTGGCCGTTCTCTCTTGTCGCGACAACACGCCCTGAATCATCACGGAGCTGTTGTCCACGGTTTTCGTTACAACAGTATCTCCACTCCCTCGGCACAGCGCTGGCTCGTGTGCACCGAGAGAAAGTATGCTGAATTTTGGGCTCAAAGTGATGTAGCGCCACGATTTCTCCCGTAAGCCCCAATCCACAGAGCTAAGACAACACAGTTTGCGATATCCGTTAGCGCAAAAACAGAGAAATTGGCAAAAACCCCATCCCTTTTACAACTAAAGACAGGAAGGCAGATTGGTCAGCGATAGGAAATTTAACGTCGGACAGTAACAAGAACCCAAAACGTCAGAGCTTTTGTCAGCATTGACACGATGGACCAAATTCATCACCACGGTAGAAAACGCTGAAGTACACATCTAGCAGTTCAGATAAGCCCCGACAACCCAGAATTTCCAGAAGAGGTCTAGCGGAAAATCGTGGGTGAAATTGAAGTTAATGTCGAAATCCCCTCTATGATTCATGTCCCATCATGAGAAACATACTGGTTACAAACCGTCCACTAGTACACTATTAAACAACCATGGTGAGGTATTCAACCTTTACTGCACAGCATCGCTGTAGCAAAAGGACATGTGACAACCGTCGGACAGTGGAATCCATCGGGTCAAAAGACAAAACACTTTTCGCATCAGCGAACGTCCCATTCCAATCCTTTCAGAAGAAGTCCCATAGAAATAGGAGACACCTTTTTTCGTCTTCCGTGCCAACTTGACGAAGTAAAAATTAGCAACAGCACTGATTGGCTTACTGCCAAATCCAGACGCGCACAGGGCAAACTGGCGATTTAGTCCCCATTATTCCTCACCCTAATTTCCTTTGGAAAACCGACACAACCCCGAAGTAACGCTTATCCCCTGAAATGACTCCATGCGGTTCTTCCAAGCACATCCTGGGCAATACATAATTGTGTTTGCCGCTGTAAGAAATAGCACATAAGAATCCGCGAGTAACAGTTCTGCTCAGTTTGAGCTGTCTTAGCCAATCTATATCAATGGTGCATTGCTCCCCAAAACAACGATTGAACCTCAGGCGTCTCAGATGTGAGCAATCCCTCAAGCGCTGGCAATGTAGCTCGAAAAGATATCAATTAATATCGGCCCCACCTGCTACGCTAATAGACGAACCAGTGAGATAGTCAGACTCTGACGAAGCCAGAAAGGCTGCTGTTCGCGCGACATCATTGGGATTCGCAACCCTGCCCCAAGGAATACTCGAACCACTGATTTTCATCCGTTCAGCGTGACGTCCGCTCGTCTCAAACTTCCCGGCAGAGATGTGTTCGCCCGACAACATCGCACCAATATATGCCCAACGCTCCGTGTCTACAACCGCAGGACAAATGGCATTGACATTGATGCGCTGCGGATCCAACTCCATAGCGAGGGCCTCTGTGAAGCCTATTATCCCAAATTTTGATGCGCAGTAGGCCGCAAAACTGGCGCGACCACGTTCTCCAGAGAGAGACGACATGGTAATTATTTTTCCACCCTGTTCACGATTTAACATATGACGAACAACAGCTCGACAGGAAAGAAATGTTCCCTTGAGATTCACGTTATGTACCATGTCCCATGCTGCCTCATCCAAGTCAGCTACGGGAACGCGGTCATGACCCGGTCGGGCGCCCGCGTTGGCCACCAATATGTCAATGCGTCCGAATTTCTCAACCGCTTCACACACCATTTCGTTCACCTGATCGGCATTTGAAACGTCTGCTAAGATACTGATAGATTTTCTGCCCAAGGCCTCAATTTCGTGAACGACAGACTCAACACCGCTCCAGTCGTTTTCCCGACTTGCATACGGATTGCTAACGACGTCATTGATTATAACATCAGCACCTTCCTTCGCTAGTCGCGTGGCAATTGCACGACCTATTCCTCGCTCACCCCCAGCGCCGGTCACCGAAGCAACTTTGCCGTCGAGGTTGTACATGTCGGTTCCCTTTCTGTCAATCAAGTTCTCAGTGAGCACTTGACGAACGCTCAATTGTTACACTTCGCCCGATAGAGCATCAGCCTTGGATACTTTGATTCCAGTGCTTTCCATCTGTTCCCGCACATGTACCTTGCAATCTTCCACTGACAAAAATGGGGGATTCGGATGCATCGCGATGCTGATGTCCAAGTCCTGAACACCAAAATAGATCATGGCAATCCCAGGCTTTGCAAGTTTGCACGCATTGACAGTTGCATTGACGGATTCTATCTGGACAGCAAGAATCCCATTCTCGTTCCACCACTCCATATATTCATCGCGATCGGTGTATTTGTCTCTACCGTATCCGTTGGGTGGTGGAAAACTTCGGATACCTACTGGCGGATAGTAGAAGGCACGAATAGCTTCATCGACCACAACTTCTTCTTCAACTTGCGGAATGACAATCGCAGCAGGCCCTAAGTCGCAAAGATTCCCAATAATATAGGCATCCTTCGGATGCTTAATGCGCAATTGAACTGGTACTCCCAACTGGTGTGCATACGTACAAAATGAATGAAGTTTCTCCTCGTCAAATGGCCCGTGCTGGCTACAAACACCAATCATGTCATAGGAGCCTTGATTGAGAATATCTACGAGCTGATCTTTAGTCGCATCCATCGATGCGCTACCGATTTGTAACGTCTCTCCGTTGCGCATCCGTTCCCTTAATGTGGCATTGTCCGGCATGTCTACTTCTCTCCTTAAGCTGATATATATTTCTCAACGGGTGAGATGAATGTTGGTGGTGATATTCGATGAACTCTGATAGCCCACCTCGAAAAGACTAGCGGGTCATTCTACCTGTCTTTCACGTTCTAGTCAACACAAATCTTCCGACGGATCGCGCTTTCGTTATCACCGATTTCAACTACGTACAACCCTTGATCAACGTGTTCAATCCACGCCAAGATTCCACATGCCATATACGGTGCCTTCAGATATCCATCAGAATAGCGTCTCGAATTCTATTGACGCGATACACAGTTCGCACTATAATTGCAAGCGATGTCAAAAACTGTTTTTTCACATCTGTGCACAACATCTAAGAATTAATTAACTATCAATCAACTACATGAAAATATCTAAAACCTATGCTTAATCCTATCGTTGGCCCAGATGAACTGCAACAACGCCTTTCTCAGTTACCACGTCTTTCTCTAGCTGATTTGCCAACCCCCTTGCTCGAGTGCCCTCGCTTATCAAAAGCCTTAGATGGACCGCGAATTCTGGTAAAACGAGACGATCAAACGGGACTAGCATTTGGAGGCAACAAGGTCCGAGAATTTGAGTACTCGGTTGCACCAGCGGTTGAAGGAGGATACGACCTACTCCTACACGGATCTACGTCACAGTCGAACCAGTCCCGGCTGACAGCGGCCCTCGCAGCGCGACTAGGATTGAAGGCGGCAATGGTGGGAGAGAGAGATGAGTACGCTGAACCTGTCAATGGAAATCTATTACTAACACATCTGTTTGGCGCTGACGTCCATCTAGTGGATGGTCCTGAAGAAAAAGAAGCAGTAATAGAAAGTCTAAGAGCAGAAGGCCACCGCATCTATAACACGAGTACTGATGGCTATTTTTTGCGGAGCATTTCATACGTTGGTGGTTTTCTGGAACTCTGGGACCAACTACAAAACCTAGATGTCAAGCCCGATGCAATTTACGTTTCTTCAGGTGTTCATACGCACGTGGGACTTACCGTGGCAGCAAAAGCACTGGGCATTTGCACCCGAATAGTGGGGATTAGTCCCATTCCTCGAAACGATAGTCAATCCAACGCCAATTTTGCAGAAGTCGCAAATGAAGTAAGCCGCTTGCTCAATTTAGATTTGACATTTTCACCGTCAGATTTTGAGAGCTATGGAGAATATGCCGGAGAAGGATATGGCATTGTGACAAGCGAAGGTCACGAAGCGATGATTTTAGCGGCACGCACAGAGGGGTTAGTGCTTGATCCTATCTACACCGCCAAGACGCTCGCGGCCATGATTCATCACATACGGGTTGGACAGTTCACAGACAAGCATGCAGTGGTATTTGTGCACACTGGGGGTACTCCTGCTCTGTTCGCATATGCCAATGAGATTCTAGACACGACACCAATCACATAGAAAACTTGTTCAATCCCAGCCTAATCATGCCGAGAACGACTATCAATCCATTAATTTACTCTAGCTGGAGGTAACAGAATGACTTTTGATCTACTCATCAAAGGGGGCACACTCATTGACCCCGCGCAAAAGATTCACGCACAACAGGACGTGGCGTTTGCCAACGGCGTTGTTGCTGCAGTTGGCAAAAATTTGTCCAAAGACAAGGCACGAGAAGTCGTGGATGCAAGCGAACGCATTCTCACACCAGGACTGATTGATTTGCACGTCCATGTTTACTATGGTGTTGGCCATTACGGCATCGAGCCCGACCCGACCTGTCTCGCCAAAGGTGCAACTACAGTAATTGATGCTGGTTCGTCAGGTGCAGACAACTTTACAGGGTTTCGGAAGTATGTAATCGAAGTCAGTGAAACACGCATTCTCGCCTACCTGAACATTTCGTCACAGGGAATGATGACCAGTGAGATTGGGGAGTTTGAACTCCCAGACTATGCAAACGTTAACAAAGCCTGCGAGATGATTGAGCAACACCGCGATGTAATCTTGGGAGTAAAGGCACGATTGACCAAGCACCGGATTGCCAGCGAAAAATCGGGCATCACGCCCTTGCATCGCGCTCGCGAAGCCGCTGATGCGGCTGGCTTGCCAATCATGATACACCCCCAGGGTGCCTGGTGTAATTCAATCGACGACATTTTGGCCGTTATGAAAGCACGTGATGTGCTAACGCATTGCTTCCACGACAGGTCATGCGGTATTCTGGACGAGGAAGGGAAAGTGCGAAAGTCTGTCCATGAAGCGATGGAACGTGGTGTTATCTTTGACGTAGGACACGGTGCTGGTTCCTTTTCCTGGGACGTGGTTGAACGTGCCTTGGCCCAGGGCATCCAGCCACAAACCATTTCATCAGATCTACATAAGTACAACGTAGACGGACCTGTGTACGACCTGGCAAATGTAGTAACCAAATTTCTCCATCTTGGTATGACGCTCGATGAAGCAATTGCGAAAGTTACATCAGTCCCTGCAGAAGTAATCTTGATGCCAGACAAGATAGGCACCTTATCCGTTGGTGCGTGCGGAGATGCAGTTGTTTCTGAGCTTCGCAACGGAGAATTTCAACTCGCAGATTCGCGCGGAGAGTTACGCGTCGCCAGACAAAATTTTGTACCTCTTACCGTTGTCAAAGGCGGCCGCGTGTATCGGCAACATCCATAACGACATGGAGGAACTCTGATGAATATCAGTCAGGAATCTTATGACCACTATTGGACAAGCGGTTGGGTCACCATCGAAGGCGTGTTCACCCCGCACGAGATGGACCAAATTACTCAGCTAGCACTACAAGTCAGCAGTCGTGAAATGAATCAAGGTAAATCATCGACCGATACTATTGATTACACACAAGCGGGCGAAGTCACACCACGGAAAGTCAACTACCCTTTCGATAAGGGCACAGCTTTTCGATCGTGCGTGCTCGATCCCCGTCTCTCGAAAATCATCAGGGACCTCATTGGGGTTAATCCGGTACTCTTCACCGATCAGATTTTCATGAAACCGCCGCATTGTGGTACTCCCAAACCCTATCATCAGGACAACTTTTACTTCAGATGCAAACCGGCAGATCACGTCATCACCGCGTGGATTGCAATGGACGATGCAGATGAAGAGAACGGGTGCCTCCGCTACATTGAGGGTTCACACAGGGGACCAGTGCTATCCCATCAAGCCCCGGACCCCGAGCAAGCTCACAACCTCGTACCCCCGTCTGAGCTGATTGATTTGTCGAAGGAAGTATTGGCAGAGGTCAAAAAGGGGGGAGTCGTATTCCACCACAGCAAGTTGTTGCACACATCCCATCGCAATCAATCCGATCGATGGCGACGCGCATATGCCAGCCACTGGGCAAGCACAGAAACGACATCGGAGAATGAGACTATTTCCGAGGCGTATTTCAAACGCGAAGATTACCCAAGAAATTGAAAATCCCGAGTTAGCGAAGGAATCGCTTATCATGGCCAATTCTCATTATGCACCAACAAATCCGCGATTTCATCGACCGAAAGAGCCCAGGACAACTGTTGAAATGCAGCTTTGTTCGTTGGAATCATGGAACAACAGGAATTCGGCGTAAAGGCCAAGAAATCATAGTTAAGTACTATGCCAATTCTCACCATTTCTTATTGCGTTTGTGTCAAAATCAAGTTGCCGAATTTGTCGACCAAGGCCTGATAACCTGGGTGGATTACTGTGGTCGCATCCAGTTCTTCAACAATTGTTGGTCCATTCAAAATCCATCCCGAACCAAGGCGGTAGCGGTCATAGACCGGACATTCAACGTAACCACCATCTTCCGCAAAGTAAACCTGCCGTGTTGCCTTCTGTGCAGATGCACGAGTATAATCCATTATCTCCAATTCACGCAAATGAGGCTTCTTGATCGTCCCTATAGCAGAAAGTCGTAGGTTCACAAACTCGACAGGTTCGTTCGACGCGCTGTATCCATACGCGCGGTCATGCTCAACATGAAACAGAGAAACGGCACTGGCAATGCCAGGTGCACCAGGCCTACCATCGGGCAAAGAAATGGCGAGTTCGTAGCTCTGTCCGACATAGCGCATATCAACCTGATGTCGAAAAGTGATGTCTGCTGGACCCATTCCCTCACGCTCAAGACTCGCCCGTCCATGAGCTTCTAGATCGCGATAAGTATCCGCCATCATTTTTGCATCCACCATATCGGCGCGCTGAATAAAATTTCTGGAATATTCGTGTTTGAGATCGGTAACCAATAGGCCCATCGCCGACGTGGTACCAGGACTCATAGGAATAATGGTCTTCGGTATCTGGACTGCACTCGCTAAACGGTTGGCATGCACCGGACCCGCACCACCAAAAGCTACTAGAACGAAATCCCTGGGATCGTATCCTCGCTGCACAGAAACAAGGCGAAGTGCATTGGTCATAGCAGCATTGGCAATCTCTACAATACCGTGTGCAGTTTCTACCACTTCCATGCCCAAAGGTTGCGCACAGTGTTCGAAGATTGCTTTTTTCGCCACTTCAACATCCAATTTAATCTCACCACCTAAAAAATAGCCGGGATTCAGGCGTCCCAAAATCAGATTGGCATCCGTGATAGTCGGATGTATTCCGCCCCTATTATAACACACAGGACCAGGATCGGCGCCTGCGCTCTGCGGTCCAACTCGCAATATCCCACCTGAATCCACCCAGGCGATGGATCCGCCACCCGCACCAATTTCTACGAGATCTATCACAGGAGTACGAATTGGATAACCGGCACCGCGAGACGCACCAATGCCACTCTGAGCGGAGGTTCCCACTTCATATTCCTTTGTGATTCGCGGTATACCATCTTGGATAAGTCCTGTTTTTGCTGTGGTACCACCCATGTCGAAGGAAATGACATCTGGTTGATTCAAAGTCATACCAAGGTACGTCGCCCCAATAACTCCTGCCGCAGGGCCAGACTCGACCATGAAGACCGGCTTTTCACTCGCCATAGCAAACGTAAAGACCCCACCACTACTCTGCATCACAAGCAACTCCGCGCAAATGTCTTTCTTTCGGAGACGATCCGAAATACGCTGCAGGTAGCGTGCAACGATGGGACGTATGCACGCATTGATTACGGTCGTACTCGCTCGAGAATACTCGCGAAACTCTGGCGCAACCTCAGACGATAGTGAGACGATAGAACCAGGAAAAACTTCCCCAAGAATCTCACCCACTCGCTTTTCATGGTTCGGATTGATATATGAATGTAGCAAACAGACAGCAACCGATTCCACACCATCGTCCCTCAACTGCTCTGCCACACGACGAACCGCACTCTCATCAAGTGGAAGAAGCACGGTCCCCTGTGAGTCCACACGTTCTGGGATACCGAAGCAATGGTATCGGGGCACCAATGGCGCAGGTTTTTCAAAGTGCAAATCATAGAGTGTAGGTCGTATCTGCCGCTGAATCTCAAGTAAATCACGAAATCCATCAGTCGTGATGAATCCGGTAGGGGCAACCTTTTTTTCAATGATAGCGTTTGTCGCCACAGTTGTGCCATGCACAAGATATTCAACCTCTTCTGGCAACACTGACGCCTTGCGCAGCATGCGCTCCGTCGCTTCTAGAAAACCAACGGAAGGATCGGTAGGCGTTGAGGGAACTTTCCCAACGAAGATTTCACCGGACACTTCGTTAATCAAAGTTGCATCAGTAAAAGTACCACCAATATCGATTCCAAGGCGATATCTGGAAGCCATAGGGTTAACCTCTATTTCACAATCCATTCTCTATTCACAACTGGCTGCGCGCAACCTATCAGTCTCTTCAACATTAACAGACCAACTGTCAGCATCAATAGCAACTCCATAGATCTCCCGCGCTCTCTGCAAGCTAACCTTTCCATCACGCACATTCTGCAACACTAACTGCGGTTCCCGTGCTTGAGGCCGACCGTATCCACCTCCACCACAGGTGCGACAACTGACAACATCTCCCGGTTTGAGCTGAAGCGTGACTTTGGAACCAAGTTCAGTTGACTCAGTATCAGGGTTCAAAACATAACTTGCAACGCGTCCATCGCTTCCACCAAAAAGCCCCCATGGTCCCCACCGATCTCGGTCGGCGAGGATGGTAAACGACACCTCATGGTCAAAGAAATAGTCACGGCGTAACCCAAGACCACCACACCTTTGGCCAGCCCCTTCTGAGTTCTCCACTAATTCGTAGCGTAGAATTCGCACCGGATAATTAATCTCCGTCTCTTCAATCGGTGCGTTCTCGGTATTTTGACTATGGCATTGCACAGCGTCAGGTCCATCACTGGCCACACGCCCGCCATAACCGCCAGCAATCGTTTCATAATAGGCGTAAAGCTCACCCGTCCGATTGTCAATGCCACCAAATCCCAATTGCGCCATCATCGCTTTCGTCCCAGCGGGAACTCGATTTGGGAGAACAGGCGCTAACGCCTTAAGAAGAATGTCACTAAGCCGTACCTGCGTCTCCCAGCCCCCTACCACGGGTGCGGGCGGCATACAATTGACAACGGTTCCCGGTGGTGCATTCATGCGGACCAAACGGTAGAAACCTGCGTTAACCGGTATGTCAGGATCGATGAGCGCTTTAAGAACATAAGCACACGCCGCAAACGTCTGAGCATACGTGGAATTCACAGGTGCTCGGCGCTGACAATCAGAGCCAGCAAGATCGAAAAGTACGCCATCACCATCAATTACCATTCCTCCGACAAGGTGTACGGGTTCATCGGTAAAGCCATCATTGTCAACATATCCATCAGCAACAAATCGGCCTTGGGGAAGCTTGGCGATTTCGGTCCGCGTACGCCTTTCTGTGTAATCAAGAAGTTCATTGATATAGTAAAGAACTGTTTCAGTACCCAGCTGATCGATAAGGGCCGTCAGTCGGCGGACTCCAGTATTGTTCGCTGCTATCTGTGCTCGGAAATCGCCAGCTGTCTCACGTTTAGAACGAATCTGTTCCAATACCAGCCGAAACACGTCATCGACAATCTCTCCACTCTGCACCAGTTTGACCGGAGGAATAATGATGCCTTCTTGAAACACTTCACGAAACGCACCGATGCTAGCTGGTGCACCACCACCGACGTCAACGTGATGCGCTAGACTGGCAACATAACCAAAAATCTCAGCTTCGTAATACACCGGTGAGATGAGAGTGATATCATTGAGATGGACACCGCCAAGATACGGGTGATTGGACAAGATAGCATCGCCTGGACCCAGGTTCTCGGCACCGTATTCCCGAATCACTCTCGGTACAAACTCAGATAATGAACCAAGGTGCGAAGGTTGGGCAAAGGCTTGCGCAACTGGCTGTAGCTGGCAATCGAAAAAGGCACACGAAAAATCGGCACGGGTCTTAATATTGGTTGAGTAGGCGCTACGGCGCAATGCAATCGTCATTTCCTCTGTTGCTTCAAGGAGCGCGTTGCGAATAACCTCAAACCGAATTGGGTCGAATGATACTCCTGTCAACGACAAATTGACCTCCTCATTTCTGCGACTCGTCATAAAACCCTCTTGCAATCGCCGTCAAATGAACACAGACGCGAGAACGGTCCATCTCAGACCAGTTTAAGGGATGTCCATCATAACACACGTACCCAAAAAAACAAACATAAAACACAGGCGAAAATAGTCTAGATCGGGATGATGGATCGATTCCTTCATTTCTAATTTCACTTGACCCAGAAAACCAAGAATGCTATATTACGTTCCACGTCTGAATCAAACTAGAGCAACAAAGACAAATCCATCGGAATCAATCGAGTAGGAAGAAATAATATGCTCCTAACAACACAAAAACTAGGACAAGCGAAGAAACACGGTCGTTGAGACGTTAGAAATCTTGAGGACAAAAGTAATAATGGGAACGTGTTATCTTAAAAAAAGACAGAGATAGTCAGAGCAGTGGAATTCGCCAGACAGGCCGTTATCAATTTTGCCAAGACCTCTACTGCATACTGACGACATTCTACGGGATTTGTGGGCATCAGTGGATAAAGGAAATGTGGATATGGGAATGCAAGCCGCCCGGGACATTGAGGATTCTACGCGTGTCTTGCTATGATTAAGGCTGGAACAGCCCGAATCGGTACAAATCCCGGGCATGCGGAGGCTATTCTGTAGGAGTTTCGTACAACATCTGAGAGCGACATAGAAATCTAGCGTTAATGCTTGAAAATGGGGGCAGTAACGAGATTATCCAAGGGAAACTAGTACATGCACGTCGGAACACAACACTTCAACACGTCGGATAAAGACCTGGAATACCTGACCAGACACGGGGTGTTTAACAAAAATGAGAGCTTCGTCACTTTCCATCGATCTTACGGCTGGGATGTTAAAGAATTGATCAAAAAGAAGGAGAAGTGTGCCAAGTTCGAGATTGACATGGAGATGCTGGCGATACCAATCGCGAACTTGAACGTAAATGGGGGTGATATCCCCAATTTCATGCTAGGCAATAACAACGATGGGGAGGAGGAAATCGAACTCGTCTGCAACATGGTTCGACAGGCAGCCGCAGCAGGAATCCCAGCGATCAAGTACTACCTGTGCGCAATCGAAAACCAAAGGACCAAAAGCAAACCTCTCGGACGTGGCGGATCTATCTACAGCACCTGGAATCTGGAGGAAGCGACAGAACGCGAACCGAGATTTGAAAGACCGGTCACTGCAGAGCAAAATTGGGACCGCATCACCTACTTTCTCGAACGCGTCGTCCCGGTCGCAACGGAGTGCGAAGTAAGAATGGCCTGTCATCCGTGCGATCCTTGGTTACCTCCGGGATACCGTGGCGTAGACCGCGTACTCGGCGGATTTGAAGGATTTAAGCGCTTCATAGAAATCTGCCCTAGTCTTTATCATGGTGTCAACCTGTGCCTGGGCTGCATGGCTGAAAGCGTAGAAGATCCGAAGAATGAAGTGCCCGAAATCATTCGCTACTTCGGAACTCGAAAGAAAATCTTCCTTTGCCATTTTCGCAATATCATCGGCGGGCGAAATAGCTTTCAGGAAGTATGGCCTGATGAAGGGACAATGAACATGCATCGCAATATGCAAATCCTGAAACAAGTCGGATACGAACACATGGTAGTACCCGACCACGCCCCGGGAAATCAAGCTGGTGAGGACCATCGTCAGGCATGGGCCTATCAGTTCGGTTATATTAATGCCATGATCCAGGCGGTCATGGCTGAAACTGTTTGAGTGGTCAAACCGACTTCACCAGCAACAATCCCCCAAAAATAAGGACACACTTATGAGACAAAGCAAAACCTTGAAGAAGTTCCATGATGGTCAATGTGCACGCGTATGCGGTTTAGGACATTACCTCCCATTTTTTGTCCGCTATGCGGCGCACGTTGGCTACGATGTCATTTGGCTAGACCTAGAGCACCGCACAATGAGCAACCGCGAGGTTCAAAACCTGATTGCCCTTTGCCATTACAACGACATTGACTGCATGGTACGTACCCCCACACGGGAACATACGCATCTCTATCGCTACCTTGAGGAGGGTGCCACCGGTCTCATGATGCCTCTAGTCTCAGATGCAGAGACCGCCCAGCATGTCGTAAATTCGGTAAAATTCCCCCCCGCCGGAAATCGTGGCCTAGACGGTGCCGGACTAGACGCAGATTTCGGTCTTGCCGTCTGGCGCACAGACAGCACCTACACTGATGACGCGAATCGAGAAACTTTCGTTGCAATCCAAATTGAGACATTGGAGGCACTCAAGAACATCGAAGAGATTGCAGCGGTACCAGGCATAGATGCGTTCTTCATTGGTCCGGGAGATCTTGGGCTGCGTCTCAGTCACTTAGAACGCACCAATTCAATGGCGCTTGATGATGCCATCACACGAGTTGCTGATGTCGCAAGCAAGCACAAGATCGCTTGGGGCATGCCCGCCGGCACAACGGAACGCATCACACAACTGCGCAGCATGGGAGCGCAGTTACTAAACCATGGTGGTGATTTTGCACTGAAAGATGTGCTGCAGAGTAGCATTCAGGAATTTGACAAAGCACTGGGGGGCACAGCATGAGGAACTACCGAATTGCGGTTCTAGGCTGTAGAGGAAGGGGTACCGCTACGGCACGCGCATACCATGCCCATCCACGGACACAAGTCGTGGCGCTCTGTGACCTAATCACAGAACGGCTAAATACACTCGGTGATGAATTGGGAATCGCTGCAAAATTTACCGACCTCGACGCCATGATTCGCCAGATTCAACCGGACATCGTAGCAATACCAACAGGAACAGAGTTTCATTATGACCTGTGCATGCAGGTACTCGAACATGGTGTACATATTGAAGTTGAGAAACCAATGTGTGTCAACCTTGAACAGGCTGATGCGCTAATCGCAAAGGCCAAGAATAAGGGTGTCCGCATGGCCGTCCATCATCAATCGCGTCCCGGCGCCGTCGCACGAGCAATGTACCAGGCATTAACGGAAGAACGTATCGGAAAATTGCTGTACATTAATAGCCGTGGGAAAGGCTATTACGGTGGCTACGGTTTGATGAACATTGGTACACATCAGCTAAACAACATGCTCAAATTTACCGGACATTGCCGCAGTGTCTCGGCCGTCGCCGTAACCAACAATCATCTTATCACACCCAATGATGTTGTTCCCGCACCAAATGGCATGGGAACAATTGCTGGCGAACATATTACAGCCACCCTATACTTCGACAACAATGTGACCGCGAATCTGTTGCAACATCGATGCCCCACTCGAATGCAACCTATAACAGAAATCATTGGAACTGAGGGTCGGTTGTTGGGAAAGAATTGCCTACTTGTTAAAGGAGGCGCATGGCAAACGCTGGAACCAAACGAGATTAATAGCTGGAAGCCGCTCGAACCAATCTACCCGGAACATTACGACAAGTCAAGTCCAGCGACACCCGATGATTATTGCTTTGTCGAAGAGTACGTAAACGCATTGGACGAGGACCGCGACCACGAATGCAGTGGTGCAGAAGCCCACCACATCGTTGAAATCATGATGGGAATTTTTGAATCGGCAGCATACGGCAAACGAGTAGATTTGCCCCAGAAAAATCGAGATCACCCACTGCTACGCTGGAGACAGGAGCACGGCTTGGGCCCACCGGAGCAGATGCCACGATCTTACAACGAATGGCTAGATTCAGAAGATCAACGAATCGCTAGAACCTACAACACCTCTCGCCAAAACTGAAACGTCGGTGTTCTCGAGAGAAGGAGCTCGTATGCCAAAATGGATCTGTGCCCTAACACTTGACGAAAATCGAACAGTGATCGAAGGAAGTAAAGAGTTACTGGTAAACGGTATTCGAAAAGGAGGAGACCTACGTATCTCCACAGAGTTTCTCCACAACGAACACATCGACGTGAACTCCGACAGCGAGGAACGAGTGCGTGAGGTCGCTGAGTTCGGCGTCACCTATTTGGTGGAGGAACAATGGATTGCCGGAATCATGAACCTGCGACAGCCTGTCGAATTGCCCACCGGTTTCGGACCGCGTCCGTCTATGTCCTTCTTCCTCTATAATCAAGATGGGACACAGGCCATTGCTCGACCATACCTAGACGGACGCTCTGCGGATGGCACCCTCATATCGCCCTCTTCAGAGACACTCGAGAACATGTCCAAATATCATCCACACGACAGTTGGGATATTGAAACGAACGCTCCGAGCACCAATTTCACATACGATTTCGACGTGTTCAAATACTATGTCCACGACAGTTGGCAAGAAGTACTGCACCATGATAGTGATGGATTCGTTTTGTCCGGAAGCGTGGAATCGCTTTCTTCAGCATTTTCGGACGGCTCTGCTGTGAAAGCGGGTATTAGCGATCTGTGTTCGAATCTGGCTGACGAACATTCGTCCTGCGAGCACGAAGTGTTTGTCGAAATGGGTTCATGTTATTACTACCTCGACCAGAAACTTTTCATCGCCGGTTCTCATCCTGTGGTACGCGTCAAAGCTGGAATTCCAATGCGTTATCAGAACCGAGGCTGGGATTTTGGTTGGCTCATACTACGCACAGATAGTGTGGTAGTATATCGAAGGTACGATCCCTACACACTCGGTTTTGAAGATGTCCATATAACCTGTGAAATACGGTGGTTCGTTCGCTAGTTGCGCTATCGCAATCGACATAAGACCACAGACGTCTGACAATAGGATATTATCCCCAGGATTGGTCCGAACATAAGTAAAACCTATCATCGAATGTTACCAAACACACAAGCATCAGAAAAACAATTGAGAACAACATAACAATTGGGGGGATTTCTATGAGGCGAAGACGAACTATCTATCACAACGACGCGCGTCACACATATTTCTGGATTTTCGAGCCGCCGATGAAGCTAGAAGATGCCTGGCTGCCGGTGGATGAGATCGCTGGCACAGCCATCGACACATTTAGTTATTGCGTTGAGCGAGGAGACGGAATTTTCTACCCTTCCAAGATCGGCATGCTGATCGGCTCAGACAAACGTCCTTTCACAAACCACATAATGTGGCGTGCGTGGGAGTGCATACAAAGCCTGATGGACCAAGGACTCGACCCTTTGAGAGTCCTTATCGACCGCGCACACGACAAGGGAATGGATTTCTTCGCTGATCTGCGATTAAGCAGCTATGGTGGTATGAATCCCGCCCATCAGCTTTCGGAAGGAGGCGGAGGTTTTGCCCATACACAGGTCCGCGATCATCAATTTTCAGTGATACAAGAACTGGTTACTGATTATCCAATTGAGGGAGTCGAACTCGACTTTCCGGCGGCTTCCGCTAACAAGCAATCCTATTTCAAACCTGAAGACATAGAAAAACACACACCGTTAATGACTGATTGGGTAAGAAAGGTTTCGGATATGACGAAGAGTCAACCGGGAAGAACCGTCGAAATCGGAGCGCGGGTATATCCCACCGAAACGATGAATCTCGCGCAGGGACTAGATGTACGTACATGGCTCAATGAGGGCATCCTCGATTTTGTAATACCTGTAATGTACATGTATTCCAATTTAGATCCGAACATGCCGTTTGACTGGCTCATTCAACCCGCTCATGAGGCCGACGCTAATGTCTACGGGTTCCTCCAGCACTATGTCAGATATGAGGAGACTGGGGCAGCGGTCAAGGAATATCCTACGCCTGAGATTATGCGAGCTGCAGCTGCCAATTTCTGGGATCGTGGAGTTGACGGCCTCTACACCTGGTTCATGCGTTGGCCACTCGGGGATGAAGAACGCAGCATCCTCACGGAGTTGGGAGATCCTGAATTGATTAAAGAAAGAAAGAAGCATTACGTTCTACCGAGGCGCTCTCAACTGGCAAAGGAACAAGGATATGATCAGCCTATCCCGCTAGAGATTACCACGGCCGACAACCTGAACCAGCACCAGATTCCATTCTACATTGCCGATGATCCCCAAAGCGATACCAGTCGCATTATTCAGGTGCAGCTGAGGATCTATTTGACAAACAGCGTCTCTGCTGATGAGTTCACCGTACTGCTGAATGGTCAGTCACTTTCCAATGAGATGTGCCGGCGCATACGAAAAACAAAACATGATACCTTTCCGCACTCGGCCCCACGCAATTATTGGCTTGATTTCGAACTGAGCACAATCCGTCCTCAAAAAGGACAGAACACCCTGGAGATTTCACTGGACAAGAGACCGCCAGGGCTTGTTGGTAGCGTTACAGTTGAAGAGGTCGAAATTTTTGTGGAATATGGCTCGTATGCATCCGGTTTAAATCCCGTACCAGTGAGCAGAATGGCATGTAGCTAATGGAAGGCCACACTATGAAAGTATAAGGACAGTGATTCCGATAGGACGGATACAAAATACTCGAGCACAGGGTTCGAGCTAACCAACTCGATGGATTGCGAAATAGCGTTGGAACCAATCGAATTTCGTACAACAACTCACCACCGAAGAGCTCCAGGAATTCCAGGTCCGCGAATACCAGACACGTTTGCATTTACCACCAACGACGGTGACCAATTCGCTGAAGTCATCAAATCTCTACTACATAATAAACTAGATTTCTGCGAACAATTGAACCGGAAAAGGCTTAACCGTTACGATAGCCCTGCGAGAATGCGCTCTTAATTGAGAAGACAAATGTGACTACGTTGTTACTGGATCTGCGCCATAGACAACAAGCGATTCCACTGCAGCGTTTTGTCCACACCTTGTCGTCTTGCACCGGAACCAGATCGCGAGGTTACCCCCACGAGACATTGGCGGAAGGAGACGCAAAAACCTAAGCCCACTGCGATAGCCGGAATCGCAACCGAGAGAGGAAACCCAAATCGATACTTCATGGTCCCGCGGCTACCAGTATCCGGCTACACAGCTGTGAGCATTTATGTAAGTTAGAACGAGGATTCCACTTGCGATATGGTCATGCTTGTGGCAAGATGCACCACCCCAATTATTTTATTGACAGTTTTGCATGCCAAAAGATAGAGTGTACAAGACAATTGCCATATTTTCGATCGCTAAACCCACGCCTTAGTGTAATGCTGCAAAATGGCATCTACGAAACAAGAAAGGGGGATTTGTGAAAATCGTCGATGTTCAACGCATCATCGTGAATGTACCATTCACACCACGACAGCAAAGAATTACCATCGAAAGTGTATCGACCGTGTACAACTGGTCTATCCTAGAGTTATGTAAAGTGACAGCAGACACCGGTCATATTGGTTGGGGGGAAACCGTAATTCATTATACATATGGACGTGTTACGGATGAAAGCGTAAAGCGCGTCGTAGGGCAGAGTCCTGCCAAACTGATGCATGACGATTCCCTTGGAGCGGGCCTACAAATGGCGCTCTTCGATATCGTAGGAAAGATACTGGAAGTTCCAGTCTACGAACTACTTGGCAACCAGGTAAGAGATACCACACCAATCTCATGGTGGTCCATTGACGCGTCGCCCGAGAACTGGACAGCCGAAGCCAAATCCGCTATGGAACACGGTTATACCAGCTTCAAGACTAAACCACGCCCGTGGTGGGACATCGTTTCACAAGTCAAAGCAATTTCTATGGTTGCTCCGTCAGATTTCAAACTCGACTTAGATCCGAACAGTTCTTTCCGAAATTCAGAAACCGCCATTCCCATAATGGAAAAGCTAGTTCAATACGACAACGTCGCAATGTTCGAGACGCCGATACCACAGGATGACTTAACGGGCAACAAAATGATTCGCCAGGCCATCGATCGACCCATTGCCATGCACTTCGGTTCTCCGCCCTATGTGGTCAACATACGTGAGCACGTCTGTGATGGGTATGTTATCGCCGGAGGAAAATCCACGGTGATGGAACAGGGGCGAATCAGTGCGGAAGCTGACCTTCCCTTCTGGTTACAGCTTGTGGGAAACGGTCTCACAACCGCCTGGGCTGGCCATCTCGGCTCAGTACTGACGCATGCCACTTGGCCTGCGATTACTTGTCTCAATCTCTACAGTCATCATTTGCTAAAAACGCCGATTGAGATTCTTGACGGACACCAAACGATTCCAGATTCTCCCGGGCTTGGTGTGGAAGTTGACGAAGAAGCGATCGAGACTTATCGAATTCGCGACGAAAGACTCGACACAGATGGACTATACAAACATCCGGAACCGCGAATTATCAAAACCGTTGTCTATTCAGATAATAGTTGCATCCACATGGCAGGGGATGCCTTGAGCTATTTCAATGGCAAATCAGGCGCATCTGAAATGGACGCTAACTCGCAAGCACAAGCGGAGGGTGCTCGGTTGGAAGTGTGGTACGATGATAGCTCAAAGATGTGGATGGATCTGTTCGAGCAAGTCCATCGGGAACCAGTGCTAGATCTCTGGAGGAAACCTTAAACTATTAAGCTAGAGCGTGGAGAACCAATGGATGACGTAAGTCAACACGCACGAATTCCGTTATCATTCGCCAAACTCTCTGCCGATTTGAAGACAAAACAACAGCGTGTCTGGAGGAAAATTTAATGAGCCAAAAACTGTTGGACCTAGAAGCTTGTCGAAATGTTCTTGTTGTGGCGATTACACCGAGACAACAGAACCAAAAAGTCGACTTACCCGGCGCACATAAGAATGTACGCTATCTGATTGACCATGGGGTGGACTTTATCATGCCTGCATGCGGAACGGGATTGGTTTACGATATGACCCTCGAGGAATACGAGGCCGTCGTGGGCGTATTTGTCGATGCGGCAGGTGACGAAGCAAGTATTGTTCCAGGCATTGGTCCCGGATACGGTCAATCATTAGAAATGGGCCGCATTGCCCAGTCCCTGGGGGTAGCTGGCGTGATGATTATGCCCGTGGTAGGACCGGCATCCGCCGAAGGAGTGCTCAGCGGTCTCAAGAACATAACGAAGGCTGTGCAACTACCAACCGTTCTTTATCAACGTCGTTTAGATATCATGCCAACGGAAAATGTGGTTCGCTTGTGCGAGCTGGATAGTGTAGTTGGATTGAAGTACGCCGTCGAGGACACGGAAGCCTTTCAAGCAATTGTCGCGGAAGTTGGAGATAGGACCGCGATGATCTGTGGCATGGCTGAGGACCCATGCATTGTGTACATGGAACATGGTGCCATTGGTTTCAGTTCAGGCATGGCCAACTTCGTCCCTAGAATGAGCCTAACACTACTGAATAATGTAGCAAACGGTAACATGGCTGAAGCTGAGCGTCTGCGAAATTTGATGGTACCATTCGAAGATTTTCGCGGAGAGAGAGGTGCACATTATAGCGCTTCTGCATTGCACGCTGCAATGGACTATGCAGGACTCGCGGGTGGACCGGTGATTCCTTTTGCGGCGGATGTAGTGGTCAAAGACCTATCACGACTTAATTCCATGATGGCGGAACTGATGCAGGAAGAACAAGCACTCAGAGAAAGCGTCTAAATCCGCAAATGACTAAGAAAAGGAAAGGAATTAGAAACTCGTTGATACAAACCTTGTTATGACACCTGAAGAAAAGTACCTTTTTGATCTCCAAGGATTTTTGATTCTAGAAGAAGCTCTGCCACGTAATCTGATTCATCAACTCAATGAAAGCATTGACTCCCTTGAGATGCTCGACGACAATGAGGTGGAAACGTTGGGAGTTGCAAGAAGATATCGGAAGGCCGACAACGTCTACGCACAGGTCGGAGATCCATTGGAAGGAAACCTCGCAGATTACGATTGCACGATTCTCGCATACGGTGGCAACTTTGAGACACTCATTGATTGGCCTCGATCGCTTCCTTATGTCGAGGAGATGATTGACGAACCCTGTCGACTTGACGCGGTATCTTTTATGTCGCGTAACAGCAGAGGAGCGTTTCGATTCCATCATGGTTCTGCAGAGTTATTGCCCTATAGTGAGTATGTCTACCGAGACGGACACTTCAAGTGCGTGAGTGTAAAGATTGGCTATGCGCTCACGGACGTCGACGCCAAAGATGGTTGCTTTGCGGTTATCCCAGGTAGCCATAAGAGCAATTTCACCAATCCACTCGTGGGCCAAATTCCTGATCCATCTCACCCGCTCGTGCAACTACTACCATGCAGAGCCGGTGACGCCATAATCTTCTCCGAAGATCTTTCCCATGGTGCAGTTGAGAACCAAGGCTCTAGGGTTCGTCGGACGCTATTTTACTCGTATGCGCCAGCGTTTCACTGCAGATGGCCAGACCTGACAGTAACTGCCGAAGGGTTCGAAACGCGCGCTAATCCCCATCGCCTTGAATTACTCCGAGGGCCGTCTCCGTTCGTGGACTCCGTTCTCCACTAGCCCGCCACGTCGCGAATTAATTGTGACATCAGTTTAAAATTGGGATAGTTAGGCATCCACTCGAAAGTCGACTCTCCCAGAGATCTCGTAACGGCAATCATGGTGGATAGGAATCACAGTTAAAGTCCCCACAGAATTCAATGGCTTGGTGGCGAAAGTTATACACTCGGCAAAAACTACACCACCAGACGACTTTGCGGTGCCCGCTGGCAGCACTAGCGAGCAACAAAGGTCTGTACACCACCAAGCGTAATCTACTTCTCTTAAGTCGGCGACAAGCTCATCAAGAGACAGGCTTCGCAGGCCTTACACCACACCAGAAGAGACTGGACAAATTTGGAATTGTGTTCCTCGATGCATCAACTCTAATCATATCATCCATTCCTATTGCAACAATCTTCCATGTCGACAATAATACTGACATATATCTGCAACAACATCAGAATTCAGGATGACATCGAATACGTCGCAACTTTGCTTTGAGGACAAAACTTCTATAAACCACTAGGGAGTAAGATGATGGAGAGGGTTCTGCTGGTAATCGGAGACGCCGCCGAGGTCAGCGATACGCTATATCCGTACTAGCGTATCGCTGAAGATGGCTACAAGGTACTGTTGGGGCGGCGCCAAAGAAGCGGATTTATCCACTGGTACAGCGGATTCGTACCCACATTAGGACATCAGCGTCGAATCAACGGGATATAATTTTGCAGCCGACATAGCGTTCAGTGATGTAAACCCAGGACAATATTCGGGACTCGTTATTTCAGGCGGTCGTAGACCGGAGAACATCCTTTATGACGAGGACTTGATGGCAATTACCAAGAGTTTTGCCGACATGAAAAACCCATTGCTTCAGTTTGTCACGGGATTGAGATTCTCGCTAAGCCTAGCGTCATCAAAGGCAGTGCAGTTACCACGGTTTCCAAGTGTTGTTTCGCCGCTGAAGTGTGTGGTGTAACCAACGTGGACGCGTCGGTAGTAATCGATGGTAGTATTATGACCGCCCGGACCTACCATGACAATTCCTACTGCATCCGAGAATACATGAAACTGTTGAATGCAGCGAGAGAGATTAATCAAGTTTCACTTAGACAACGCTTCTAACATTCATGCTTCGTTCTATAGACTACAAGTTGAAGCAGGCGCCTGCGAATGAATTCCGTAATCGTGTAGGCAAGACATCCTGAGGTCAAGATAGTCCGTCGATTGTTGTCACCCGAGACCATCTACGTGCGGACGCCGCATGTTAACCTTAATCGATTTTTCACACAAGGGAACTTCTATGAATAACTACCGTATCGGAATTGTTGGAACGACGCACCAGAACTCGCATCTTTATTCTTTGAACGCCGCAGCACGGGCGGAGTTGGTTTCGGCCGTGGCAAGGACTGAAGCGGAAAGAAACCAGTTCAGTAAATGTGGCATTCCAACAATCTACTCGGACTACGAAGAAATGCTATCCAACGAAGATTTGGACATCGTCGAACTAGATACAAATCCAATTCAGCGCCATGAGCTAATCCTCGCGGCAGCCGAACGGGGTATTCATGTCCTCGCCGAAAAACCTATTTCAGCCTCACTCGAGCACGCAGATCAAATCGTTTTAGCATGTAACGAGGCCAATATCACGGTTGCAGTCCACCACATTCGACGATGCGATCCTTACCACATTCGGGCGAAGGCACTTTTAGCAGATGGGTTAATCGGCGACTTACTGACAATTCGCGCCACGCTGAGGGACCCACGCCCAGCGGGACACAGCCTAATCAACCTCGGCACACACTTGTTTGACATCATTCGCTTCTTCGGTGGTGATGTGCATTGGCTCCTTGGCCATGTAACAAGTAGAGGAAAAGATATCACCCCCGAGGACATCGAATCGAATTCCGACGGTTTGGGGCTCACAGCTGGGGATAAGGCTTCTGTTACTCTGGGATTAAGAAGCGGAATTACAGCAACAGTCGAATTTTGGATGGCTGAACCGCAATATTTTGGCGTTGAACTAATTGGAACAAAGGGGATTCTGGCCATTAGGCAACCTGAATCTCCGTGTCCAATGATGTATCGTGCAGATGCATTGTGGTCCGCTAGCTCGGAGGACAATGCATGGCGACCCATAGAACTCCCAGAACATGAAATAGCTGCCCTAAAACCAAATCGCTGGGATGCTGTTTACCGAATGGTCGTGGACGAGTTCATCCGGTGCATTGAAGAGGGCACTGCGCATTCAACGAGCGCTGACCACGCGCTGAAAGCCCTTGAACTCATTATGGGAACCTACGAATCCCACCGACTTCAAGAACGCGTTTCACTTCCCCTCCTCCAACGGAAGCACCCGTTGGAATTGTGGTTGAAGGATTGACATGCCCAGTATCCTCTTCAAATTATCACGATTACTAAACTGACGGTCCCATTTTTTGTCGCCAACGCTCACTTTCCGCGAAATGGAAACCGCGAATCGGAAATTCGTGTAACAGACTAGAGCGGTTTCGGGCTAATCTTTCATCCAATCATTGGAGAAACAGGTGGGTTCAACAAAGCCGAATATTGTTCTAGTCAACTGCGACGATCTTGGCTATGGCGACTTGGGTTGTTATGGCTCAACCGTAAACGCGACACCTACGTTAGATCGCATGGCCCAGGAAGGGCTAGAGTTCACAGACTTTTACATGGCCTCACCCGTGTGCTCTCCTTCACGGAGCGCAATGATGACGGATTTTATCCGAGACGAATCTGATTCGGAGTTTTTGAGGAAAACAACCGTGCTCTTCGCTGGCCAGGACCTTGATCTGAATCCAGAAGAAACCACGACAGCTAAATTACTCAAATCACCAGGCTATGATTGGGAAATGGCATTACGGCGATTATCCTGAATTCATGCCAACGCGCCACGGCTTCGATGAATATTATGGCATTCCATACAAGAACGACAGGGGACGACAGGCGAGAGGCAACACACAATTTTCCCCATTGCCTCTCCTCTCAAACGAGGAGATAATCCAGGAGCAGCCCCACCAAGTAGCAGTCACGGAACGATATGTGGAGCACGCAGTTCGATTCATCCGAAACTACCGCGAGAACCACTTCTTCCTTTATTTGGCACACATGTACGTTCATCTACCGATCTATACACCAGATCGATTCCTGAAACAATCGGGAAACGGCTCCTATGGTCCGGCTGTCAAGTGTATCGACTGGACAATGGCCGTAATACTAGATAAACTTCAGCGACTTGGACTGGACCAAAACACCTTGGTTGTCTCCACTTCAGACAATGGTTCGAGAGGAAATCGCGGTGGAAACAACCACCAGTTGCGTGGTTGTTATGGCACCACATGGGAAGGGGACCAACGTGTATCGTGCATTATGCGCTGGCCCCACATACAATCCCAGAAAGGGGCTATAAACGCAGTGAAATCGCAATCGAAATGGACTTCCTCCCTCTGCTTTCATTCGACTAGCAGGAGGAAGTGCTCCTCCCGAGCATATCATCGATGGCAACGATATGCGCCCGCTGATCTTTGGACAAGCGCCCGTACTAAACCTCGCGGGTTCTTCCATTACTTCAAGGATAATATTGAGGAAGTCCGTTTAGGCAAGTGGAAACTCCACATTCGTAAAGGGAATCAACAAATAAGAGCGCTATATAACCTAAGGAAGACATCGGCGAAAAAACAACCCACATGATAAACAGCCAGACATAGTTCAAACACTCCAGGCGGAGGTTCAATCCTGCCGCGACGAGGACATTGGACATCAGACGAACGGGATAGAAGGAGCCAACTGTCGCCCTATTATCTCTAGGACGGCCGATCCCGAGACGATGACGCAGTGCAATCCCAATAATCCTTGGTATCCAGGTACGATTTGAAGAAGCCGGGATAGCCGAGTTCCGAGGGGGGTGACCTGGTTATTGTACAAAAAGCTCGTCATATTGCTGGATTACATGATTAAGAGTGCACTTGTGCACCTCGTCCCCTCCCCATCACTCATCACTATGCGGCTAGCTAACATTCACACTACGGGGGTTTAATACATGGCAGATACTATACAAGCAGGAGTAATCGGCTACGGAAAATACATGGGCCGCATACACGCAGACATGATGGAACGTACAGACGGGATTGAGTGCATTGCAATCTGCGACATTGATTCGGAACAAACTAAAGCCGCAAAAGAGGATTTCCCACATGTCAAAACTTACAACAAAATCGAAGACCTTTTAGCAGACAACAAAGTCAATCTCGTCGCGAATGTGCTACCCCCTAACCTGCACAGTTCAACAACCGTCACTTGCCTAAAAGCAGGAAAGCATGTTGTCGTTGAGAAGCCAATGTGCATTACAATCACCGAAGCAACTGAAATGATTAACACAGCTAAAGCACGGAACTTGATGCTATCTGTCCACCATAACCGACGCTGGGACGACGACTTCTGGACGTTGCGTAAATTGGTGAAGAACGGTACCATCGGTCAAGTCTTTAGTATAGATATGTGGGGGGGAGGCTATCAAAAACCAGATTCAAACGGCTGGCGCAGTGTGAAATCGGTGTCGGGCGGTAAATTCTATGATTGGGGCGCTCACTACATTGATTGGCTGCTTAACGTTATTGATGAAAAGATGATTAACGTCACCGGATTCTACCAATCAAACCTGGTATGGAACGATATTACGAATGAAGACCACGTCCAGGCAATTATCCGATTTTCCAACGATGCCGTAGCCAATGTGCAGATTACCACTATCGCGAGAGTCACCGAACCTCTCTGGAAAGTCCTTGGTTCACACGGTGCAATAGTCTCTGAACCAAATCAGTTCAGCGTGATTTCCGATGTCGAGGGACACCCCAAAGAGCGGTTGGTTGATTTCCACAGGCGCCCAGGCCAGGACTATTATCAGAACATTGTCGCCCATCTTAACAATGAGGAGCCACTCATTGTAACAGCTGAATCCGCACGACGTGTCATCGCCGTATTGGACCTGGCAGAAAAATCTTCCAAGTCACATCAGGCAGAGACAGTGCCATACGAGTTTGAACATAGAGATAATTGAGAAATTAGATCTACTAACGGCGCGCGATGGCAGTCCTGAGTAGAAGCTGCCACTGTCGAGATGATAATTACCCTAGTAAACGGTTCATGCCCGCAGGGCACTTCAGAGATAGATCTGATGACGATGGTTACCTCATTCTACATAACTTTGTACCGCTTGAGATAATCAGTAACGCTCAGTTAGCAACCGAGCGGATTACCGATGAACTGGCGGAAGGCCGAGTTGAAAGCAGAAACGTTCCCCGCGCTTTTGAGGACGGACCATTTAACATACGCTTCAAGAAAATCTACGAAAATGAGCCCGAATACACACCAGTCCAGTTTACCATGGAATTTATTCCAGGCACACGTATACTCGGTGTGCTCAAGCATCTTACAACTATCTCCACATCAATTATGATCTAATCAACCACATGATTTCGGAAGGAAAGACTGTGGATATTGAGTTAGATTCGGGCGACAATGTTCTCTTCAATAATCTACTGTTCGATCGAGGACAAGACTACCATTCGGACACGATCCGATGGACCCCAGACTTTCGATATCAAGACGCACTCCAGCCCACTCTGCCTCAACTACAGGGGCATTTGTACGCAAGCATAATCATCCCTAATCAAGTCGTTTCACCGAGTGCGGATTGGGGTTCACGCTCTTGGGCGTATTCTTGGACCAAAAGGAAACTAGACGCAAACTCAGTTTTTGTCCCACCAGCGTATCATTAACATGTCCACATTTCGAACACTCCTGAGAATGTTTTCACCTATGTACGTCTTAGCCCAAGTGCAATCAAGAAAAACCCGGGACTCGCCACATCGTCGTTTGAGCGGAACATGGATCTATTCAACCAAGAGAATCTCAATATCCCTGTACACTAGGAGATGGATAAACACGGCACAGCCTGAGGCCAATCCAGGAATCGGCTTGCTCTCGAAAGAAATGGACGGAATGTTTCTACATTGATGACACTCTGGCTAGATGCAACTCGGAGCAACACTAGGCGGGTAAAATACTCAACGCGATTCAGAGCATTTAGCATACTAATCTAAATTGAGTATATCATACGGCTTGCTTCTTCGTATTCAGCTTGCAAGGGATCTGGTGAGAGAAAAAGCTTCTGATACGGCTCGTAAAGCTGAATATAACTCCAATTAACACCGCAGAGGATCTTTCTCTCATTCGCCAATTTCACAAATCGTCCGCGAAACTTTGCTCGGGTAGTATCCGGGGGGACATGCATCGCTTTGTCAACCTGTTCGTCAGTTACGATGCGTTTGACAAGTTTACTCCTTTCCAACTTATAGTAGAGACCAATGTCTGGTCGAATATTGTGATATTGTAGATCGAGCATCAAGACTTTGCTAGAATCCCATTTCAGATTTCGGCTATTGACATAAGTTTCAATTAAATTTTTCTTGATGACCCAATCCAGTTCCTTACCGAGTTGTAACGGATTCGTTTCTAGACAATTCAACACGTATTCCCACCGGTCCATGACCTGGTCGGTGACTGGATCTGATTCTACTTGCTGGAAATACTTTCTTGCACAATCAAGATATTGCCACTGAAGCTCCACCGCTGATAATCGCTTTCCGCTCTCCAACTCAATCTGGCATGTGCACGTGATATCTTCTGAGATGTGTTGGATGGCTTGAACAGAGTCACGCAATGCGAAGCGCTCTCTGATGAAATTGTCCTCGATCATGCGCAGAACAATCCCAGTTGTTCCTACCTTCAAGAAAGTAGCAAGTTCCGACATGTTGGAATCGCCAACAATGACATGCAGGCGTCTGTACTTCTCACGATCGGCATGGGGCTCATCACGCGTATTGATGATACCACGTGCCGAAGTCGTAGCAATAGATATTTCCTCGCGGATATGTTGCGCTCGTTGGGAAATAGCGTACCCGCCACGGTTGGTGGACAGGACTTTTCCAGCACCTGCAAAAATCTGGCGTGTAACGAAGAAAGGAATCAGCTGTGATGCCAGCTGCCGAAAGCTGATTCTACGATCCATCAGATAATTCTCATGACAGCCATAGGTATTGCCGGGCGTATCGGTGTTATTCTTGAAAACGGAGATCTTACCAAGAAATCCATCCTCTCTCATTTTCTTTTCGGCAGAAACCGATAGCCGTTCAATGATCCGTTCGCCCGCTTTATCATGAGTTACCAAATCAACGACGTTGTCACACTCAGGTGTGGCGTACTCAGGATGACAACCAATGTCCTGGTAGAACCGAGCACCATTTTCGAGAAACACATCAGGATACATTCTTCCCGAGATAATCTCGCGGAAGAGGTACATCACCGCATTCTGAATCGAAAGGGCTTTGCCCCCACACCGGTCTGAAGTGCAGATGATCCCATATTCATTTTCCAGTCCCTGGATTCTACGATCCATGCGCTAAAATCTTATGAAGCTCTCCAGGAAGAATGCGCCGAAATCTGCGCCTTCCCTGTTCTTCATCAAGTAATGCCACCTCAATGGTATCAGCAGCAATCTCATAAGGAGCTTCTTCCGAATTCTCCTCGTCAATCTCATCTTCAATGGTCTCGAAGGCTTTAACACCTAGCCGTATTGCTTGCTCTACGCTTTGGCCTACCTCGTGCTCCTGCTCAAGGATCTCGAAAATCGAGTGGGCCCGACCGCCGATGACCGCATACTGCGCTTCTTCTCCGAAAGTGCCGTCAAACGAGAGATGATAAATTCGACTGTTAGTTGAAGAATCACCTCTGACTTCACACACCAACAACTCGATCTCAAGAGGCTTCGCGTCCCATTCCCGGAAAATGGCCCCGATTCGCTGTGAATAAACCCTCGTTAGCCATTTTGCCGTAACATCCTCACGGTTGTATGTAAACCCCAAAATCTCAGCTTGCTCAATACCATATGCCCTCAAGGCTTCATATTCTGGGGACAGTCCTGTTGCTGCCAACGCAATACGATCATATACCTCAGAAATCTTGAAGACCGTTGTTAACGGATTTTCAGCAACCATAACGATGCCGCTTTTACACTCGAGAGCAATCACCTCTCTTGCTTGTTCAACTCCGCGCTGCGCAAAGTCTCTCTTATCCTGGATAATTTGCTCAGGTGACACATAATACGGTGAAGACATTCTCACCTCCGTAGACTCTTTACTCTTTTAATCTTTCTATCAATTTTGTGTAAAGCAATTTTACCTCAGAATCAGGGAGGTCCGAAACACCCATCTGATTAATAACCTTAATGGTCGGAAAAATCTGGCGCATGAGGTCCGGTCCCCCAGTGCCTAAATCTTCATCAGCCGCATCCCAGAGGGCTTCGGATACAACTTTCAAGATTTCATCGCGAGACATGCCTGATCGATAGAGCTTCTTAAGTGTGGATCGGGCATCCTTACCACCTGATCCGATTGCGTAATATTGGTTTTCGTCGTAGCGGCCTCCAATTGCGTCGTACTTAAAAATTCGTCCCCTTGCCTGTTTTGAATCATAACCAGCAAAAATCGGCACTACCACCAATCCTTGTAGTGCCATATTCAGATTGGATCTAAGCCAATTCGACAGATAGTTTGCTTTACCTTCGAGGCTCAAAGTTGCGCCTTCGATTTTTTCGTAAAACTCAACTTGAACCTGAAAAAGTTTTGCCATCTCAATGGCTAACCCGGCAACACCGGCAATGGCAATCGCCGAAGATGCGTCTATTTCATAGACCTTTTGGATTCGACGCTCGCCCACCTGAAATCCGTCTGTCGCCTGACGATCTCCGCCAATGACTACCCCCTCATCATAAACAGCAGCTAATACCGTTGTACCTTCAAGAAACCCTCGAGACGAACCCGATGAGACATCATTAGGGAATTGCACAGTGTCCCCGCCCTGTCCCGCCAAGCCACCTCCATGGAATGGTGCTAAAAGATCTGGACGTTTTTGCCTAAGGACTTCAAGAAAATCTGAAGGAACGAAATCGCGAGCGTCAAACACAACTATTGTCCTCCCCTCTGTATGTAATTCTCGACAAATTCTTCGGAATCTTCCTCCAGAATGTCATCAATCTCGTCGAGAAGCTGGTCGAGATCATCCTTTATTTCCTCTCCCTGTTCGGCAATCCTGGCATCAGGCTCAATATCCTCAGTATCTTGGGGCCGCTTATCTCCCTGTTCCTGTTCAATTTTCTCGGTCGGCATCCCTTCCTCCTCACAAGTATGTGGCCGAATATAGGATCAACTCAGTGTGAATGGCAAGCTCAAGAGGTCTCGGTGCCAATTTCTTGCACAACCTCATTTGCAGTTCTGTTGTTTAACAGTTCACCAACAATCTCCCGTGTTCCAAAATGCGGTCGATCCATTAGGATTTTGTCGAGTGACAAACCATCAAGGCAGAAAACCAACGAATTCCAACTGGCACTGTGAATCTGGTTGGGAAACCTACGCAGACAGGTTCCACGGAAATACGCACGCGTATCTGTAGGCGGATTTTTAATTGCGTCCACTATCTCTTCTGGATTAACGCACGTTCTCACATGACCATTTTTGAGCAGGTGAGAATAAAGTCCTTTGGCGGGTCGAATATCGTGATACTGTAGATCCAACATCCGAATACGTGAATCTGACCAATCAAAACCGTGACGTTGAATATACGCATCTATAAGCCTTTTCTTGCTTACCCAATCCAAGATTCCGTTCAAGCTCATTGGATCTATCTCAAGACGATTTAGCACAAATTCCCACTTCTCCATAACATCTTTCATAATCGGGGACACGTCATCGCCCACGAAATGTTGCCTAGCGAGGGTAAGATACTCTCGCTGGATTTCAATCGACGTTCTTTTCCCTCCATTCTCCAAAGTCAACGGCGTTTTGCACAGGAGATCGCGCGATACGGTTTTGATATCACTTACAGGTTCTGACAATTTGTACCTATCTCCAACAAGCCCTGCTTCAATTAACTGGAGCACCAGCCCCGTGATTCCAGACTTCAAGTAGATAGCGAGTTCCGACATATTAGAATCCCCTACAATGACATGCAAACGACGAAAAATCTTCTCATCAGCATGCGGCTCATCACGCGTATTGATAATCGGACGTGCAACCATCGTACTCAGACCGATTTCCGTTTCAAAGAAATCAGCACGTTGAGAAATTTGATAATCTACTTCTTTTGTACCATTTTCAGCACCGACCTTGCCACTACCGGTAATAATCTGCCTCGTAACGAGAAAGGGCATTAATCCTTCGGCAATATCCTGGAACGGAACGGTTCGAGCCATCAAATAGTTCTCATGCGAACCGTAACTATGACCCTTATAGTCTGTATTATTCTTGTAGATAATAATCTCTTGATCCTTGGGCAACAATTCTTCGGCGGCAAGACGACTCAAATCGAGAATGAGCTCACCCGCCTTTTCAAATTTGACAATGTCGCGTGGATTAGTACATTCGGGCGTACAATATTCTGGGTGCGCATGGTCTACATAATACCGCCCACCATTGACGAGAATGTCATTAATCAGGCTGTTATTTTCACGGTCTGGCGAACTACTTTCACCCTCGGACATAAATCCTCTGGCATCCATCAAGGGGCTTTCTTGATCGTAATCCCACGTAATTCCCCCCAAACCACGATCCTTATAGGCGTTCACAACGAGGGTTGACGC
Organism: uncultured bacterium; assembly: GCA_964478165.1. Taxonomy (GTDB): domain Bacteria; phylum Poribacteria; class WGA-4E; order WGA-4E; family JAJDTR01; genus CAYZGU01. The sequence goes on along the minus strand of CAYZGU010000014.1, from coordinate 129,769 downwards.
CGCCACAGGATCCTGGTCCCGCGCATTTTTAACCGAGATTCCATACTCGGTCTCTGTTCCCATAATTATAGGTGTCGTCATAATCAATCAATTATCCGCAAAGAAGTAAGCCGCGTGTTTCAGGTCTACCACATCAGAGATAAGCCCCGCCCTTGATTACCTTTACATCCTTCCGCTTGCTACGCTCCGATTCATTTACTAGAGCCCTAATGTTAACAATTTTTTCACCTTTCCGACCTGAAATCTTTGCCCAATCATCGGGATTAGTGGTGTTGGGCAAATCCTCGTTTTCTTTGTATTCCTCATGAATCGCCTGCTTGAGATCTTCGAGGGTAATGCCCTTGTCCTGGCCTTCAGAGCTAATCAATCGTTTGATGGCCATTTTCTTCGCGCGAGAAACTACATTCTCAATCATTGCTCCACTAATAAAATCCTTGAAGTAAAGAATATCACGTTCTCCACGTGCGTAGGTAACCTCAATGAACTTATTTTCTTCGGTATTTGCATACATCGCATCGACAGCTTCATCAATCATATATTGAATAGCTTTGTCTCTATCTTCATCGAATGATGCAAGCTCTGTCGAATCGATAGGGAGTTCCGTCGTCAGGTATTTGGCGAAGATATCTTTTGCACCGTCGATGGCGGGGCGTTCTACCTTGATTTTCACATCGAGGCGTCCCGGACGCAACACAGCGGGATCGAGAAGGTCCTGTCGGTTGCTAGCACCAATAACAACTACATCCCTCAAGCTTTCAACACCATCAATTTCGGCGAGAAATTGAGGTACTAGAGTAGATTCCATATCGGACGAAATTCCCATCCCTCTAGATCGGAAAAGCGAGTCCATTTCATCAAAGAAAATAATGACCGGAACCCCTTCCTTGGATTTTTCACTCGCTTTCTGGAAGACGTCGCGAATCTTCCTCTCAGTTTCACCGACATATTTGTTTAATAGTTCTGGCCCTTTGATATTAATGAAATAGCCTTTGATATCTTCTCTGCCAGCCTGTTGACGCACTCTGTCCGCAAGGCTATTCGCAATAGCTTTGGCAATCAAAGTCTTTCCGCACCCCGGAGGACCATATAGTAGAATTCCCTTCGGCGGTGTCAAATCAAACTCTTTATGTTCTTCCGGATATAAATACGGTGCCTCAATGGCATCGCGAATCGCTTCAATCTGCTCATCTAACCCACCGATGTCTGAATACTTGATGTCTGGCACTACTTCGAGCAGGAGATCTTCGACATCAGTTTTCGGCAGTTTCTCCATAATCATTCCCGTCGTTGCATGGAGCAGCACGTTGTCGCCAAGTTTCAGAGACTCATTTTTTAGCGGTGCCGAAACCTCCACAACCCGTTCTTCATCGGCGCGCACGCTGACAACCGCACGAGACTCACTAAGCATTTCCTGAATCTTGACCACGTCACCATTCCGATCAAACTCTCTAACTCCTACAACATTCAGAACGCCGTTAACAATTACCTCTTGCCCTGTCTGGAGTTGACTCACATCGACATCCGGATCCGAATTGACTTTCCATTTTTTTCCGCCGAGGTCGATGTCAATAGTGCCATCATCATTTATGCAAAGAAAGACACCATAGTTATTGGGTGGGGCACTTAGTTGTTCGACTTTCTCCTTCAAATGCTCAAGTTTTTCTTTTGCTTCTTGAAGTGTGCCCGTTAACTTTCGATTTCGACGATGGACTTGCATCAGCTCACGAGTCATTTCATAGAGGCGCACTTCGACATCGTCAGACGGAGCAGCGTTAAGACGTCTTCTCAGGTCATCGGCTTCATTTTCTAATGATTCAATCGTGAATTCCATCTCGCGAATCTGCTTTTGATAGGAGTTCCGATCTGATGCCGCTGGAACCCGGTCGGACACTTCGTGAATCTCCTCAAATGGGTCTGTGTTGTCTCTTCTCTCGATGGCCATAATCTCATCCTGGTGTTATGCTGAAAAATTAGTCCAATTTTTTGTGGATTAGATTAGCATATGGGGGGCACTCAAAGATTAGCAGGCATCTTTGGCGAACCTCCAGAAATTCGAATCTGGTTCCTTAGGAAGGATGCTATGTAGTTTGTCAGCACCGAGCGGATTAAATTCTCCCATGTCTCAATAACAGAACTTCTGTCCTAACGCATACGACCTTTTAAGAAAACCACGCCTTGAAAGCCATCAACACACCCAGTACACACTTGCCTAAGATATATCCTCCCGACCCAGAAGCTATCGGGACAGAATGAAATACCGTTCTGTAATCTTGGAAACTGAAGTATCGAACCTGTAGGAAGGAGTTCAAACCGATGTGTACACCTCGGAATTTGTAACACACATCGATTCCATACTAAATCACGGCAATGAAAAAAATGACTGTGACAGGGGAGGAGTTCAGCTTAAACGGGCGAAGACGTCAGAGCTCCAGAATCCATCAATACTAGCATTGATAACTATCTCCAGCACAACCTAACTTTGTCACTCGCATTACTACCTCGGTCAATCGGCTTATTCATAAGTGTCCATCGGTGTCTCATGGCCAACCCAAACGAGATGACTATCCCTAATCTGAAGATATGCCCGGCCAGTATCGTTGCGGTCAGGTTGCTCTGCAGCAGAATGCTCGAACTCTTTCAAAGCCACGTACATCACAGCCGTCCACACAGCTGCACTTTTCAAACAATCCAGCAATGAGACTGGCTTGGACTTGACTAGCTTCATGAGAAATTTCCCAAGATTGCCAGTACGACACAACCAATCCCCGAAAACAGCAAAGAGAATTTCCAAAACACAACCTACGCAAATCGCTCCATCACCCACCACATCAGGATGAACTCACGGTTCAAACCTTTCAAGATTATAGCACTCGAGTCGGATGCTGTCAAGGGAAATCTCCCAGCATCTCAGGGCTTAAACTACAGCGAGAGCCTCAATAGAGCGCGTTTTTCGGGCTCACGTTCGACTATCCTCAGCGGCTTCTGAACCGGAAACCGAGCCGTTGTCTGGCGCAGAAGGCATACCCAGACTTTTTCGAATTCTCCCCTCAATTTCAGCAGCAATTTCAGGACGTGATTTCAGGTAGTCTTTAGCACTGTTCCTCCCCTGACCGAGGCGTTCCTCCTCGTACGAAAACCATGAACCACTCTTCTGGATAATATCCCGATCGACTGCCACATCTAGGATATTCCCCTCTTTGGAAATCCCTTCACCGAATGTCAGATCGAATTCGGCTTCCCGAAATGGTGGAGCAACTTTATTTTTAGCAATCTTAACCCTCACTCGGTTTCCAAACACCTCGTTTCCTTCCTTCAACGTTTCCGCGCGCCGTATCTCAAGCCTTACGGATGCATGAAACTTGAGTGCAAGACCACCAGGCGTTGTTTCCGGATTACCAAACATCACCCCGATCTTTTGCCGAATTTGATTCGTAAAAATCACGCTTGTACTTGACTTATTTGTTACACCAGACAATTTTCGCAATGCTTTGGACATTAGACGCGGCAGTAATCCAACATGCTGGTCACCCATATCACCCTCAATTTCCGCCTGGGGCGTCAGTGCTGCGACTGAATCGATTACCACAAGATCGATCGCCCCACTTCGTATGAGCGTTTCAACAATTTCTAACGCCTGTTCACCTGTATCGGGCTGCGAAATCAACACGTTCTCCATATTCACGCCGATTCGTTTAGCATATGTTGCATCCAATGCGTGCTCAACATCAACGAATGCGGCGACCCCTCCCAACTTCTGAGCTTCGGCAACCATGTGAAGCGTGAGAGTCGTTTTTCCAGTCCCCTCATGACCAAACACCTCAATGATTCTCCCACGCGGGATACCACCAACTCCAAGAGCAATATCAAGTGAAAGTGCGCCTGTTGGAATGGTTTCGACCGGAACAACGTCAGTGTCGGTCAAGCGCATAATCGCGCCTTTCCCATGTTCGCGTTCAATTTGCGAAATTGCAAGGTCAATTGCTCTGTTCTTCTCATCTGATGCCATAATCGGTTAATCTCCTTACCGTTTAGCCGAAAAGCAGAATACAGAATCATTCTACACAGCTCATTGAGCAAGCTGAAGAATCCAGAACCTCCACAATCAGCGGTTCTGGAGAGGGCAAATCTCCAATGGAGTGTGAAGCGAACCACTCGGTTGAGGACGACTGTGCAAGATTCCAACGTCATTTACAACCATCGCTGCACCATCGATTCGATTGTATTGCTGAAAAATGTCCGTGAGGGCGCTCAGGCTCGTCCGCTTTTTGAACCGCGCAAGCGTTATGTGCGGACAAAATGGTTGTTCATCTGTCGGAAATCCAAAATTGCTCAATACAACATTAATCTCTTGAGCAATTGCCGCCACTTCAATGGCGCCAGTTGTCACACCAATCCACAAAACTCTTGGACACTCGAGGCGCGGGAATACGCCTATGCCGCCAAACCACATCGAAAAAGGCGGGTGCCTCCCCGCGATTCGATTAAGCTCATCTTTGCCTACGCGAATCTGATACGGTTCCAGATCTCCCAAGAATTTCAAGGTCAGATGAAGATTCCCACGCCTCGTCCAAACTCCACCGCCAACTCTCTCTCGAATCTCATTTTGAACCGAATCCAATAAATCTTGAATCGCTTCTGGAACCCGGATTGCGACAAAACATCGTCTGCGTTCTTGACTCACACCTTCCACCGCTATTAGTTCGGATTGAGGTTGGCAAGTTGTCTACATTTTAACGCGCGCAGCCTAGAGCCCTCGTCCGGGATCGTAAGGATCAGTAGATCGCATAACATCATGTAGAGCCTTGCGATTTCCGCACACAAACTCTAAGCCAGAAACTACCGTAAGAACAAGCGGAACGTACATCATGAAATAGATTGGTCCACATCGATGGATAATCCATTCGCCCCCAATCCCATAGCCGTGAAACACAAGCAAAATCAAACTAACAAAGATAACAATCATCTGAGAAGAAGCCTTATATTTGCCCCACTTATTCGCCGCAATCACAGCGCCCTGCGAGGCAATAAACAGAACACGCAGCCCGGTCACAACCAATTCACGTCCTATGATAATTAGAACCATCCATCCCGGGATAAGCCGTTCACCAAAAAAACAGATTAGCACTGCACCCACGAGTAGCTTGTCCGCAAGGGAATCAACAAACTTACCGAAACTCGTAATTCCACGTTTACGCGCAATTCGACCGTCAAAAAAGTCAGTGAGTGCTGCTAAGCCAAAAATAATAAGCGCAGGAAGGAGGCGGTGATATCGAAAAGAGATCATGAAAGGCACAATCATCAGAATACGTGAAATTGTCAAGCCATTAGCCAAACGCAGGAGCGCACGAAAGTTCATTGTTCAATTATCGATGTTTTCAAACAGAGTCGATCATTTTCAGATTGGTCAATCTCGCGTCGAATCCCCGAACTACTTAGGACTCACAAGAGTGATGTGAACAGTTGGATTTCTGAGTTAACCCATCATATACGGAATATTTTCCAGAGCCCAACCCACGTTTAACTTGAAAACTTGTAGGTGGTGTACTCGAACATCTAATTTGGACTAGGCCAGAACATCTAGTCATTCCGGCCCCCGCACCTTATCCATTCACACGTTTTAATGACCATATCCGTCCATTAAAACGTGTACAAGGTCATAACTTGATAAATTTGTGGCAACCTTAAGATGGAAAAAAGGCCTTCGAGAAGAGCACATTGTCCAAGCTCACAATCAATCATGATTAGCACGGTTTCCATCAGCTAGAGACACATTGCCATTTCTAGTTTTCTGACGAAAGATTTATGACTTCAACACCAGCCGGAATAACAAACTTGAAAATTTCTCCGTCCAGATCTTGATCTCGTAGGATGTTTTCCAGAGAGACGATTACGCTCGTGCTGTTTCCCGCATCACCTTCGAACTTGTAACCGAATTGCATCGGCAACCAATCTGTGGTCCGAATCCAAATCTCAAGAACCTCATGCCCCACATGCGAATCACCCTCAGATTGGGAAAACATATGAGGCTTGGGATTCAACTCAAGTTGGCAGATTCCTCTCTGTTCGGCTAATTCATCAACAATGAGCCGCATGTTATAGTTCTTACGGACATCCTGCAATGAAGTGCCAATTCCTGGTAGTAATTCCCTGCGATTGGAATTGTTCCATTTCATCTTGTTAACTTGGTTCAACATCGGGGTATATGACCAAGAATATGTACCATCCAAAACGATTATCTGCAAGGCCTGAGTAGAATCCTTTTGGTTGACATACTCTTTCCGTATCAGATTGGGTTTACTAAAGACTAGGTGCCCTTGCGTTAAATTTTTGGTAGCGCCACGAAAGGTTGTCTCCTCGAACGCTGCGCTGAAGTTTTGGGATTCTTCGTAGGCCCGTCTGAAGTTCTCAAAAACTTCATCCACCGTATAGACCGACCCCGATTTTACGGACGCAGCCGAAAATAAAATCAGCAGAACAGTTCCGAAGTATAATCGTTTCATTTCAACCTCCATGATGACAAGCAATCAGTGCGCAGTTTAGCAGCTGTCGTATCGTTTGTCAACGCTCTTTATCTTTTCGCATGCGCATCTCCTCCTCAGCAGTCTCCCAAACTTCGTCCGCCGTCACACGCACTCTGGTCCAATCAGAAAGCACTACGTCCGCCGTAGTCGGTTGCTCAAGAGCTTGTGACACAAAGCGTTCGAGCAGATCTGAGAGAACGGAATCTCTGAAAATCTCCTGAAACCAAATCGCGAACTCCTTGATTGCGTCCGCATCCTCAGAAAACGCCCAGAAATTCAATTGGCAAAAATCGAATCCCACATCACATCTTTGTTGTGAAATCCAAACCGCTTCGGGAAATCCATCCAGTAAAGGTAAGACATCTACAAGCAGTACACACAGATCATCGTCCAAATAGGAGATTTCCGGAACAACATCAAAGTGGATACTGAGCTTATGGGCTTGAAGTGGAGCTGACGCGTATTCTTCCTGGTTGACCGCTGGTTTAGATACAGACACTGTCCCTTTTTTCGATTGGAATGACAATGTTACCTATCTTTCAAATTCAAAACGATTTTTCCCTATATGACGTTGCTCTATCAGACTATTATACCTAGAGTTTTCCATCAGAGGCAACCACAAATCTGTATGAGTCGACACGCTTCGGTGATGTGTGTTATACTGGAAGGCGCGGTGACGTCCTATACCATATAGATTCTAACGCAAGAGCCTAGGCGTGCACAATTCACTTCCTACAAAATAAAGTCGTTACAAGTGTCCGATTGGCGTCAATATGGAAGAGGTTTCGTCCGGATATGCTATGATTGATTTATCGCTTTATCAGCAAGGCCGTAAAAAATGTGCAAAAAGGATGCTACGGGGCGTTGGCGAAGGCATCTTTCCACCGTTAGAGTTACCTGTAGCATGAGCAACCTCGGTCATGTTTCTTTCGACATAATTGTTACCACTCAACTAACGCTCGCCCCCCTAATCAGCCTTGAACGAGTCCCAACCGGGTTATTGGCGCTGAACAACAGGCAATCGCCGCAGGTGAAAGCTGAGTGAAATTTTGACGGTTCTTTTTTCTAATGAGTAATACACCGTTGGAAAACCCGTCCTCATTCAAGTTGACCTAGACCTATTTGTATAATCGGCAAAGCGCCCCGAGCTAATCACCACAACCTGCTCAAAATCTTATGACACAGAAGAGTCACCACTCTATTCCTTCTCCACCGTTCTACGGTTCAAAAGTCGTAACCGACATCTCTTTAAACCAGGTATACAATTATGTCAATCCTGTCGTGCTGTTCCGCGTACGATGGAAATACCGCCGCCAGGCAGGGATGACACAACATGAATATGATCAGTTCATCGAGCGGGAAATTAGACCAGTGTACGAACGCTACAAAGAACTCTGCAGCGAAAATGCTTGGCTACAGCCTCTAGTCGTATACGGCTATTTTCGAGCGCAATCAGATGGCAACGATCTGATAATCTACGGTGACGCCGACCAAACCGAATGGGTGCGTTTTACTTTTCCCCGCCAAACGCACACCAAGGAAACACGCTGCATAACCGACTATTTTGCCAAGATTGATTCGGACCAGATGGACCTCGTTGCTTTTCAAGTCGTCACAGTTGGAGCAGGCATCACTGAGGCAGTAAACAACTTTCTTGCTAAAGGCGACAATGAATCAAGTCTACACTTATCTGGGCTTGCTGTTGAAACAACACAAGCTTTGGTCGAGTATACCCACAGACGATTCCGACTCGAACTTGATATTGCACACGAAGATAGTCCGTATATCGTAGATTTCTTCCATGGCAGCTATCAGGGTACTCGCTTCGGCTTTGGAGATCCAGCCTGTCCAAACCCAGAGGATTTAGCAAAACTTTGGGAACTACTCGAGCCGGAGCGCATAGGCATTGAGCTATCCAAGGGTTTTGAACCCATACCCAAGCATTCAGCAACTGCAATTCTCCTCCACCATTCTGACGCGAGACCGTTCAATATCAGATGACAATTACATTTTTACGGAGGTTTCATGAGAACAGCCCATAGACATCTCGACCCCGCTGCACTGTCTCGACTCAGTAGCATGGAGTTGGTCGCGCGCCTTGTGGTAGAAGGGTTCGTCACAGGCTTGCACAAGAGCCCCTACCAAGGCTTTAGTGTGGAATTTGCAGAGCACCGTCAGTACATGCCCGGCGACGAGATTCGAGACATCGACTGGAAAGTATTCGGAAAGTCAGACCGCTATTACGTCAAAAAATTCGAAGAAGAGACCAACCTCCGCACGTACATTGTATTAGATGCCAGCGCATCAATGGACTATAAATACGATGAGGAAGGCATTACCAAATTCGAATATGGGTGCTATCTTGCGGCCTCTCTATCTTACCTAATGCTAAAACAACGTGACTCTGTCGGCATAACAATCTTCGATACACATATCAAACAATACATTCCACCACGTGGAACGGCAACTCATCTCCACGCAATTATGTCCTCGCTCGAATCTGCTGTCCCCGGGGATGAAACCAATATTAGCACAATTTTCCACGAACTCGCCAAACGCATAGTTCGTCGCGGATTGATAATAGTGATTTCCGACCTACTCAGCCAACCATCAGAGGCGATCTCAGCACTTAAACACCTGCGCCATAGGAAGCACGAAGTCATTGTTTTCCATGTGCTAGATTCAGGGGAAATGCGATTCCCGTTTGAGGGACCGGTGATATTCCGAGACATGGAGACAGGTCGGACACTTCCAAGCCAAGCAGAAGCGCTCAAAGCAGGTTATCTCGAACAGTTGAACAATCTTATCCAGGAATATCGGCGAGGCTGCGGTGGCAACTCAATTGACTATGTCCAAATTGACACAACTACACCGTTCGATTATGCGCTCTCATCATATCTATCGCATAGAAAATAGCGCTAGGATATGCTCCATTTTTGTAACCACACCCTTTAAGAACCTCATTTCATTTGGGCGCTATTGTGAGCAGAACCATCTAAATTCCTCTAATGCCGTTTTTGAAAAATCGCCCAGATCAACAGTAATCACAGTACGCAGTGAAAAAGAGTCGAACACCGAATCCACAACGATACGAATCAGTCAGCCACCGGCTGAAAACACCTACACTTAACAATGAAAATAGTAATTGCACCTGATTCCTTTAAAGAAAGCGTTACTGCTCTCCAGGCAGCAGAAGCCATGGAAAATGGCGTTCTTAGAGTATTTCCCAATGCAGACATCGAAAAAGTGCCGATGGCCGATGGCGGAGAAGGCACGGTCCAATCCCTCGTTGACGCAACAAGCGGACAGCTTCTGACTGAGTGCGTTGTTAGCCCACTCGGAAATGAAGTCGAAGCTGTATACGGTATACTGGGCGATGGATCGACTGGAGTCATCGAAATGGCAGCAGCTTCTGGTTTGATGCTAGTTCCTCTCGAGGACCGAAATCCACTACTGACAACAACATATGGAACGGGCCAACTTATTAAATCCGCTTTGGATCTAGGGTGTCGTAAGCTCATTATCGGAATCGGCGGGAGTGCAACCAGCGATGGCGGATCGGGCATGGCAGAGGCCCTTGGAGCAAGGCTTCTAACTCGTGATGGAGAGACAATTCCTCGGGGAGGAGGAGGTTTGAATAAGCTGAGTAAAATCGACCTCTCCGAACTGGACTCACGGATTGTCAAAACCGAAACCGTGGTTGCATGTGATGTCAACAATCCGCTTACAGGCATCAATGGGGCCGCCTTCGTCTACGGTCCGCAGAAAGGCGCTACACCCGATATGGTAAAGATTCTGGATGACAATTTGACACACTTTGATGCAATTCTTCAACGCGATACTGGAAAAAGAATCAGTAAGATTCCAGGAGCAGGCGCTGCGGGCGGTCTGGGGGCGGGCTTACTTGCCTTCTTGGATGCCAGATTGGAATCCGGTGTGGATATTGTCATCGAGAGTACGAGACTGGAAACACGGCTTAATGGTGCAACGTTCGTAATCACCGGAGAAGGCGAAATTAACTTTCAAACAGTTTTCGGCAAGACCCCAATCGGTGTAGCGAAACTCGCAAAAACACGCGGCATTCCCGTAATTGCCATTGCAGGGAGTATCTCAGAAGGGGCTAACGAAGTTCATCTCGCAGGAATCGACGCTCTAATTGACATCGTGCCAAGGCCAATGACTCTTCATACAGCCGTTGCAAACGCGCAATCGCTAATAGCTGATGCGGCTGAACGCGCTTCACGTCTTATCTCAACAGGGATGAGAATTGGCTAGAATTGGCGACTCTTTCACTAAAGCACTGAGCAAGCGGAGATTTTCGCAAGATTACTCGTCAGCTTTGGACCACTGAATCCTGCATCGGTACTAGAATATTACTCTATCCGATGCGAAACTTCAGGACACTCAGTCTGTGCACTCACGCAAGAATGGAACATCGTATAGCGCAGCGATTGACAGTCCTCCTGTGGGCTCGTTCTGGCTGCGAATTGTGGTTTCCACGCGCAAACACCGTGCCCCGTTCTTCCATTCAGCAACCTAGCTCCGCCGATATGGAACATAAACCGGATTCCACATGCGCTTCCTTATGAGTGGCTCAAGGCCTTCAGGTGATCGGAGTTCGGAAACGCCCGAGCGCACTGCTTCCTCGGCAACCGCAATTGCTACGTTGAGAGCAACTTCTCGGAAGGCCCCAATCGACGGAAATACAGCACTTTTATCCAGCGGCGTTTCGTCGTGCAGCGCAAATGCGGCAGCTGTACACATATCGTTTGTGATTTTTTTGGCACCTACAGCAATTGCGCCCAATCCAATGCCGGGAAATACAAAAGAGTTGTTACCCTGTCCGATACGGAATTCAACACCATCATGCCGGACATTGTCAAACGGACTCCCTGTCGCAACAAGTACTTTTCCGTCAGTCCAGCGATAAAGATCTCTCGGATGTACTTCCGATTTAGACGTTGGATTGGAAAGCGGAAATACAATTGGGCGGGACGTGTTTGCTAGAAGTGTTTCTGTCATCTTTTCCGTAATCGTACTAGGTTGTCCAGAAACACCAATCAACACTGTTGCACGTGCATTTATAAGCGTGTCCAGAAGTCCAATTTGAGGAGGATTGACTAATTCCCAATTCGAAACTAGGGAGCCATCGTGCGCAAAAGGTTTCTTGTAAGCGTCCAGAGCATCACGTCCCTCTATAATAAGCCCCACACTATCCACAGTGTATATTTTCGCTTTCGCTTCCTCCGCGGACAACCCTTCGCGCAACAAGGCGACATAGATTTGATGTGCAATGCCGACACCACCAGCACCTGCTCCAAACACAACGAAAACCTGATCGAGGAACGCCTGATTCGAAATACGCAGCGCAGAAAGAATACCTGCTAGCGCCATTGCACCTGTACCCTGAATGTCATCATTGAACGATAATATATCCTCACCATGACGTTCAAGGATGGAGAAGGCATTCTGTTTGCTAAAATCTTCCCACTGAACTAGGGCATTTGGCATGTTACGCTTTACACCCTGAACAAATTTGTCCACAAAATCGAAATACTTCTTACCTCGGAGGCGTTGTTGGCGAACACCCAAATAGAGCGGATCAGCAAGCAATCGATCGTTATTCGTCCCAACATCAAGAACAACTGGCAGACACGCAGATGGATCAATACCTGCCCCAGCCGTATACAATGACAATTTCCCCACCGGAATTCCCATGCCTCCGATTCCTTGATCTCCGATACCAAGAATTCCTTCGCCGTCTGTCGCTACAATGAGCTCAATTCCCTCGAAATGGTTCATAATCGCATCTATACAATCGATATTACTCGGGTTCAGATACAGACCCCTGGAAGATCTGAAGATATGGCCATGCTCTTGAACTGCCTGACCCACCGTTGGGGTGTAGATAATCGGCAGGATCTCCGCAAGATTTCTCAGTACGAATGCATAGAAGAGCGTTTCATTCCGATCTTGCAGTGCACGCAATTGAATATGCTTTTGTAGTGGCGTCTCCAAGCATTCGAAATTCTCCCATACCCGCTGAAGTTGATCTTCCATGGTTGATATGTGCGGCGGTATCAGCCCCTGAAGTTCAAATTCAATTCGTTCGCTATCCGTAAACACACTTCCTTTGTTCAGAATCGGATTCCGCAAAAGATCTACGCCCGTCTGTGAAACTAATAATGGTTGAGGAACTGGCAGAGGGCACCTCCATGATTATTATGTGACAAAATCCCATTTATATTCGAATAGTTGAGCAGGTAAATGATTAAACGCCAAAGATGTTGAACAGATACACCGAACCAGTTGATATAAAGCTTGTGGTGAATTTTCTCACCACACACTACACAGAAGTGTTTTAAATATCTCAGTTCATCTAAACCAAACCATCGCTCGACACCCAGTCTCCCTATTGGGCTGAACTCCACGTCGTCAAGTCTGTATCAGAAACTTATCCGTCGGCACTACCTCATCAGTCTCATCATGCTCCAAACAGGCAGCATCCTAACAGGACAAACCATCTCCCGAACTCCCAGCGTCAATCGCTACCGTCCTGACAAGCTTCCGGCATAATCGTCTATCCAAACAATGTCCTCGATTATCTTTGCTATGCACTGAGGCATCTACTTCTGCAACTTCATGAACCTGGGGAAGTTCTGAAGAAACGTTTTAATCCTATGTTTGTTGTATCAAAATCTACTCGCTGAATCTTCTTCTCTTTAATGGTTCACCCAATTACTTTTTTCCTCCATCTGCGTCCACAAAAAATCCTCAGCGAAACCGAAACACACCTGGAACAGGCTTGTTCATGTTCTAGCCCAACAAGTCAGGCACGCTGGTTAACGCTGTAATCCAGCGTCAATGGCACAAAACAACTTAAATTACGACGAGATAGGTGAAGCTCCATGTCCCGGTGGAATAGAACGCTTACTCTCTTCATGACGAAAATCATTTTTGGTCCACAGGACGATGCTTACGCTGTAAGAAAGACGCGGCAATTGGCACTGCACTCTTAACAAACTTAAGTGATAGAAATACAAATTGCTCGAAACCTTTTCACCTGTACCTTCGTGCTCCAAGCACATGGGCAACTTATGACATGGAGAGCCAACAACTATAGAAATTTGTGACCAAACCCAACTTCCAATCCAAAGCGCTATGAATGCTGATGAACTAGGTGATGCAAGCACATGTTGCATCACCTAGTTCATTAGCACCCACCTTCCGAAGACTGGGCAATAGCCAATATGAAGTCAAGTGATTCTGTATGGGCTCATACCATTTTTTACCAGTTGGAGATGACACGACCAAATGCGATCCGTGCATTGACCTTGATGTTTCGAAAAATTTGAGGTACAATTCAGTCGTATGCTGTTCCACAGGATCTCACTTCGTAGGTGGAGCCTATTCACACGTATTATTCGCGTGTCGAGAACATAGAAGCTGCTTGTAGACTTCGCTTGCAGAGGACAGCAGGCCTGGTGATTAGAGCTATCCTGAGGGACAAAATTTTCCAAAAGACCTTCTCTATGAATATCTGATAGTCCCAATTATGCAATTACGGGGCTGGCGCTGGCTTGTAGTCGCGAGAGTGGTCCCCCTTTGGGATTACGTAACTCGCCTGACAACGGACCACGGCCTTAAAGTTGGAGGATTAAAGGACCATGTCTAAAATTCGCGTTGCCATTGTGGGTATGGGAAACTGTGCTTCTTCGTTGATTCAGGGAATCCATTACTATCGGAATGCCAAAGCAGGTGACTTCGTTCCCGGCCTTATGCACGTGACCGTGGGATCATACCATGTCAGTGACATTGATGTTGTCGCAGCATTTGATGTGGATAGCAATAAAGTTGGCCGAGATGTCGGTGAGGCAATCTGGGTCGAGCCAAACAACACAATTAAGTTCTCAGACGTGCCCAAGACGGGCGTAATTGTTCAGCGCGGCCCGACCATGGACGGATACGCCAAGTATTATCGCGAAACAGTAGAGGAATCTAGCGCTGATGTGATCGATGTCGCTGGCGTATTGCGCGAAAGCCAAGCTGATGTCCTCATCAACTACCTACCCGTTGGGAGTGAGGAAGCTACCAAGTGGTACATGACGCAGGCATTGGACGCAGACTGTGGTGTCGTCAATTGCATGCCTGTTTTCATCGCCAAAAATGACCAGTGGCGCGCAAAATTCGAAGCTGCTAGTTTGCCTATCGTTGGAGACGACATCAAGGCACAGTTTGGCGCAACTATCGTACATCGCGCGCTGACCAAATTGATGAGCGACCGTGGCTTGAAGGTCGATCGCACGTCACAGTTAAATGTCGGCGGGAATATGGATTTTAAGAATATGCTTGAGAAAGAACGGCTCGAATCCAAACGAATCTCGAAGACCGATGCTGTTGTTTCTCAGCTAAATCATGAAGTGTCACCCAAGGATGTTTATATTGGACCGAGTGACTATGTGCCTTTCCTCGAAGATCGAAAGTGGTGCTATCTCCATCTTGAAGGAACGGAATTCGGTGATATCCCAGTAAGGGTTGAACTTAAACTCGAAGTGTGGGATTCACCCAATTCAGCTGGTGTATCAATAGATGCAATCCGTTGTTGTAAAATCGCCAGAGACCGTGGAATCGGTGGAGCCCTCTACGGCCCTAGTGCCTACTTCATGAAATCACCACCGAGGCAGTATTCCGATTCCGAAGCTAGAGAGATGCTGGAGACATTCATCGCCGGACGATAAACCAGTGCGAAGTTGGAAAATACGAGCTCCTTTTCACAGACGCTCACTATTCTCTCCTGACACCGGAGTCATTCCCAATCGCAAGGAGTATATATTTATGACACGCTTTCGTGCGATTCACATGATTGAGCTGAAACCCCATGTTGAGAACGAGTTATTTGAGGATTTCATGATGCACGAATTTCTCCCGTCAATCCGTGCTTTGCCCGGTTGCCTTGCAGTAGAACTACTTCAAGGGTATCATGGAGGACTCGAAGGCGTCGCACACGCTGAATTTGACTACGGTTGGTTAACTCTCTGGGAGAGTGTCGAAGCCAATAACGCAGTTTGGTCTAAACAGGGGACACACCACACCCCCGAAGAGATTCAAGAAGTAAATTCCAAGCTTTATCACTATGCCGCAAACTACTCTTTAGTCGGCGGATTTACGATCTCGAAAGAGATTTAATAAAGAGCAATCACGGAGATGTCCGCACGACTCCGTGCCACAGAACTATAGCTCCTGGTTAGACTTATTCCGCCTCAATTCCCCGAGGGCTGTGATTCCTACGCCATAGAACAGAATTGCCAACGGAATCAGCACCCATATTGAAAACAGATTTCTGAGGAAAATCAAAGCCACACCCATCAACACCGAAATGGCAGCGGATTTGATAGCGAACCGTAGACCAGCTAACGTTGCAATACGACGAGAAATGTAGAAAAAGCATGCGATGAACAATACCCCTTCACTAAGTATCATTGCCATCGCGGCGCCGATATGGTCAAACCGAGGAATCAGCAAGAAGTTGGACACAATATTGAATAGTGTCGTCACTCCCATAATGAGTGAGAAAGCAACGCGCTTGTCAGCTGCGCGCAACACCGTAACAAAAACCGTCGTCAAGAAAACTAACCCACCAGACCAACCCAACAAACTCAATGCTGGCCCTACCGTCTCTACAGGGTAACGCGGAAAGAGCGTCGTGCCAACTCGCGGGCCCAATATTGCCATTCCTACCGCAAAGGGTGTACCAATAAGACACATCCACCGAAAGGCGTACGTATACACGTTTCGGAAGTCAATCCTATTAGCCTCAAAAGCACGGGCCATGGCCGGGAACATTGCCCCTAAGAATGCCCCTGGCAAAATCGTAAACGCATTGACGATGGTATAGGCTAAACCATACCATGCATTCGCTTTGACACCGTGTAAACTCAGCTTTTCAAGCATGATGGCATCAATTCGGAAATACACAAGATGAAACGTGTTGCCGGGCGCAAACGGTAGTGCCTGGCGCATCAACAGCCTCCAGATTTCCAGATCGAATCGGAAGCGGAGCGTGGAAAACCTCTGTCGAACAAGACCAACGCTCAACGCCAAGTTTACACCGCTAGCAACTAAGACAATGACACAGAAGTGGGCGAGGTTTCCGCCAGACACGATCAGTCCACCACCTACGATGGAAACCACAGATCGTTCGGCAACAACGGTAAAGGCTTCGTACTTCATCTCTTCGAACGCTCGAAAAACACAGCGATACAGCTGTGCAATGGAGTTAATAATTTCCGCCAGTCCAAGCAGTTTAATCATCTCCATTGTCGTTGGTGGATAACCTGCCGCTCTGCCTAGTACGATCATCAACCCGAATGCAGCGATTGATAGAAGGATTCTGATGATTAGGGCATTACCAACGAGATGCCGTGCGCACTTTAGGTGCAGGGTCATTTCGCGAATCAATGGCGTGTGCATTCCTAATTCAGAAATGCTGGCGATAAGACTGGTGAGAAAGAGGGCCAGAAAATAACTTCCCAATTCCACATCGCCGAAATAACGTGGCATCAATAGAAGTGTCACCACGAGTGAAAACAGGCGACCAATTAGATGAGCAGCTAGAAGCGCAGACGTGTTTTCAAAGACACGAGTCATAGAGGAAGGTAATGCCTAACGCGCAACGAAAAACAACGGTGAGTAACACCTAGATTCTCGTAATAGACCAAGTATACTCCACAACGTTTTTTTTCGAAATCAAAATCTTGGGAGGTCAGTTTGTTGAGATATTGGACAATCAAGTTCGGACTTCGACACTCGGAAACTCACCTACCACGATAGAACCATCGCAGACTGTCTATTCTTTCAAGCAGGAAACACGCTGAAAGCACGAGTCTCATCCATGAAAACTAAGGTCAAATCATCCTACACACATCATTTACGGAGAATCCAGGAACTGAACAGGGTCACATACTCCTCTCTTCACTACCTTTGAAACCCCGCATACTCCATCTTACTCTTGGCCTGATAAAACCATGGTGAGTGGGTATTAGGTGGACATGTTTCTCCGTCAGATTCGTTCAAATTGAAATTCGGAAATGCTAAGCCAATTATCAATGTTCTAGTGAGGGTTCAATCTCTGGGGCCACGGCTTCTAAGGGCTTTAGCACCAAGAATTACGAGAGGCATCTCATTACTTAAGGAGTTTCAAGGCGGAAGACGCGGAAGATGTTGATGTTTCGATCGAACTCAGAGGCGGTTTTTCCCGGTGATAGTGCCCAAGATCCGGAATGGACGTCACACTGTTAGACAATCCGAAAACACCAATAGTGCCTTAAAATAGGTTGCCAACACACACATAGCAGTGGTGAGATGCTATTCGTTCCGCCTACTATAGAACCCATCACGCACGTAGTTGGGAACCAGCCCAAAGCAGTCGTCCGATTCCCCGCGCATCAGGCGTTCACGCCCAATTAGAGCAATGCTCGTTCCACGCGGAACGTTGAAGAGTGGGTCCGCAAAATTCACCTCTATCCCAAATTGTGTTCGGATAACATTAGCATATTTCGCCAGACCATCTCCAACGAAAATTGTAGATTTATGAACCCGATTCAGTAGCTCCCCTATCGAGAAGCAGGAGTCTTCGCACCGACGTTCAAGCATTTCACCACCCTGAAACAGCGCTCCGTAGACTTCCTCACGACGAGCATCAAGAATCGGGCAAATTAAACCTTTACTATAACGGAGATTGTAGGCAATTGCTTCAAGCGTCGAAACCCCTATTATCGGTTTTCGAATGGCGTAACATAACGTTTTCATAGCGCCAACACCAATTCGAACGCCAGTAAACGATCCAGGGCCCACACCTACGGCGCAAGCGTCCAGTTCGCTAACATCAAGATCTGCCCACGCTAATACCTGATCAAGCGCAGGCATTAAACGCGATGAATGGGCTTGCATTATATTCAAACTGTGCTCCGCGACAAGATCGCCGTCGCTAATTAAACCAACACTCCCCATTGGGGTCGAGGTATCAACACCGAGGACTTTCATGCGCTTGACTACCAGGGCCTCCCTCTAGGATTCAACGCAGACGGCACCTCGTTCTTGACGGCCCTAACTGTCTTCAAAAAAGCCCAAATCGCTTTGAGATCTGCGCTGTTTATCCCCGAATAGCTTTTTGTGGGCATTGGGGGAAGCACCTTGCGATTATGCTCCACGCCTTGATGAAATCCTGTCTTCATGGCATCTACAAACATTTCCTCCGTCCATTCCCCCAGTCCCGTTTCTTTATCCGCCGTCAAATTCGCGGCAAAGGTCGTACCGAAGGGAGCCGCAAACGACGTCATCGTGGGACCTGTCAACATAAAAATCCCCTGTCTCATCATTCCAAAATTGTAATTCGGGAACGGAGCATTTGCTGGATGTCCAGCAAGGTACATACTCATGTCAGGTCCCGCGCCTTTCCGCGGCGTATGACATTGTCCGCAAGCGCCGATCGTATCAACAAAATATTTTCCACGCCGAACCTGGTCGTTCTCACCCTGAACCCTGCTCAGACCGAGTACAGTAAAGGCTAACACTGAAAGAATCAAGAGTCCGATGAACCACTGTGTTTTTTGCATACCTTCTCCCTATCTGTGTCACTTGAGGCTATTATATCACTGCCTGAACTGATTTGCAATACCTTCGTTTCACGTCGCACTCTCGAATGAAACTTGATTTGACAACCAGAGTCTGCTAGACTGGACCAACAGTTGGCACATAGATCATATACGTATCAGAAATCAACCGATTGGAACCTATCCAAACAAAGTGGCTACAGGAGTTCAAGATGGCTTGTACCTTCTGCTCGATTGTTTCAGGTGATATTCCCGCAACAAAGATTTACGAGGAGGATAAGATTTTGGCATTTATGGATATCAATCCGTGTAACCCCGGCCACGTGTTGATTATCCCAAAGCAACATTATCGTAATCTCTTCGACATTCGCCCTACAACCGCCGGAAAAATTATGGAAGTGGGAACGAAAATCGCGAGCGCAATTAGATTGGCTCTCAATCCAGATGGACTCAATCTGTTCCAATCGAACGAGAAAGTCGCCTTCCAGTCGGTGTTTCACTTTCACCTGCATCTCATCCCACGTTGGGAAGATGATTCTCTGGTCCTCCCATGGGAAACCAAACCAGGTACACTGGCTGAGATTCAGGAGATTGCAGTTCGTATTCAAGAACAACTTACAACCACTAGATTTGGACAACAATAGACAAAGCGAGTAATTACTGATATCCCATGACTACCCCTAGTATTCACGGGGCAGAATTGTGGCAGGGATGGCTGTGGCTGTTGTGTTTTCCCCTGCGCAAATCGTGGGGAGATGATTTTTTAAGACTGTGACGCCACAAGAAGGTGTGACTAAGAAATCGCACGACAACGTTTTCCGAACTAGGTCCACATGCCATTAGGCTTCCGAACACATTCCCAACGGCTTTAATTTTCACGCCAGTTTTCATGTTGACTTCGCAAAACTGCTACACCTGACAATCATGTTCTCCTTTTTGAGCACGCACCATCAAGCCAACGCCAATCGAAATTTGTACTAGGATTCACTTGAAACCAAACCGCCTGAAACAAACATTGAAACCATCGGCGACTCCATCATTTAAAGATTGTTCCCTGTTCAACTAGCTCTACCATACACATACGTCCAACCTATCTCCCACAACAGAAAGCAAACAACCGGCCTGGTAAGACAGCACCGTTCTCAAGAATCTGCCCGCCCCGGCTATGTTGGACCATGCTAGTCACAGTAGGTATAGTCAGCTTCAACGGTTGAGTTAGTTAGATTCAAAATTGGCGCAAATAACGTATCTCCGCATCTGGATTATGCACCCGCCTCTACAAATAGCGCGCACAACATACCCTTGACAAGTCGACAGGCATGCAACAGTTGGTTTTCAGGAGGAGATTGATAACCGACTTTTACACTTGTTCAAAACACTACACTGAGAACAATCATCCTCGCTAAAAAAATGGTCGGTGTTACTAGCCGAAATGCGACACAGTCAATAAAATCAATTTAAGAATCCGCCATTAGAACGCTCGTCCTTTCGTTTTAACTTCGGAAATTTCCTCCATCTGCTCCCTCCAAGATGATGACATCATATTAGCAGTTGCAATTTCGGCGTCATGCACCGCTAGCCATCGAAACACGGTAATGATTGCAGATCATCATGAGTCTTACTTTTCCTGTTAGGGCGGTTCTAGACCCCCCTGGTATCTCAACTCGATTAGATTAATTGAACCAAGGGTATACTATACACTCCGGGATGCCTTGATACCAGTCCAAAAGATTCGTGCAAACAGCAATCCTAGCCTAAATCGGACCCATTGGGAAATAGTTAAGTTCACATGCAGAGTATGAAGAAATACTATCGTTGTGTTTTCACCTCCTCCGCACTAATACAACATGTTAAGCATGTTTCGCCCAAATGAACCATAGACTACGCAGACGGAGCTTCAGGTCTATGCGGTCGGTAGTTCACTTACACATAAAACAACAAACGAGCATCGTTAATGAAATGAATAATTGAATTTGGCAGGCATGGTAGGAACGTCGAACTGAGCCTCAATCGATAAAAGAGCAGGAATCTCCGTCTTGCATTTCGGGATCGGGAGGATGGGTAATCCTTTTCGCAAACGCTTGATTTTGGGATTGTTCGACCCGTCTGTGAATCGCGGTCGTGAAGCAATCACTTTTGTCAATCAGATGCAGGTTCTGCTTGCAGCCAGGCCAACACACTTGTCACATTGTCCCTAAAAGAGCCTTCTACTACAAACCTCCCTTCGAAGAACGCAGTGCCAATGGTAAATCCCCATGCATTGGCACTTGACACCTCATTAATGCGTTCGTAAGACGCGACACTTCCAGCCGAAACGACAGGTATATTCGTAGCTTCGACCACCGCGTGTAGAAGGCCTGTTCCATCACCGCGATACCGGTAGGTAAGGAGATCTAGGCCGTCTACGCCCTTGTCTTCTAGCTGCTGGGCATGAGAAACGATGTCTTCCAGATGGCCCTCCAAAACACTGGGGCGACCGTGAACATGCCCTGAAAACGGATAGTAGGCAAGCGATTTGTCTTTAAGATATTCATTTATCGAGTCGAAGAAAACGGTTCCCATCAGGACATCAAAGCCCGACTCAACCGCAAGTTTCGCCGCCTCCAATCCTTCGTCCTCTGTAAGACTTACCACCTCAAGATAGGTCGTCTTTTCTGCACCCAACATCGCTTGGACCAATTCTTTCATCTCATCCTTCGGAAGACCAACGTCCTTAAACCCCCAATGCTTCACCGGAGTGTCCTTCATTTCCTTGAACAGGTCGAAAGCGTTCTCAACCGTCTCATCGTTGCATGTCAACATAACGATAAGCTCAGAATTCATAAATGTCCCCTTCCTGGATGCCGTACTGAGCTTTACAGAGCCTAAATCAAAACTACTTTTCCACCCACTTTGTGTTTGCTCGCACTAGTTCCGCCGCCTGACAGATGGCCGCTTTCATATTAGTTTCGTCTGCAACACCTTTACCAGCAATGTCAAACGCTGTAC
The DNA here is from genome assembly GCA_964478165.1 of uncultured bacterium. GTDB lineage: Bacteria > Poribacteria > WGA-4E > WGA-4E > JAJDTR01 > CAYZGU01. The sequence goes on along the minus strand of CAYZGU010000014.1, from coordinate 107,649 downwards.
CGTGATCAACACTCGTACGGATAACAGGTAATCCAACTGTGACATTGACTGCGACTTCCATGCCTAGAACCTTAATTGGGGCCAAACCCTGATCGTGAAACATGGCCACGACGATGTCAAAGTCACCGCGCCGCGCACGGTAGAAAAGAGTATCAGCTGCAAGCGGCCCGACAGCGTCGATGCCTTCTTCTGCAGCAAGATCGACTGCAGGCGCAATTTTTTCCTCTTCCTCACCACGGCCGAACAACCCGCCCTCACCTGCGTGCGGATTGACACCGCAAACCCCAATTCTCGGTGAAGCAAAACCCATCCGACGCAGTGACATATCAGCCAGAGAGATTGTCTTGTAAACACGCTCAAGCGTAATCATCCGGACAGCATCCAGAACACCAACGTGAATGGTTACCAATATGACTTTCAAATTCGGTGATGTGAACATCATAGCATAGTCTTCAGTATTGGTCAATGCTGCAAGAATTTCAGTGTGCCCGGGGTAGGAATAACCGGCTTTATGAATGGATTCCTTGTTCAGAGGCGCGGTACAAACTGCGTCTACCTCACCAACATTTGCCAGAGCAATTGCTTTTTCGACACAACGATATGCCGCGTGTCCTGCAGAGGCCGAAACTTGTCCAAAGGGAATATCGGCAGTAAGCACGTCGAGATCCAAACAGTCTAGCGTTCCCGGTTCATATCGGCCAGCTACTACTGAATCTACTGGACAAATCTCTATTTGGCTGCCTAGAAAGCGTTTGGCCTTTTCCAGAATCTTCGCGTCCGCGATAACAAGCGGCTTACAAACCTGGTAGATGCTCTCGTCGTCGCACGCCTTAATTATTATTTCGGGACCGATACCCGCCGCATCCCCCATCGTAATTCCGATTGTCGGCTTTGCCACGTTTACTCCCAGTGTTTTCGGTTTCAATCAGACATGAATCTAGTGCTTATCCGAGGTAGGTTTGTAGAGCTTAAAAGAATTACGCATCCGGCCACACCCTGTAGATTTCATGGAGGACAACTTGCAAGCAGATCTACCTTTCCTCATTCTATTCAGGCACATTCTTCCGCGCACTACTTGACTCGAGAGGGTTTCCACAACTCCGAACAGCTTGAATTAGCTAATCAGCTTACCATCACTTCATACGTTAACCTAATGATACGGAAACGACCTAATGAAATCTGTATACTTCCGTCGCCTATGTTAAGTCATTGTAGATGCTTGAATATAAAACCATTTGCGAAGCCTAGTTCTTCCATCGGCCGATTCCCGTTGTCTCCATCTCCCAACTGAACTCGCTACCGGACTTCAGAATGACGCCCATGCAGCCAACAAACGCTAAGACATGCTACCACAGCCTGAAAGAGATTCTGGCACCCTCATCCCTCATATAATACAGCAATTAAGCGTCGGGGACCGTGAACACCCAGTGTCAACGTAAATTCTATATCTGCCGATTTGCTCGGACCACTTATGAGGATGAGGTTAGCGGGCATTTCTCCGTTGCGGGCAGCGGCCCAAATGAAGATATCGGGTACGAGGCAAGAAACAGGGACAAGCGCAACATGAATCGGAGGTAGCAGCGTGGCCAGCCGACTCTTCCCATCCCCACTGTGAACAATAAGACTGCCAGTCTCAGCGAGCGCGCCCTGAACAGCCGACAGCCCTACATCTGCTCGTGCACAGAAATCGCGAAGATTCCCCGTAGTCTCTCCAGCCAAGTGCCATTCACAAGTGGGCCACCGTTCCACCGGGCTAAAGTCTGAAAACGGTGGTTCATCATTGACAACAACGGTTTTTGCGGAAACTTCATGCAGTATTCTGTCCACTTCTGTCAACGCGGATTTCAGATTCTCCAATCGGCGAACTTCGCCTTTCGCCTTGGTCAACGATTCCGTAAAACGCAACACCAGATCTGGAAAATTACGCTCTGACTTCCAAGCGCCAGGAAGATTTGCCGCTGATTCCCTTTCTCTCAAACGCCCGAGGATTTCGTCTCGTGAATTCATCGCACCTTCTCCAGTTCGCCAGATTTCCACATATCCCGAAAGGAACGTTTCGACAAAATAGGTAATTCCCGCTCAAGAGAAGGATTTAACCGTTGAGGCAGACGTAGAATTCCATTCCGTGCGAAAGGACGTTGCGCCAACCTGACGGCTTTCATCATGAAGCGCATCAGTCTTTCGTGGCCTAACACAAACGCCCCAACTTCTTCAGCCTTCCTTTCCACCCACGGTAAAGCCCCTTCCGTCACCTGGTCCGCGCGCAGCTCAAGCAGCATTCTCGGCAGATCGATTCGCACCGGACATACATCTTTGCACGCCCCGCAAAGTGAACTGGCGTGCGGCAGTGCCTCATAATCTTCACGGCCCAACAACAGTGGTGTGACCACTGCACCGATAGGACCCGGATAGGGACTGCCGTATGAATGTCCACCTGCTTCACGATATACCGGACACACGTTGAGACAAGCGCCACAACGTATACATTGCAACACTTCTTCATACTTTGTTCCTACCAATTCACTTCGACCGTTATCTAAAAGCACAACATGTACCTCCTCAGGACCATCGAGGTCGCTCTCGCGAGCTGGTCCCGTAATGACACTCGTATAGATCGAGAGTGGTTGTCCAGAAGCGCTCCGCGCCAAAAGTGATAGCCAGACAGCGGCATCATTCCAGGTCGGAACTGCTTTCTCGATACCGACAAGCGCGACATGTACAGGAGGAACAGAAGTGACCATGCGACCATTTCCCTCGTTTGTTACTAAGACAATGCTACCGGTTTCGGCAACCACCATGTTGCCCCCGGAGATACCCATTCCGGCTGTCAAGAATCGCTCGCGCAATACCCGTCTCGCTTCACCTGTGAGCGAAGAAAGATCTTCCGCTGACAACGGTCGTCCAGCAACTTTACTTAACAATTCTGCTGCCTGGTACCGGGTCTTGTGAATGGCCGGAGCAATAATATGAGAGGGAGTCTCTTGCGCCAATTGAACAATAAACTCTCCCAAATCGGTTTCAACAGCCTCTACACCTGCGTCGGCCAATGCTTCGTTGAGATGAATTTCTTCGGATACCATGGACTTGCTTTTCGTTGCTAGCTTGACCCCGTGATTCCGCGCAATTGAAACGATAATATCACGCGCTTCCTCCCCATCACGCGCCCAGTGCACACTCGCACCAGCCTCCGTTGCCTCTTTCTCAAACCGCTCTAGATGCTTGGCCAAATTTTGTAGCGTCGCAGATCGAATCAACTTGAAGTGATCTCGTAAAGCTTCAGAATTTGGAAGTTCATCGAGCGTTAAGCGACGTTGCTCCCACAATTTCCCGGTCCCATCCTCAAGAGCTCTCTGCAGCTGCGGATCTTCAATAGCAATCTTCGCATGCGCACGGAATTTCGAAAATGTCATCGTCACCGGGTCATCTCCTCCACTACAGTAGCCAAATGCTCCACCTTAACGGAATTCCTGGCCGCCAATCCTCGCAACTGCGTAAGGCAGCCGGGGTCTGATGTGACCAAGACATCAGCACCGCACTCACTCGCCTGCCGGAGTTTCTCAGAGGTCATTGCATTGGACACTTCTGGCATACGAACGGAAAACAAGCCACCAAATCCACAGCAACGGTCGGATTCTGACATTTCTGACATAGATGCACCAGCGGTTTCAAGTAATTGCCGAGGCTCGTTCCTTACACCAAGAAGACGACACATATGACAAGAATCATGATAAGTGAGTTTAAGCCGATTCGAAACCTGATCCGGTTTCCACTTGGCGTAACGTACTAAGAACTCACTTAACTCATATGTTTTAGCCGCCAGCTGCAACGCCCGCTTGTGCCATCTTGGACTTTCCACGAATAGATGGGGATACTCGACCTTAATCATCGTTGCGCAGGAACCACTGGGAAGCACTACCGCTTCATACTCTTCAAAAATCCCTACTGTTCGCTTTGCCAGATCAACCGCCTCACCTCGAAATCCGCTATTAAAAAATGGCTGTCCACAACAAGTTTGTGATTCGGGAAAATCAACCAAATATCCGGCACGTCGCAGCAATTGAACTGTAGCAACGCCTACCTCTGGTAAGATTTGATCAACCAAGCATGTCACACATAAAGCCACACGTTTCGGCTGTGTCATTGGTCACTCCATTTTGCAAAGTCATTCACTAGTTTTGAAAATCCCCTCTAATTTTATACCAAACCCGCCATATTCACAACCGATAATAGCAATCTACCGAGATTTGACCGGAGTTTCTCATGGAGAACATCACAACTACCGGTCATCGACGACACAACTGCTCTCCTTTGCGAAGAGGTTTCGCTCAAAAATGCTAAACTTGATTCGGATACTGTTCAGTTTCTGCGTCTCTTGATTCCACCACGTTAATGGAAAAATCTATGTGCACAGAATCTTTTGATTGTATTTTCTGTTGCACTTGTGATAAACTTCTCAGAAGTGCAGTCACTTGCAACCGAGCCTAGGTCCCCTTCATTCATAGGGCCCTGAGACCGCCAAGTTGACCGATTTCACAGAACGGATGTAAGCAACAAGACAATAAACAAGGGAAGCATGGAAAAATCAGGCTACAGAATAGGGGTTGTTGGTGTCGGTAGAATGGGAAGTAATATTGCCCGACGCTTAAATGACGAGGGATTTCAGGTCGTTATTTTATATGATGCCGTTGCAGACCGAGCAGAGGCACTCGCAAAGGAAATTGGTGCTGAGACCACAGATCAACTGGGAAGAGTATCCCGTACCGCTGACTACATAATCACAGTTGTAACTGATGACAGCGCGATGCGACAGATCTTTTCTGAGCATGCTGATGACAGTTTACTGCAAGAAGCCGGGGGAAACCTGTTTGTCAACTGCGCGACAGTTTCGCCACAGGTTCATGTTGAAGTGGAACAACTTTTGGAAGCGCATGGCGCCCAAAGCCTCGAAGGTTGTATGGCATCCAGTATCACACAAGCCCGCGAGGGGACACTTTATCTAATGTGTGCTGGTAGCGAAGTCGCCTTTGACCGGGCACGCCCAATCCTCGATTCGATGAGTGTTTCACTTCGTTACATCGGCGAATCAGGACGGGCAGCACAGGTCAAAGCTCTGGTGAATATGGTTATGAATATCAACACGGCAGGACTTGCGGAGGGTCTGGGGCTTGGGGCAGCATTAGGCCTGGATTTGGGAATGTTGCAGGAAGTCTTCGCACAGACGGGAGCAAACTCCCGAGTGCTAGAAACTGATGGGAAGGATATGGAAAATCGAGACCACGAGTGCTACTTCTCTTCAGCCCACGCGGCGAAGGATTCGGGAATCGCGCTTGCCCTTGGCAGATCGGCCGCCTTGGACTTACCGCTTACCGAAGCAACAAAAAGGCAATATGACAGGATGATTGAGGTTGGCAAGGGAGAATTGGACAAATCAGGAATTTCCGACCTGACCTTTCCCGCAAGATCGTAAAACTCGACACACCCTCAGACATTAACGCAACCGATTCAGAACTCCGAGCGATTCTAAAACGCTTCCCACACTTCAAAAGGCTAGAGCAAAAGTTTTCGCGTCCCCATAGGCAAAAACAACCGCGAGAATGGGTTCAGACATCAACGATTTGATAAAGCCAAATACATACAACAGTCCATAGCAGTTCTTTTCATAAGACTTCGACCGAAGTTAAGAGCAAACATTTCTTGTGTTCTCTGTACTCGATTTCGCATTGGTTGACGACAACTTTCTGAAGCGTATCGTGGCTCATACTACCAAGACAGGCTCTTGCACTTCTCTTTAGCGGCCAATAAGACCTTAATCTTCCACGTCAATTCTGACATAAGTCTGTGACCCGTAGGTGTAGACCTCAAATTATTTCCTGCTGAATCCTGCCAGATAGATTCAGCAGGAAATACCAGCCACATGTGCCGTCGCAATGAAATTGGATAAGGGTGCTGTAACCACCAACATGGCCCTGAATACATGGGTCTATGAGAGTACTTTTTCCCCGAATCATTGGCAAATCTACTACAAGGCCCCGTTTCAATACAGAGCGTATGAAGCCGTTCAACCAAACACAATTTTGTTCGTCCCATCTTGGGCGCCGAACGATTTCATGATCATCGGTACCAGAATCTATCGAATTAGGATCGCCTAGACGTTGTCTTGCCTGTCCATTGGTCGTGGGTGCAAGAACTTCCAATACGGATATTTTCGGTAAAACGAGGCAATAGGAATCAAGAAGAGAACGTTCTTTTACGTGCTGCCCCACATGTGGTGCTTCTGCGCCTACTTCAAATGCCTACGTACGCCTTATGGATTACAAAGTAAATACAACCTTGCCATCACGATAGAAATTACGTACCTCCTTGGTTTTGACCAAAGACGAAGTGCCATAGACGAGTGCCCAAAGCTTTACCAATTTATACCAATCAGGAGTTGACGGCGGATACTTTGGTTTGATGGAGAGGCACATAACTCCGACCATCTCAGACTTTCTTGTTTCATGAGATTTTGAAGTAATGTCGAGCATGAGAAACTGTGCGAATTCGTGTCTGCGAAAACCACATTTTCGGGCATGCAAATCCACAGCAAATTGGACCAGATTTGACAGGACAAAGTTACTATCCAGAAGTCGCAACTCCATTCAGGCCACAGACCTGAGAGTTACCATTATCGAAACTCTGTGTAACGGGGTCGCGTTTCTTGGATAAAGCATTCTCAATGCCGCTATTTGAAAGAAAATCAAAAACACCGTTTACCACTCAACATCATCCTGATGATACGGAGGTTCATTTATAAAATCTCCCAGGTGAGCTAAGAATGTTGAGTTTTAGTGCGTATACTTGACACGGCAGTCACTCAGGGGAACAAGCATAAGGTGAAAAAAAACAGAGTCTTGGTCACAGGCGGAGCAGGTTTTATAGGTTCGAATTTCATCCTCGATTGGATTGTCCAAGGCCATGGAATGGTCGTCAACTTGGATAAACTTACTTATGCTGGCAATCTGAACAATCTGGCGAGTCTCAGCGAAGATCGTCGACATGTGTTCGTACACGGTGACATTGCGGACAAATCATTCGTCCAGGGACTACTTGGCCAATATCAACCCATAGCTATTGTCAACTTCGCGGCAGAAAGCCATGTCGATCGCTCCATTCATGACCCAGGAACATTTATACACACGAACATAGTTGGCGCGTTTAGCTTGCTCGAGGCAGCCCGAGAATACTGGAACGCTCTGGCCCCCGGTGACAAGTCCCAGTTTCGTTTTTTACACGTGTCGACCGACGAGGTTTATGGTTCACTATCCCCAGAAGCACGGGCGTTTACCGAACAGACTCCGTACGCTCCTAACAGTCCTTATGCCGCGTCTAAAGCCGCCGGAGATCACCTCGTACGAGCATATCATCGCACATATGAACTTCCAACAATAACAACAAATTGTTCAAATAATTATGGTCCTTATCAATACCCAGAAAAGCTCGTCCCACTGATGGTATTGAACGCGCTACAGAACAAACCTTTGCCTATTTATGGCGATGGTTCCAATATTCGCGATTGGCTTTATGTTAAGGACCATTCGAACGCAATTCGCACTGTTCTAGAAAAGGGTAAAATTGGAGACACTTTTAATATTGGTGGCTGCAGTGAAAGAACGAACCTATCAATTGTACATACAATCTGTAGCATACTGGACGAACTAAAACCACGTCATCGCGGCAGTTATTCAGAACTGATTCAGCATGTTGCAGATAGACCGGGACATGACAAACGTTATGCAGTCGGCATTCATAAGATTCAGGATGAATTAGGTTGGAAACCCAAAGAAACTTTTGAAACAGGGATTCGCAAGACAATCAATTGGTACTTAGACAACTTAGCATGGGCGGAAGGGGTAACGAGTAGAAATTACAGAAACTGGATTTCAATGAATTATGACATCCGGGAGGCACCATGAAGGGAATTATTCTTGCCGGTGGTAGTGGTACGAGACTCTATCCAGTTACCCAGACAGTTAGCAAACAGCTGTTGGCGATATACGACAAACCAATGATATACTATCCGCTATCCGTGCTAATGCTATCAGGCCTGCGCGACATCCTTCTGATTAGCACACCCAACGATCTACCCCAATTTGAGAAGCTACTTGGAAAGGGTCACCAATACGGCATCAATATAGAGTACGCAGCACAACCGAGCCCTGATGGACTCGCCCAGGCATTCACCATTGGAAAGAGATTTGTTGATGGCGGACCCGCCTGCCTCATATTAGGGGATAATCTTTTTTATGGAGATGGCTTAACCCAGGCACTCCAACGTGCGTCGTCTCAACAGGCCGGTGCAACCATATTTGGTTATCGTGTCAAAAACCCTGATCAGTACGGCGTCATGGAATTTTCGCCTGACGGCAGAGTGCTCTCTATTGAGGAAAAACCCCAAAAACCTAAATCCCACTTTGCCGTGGTCGGGCTCTATTTTTATGATGACCAGATCACCGAAATCGCAGGACAAATCAAGCCTTCATCGCGTGGCGAACTAGAGATAACATCGGTGAACAACATCTACCTTGAGCAAGGTCAACTGCGGGGAGAACAATTGGGACGTGGTATGGCATGGCTTGATACCGGCACACATGAATCACTGTTACAAGCGGGAAACTTCATCCAAACAATAGAACAGCGACAAGGCCTAAAAGTGGCATGTCTTGAAGAGATTGCTTTTCAGTTCGAATATATCGATGAGGAACAGGTCTTGGCTCAGGCGAAACGCTACGACAAAACCGAATATGGGCAATATTTAAAAACTCTCGTTCTGAGGACAAATTAGAACTGAAAAAAGCCGTGATGGCGATTACCGATGTGCGCTCTTAACAACGCCGGCAGGTCTTGTAGAAATTGTGAAGACAGTTGGAAATCGAAATCCTGATCTGGCTACACGACGTTGATGTTCCGAAGAAAGACATCAATATTGACAATTCCTAATGTTAAATTATACTTCCAGATACTCGAACCAAAGACAAATTAAAAGGGGAAATCCATCCGCCAGTGCATTAAACCATTAAAAATCGCTTGAAATCGCGCTAGATTATTGTTGGCCAGATCGTTAATTGTGTGTGGACAAAGTCGACGGCCTGAATTGAGAATCTTGATTTTGTCCCTAGACTTTTGCCGAACATGACACGAGCAAGCAGAATGAAATTTCGATCGATTCAGACGATTTATCCGAGTAAGTAGTCGGCTGCGAACCTACAGTATCATGATAGTTATCTCGGTTGCTCACATCCCACCTCTCGTTGGCTTTGTGATTGCCTCCAATCACCTGGCACTCCCTCATCGAGGATTCACCACAATTCCCCGAGATTGGCAATCAGAACCAATTTCGATGTGACTGCACCCAAATCAGTCAGCCCCGACGAAAGATGCTCAGATCGGCAGAACACTGTAGCTTCGTTGTCGGAATATGTTTACTTGTAGCCCGAACAAATCTAATTATTCCACCAAGCACCATGAGAACAATATTACATTGACCCATATTTGCTCTTGCGCCACAGTTGATATTGTGGCAAAATGTGTGTTCGAATCCGTTGTATCGACGCCTTGGATTCATGACACGTCAGAACATTCAAAGACCTGTTTCAACCATTCATTGACTCCACACATGGGTGAAATGCCATCGATCTGAATGATGCGTTGCTTCTAATCGTAACGATTGCAAATCTCGACTAAAAAAGACAATGTGCTCGTTGTTGGCACCCCTATGTTGTGCTTTCTTTCAAAAAATGAAGGGCGTTAGGGGACATAAGCGCACCAATTCAGAATCGTTCTCCAATGCCTCGGGTATTAGCAATCTCCCTCTGAATCCACAGAGGATAAAGTCCTTTTGGAATCCTAGGTTTGAAAGAATTGGGTTCTATCAGCTATCTCGAATCATCGGCAATCTAATTCAGTTCACAACCGGACCGAATCGTGAAATTGTCGGTTTCATTGATCGTTTCCGAATTCTTATTTCAGATGTTTTCTAAGGAGAAATCTCGGCAACTACAAGACATCCCGTCATTAAGTGCCCGATGTCTGAACAACCGCTCTCCCTCAGTTGTGTCGATACCAATCATCCCGGCTGACTGATGGAGTCAACAATCACTAACATCGAAATCTGCTCAGCCCCTGCACCCAAGAAATCGTTTGTAGGCGGATCTCCAACAACTTAATCCATGAGTAGCACACCACGATGAAAAACAAACTTAGCGTTTCAGTCGTAATTCCGCTGTTTAATGAGGAAGACAACACCCTTTTGTTGTATCAGGAGGTAAAGAGCGTTTGTGAATCACTGGCACAATCTTATGAAATTATATTTGTCGATGATGGTAGTACCGACCGGACTTTTGAAACACTAGGCAAAATTCACAAGCTAGATGCCCAAGCAAGAGTGATTCGCTTTAGGAAAAACTATGGTCAGACAGCAGCAATGACTGCTGGCTTTGAATACGCGCAGGGCGAGGTCATCATCAGCATGGATGGAGACCTACAGAACGATCCTATTGACATCCCACGTCTACTAGTAAAAATGCAAGAGGGATATGATGTTGTTTGCGGCTGGAGAAAACACAGACAGGACCGACTATGGACTCGGCGCGTGCCATCTGTCGTCGCCAATTGGATTATCGGCAAGGTAACAGGTGTTCACATACATGACAATGGGTGTTCACTGAAAGCATATCGAGCACCCGTTATTAAAAACGTCATGCTTTATGGCGAAATGCACCGATTCATTCCTGCGATGTCGACCCTTGTGGGAGCAAGAATCACGGAGATAGTTGTTAACCATCATCCGCGTCGATTTGGAAGTAGCAAATATGGCATTGGACGAGTTTGGCGGGTTGCCCTTGACATCATCATGGTAAAGACAATTACAGGTTTTGTATCACGGCCCGGGCTATGCTTCGGATTGTTTAGCTTACCCATCACGATGTTGGGTCTGTTGGCAAGTTCTATCACAATTGGCGGATTTCTAAGTGGATTGCGTATGGAATCCCATGCTCCTGCTGCAGTTGCGTTCTTATGTTTATTCCTGGCCTCACATCTACTTTCACTTGGCGTAGTCGCAGAATTGGCAATGAAAACCGGAAGCTACTTCCCAAAAGAAGAAATCCGCGCAACGCTCACAAACTTGGAAGCGCTGCAGGAACAAAACAAGAGCAATCGCAGAGGAAGCGAGGTGAATTTACAAAAATGAAGTCTGAAACGATGGCAGAGCTCTCGGTCATAATAACCATTTCCGATCGATATGATGAACTCCGGAAGGTCTACCTGCAATACACAAAAGCACTCGCGACAACTCGATATGCTTTCGAATTCATCTTCGTTTTAGATGGGGTAAATCATGAAGCCTTCGAGACCTTGAAATTACTGAAGAGTGAGTTTCCAGCAATTAGGGTGACCATGTTGAACCGCTGCGTGGGTGAAGCTACCGCCCTCGCCATTGGTTTCGATCTTGCACAAGGAGAGATTATTCTAACACTTGCCCCTTACCTAGAGGTCCAGTCCAGTGAGATTAATGCAGTCCTGAAAAAGCTCACCCAGGGCGAAAATGACCTAGTAATTTCATGGCGACGGCCGCGTACTGATTCGAAATTAAACCGAATACAATCTTGGGGATTTCATCGACTGACACGGATGTTAACCGGAATGAGTTATCATGATATGAGTTGTGGCCTACGAGCGATGAAACGAGAGGTTGGGGATGAGGTTCGCCTTTACGGCGATCTCCACCGATTTCTTCCACTACTGGCATACCAACGGGGCTTTAAAGTTGAAGAAGTGCCGGTACGACAAAGCCCAACCGATTTGAAGAGAAGAATCTATCCTCCCGGTGTTTATTTAAGACGCTTGCTCGATCTACTGACCCTATTCTTCCTCTTCAAGTTCACAAAAAGGCCTTTACGGTTTTTCGGCTTAATCGGATCCGGATTATTTAGTTTCGGAGGATTAATTACCGGCTATCTGGGTATTTATCGTCTTTTGGACTTTGGCCCAATTGCGCATCGCCCTCTTTTAATCCTGGGTGTTCTTCTAATGGTCTTCGGCGTTCAATTATTTTCCATTGGTTTGCTTGCCGAAATTATAGTCTTCACCCATGCGCGGCAAATGAAAGATTACGCCGTGTCGAAAATTCTAGAATAAAGAAGATTCTCCAGTCAACGCATCCCGCAACTCATGTGTTGATTCTGCAAGTGTCCCGGACAAATAGCGAACAGTACTGTCCGGACTCCGATGGGGAGGAGGTTCAGTCGACGGTGCCATTTCCAAGTTGACGAATGCGGGGCCATCCGCGTTCAAAATGTTGCGCAGGGACGCATCAAGGGAATCAGCATTGTCAAAATCGTAGACTTTCTCAAGTCCCGCTCCCTTGGCAACGGTCGCAAAGCTAAAACTACCCCGTCCCGGAATTAACTGGTTTCCAGTCACTTCGTATCTTCCATTGTGGCAAAGAAATAGGCAAAAATTACGGGCAGGCGTTTCCAGTGCAGAAATCGTGGCAAGCGTGCCCAAACACATCAGCATGCTCCCATCGCCGTTGAGCGCTAGGACCTTTCGATCTCGTTGTGCCAAAGCGATGCCAAGCGCAAAGTCGGCAGCGTGCCCCATCGCGCTTCCAACCGAGGCATAATCAAGCGGATGGCTGGAGATTTTAGCCCATGGGATGGTGGTTCCCATGCTTGTCACCATGACCTCATTCGTACGATGCTTCGCAATGACCTCTAGATATTGCTCTTTGTCAGTCACTATTCATTATCCTTCGTTGTGAATGTGTTAGTATGCCAGCGATTAGAATCTTCGGATAGCACCCCTTCATTTAACCTGCTTCCTCGATCGTCTGTTGGCCCGATTCAATGTTCTCCTTTTCATTCTGTTCGGACTCTACGATCGAAATCTGAACCAACGGTGGAGTATTCAATGTTGTTGCGGTGATTTGGACCAATTTTTCAAATGTTTCCTTGGTTCGGACGGCGTCAACGACGTCCCCCGAGAGAGAGAAAGCATAGTAGCTTAACGAGCCTTCCTCATCTGGCCGAATTAGTGTCGAAAATACACCATTCGTTACATTGTGAAAACCATCGAATTGGGCAACGGGAAAGATAACGCCCACTCCAAACTTCGTTGAAAGAGCATTAGCATTTGCATGGCCCCAACTCCACATCCACCCACCTTCGGAATCTTTCGCGAACTGCCCGTCAAGATATGGAACCCCAGTCGCAATTCCATAGCCTGACGGTAACCCGTGGACATCGATGCGATGCGCAATCCAACGATTGCCCGCATAGACTGTAACCGTTGAAGTCAACGAGACAACGCCTTCTCTGAGTTTCCAATGCGGAACAATACGCTGAACGGACGACCGAACTGGACCGTCAGCAAGAATCCTCACATAGTCGGTAACATCGGTTGGAGCTATTAACACCCGATTCTTCTCATCCCACAGGGCAAAACCACCACAACCGATCAACTCTCCTGTTGAAGTAAACGGTCTCATGACAACTTCAGCAGGGCTAGTTTGAGCATTCACCTGATAGACGAGTTTGTCGATTGACAACGCGCCTGCCTTGAAGATGTCAAGTGCTTCGTCAGTCTTCCGGATTAAGTAACTTTCCTGACGATTCTGACTACTTAGAAACCAACTGCTGTATGGTTTCAGAATCTCCACCATAGCAGTTTGAGAAATTGAAACACCATTCTTGTCGAATTCTCGACGTAGCTCCGGTGAAATGGACTTCCTATAGCCCAAATCTCCTTGGAAACGCGATTCAACACTGAACAAAAGTTCCCTTTTCTTCACATATGGCTGAATAGAGCCATTCCGCAATAGTCGATAAGCAGCGAAATCAGATTCTAAGACAGCGATACCCTTCAATTCCGGGAAGATTCCGGAACGTGTGCGCCTATGAAACTCGAGAACAACCGCTACTGGATTATCGGGCGTATAGCGGATAATGCATGTTTTAGTCTCTTGAGGCTCAAAATCAAGAAGAAAAACCAGCTCGTCCTTCTGACCGTCATAGTTTATGTCGTCAGCTTGACTCGCAATCTCAGACAGCGGTTGACCACCCGTAACTAGATAGGCATCGAACGAAAAATCAGGAGCGACTTTTTTCAATTCGTCAAGCCTAATGACAATCGGCACATCTCTGCGCTTAAGGGGCAACGTATTTTGAATGGTGAGCTTAATCTCTGGAACTTTACGCGTCTCACCACCGGGCAATGTACAGGCAGACAAGCCCATCAGAAAAACGAGCGTCCAGACTTGTGTTCGCTTGAGATTGATCACATCACTTCGCTCCTTAAGGAATGTCAGAGTTGGAAAACCACGAGCTTTTCAAGAAGATTAACCCGGATAGATTTTCGCCTTGAGAATACATTGTATCACAGAGGATGAGCGTTGCCAACTGAAAATCAACTACGGAAGCACGTCTAATACACGGTGAATCTCGTTCTCTGAGTCATGAAAGTGCGGCGATAAACATGCGTCGCTGCGTCCCACGCCAATTCATATGTGCCCATTGGCGCCTTTGGCGGAGCTTGCTTCGACAGTGTTCATTGCCATGAAACACGACGATGCCGCATCTCTCTAGTTCCTTCGTTTATTCTGGAATCCGGTAGCCATTTGACCAACGGTCCTCAAACCGAGTCGAATACATTTCGTGGCAAGGTTCGGTAAGAGAAACTCACGAGAATTGATTCCACCTCTCAACCAACGATTTGTGTTGATAAACCACTCCTTTCTGTCCTTTGCACAGTATGAATCTGCGTCGCATTCGAAAGAGCACAACCACCTATACTCATCCACAGCAAGTATGTCAATGCGACAGATTTTCACATCGCGAGATTAACCAGACCTAGGCTCCGAATGGTTCCACAACGAACCAAATGCCATGTTTTGACAGATTTTCCTGATTTGCCCAACATACTTGATACTTGCGAAATCCGGAATCGAACTCAACATGACTGATTGCTAGGACACGGGTTCGTCGGTCGATTGCTGATTACAGTTAGTCGATGGGAATGCGCTCTTCTCGGTCAGTGATCATAGACGTCTCTATGCCATATGGTTCCTTCAATTTCCAGCACGCATCCAAATTTGCAGGAAATTCCACCCGCATTGCCACTCGCTAGCTCCAGAATAGGAGTGAATACTGCCGTTCGCAGCGATAAGAATCCCTTCGCCGTGGTTTTCATCACCCAAATCTCGTTGGACCCATCATTTATTTCTGGGACGGCGGAACCATGGCAGAAGTTTCTACCAAAACCACATATTCATCTAAATGAACAGTTCCTTGGCTAGCGCATCGTCCAGAAAACTGGGCATGGCATCTCGAACGCAAATCCACAACGGAGAATTCCTGCGTAATGCATATGGAGGTAGTTCTTGGTCACGCTAACATGTTCGCGCCAGCTTGTCGAACCAATCACAAGTCATTCCATAACACTCAGTGTGCGTAGCTTGGAAGTGAGATTAAACCGGTTTAACCGACAAATCAGAACACCATCAAATACAAAACAACATGCCAGAGTACAGAGTGCCTAACTTCGTATCGCTGTCCAGGCAAGACAGAACCAACCGACCATAAAGGCAAGCCCTCCAATGGGTGTAATCGCGCCCAACCACCGAATGCCCGTCAAGCTCAATACATACAAGCTACCACAAAAAATGAGAATGCCGAAGGTGAACACCCAGCCCGCGACTGTGAGGAGTTGATGCTCCCATTGTGTCAAGGCCCATGCCACAGCAATGAGTCCAAGGGCATGATACATCTGATACCGGGCGGCAATTTCGAAGATCGTCAGCATGTCCGCCGAGAGTTTTTGCTTGAGGGCGTGGGCAGCGAACGCACCTGTGGCAACTGAAATCAAGGCAAAAATAGCGCCCAGAGAAAAAAATATCCGTTGAATTGACATAATTCTCCTAAGTTGAGTCGAGGAACTAGCTGAAGCTGTAGTAGCAGGGACAACAATGCCCATAGGAAACCACCAAATCGACTACCACTGTGTCCTTACTATGACGCTGTGGTTTAACACAACGTTGATGGTGGTTGTTGACGGTTCAATCTAGCACGATTTTTCTTGCGTTTCCTAACATCGGTGTGCTAAAATCGGATGATTGCGTGGTATATTGACACCGTAAGGAGAGCACGTGACAACATGAGAGAATACCGAACAGAGCAAATCCGAAATATTGGAATAATTTCGCATTCTGGTGCGGGAAAGACATCCTTAGTCGAAGCAATCCTCTACAATGGGCGCACAATCAAAAAAATGGGCGAAGTCGACCAGGGAAACACCGTCGCTGACTACTCCCCTGACGAAATAGAACGCAAGACAACGATAAATTGCTCGATGTGCAGAGCCGAGTGGAGCGAACACAAACTGAACATCATGGATACGCCGGGCGCAGACGATCTTTATGGAGACCTTGAGAGCGTGCTCCGTGTTTCTGATGCACTCGTTGTTGTTATTGATGCAACAACTGGCGTTGAGGCAGGAACAGAAAAAGTCTGGGAAGTTGCCGACAGGTACAACTTACCACGGCTCATATTCATCAACAAGATGGACAAAGAGAACGCTAATTTTGAAACCGCTTTGGCCAGTATTGAAGATATTCTGGAAACCCGTACCTCCGCAATACAACTTCCAATCGGCAGAGAAGGCACGTTTACAGGTGTAGTAGATTTCGTTCAAATGGCAGCATTCACCCAGCCTGAAGGGAATAAACCTGTGGAAAAATCAGAAATCCCCACTGAGCTTGAGTCACAGGCTGAGGAATCTCGCGAACAACTTGTTGAAGTCGCAGCAGAAGGGGACGACGAGCTGATAGAGAAGTTCTTTGACGGAAATCTGACGGATCAAGAAATTAGCACTGGACTTCAGGCGGGAATTGCTAGCGGCCAAATTGTGCCAGTCCTCTGTGGTTCTGCTCTGAAAAATATAGGGATTCAACAGATGATGGATACGATAATCACTTGCTTCCCATCACCTGACCGGTCGAAACCAGTCGAAAGTGTCGACGGAAAGACCACTTTCGATGCATCGCCAGATGCGCCAATGTCGGCCCTCGTTTTCAAGACCATGGCCGACCCATTTTCAGGACGTCTTACCTTCTTCCGGGTCTACTCGGGAATTCTTAAAGGGGATTCCCAAGTTCTCAATTCGTCGCGAAGCGACAGCGAGAAGATTGGTAAGCTTGCTTTCAGCAACGGCAAAGACTCTTTAAGCACACCCCAGGTTATTGCCGGTGATATCGGTGTGGTTCCGAAGCTTTCAATTACGCAAACGGGGGATACGTGGTGCGAGGCTGGTACTGCGATTCAACTCCCCGGCATTGAAGTCCCTAAACCGGTAATCTCATTTGCCATCAAGCCCATGCGAGAGGGTGACGACGAGAAACTCATTTCTACCCTGAACAGAATGACGGAAGAAGATCCAACCTTCAAACTTGAACGTAATGAGATAACATCTCAACTCCTTGTGTCGGGCTTAGGTGAACTCCATATCACCCTCACACGTGAGCGAATGAAAGACAGATTCAGTGTTGAAACTGAAGTGGAAACGCCCAAGGTCCCATATCGGGAAACGATTCGCAAACGCGTAAGCGGTATTCAGGGTCGGTATAAGCGGCAGTCTGGTGGACGCGGACAATTTGGGGATTGCTGGATCAACATCGCGCCACGTGAACGCGGCGCTGGATTTGAATTCGTAAATAGTGTCGTCGGAGGTTCCATTCCACGAAACTATATTCCCGCAGTCGAAAAAGGAATTCGCGACAAGATGGAGCAGGGTGTAATAACTGGCTATCCGCTCGTTGATACCCAGATTGAACTCTACGATGGAAAACATCATCCAGTAGACTCCTCCGACTTCGCATTTCAGATGGCAGGTTCACTTGCTTTCTCAGCGGCAGCAGATCTGGCTAGTCCAGCTTTGCTGGAACCGATCATGAATGTGTCCATTTCGGTTCCTGAGCAGTTTATGGGCGACATTATTGGTGACCTCAATAGCAAGCGCGGTCAGGTGATGGGAGTTGAACAAGCGGGTAAGCGCCAAATGATTCAGGCAACCGTCCCACTCGCGGAGATGCTCCGTTATTCGATCGACCTTAAATCGATAACCAGCGCGCGTGGAAGCTTCACAATGGAGTCTTCGCACTACGAGATTGTGCCTGAGGAGGTCGCTCAGAAAGTCATCGCAGCAGAGAAAGCCGAGAAAGAGGAGTAACGGAGACGCGATAGGAAACCCTATGAAAATAGAACACGCCTTTCAACGGGCGTGAACTCTACCGGACCCATTCTTAATAAAGATCATATCCAATGAGCTTCCACAATTCATTAAAAGGTCCATTAGAAAAACCCGAGAAACCCCTTTCAATGTTCCCACATTCCTGTTTTCAAAAAGGCACTTCCCATCACGGATAAGACCTTTCTTGGTCCATTCGCGAGTTAGTCAACACCCGGAGTACCTTTGTTCCAGTAGCTACCACGCCTATCTCTTAGTCCCCATTTTTCGTGTCCGGAATAACGCACTTATTCGTCGAAGTCACACACCAACCCAACATCACCACAATTCACGCCAGACAAAAGTCGCATATCGCTCAAAAACTCTGGCTGATAACATGACACGGAACGTCAGTTGGCACAATCAGAGTATTTATTCGACATCACCCACTATATCCACATTTTATTGTACGGCTCCCAATTCGATTTCACACCCCGAGGGCCGAGTGGTTTTACATTTTGATGCATAATAGAGCCTAGACATGGGGTGGTGTTTAATCTGATTGGATTAAGATCTAGGGCGTGATGCCGCACAGGATCAGTACAAATAGAAACGTACAACATTCGAACAATTCTACGCATTAGACGAACTACACATCCTGAGCGTCAAATTACCCCCATCTTTGCTCTCCACTATCACCGTTTTCTGAATCTAAACGATTCAAACAAGAACCCCTCCATCATTAAGGTTGACGACAAGATGGTTTTTCAAATAGAACGGATGTCTTAAAGACTATGGGGACTCGCGATCTTTCTGTCAGTTATCAGCCGTCACTCAAGCCAATGTATACCAAAACCCCAAAAGTCCTGGCAGAATCGCGAAAACACCTAATGCATCCACTAAAACCGTAACAGCACTTAAGATTCTTGCGCGTCCGAACCCAGTGCTAGCTGACCCCTTGAAAAGAGGCACCGAGAACTTCACGCTAGAAGCATCGACCTGTCCACGAATCGCCGACAACGACGGAAACATAGTTCTGACCGGAAAAACCTTATCTGGTATAGCAACTCCACCGAATCCCAGTTATACATTGAACACATCTTCCCACTGTCGCCAACACCATCTCGTATACAGAGTTGTTTTTTAGCGGAAGAGATAATCGCAATGTCGCACAGCTTGGATCTCACAACTCGTTTTCTATAGAGATCCATGAGTCGGCATTCTAAGCGCGGCCCCACATTACTGAAGTGGGAAGCATTGAGACAGTCAAGCTGTATGTCGACGAAATCCTGGTAGGAGCGGAAGCTATTCCAATCGATTGGGATTTCTCCAGCACTCAACTCTTCACCATTGGCGCTAGTCAGGAGAGCACACACGGCACATTCCATTCCAACCTTGATGGCTCAGATCGATCAAGTCCGTCTGGCCATCGGCACAAAGCGTCGTCATCCATGAACTTCCCCAATGCGGAATGAGAGTCGCCAAAAACGGGCAGAACATGATGAACGCAGAAACGCCAGCGATTATCCAGAGATTTGAGAGGTATGGCGCGAACGACCAAAGAAATATTAGGGCACATAATTAGCCCGCAGTGCACCCCTAGATCGGTGGAATGAAATGCGGAGTAATCAGACACACTGCTAATCTCGCACATCAACTTTTTGTTGGACCACTAGGAGGTCGCTTGGCGATACCCATACCACGCTGAAATTCATCGTTCAACCACAAATTGATTGCGTCTACTTCGTAGCCTTCGGCTAGTTCACCCTCCAGCGACAAATGGCAAATCTCGTCTCTGGTAAACCAACCAACTCTCATCCCACTCCTGATTCTGAACCGGGACGATGCTGTCAGCAGGTGCGCATACACACGACAAAATTGAGATGATTCCTTAAAATCACCGATATACGTCATCCACGGAATATCCAAACCCAGCTTTTCTCGAACATCGGTTTCCAATGAACCGATGAGATTGCCGAACGCAGACTTCACCTGAGAATCACGTACGCTCCCGCCAGGGAACGACCAGCCATTCTCACTAGTCTCAGAGCACGTTAGTAGGAACTTATCGTCTAACTCAAGGAGCAGGGCTGTGGTTCGGATACCATGATTGCCGTGATGCGGAAGCAGGGATTGTCCCCGGTAGATCACAGCCGCATGAGCCTCATCACTATAAAGCTCAGGACCACAAGCTGGGGGCGCATTGATTGCACGGTACTTATTATACAGACCAAGCCGATTGTGATTTGAACGGTTGGCCCCGCCTTCATGCCAAGTGAACATATTCATTAGTAAGAGATCTCCTCTCCGTAGTTTTAGGTCTATCAGCGGCACAATACCGGTGCCGTTGGACCGTTGGACGCGCTTGACACGACCATCAGAAAACACTCGGCTCAGCTTGTGTGAACCGGGCGACACGTACAACGGACCGGTTTGTTCGTTCAGGTCCACCAACGGAACAATCGAAAACAGCCAATCAACCGAGGAACCAGGGGGATGATATGTTTTATAATCCATATGCGCTCTCGGGTGTAAACTCTCATAGTCACCGCCCCACTCTCCGGGATTTACAGCAGTTCCTCCTACCCCAGGTTTCTTGAGATAGGCATTCCATTTGGACAGGGCAACGGGAGCGCTCAACAACGCTTCGGCGCTCTCTACAATGAACGGGCAACTAGCAACAGATGCGAGATCGGAATCCTCGAGGTAATTACTGCCAGGATCGAACTTGATGACCGACGCCTGAGGCACCCGATCTTGCAGTTGCATGTCATTACGATACACCACGCGCATAATGGCTTCGACCACACGCGCAACTTCACCTCCTGAGAACACGCTCCGTATTACCAAGTAGCCTGCCTTCTCGTATGCTTGAACTTGTTCCCTACTTAAAACATTGCCCACCATCGATCCCTCCAAACGTTACGAATAAAGCACCAAGCGCTTCTCTTATCATGCTCGTCTTAGTATCAGTCTCATACTAATCTTCTCATTCTGTGCCTTAAGGCAAAAACCCCATGCGTCATCTTTCCAATGGATTCACCCTATCACTAGCCAGCGACAAAGTCAATCTCTATCCAGATTTTCTGTCTCTTTTTACCCCATCGGTTCGGAGAATTAGTCCGTACCGCGATGGTTTTCACGGCAACCCAATGCTGCTAACACACACGACTATCGTTCCCTATCTGGCGGACTGATTGTGACACAAACACTAAGTAAGGTGCTCGAATAGTAGCTTGATGAGAAAAATTTAAATGCTACAGCAATTTAGACAACAAAACATCAAAACTCTTAGAAAATCCTAGCCAACGGCGAACGACAAACAGGAACCAGATCCGAATTAGCATCATTCAAAGTAAAACGAGCGCATTCCCCAGCAATCGTAGCCAAAAAATCACAACCGTGGGGATTCGGCGGTCTAATTTCTCCACATCTCGACGGCGAATCTCAGTTCGCAAGTAAATCGCTTGCACAGTTGGTTGATGAATCACCGATTCGATGGGCGTGCGAAACCCTATACTGACTGCATTATTTCCCATCCAAATGTTCAGGACGTTGATGCTGGTTATTGTTGACACCACATTCAAAATATGATAGGATTTTATTGGTGGCTTGGGCACGTTCCAATATAAGAAAACTGGAACAAGGAGAGCACTGGCAAAGACTCTTGCAATGAAGATACATCATGTCTCATACCTATTAGCCTCGTCCTTGACTGGAAACTGGTAATGTGACAGCCGATACAAATAGTAACGATTGCATTAAGGTTGGATAAGGAACTCGAGAATCTTAGGTAATTGTTATTGTGTTGGACCACCATGGCGGGGATACATGTAGAAAACTATATGACTCATAGCAACCTATTAGAACGAATCACAAATCTGCGGAACTGAGTATTCCTTTGGTTGAGGCGATAGCCTCCGTTTCTGGTCGTATTTCGGCACTGGCAGGATTCGGATTCATGCCGGATACTTCACGTAAGCTTCTTAAGGAGATAAATCGCAATGAAAACTGCGCTACGATTTACGCTCATCATCTTAGCGATTGGCATTGTATCAATGTTAATCGGTCAGTCTGCCTTCGCAAAGGAGGTTAAGCTCATCGGAGTCGAAGACAATTCTAACAACAAGCAAATGACCTCCGACATCGTGGGAGACAGCGTTATCCTAGGAGCACCAACTCTGGGCGCCGCAAAACTCTTTGTGGGCGAGGGAAACGACTGGACAGAGAGCGCGACCTTAATGGCCAAAGACCACCGAGTAATCTTAGATCGACACGATTTTGAAGGTTTTGGGAGATCCGTCGCAATCAGTGCCCCCCACGCCAAAGCCAGTGCAAACGTTGCCATAATTGGGGCACCAGATAATCTTCGCGGAGCAGAGTTCATTGAAGGTGACGTAAAAGGAGGCCTTAACGCGCCGGGAAAGAAGGGTGCAGCCTACATTTTTACTCGCAAGGGGAGAAAATGGACACAGCGCGAAAAGCTCATCGCCCCGAATTCGAACGATAACGACGGGTTCGGATATGCCGTCTCTATTGACCGTAACACGGCCATCGTTGGGGCACCAAAGGAAGATCTTTCCGGGAAAAATTCAGGTGGAGCTTATATCTTCACCCGGGACGGTATAGAAATCAATTCCCCATGGAAATTGCAAGCGAAGCTAGTTCCCAAAGACCTAGGAGGATCGGAGGAATACGGAACCTCAGTTTTTATCTTCGGAGGCACAGCGATTGTCGGCGCGCCCAAGGACTCACCCAATAAGATAAGATTTTCCGGCTCCGCCTACGTCTTTAAGCGTGAGGGGGAGCGATGGATAGAACAGACCAAACTCACAGCTAACGATGCTGGAAAGGCTGACAACTTCGGTTTTTCAGTTACCAGAAGCGGTGACACCCTAATCGTCGGAGCACCGTTGGATGACAACGATGCGGGAAAAGACGCGGGCGCAGCCTACGTCTTCGCCCGAAAAGGAAACAGGTGGGTACAACAAGCGAAACTAATTCCTGACGACGCAAAAAAATCGGATCGGTTCGGTTCTGCCGTTGCCACCAGTGGAAGGATTGCCATCATCGGATCGCCGTACCGCGATGAAGGCGCTGCAGGTTCAGGTGCAGCCTACTCCTTTGTAAATGAAGACGGGGCCTGGAAACAAAAGAAAAAGGTTAAACCGAAAGACCAGGGACAAAAGCTCAATTTCGGCGCTTGGGTGGCGCTAAGTGGTGACACAGTCGTTGTGTCAGCACATAACGCTCCCAATAATGGCCCTGAGTCAGGTCTCGGCACAGCCGGATTCGTCTACAATAGTATAGAAGCCTTTGACACGCCACCCTTTGCGGTCGATTCGTTTGGATTGCGGACAACAACCTTAGGTCAGGTCAAACACACCGCACTCTATCAGAACTTTCCAAATCCATTTAACCCAGAAACCTGGATACCCTATCGATTAGCTGCCGATGTCGACGTAACCGTTCGTATCTACAATATCAAGGGACAACTAACTCGCGAATTACATCTCGGCACCCGAAAATCAGGCAGCTATCTGACCAGGGAAACCGCTGCCTATTGGGATGGCAGAAACGGATTTGGAGGGATTGTATCCAGTGGCGTCTATTTTTATACCCTCCAAGCTGGAGCATTCGAAGCAACGCGCAGAATGCTAATTCTGAAGTAGAAGTAATATATGACCGTAGTTGGGTTTCCGCTTGACGATGGAGGCGACGATAGTTCAAGTTCGGCCTGTTAGTTTCTTCTGACTGAGATGGATCCTGGGAGAAAAAAAGCGAAGGCCTTGCCCAATTACGGCACTTGAATCGCAATAAATCTCAACACCGTCATTGTTTCAGCACACGATGGCCCCAACGTGGGGCCTGAATCAGATCGCGGTGTTGCTGTACATATCCACAATATCACAGACGATTTTAACACACCGCCGTATTCCCGTCGGGCCGTGTAAATCTCACGTCAAGACACTGGACAGAATTAAGCGTAACTCATTACTTTAGAATTTTCAAATCCATATTTAACCCAGAAACCTGGTTTCCGTACATTAGGATCTGATGAAAACGCCACACTCCGAATCTAGGACACCCACAGGAATCTCACCCTCTCGATTAATCTTGGAGTCAGATCCGACGGCAGCTACCTGACCCGAGACACCGCTGCGCACTGGAACGGAATGAACACCACTGGTGAAATTGCTTCCTGCGGCGTTTACTTCTATACCCTCCAGGCTGGCGTTTTTCAAACCGCTCGCAGAATGTTAATATTAAAATATCCATAATGCGAAGAAAAAGAAAGCATGTTGACAGTTCGTTTTCTTTATCAAACAGTCGGCACCCCATGAACCAAGAATCGCGATCGTAACGACTGATGAACTCGGGAAATACGACCGAAAACGTACTTTAATCTTCACGCTTTCATTCCACTAACTGACATGAAAAGGAAGACATCATGAAAGCCGTGCAACAGTTGGTCCTACTCAGCTTGCTACTCAGCCTTCTAGTGGCGAATATCTCTCAAGCCGCTGGGGTTAGAATTGTTGTTGTGGAAGACGGAACGCGAAATTACCATCTGAGATCTGATGCCATCGGCGACACCATAATAGTTGGGACAAATGCGCATTGGGGTGCAGCCAAAGTGTATGTCCAACATGGGAAAAATTGGAAAGAACATGTTGAACTATTACCGGGAGGTGGATACAATGCCGAGGAACACGAAAAAGACATTCCGTCTTTCGGAACCTCGGTCGCTCTCACCGCTCCCCACGAGCTTGCAAGCCCAGACTACGCCATTGTGGGAGCTCCCAAAGATAATCCAAAGTCAACAGGATCCGTTCACATCTTTAGTGTAAATCGCAGAAGCTGGAAACAGCAGGCAAGAATTGTTGCTGCAGACAAAAGCCAAGATGACAGGTTCGGAACGGCTGTTGGGATTGAAAGGAACATTGCCGTCGTTGGAGCTCCGGGTGACGATGATGCCGGCACCAATGCGGGTTCGGCGTATGTATTCATGCGCAGTGGTACCCAATGGAGACAGAAACAGAAGCTTCTTCCCGGGGATTTGACAAAATCGAACGAATTCGGACGTGAGCTCGCCATCTATAAAGACGTCATAGTCGTAGGCGCACCGAGGCAGACCCATGGCGGTATTAGATTCAGCGGCGCAGCTTACGTCTTCGTTCACGATGGCAACAAATGGGTTGAACAATCCAAACTCACGGCGGACGACGCCGCAGCCGGCGACAATTTTGGAACCTCCGTTGCGGTAAGCGGTAAAACAATCATCGTCGGAGCGCCATTGGCTGACGCAAAGGGCAAAAAAGATACTGGCGCCGCGTATGTCTTCGTCCGCGATGGCAACAGCTGGAAACAGAGTGAAAAGCTGGTATCTAGCGACGCAAAAAAATCAGATCAATTCGGTCTTAGCGTGGCCACCAATGGAAACATCACCCTTGTGGGGGCAATGTTCCGAAACGAAGGCGCGGCGGGATCTGGTGCCGCCTATCTCTTTACCCATGAGAACAACGTCTGGACCGAAAAAAAGAAGGTGCTGCCCGAAGACGAAGGGGTTAAAATCAACTTTGGAGCATGGGTTGCGATAAGCGCCAATACGTTACTTGTCTCGGCGCACAACGCACCTAATGAAGGTCCCGAAAGTGGAAACGGAGTAGTAGCATACGTGTACAACAGCGCAAAAGATTTCGGCACTGCGCCGTACACCGTGGAGCCATTTGGACAAAAAGTCACAACTTTAGCTCAGGTCAAACACACAACGCTCTATCAAAACTTCCCAAATCCATTTAATCCCGACACCTGGCTACCATACCAACTAGCAGACGGCACACCCGTAACCCTTCGAATCCACAACGTTCGCGGGGAATTGGCACGTGAATTCAATCTCGGCACCAAACCGGCAGGTGTCTATTTGACTCGAGAAAGCGCCGCCTATTGGGACGGGAAAAACCAAATTGGGGAGACAGTCTCGAGTGGAATCTATTTCTATACTCTCAGCACTGGCACCTTCCAAGCCACGCGCAGAATGCTAATTCTGAAATAGGACACAAGAAAAAGGTGGGAAGAGTTCATTTTCTTCACCAGAATCTTATAAGCATTTGTTTTTCATGAAGACCACGGCGCCTCTCTGCGTAGTAGATAGCGTTCTACATACACCTAACCCAATTAGGAGATTCCCATGAAGAATATCGCGCGGTTATTAATAATTGGACTTTCACTCGGAATCTGCATTATGAATCTCAGTCACGCCGGACAAAACGAAGTCAAACTCATCGGCGCAGAGGAAGGCAATAAGAACAAGCAATTGTCTACAGACATCGTCGGAGACACCGTAGTTATCGCAAGTCATGGAGAAGGTCGCGCAACAGTCTTTGTCAAGCAGTACAACAAATGGACAAAGACAGCTGAACTGAGGGCAAAAGACCACAACAACCGCGATCCAGCTGTTCCCTCATTTGCGTACTCCATTTCCATCACCGCAATCCACGACCTGGCGAGTCCCAGTCATATCGCCATCGGTGCCCCAAGGGACCTTCATGGCGGAGACAATCTCGAAGGAAGTTTTGGCCACCAAGGGTTCGGCGCGGTTTATATTTTCACCCCGAAAGGGAAAAACTGGAAACAACACGCAAAACTCTTGCCCCCAAAACCCGTCGAATTAGACAGGTTCGGAGACGCCGTCTCGATTTACCGGACTACTGTTCTCATTGGCTCACCCGGAGATGATGAGGCTGGAAAGAATGCTGGTTCGGCCTTTGTTTTTGTCCGTAATGGGGAGGAATGGATACAGCAGTCGAAGCTCATGCCCAAAGATTTAAATGGTTCCGACAGTTTCGGACAAGCCGTAGTCATCAGCGGAAATACGGCTATAGTGGGTGCACCGAACCACACGCATGGTGGAATCCGATATGCCGGTGCAGCATATGTCTTCGTACGCCAGGGAGAGAAATGGAGAGAACAAGCCAAACTTACGGCAAATAATCCTGGAAAAGCCGACAGGTTTGGCTCTTCTCTGTCCATCGCCGGGGATACTCTAATCATCGGGGCACCACTCGCAGATACTAACGCTGGAAGAGATAGTGGTGCGGCCTATATTTTCCAACGTAACGGTAACAAATGGCAACAACAGGCGAGGCTAATCGGAAAAGACGTGAAGCCAGCAGATCGCTTTGGACAGGGTGTCTCTACCACCGGAAGAAATGCCATCATCGGCGCACCGTTTGCTAGTGACCACCAACACGTAGGCTCAGGTGCTGCTTATTCGTTTGCACGCGTTGACGGACATTGGGTGGAGAAAACAAAGGTGGTACCAGAAGACCGCGGACAACGACTAAATTACGGCTCTTGGGTCTCTATGCGCGGCGACATGATTATTGTCGCCTCCCATAACGCTCCCAACGAGGGTGCGGAAGCCGGACTGGGCTCCGCGGGTTACGTCTATAATGGGGTGGATACCTTCGACACATTGCCTTTCGCCAGCGAGCCGTTTGGATTGAAAATGACAACCTTAGGGCAAGTCAAGCAGACGGCACTGTACCAGAACTTCCCAAATCCATTCAACCCGGAAACCTGGTTACCATACCGACTAGGAAGCGATGCCCCTGTAACGATCCACATCTACAACATGCAAGGTCAACTCACGCGAAAATTAGACCTCGGAACCCAAAAATCGGGCGACTATCTCACTCGAGCAACCGCCGCCCATTGGGACGGAAGAAACCAAGTCGGAGAGATCGTTTCCAGTGGCGTTTTTTTTTACACGCTACAGGCTGAGGATTTTCAGGGGACGCACCGAATGCTAATTGTAAAATAAGCTACCCAATAGGACACACACAACGAAGAACACTCATCCCCGAACAGCAACGACAATCTCGTATCTACCGTAGCAAGCCGGACAGGATGATCCGTGCGTTGCGCACCGCCACAAGGGACCCATCGTTTTTTCTGCTATAGAGTGTGTCATCTAGAACTCCCTGTTGTTGGCACGGGCTTCTAGGACACACTCTATAGAGACTGGCGCCAACCTAACAAAAACGAACTGCGGGAGACCATCTTCGATCGGCATCGCAACAACTATGCAAAAGCCTCATCTTATCAATACGCCGTTCAGTTACCGGCTAAAAGACACTACAATGCCAAATCCATGGTCCGTAACTTTGAGAAAATATTCGTAATGAGATCTTTTAACACAAGTAGAGTATAATCTTTTAGAACAATGACGGCGCAAACCTGCTCGACAACCGTTCACGACAATGTTGGATCGTGCTGAACACACCGCTATTATACTGAATAAGGGGAAAGCGGATATTTCGAAGAAATTCTATCGCACTTTTATAGTTTTTCATATGGTGTAGGCCATTCTTTCAAGAGATAACCTAAGCACGTGGAGAGCTTTTGGCGCGCAATTGTGTTACCACGCCAAGAAACCGAAACATCGAGACATTTCCATCTTATCCCCACCACCTCACCATCATCTTCAACTCCAGAGAGGTCTGCCAAAATCTCTACAAAACCCATTTTAAAAAACCTAAACAGCCCAAGGAGATTCGATATTGACCTACGAACGTCCGAACATCCTATAGATCTGTACCGATCAACAAAACTTTGATACGGTTCACGCACTCGGCAATACCGCCATTAGAACGCCCAACCTCGATCGGCTGTGTGTCCAAGGCGTTGCCTTCACCCACGCCCATTGTCAGAATCCAATCTGCACACCCTCCCGCACCAGCTTCCTCACAGGTCTGTACCCGTCCTCCGTACATTGTAACATCAATGGGAACGAGCGCTGCAATCTGCCAGAGAATGCACGGCTCGTTACAGCAACACTTCATGATATAGGTTATGACTGTGGACTTTCTGGCAAACTTCACCTCGCATCAGCGTGGGAGGGTGAAGAGCAACGCATTGATGACGGCTATCGCGAATTCTGGTACAACCACTCCGCCACAGGAAATCGCAACAATTCCAATCAATACTGGACCTGGCTCGAATCCATAGATGGTTTGGACCAGGTTGCTCGATACTAGTAAGTACGACGGCCAATCTGGGTCCCGTTGTCATAGGGACTTCCCAGCCGAGTTACATCAAACAACCTGGTGCTTTGATCGCGCCATCGAATTCATGAACAAATCGCGGAATGGACCGTGGTTAATGAGCGTTAACACTTTTGACCCACATCCGCCATACGACGCACCAGCCTCGCTTGTTGCTAACATTGATCCCCAATCCATGCCAAATCCACGTTTCCAAGAGAACGATCTAGAAGTCCAAGCTCGTTTGAGTTCGCACATTTTTCAAAACCAGCCAGGAATTCCCGACGTACTCCAACAACAGCACAAAGCAAACTATTATGCTATGATTGAACTCATTGATTCCAACGTTGATCGCCTCATGGACACATTGGAATACAGCGGTCAACGCGACAATACAATTATAATTTTCATGGGAGACCACGGTCTCGTGCACAAAGGCTGTCGGTTTTACGAGGGCCTGTGGTCCGAGTACCACTTGTCATCAGCTGGCCCAAAGACTTTGAAACAAACATACAATCGGACGCACTAGTTGAACTAACTGACCTTTCGCCAACCATTTGTGAGCTTGTTGGCATTCATCCGGGCTGGACACACGGACGTTCTCTCGTACCAATATTGACCGGAAACACTCAGCCAAACTACCACCGCGATCATGTACGAAGTGACTACTATAATGTGTTAGAGCCGAACTGAAACACAGCCAAATCTAGTTCACCACCGAGTTTCGCAACGACGTATCGCACAACGCGATATAAAATCGTGCTCTATCACGGCAACGAATACGGGGAGCTCTACGACATGCAAAACGATCCCGCAAAACATAGGAATCTGTGGGAACATGTCGATACGCAACAACTCAAGACTCAACTAATTAAAGAAAGTACGATGCCTCAATTGTTATACAGGATATGGGATCAACACAAATCGGAAGGTTTTAGAAAAGCACAATTTTCGGAAATAAGATTACATGATGACAGAGCACATAGACCTAGAAACAGAACCGAATTTTCTGTCTGACGGCGCTAACAAAGCTATTCCAAGACTTCTAGCGCTCCTGAGAATAGAACCTTCGACAAATCCTTCCGCAATGGCTGTAGGATGTAACCCGCACTTCGAGGAACTCCTTCTTCTTCGCACCCTAGAAGGACCGAACACCCAAAATGTGTTAACGAAAACACGCAGCCTAATAAGGGCTCTTTGCGGGTTGCAAGGGGCGAGATCAGATCACAGTCAATCCGTGTTAAATGAGATTAACCATTCTGACGATGTTACGGATAAAACTGATACATCTCCATGTTCAGAGCAATGCTCAATATACTCCAGATACTGCCTAGCAAGAAATCACCTAGAACAAGCCCCAGGAAAAAAGGTACAGCCCGCCGATAACTCCGGATTCCACCGTTCTTGAGAATAATCCATTTCGCGACCAAACAGATGATAAGTGGCAACAACAGGTCACCGGGTAACTCTCCGCCTCCCGCTATCAGAAATCCAAGCGGGTGTGGCAACCAGAAAACTCTGGATCGTAAAAATGCGAGAACCATCATGATTGAAAATCCGGCACCCATGAAAGTAACCCCGAACCAATCAGTGTTGGTCGGATAGTAGATCCAATCTCGCAGCCACCCGTACCAACGCCTACCGTGTCCCAGAGCCCATGGACCGAAGTAGCCAGAAGCCGCTCCGCGATCATAGTAGAGGTGGAGTTGAATCCAGAAGGAGACAACCACGCCAAGCCCCGTGGCGAGAAGAATAGCAAAAAACATGTGTCGATGAGAGAGCTTAGCTTGCTCCGAAATCTTAAACGCCTCCAATTGGTGCGGCATCTGCTGCGGACGGTACTCACTGTTGAAGAAGCACACAGTCAGCGCTGTCAGGTTTTGAGCTCCCAGCCGACGCGTGCCTAACCACCGACTCAACAGGACTCGCGGCGCAAACCCAAAGCAGGTAAATATACCAGCTTCCGCACGGAGACGGGTCATGACGGTTGGTGAAATCAAGAAAAGAGCTCCGAAGCTAGAAGCCACCCAGAAAGACATACCTGTCCGGCGAAGCAGAAAAAACAAGACGACCAAACCTGTGATCAAACCCCAGAACGCCCAGCGATATGGGAGCGGTTCCTCGCTATCATCTAAATCATCGCTCCAACCAAGCGCGCGTTTCACCACACGTATAAAGTGTCCCTTCCCCGACAGAAACACAATAACACAAAGCGCGAAAAACCCGCCCACCATCTGTTCACCCTGAAATGGGAATCCGGGCACCGTGTCCCAGTTCATGATTCTTCCCATAGCCAATTGCACACGGTATATGCCGCAAAAGAAAACGGTAGAAGCAAGTATATCCAAGGGCATCAGAAAGAGAATGCCAATGGCATAAGGATAAAGGGAGAGCCGTATCATGTCATCACTACCGGCAAAAAATCTCAACGGACCTTCAGTGACGCTATAATACGTACGCTTAACGGGCACAGACGGAACTTCCGGGTAAATATAGCTAAGCCCGTTGATCAGTGTTATTCCTGCACCAATGCTAAATCCTATCCACATCCGCTTGTTCCGAAAAAATCGGGAAGTGGGCCGGGTCATCTGCAATGCCAATTGAGCAATCGGGTAACTCAACCGTTCATGTTCTGTCCATTGGCGACGGAGAATGGTATTCAAGCACAAAAAATTGAAGGCCAGAACAATGAAAATTAGCAGCCAGGCTAACACTACCGGCCCCCATACCTTCAAGTGGTGAGCTAGATACAGAGAAGACTCGCCCTCGTAGAAATCCTGCAAAGCGGCCGAATCGGATACCGTAAGCCAACGCGGAAGATGTCGGATGAATAGTTCTTGAAACTCATTTTCAGGTGTGGCAAACCAAAAAGCATACCCCAAGATAGAGAGAATCGCCTGAAGGATATCACCCCCCGACAGAGTCGTAGTAATGCTGAGAATCACATAAAGCACCACAAGCTCACCATGGCGAAGCCCCATACCCGGAACGACGCGGCGAACCAGATAATTAATTGCCATGACAACTGTCAGCGTGAAAATCACATTGGAGAGAGGCACAATCCAGGTGGGAAAAGTATAACGTACCAATTCCATTTGGAGGAGGAAATAACAGTTGACGGGGACGAGGATAAGGACAATAAAGAGGAGACGTGGCGTGACTCCCGGACTCTTAGCCTGTGCTTGGTCTTCCATATGGATTCGATAGGATTGTTTTATTTTCAGGTGGGTGTCACGTGAAAATCTGATCAAACACAGGCGTTGCAACCATCCACAGCAACTTTACGCTCAATCTATGCCATCTCCACAAATAGCGGTCCAATCCACTACCTACAGAGTCAGCGTAGCAACAACGGATTAGACGCACAAGAGGGCTAGACAGGACCGCCCTAGAAAGACGGGTTTGGTTTCCCAATTCGATCAACGCTCCATGTCTAAGATTCCACACGCGTATGCTCAGGTATTGTGGTACAAACCCGGAGGACGAGTTTCCTCGCTTACCAGCCAACTACTGAGCCGACTTCTGACAGTGCTTGCCTTCACGAGCCAAGAGGCAGGAAGCTTTAGATGGAAAGGCATTTCTTAACCTTTCTATCCTGGCGAACCGTGAATTTTTACTCCTTAGAAAGGTCAATCCGCAGGTTGTGGGCCTAGTTCGGTGCCAGAAAGAACTTCAGTCTCCTCACGCCCACGCTCATGGAATTCACCGCGCACATCGGGGCTAAGTGTCCGCCAAATCAACAACTGCTTACGTAACAGATTCAAGAACCGACGATTCACCCGTTTCCACGATGCAACCTCTCCGCTCTCACGGTGCACATCAAGTGCAATCTGGTACAGTTCCTCCTCCTCCTCGCCCACCGGCGCAGTCACAAACCTAATTGATTGGCTCACGCCCAAGTCATAGGGCGCCACCCACACCATCATACTGATAGCGTATGATTCATCCACCGGTTCTTTGATGTCCTCCGTCGAACGATTGAAAGCAACTTGATTCGTATAAAACTCACTTGCCGATTCATCGGCATGCGCCTCAAAATATGCGCGCATGAACACGTTCAAACCCAGCGCTTCCTCGGATAATACCGTGAACGGTAGATTAAAGTGCCATTCATCGCCTGAGGGATCGGGCAATTTCCATTTCCGCTCTAGATCTGGAACTGCCATTCGGCTGGCTTTAATCGCCGGATATAGCGTGCTACCGATTACCACCACCATCACGATTAGTGTTGCCACTACAGTGGACATTGAGGAGTAATTCAACGTCAAACCAGACAACCAACCAAACTGAACTAGTAGCGTGGCTACAACCTGGCCTAGTAAGTACCCCAGCACTGCTCCAACAATCGCGTATACACACGCCTCTGCCAGAAAAAGAAACGCAATGTGCACAGGCGCAAGCCCAACAGAACTGTAGATACTAATCTCCCTAATCCTTTCGTAGACTGCGCCAAGCATAGTGTTGAGTACAATCAATGCGGCAATGAGAATCGGCACGAATAAATTGCCCATACCAGAGAAAGAAGTCATCCCAATTGAACTATAGAGATAAGTATTCTTGTCCCGAGCAACGAAAAAGTCAATTGCCATTCTACTCATCAGCGGCGCCATTATCAAATCGAGTTTGTCAACAGCAGTGGGAATCGACGGCTCTCCTGGTTGGGGTTCCATGTTAATGGCCACTGAGCGCAAAGTCCCACCCTGATTAATTACAACTTGATACGGCAAAATGGCAACGCTATCGGGTGTAAGGTGGATGTGTTTCTGCAGTTCGCCGCTACCACTTTGGCCACTCTGTGCGCCTGCTCCCCTCGAGCTTTGTTGCTTCATCAACTGTTGATCTACCGGCGTCAGCTCCTCACCGTCGTTGTCAGTTAAATCCTTAAAGCCTACACCGAGCACACCAGTCACCGTGAATTTAGCACCATAAACGGAGATGGTCGCTTTCCCCATGTCGCTTTCCCCAATTTTCAATAAATCTGCCATCCCCTTCGGCAAAACACATGCATATGGCCATCGAGTCGGCCAGTCCGTTTCGTTTGCCGGATCGAACCACCTTCCATACTGAAGATAACGGTCAATCCCGGTGACGCGCGGTTCATCGCTACTCATCCCGATTAACATATTGGCTGAGAAAGTCAGATGCTGACCGGTTGACATATCGTTCGGTGGCACTGGATCCTTGACGTTGGGAGTACGTGTCAGTTGCACGAATGACTGGTCGGCAGGACCACCAGATTGATACCAAGCCCGTGGTCCTACTGTGTTCTGAACTGTCAACACCGCTGAGGGTTGGTAAACCTTAAGATTTTCTCCCTCTTTACGGACAACATACGTGCTCGCATTACCCGTCAGCTCCCAACTATCTGCAGGACCCGCATGAATCGAGGTTTGTGGTGAGAGAAAAAGGCCAATCCTCTCGAATTCTTGGCACAAACCTCGCGTAATGGTCTCATCCACCAAATCCTCTTGAAATCGCGAATCAATCTTGGAAAGCAACGTGAGGTCGCTACCGACATTGGAAATCGCTCCCCTCTCGTCCAACTGGGCGATGATGCTCTCGATTTCTGTTGGCGACTTACCTTGATTCCTCATCATTAATCGAAAATCAGCTTCCGGTAGCCGTGTACTTTTCAGATCATTCGTAATCGATGTGAGTACCGGTTCTTCAAGCGGCCTCCAAAATTGGTCTCGAATCAGCATTCCTGTGTAACGCGGCGTGACAGACGGAAGGGTAGTCTTATTCGGGTGCATAAAAGTTCGCACCGAGGTAAACGAAATTACCGTGAACGTCAAAATTACCAATGTTGCGCACGTCAGAATTGTACGACCTTTCCGTTTACGCATATTGGATACACCAAGACTAAAAGCCGCCGCCGAAGCTGCGAGCCGACCGACATCCGCCTTATGCACTCTTGAACTCTCCTGCCTCATCTTGTCCAACTGTTCTTCGAATTTCCGCAGAATGATACCAATCACAAACACTGTTAACACTAATACCACAAACGCAATTAGAATAATGACTGGGGTGGTCGTGATCTGAAAGGCCGGATGGACCTGCGCTAAGAAGAAAAACACCAGAATAAAAATCACAGCCGAGGCAGCAATCTGTTTGTGGACATCCGAAAATCCGAAGATCAGACGTTCCATAAAGTAGGCAAACGGCAATAACAAGGCGAGATAAAACATCACACCGTTGACAACATCATTGCCCGTTTTTTTGACATCTGGATAGGCACGCGATTCGTATCCCCACGCCGCACGTGCCAACTTCATTGCCGTTGAATACTCTTTTTTCGCCAGCGAAATCTCTGCCTGATTCAGATGTTCATTCGCGAAGAAATGGAGTTGGTCCAGACGGTCGCTACTGATGCCGAACCGCTTATAGAGACTCGTCCGGTTTTCATCAAGCCACCACATATCTCGAACCACCACGTAGGGCGTGACTCGAATAGAGCCGTTCTCCCGCACGACAAATCCTTCACCGGTATAGAGCGCAGGATTTTTTGCTCCGCTCTTCCCCGCTTTGATTAGTAAGAGTCGCTTCCCCACCTGGCCGTATGCCATGCCAATTTTAATTCGGCTTTTAGGTTCGGAGTAAACCAACGCAATCGGCTCCGTCGCTGATACCCCTTCCTGCTGCCACGGTTTGGACATACCAAACTTCTCTGGCGGGCTGTCACTTAAGCCATCGTAGACCTGCAATTCGCGTAGAGTTCGCAAATACCGTTGATCTACCAAGTCGAATATCGTCGTGGACACGCACGGAAATACCGTAACCCGACAGCCACGCCGGCGGTGGTGGATTCCGAGCTTATCGAAATTCGTAAGTTTAGCACCAAAATTCCCTAAATCGGGTGCGTAAACAATATCACCGGAATCATTGTCAAGGAGGTACGCCTCAACCGCCTGTACGCCACCTGGGCGAATCGTCGCCCGACCCTCCATTGCAAGACCTGGAACATCAAACTGCGCTTTTTTGTTTCCCATCGCAACCAGATCTCCACGGACCCCCATCATCGTTTTATGCTTCCGCCGCAACACAACAATTGGATACGGCACCGGCGTAGTAGGCAACGCACTTTCACGCGCATCGTACTCTACCACATCACCAAAGAGATTACAGTAGAAGTTCTCGACCTTAGCACCAGTTGGCATCATCGGATGTCGCATCGCCTGAACGAGGATAGCGGCTAGCGTCTTCACTTGCTTGTGAAGATTACCCTCGTGCCGTAAATCCATTCTCTCGATGGTATCCAGTGGTGTATCGGTCAACAATCGTCCATCTTCAATGGTGGCAAAAGCAATCCCCGTTTTGCCAATCAACGTTGCAACCTCACTATCAAACGCAATCTTTCCGGGAATGTAAGTACGCCAAGTCTTCGCACCAGACGCTGAAATCGCGTTGACAAAGTTGGTTTGTCCACCCAGACCAACAATATCGATTAGGGTCTGGATATCGTCAATCTCATTAGGGCTCAATTCCGATGGATCTTCATGTCGAAGCGCAAGCATCATCGGAAGCCGATTGAGAAGTCCTATCTTGTTCTTTCGACTTCTCCGTGCGTCTCGAACATCTCCGAGAATAAACCGCTCCACTTCATCGCGTATATAGTCCATGTCCTTGAGCATGTCCTCGGAAGGTTCTCCACGCTCTTTCATTTGGTCAAATTGCATCTTCATCAGACGAGAAACGTCGCTCAGTTCAACCAACGAATCATGGTGCTCAAGAACCAGAGTCTCAAGGGGTTTTCCTTGCAAAGTTTCTTTCTCCTGGATGACAGAAGCAAGCTCCCACTGACTATCCATCACCGCCTGTCGGATCTGATCGTCCGTGAACGTCCACAGCTTAGCAATGCGTACACCAAAGTCTGCATCCTTGGCATATTCCATGAGCCTGTTGCCAATGATAGAAAACTCCCGACGCAACACAAATTCAGGTTGCTGGTCATAGAACCACCCCTTGTTAAAGACACCAAATTTGTCGCTCTGCGTAGAAAAGTCAACCGAGATAAAAAGAGATGTGTAGTATCGATTAAAGAGATCTTGCAACGAAATCGCTTGCTCAACAGCAGCGATATTTGAATCATATTCCGGCCTGCTAAAGCGAGCGATGATGGCCACCCGCGATTGGATATTTCGGAACCGCGAATTTCTTAGAGTCAGCATGTTATCACGAAGTAGAATCTTTACGTCTTCCGGAAAATCACGGTCATACCTCTCCAGGCCATTGCGCAGGTTCTGAAGCTCCACAATATCGTCCTGTGCCTTCTGTCTAACAAATTGAAGCAGACGATCTTCCTCAAGACGTGCCACAATCTGACCACGGACTCCTATTGCCGCCTCAGCCTCGTCATCGGAAAGATAATGACGCAACACAAGCTCCTCCTCTTCAAAATATGGCCGATTCAACGAAGCATGCCGATTCGTCTCCAACAACCAGGTAAGCCGTTGTCGCTCGAGCCGTGCATTGCGCATAGCAATTTCGAAGATACCTTGTTTGTCTTTGATAAGCTCTTCGACAAACAGGCCGTTAGATTCTTGTGTCGTCCCACCAACAGACACATCGTCGACATTCGACGTTTTTTGACGAAGCTGTGACTGAATTGTCTTCAGACGACTAAGAACAGCGTTACTAACAAAGGGAGCCAGCGTCCGATTGATGTCATCCGGCATATAGTCGCCTTGAGTACGTAACCGAACAATGATTTCTTTGATTGCCGATTCGAAATTCATGGCGGGGGAAATCTTTTGAACTGCACTTGTAAGCAGTCTTCTTTCCTCCGTAACATCATCATCTAAGGACTTGTTCTGCTGGCTAGCACGATACACAATCTTGCGTGCATCTTTCATCGCTTCCAATCCATGAAAGTCCAGATGTCGATCTAAAAGCCGTTCTTGCGTATACTGCAGCATGAACTTTCGAGAATCGGAAAATTCCCAATCTTCCAAATAATCGGAGAGCTGTTGTACGGAGGTAGCCTCGGGGGTCCCTACCAAGCTTGGCGGTATAGGAAGAAAATAGGCCCCCTGCTGGTCTTGTTCTGGTTTCAAGTAAGCACTATCAGGAGTACGATTGTAACTTCCATGAACCACGCCGGCATCCATGTCCGCCACTAGTCGATCGAGCGCCCATGCATCGAGGCGCGCCATCGGGAGCGCAACCTTTTCAATCAATTCTTGCTGTGCCTCCCGACATGCCACCAATGCCATAGATTGGAGACGATCCATCCGATCAACCACCACCCGCAAGAACTGGGTAGTTTGTAGGGCATCTTTCTTGAATTTCGTCAGGTTGGCTTCGAGACGAGACTTTTCCTCCTGGGTATAACCCTGTTTCGCACGCTTTTTCACAATCCGACGACGCTTTTTTAGCTTTTCTTTGAAATCTCGCTGTTTGTCTCGCAACGAAGTAATTCGACCATAGGTATCACCAAGGCCAACTACTGTAGATCTCAACGACCGAATTTTCTCGTCCAGTTGGTGCACCTCGTAGAAGAATTCGGGTGGCAAATCCACAAGAACACTCCGATCGATCGAAAGGACCAGTTTTCGGCCCAACTCCTTAAATGGGCGAAGGTCCAGACCCAATCCCTTCGACATTCCACCCAAGGTCGGAACCCCTGGGGCCGAAGATGAATCAATGTTGTAGTCACCCCTCGTGACGATATCCTGACCTACACCGTACATAAAATAGCGCATACCAGCCAAGCCCTGAAAGT
Organism: uncultured bacterium; assembly: GCA_964478165.1. Lineage (GTDB taxonomy): Bacteria > Poribacteria > WGA-4E > WGA-4E > JAJDTR01 > CAYZGU01. The sequence continues at coordinate 68,625 of CAYZGU010000014.1, read as the reverse complement.
GTCCATCCGTCGCTACAAATAGCATCGAACGACCAGGACGGTATTCTTCCTTACTGAGAACTCGCGCAAGCTCCAAAAGCGATGCGATTCCACTAGTCGGTTCCGCTCCTGGTGCAAGCGAGGGCACAACAGACATTGAGTCATAGTAGGCTGTCACCACAACCATCTCATCTTTCAGAGCCGGATCGCTTCCTTCAAGGAAACCACGAATATTCTGACCAACTCGCTGTTCCCAGGTCATTGTGGCGTTCAAACGGACCATGACTGAATCAGTCGGGGAAGGTGGCATTGAACGCGCTTCCGCCGTTTCTTCTTCTCCGAGCATCTGCAGCAACTCGGCGGCATCCGCCCGGGAGATCCAGAATCGCGGAATATTTGCCGGAACGGTGAGAAATTTTGTCTCTGCCTCGCCACGAATAGTCGTCTCGGGCTCAATGAAAACAACCGCCTTCGCTCCAAGCATCGACGCGTTTATCCATTGCGCGCTTGAGTTGAAATCCACCAGTACAATACTTCCTCGCGGTATAAAAAGACTCGATTCAGAAGCAGCGACAAATTCACCTTCTTCGTCAATTTGACCATCATTATTGTTATCAAAACCGTCGGTGGCATCGCCGGGCTGCTCATCAACAAATCCATCGGCATCATTATCTATACCATCACTATCCCAATGTACGATATCCGAAAGCAGCGGAATTTCACCGTACTCATCAATCTCCCCGTCCTCGTCGTTATCAATCCCATCCTCCATTTTCTGAAGGTGGCTGTTGAGTATGTCGTCGCTGATACTTCCAACGCTGATGCGGAAACGATGGGCGATGTCCGCCAAGGTCTCACCTGCCTGCACCGTGTACCAAATACCCCCAATATCTTTGTCATTGAAGTCCTCTAGATTTCCCCTTCCGCCGTAATAGAGGGGAGCACGCAATCCACCAGTGGGAATAAACACTTCATTCCCGGTTACCAAGACCACTTCGCCAGGCTCATCAACTTTGCCGTCTCTGTCGTTGTCCTGTCCGTCTCCAGCCTGATCCTGCAGATATTCGTTATGACTGTCAGAGAGAATCGCTTGAAGATTAACCCGGTAGGATGCAGAGATCGATTCGAGGGTTTCTCCCTCTTCGACAAGGTGCTTGAGCCCCCTAGGCAGGAGGGAAGTACGAACAAGATTCGGCCAAATCGGCCGAATCTTTAATGTTCTAAGAACCTCATCGTTCTCATTAAGGACTTCAAGTTTCCCATCGTCGTGATCAATAGGAACAGGAATCGGGAAGTCACGACTCTCGACATTCTCCAAACCAATGTCTACAAATCGATCGAAGACGTACTTGCTGGCGGAAGCAGAATCAGGATAACCCGTCACACGACTCGAAAGGCTCGTTAGCCGCGCGACGTCCTTTCGAATCCTGCTGATGTCGACTTGATCTCGAATCCTGACTGCGATTTCAGAAAGTCCACGCACACTTTCCCCTTCAACAGCAAATAGCGTATATGCAGAAAATAGAAAAACCATGCAAATCCACGAAATATGTAGAAATCGTTTTCTCGTGCTCATTATTCCTGTCCTCTTCCCTTGATTACCCACCTATGTCGATTTAGCAACACAAATTAAGGGCTAGACCGATTCTATCATAGTCTAAAGTACTTGTCAAGGGGCAAACAGATACTGATGGCACCGATCGCATCTGCGTGTAGAGCGTGGAGAAAAGACAAACTTGGGCTGAACCACAGAACACATTGCACAGAATAGCACATGTGCCAAACAACCCTAGCTTGTCGATTGCAGCACACCCTAGAAAGAAACGCGATTGCACCAAATCAGGCAAACCTTCGCACTCCATATGACTTGTTGATATATTCCTTAACACGTCCTGTGCAACCATCCTTGGAAGCGTACAACATGATAACAATCAAAAGCATTCGGTCAGATTCAGCCGGCGAGTAATCAATCCACCCCCAGTCTCACGAAGAGCACACAATCGACCTTCTTTATATCCTTAACCTTTGCCATCAGCCGAATCCAGGCCATATTATTTTTGATTTTCACAGTAATTGGACAAGTGAAATCTTGTTGGTATTTTGTTGACTTAAGGACACGCTTTCTGGTAGTCTAGAGCTCAGGTTTTTCCGAGACACACCGAATCGTAGAGCACTACTAGGCTTAAGAAAGGTTGAATGATAATGTCTCTAGAGGAAAGAGCAGCTCTTTTTAACCGCATCGTGTTGGAAGATGCGATGGACAAGCATGGCCTGATACGCGAGAGCCTCACCTATCCAGACAGGAAACCCATTCCATACGAGATGTTGGAAAGTGAGCGAGAAGACAAAGAGCACAGAAAGCGGACGGGAAAAAAGTGGCATCCCCACGCAGGCACCACAGCCTACGCCATGTATGAAGATGCCAATTATAACGGGAATCGTTATCTGTTGGCAATGGTCTGGCGCTGGTTGGCGGAAAAAACCGAAGATGCTCAAAAGGACGCGGAAAAGGCATATCACGCCACAATGTACGCCTACCATGAAGGACGAAAAATCGAACCGGGTTATTGGCCCAAGCCCTACGGTGCCCTCAAAGGCGACTATGAGATTGACAAAGTGTATACTGAAACGAGTGTGGACCAGGCGTACTCTCCAGTCATCGCACTATGGCACTATTACCAACACCTGGCGACAGATGCGGAAAAACAAACGATTGCACAGGCATTACAAGAACATGCACATTGGTGGGTTAATCACGACTACACCTACGACTATCTAGGAGAAACCTGGAAGGTCTTTGGGAAACGCATCACCAGCCCTAGCGGCGGATTAAAGATTCCTATCGGGATGCACATCGCCTACCGGATTACAGGTGATAAAGTTCTTCTGGATGAGTGTATCCGCATCGTACGGAAAACAGTGAGTGATGGCGGTTTGAAAATGCACCGGGGACCACGCGGCGAGATTAAAGAATTGTACCACTGGGCCGAAATGTACGACTACTTCATGCGTGAAACCGAATTAGAAAACGAAGCGGAGTGGGATAGGCTCATCCGCGAGTGTTGGAAAGCGGCAAAAAGCTCGATTCAAGAGGATGGGCTCTGTATAGGCATGGGTTATTTTACGGATTCTGGCCTTCTAGAGAGGTACAAACCGGGTCCCATTGACTGCGTAGATCACGCCTACTGGAAGACCGATGCACGACATCTCCCCTCGACAGCGCAGATAGCATGCTTGGCAATGCTAGTAGGCGAATTAGATTACGATGGCAAAGCGAACGAAGTCGGAAAAACCTTACTGCAAAACATCACGGAAGAACACACAACGGGATATGTCTATACTAGGCCAGAACAGAGACCTCCACTGGTGAGGGACAACCCCCCGTCCCAGTACTTTGAAACGCGGACCGTGGTTTTCTGGCTTGACGCCTACTGGCGGGGAAAATTGCACCGCTCGATTTAACACAACTCCCATTTGGGAACAGAAAGAGCGGGTCCTGTTATACTCTATTCTTCTTTGAATGTTAGCAGCATCCACCCCAATCTTTGAACATTGTGGAAATATTATGGAGAACACGTGAAGATTACCGACGTTAAACCCATTCCAGTCTGGGTTGGAAACAGGAATCAGCTTGTGGTAAAGGTTGAAAGCGACGCAGGGATTCACGGTTGGGGTGAGTCTGGCGTCTCAGGCCGCGAACTCGCTGTAGCCGGCGCAGTCAAGCACTATCGCGAGTTTCTTATCGGCCGGGATCCAATGTGCATTGGCGCACTGTGGCAGGACATGTACCGTGGTCAATATTTCGAAGGTGGACGAATTCTCACTGGTGCTATGTCTGCCATCGATATTGCTCTTCATGATATCACCGGAAAAGCGTTAGGAATCCCTGTGTATCAACTGCTAGGAGGTAAGCAGCGAGACCGTATACCCTGTTTTGCAACTACTGCTGCAGCAATGGGACCACAACTAATCAATGAAGTGAAAATGTTAATCGACAAAGGTTGGAACGTTATTCGCATGGTGCCCGGCCACCCATTAGAAGATAATCCAAGAGAAGATAATCCAAGCATTTTCGAACCTCGCGAATCACTTGCCCTAACAGCATCATCACTGACCGACCTTCGCAAGGAAGTAGGACCAGAACCCGTTCTGGGCATTGACTACCATTGCCGTTTGAATGTGGCTGAGGCAGCTTCTTTCTGTCAGCGGATGCCCTCAGGCACGATTGATTTCATTGAAGAGCCAATCCGCGATGAGACACCCGAAGCATATGAGGCACTACGCACTATGGTGGACGTCCCATTTGCTATCGGGGAAGAATTCTCTAGTAAATGGGCTTTTCTGCCCTACCTTGAGCGCGGCATCACCAATTTCGCGCGAATTGATGTCTGCAACGTGGGAGGCCTGACAGAAGCCATGAAAGTAGCGAGTCTGGCAGAAGCGCACTACATTGACCTAATGCCACATAACCCACTGGGACCAATCTGCACGGCAGCATCGATTCATTTAGCAGCCGCGGTTCCAAACTTTTCGTGGCTAGAAGTCCGCACCTCGCCAACGGAACCGCCTACCCACAACGATCGCACCCTTTTTCCAGTACAGCCGACACAGGAGGGAGCCAACTTCATAGTACCTAACCAACCCGGTCTTGGTGTCGAGTTCGAAGAAGAACTAGCAGCAGAACAAGAGTTTAAGTTTTGGGAGACCCCGCGCTTACGACGGCGAGACGGTTCATTGACCAATTGGTAGGCGTTCTGTAAGAACAAGTGCGGTGTACCCAGATTTTCGACCTGGGTTATGATCAGATGTCTAACACAGAAGTGAGAACTAAGGATAGTTATCGGGACTGAACGCATCTGTAGTTAGCTAGAGAAGGTTCCACAGCTGCTCGAATATTCAGATTAGTGATTCTAAGGAGGAAAACGCACCAATGGACAAAGGAAACCGCGGTTGGACACAAGCAAATCAATCTAAACCCGCAGCGGAAATCGACATACGCTACGGACACAAGCTCCTCGAGAGAGAAAGCAAATCCTGGCCACGGTACGCCATCGTATCATCACCGAGAGCTTTTAAGAGCACCAAGCCATATCTCGGCCAACAGCCTGCTGGTGTGCGCTACGCCGACTACTTAGACCATAACCATTTACAACAAATTACCGACGCACTGCCAGATGATGCTAATCTCATCGTCGGAATTGGCGGAGGTACCGCACTGGACGCATCTAAATACGTAGCCCTAAAAAAGGAGCTACCACTCATCCTAGTACCGACTGTCCTATCAACTGGTGCAATTATTCACAGCATTCTGGCCGTGTGGGATGGACGTGTTATCGTCGGCGGTGCCGATAGCTGGCCGTGGATTGACTGCGAACACGTCCTTATTGATTATGACCTCGTGCTAGAATCACCTCTACATCTTCACACAGCAGGACTGGGAGACATTCTGTGTAATTACGCCAAGATTGCTGAATGGAAGCGCAACATCAAGCTTGGGATAGGACCAGCGTACGATGAAACGGTAGTATCTGCCGTCGAGAACTTTCACCAAGAATTCACAGATGATTTCCACGCCTCACTTGACGACGAAGGTAATTTAACGTCCAAGAGCATCCGTGTGATTGGAACCGCACTACGACATCGTGATGGACGGGAAAATAAACTCGCGAGCACCGTACAAAGCGGGGACCATGATCTCGCCTTCGCCCTGGAACTTTCGTGTAAGACCGGCTGGATTCATGGTGAATTAGTCGCTATGGGCGCAGTTATAATTTCCTGGTGTTGTGACGCCGATCCACAGCGACTAATCTCGCGGCTTGATACGTGCTTAGTAAGATACCGACCTTCCGAAATCGGGATTTCACGTGACCAGTTAAAGCGAGGGCTCGCATATGTCCCGGACTATATGGTCGACCCAATCCGGAAACATCAAACTGCATCGGTTCTTCGTGACGAACCTGTGGTAGGCGAAAGGTTCAACGAATTGTGGGAATTTTTGGAAGACAATTGACGCAGCACATTCATAAGGCATATAGGTCTCCGTCACCAGGCGCACCAGCCAGACAAAGATTCGGATAAGTAACCATACGCCATGAAAGATTATCAACCTCTCGACCTGTCAGAATTCTGCAACGCAGGCCTGGAAGTATTCGAACAGAACAGCACCGGACCAGGCAACGTCAAATCGAACCCTTACGAATCAGAGCACGCGACTATCCCAATTGGATTTCAGCATCTGCGGGGTTTACCGTTTATCATCGGTTCGACAGAGGCCCGGAATAGTGATAGACTGTTCATCGCTTTCGACCATACGACGGGGAATGTCACTATACCCATTAATCAGCGTGTCCGGCGCATCATCATGGCACACTGTTTACTCGAATCAAATCTAATGGAGGGTGGTTCGTTAGGGAATCCAATTGCAGATTACGTGTTCCATGGAACGGATGATGGCAGCGAGGTGGGCGCCCATCCGCGAAAGATATGAAATCGCATTGACAATGATAGTGCTCAGAACAATCTGCTTTACAAGCCCATTTGACATCCGTGTTTTCGTCGCTTCGGAGCAAACTAAACTTAATTCTGGCTGAAGCGATGTCGTTTTCTTCCCCGAAATTCTATGAACAGTTTAAATAGACCAAAAGGAACAGCGCATGATAACGAATTTTGACTACTTCTACGGCGGCCACGTAGAAATGAACAATATGGGTTTCCCGGGGCTCTGTGTTGATGATAGGATAGAATCAGACGAACAGTTAGCCTCGGTGTTCAGCGAGGCAAGATCGCTCGCTGAGTTGATGGACGAATTGAACTTCGACACGCTCTGGCTCGCAGAACATCATTTCCAACGGGAGGGATATGGTTGCATTCCGAACATACCAATGCTAAGCGTTTACCTCGCGCAGACCACTAAGCGCGTCAAGTTTGGCGGTTTTTTTAACGTCGTTCCTACATGGCATCCACTGCGATTGGCTGAAGATTTCGCCACTGCAGATGTAATTACAAAAGGCCGAGTTCGGTTTGGCATCGGTCGCGGCTACATCAATCGGGAGGTGGAAACGTTGGGATCTCCGCTCGATGATGATGAAGCGAATCGTGAGAAATTTGAGGAACAAGTGGAAATTATCTTCAAAGCATGGAACAAGCAGTCCTTCCAACATCGAGGGAAGTACTACAACCTCCCAGCGCAAGTCAAATACCGTGAACAAGAGCTAGAGGAGATTACGCTTGTACCCCGTCCATCCACTCGACCTGTGCAGTGTTGGCAGCCCATTTTCAGTGCCACCCCGCGTGGCATTGACTTCATGGTCAAACACGGAATAAAAGGCGTGGTGCCCGCGGGTGGTCGCGCGCATCAGATTGCGACAAAATGGCGCGAAGCACTATCGCTTTCGGGACGTGAGACCATCCTTGGAGAAGATCTAGCCCTCGTCTTACAGATCCACATCGCTGACACACAGGAAAAGGCCATTAAGGAAGCATCCGTCTGGTTCGAGGAACAACTCAAGGTCCTGGCGCCATTAGGAAGAATGCCACAACTGAGCCAGGAACAGATTCTGGCAACCTACAGCGCAACAAAAGCACCTTCTGCCGGACTGCCAACCGTGCACGATCTAGTTCGCGACGGAGCATGGATTTGCGGACCACCAGAGCACGTCTTCGAACGGCTCTGCGAAATTCAAGAAACATTCCCCGGACTAGCACGAGTGTCGGTAGGTGCCGGAGCTCTGGCATTTCCTCCTAGCGTGCTAAGACAGGACATCGAGTGGTTTGGCAAAGAGGTATTACCCAAGTTCGACGGAATATCAGCCGCTGCATCCCGAACCGCGGACAATATAAAATAAGGACGAACATGATAAATCGATATAGACTTAATAACACCAAAGCAGCTCTTCTAAGAGGGGAGGTTATTGCGGTACCAGAGATCAATCGGGTATTCAATCCCATCGTCGTCGAAATCATTGCTGAAGCCGGATTCACCTGCGTTTGGATAGACATGGAGCATTCTCATCTGAATTTAGAAGGACTTTCAAATATGATTTTGGCCGCGCGAACTGTTGACCTCGATGTAATTGTTCGCATTCCCCATGGTCCCTATAACCAGGTTATCAAAACACTCGAATTGGGAGCTAACGGTTTAATCTGGCCCCACTGCAAAAATGTAGATGAGGCGCGACAATTCGTCCGCATGGCGAAGTTTCGACCACTAGGCCTTCGCGGCATGGGTGGCGGTAGAGATTCGCGCTTCGGCAAGATGAATCGCAAACAGTTCTTGGATGCCGCGAATGAAAACACATTGCTGGGCGTAATGATAGAAGACGAAGAAGGGGTAACAGACGCTGATGCTATTGCCGCCATCGAGGGAATTGACCTATTGTTCATAGGTCCGGGAGACCTCCGGCACAGCTACGGAATCGAGCGCGAACCCGGTCATCCGATTATGCACCCACGAATTCTCGCAGCATTTGACAAAATCGCGGAAGCGTGCCGCACCCATGGCAAGGCCATGGGTACAGCCGTAGATCCGGGCACTCCAATGCTTACTGTTGCTGAAAAGGGAACCACCTGGTTCAACTGTTGTCATGACATCACGGCCCTAAGTAATGGCTATCTCCAAGGCTTGGAAGCTACTGTTGACATCGTAAACAAGGTCTAACAACAATACAACGGGTGTAGCCGCAGATCTCAACTCCAGCGCACACTCGTCCTGACACCAACCTCGAAAAAAGGATGAAAACCCATGTCCGAAAATCTATCCGCGCAGATTGTCGAAAATCTACTAGGATTTGACAGTCCAACGGTAGCCAACGCAATCGAGCATTTTCAGGTGCGAGATCAAACAGTCGGATACACCACGAACGAATTGATTTGTCAGACACCCGAAATCCCCAAACCTCTGGTCGGATACGCCGTGACATGCACCGTGGATACCACAACGCCCGGTGAAAAGCGACATCGGCGGCTTGATGAACTCATAGAATTAATCGAGACTGCGCCCAAACCATCCGTACTCGTTTCCCAACACGTCGGCCACGAGCGCAGGCGATGCTGCTGGTTCGGGGACATTCTCTGTGCCAGTTTGGAAAAACTCGGTTGTGTCGGCATTGTCACCGACGCTAATGGCCGAGATCTAAAAGGCATTCGCAATCGCACGCCTGGATTCCACACTTTTTCAAGTGGGTCAGTTGTATCACACGGATACAGTATCTTCATCGATTTTGACGTCACCGTGTCGATCTGCGGCATGACCATTCAACCTGGTGACCTTCTTCACGGTGACGAAAGTGGACTGGTGTCAGTTCCTATCGAAATCGCTGACAACGTACCGGCGCAGGCTCACGCAGTTTGGAAAAAAGAATCTGAATACTTTGACTTCCTGGACAGCGATACGTTCAGCATTGAAGGGCTGAAGCGCCGACTTATTCCACCTCAATAGGCTTTCGAGATTCGCAGCGAACCGATCATAACTAAGGGTGAATGTCCACGAGAGGCTCTTTCCAAAATATCCCGGGGTGCTATAACATTTGGAAAGATGGCACACCAAGTCGCATAGATTATTAAGGTTTTCTAGCATTGCTGATGACACTCGAATCATAATTTATTGTAACCATAACACTTCATGACTAACAGACTTCAAAGTCATTTCTATACTAAAGAATCCGGCGACATTCGATCAATCGACATGTGAGCACAGTCCATAACTCCTTGTCAGCTACCAGCAGAATTCAATGTTCTCAGACGATGTTAGGAATATATCAACGTCGAAGTTCCAGTAACCATTCTGTTCAATCAGGTTGCTTTCACATGTGATGGTCAGGAACCAAGCAGAAAGCTGGTGTCTCTCCCTACCATCACGTGCTCATTTACGGGAAAAATGGCCTATACGTACGGTTAATCCAGTGATGACTCATCTTACCACCGCGACCTTACCATGGAATCGAACGGTCTGTTCACCGCGAGTCGCTGAAATCACGTAGAGATAAACTCCACTCGAAAACGCCCCATCTCTAGGCCTCGCAATGTCCCACAAGAATCGACCAGATCCCACGACATTCTTCTGAACGTCTACGTGTACGACATGTCCAGCAGAATCAAAAATCTCAAGTTCTATGCTTTCTGCCAGCTGGAAATCGGGAATCGCAAAACCGAAAGTGACCTCTGGGTGCGCAACCGGCACAGGATTTGGAAAAACACGGACCCCCGTGAGCCGTAACTGGGCTGACACCACCTGACCCTCTCCAACTAATAAATGATATGAATCTCGGTCACTAAACCCAAGAAAAGACTCGACAAGCACGTATAGAATATCTGTCTGGTGAACCTTAAAGATTATTTCCCGATCGCTAGATCCCCCTAAACTTTCTCCTTCAACAATCTTCCTTCCTACCGAATCCAACAGGAACAAACCATAATCAAGATTCGCAGGAATGTCGCTCAAGTTGACCATAATTGTTTGACCAGGAATCACGTCTAGGCGATAAACATCGCGCTCGTCTCGCACATCGAAAAGGAAAGATTCGTATGTTTGATTGAATTCAATTGGAAATGCCGTCTCTATGCTGTTGTTGGGTTCATAGGTATCTCCAAACGACACAAACAACGACATGGATTGCCCCTCGAATCCTATGTTTGTTATCGAGATTCCAGAGCCTGTTCCATCGTTCGCATTGCTGTTGGGACGGCTGGCAGGCGTGAAAGAGGTCTGAGTGTCATTGGCGGAGAACGCCGCTCCATCCGTGATGAATAGGAGATCCCTAACGCCCTGCTTATATGGATGAATCCCTAGATGTTCTGGGTCATTGGGATCCTCAAGCCAGATCTGTCCAGCGGCATCAAAGCTGTGCCGTGCACGCACGTTTGTTTCATCGACATGCCAAATCAGGATCCCCGACTCAGGAAGATGCGTGTCGAAGATGGCCCCCGACTCCCGATAGCGATTCTCAATCAGAAAGAATTCCATACTCTCTCCACCCACATCTACTTTTCCAGGCAGCGCTATCTTGAAGACATTGTTCCCTGTCCAAGGGAGTTCGAAGCTTGGGATTACAAGCTCGATTTCAGTTTCCTCGATTTCGACCGGCTGAATCCAACCCAATCGTCCATTCTCTGGACGCGCATCGAAATCCCATTTTAGGTAACCGATAATGTGGCTAGGCTTTAGTCCGTTTCCAATACCATCAACCAAATCACCCTGGTACGGACCAAACGCTCCCATCAGACCCCATTTGTGATCTCGGGAATCAATAAAATTTGGACCGTACACATCAGGGGCACCGAAATCATGGAAGAATTCGTGGAAATATATACCTAGATGGGGTTTCACAAAACTAGGTTCTTCTGCAACAACTACGGCACTGTCAACACGGACTCCATCGAAAACTGAATTGATGTTTCGCACGAGAATAGACCAAATCGCCTCCGGTTTTGCCGTAGAAGCCTCATCATCCCCGGAATGAATGATGAAGAGATGATCGACTACGCCGTCTTTATCGCGATCGTACTGTGAAAAATCAACAATCGCGTCCACACCCGCACACGCTTCGCGCGCAAGCTCCTTATACCTATCTTCATTGATACGCCCTTCACCGTAATACGTCATTGGTTTTGTCGCACGAACCCACACATCTCCGCCAGGAATTAATCCACCGGCAGGTCCAGGCTGCACATCCATCTGTCCGTAAGACACCTCGCGGTAATAAGTCTTTAGCGACACAGCTTCAGTTGCGAACAGAAATCGATTTAACTCCATTCCGCTGCGCTGTCCCGGTTGATCAGAGAAATCAATCTTGACGGCCAAAACATACTCTACACCATCCGTTTGCATGATGCTCTGTTCGCGGGCAAAGCAACAACCTTCGAGAGCACTGAAAAATGTCGCCTGGCTCTGACCGGGCTTTGGTGTCCACACACCCGTACGAGAATCAACATCAAAGAAAAGATGGGGATTGGGTGGGGCCGCCTCGCTCAGACAAATAAAAGATGCACAACATAAGATGTACAGCATAAACACACGGGCACAACCTGAGTTTAACACATGAACAAACCTTTGTAAGAACCATTCACTTCTATCGACCAAACCTTCCAATCGTCCACTCCTTCTGCGAAGAAATCGTCAATTCGCTCGCAACACTTATATGGTAACACCAAAACACCTTGCCTATATATTTGACGCGCATATGAAAGTTGATGTTGACACGCTTCTGCTCACCTTCGCTTTTTTTCTTGCAATCGCCCTTTTGATCTGACATAATTATCGCGGTATGACAAACCCTCGATATATTTTTTCAGATGACATCCAGTTAAAAATTGTCGCCCGAAGGAGTAAGGAATGTTAACCGACGACTATCATATTCGCACAAGCCTCTCCCCACGGACTGACAAAGATGCAGACATCCACAAGATCATCCAACTGCAAAAAGATCGCGGCATGACAAGTATTGGATTCGCCGATTATGACTCTTTCTTTGACTCCAAATCCAAGAACATTGGAATGGTGCGCAAAGCAATAGTTGAGTGTGAACCAGCTATCTCTGTCAATTTTGGCGTCGAATCACACATGCTTGAATACGGCGTTGCGTCGATCGACATACAGATGGCGTCACATTTTGATTATGTCTTGATTGCTCCCAATCAGTACCATTTGCGCGGCGCAGCTCTGCCAATCAATCAGCACGTTCCAAGAAGGCTAGCTGTCCATGAGATGCACATGTTTGAAGCAGCAATCGCATGTCCTATCACCGATGTCGTGGTCCGTCCCTTCGTTTTTCCGCCTAATTCTTTTGGCCTCTCCCAAGAAAAACTTTCAGCATTTAGCCAAGAGGTAATGTACAACCTCGACCAAAAGAGGCTGATGCAGCAACTCGACCTTGCATCAGAGCGTGGGCTTGGCATCGAGATTAGCCCAAAATTCATCCTATATGATCAAAGACATCTGCTTGAATTTTATCAGTTATGCGAGAAACGGAACGTGAAATTGATGATTGGGAGCGACGCACCGAGCACCACACAGCTAAAGGAATTGGCACTACTTGAACCTATCCTTCAGAAATTAGGAGTTTCAGAAAATCAGCTGTGGCGCCCAGAGGAATGGCGCTGGTCGTCGGTTTGGACTGATAACAGACACTAGTGCATCGGAAAATTCCGGATTTTGGCATCGCAAAGCTGACATTCGAATAAATGTTTCCCCCGATTTAGCAGAATTAATCGCGCTTGGTCTGTGTCAAAAATCAACAATTTCCCCATTCTTATTCACCACTATCCAACTGCCTACTAGAACTTGTGTAACCGCCTTCAATATGCGGCAGTGAGGAGCCCCAACCGAGATTAACAAATCCGGGATGACGTCACAATTTCGTGGAGGATTATGCAGATGCCGAGTGTACTTCCCCTTGTGCCACATCCAGACTTGGAAAGTCGAGTAAAATCAATACAGGACGATGGTTTTGTCTATTTCCCTGGTATTATGAATACACATGAGGTGGCCGAACTTCGCAAAGAAATGGACAGCCTCAACGAGATACCCGAATATTTTGATAGAACGGCCCAACCATGGTCAAGGTCATTTAACAATGTGTTCAATCGTGGAGAAATCTTCAGACAGTACCTGGACAAGCCAGGGATAATTGAATTAGTTGAGGAAATTCACGGTTCAGATTGCCACGTCATCGGAATGACAGCTTGGATCACTGGACCAGGTCGTCCAGGTCAAAGTCTGCATGTCGACTACTTGCCAATTAGCCTACCGCCAGATCTCCTGGAAGATGTCCGCGTAAAAATCCCAATCTTTATTACCACGGCCCACTATTACCTGGATAACTTACACGAAGCTTTAGGGCCAACAAAGTTCGTTCCAGGAAGCCACCTCTCAGGTCGCAATCCAGACGGTGAAACCACGTGGAAGGGAGTTGGGGAACAGAGCATCATCTGCAATGCTGGTGATGTTCTTCTTTTCCGTAGCGAAGTCTGGCATCGTGGATCTACCAACACAAGTAATCAGGACCGATACTTGCTGCAGGTGCACTACGCTCAACGAATGATTACGCAAAAATTTCCACCTTACCTCAATAAGTTTCAATTTGATGAAGAGTTGCTTTCCCAGTTAACACCTAGACAACGAAGATTGTTAGGTGAACACAGGCCTGCCAATTATGATTGAGTGTTACGCGACAGACCAATGGACAATCGCAAAATTTTCCCTTTCCCGCTTTGCAGTACTTGATTTAACTCGTGTTCCTGCCGGAGCAACGGCTGTACACCAGCGTTTCGAACTTCAAACAGCGTGGCCCATATGAAACACAACCATATTTCGATCAGATCTCACAAGGTATTGGGGGGGTCAAGTTAATTACTGGGTTTGCAAGCAGCGAAATGACTCGTGGAGAACCAAGCCAAGCATCAGACCACGATGGCAACAACCACTCCACAGTCATTCCAACCAACACGTTTCAGGCCACACGAATGGCCACGCAAATATTTCGGTCAGCTGTGACAAATGTAGGCAGTGCTCTGCAAAGCCCTCTCGCTCGACACACGTCGTGACAATCTTGATTCTGCCAACAATGAGATAAGGCCAGAACATCAAGAGACACTCAATGCTAGACAAACACACAAATGAAATACTACGAGAATTCCAGTGCTCTGGCAACAAGATTGAGATAATGCACAAGGAAAACATCATATGAATCGAGAGTCAACTTCGAAAAAACTCGTTCCAGAACAGTTAGTCGTCAGAAAATCAGGCAGAATAGGTTATCTCGGCCTGAACCAACCCGAGAAGCACAACGCCATTTCTTATGAAATGTGGGCAGGCATGGTAGAAATCATTGATGATTTCGAGTCAGACGACGACATCCATTTAATCATCATCTACGGAGAAGGGGGCAAAGCATTCTCGTCCGGCGCGGATATATCGCAATTCGAACAGGCACGCGCATGCCCCGAAACGATTCGGATCTATGACGGAGCAGCTGAACGTGCTCAAGAAAAGCTTGCCACCATGTCTAAACCAACCATCGCTAAAATCACTGGTTATTGTATAGGCGGAGGCCTAGCGACAGCACTTTGTTGCGATCTTCGATTTGCCACCCACGATTCAAAATTCGGTATTCCTGCGGCCAAACTCGGGCTAGGTTACGGTTACAGCGGCTTAAAACCCTTAGTACAACTTGTTGGACCGACTCACGCGAAAGAGATTATGTTTACCGCCAGACAGTTTAGCGCAGCAGAAGCCTATGAAATGGGTCTCATAAACCAGGCGTTAACCAGAAGGGAGCTAAATCGCTTCGTATATGAATACACGGAAACAATCGCGAACAATGCACCGCTCACGATCAGAGCCTGCAAGCGAATAATCAATGAAATTGGGAAAGAAACGGGCAATCGAGACCTAAGCCTCTGCGAACGTCTCGTAAGCGACTGCTTTGCGAGTCAGGATTATAAAGAGGGTAGACGAGCTTTCATGCAAAAGCGAGCACCTAGATTTCTGGGCAAGTAGAGATCGGTCAAAGACTGTAGGAACACCAATCGAACAAAATAAAAATGCGAAGGTGGTCCAATAATTCTTACCTCTTTCCAAAGCACAGGTGCGCAAGAGACTTTTCCGCCAGCCTACCACGACTGAGAACGCTGCGAATCTGATGAAATCTCTACAACCATTGCAGACCTCGTCGACAACAACCGTTCATGCCACAGAAGCACGCTAAATGTTAACGAGCGGCCTGTGTGAATGTCGCTTATAGTCGCGCTTAATAGTAACAACAAGTGCTGGGACCAGTTTCTATCGTACAATCTGCCAGTTAATTAGTTCTCAATCCATGTATGCAATCGCATAATTTGGGCACCGTTTTTCCTCGCAAGATGTTTTCAACCATCTATCCATGCGTGGATTCGATTCACGGCATCAACCAATTATTATAATGTGGAGACGAACTGATTCTCCAGAAAGATGATATGATGAACATACAAGAGCAGCGCGTGGTCAAAATCCATTACACGCTCAAGAATGACGACGGCGAAATTTTGGACTCCTCGGAAGCTATGGAACCGTTCGCCTTTCTGTGCGGAGCCGACAATATCATTCGTGGCTTAGAGTCAGCGCTCATTGGGAAGAAAACCGGAGACCAGATAGACGTCACTGTTGAGCCTGAAGATGGCTACGGCACACGACGTGAGGAACTGCAGCAGGAGCTTCCACTAAGCAGTTTTGACGAAATTGACGACATCCAGGTGGGTATGTACTTTCAGACCGGAGGAGAAGATGACGGTATAACGATGCGAATTGTCGCTATTGATGGGGATAAGGTCACAGTAGATGGGAATCACGAGCTGGCCGGAATTCGACTTCATTTTTCTATCAGCATTGAAAGCGTCCGTGATGCAACGCCTGAGGAACTTGACCATGGACACGTCCACTAGAACAGACTAAGACACACAATACAACACCATCGTCATCTTTCAGCACCAAGCATCAGACCGCTCTGGATTCTAACCAATCTTGTGTTACCTCAATGCCAAATCCAGGCGCGTCGCTAGGAACTAGATAACCATCCTTAATTACTGCCGTGCCGGGTAAAACGACCTGCTCCTCCAGTGGGACTCCTGGCGGTGACACCCCTTCCGAACGTTCGCCCCATTCCACTACCGGCATTGCGTAGGAAACGTGTTGGCCATACGGATAATTCATCCCAGCATGACTAATAACTGTTAAGCCGTGTGCTTCCGCAATGTGACAGATACGGACTAATGCCGTTACACCACCTGCCCACTGGACGTCTGGTTGAAGTATGTCAACCAATCCCTGACCCGCTGCCAGCGCAAACGGATGGATTGTGTGCCAGTGTTCACCGGTTGCAAGAATCTGATCTGGTAACCGCTGACGCACCTTAGCATAGCTCTCGATGTCTTCCGGCAGCAGGTAGTCTTCGAGCCACTTTAAACGATACGGCTTCAAGACATCCATCATCCGCACAACGTACTCAATGTTAAACGACATCCAGGCATCCAACATGAGTTCGACCTCGTCACCCACCTGTTCCCGAGCTCGAGCAACCAATTCCTCAGTCTCATGGATGCCCACTATACCCGATTCAGGACTGTGCCGCGCGAATAACTTTATCGCTTTGAATCCCAGTTCTAGAAACCACGCAATGCTATTTTCCGTACCGTACGAAATATCTGTGTTGCTCGCGTAGCAGAATATCTTTTCTTTCTGTGGTCCGCCAAGCAGCTCATAAACAGGACGCCTCAAAAGTTTTCCCTTGAGATCCCATAGCGCATTGTCGACCGCACTGATAGCGTAACTGGGCAGACCAGCACTATGGAATTGCGCGGAACTGCGGCGCATAAGATCCCACAGTTTTTCAGTAGCCATGCAATTCTGACCAACTATTAGCGGGGCAAAGTGGTCATTAATGAGACTGAGCACGGGCCCGCTATGCATGGTCAGGCCTAAGCCCCAACTTCCATCCTCTGCCGTAACAACACAACCAACCCGCGTCCAATCATTATTCCAATCACCTCGCTTGAAATCGGAATAGCGCGCCATGGGACTAGTAAAACCGTCTGTATATAGCTTCGGAACACGCGCTGCAGTTTTAGATGGCGTCGCAAGGTTGACAGCGACAGCGCGAATCTCTTTTATTTTCAATTTTACTGTTCCTCGCAGAGATAGTGAAAAAATTACTGAAACCAGTTTGAATCTTCTTACAACCGCAACGTGTGAACAATGGAATCGGTTCAAATCGTAGGGAGCAAGCAAAGCTACCACAATACAATCTACCAAAACACTCATCTTAAACTGGCTTTTGAACACGGCATAATCGTCAGACTTCAGTGGACACGTCTACATTGGCCATGTGCACAGCACACGTCATTCTGGCCGATGAATCAATGTACAGCACAAACCATTATCGGACCAACTGTAGGCTTAAAGACTACGTTGAGAAGTGTCCTAGTACTAAAATCCGGAAAGGACCTCCTGCTTACGGCTATATAGAACCTGCGGTCCATCTAACTCAATAATCTGCAGATTACGAGAATTATAGCCAACATCAGGTCCTACGTAAAGGGCAAATTATCGGACCGCTTCCAAAATTAAGCACATTTCTCAATTTTATTGGATTGGCAAACTGCGAACATTGGATGAAGTATCCGAGATGGAAACAGAGATTGAAAAACTATTCTTTAAAGGACATGCGACCAAATCAATTCCGAGTAAAGAGCATGATACCCGTTACCCATAAACTTAAATCGTAATGCTATCGTGATTGGGATAGTGCGCCGTTTAGCTTATGACTGTGCCAGCGGGCTCACAGTGGCCATCCCAAAGCCGTATCAGCTCAGTACTTCTTTTTGAAACGTAAACTGTCATCAAACGTAGAGTCCTTTAGGCGAGAGTCAGCAATCGAATTAGCTGTGTTTTTGTGTGCATGGACGTTCAACACAAAATCCCTGTGCAAATCCCTGCTCATTGGAGCAAATTGGAACGGTTGCAAAACGTCTTCCTGAACCCGGGATGAGACTGGAATCTGTACACAACATTTCCAAAATCACCTACGGTATCGTATATTCTTTATCGAATACTGTGATATCTGTGCTTGTCGTTATTGATGAGGCACGGCGATTCCTCTTTAACCAACCGTTTCGCCGCAGAGGCGAGGTGGTATTAGCAATAAGGGCATCGCCGTCGTCCAGTTTTGGGGTTTAGACGCCCGTGCAATACGCTTAAGACGCTGTTAATTTTCAACTCATGTAATATGGCAAAAACAACACTATTCGATCAGTCCTACGAAAAGCAGAAGCACGCACTATTGACTCAGACACTCAACCAACTACGTCCTATCTAC
This sequence comes from uncultured bacterium, assembly GCA_964478165.1. Taxonomy (GTDB): domain Bacteria; phylum Poribacteria; class WGA-4E; order WGA-4E; family JAJDTR01; genus CAYZGU01. The sequence continues at coordinate 49,804 of CAYZGU010000014.1, read as the reverse complement.
ACTAACAACGAACTGCGCGCTCTGCGAATCAACAGCATCAAGCGAGAGATGCTCACGCTGGGGTCTGGTCGACGATTTGTCAATCGCGATATCCTGGAAACCATTCTCGGAAATCTACTGGAATGTGTTGCGCCGGGTTCACACAATGCACCAGATCCACAGTATCGGAAGCAAGACCTAGCCGAGGCACTTGAAGAGGTTGCAGATCAGCTTTATGCAATGATTGCCCAATCCTTCCTGGCCGTTTCTGAGAACGCACAGTTAGAAGGTGCTCTGGAAACAACGTTTGCACTACTCTGGGAATTACCACGTTTCAAAATGCGAGCCCGATGGAATCGTTTCGCCTCGCTCAAAGATCCTGCTGTATGGGACGCATACCTCCTTCATCACGGTGTTTCCCGTGAGAAACTCGCTGAACTAGACATCGGGGCCCATATAGACGAAGCCATTGTCAAAAGGGAGTTTGAACCGTATCAGACTTTCCTAAGCACTCTGGACCTAGCATTCGCTTTTGATTATCAAATGCAACTGGTTGTGAGCGCCTACCCTGGCTGGAGGGTGCTTTTCTACCATGACGTCGCCCATTCCTTGACTCGCGGAGGACAAGTTGAAACCAACCCAGACCTACACCGTATTCCCGTTCCTCTGCTGCCCCGTGCTATTGCTGAACTAGGTGGACGATACTACCAAGCAGACCTCCATCCCGAGACCCGGATCGGCGATGCCAATTTTCTTGAACACCCACACCGGGGAATTACCACTGGACAAACCGGTATTATCGGCTCTGGCTGCGTAGTCTACCCTTGTACACTGGGAGGATTGAGTGTAAAAGTTAAGCAACGCCACCCCATCGTGGGAAATTTCGTGCAGATTGGCACAGACGCAGGCATCTTCGGTCCCGTAAGAATTGGAGATCATTCTAATATCGGAACCAACGCTGAAATGTACGGCTTTGTTGAGATGGCAGAAGGCTGTCACATTGGCTCATCAGTTATCATCGGCACCATACGAAGTGAATCCACTCAACCGGGAATCATACGTCTCGGAAGAAACGTGCGGGTCGGGGATGGGACAATAATCGAAAATACCTCGGAGATTGACTTAATAATCCCCGACCAATCAGAAGTGCCTGCGCGCAGTCACATTTCCAACGATGGCTTCGGCCATCCCCGTTTCGTGATGTAATCGAGTAACCACAGGATTAACGGGAAGCAGAAGTATAAGCCTTCTTCTAAAACATCTCTACAGACAGGTGGCTAGATTCTGACAAGCTCAATGAGTTTTCTGCTCGTTTATTTATCAGAATCCCGAAATTCCTTCACTCGAAATTTGCGCCACGAAACACTTAGTCGAGCTGTCAAGCACAATGCCGCAGGTCAAAGAGCTGACGGGCTATCAGTATTCACTTCCTTCTTATCGACGGTTTCATTCCCTCGAGTCTCGCCTGGCTTAAACCGGGGATAACGTCTAAATTTCCGACTGTCAGAAATCTCATCCTACTTCGAACAATCGCACATCGCAGCAAGTCAAACACAACAATTATCAAAAATTGTTCATTGACGCAGTCCTCAAATCGGTCGCTATGGTGCTCCATGTTGGGTATTTACACCTGTGTTCAGGCCCAGTGAAAACCACCCCTTGCGATCTCAGTCTGAGAGAAATGACACCACACACTCTCGCTCATTCCATTGCCACAATGGAAATTTTCCAACGATCCGCTTGCCTAAAGAGCGTTTCCTGATTCAAGATAAATGTACGGTTCGCTTCAACAACGAGAACACTTGCATGACTTTCGTGTAACGCAGACAATGTCCGCTCTCCGACCGTCGGAACATCAACGCGAAAATCGTGATGCGTTCCAGCGGCCTTCGCAACAACAGTCCCTTGTTTTCCCAGTTTTCCGCCACGTTTTATCGCTTCATCGGTCCCCTCAATCGCCTCAATCGCCAAGGGAATACAATTCTTGACAACCACTGTCTGTCCAATATCCAAGTCTGCAATCTCTCGAGCCAGCGCAATCCCGTACTTCAAGTCCCTCCACTGTGCTTTGGTCGGACGTATTTTCGTCAACACACCGGCCTTGGGCAATAGATGCGGGAGAAAGAGTTGTTGCTCAATAACGCAAAGCCCCCTCGATTCCAGATATTTAATGACGTCCGCAATAATTGCCGATGTCCCTTTGCCGCGGTTTGTCGCAAGAATCCTGACCGCCGTTGAATCGATTCGAAAAGGCTGCAGGAGAATCTCCTTGCGAATTTTACCAATTATCACAGTCTCCCGCACGTCGGAATCAATAAGCGCTCGCACAATCTTCTGAATCTGTCCAACTCCAAGAGAATGAAATTCCGGCGTTACTTCTTTTATCTCCTCGGACGGCGTTTCTGTAATCTGAATGACAACGGGAAATCGTCCTTGGTCAATAGCAGCTTGCGCTAACTGAACAGGAAGTTCTCCAGCACCGGCGATAATTCCAAGCTTGTCCAATTATTTACTCCGTTGATGCGCCGAAACTCATGACAGGGTAGGCTAAAAACCGAGACGGGATAGGAAATTAAGGTTGCCGTCGCTATCGAATTCCTCGTGCGTTCATGGCTAAACGCCAATTCCACGTTTCGATTCTTGGATAAAATTCAGAAGGTATTCCACTTCTTCGTTGGACGGGATTTCGTTTCTCACACAACTAATTGCTTGCCTTAGTGGAATCTTACCTCGAAATAGGATGCGGTAGGCCTTTTTAAGCAGTTGGATGGTCTGAGGTGAGAGCACGGACATCGGATTAGTTTGCGAACTACCAAGACCTATGACGTTCAAACCTCGAATGCTAGCAGGATGCCCATCGGAAAGCATAAATGGCGGAATGTCCTGTACAAATTTGGAACATGCGCCTGCTATTGCCATCTTTCCAACGCGAACGAATGGATGAATCGCCGCATGGGCACCAAGTCTCGCATCGTCCTCGACAATTACATGTCCCGCAATCGTGGCAAAATTCGCCATAATTGTACGGTCTCCAACGATAGTATCATGGGCAATATTCACCCAATTCATCATTAGATTATCGTTACCGATAATGGTCGCACCGTCTCGAGTTGTTGCCCTGGAGATGGAGACATATTCGCGGAACACATTTCGATTACCAATCCGAACGTAGCTCCGCCACCCTCCATATTTCAAATCCTTTGATGGATTCCCAATTGTACAACCAAAAAACAACTGGCATTTTTCACCAATCGTTGTCCACCGGTCGATCTGCACATGCGGTCCAACTATAGTTCCTTCCCCGATTTCCACGTCGGCACCGACGATTGAGTACGGACCAATTTCCACATTTGCGCCCAATTCTGCTTTTGGCGAGACAATTGCCGTTGGATGAATGTTTTTCACGGCCCTATCTTCTCCCGACTCAGACTCACGTACCACATATACAGAAACCCGACATATCGGTGCAATCTCTTACTTTATTCACCGCTGTCATCGGTCCTATTAAGTACAATTGTCAGTTCCCCTTCTGCGGCAAGTTCATCACGCACATATGCCTTCCCACGCACTCGAGCGGCGGAACTGCGACCGCGCAGCACCTCAACTTCCAATCTAAGTTGATCGCCCGGAATGACAAGACGCCGGAATTTTGCTTCTTTAATCGTCGCAAAATATCCAACTTGGCCTTCGGCGGAGTGTTCTCGTATTAACAACCAGGCCGCAAGTTGCGCCAACGCCTCCATCTGAAGCACACCGGGCATGACGGGATGTTGGGGGAAATGCCCTTGAAAAAACTGCTCGTTGTATGTAAGGTTCTTAATTCCAATAGCACGCTTAGCACTTTCAAAATACGTAACTCGATCGAGCATACACATCGGATAGCGATGTGGTAAAACACCATAAATCTCTTGAGATTCGATGGGCTCAGTCTGCTGATTTTTAACAAATCCATTTTTCGCCAGAGACAGAACGAGATCCGTATGTAGAGCGTGGCCTGATCTCATCGCAATCACCTGCGCTTTAAGAAATCGACCCGCCAGATAGAGATCTCCAATAAGATCTAGAATCTTGTGCCGAACGAACTCATCCTGAAATCGGAGAGAGTCACTTGTTCTACCATCCGACTCAACTACGACAACATTATCGTAACCTGCACCCTTCCCGATGCCCTGATTCTGGAGCAACTCGATCTCGTCCGCGAAACAGAAACTACGTGCGGGCGCAATTTCGTTTGCATAAGTTTCAGGATCAATGGAAAACGTCCCAACTTGTGCCGGAATTTGTGGATGATCGTAGACAAACGAAAGCTGAAACAACTCGGAAGGCAGAAGCACTATCTGTCTTTGCGATTCATAAATCGCAAAGGGTTCGGTAAACTCGATGCAGGAGCGCGGAACGCCCTGTTCGGCAATACCCGCTTCATTTATGACATTCACGTAAGGCAAGGCACTCCCATCAAGCGCAGGGGGTTCTGAAGCACTAATATCTATTCCGACATTATCAATTCCTAGCCCCGCCAATGCAGAGAGAATGTGTTCGATACTATTAATCACGGTCTCTCCCTCGCGCAAACTGGTACAGCGCGGTATCACACTCGCATAATTCTCTGGACATACCCGAACTGCAGGGGTATGCGGCAAATCCACCCGTCGAAAAATAACACCATGATCCGGGGGTGCGGGGTTTAGTGTGACGACAACGGGATCACCAAACATCAAACCCTTCCCTGAAATAGTGGCATCGGTCTGAATAGTTCGCTGCATCTCTAGGCCAGCGGGTTCTGTCTTTTTCTTCAACTTTCGTAAGTCCTTTTCGTGTATTAGTCCAAATTGGCCTTCATTTTCCGAATTATTCTGTTATGTTCGGACAAACTCGTGGAAAAATGGTGCTGACCACCGCCAATTGCAACAAAATAAAGATAAGAACTCTGCACCGGCCTGAGCGCCGCCAGAATCGAAGCCATCCCCGGATTACAAATTGGTCCCGGCGGTAATCCCCGATAGAGATAGGTGTTGTACGGCGAATCAGTCTTGAGGTCTTTTCTTGTCAACAAACGTTGCGGATTGCCCAAGGCGTAGAGCACAGTCGGATCGGCCTCAAGTTTCCAGCCACGACGAAGTCGATTGTGAAAGACAGCCGCGATAAGCTCGCGTTCCTCATCAACCTTTGCCTCTTTTTCAATAATAGATGCAAGGGTAACGATCTGATGGGCCGAAAATCCGAGGGATTGCGCTTCGGCATCCAACGCGTAGGTCCAGTGCCGTTCAAATTCATTCACCATCATCTTAACAACCGTCGAAGCAGGTGTTCCATCGGCAATTTTGTAGGTATTCGGAAAAAGATGGCCTTCCAATGTCAAGCCATTCATCCGGTATACTTCTGGTTGAACTGGATTCCGAACCGCGCGTCCGAACGATTCCGCTGTTCCCAACCCCTCGTTCTCGAAAATCTTCCCAATCTGGGAAATTGTTAAACCTTCAGGCACTACAAAATCGCGAAGAACAACTCGGCCAGATTCCATCTGAAGAACAATGTCACGAAGGCTCATCGCACCGCTGAATTCATAAGTTCCTGCCTGCAAAAAACGACTTGCCCCGTAGAAATGGGCCGTAAGCTGGAAAAATAGTGGATTTCGGATTATACGTTCACGAGCCAGTTGCCTAGCAATAGATCTAGAACTGGTACCAGGAGCAATGGTGATTTCTTTTCGAATGGCGGTTGGATTAGCTGTTATAAAGTTCGGCGCTAAGATCAAGAAACCGGCAATCGTGCCGACAATTGAAACTACAAGTACTGCCAAAACCTTAACGTGTAGAATATGACGTACCATGTGTTGAACATTCTCATAATCTGGCCAAGATTTGGAGGCTGTAATCGGAGACTCAATCCTTGAACCTTCGACTACAATCTTCAGATTTGCGATGGCCGTCTAGATACTCATTAAGAATGAGCACTGCCGCAACTTGATCGATGACTTGCCTCCGTTTCTTTCGAGGCTTTCGTGTTTCCCTGAGAATCTGCGTGGCTTCAACAGTTGTTAACCGCTCATCATGCAAATGAATTGGAATCTGAACGGTTTGCTTCAGACGGTTCGCGAATTTCTCAACCTTCTGTGCTTGCGGACCAATCTCCCCACTGAGCATCAATGGCAACCCAATGACAACCTCTTCAACTTCATGTGTACTGATTAGATTAGATATCAACGCCAAGTCTGCTTGACGATTCTTACGCGTAACGGTACAGAGAGGATGCGCCGAAAACCCAAGTTCATCGCTAATAGCCACACCAATCCGCACATCACCAATGTCCAAGCCAAGCATAATCGGCATTATAAATAGGGCACTAAATAGCAAGCAATTTGGCATGACCGAAATTTTCCGTGCTCAAATCGGAGATTAATAATCCAAATTCGCATGCCATAAAATTGTAGAACAACTGATTGACAGAATCGCAAACTGGTTCACATCATCTCTTCACAAGAGGAGAGGAGCGTCAAACGCACCTGAAAATATCACCGCAGACGAGGTCGAAAACACTCTCTCACAAAACATTAACAGTCTAGTTCCTCTTTGCCCGGTTGACCCACTGTATCGATAGTCACAAGCCAGGTCTAGGAGCCAATCTTTATCTTCTCAATTCCCAATACGCATTGTCACTTTTACATACAGGGCGACAATACCAATAGAAGCAATCGGGATTGACGCTCTAGATCTCATAACCTACGTAATGTCGAATTTGAACCCGGAGTACTCCTATCGACCAATATTAAATACCCTCAAGAGAGTGCCGACAAGATGCTTTTAGACACATTAAATCTGTGCTAACAATAAGTTAGTGCACCCCTTAATAACCCTCGGAAATCGACGTCACTGCATCATGAAAACGACTAACTTGCGCGAATCTTCCTGTTGAACACGAGGCGTTCGAATGGACGACTGCCTGATTGAAGCCGTGACAAACTGTGCTTAATCGTGCTGTCCAGACTCATACTAGCGCATAAGTCGCCTGTTTAAGCAGCCAGTCCACTCACAAAAATACCCGCAAGTTCTTTCAGAGATCCGATAGACCCACACATCGGCCCTTAAATGGGACGCCAACCACCGTCCACATGTACGCGACACCTTCGCATCAACGCTACCATTCAAGAACTCAAAACCGACCTGCACTAATCACACTCCCCAAACTGGCCATTTCTCGAACTTAAGCGTAAGTCACCGCATCGTGCGAGTCCGTTTTAGTTCTAGCGCGAACACATACATAATAGCATTGATACAAATTTCATGTCAAGCACAAAGTCTCCGCTCCCGAAGCGTATGATTTTTGCTTTGAAATGAAACCAAAAACCACGGCACACACGGAAAACCCTAGTGTCTTCCGTGTGATTCTCCGATCTCCGTCTCTCTCCTCATACATCACTATCAGTCAGGCTAAGGCAGGGACAATAATTAAGCCCATCTCGGAAACAGACTAATCTTTGGGTATCATCCAAAACGTGCCACAAGCGATGCCAGCAGTTTGTAGTGGCATCGCTTGTTTATCGGCATCAACCACACCGGAAACACTGCTAGACGACTGAAACAATCCGAAGTCGGTTCGACAGGATGATTCGTAATTGCCCATTTTGCAATTAACGCGCAATTGAATTAAAACCAACAATACCCTGACACACAATCCATGAGCAGAAATAAGAACCGGTCGGAACAAACTCAAGACATGTTATGCCTGATACAGTGCATTAAATCCCTGCACATAGAACGATTATCCGCCATTCTGGAGCTCGAGGAATGATCACGAAATATCTTTAAAGTTGGCAAACCAACGAACTATGCAGCATAATCTCGCCTCGTCTTCGCGTAGTGACAACAGCCGTTGTCTTTGCATCAACCGAGAGATTTAATTATCGGGGAACAACAAGATCTATGGGAACAAGATAAATCACAATCGGACTTGTCCGTATTGCACCAAATCAAACTCCTAGCTGCCAACTGAATGTGCTTATGCCACAGTAGACTTTCGATTCACGGCATCGTTTTTGGCCAAGGAAAATCTGTTTCACTAATGCCTTGCCAGACAAAGAATCCCAATCACAACTATACTGAAAAGCAAACCGCACGGTTAACGGACACCCCGGGAATCGATCGAATCTTACAATCGGCCATCCAACGAAACGGATAGCCGCCGAATTGGTCACCTCCTTCTACAATAGGAATATGGACCCTGACAGAACTCAATGGCTTCGTCAGGTCATTTGTAGGAAGCTTGAACGCTCTCTGGGTTTCTGTTGTCTTTCTTCTCACTATCATCTATAATTACGGGACATCTATTGTGGACATGCTAACAAGACAACCAAATACAGTTTCCGTCTTCTAAATCATTCTGTTGTAAGACGACAGAATGATTTAGAAGACGGAAAAGCACCACATTTTAAAATACTTCGGTGGGGTTATCGACAAAAGAGACGATGAACATTGGCACATTTCTAACAAAATCCGCTCGGAACTTTCCCGAAAACCTGGCAATTGTTCAAGGGTCGAAGAAACTCACTTACGCCCAATTCAACAAGCGAGTAAATCGTTTGGCACGCGCGCTGTCCGGACTTGGTATTCAACGACAGGACAACGTTGCGATTCTGATGTATAACTGCTCGGAAATGCTAGAATCCATGTTCGCATGTTTCAAATCCGGATGTGGAGCAGTACCTATTAACTTTCGACTACACCCAAAAGAAATCGCTTTCATCATCCACCATTCTGAGGCCAAAGCCGTAATTGTGTCCCCCGAATTTAACAAACCAATCATCGACCTCCGCCACCACATTCCCCAAGCCAAGCACATCATCACGTTGTCGCAATCAGGGGATTCACTCCTGGATTATGAAACCCTGCTCTGCACCCAATCGAACCAATTCGAAGATGTTGCGGTTTCGGCAGATGAGGTAGCATGGATTTTTTATACCTCAGGAACAACGGGCCAACCCAAGGGCGCGATGTTGACACATCGAAATCTGCTCAGCATGACAATGAATTTCTTTGCGGACATGTACCCCGGATTCGACTCAAACGAGGTCGCCCTTCACGCAGCGCCACTCTCCCATGGCAGTGGGTGCTATGCTTTACCAAATATCGCCAAGGGAGCCACCAACGTTATATTGGAGTGCAAATCTTTCGATCCAGAGTTGGTACTAAAGACTGTTGAAACCTTCCGCGTGACCAATATGTTCGCTGCCCCAACGATGATCAACCGACTAATAGAGAGCCCGTTAATCGACCAATGCGACCGCAGTTCTCTAAAATGCTTAAACTACGGTGGGGCGCCGATGTTGGTCGAGGATTTACGCAAAGCACTAGAGAAATTCGGTCCCTGTCTGGTCCAATTGTATGGACAGGCGGAATCTGTCATGACAATCACCTACCTCTCCTATGCAGGCAATGAATTTCGCACGACGCCTGAGAAAATAAAGCGGCTCGCGTCAGCTGGCATTGAACGAACAGATGTTGAGGTGAAAATCTTTGACTCGAATGACAACGAACTACCACCGGGCGAAACAGGTGAAATCGTCACGCGTTCGGATATTGTAATGAAAGGTTATTGGCGCAACAGGAAAGCCTCTATGGAGGCGTTGAGGAGTGGTTGGCTACACACTGGCGATTTGGGCTATATGGACACACAAGGTTACCTATTCATAATGGACCGGTCCAAAGACATGATCATTAGTGGCGGCGAGAACATCTATCCACGCGAGATAGAGGAAGTCCTCATAAAACACCCCGCCGTTCAAGAAGTCGTAGTAATTGGAATCCCAGACCCTAAATGGGGAGAATCGATAAAGGCTGTGGTCTCGGTCCTTCCATACCAAACGGTCACTGAAAGAGAATTAATTGACTTCTGCAAAAAGCACCTAGCAAGTTATAAAAAACCGAAAACTATCGATTTTGTAGCTAAGTTGCCCAAGAATAACTATGGTAAAATCCTCAAACGGGAATTGAGGGAGCATTACTGGATGGGAAAAGAAAGCAAAGTAATATAGGGCGTCAAGCAGGAAAAGGGGGCTTTGCGTATGCATAAAAGACGCACGTTGGGACGCGGCGTCGCAATGGTCGGCGCAGGAATGTCGAATTTTGGCATGTTCAATGACAAAGACTCGAAGGATCTGTTTTCCGAAGCCTTCATTGACATGGTCTCATCCGTGGACAAGGGCATCGATCCAAACGACATCGATGCCCTATACTTCGGAAATTTTACGAACGACTTCTTTACGCATCAATCACATTGGGGCGCAATTTTATCCGATTCCATTGGTTTTGTGCCTAAACCTGTAACGCGAACAGAAGGCGCCTGCGCATCATCTGCGCTAGCTTTTCGAGAGGGCGTTTTTGCAATAGCATCGGGTTTCTACGACCTAGTCCTAGTCGGTGGCGTAGAGGATATGTCGAAGCGCTCTACTGAAGAGGTTGCTGAGGGTTTATCGTTAGCAGCAAGCCCTTATGAGCGCAAGGTTGGATTTACCTTTCCAGGCGTGTTCGCAGCTATCGCAACTGCCTATTTCAACAAATACGGCGCATCTCGTGAACACTTGCTGAATGTAACGATTAAAAGCCACAATAATGCACCGTTGAATCCGAAGGCACAATTCAATACCTCAATCCAAAACATCATGACAGCGAAGAAAAATCGAGCGAAATCGCAAGGACAATCAGTTCCGAATTGGATTGACGAGAAAGATTTTCTTCGCGATTCAGGAGCGAATCCACCAATTGCATGGCCCATGCATCTCTTTGATTGCTGTCCAATCAGTGACGGCGCTACCTGTATTCTGTTGGCTGCAGAGGAAATCTCGAAGAATTTTACTGACAATCCACTGCGCGTTATCGGACTCGGACAAGGAAGCGGTAGGGCACTTCACTCCGCCGATGACTTGACCTACTTTGAAGCAACACGGCACGCAGCTAGGGAAGCATACGATATGTCGGGACTAACTCCCAAGGACATCCAGTTTGCTGAAGTTCACGATTGCTTTTCAATCGCGGAATTACTTCATATCGAAGACCTCGGTTTTTTTAAGCCCGGAGAAGGATACAAAGCAGTAGAAGAAGGCTTAACGCGACTAGACGGTCCAAAGCCAATTAACACATCGGGCGGATTGAAATGTAAGGGGCATCCGGTAGGAGCCACCGGTACAGCACAACTCGTAGAGGTATGGGAACAGTTGAGAAACCAAGCCGGAAAGCGACAAGTACCTATCTCGAATTTGCGAATCGGCGCAGCACTCAACCTCGGAGGCACGGGCGGCACGTGCACCTTCACCATTCTGGAAAGGAGATGATTCCGTGGACGAGAGGCCCATCAGCGATTATACATTTGAACAGTTTCTCAACGAAGAGAAACTTATGGGATCAAAATGCCTCCCCTGTGATAGGATTTTCGTTCCTCCGCGTGCACTATGTCCGCAATGTCATCGCTTGGAAACGGAATGGTCTGAAATGCAGGGAAGAGGAGTGCTAGTTGCTTTTACGTCAATTTCAGTAGGTCCACCTTTGATGCATAAAGAAGGGCACAACAGAAAGAATCCATACTGTTCGGGCGTCGTCGAACTGACCGAAGGCCCGCGCGTCGTCGGACGCATCGAAGGCATTGACGCGCTTAATCCCATAAACATAAAAATAGGCATACCCCTAAAAGTGAAGTTTCTGCATCGCGGTGCTAACGAAAATCCTAACACTGTTCTCGCATTCACGCTACTATAGAAACTACGAGTCAACATTTCGTACTTAACTTGACCGAATCGTAGAGACGCCACAACCAGAGAACAAAAGCACTTCAGACTCCTTGTTTCTTATGGTAGCACTCGGATAAATGATCCCTATTTACCCACCGGTTCTTTCACTGACACGAGATACGACAAATCTTCGCTTTCATACCACTACGCGGAAACATATTGCATGACCGCATTGCCTTGTTGTCCATATTATGCCTCATTCTGACAACCAATTTGAACAAACAGCTGCTGCGGGATAGAACCCTGGTCTGGGAACCATCAACATAACAGTTCTCGGACCGCTTTGTGACCAAAGACTGTGTCGTTCGCATGACGCAGGATTACTCTTACCACAGATCCTTTATCCGGTTCGCTGACTACCCGCCGGAAATTAGGCCCACATTACTCACTAGTTAAACTCTCGTCACGTCGTACAGATTCTCCACCAAGCAATAGAGTAGAGGAAGTTAATCAATCCTGACAAACAAACTGGCCATAGCGTTGGTCAATAAAATCGAATAAACTAGCCGCCTTACGGATAGAAAGATTGGCACACATCAAGATTAAGCCAAGTCGCCACGTGATTTGTATGAGAAAACGCTGAAATGGAAAATGTAGAAGCTAATTGAAACAAAAGCACAGTGTGTCTGAATCCATGGATAGGCGCACATCTGTACCCATAAGCAATCTTTAAGATATTGCGGGGATTAGTCCCTTGTTTTCAAGAAAAGAGATCACGACTTGTCCACACTCAGCCAGCGTCGATTCTGCCGTATTAACTACCACCTCAGGACATTCTGGAGATTCATAGGGCGCACTAATTCCTGTAAACTCGGGAAGCTCACCCGATCTGGCTTTTTTGTACAAACCTTTCGGATCTCGCTCTTCACACACATCTAATGGACACTCGACAAAAATCTCAATAAATCGTCCTTCGCCAAGCAGTTCCCGCGCTTTGTTCCGATCGCCTCGATAAGGTGAGATGAAGGCTGTCATTGCAATAACACCAGAACTCGCAAACAATTTTGAAACCTCGCCAATGCGGCGAATGTTCTCTTCGCGATGTTCCGGCGAAAAACCAAGATTGTTATTCAGACCATGACGGATGTTATCTCCGTCAAGCACATAGGTCAATTTCCCACGCTGGTATAGAACATTTTCAACTTCGTGTGCTAGGGTGGATTTTCCAGAACCAGAAAGCCCGGTGAACCAAAGTACGCATCCCTTCTGATTGAGGAGTTGTTCTCTATCTTTCTGCGCAATCGTCGCTTCATGCCAGGTAATGTTTGTCGCTTTGTGTTCTGCCAATGTCTGTCTCCATTTCTGAGTGATTGTGAGATTAAGTTAAAGCAATTTGTAACACCTGAATTTTCTCGAAGTCAATTCTTGGTGGATCGTTAGCGACAAAAGTCCTTGCGCTCTCTAACATCTCTACACGCCAAGCCAGTATAACAAACTTAGGGCTCACGAAACAAGGAAATCCCTCTTCTCAAAACCTCTCTAAGCAAACATCCATTACTTAAACTCGAATAACCAGGCCCAAACCTTTGCGGAGCATCAGTGAATCAAACGCACGCCATAGTGAATTATGAAACATTCTTCTTTCAGCCTGTCGTCAATCGAGTCGCCGTAACGGTTTCGCCAGATTGGACGTTGACATCCGCAATACCTGATGTCTTTGAATCCACAATCGACATCTCCACTAGAAATAAATATGTTTATGCCTCAAACGGACAAACATTATGACAGACACCAGGGACTAGGTTGTTTTTCTTCATAGCAAACGAAATCTACTCTGCGCGTACGAAAGACGAAACGACCAAACATTGCAGTTAAGAACTGTACCTCGTTCGATATCCGCTTGAAACCGGGCAAGAAACCTCTCGTAATGTGTCCAGATCCTCATCTCGATTAATTCATCCGAAGTTTTAATGGGTCGACACATAATCGAAGTAGGCCTAGCTGATCCATCATCCAAGCATATCAAGGCCAAAATCACTCCAAGTTCGCACTGCGTAGCAACTAAAACACTGTGGCTTCACAACTACATATTATCTATAATTAGGTGTAGGGATGATGAAGATAATCTGAGGTATTACTCGCCATGGACATGCAATCACAATTTCGGCAGCACACGCGAACCTCGTTCCTGATATCCCTACTCTTACACCTCATTGCAATCACTGTCACAAACATTCGACTGCCGCACTGGTATCGGCCTCCACCAGTGCCTGAGTCAATCACTATGGCACCGATTGAGATCCTATACATCCAACGTTTCTACGCATCACACAGAAGAAAACACCTCGTGGCGCCAGTATCACAGAACCCAGCATCACCCAAAAATCACGCTAGAGTTGAACTTCAGAAGCCAATCGACCGGATCGAAAAAATAGAACGCCCGCTTCCACTAAGGACCAAGATGCTTGGCACCGACGCGAATCTAGCCACGTCTGATTCGCTATTTTGGAACCACCCAACAGCTGAAGCGCTATTAGAGATGTCGATTATGCCGACAGTCCACACTTCAATTACATCTCCAAAGACCCGCGAATTTGATATTAAACGCGGCTTTTCACAGAAACAAGAGCTACATGAGCCAATGCCTGACGAAAAACCGCCCCTCACACGCGAAGAACAGATCGGTGACGCGCTAGAGACAATTGCTAAAAACATCGCAAACGGCTCGACCTCTCTGCTTGTCGATATTGCCTTATTGTTAGATGCCAGTGGAAGCATGGAAGATAATATTCGTGCTGTAGGAAAACAACTCTCGCGCATGGTGGAGACTTTTCAGCAAAAACAGCTTGATTTCACCTTGGGAGTAATCACATTCAAGTATTTGGATCGCGACACCATCGTTTTTCCGCAAACGCAGGATTATGAGAAGTACCAGAACCTGCTGGAATCCCATGTCATCCAACGCGGTGGTGATGAACGGGCATACGACGCGATTCTCAAATCAATCAAACGCGTGAGGTTCCGTTCGAGCGCAGAGCGACGTTTCATTCTGATAACGGACGAACCGACTAAAGGATCTCATGCGGTCACAGAAGTAATTAGACAATGTCGAACATCGGCAATCAAGTTGGATGTTATTGGTGTGAATGTATCTTTGGACAAAGCTCTAGCAATCAAGACAGGAGGGCTCTGGTTCCCAATTCCTGGCGGTCGTTAAGCACAGAAAACGAAGAAATCAATAGGCACGGACCGACACACATCAAGGGTTCCACGAGCTAGCATGACAAAACCACGGCAGCAATCGTGGCTGAGCATAGTTCAACGTTAAATCTTCTGACTTTCTCATTTGCGGTCAAACATACATGGTCATCCGTGCTTTTAAGATGTGACCAATCATGTCATGCCATTCTCGAACTTCTACTTGCAAGCTTTATCGTTCCGAGAAAAGCATCGAATTGACAATGCCACATGGATTGGAAAACGAGGAAAAGACATTGAAGGCATGGCTACACTTTACCAGAAATTCCAAACGTTTTCTTTCGGAGTTAGAGAGTGCAGAAGTCTGAAAAAGTACGACAAATTGGAATGCTCATCAATCAACACGCACCACTAAACAGGCGAAAACACTCGTAAAATCAGTCAGCTGATGGTGACACCAAAGATGGACGCATCCCTATTAACTCTTCTAAAAACATGTTTATATGTTGGCATCGGCGGCGGACTTGGGGCCAATGCTCGATATTTGATCGATAGTTGGCTGACGCAACGCCTAGCAGACAACTTTCCCTACGGAACAACTTTCGTCAACATCACAGGATCCTTCCTATTCGGATTGTTAATTACCTTGTTTACCGAACATTACTTGGTTATGGACCACCGCTTGCGAATGATAATCTTCGTCGGATTTCTCGGATCTTATACCACGTTTTCTACTTTCGAATACGAAACCTTTCAACTTGCTACGTCCGTCGGCTGCCTCATTGCACTCCTAAACGTCGGGCTTAGCGTATGCGCTGGGTTTGCTGCGCTCTGGTTTGGCATCTGGTTAGCGCGTCTTTTGTAAACGTTGACGGCCTCCCTTTTTCGTAATTACAAAATTCTATTCCATTTGGATTCCCAAATGATTTCGCGACTGCAGTTCGACAACACCCAAACCATCAATCGTAGTAATTTGTGTTCCCCATTTGTCTGAAAGAAGTCGGATTTCATTAATGACAGCTTCAGCTGCATCACCCGATAAAAGTCGCGGCTGAAAAACCACTT
Organism: uncultured bacterium; assembly: GCA_964478165.1. Lineage (GTDB taxonomy): Bacteria > Poribacteria > WGA-4E > WGA-4E > JAJDTR01 > CAYZGU01. The sequence continues at coordinate 33,846 of CAYZGU010000014.1, read as the reverse complement.
CATGATTCGCAACATTAATCGGGATAATCTCTGCGCGTTTCAACCTTCCGGACTGAAAGTTGACCCGCAGGATTGCGCTCGTCCGAGCGTTTTTACTGTAAGACCCGAACGAAAAATTTCCCAAACTATACGCAATTAACCCTCCTTCGTAGATCTCGATGCCCTGCAAGACATGAGGGTGATGCCCAAATACGACATTTGCACCAGCCTCGATAGCCTTTCTACCAAACAATTCCTGATATTCTCTAGGTTCTGTCACAAGCTCACCGCCCCAGTGAAAGGAAACAATTACAAGATCCGCCCACTCTTTGGCTGACTCAATATCAGAAACGAAGAATTCCGCTATTCCACGTGCGGTACCCGGACTAGATTGGCTAGCGAAGTATTCAAACGGAAATGTATTGGAATACGCCAATACCGCGATGTGCTTGTCGTAAACTGCCAGAATTGCAGGCTGTCTGGCTGCTTGTAGGTCTGATCCCGCACCACAATACCTTATACCAGAGGCTGCTAGAGTGTCCAGTGTCGCCAACAATGCCCCATCTCCATAGTCACCCATGTGATTATTCGCGAGTGTGAGCACATCAAATCCAGCATTCGCAAGACCATTTACAATCCTAGGATGACCAAGAAAATTGTACTCCTTATCTGGCACAGACTCCCCAGTCACAGAAATCGGCATCTCTAGGTTACCAATTGCCACGTCCGCCTTTTGAAGAATCTCGCGTGTACTGTCGAACGGGTAATCAACACCATATTTTTCTATTATCGGCGCGGCATTTCCTGCCAACATAATGTCCCCCACACAAACCACACTCACTTCCACGGGTTGGGCGGAGGCATTGTTCCGGACCGATCCCCCTTCAGGCGTAACGACGGCAGATGACGAAACTCCTTCCCATAAGACCTCTTCCACCTCATCACTTACAGGTTCCGCGCGATACGTGTGAAATACGTTCTTCCTTGTCACAGAGGGATTTCTTCCCTTTGTTTCGAGGTCCTCCAAGAGAAAGCTCTCGTCTGCGGTGATATGAACATCACCTCCGAACCACGAATCCATTCCAGCAACAATGGCAATCGGCGCATCCAAAGGAACAACGCTTCTGCCTAGGGTGCTTTTCACACACATCTCAACATCAAAGCCATCTAGTACTACAATATTTGTCACAAATTGAGAAGTGGACATCTCTCCGCACCATAATGATGGGCCATCATGATTGATGCCTTCGAAAAATCTCCAAGAAGGAGAAGTTTTTTTAGGTAACCATGCAACCAACCCTTCATGGCTTGAATTATGCCAGGAACCAGCTCTAAGCTGAGGACAATAGAATACTTCAGCGAGGAGTATGACAACAATCGTAATGATTCGCATTGTACTCGGTATCTCTAGCACCGCGCATTCGCATTAATTCGAATTTTACGCTAACTAATCTCGGTTTAGATGGACAGAAAACCCGATTTCCCGGCCCTTAGAAACCACACTAGCAGAATCTTGAAGTAAGTTAGTGGTGAGAAGTAAGGTAAAATCTAGTAAAATTCCCAATCTTACAAAACGACAAGCCTACAGAAAGCATTAATTATAGAATCAGCCACTGCTGAAAGGGACACCTGTCATGCGGAGAAAAAACAGCAATCTCGTGGACCTATCTATCTGCATTTCAATAAGAACTTAAAGACCTTCTCTCGGCATCGCGCCAACCCGACATCCGTCGAAATTTGCACAGGACGCCAGAAATGGTACTGACAATCCGGTCGGTATCCGAGGCGTCAATAATGATGTTACTGTTGACATCCTCCTGAACATTTCGAACACACCATCGGCTGAAAAAAACCAAAATCCAACCAAAGCCGGCCTAAACAACTGCGATGGAACGCGTAATTCATGTAATCAGCCGACGAGACTGCGTAGGCGCCACGAACGCACCACTCAAAAAACACAAACACCCAGGAATGATTCAACCCGTTTGTCAACAGTCCCGTCAGGCTTGACAACCGACACAACTGAGACAAATTCTATTTGAATTACGAAATATCACATTAAGGGACATCAGCACATCACATGGTATCGAGCCCAAAATAGTCAGGACTATTGTTTCTCTTACTCCTAACGGCCGAAAAGTAGCCAGAGATTCTTATCAACCGTTGAGATCACGGTGACTTCAATCGAACGCCAATTGAACCTTTTCAGAACAAGGAAACTCGGACTCTTCCAAAACAGAGCACAGGGGTATGAATGCCTAAAAATAACACCTTTTTGGTTGCTCCGATTCCGTTTCTCTGATATACTTCACTTAGGCAGAAGCTCCGCCCCAGTTAATATTATTAGTCTAGCTGAAACCACAAGCAGGTGCATCCTATGACGCTAGGAGAGATATTTGACGCATGCCAGGACATTGAACTAAGGCAAGCAAAGCTATACGCCGCTTTGTCCTTAACCTTGGGAGATGTCGACGAGCGCGTTGCTCGGTTCTGGGAGCAAATGAGTACAGAGGAGTGGCAACACTATATGCTCGTCGATTTTGGTCGTTCGCTATGTGCCCAAACAGTGGGTCTTGGTGCACCGGCTACATCCCTACCCGATGTGTCCATTCAGAACATCATTGATGCCCTAGGCAAGCATGAACAAACCATTCAGAATAGAGGAATCACACTTGAAGACGCTTTTGACATTTCTATAGCAATCGAGGATAGCGAAGCAGATACTATCTATATGTATCTCCTCTCCACTATTAGAAATGCAATTTACCAAAGCAATCAGACCTATCTGATGAGCCGCATCTCACAGATGGAGAAGAGCATGACCGCCCATTTGGATCTATTGATCGACGCTACGCGACGGTTTACCAAATCGCCGGACTTGGTTCGAAGGGCACAGACATTGAAGGATCACCACCCCCATTAAATCAGGGAACTAAATAGGAGAGCTACATTGCGCATAGAGTGCGCGCAATTGCTCTCCGGTGCGCGCAGGCTCTATGCGTTTTTCTCACCCTTTCTTCCGAATCCATTTTAAGTTCTCCAGATGTTTCTCTCTCACAAACGGAATCAAGGGTTTTGAAGAAATCGTATCCTATAGAAACAACTATACCAGAATACAGAGTCTGGTGCCTACCAAATCCTACCAAGTAGTCCTCAGTTCAGTTTGCCTAGGCACTTGGTTGACTATGTTTCAGGAGAACTAGTCGGTTGCTCCTGCGTAGGCACGGCAATTCGAGACACACTCCTAAGCGAATGGTCAACCGGTAGAAATTTCAAGACACCCTCGAAGAGATTTCTAAGCCCTTTCCCACTGAATAACTCCAGCGGGCTATAGTCACGAGAGCTCCAGAAACGACAAAACACTGAAAGGAGAGGCGCGTTTCAGTGTTTTGTCGTATTCCGATACACCACAAGGCCCTGATAACAAGGTCCTGAAGCTGTTAGCGAATAAGATGGTAAGATTCTGAAGAACTTTCGAAAACATTTCTCATGAGACCAATGCCAGCAACTTGATGTGACTAGCCTATTCCTGATTTTCACACTGTTCGTTGACGGGTACCAAGATATTAAATCAGTTCGCAAACGAACGAAAATAGGCGCCATCTCACTTAGAAACCATACATTACCCTCGCGCGACATAGAGTGTTCTTCAAAAATGTTCAAAGCAGCCCGAATTTTTTGGGAGTCCATTTCTACCGCGCACTCATGCGTGACTCCTGATTCAAAACAATGGGCCGTTTTTGAAATATGGGCGTCAAGTCGGCAGTGTATCTCTTATCAAATCCAAACCACTCTCGAGATCGATAGCTGTCAAAACGAACACAAAGCCCAACGGAAATACCCCAGCGAAGTCAGCCACATCAGATTCAAGACCCGTAATCCGTCTGTGAAAGATGTGATAAAGAACTAAGAATTGATAGCCCATTCCAATGGTTCATTTTGGAGATAGGGGCGCAGGAGAGTTTGGAGACGTCGGTGGGCATGGTGAAGATGTGCTTTGATTGTGCCTTCTGATCTATCTAACCTGGCAGCAATTTCTTTTAATTGGAGACCTTCATGATAGCGAAGATTAAAAACCCGCTGTTGCCCGGGAGACAATTGGCTAACAGCTTTTCCGATAATCAGGCCAAGCTCACTCGTCTCCGCCTGATCTGGAGGCCGTGGCTTTGAATCGTTGAAGATGCGTTCATCATCGGTGGAAGTATCGTTCAATTCATCAAAAGACAAAGTCTGCTTGCGATTTTGTTGCCGTATGAAGTCGATACAACGATTGATTGCAATTCGATAAATCCAGCTATAGAATGCTGACTCCCGCTTGAAGCTGGGTAGGGCTTGGAATGCTTTGATAAATATCTCCTGGCAGAGGTCTTTGGCAATCTCAGGGTTAGAAACATGCTTGTAAACCAGATTGTAGATTTTACCCTGATATCGGATTACCAGGTCATTAAAAACTTCCCGATCTCCACTCTGGAATCGCCCAATAAGCACATACTCATCAATAGGATTTGAATCTGATGTCAAATTAACCAAGGAAATACTTTCGCGCGTTTTCATGTGGCTCGCTCCTTATCAGTGGTCAAATCCCACCGGCTAGCGCCTCAGGCCGATTATTAGCTTTTCCTATTTTAACTTTTAACACCAACTTCTTTAAATCGTTCCATGTATTGTGTAAAACCAAAGTAGAGTGTGAGGTAGGGTTTAAACACAAGCCCACAACATCAAATTTGCACCGCGTTCTCACGACGTTTTACCCCTTAATCTATTTTAGTTATCTTGACTTACCGACTATCCTTGACCGGTTTGGTGCTTCCTATGCCACGATACAGTATTCAGAACAAAATTGTTTTCCCATTCATATTGCTTTTTGCTGCCGTTCTCCTTGTGGTACCAATCATCACGATTGTTCTCTTTGATCAAACATATAATCAGCAATTCGCCCGTGAAACTCAGAGGTGGTTACAAGTAATCAAGGACACGGGATACATTAATCAGCCCGAACAGGTTAAGCAAGCATACACCGTGGAAGTAATTGTTTTCGGCTCCAACAATGGGATAAACTTTACAACGATGGATCCGCTGTCGGCTGGAGATCTTGTTGATTTAATTCCCAACCTGAAACTCAAAGAAGCGCGGAGAAAAATCTCGGGCTCAAACGGCGAACTAGTATCACAAAACGTCATCGTGAATCAAAAACCCTACAAAGCGATTTATGATCCACTCAAACAGGGTCAGCTTTACTGCCTACTTCGTCCCATGGACAGCATTGCAGAAGCCAAGCGCCAGCTAACCTGGTTGATGTTGGGAATCGCTACAATTGTTATCTCTTTAGTTGCACTCATTAGTCACTTCATCGGAGGACATCTCACAAATCCCGTAAAGGATTTAGTTCAGTATACACAACAGGTGGCCGAAGGAAATTTGGCGGGGCAAGCTAACGTAAAAACCCGCGACGAAATTGGAGAGCTGACGCGCGCGTTTAATCAAATGACTCGAAACCTGCGAAATTCACGGAACGAACTTCTCCGCACTGAACGTCTCGCCACCGCCGGAAAGATGGCCGCATCATTCGCCCATGAGATACGAAATCCACTCTCCTCTATGCGGATGTTAGCACAGATGTTATTAAATAATACTCACCTACCAACCCTGAAACACACACAGTCGATAAGCTTTATGCTGGAGGAAATCGAACGTATTGATCTAATTGTCAAGGGTCTACTTGACTTTTCACGTCCATCAGCGCTAGAGCCGGCGCTACACGATCTCAATCAGACACTTGAAGAAGTGCTCAATCTCATGCAGGCCAACTTAGATCACCACAAAATCACGCTAATGCGCAATTTTGATGTGGACTTACCGCGCATTCGATTTGATCGGAATAAGATAAAACAAGTGTTCATGAATATCATTTTGAACACAATGGAAGCAATCTCGGAAGAGGGAACAGTCGAGATAATAACTTCACGGGAGTCAAATCACGCTCGAATTGATGTTATCGATAGCGGAATCGGGATTACGACTGGAGATTTAGAACAGCTATTTGAACCATTCTTCACAACGAAGCTACAAGGAACAGGGCTTGGACTAGCAAATGCCAAGCGAATCCTAGAGCAACACAATGGAAGCATAAAAATCGAAAGCACAATTGAGCAAGGGACTAAGGTGTCACTTTTGCTGTTGTTAAGGTAAATGAAATTTTGCGACTAGTTTAAATCGATTAAGGAATCGATGTCGCCACATGAATCCAAAATTTTAATTTAAGCCCATCACGACTGCCTTTTTCCGACCGTCAGATTTAGAGGCAGTAACGCGAGAATGCAGAAGGAACCAATCCACTGCCACTCCTTTGGCATAAGAGGCATGGTTCCAAAAATTCCGTTAGCTGCTTCGACATAAACCACTACTAGGTGAAGAATGACACAAGAAAGCATTGCAAAAAGTAAAGGAGGATTAGCAACTATTCTTTGAGCGAGAGATTCCCAGAAATGGCGGCGACACTGAAAGTTTGAGATTAATTGGGTAAAGATTAGGGTAGTACACGCTGCGGTTTGGGCAACGGCCTTCGTCCTCTCCTGATCTCCAGAAATTGCCTCCAATGTCACAACGAAACTGACAATTGTCATCAATCCAATCACCAAGCTGCGCAACAGAATATCAAAGCGGTAGGATTTAGGGAAGAAAGGCGGGGTTTTCTGAGACCTGTTACATGTGAGGTGACCTCGGATACGGTCATGCCCTAGCCATATTGACGGGATAAGATTTACAAGCATTTGAATCCAGATAATCTGCTGTAGAGTCAAGGGCATTGGAAAACCATATAGCTGATGCAAAGAAAACCCAATAACAAGCGTGATAAGTTGGGCGAGAACACCCGAAAGCAGCCAACGCATTGAACTTCTTAGGTTACTATAGGCCTCCCGTGTGTGGTTTAAGAGTGTTTCGATTACCCAGAAGCCATCCTTCAGAATCAAGCACCCTGCATACCGTTGTAGTACCTGAGGAGCATGTGCTGCAGAAGCAAAGCTCACATCAGCAGCGTTCATCGCACGCAGGTCCTTAGGAGAACGTCCAAAAAAGCCCACCGGGTATTCCTGGGATTTCAGATGTTGAACAATAGCAAGCGACTGCTCCATAGAGAGTTTGCAATACACGAGAAACCTATTGAGCACTGAACGAAAATCTTCATTGCCGATGTTCTCAAGATTCGTTTTCTCCACTACAGCATTTTTGTCCTGAGTAATCCCCAGTTCCTTAGCGAGTTCAGTAGCAAGCTGTCGATCCTTGTCAGTCATCATTACAATCTTAACTCCTGCATCAATACAAGATTCAACAGTTTCGCCAGCTTGATCATCATTGAATGGCGTAAGTACCACAAGCCCGAGAAACGTGGTACTAGGGTCTATTTCTTCAGATTGAAGCGTCTCTGAACTGGCATGTGCAATACCAAAAACACGGGATTTTGAGTTTTTTAGGTGTTGAATCGTCTGCCAGATTAGTTGCACTTGATTAGGTTTTATTGGATGGGTCACGCCCTTATTCTGAATAGATCGACAATTTCGAAGCACCGCTGCTGGCTCCCCAAAAATGACCTTTAGACGTTTCTCGCCTTCAGTTTTGAACACAAAACCTCTGTACGGATGCGCTGACGTCTCCGGTAATTCATCGATCAGGGGAAACTCGGACTCATACCTTTGTAAATCGAAACCGATGCGCTCGGAGACCTGTTTAAGTGCATCATGAACATGGACTCCGACCGTATCACCATGCTGATACTGCCTACCAGCTGCGCATCGATTTGCTGCCAAAATTAGCAACGGTAATCCCTGTGGCACCTCAGATTGTGGAGATGGGACCGGAACGGCCTCATCATGGCAGCTGTCGGGGGATTTCTCCAATTCCTTGAACCACTGTTCCCACGTGCTCCGCTCAACCAATTGTTCGTCTACGAAAACATGGGAAAGCGCCAACTCATCTCTCGTAAAAACACCGACTTCGTCGATACACAGAGCTGTTAGATTGCTCAGTTTCTCTAAGGTTGGGAAGCCCTGAATGACAACACCAATTTGCAGCAAGCGATAGGCGTGCTCGGCGAGAATCGATCGAACTGTCGAAGCAATCCCCTCAGGGACAGAGGCCATCGCCACCGCCAATCCGAGGAGAATCAGTTTCGGCCAATCTGGCGGAACATCTGTTCGATGGAACATCCAGGCAAAACCGACTATAAACGCAGCAACAATGAGACCGCCATACTTCCAATAGTTATACAGCGCACCTATCTGAATTTCAGCTTCGGACGGAAAGTCAATCCGCGTCGGTCTATATCTGTGTTTACTGTGGAGTTCCACGCATTTTCCCGTCCTCACAACAATCGCCCGACCATGACCTTCTACCACATGCGTGCCCGCAAAAATCATGTTTCTCTGATTTTCAGGTGGTACAACATCGTCCTCAGACAGATCCTCAGCACTTTTCTGGACCGAAATCGTCGTCCCAAACAAGCGTGTTTCGTCAACAATCAATGATTCAGATTCGACGATTCGACAATCCGCCGTAACAAGATCTCCTGCATTGAGAACAATCAAATCGCCTGGCACAATCTCATTAGGGACGATACTCGCCATAGCACCGTCTCGAATAACCGATACATGCAGTTCCAAATTCCTGTTGATGGTCCGAATCTGATGGTGCGCTTTGACAATCTGAACGACCCTCCACAGAACATGAACTGCAAGAATGGCAAAGGTGACTATTGCCTCGCGAACAGCATGCTGAAAGTACATTAGGACAACGCCAGCAGCCCCTAACAATATTATAGTAACACTGGGAATTTGTTTCAGAAATACTAAAAGGAGAGAGGGTACAGGAATCAAGTCGATGTACATACTACCATGCTTCAGCCGTTGGGTCACTACCTCATCACGGTCCAACCCACGTTCAAGATTAGTCCTGAATTCATGCAAGAGATGTGGTATTTTCTGCGCGTGCCAGTCTGACATAACTGATTTGACTTGACTCAAGAATTCGGTGGGTAACATTATAGCAATTCGGGTCGGATTCGGAGGTATTTGTAAACTAATTCGACTCGAAACTAGATATATACCACGATAGCACTTTGAACTACCTTAGTCTATTTAATTGCGCACTGGTGTTTCGGAAAAATCGCAATGAGTAGGATTTTCCGTCACCTAAGAAATTGATTGGTCGAGTTGCGTTATTGCTCCAGTCGTATCAATAGGCAGGATCTTCACCTCACACTCAACCTGATGCTGAGCAAAGACCTGAACCATCTTTTCGGCCACAGCAGGCATTGCAGTCATGCAATACGCCACAACGGTCGGTCCAGCCCCACTCAACGCCACTCCCAAGGCGCCCGCCTGGGCAGCGGCCTCCGCAACTTCATCGAAACCATGTATCAGCGGACTTCGGTAGGGTTGATGTAATCGATCCTTCATGGCCAAAGATAACATACCAAAGTCACCCGTAGCAAAAGCTGCCACGAGCAAGGAACTATGGCCAACATTGTAAACGGCATCTTCAAATTTGACTGATTTAGGGAGAACCCGACGCGACTCCTTGGTTGACAGCGAGAAATCCGGAATTGCCGCTACGACATGGAGATTCGAAGCACAATCCAAGCGGAGCGTGCGAACTCGAGGCCCTTCCATCACGGATACAACTAAGCCTCCCAAGAGAGAAGCAGCAACATTGTCGGGATGCCCATCGAACTCAGCAGCAACATTAAGCAGTTCCGCCTGTGAAAAAGCCTCTCCACAGAGGGCATTAGCAGCCAACAACCCTCCAAGAATGGCCGTCCCACTACCCCCCAATCCGCGGACAGCCGGAATGCCGTTGTTTAGAACTAGCCTAAGTCCCTTAGGTTCATGTCCACTGCGTTTGAAGATCAATTCTGCTGCCCGGAGACTGAGATTTTTGCTACCACTTGGAATTCTATCTGTGTCAATGCCGTATACGAGAACCTCCCGGCCACTTTCCGTTTCTTCCAATTCCACCGTACTGTAGAGTTGAAGTCCCAGTCCAAGCACATCAAAACCCGGACCAAGATTCGTAGTACTTGCAGGAACACGAGCGATCGCTTTACGAGGCATACCCCTACCGTATCTTTGAAATCCCGGCTTGTATACGATCTAAGCCTTCGAGAATATTTTCTAAGGAATTTGCGTACGAAAGTCTGAGATATCCATCACCGTGATCGCCGAAGGCAGTTCCAGGTAGCAATGCAACGCCCGCGTCATCTAACAAATAGTCAGCAAGTTCTCGGCAAGGCAGGGGAAGCCGCATCACATTTGGAAACGCATAAAACGCACCCTGAGGTTTGAAGCAACTGATACCTTCGATGGCGTTTAGTCCATCCACAATTACGTCACGACGCTTCTTAAATTCAGACGCCATATTATTTACGAAGTCTTGCGGTCCCTTGAGAGCCTCGATTCCAGCAATCTGAATGAATGTAGTCGTACAGGAATTGGAGTTGATTGCCAATTGTGTGATTTTGTCAGCCATCGCTTTCGGCGCAATTCCGTAACCCAATCTCCATCCCGTCATAGCATAAGTCTTCGAATGGCCTTCTATCATTATCGTCCGCTCCTTCATACCCGGACGATTAATCACACTATCATGAATCCCTTCATACTGTAGACGAGAATATACTTCATCGGTAAGAACATAAAAATCGTGTTTAATCGCCAATTCCGAAATCACCTCAAGATCCTCTTTCAACAGAATCCCACCCGTCGGATTTTGAGGTGAGTTTATAATGAGCAACTTTGTTCTGTCCGAAATGGATGCGACAAGATCTTCAATGCGGAATCGAAAATTAACTTCCTCACGCAGAGGAAGTGGGATAGCTTTCGCGCCGATAAAGTTGATGACAGATTCATAGATGGGAAACCCCGGCGCCGGATAGATGACCTCGTCTCCCTCATCTGCCAGCGCTAGGATAGTAAAAAACATTATCGGTTTTGCACCGGGAGTCACTGTAACCTCGTCTGGATGGATATCCACTCCTCGAGACTCCGAAATATGTTCAGCGACAACCTCACGAAATTCCAGCAATCCCGCAGCAGGACCGTAACCGGTGTGCCCATCTTTCATCGCTTTGAACGCAGCCTCACATATATTCATCGGTGTTACAAAATCCGGTTGGCCAATTTCAAGATGGACAATTTCTCTTCCCTGAGATTCTAGAGCCTTCGCTTTCGCCAGCACTTCAAATGCAGACTCAGTTCCCAATCGGCTCATCCTTACAGCAAACTCCATTTAAAACCCTCCTCGTCCGGACACCGGACAACAAACCTTAAAACCCGTGAAGGCCACAGATCGAAAAGCACCTTAGTGCAACAAACTGAATAACCATTGCAAACTCCGAGACTCATAATTCCCGATAAGTATGAACTGTAGATTGAACCGCACGCGTACTGCTATTTGTACTGAATCACCACACCATTATTCCCAGTAGCCCAAACATGCTTCTCGTCCATCACGAAAACATCGTTTATGGGAATTTTGCTCAGCATTGGGTCATTGATTACCTGTTGTTCCCACGTTTCCCCACCATCTTTGGTGTACATAATTACACTAACACCTAGCGCACCACCAGCAGCCCAACCCACATCTTTGCTGGCAAATTGAACAGTCAATAGGCTTTCTTCTGTTCCACTAGTTTGGCTATTCCACGTATCTCCACCGTCAGTCGTTCCAAGAATGACACCGTTTTCTCCAACTGCCCAACCTACTAACTCATTCACAAAAAAGATGTCTTTGAGAATGTCCTCAATGTCCGTCGGTTGATTAATCCAATTTTGTCCACCATCAACCGTTTTTTGAATGATGCCATCTTGGCCACCCGTAGATGGGCTGAGTCGCACACCTGCCACCCATCCTATTGAATCGTCCACAAAGTAGATCGTCTTAAAAACAATCGTATCATCATCGCCAACTCCGCTACCAGCTTGTCCGCCCCGAAGTATCTTCCAAGTGTTGCCGCCATTAGTCGTCTGAAGAATAGTCTCCCCCATACCAACCGCAAAACCCACCTTCTCGCTTACGAATCGCACGCCATAGAGCTCGTTACTAACCTTACTGACTTGGATGTTCCATCTCCTCCCAGCATCCTTTGTGGCAACAACCATTCCTTGAGAACCAACCGCCCAACCATGTTGTTTGTCGAAGAAGTGTACATCAGACAGATTCTGATCTACCTCGACTTCCGCCTTCGTCCATGTCCTACCACCATCAGCAGTGTGACCGATGAACCCCGGATAGTCCATGTCAAAGGCAGAGATTCCAACGACCCAGCCTTCGCTTGGGCTCGCAAACGCAATGGAGAAGTAATCTCTGATTTCTGGATCCTGTTTTTGCAAAATGTGCCATTGTTCCGCCCCGCAGACCGTGTTCACGACACACGTACTTACGAGCATCATGGTGAATCCAATATAGTGCCATCTCTGTTGGCGTGTCATTATGCAGTTAGCTCCTTCCTTAGTTTGGGTCAGTATAACACTCGTCAAAAATAGTGTCAATGTTAAAGGGCTCCACGGGAAAAGGCATTTCCACGTAACCACGTATCACCCATCCGTTGCCACCAGACATAAAGCCCACGTGTTAATTTCAGATTCTTTGTTCAGATGACAGCATCTCATCATTCTACTTCGCAACAATCACCGTTCCCGTTTTAAAACTTCCCCCGAGCTGTATCTGGTATACATATACTCCGCTCGCAACAACCTCGCCAACTTCATCCCGACCGTCCCACTCCAGCTCCCGAATACCTGCATCTGCTCTCAACTCTCGAACCATTGCTCCATTAACATCGAAGATCGACACAAGGAACTCGCCTTCAGCATCTTCGATAGCACGCGCCGGAAAAAAAACACGGTTAAACTTGGGATTGTCTGATAACGGCGTAAACGGATTCGGTGCAGGAGCGCCCAAGATGCGAAGTTCTAACAAATCCTTCTGCTCTATAGGGGATTTGTTACCAGCCTCGTCAATCGCTTCAACGGCATAGATAAAGATTCCAATTCCAAGCTGGCGAGAGTCGCTAAACTCGTATTCCACCTTGTTGGATTCTGCGAGAATTTCTCCATCAATGAGCGGGTTAAGCCGATTCAGTGATGAACCGAAGAAGACCTGATACCTCGTCACATCACTGCTCAGACTGCTAGCCCATGTTACCCTAATCTCACTTCCCGATCCAACAACTTCCAATCTTTGCGGAGGTCGGGGCGAAGCCGTGTCCGCAGAAACAACAATGCGACGTGCGCCCGAGCGTTCAGAGCGTAAAAGCGGAGTTTTATACGCTTCAACCGCGTATTTGTGGGTACCAGGAACAACATTCACATCGCGGTAAACCGTCGATGAACGATCCTCAACGTTTATCGGCGAATCATTATCACGATAGATGAAATACCCGCTTACGTCGACATCTTCTGATTTCTGCCAGCGAACAGTAACATCATTTTCGCCATCCAAGTCGGTCGTTACTTCAAGCACCAGGACAGCTGGAGGTGGCACATTCGGAATAACTTGAAGGCTAAATCTATCATTGTTCACCTTTCCATCAGCCTGTCCGGGTTTAATGAACTCACCAATCGGGCTATCATCTTGATTTCTGAGGCGTGTTCTGAAAGTGACCTGCTGGCTGACCCAACTTGGCGTCCGGCTGACAAAGACAATCTCGTACACCGAATTGCTAAAATCAGCAATCAGATCGATGAAAACGATCCGCACGGAATTTCCCAGAATCTCCACCCTTGTACTCATTTGTCTTCCGTCACGCAAAACCGACTGTACATTGGACGGTTCAACGACAAAGCCATTCGGTAGTTGTATCTCAATCGTCCGAATCTCCTCCCCGGGTTCAGCTTGGGATCGATCAATGATAACAGTGACAACCAACGTCACATTCGAACTCGCCGGAACAACTCCCTGATCGTCACCCATTACGTTGATTTCGCCAGTCGATGTAACGGCAGCATTAGTCCCTGCTGCTTGTAGCACAAGAATGATGCTGAAGATGATCGAACAGACTCGCAGTGGCTTCGCCATTCACTTCCCCTTATAAGCACGTCGAAAATTTGGCTAAATCTTAAACTCAACTCCGCGCAAAAGAACACGCGGAAGTTCCAACCTAGTTTTGAACAAATGAGAAATTAGAGCCCCTCACAGCCCTCCTAGTCAGACGCGTCATCCGACATATACTGCTAGGTAACATCACGTTCTAATTGTCCGAACATCTTTGGCCAGATCCGGTTCCCATTCCGGAAGACGAAGTGCCAGCTAAAATGACAATATTTTCGAAAAAACCCCAGGCCGAACACACACGCACTACCGACGATTCCTCGAGAGCGACACCTATAGACTCAACATCGCACTCCCTGACCCTAAGGTACCACTCCAAGCCCTGTACACCTTACACTCTGAAATCTACCCGACCGAAACTTTGCTTGGACCCATTTCCATGGGATTATGTCAAGGAATTAGATGCCGTGTCCACAGCCGTGCGGGAAACAATTCACCAGTGTCCCACAAAACACAAGACGGAAAACACGGCCTTCACTGCACTCCTACCTCAAAATATGAGGTTTAGGGAAAACCTTTGTGTTGTGTTGTCCTTAAAGTCACCGCTGAGCATCTGGAAAGCATAATCAAGTCGCAGCACATGCGTAGACAGCGGAATTTTCGCGCTTGCACCTAACGCTATCGTTGTTGCGGCGTTAGTAGCGTTTTTCACCCCATAACCGGCGCGAAGAGCAAAGGATCTGTTTAACCATACTTCCGCGCCAGCATGCACATGGTTTTCTCCATCTCGAAACGAGATCTCAATAAGCCCTAAACCAGACTTTAAAATCTTGCGAAGCGATTCTTGCTGGGTGCTTTCAGCAATCGCCAACAGACTGTATGCAACGCCGATTCGAACATTAATGGGAACGTTATCTTCAGTCCACTTAGAAACACTTACATCAGCAGGCACAAGATTTTCTGCTGCTATACCGACGTTTAAACCTGGTGCCGGTTTAACGATGAAACCCATATCCACCGAAAAATCCAAAGACCTCGCATCTGTGAAAAACTTCCGATTTTCTGATAAGAGTGTTTGGACCGAGCCTACTTTCTCATCGAAACTAGTTCCGAAAGATTTGAGGTTCACCCCAAACGCAAGCCGTTCAGAGAACGCCTTGCCATACGATAGTCGCACTGTCCGTTCTTTGTATATCTTCGAGTCCTCGCTCAAAACACCAATACTCGCTCCCACCGTACCCGCGGTACCAAGTGGTGAAACGCCCCCAATAAAAGCGTACTCAATAAGCCCTTTGAACCGTTGTGCAAAGGTGGTGTTGATTTGAATTTCGTCAATGAAACCAAGGCCCGCCGGATTGTAATTCGCAGCACAAGCATCATCCGCAAGGGCAACAAACGCTCCACCAAGTCCGAGAGGCCGTGCTCCTACACCAATATGGTTAAAAGCACCAAAAGCCGTTGATGAATAAGTGCAAACGAAACAACTAATCGCACAGACGACAATTCTCAGTTTCACCATATTTCGCTCCTCAATGTAATCCAAAACACTGCCTTTGGAGAACTTCGTTGTGTTGTTCACGGTATTCTTCATTGACTTGTAGCTCGTGTGCAATCATAATTATGGAATCGAAGATTTGGAGAGCAATTACTCTTAGCCGTCCACCATTGGAACAAAACGCACGTCCGCGATTTCGGCCTCTCTGATTCCTCGATCGCCCTTCTGAATCAGAACGAGCCTTTGTTCGACATCGCCGATGGGGAGAACCAAGCGTCCCCCCTCCACAAGCTGTTCAATGAGCCGATGGGGCCTCTCATTTGGAGCTGCTGTAACAATAATCCTGTCATAAGGTGCATGCTCTGTCCAACCGTAGTATCCATTGCCAACTTTTTGACGAATATTCTCATAGCCAAGGGAATCCAGCCTCTTTCGCGTACCATCCGCTAGATTTTCTATGATTTCGACAGTGTATACTCGATCAGCAATCTCCGCTAACACGGCAGTCTGATAGCCACAGCCGGTACCGATTTCCAGCACTTTACAAGCTGAGTCCAGTTGGAGATTTTCCGTCATCAGCGCCACAATATAGGGCTGGGAGAGAGTTTGGTTACAATCAATCGGCAAAGCGCGATCAGAATAAATTCGTTCTAGACACGGGGATTCGACAAACTGATGACGCGGAATTTTTCGCATCGCCCCCAACACATCAGAGTCAGCGATTCCACGGCTTTCAATTTGCTCTCGAACCATCTTACGCCTTAATTCAACATGCGCATCATCCGCTATATCGATTCCCGTCTGTGCCTTTCGTAAGTTAAGGCGCATGAAAGCCCGTCTCTCGTTGCCAGGAAAAATCTTTTACACACCAGTCGGCTTCGCAACTCATATTTGCCACGGTGCAACCGGAATCTAATCACATTTTACTAATCATTAACCTTTATGGCATATGGCATCAAAAGGAAAGTTCGACATTGGCGCATCAAGTTCAAAACCGACCTCGAGCGATTCCGTTCCGCCCTCCCAGCAAACTCCTTTACGGCATTGAAAGCACTAGTCCATTGTGTTACCCAATTTTCTCGAGGCAAGCGGATAATTTCAACTTGCTGTTTTCCTAATCCCGCTCTCTTGCGCGCAATTGAGAGAGCGAGATCTATGCCACCAAGCCGATCCACAAGCCCGTTTTTCTTTGCTTGTTTTCCGGTCCAGATGCGCCCTTGGCCTATGCGATCGACTTCCTCTTCACTCAGATTACGAGACTCCGCGACTTTCTTGATGAAATCATCGTAAATCTCGGCAATCTGTTTTCGAACAATAACGCGCTCCTCCGGGGTGTAATCACCGTAGTCACTGTAGAAATTAGAATGTCTTCCACGCTTGACGATTTCTTTTCGGAGGCCAATTTTGTCATAGAATTGCTTAAGACTGAATTTTCCGCCGATCACACCGATTGAACCAGTAATGGTTCCTGGTTGCGCAACAATCGTATGCGCTGGAACAGCGATATAATACCCACCAGATCCAGCCACATCACCCATAGAAACAATTAGCGGTTTAATCTGCTTCAAACGCATCAATTCCCGCCAGATGATATCCGCAGCAAGCACCAAACCCCCTCCACTATTTATACGTAATACAGTGGCCTTAATGGAGTCGTCCTCGCGCACGCGTCGAATCGTGCGAGCGATTGTGGCAGCCCCCATCGTACGCGCACCGGTGAACGGATCCGAAAAACTTTCACCAGTAACCATCATCCCGTTCGCTTCAATGATTGCAATTCTCGGCAAAGGGACTTTCCAATCGTGGTCACGCAACCCAGTGTTCAGATATTTTTTGGCCCCCACCAATGAATGATTCCTACCTGAGACCTCCCTTGAAATTTCCTCTAACTCACTCCTATAGGCAAGCCGATCAACCACTCGACTCTCAACTGCCTGCCTTGCGGTATAGGGACCATGATCGATTAACATCTTAACCCCATTCCGTTCCACATCTCGATCGTTGGAAATGGACTCACACACCTGGTCATAGAGATCGTCCAAAATCGAGTTCTGTGCTTCGCG
The DNA here is from genome assembly GCA_964478165.1 of uncultured bacterium. GTDB lineage: Bacteria > Poribacteria > WGA-4E > WGA-4E > JAJDTR01 > CAYZGU01. The sequence goes on along the minus strand of CAYZGU010000014.1, from coordinate 16,269 downwards.
CTGGGCATCGCTCATGCTTTCACGAGTAAACACATTTGTTGCCGATTTATAGTCTCCGATATGTTCAAGATTGGCACGCATGCCAAGCCTATCCAATGTACCCTTGTAAAACGAAAGCTCCGATCTCAGCCCAATCAACCTAACTTCTCCAGAAGGATGAAGTATAATCTGATCACACGCCGCGGCTACCAAATAATTACCTGTGGAACACTTATGAGCATAAAAAATTGTCTTCTTTCCAGCCGATTTAAAATCTTTAACAGCCTTTCGAACTCCCTGCAGACGTCCAATACCATAGTCATTGCTTCCAATCCCAATCACTGCCCCCACCACATTGGGATCGTGTTTTGCTATGCGGAATGTTTTTTCAATGTCGCCCAGTTTGGTTTCAAGGAAAATCTTTCTGCGCGTTCGAACCTTCGTCTGAAGAAGACTCGATAAATGAAGATAGCCTACGCCCTCTTGATGCTTCTTACCATCAAAACGATTGTACGTACCAACGCCCACCTGACCCAGTGTTAAACCAAATCGGATGTCGAAGCTCTTGTCCGCATTCACACTGGCCCGCAATATTGTCCCGCGGACCGGTCGAATCTCAAGCGCGTAATTGAAGTCTAATCCGTCAGAATCTTCTACCTTACGAGCATCAACAGAAAAAGTTAACCGCCAAGTCCCGGGCCGAAGCGCAATGCCCAAATCATATGTTCGCTTTTCTTCGAGCAGACTCGGACGATTCAAATCCCGAGCGACTGCGCCAAACGAAAGATATCGGCGACGGAACATCAATCCAACCGACCAAGAAGAAAACTTGTCGTAGCCATCATCATCGGAATTAATCCAACTATATCCAGTCCCCCAATATATTGAGCCCGACAAACGACTACCGCTCGCAAACGTATATCGCCTGAACTCAACGTCGTCTGATGCTTCCCCGAATTCCATGTGAAAACCGGTCTTTGGCGTAGAAACGAAGAAGGCATCATCTCCATCTGAATCTCCTGCGTAGGTACGAAAATAATATAAGCTAGAACCTCGACCTGCTGCCAGGCCCGCGGGATTGAAAAAAGTTGCAAGCGCATCATCACTGGTGGCAACGGAATTGGAAGGCAATAGTGTCTGAAACTTGGACGCACCAGATACAAGATGGGGGACAAACAACACGACGAACGTGACACTGATAACAACTTTTTTGTGACTCAAATCATTCAATTCCTTCGGAAACAGTACCATGTTTAGAATTCTAAGTATGTCAAAAAGAAGAGTTCTATAACGAACACAGTGCTTACAAATAGCTTCTATGGCATTATACCATCAAAGCTATTTGTAAGCAATCCAAATAGTCCCACTCCAGGACCATTGGGTTCCGCATGATTCCGCCACTGATAGGTCTCTCTTCCGGCAAAGTCACCCCACAAAATCCATCCCACAATGACAATCGATTAATTCTCCAAATTGACCGTCGGATTACGGGCTCTAGGTCGGCTTTACTGGAGCCCCACGCGCGCCAAACTTAAGGGGTTCGTCGAGTCTCTAACCATACTCTCGACACGCAGTTCGCAATTTCCTATCCTCATGACAACTCAGATTCCAACGCGATCCGAATTGACTCAGCACCTGTGGTGGGCTATAGCTAATCGCAAATCGTTTTGCACGTTTCGAATCAAGAACGCCATGCTCGCCGAAGATCTCCTTACGCCCATTGTGTGATGCCATCGACTTAATCGACACAGCCCACCCCAGATAAAAATCTAGAACGTGTATGATGGTCAGCACACCCTCGAACCATAGACCACCGGCATTGCCAAATCGCCATCTAACGGAAAAACGAGACCTCTAGCCGCTGGCCACTTGATGCGATTCTATAACCTTCACCAACGTTCGGAATCCACGGCCGACTGGACTCGCGATTTGGAGGTTGGATTTACAACGGGGCAAACCAACAGGAGGAGAGCAGCCTTAAAACCGATGGAGGTAGACCGCCAACCGCTCTTTATTCACGAGATATTGTCGCGACTCTAGTCACAACAGTACGGGATTGGTAGGGAAAAGTAGAGACCAGATAAACATCCCGAAGCTCTCCACATGGTGTGCAGCAACTGAAGGAGATTATCTACGGCAAACGATTAAGCTCCGGGAGAATAGGAAACAGAGGCATTTCCGACGCCATAAGAGTACGAGCCCACAATCTCGGCATAGCAGAATTCATCACAACGGTTGTAGGCAAATAAGATTCGGTTTTTCACGGCACGGTGCCTTCGTCACAGATAGAAAATCCGCAAACTCGACAGCCATCAATACAAGATCGAAAGAAGTATCCGAATCTCGAATTCCGCCAGCAAATCCGACGAACAAACAACAAAAGCACTTATTGTCAACCACATCGGTAGGATTTCACACAAACGTTGCGCAATTTCCACATCAGACAGATGCATACGATTAAATCGTGCCACGGGGACGACAACGCACAAACAACAAGGACAAATAGGACAACATCACAGTCAACACGTAGCGATCGACAACTAGAACATCTAGTGTTTTCCTTACACACCCAGCCGATTCATGACTGATGCTTTCCAAATCCATCGCTCCCGGGCCTATACCGCCCAAACTCCAGGATTGAGGCCCACGGCGCGCGCCTCGTGACAGATTGCATCCCACGTCGTATCATCAATGGTGATTCCCTCAACGGTTTTGTGTTTCGCAGTGCGAAATTCCGGTTCGCCCGGAGCAAATATCTCCGCACAGCCGGCCGCTAGGCGGCTCGATTTGATATGTGTAACGAGTCCATCCACTTCGTCATAGAACGTCTCAAGGTCAGCGAAATGAGCGATGTTATAGGCCGTGAAAAGGACGCCGTTACTGACCATCGTTGTCTCCCCTGCAGCGCACCCTTGACCGCTCAGCGCACCGCCTAAAAGTTCAACAACGAAGCCGAGTGCGGTCCCTTTGTACGCAACGACTCCACCCATGGGAAGTATTGCACCCGGCGGATCCGCCTTAAGCGTCCGTGGATCCGTGGTCGGATTACCATCGCAATCAATCAGCCAACCTTCGGGCACCTCTTTTCCAGCATTGATGGCAACGCGAATCTTACCTTCAGCCACAACGGACGTGGTCATGTCAACAAGAATCGGATGGGAATCACGACGTGGAGCTGAGAACGCTATAGGATCGGTCGTAAGGCGCCCGTCAATACCACCAAAGGGTGCAATCTGGTAGCCGAGCCGTCCCGCATTGACGAATGCAAGCGCCATCATTTGAGAGCGTGCTGCCATCAGAGGATACGCTCCCGCACGTCCCACGTGGCTTGTATTGCGCAATACAACGGTACTTGTACCATATGTCCTTGCTTTGTCAATCGCAAGGTTCATGGCAAAAGTGGCCCCAATCTGTCCGAGTGCGCCTTGACCATCTACAACTGCCGTGCATGGGTTCTCTCGCACGACCACGGGGGTAGCACGAGCTTGGAAACGACCATCTCTGAGAGCACGGGCGTACTCGTAAAATCGCATAGCACCGTGGGAATCATGCCCAAAGAGGTTCGATTCGACTAGGTGATCCGTCACCGCTCGAGCGTCTTCAGGCTTGCAGCCCGCAGCCTCAAATAGTTCATAACCGACTTTCCGTAATATCTCCGGTTGAAATCTGGGCATCTCAATTCCTTTCTAGTTTTAAGGCGATCAGCGCGTAACGGGAGAATCATTGCTCGCACACACGCCTTGGATTCAATCTAACCAACCTAAATCGCGAAGATTCGTCAGAATTCATGCTGCTTTCATCTTCTCCAGTGCGTCTAAAACTTGCTCCACAGCCACAGCCTCGACAACCGCGCAACTTCCTGCCCGACAACCGCCGGGATGCTTACCGGGGTGGCACGGACTACAATCCAGATTCAAATCACCCTCCACCACGATGTGTTCCTCACCGTACGGTCCACTCCGACGATGATTTGTCGCCCCAAAAATTGCGACCACTGGCGTGCCGACTGCATCAGAAATGTGCATTGGACCAGTATCATTTCCCAAATAAAAATCGCACCGCTCGATCAGCGCAGCCACCCCGCGCAGACCACGGTTCTTCACTAGAATTGGCGACAAATCCAAAAAACCCGCCACTTCGGACTGCAAGGCATATTCATCCGGACCAGCAAACACCAAAATGTGTGCATTCCACCGATTCGAAATTCTATTCGCGAGCTGCGCAAATTTCTTCGCGCCCCACAATTTGTAGCGCCAATTTCCACCGGGATGAATGCCGACTACGAGACGATCCCCCCAAATCCGATTTTCGACGAGAAACCGTTCGCGCTCGGCGAATTCCTCATCGGTAAACTGAAGTCCAGGACGTGCACCGACAATATCAACTCCACGTCTCTGTAGAACATCAAGATAGCGCCTAACGGCATGAACCTCTCCACCACCCCTAAGAGCCATCCCCCAATGTTCTGCCCCAACAAATCGGGACCAAAAACTGTCCCGGAGATCAACGACCAAATCGAATCGTTTACTCCGCAACAATCTGATGAGATGAAGCTTTCCCTGCCACCCACGGTGCCTGCCACCGTTGTCATAGACGAGTACATGATCGATTGTCGGATCTCCGCACAGAATGCCAGAAGCCTGGACACCGACGAGAAACGAGATATTTGCACCCGGAAAATGGCGACGGAGAGGTTCAATCACCGCAGTCGAAAGTACCGCATCACCGATGAAACTGAAACTGAAGACTAAGATGTTTTTTATCATAATGCGTGGAACTTGAAACTTAATGCCTGCTAGATTATGCGTAAACTTCCTTATTCCTCATGTTTTCCGGTTCGAGTTAATTAACCTGCTCTTGGGCAAACGCCTCAATCAGTTCGACCGCACGTTCTGGACCATCCTCTTTGCTAATTTGCTGGCCTAACATACTCGATCTTTCAGCCATCACTCTTGACGAAATAACCTGCCTTATACGACTCGCTAACCTATTAGCTGTCATCTCCCGGCGATAGAGGATTCTTGGCGCCACCCCTAGTTTGCGTAACTGCTCACCCCAATATGGTTGATCCGCTAGATGAGGGATTACAATCGAGGGAACGCCTGCGCGGCAAGCTGAAGCGGTGGTTCCAGCACCTCCGTGATGAACCACACACACACCCTGACGAAAAAGAAAACTGTGTGGAACATATTCGACGAAAAAGATGGAGTCTGATGATTTCGGCAATCTTAAATTACCCCAACCTGCCTGAATAACAGCGCGTTGACACGTTTGCTCAACAGCCTCAATGAGTATCTGTGTCGTTTCCACCGCTCGGGTACCCCCCATGGAACCAAACGAGATGACGAGAGGAGGCGTTCCAGCGTCTAGAAATTGTTGGAGCGATGAAGGCACTTTATAGTCAACCTCGTCAAAAAACCACGTGCCCGTGTACCTGTGGTTCGTCGGCAAGTCGTATGCTGGTCTACTGATATGCGGCGAGGCTGCAATCAGATTCAACTGCGGTGAATACATGCCTTCAACACCAATCAATTCGCGTGTCTGCCCGCCCACGGAAGTGATAAAAGCATTAAACATCGGATCTGCCTTCTTCCGCATGAACCACTCGGCAACTTTCCACCCAAGCAGGTTCCAACGGCAACCGAGATTGCACATCGGGTATGGTGCCTCATAAGCGGTCTTGATGAACCCCGGACAATAGCTGACGGTCAACCAGGAGAGGCCATTTGAAATCGCCGCCTCTTGGCCAGGCACATCAGCCGAATGACAAATCGCAAAGTCATAGCCCACCATCCCCTGGACACAGTCCGAATACCACTTATCAGCATTGACTAAAATTCCTTCTTTAGCAATTCGCACTGCGGATTCCAGAGGATTCTTAATCTGCACCAGAGAGTCCATCAACCCATGGAAATAGTCGAGGTCGAAAGGACACCCCACGGCGCAGAAGTCAACGCCAATCTTGGCGAAAAGATTGCGGTAGATGTTGGATGCGCAAACCCGAACGTCATGTCCAGCAGCAACCAACCGCTGACTCAGCGCAAGAAATGGATAAACATCACCAGCCGTTCCCCATGTACTTAATACGATGCGCATGTCGAACCTGCGTCATGCAAAATAAAGCGTAAGTTGTGAAAACCACATGGTCTTTCCTAACCAGTCTTTCATTCCCAACCTAATTACTTTCACCAATGGTCCGTTCAACTTCATCCCACACCATGTCTACGGGCATCTTCTTTGTACACTCCCAGGAAATTGTGCATTTATGAGAGCTGCACGGCCAACACGGCATATCACGTCTCACGACCGTCGCTTTTTCGCTTAGCGGTTTCCACACGACATGATCCGTCGGGCCAAAAATTGAGACCATCGGAACATGAAGCGCCGCAGCGATGTGCATTGGTCCGGAGTCGTTGCAAACAACGAGGTCACAACATTTCAGCAGAGCACCTAGTTCACGAATCGACTCCGGCCCGTATGCAATAGACGAAAAAGCCATTATGTCCTGGATCTTTCGCGAGAGATCAACTTCGTGAGGTCCTCGGAGAATCAAGATCTTGGCGTTATATTCACGCACAAGCTTATCCGCAATCTGAGCATAGCTTTCTTCAGGCCAGCGCTTGTCAAAAGAGCTCGCACCCGGATGAAGGCAAACAAGAAGATCGCCGGAGCCAATACCCCACTCGAACAACCGCTTTTCGGCAGACGATACTTCCCCCTCCAGCAGATTGAACACAATTCGTCGGTCTCCCACTCCATCACATACTAATCCTACTAACTCTAAGTTTCGGTCGACTTCGTGGACAGCGCCCTTTCTGTACTTGCCTCGCCACGCGTGCGTCAAAGTGCTTCTGAAACGCTTCCGATTGCGTCCTAGGCGGTACCTCGCTCCGGAGAGGAACGACACAAAATTCGGCCATGAACCTGTCCGCATCGCAATCGCAAGATCGAAATTTTCGCAACGCAATTGGCCGTAGAACTTCAATCGCGCTCGTAGGCATTGATGAGGCCCCCTCCGATCGAAGCTCAGAAGACGATCGATGTGGGGATTACCCACTAACACTGGTGCATTCAAAGGTTGAACAAGCGCAGTGAGCTCAGCGTTGGGATAGGTTTTACGCAATAACGCAATTGCTGGCGTCGAGTTGAGGAGATCGCCGATACCGTCATTGCGAATAATCAGAATCTTGTTGATGTTGGGAAGGACTCGGTCAAACATAAATTTAAAAATGTCTCAGATTCTTATCGCTATGCTTGTATCATATCACAGAGTAGCAAGTTCATCCAAAAAAAAGAGAACCAACGAGTTGTTACCACTCAGCTCCGCACCTTCAAATTCCTAGATCTGTAATCCCATTAAGCCCAAATAAGAAAAACAGATCTTGAGTTGCAACCCGCTTGTAACCGAGGCATTGTCGATTCTGAAAGCAAACGTCAAAGTCAACTGTCGACATTTTAACTCCCTTGAACTTGAAATCCATCTGCGAAGTTCGAAACCATTAGATGCCAAAGGCACTGAACAACAGTAAACCTAGCAACATATGCCACGCTATAGGCTCAACATCACAACATTTCCTCAAATTCAGAACAGGATTCTGTATTGTCTATCACCCAATATTTTGGTATAATCACCCATGTAATCTCGATTTAAATCGCCCGCCTAGCGCCTTAAATCGACACTGACTGGGTAAGCCTTCGGTCAATCGCTTCTATAAATCGTTTCATTCTGGATTTTAGACCCACCGTAAGACAGGACAAGTCCTAATGAATCTTTATCGCCGATTATTCGGCTACATCAAACCCTATTGGAAGTCCTTTTTTGTGTCGCTAATAGCAATGTTAATCGTATCCGTTGGCAACCTCGTTCCAACATGGGTCGGAGGACGGATCGTCATTGATCAAGTAATTACACATCAGGACATTAGCCGTCTACACTGGGTTGCTCTGAGCCTGCTTGCCGTCCATTTTATCAAGAGCATTGGTCTAATGTTCGCCGAGTGGCTCTCCCATGAAATTGCCGAAAACATTATCTATGACATGCGCACGCAAATATACGCACACCTACAGAAGCTGTCGTACCGTTTTCACAAAAACAGTAGCACCGGCGAGTTAATGTCACGGGCAGTGAATGACGTTGACGCAATGCGTGATATGCTTGCACACAGCCCAAGCATGATTGTCGTAAATCTATTAACATTCTGCGGTATCGCGATTCTGCTTCTTTTGATGAACTGGCAACTCGCACTCATCGTGCTCGTACCTATTCCAATTCTTGGTTGTATAATCGTTCGATTTGGCGCTCGAATACGCCGAATATATGATGACGTCCGCACGAAACTCGCGGAGGTTAACGCGCGCTTGCAAGACAACCTCTCCGGAATATTCGAAATCAAATCCTTCGCGCGCGAACCTTACGAAGCAGAGAGATTCAAACGACAATGCGCCGATTATCGTTCTTCAATAATTCGTGGAATTCGTCTCTGGATGCGCGTAAGCCCGACAGTGCAATTCACTCTGGGAGTAAGCTGGACAGCAATTCTTTGGTATGGCACATGGCAAATCATTAATGGAAATGGAAATATGACAATCGGAAGCCTATTCATTTTTCTCGGATTCCTCTGGAGACTTTTTATCCCGATTGAGACGGTAAGCCATGAGATTGAACGTTTGCAGAAAGCACTGGCTGCTGCACAACGCATACTTGATATACTGGATATTGCGCCTGAGATTAAAAATCGACCAAAGGCAATCAACGGAAGAATTAATGGTAAGATCGTTTTCGAAAACGTTTCCTTTCAATATACGGATGAAACGGTATTACAAGAGGTAAACCTGACGATACACTCGGGCAAGACTATTGCTTTTGTCGGTCCGAGCGGCGTCGGAAAAACTACACTTGTGGGACTGGTGCCACGATTCTACGACACGACTAGTGGACAAGTCTACATTGATGGAATAGAGGTAAGCAACTGGAAACTAGAAACACTAAGAGAACAAATTGGACTCGTACCTCAAGAGACATTCCTTTTCAATGGAACGATTGGCGAAAACATAAAATACGGTAGGCTTGGGGCAACGCAGGCAGCAGTTGAAGCAGCTGCTGCGGCTGCGCACATCCATAAATTCATTGCGCGATTACCCAAAGGTTACGACACCTTCGTAGGTGAACGCGGGTTCCGACTCTCCGGCGGACAGAAACAACGCGTCTCAATCGCTCGCGCGATACTCAAGGACCCACCCATTCTAATCCTAGACGAAGCCACTTCATCAGTTGACACAAAATCGGAACAGCTTATCCAGAAAAGCCTGACTAATTTGTTACATGAACGGACCACACTTATCATCGCACACCGACTAGCAACGATTCAATTTGCAGACCAAATCGTCGTACTCGAGAACAACCGAATAGTGGAATCGGGCACACATGTTCAGCTAATTTCACAACATGGCCTATATAGCAAACTGTACGAATCTCAGTTCGCAGAATCAGAAATTAGCTAATGCCGCGGATTCTGACGAAAAAATCTCGATCGTTCGTGTGCCTGGCGGCATCCCCTTCAAACTTCTTGTTAATCCGATGACATCGAAAATCTTTCGAACCTGGTCTGAAGGGTGGACAACGCGTAGGACTTGTCCTTTTTCCCGCGTACACCAAAGCAGTTTGACAATGAGACCAAAACCGCTGCTGGTAATGAAACTCTACGCGTCGAATTTCAGCAGAATTTTTTCCGATTCTTGTACACCTTCATGTTGATACGCAGAATCCATGTCCTTCTCCGAATCCTGTGTGAGGTAGCCTCTAATATCAAAGACAACAACCTCTCCAAAATATCTGACTGATATTTGAGGACTTTCTCTCAAAATCCGTCTCCTTTCTTAGTCAATCGGCCACAAAACCACAAATCTTTTCACAAGTCTCTTTATTCGGCTCACAGTCTGATGGGCCTACAACAGCCATAGTATCATACCACAATTCAGGAAATAAAAAACAAATCATCATAGATGCTCTGATCCGACCTAGACGTTGTGCTTCATGTGTCAATCGCTAACGGCGATGCGAGACGGGAATCGTGCCTAGTACTTGTTCGCGCATCCGTTCGTACGCAAGCGCGGTCCCAGCAATATTTCCAGCGGCGGGACCAATCTGAAGCTGGGCAATAGTTCCAGACCCAAAGAGTTTCTCGACTGGCAGAAGTTGTAGATTCTCATCAAGGAGCGGTAGACCAGATAGCATTGGAATCCTATGTTTTTTAATGAGGTGGGACAGAAAATCGTAACGCTGGAGATTAAACCTATATCCGGTTGCAAGAATTATAAGATCGAGGTTATTAATTGTATGTTCGGAGGTCGTAATCCGCAGCTGACGATGGCCCTCAATCTCAACAATTCTCGTACCCATCAGGAGACAAATGTCCCCCGATGCTGCCGACGCCGCAAGAGATTGAGCCATTTCTGGAGTAACGCTCCCCTCTCCCCTAGCTTGCTGAATTGTCTCCATTCGTATATTCCAATCAGGCTCCTCTCTGAATGCCCGCAAAGCCTTAGGACCAAGCCATGACGGCTCAAAATCAAACCGCTGAACCTTCATAGGTTTCCGCGTGATTAAGACAGTTTTTACACCAGAATCAGTTAGATTTTTCGCTAGCGTAGCGGCACTCAGCCCGCCACCGATAATGGCCACTTTCTGGAGATCTGTATGCTTCAAGCTACATAGGTTAAATTCGCGCGAATGCAGAATCTGCCTTGGGAATTGGTGTTTAAATCCAACAAATTCAGTTGGCACATAGGAGCAATCCTCGGCACCGATGGCAAGAATCACACACGCCGTACGAAAGCCCTCATTCTTCTGAGAAATAATACGGAATGGGAATGCACCGGCTCCTTTTTCCCAGCGCAACTCGGCAACATCAAATCGGTGATACACGCCCTGAAGTTGCTGTGTGGCAATCTCGTGCGTGCAGAAGTCAAAAAACAGATTTATGGAAGGTTGTACATAGGGTGGAACGAGTTCATCCGTCCGGTCTCGAGTTCGCGCGTATTCGACAACTCCCAGAGAATCGCTGCTAATATGGTGCACAGCGGGAGAGCGAAGAAATGTCATCCCCTGTGCGCGCGTTTTTCGGTTCCAAGCCAGCAACGGTTGCGAGTAACGGTCTAGAATGGCAAGATGTTTTACGGCATGGGGAACCTCCCGAGTGATACGAGCAGCAATTGAGCACCCGTGTATTCCACCACCGATGATGGTAATAGGGATATTCCGGTGACGAAGACTTAACATCTAACCTGAACCTGGTGGTTGACAAGTGAGAGATAGCTTACGACCGACATCGCATGATGCACCTTGTGCAAAAAGCTGACCGTGCGTTGGCTCCTCCCTTTCTAATTGTACTGAACTTCAATCAGCGCGTATTTGCAGTAGGTAAATACACATCTCTTAGCTGAAAGCTGCGCAAAACCGGTTGCTCCACTCCAAAGAACTCAGTATACTCATATTTGACCACGCCAACGTTGCGAACAACCCAGTACCTCGCCATTGGAATGAACTCAGGTTCTTCCGTATCGCTCTCAACACGACCAGTTCCTTCAACACCTTCAATTTCCTCTTCTATGAGATAGGCATTGTAAGCACCTGCAAGGACACTCACAGACTCATTGATGCTAACAACTCGCCGAAGAACACGAATCTCCGGATCCGTCGTTTTCTCAAACACAATCCATTCTTTCCCGAGTTTCAGGGGAAAATCCCAGATGAGACGATAGGGAAAGTGCTTCTCGTGGAGAACAGATTTTTCGAGCCCAGGGATCAAAGCATCAAATGCTGCCTCCAAATAAGCCTGTGGAGTTTTTTCGAAATACGTCGCAGAAATGGGAAATGCAACGCCAAAATAGTCATCGGAATTAAAACGAAAGTAAAGCGCATTTGCGGAAAGGTGGTCCACAGGCATGAGATTAAAATTAGGCGGCTGTTGAAAACGCAGCTCACGGATACTCATCTGTCGGTGCGTAAACCCTCCAATATCACGGGTGCCTTCAACCCTAGACGTGAATTCATGCCCCGTATCCATAGCAACATACGTCCAGGAAGATCCATTGTTTGTTGGGAAATCAACGGCAAGAAAATCGCGAGGACTGAGCGGTGGAATATTTACTTCACCGTCCGGTCGCATCAATCCGTCTTGTCCACAACTCAAAGAGAAGAGAGCAACGCCGAGAGCAAGTAGAACAAATAAACATTGACATACTAATGAACGCCCCGATTTAGTTACATAGCCCAGTGCCCTACCGGATAACGCAGATTTTCCCTTGATCATGAAAACCCTTTCCATCTTCAGCGTGAAAGAAGTAAATACCACTCCGTACCCTTTCACCATACTGGTTGGTACAGTCCCACTTTGAACTGGTAGCAGTCTCTTTGATAAGGGCGCCTCGAGCGTCAAAGATGCTCACTTGCAATCCCTTGGGGTAAAAATTGAGATGATTTCCATCTGAAGCAGATATAGGATTCGGCGCAATGATGATTTTCCGTTTCGTAGAGCGGGGCGCGTATTGAAATGTTCGCCCTTTGAATATACGTGTTCCCATCCAATCAGATTCGGTCTGACCATCGATACGATATGTATAGGTTCCTATCGGAGGAAACCCATTCAGCATCAACTTTGCCGTCCACTTAGTATCCGATTCATGGCGCAGGAAAAGGGCTCGATCCGACCCATCCGGAAAAGTAACCACGAGTTGCGGACGCTCAGCCAAATCTCGCGTCACTAATACTTGAACAAGCCATTCTCCCATATCCCCGGTCTGAGTCTCAATAAAGAAAGCAGGCGCTAATTCGGCTTGATTGGTCGCTGGAGAGATGCCATTCGGAGCTATGCTTGGCGTACCCATAATACCAGAAACACTTACCGGCACAATAGCATAATAGTAGCGTGTATTTTCAAGTTCAAAAAACGGACTACTTAAATCAATGTCCTGGAATATTGTGGGATCCTCGAAGCCTACATCAGTAGCATTAACACGGCCAACAATGTTGATGTCCCCATCGGGAATGCCATTTCTATCGCGATCGGCAGCACCTCTTACCTCGGCGAACGTTTGAAACGGTCGATCTTCGTCGGTTTCAATTAGCGAGGTATAACGCTTCCGAACTATGACAACCTCATGAATTTCGCTGGAATCTTCAACTTCCCACTGAATCCGCACACCATTAGGCCCCTGTGACAAGATTGGAATTGAAAGCCGGCCGGAGGGTGACTGCCCTGCGACATAAGTCACTGAGCCCCCAAAGTAGGAACCACCCGGAACAACCACGTCTTCAACATCAGGCCTCAGGTTAATCAAAACGAGTGTAATCTTTTGAATTTCGACGCCGAATCCCCTGAAGGTTACCTGAGCTTCCTGAGAACGATGATAGGTAAAGGCCTCTCGAATTTCAGTTGTCCCATCTTGCCGTTCAATGACGAATTTCGCCCCCCAGCCACGTAGACCAGTAAGTGTATGTCGATCCAATTCAACCTGGATTGCACTACGATCGTCTTGAACCAATGCGCTCATGTCAATCGGAGCAAGGTCCGCCCCATCAATCTTCACTGAGAATTCATCTATGCGACTGGTCGGTGGCTCAAAAACAACATAACGAGCTGAAAAATGTTCTGGCATTGATTCGGAATCAAATTCGACTCGCACTGGATAGGACTTGTGAATGTCACTGGCGTGAACAGCAACGGGTGGAAAACGATGTCCATTGAAATAGTGTTCCCCATCGTCTCGATCGTTTGTGAAATAATTCCAGACCGTAAAAGTCTTAAACGCTTCAACGATATTTGTTCCCTGGTTGATAAACACCTGCGAAAAGTTTCCAAACTCTCGGAAATTGCCTTCGGTCGTATCTTGGTAGAACTGCCGGACAATATCAACACCAAAACGCTCTGTCATATAGAAAACCCAGATTGCCGACCCGTACTCGTGATCGAGCACCCGACTGTCAAGAGAAATATCCGGATTCAGAAACCACCGCCGTAGCTGATGGGAATAGTAATTATACGCGTCAGTTTCGCCGATTTCATCAGGATCGTGGATAGCATCGAAATCTTCAACTCGACCACCATCATAAACCTTTGATTCTATCCAAGTCGCCGAGGCTTCCATGAACCATGCAGGCATAAACCAGTTATAGGCCCCCTGAATCCCATGAAGAAATTCATGAGCAGAAGTGGTTTGAATAAAGCGGACACCTTCAGATTTTCCAAAAAAGTCGTACAATCGCGAATTTATAGCGAAGTATGGACCGAGAGTCGCAACCGTTGAAAGCACACGTCCACCGTACCAGTCCGCTGTGGTAAAACCAAGAGCAGGAAACATGAAAAGGTACACATCGTATTTTCGGTTTCCACCATTTTCCTTCGCCCAAAAGTCATCAAGAGGTTGTTTGAAACCCATCAGCCCCACCTGAACGTGGAAAGACCTCTCCATTGCCTCCGCACATATATCAACATAATCTGGAATCCCGTTCATTGGAGAAACGTCCTCAAGTGGCGTTGCATGAATACCATTGGTGGTATAGTGGAATCGGAAATGTGGTGTGTCAAACTTTTTCGACAGATGGATGGACGCGTAGGCACTTCCATGCTCACCCGGGCGAAGAAATACCCCCTGAAATTCGCGTTGATAGACTGCTGGCAAACGATTCCAGCTCTTTGCCAGGATTGCCAGACTATCAGTGAAACACTCCTCGAGCTCATCTAAAGTATAATGCGCCTTGGGATTGATGTATTTTCGGGAAGTCCGAATGGCACCAAATAAATCTGACTCCAGCGGCAATGCGCAAAGGGATGATAATTCAGAAGAAACAATGCCAACAACGCACAACATGAACAGGCACAATCTAAGCCAGCACACCAATGCCTCCTCAACGTATAACCAGTTGACCTAGCGCTCCAATAACTTCTTCATCTTGTCATTATCAGAATCAGACTAAAGACAACAGGAAACTTTAGACAAACACTCGCAAAAGCGACTGTCGAAAACCACAAACACCAGCTACGGATAAAACCTAGGTGCGTCTCACGCTGCTAACAAGTATGCGACAAATTCACCTAGATATTCCACGTCCTGGTCAGTTTTCAGACGTAGGTACGATCTAGTATGGCTACGGCCGAACAATTCGCGCGGGCAAAAAAAAAGGCACCAAGCCAAACCTCTGACTCGATGCCTTACAATAATCTCCCGGCAACGACCTACTTTCCCGCGAGGTCGCCCTCGAAGTATCATCAGCGCTGAAGAGCTTAACTGCCGTGTTCGGAATGGTTACGGGTGTTTCCTCTTCGCCATAGCCACCGGAAGAAACCAACTATATAATCTTTAACAAATGCATAGAAGGGGTATCAACAATATAAAAAGATATCAAGCCCTCGGCTTATTAGTACCAGTCAGCTAAACAGTTCACACTGCTTACACCTCTGGCCTATCAACCTCTTTATCTCAAAGGAGCCTTACCAGATTAACTCTGCAGGATATCTCATCTTGAGGGGGGCTTCACGCTTAGATGCTTTCAGCGTTTATCCTTTCCGAACATAGCTACCCAGCGGTGCCACTGGCGTGACAACTGGTACACTAGAGGTTCGTCCACCACGGTCTTCTCATACTAGCGGCAGCTCCTCTCAAATATCCTACGCCCGTAGAAGATAGGGACCGAACTGTCTTGCGACGTTCTAAACCCAGCTCGCGTGCCGAACTTTAATCGGCGGGCAGCCGAACCCTTGGGACCTGCTGCAGCCCCAGGATGTGACGAGCCGACATCGAGGTGCCGATCCGCGCCGTCGCTGTGAGCGCGCGGGCGCGACTAGCCTGTTATCCCCGGAGTACCTAATTATCCGTTGAGTCATGGCCTTTCCACACAGTACCACAAGATCACTAAGCCCTGCTTTCGCACCTGCTCGACATGTCTGTCTCGCAGTCAAGCTCCCTTATGCCTTTACGCTCTACGCGCGGTTTCCAATCGCGCTGAGGGAACCATAGGGCGCCTCCGTTACAGTTTGGGAGGCGACCGCCCCAGTCAAACTACCCACCTGACACTGTCCTCGACTTGGATATACAAGCCAGAGTTAGGATTTAGATACAACAAGAGTGGTATTTCAAGGACGACTCCACTGAGGCTAGCGCTCCAGCTTCAAAGTCTCCCACCTATCCTACACAAGCTAAACCCAAATTCAATATCAAGCTATAGTAAAGGTTCACGGGGTCTTTCCGTCTTTTTACGGGTAATCGGCATCTTCACCGATAATACAATTTCAC